>NZ_JBFBGY010000002.1:0-843297 GCF_040684875.1 Microbacterium sp. NPDC089320
CCCCAACCCACCCACCCCCCCCCCCCCCACACCGCGGGGGCGGGCCCGGCGGGGGGGGGGGCCCGCGGGGGCGGGGGGTGGGGGGGGGCGCACCCCGGCCCCCCCCCCCCGCGGCTGCTCCGCCGCCAGACGGTCGGCAGCGGCGCCGTCGACCTCGTCGGCATCCGCATCGGTGTCGAGCACCGGCTCGCCATCGACGTCGCGGTGTGGCACGCCGTCGATCTCTCCGTCGTCGTCCGGGCGGGGGACCAGCGGGGGTATCCGGTTGTTCGTCATCGTCGACTCCTCTCGTGACATGTGCCCGCCACGATATGTCGCACGCGCACCGAGCTGGAGTGGGTTGACGGCCGGCACCCAGAGGGGTATCCCCCCGAGCGACGGCGCCGAGTGGACTCAGACCGTCTCGGGGCGCTTCTTGCGGAACGGCTTCGCGGGGGTGTGCGGGCCGTCCCACACCGTGATGATTCCCCAGGCGACGGCGGCGATCGGCACCGAAAGTACCGCGCCGACGATGCCACCGAGAATCGTTCCTGTCGTCAGAGCGAGCAGGATCACAAGAGCGTGCAGCTTGAGGGAACGCGCCATCACCACGGGCTGCAGGAAGTTGCCCTCGAGCTGGTTCACGAGGACGACGATGCCGACGACGATCAGGGCAGCCACCGGCCCATGAGTGACGAGCGCCACGAGGGCCGCGAGGATGCCGGCCGCGGTGGCGCCGACCAGCGGGATGAATGCGGTCAGGAAGACGATCACCGCCAGCGGGAGCGCGAGCGGGATCTGCAGGATCGCCAGGCCGATCCCGATTCCGAGAGCATCGGCGGCGGCGACGATCGATGTTCCGCGCACGTACCCTCCGAAGACGTCGACGGTCTTGTCGCCGATCCGGCGGGCACGCTCGTAGCTCGTTCCGGTGAAGGGGCGGAGCAGGAACTCCCAGATGCGCGGTCCGTCTTTGAGGAAGAAGAACAGCACCACGATCATCAGCGCCAGGCCGGTGAAGAAGCTCGCCGTCGCAGACACGCCGGCGAGCGCTCCGCGTCCGAACGAGGCGCTCGTCAGGAAGTCGCCGAGTCCTGCCCACACCTCGTCGAGGTTGATGGATGCGATGTTGAAAGGGAGGGTGTCGAGCCAGGCTGTCACCTGCGTGACGCCGTCAGTGGCGGATTCGACCAGGTCGTCCCATTGCGATCGGACGGTCAGCACGATCACCCATACGATGGCGCCGAGGATCGCGAGGATGCCGATCAGGGCGATCCAGGTGGCGAGGATCGACGGCACGCCGCGACGGCGCATGAACGCGACGAGCGGGTGGATGGCCGAGGCGAGGATCAGCGCGATCGTGACGGGGATGAACACGAGCGAGAGCTGTGTGATCACCAGCACGCCGATCGCGACCACGGCGAGCACGGCGAGGATCTGCAGGCTGCGCGTCGCGACGAGGCCGAATCCCCGGGACCACAGGCGCGTCTCCGGGTGCGGAGTCGACGTGTCTGCGAGGGGCGATGACAGAGCATCCGGTCGTCGGAACAGTCCCAGCACGTGCGTCCTCCACCTCATCGAAGACCGCCCCGGTGACGAAGACGGCCTGGCCTTTCTATCCGCCGCAGCGGGCGATGGCAAGTCCCTGGCGCGGGGCGTGGCGACGCGATATCCGCGGCCGATGCATCAGCCCGCGTCGATGCCTGCTGCAGAAAGCACGAAGGCCCCGCGATCTCTCGCGGGGCCTTCTCCGAATGTGGACCTGAGGGGACTCGAACCCCTGACCCCCTGCATGCCATGCAGGTGCGCTACCAGCTGCGCCACAGGCCCAGAACTGCTTCCTCACTGCTCGAAGCAACTTGAACAGAGTACTACACGGATCGCGCGCAACACCAATCGGCGCCGGGCTCCCGGGCGCGTCGCACTAGGCTGACGGCATGACGACGATCACCGCCATCGCAGATGTCGACTTCGACGAGTGGTCCGGTCTGTGGCGCGGTTATCTGACGTTCTACGGCACCGAGCTCTCGGACGACATCACGCACGAGACGTTCCGGCGGATCGTTGAGGGGCGGGATCTGCACGGCGCGGTCGCGCGCGACGAGAACGGACGAGCGATCGGCATCGTGCACTGGCTCGCCCACCCGGCGACGTGGAGCAGATCGGCGTACTGCTACCTCGAAGACCTGTATGTCGACGGTGAGTCCCGAGGTTCCGGCGTGGGGCGACAGCTGATCGCCCACGTGCGCGACTGGGCTGCGGGGAACGGGTGCGAGAAGGTCTACTGGCTGACGCAGGAGACCAACATGACAGCCCGCGCGCTCTACGACGATGTGGCCACTCACACCGGATACACGCACTACCAGATCTCGCTCTGACCGCACCGGAACAACCACGCGGCCGAGGGCGTTGTCACCACCGTGAGCATCCTGGACAGCGTCGTGATCGGCGCCGGTCAGGCCGGTCTGTCGGCCTCCTATCATCTGACCCGTCTGGGCGTGAGCCACGTCGTGCTCGACGCCGACTCCGAGCCCGGCGGGGCGTGGCGGCACCGGTGGGATGCGCTGACGATGCGCGACGTGCACGGAGTGGCCGAGCTGCCGGGTGACTCAGCGCCACCGCGAGATGGCCGGCGTGCGAACACGACCGTGCCGGCATACTTCGCCGCGTACGAGCGTGCTCACCATCTGCCGGTCATACGTCCGGTGCGGGTCGACCGGGTGATCGACGAGGACGGCATTCTGGTGGTGCACGCGGGGGAGCACGAGTGGCGCAGTCGGACGCTCGTCAACGCGACCGGGACGTGGACGCATCCGTTCCTGCCCCATTACCCGGGGATGGAGACGTTCCTCGGCGAGCAGCTGCACACGGTCGACTATCCGGGACCGGAGCACTTCGCGGGCAAGCGCGTCCTCGTCGTGGGCGGCGGTGCGTCGGCTGTCCAGTTCCTCGGAGCGCTGGCACCGATCAGCGACACACTCTGGGTCACGCGTCGCGAGCCGGTGTGGCGCAGTGACGACTTCACCCCCGAGGCGGGTGCTGCCGCGGTCGCGCTCGTCGAGCAGCGGGTCGCGCAGGGGCTGCCGCCCGAGAGCGTGGTGAGCGTCACAGGGCTCATGCTGCGGCCGCAGGAACGCGAGGCCGAGAGGCTCGGCGCCTACGCAGCGCGTCGCCCGATGTTCTCGCGCATCGAGCCGGACGGCGTCCGCTGGGCCGACGGCACCTTCGAGCGCGTCGACGTGATCCTCTGGGCGACCGGATTCCGTCCGGCCATCGCGCACCTCGCACCGCTGCATCTGCGCAGCGCTGCCGGGGGCATCCAGCTCGACCGCAGAGGGCGGGGGACGACGGCGGTGCAGGACCCGCGGATCCAGCTCGTCGGCTACGGCCCGTCGGCGAGCACGATCGGTGCGAACCGGGCCGGGCGCTCGGCGGCGAAGGGAGTCCAGCGCGCGCTGGCCGTCGCATCCGTCCGCACTCCCTGATCCGTCGCCTCCCCGCGTTCTCGAGCCGACGTCGGTGCAGGCGCGTAGGGTGAAGACATGTCGCGAATCATCGTCTTCGGCGGCCACGGCCGCATCGCACTGCTTCTTGCTCCTCTCCTCGTCGCCCGGGGTGATGAGGTCACCTCGGTCATCCGCAATCCCGACCACGTCTCAGAGGTCGAGGCGACCGGGGCGCGAGCGCTCGTCGCCGATGTCGAGACGCTCGACACGCCCGCTCTCGCGGACATCATCCGCGGACACGATGCCGTCGTCTGGTCGGCAGGTGCCGGTGGAGGGTCTGCGGAGCGCACCTACGCCGTCGACCGCGACGCGGCGATCCGCACCATGGACGCGGCAGAGAAGGCAGGTGTCACGCGCTACGTCATGGTCTCGTGGATCGGCTCGAAGGCCGACCACGGAGTGGCCGAGGACGACGGGTTCTTCGCCTATGCGGACGCGAAGTGGGCAGCGGACGAGCACCTGCGATCCACCGACCTCGACGGCACGATCCTCGGACCGGGCACGCTCACTTTCGATGAGCCGACGGGCCGCATCCTGCTCGACCCCGAGGGCAAGGGCGAGGTCGCACGCGCCGATGTGGCGGCTGTGATCGCCGAGTCGCTCGGGAATCCCTCGACCTTCGGCCGCACCATCCGGTTCGGCAACGGCACGGCCGACACCGCGGTGCCCATCGCTGACGCTCTCACCACCTGACACCATGCGGCGACGTCGCTTCGGAGCGGTCGGGGCGGCGGCGTTCGTCGCCCTGGCGCTGGCGACCGCACCGGCCGCTGCCGCGGCGGACGTTTCGGCGCATGGCGGTGTCGCACGTGCAGGGATCTCCTCATCGGCGACGGACGGGCGCGCCGAGGCCCTCGTCTCCGAGATGGCGACGGCCGAGCAGGCCGCCAGCATCGTGATGGGGCACATCCCGACGACGGATGCTGCCGCGCTCCACACCTACATGGAGCAGGGCCTCGGCGGGTTCATCCTGATGGGAGCGAACATTCCGGCGACCGACGGCGAGCTGCGATCCCTCACGTCCGCTCTCACGGTCGATCCTGCGATTCCCCCGCTCGTCGCGATCGATCAGGAGGGCGGGCTCGTGTCGCGGCTGTCCACCGATGGGTTCCCCGCCTCGACCACGGTGAAATCACTGCCCGTCGCAGACACGTCAGCAGCATTCGCCGCCCGTGCGGCGCTGGTGGCGAAGGCGGGTATCAGCGTGAACTTCGGCACGGTCGCCGATGTCACCTCCGATTCGTCGTCGTTCATCTTCGGCAGGGCGCTCGGGACCGACCCGCAGACGGCCTCGGAGCGAGTCATCGCCGCCACCACGGCGCAGGAGCAGGTCATCGCGTCCACACTGAAGCACTTTCCCGGTCATGGTGCAGCTCCGGGCGATTCCCATCATGCGATCCCCGAAACCGCCGAGACGATCGACGAGTGGCGAGCGACCGATGCCCTTCCCTTCGCCGCCGGAATCGACGCCGGCGCCTCTCTGCTGATGTTCGGTCACCTGGCCTACACATCCGTCGATTCCGCCCCGGCCTCGCTCTCAGCACGCTGGCACGAGATCGCTCGTGATGAACTCGGTTTCGACGGCGTCATCGTGACCGACGACCTCGGGATGCTGCAGTCCTCAGGGATTCCCGAATACGCCGACCCCGTGCGCAACGCCGTGTCGGCGGTCGCCGCCGGCAGCGACCTCGTGCTCATGATCGCGGGCTCGACCCCCGAGACCGCCGGTCAGATCGTGGAGGGGCTCGCGACTGCGGTCGACTCGGGGGCGTTGCCCCGCGGTCGGCTCGTCGACGCGGCCACTCGCGTGATGTCGCTGCGGCTGCAGTCGACGTCCGCGACCACGAACTGGGCACCGTGCTCGGAGTGCGAGCCGGTGGACTGACCGATCAGCCAGCGAGTGAGACGGGGGTGGCCGAGCCGAGCCAGGCCTCCAGCAGCGCGCTGCGCAGGCGGCTGCCGCGGTCTGCGAACACACGCTGCTGACGCACGTACTCGGCTTTGCCTTCCGTCGTCTCGATCGGTACCGGGACGACACCCCAGCGTGCCAGGTCGTACGGAGCGGCCTGCATGTCGAGGAGTCGGATGTCCCGCGCGAGCTCGAACGCGTCGAGCAGCAGCTCACCGGGCACCAGGGGGCCGAGCTTGATCGCCCATTTGTAGAGGTCCATGCCTGCGTGCAGGCAACCGGGCTGTTCGAAGAGCGGCTGGTCGTCGCGGGTCAGCTCCGTGCGGTTGCGCGGCACGGCTGCGGGTGTGAAGAACCGGAAGGCATCGAAATGGGTGCACCGAAGGTGATGACTCTCCACCACCCGATCGGTCGCGGCCTGCCCGAGACGCAGCGGCACCGGGTGCCTGTGCTCCTCGGCTCGATAGACCATCGCCCACTCGTGCAGTCCGAAGCATCCGAACTGGCCGGGCCGTGAGGCGGTGCGGCGCAGCATCCGCTCGATGAGACCGGCGAGGTCCGCTTTCTCGCGCGCGAAGGCAGCGGCATCGGGAATCGCACCGGCGTGGGTCTCACCGGGGGAGTACCACCGCCAGGTGCGTCTGTCGGCGGCGTGCTCCAGCTCGACCCCCGCACCGGGATGCCACCGACGCAGCTGTGCGGGCTTGTAGCTGTAGTAGGTGAACAGGAAGTCCCACACCGGGTGCTTCTCGCCTCGAGCGGCCCGCTCTCGGTGCTCGGCCGTGAGGTCGTCTGCCCTCGCCTGGTGCGCTCGTTCGCGGTCGAGCCAGGCGGTCGGCGTCAGGGTCATGGTCACGTCAGCGCAGGATGCCGGCTTCACCGAGCAGGTCGCGCAGTCCTGCGCCATCCTCAGCGCTGACCCAGGGCGCGACATCGTCGGAATGCGGCTCATGGCCGGCTCGCCCACCGGCCAGCACTGCCTCGGCCGGGAGCAGCCGACGGATGGCGACGCCGGCGACGGAGTTCGGGTGCTCCTCCATGAACTCGGAGTAGATGGCCTCATCGTGCTGGCCGTCGTCGCCGATCAAGAGCCACTTCACGTGAGGGAACTCCGTGGCCAGGCGCCTCAGGTTGGTGAGCTTGTGCTCGCGGCCGCTGCGGAACCAGCGTTCGTGAGTGGGGCCCCAGTCGGTGAGGAGCATGGAACCCGCCGGGAAGAGGTGTCGTCCGAGGAAACGACGCAGCGTCGGAGCGACGTTCCAGGCTCCGGTCGAGAGGTAGATCATGGGCGCTCCGGGGTGTTCGCGGAGCACCTGATCCAGCAGCACGGCCATGCCCGGCACAGGGATTCGCGCGTGCTCGTCGACCACGAACGAATTCCAGGCGGCGATGAAGGGGCGCGGAAGAGCGGTCACCATCACGGTGTCGTCGACGTCGGAGACGACACCGAAGTGCGTCGACTCCGCCACGATGAACGCGGTCGTCTCGACGGGGTCCTGTCCCTCGACCGAGAACGTGAACGTCTGCCAGCCGGGCTCGAGATCGGCGTGCACGACCGAGTCGATCACTCCTCCTCGGTCGGCGACGACGTAGTGCACGGATTCGCCGATCTGCACGGCGACCTTCGCGAAACCCACGGGAATGCCGACGAAGCTGCGCCAGCCGCGGACGCTGGCGGGCTCGCCGTCTTTCGTGCTCCGCTGCGGTGGGACGATGAGCACGCGTCCGACCACCCGTACCCAGCCGGGGCCACCGTATCCGGGGAACGGGAGGATGGTCGCGGTGCGCCCCCGGCGGCGTGCTCGTCCCTCGCGCCACACGTGGAGGCGATGTTCGAGGCGTGCGAACCAGTGGATGCGGGGCGCCGGAGGTGACGAAGCCATTGCTTTAGTCTTTCACGTCGGTCGAGTCCTTCGCGTCGGAGATGTCCAGGTGACGCGATTCGAGGCGCGAAATCACCTTTTTGCCCACGAACACGGCGACGAGGAAGAGCGCGATGATGCCGACGAAGATGTATCCCGCGTAGTGCACCCGGTCGGAGAGCTCATCGAAACTGCCGGCCGCGAGAGACGTGATGCTCACATAGGCCGTCGCCCAGAGCAGGCACGCCGGCGCAGTCCACGCCAGGAACCGACGATACGAGTAGTGGCTCATGCCCACGGTCAACGGGACGAGGGAGTGCAGCACGGGCAGGAACCGTGAGAGGAAGATGGCGATGCCGCCCCGTCTGGCGAGGTATCGCTCGGCACGCACCCAGTTCTCCTCGCCGACTCGACGACCGACCCAGGATGCGCGGATGTGGGGGCCTATCCACCGCCCGAGCCAGAAGCCGATGCTCTCGCCGATCAGTGCACCGATGACGACGGAGACGACCATCGCCAGAGCCTGAGGGAGGCTGGTGACGCCGATCGACGCCACGAGCACGACCGTGTCGCCGGGAAAGACGAGGCCGATCAGCACACTCGTCTCCAGCATCACGGCGAGCCCTGCGACGAGCGTGCGGGTGAGCGGATCGATGGACCGCATGAAGTCGATCAGCCACGGCACCAAGTCGTCCACCCCTTGAGAATACGGGAGCGAACGCCGCCTAGGCTGAGAACGTGCCCGAACCTCTGAGCGCCCTCGTCCTGCCCGACAGGGTGGCGCCCGAAGCGCTCTTCCTCGCGCTCGAGCACTCGTGCTCCGACCTCTTCTGGCTCGACGCCGGGGCGGATGCGTCTGAAGGATGGAGCTTCATCGGAACAGGCACTCCGGGGCCGTTTCCCGCCGAGGCGCGGATCGACGGGTCGACGCCCAACGCCGGCTCGATTCCTCTGCTGCGCGGCGGGTGGGTCGGGTGGTACGACTACGAGACCGGCGCCCGGGCAGCGGGAGCTCCCGTCTCTGATGGCGCCGATGCGCTGGGCGGGGCCTGGCTGCGCGTCTCACAGCTGGCGGCGTTCGACCACGCGACGGGCACCGTCCGGGTGGCCGCAGCAGCGGCCGACCTCGATGACTGGGTCGCCTTCGTGCTCGGCGTCGCGTCCTCTGAGACATCGCTCGAGGCGCCCGCGGTCGGCACCTCCGGGTCCGCACCCGCCGAGGCGAGGCACACTCCGACGGAGTACGCAGGCCTCATCGAGCGCTGTCGTGAACTCATCAGGGCGGGGATCGCCTATCAGCTCTGCCTCACGACACGCTTCACGGTTCCGGGGGCGCACGACGACGTCACCGTGTACCGCCGCCTTCGTGCGGCCACCCCGGCACATCACGGCGGCTTCATCCGCATCGGCGGCCGCTCCCTGCTCAGTGCGAGCCCCGAGCAGTTCCTGCACGCGGAGAAGGGCGTGATCCGCACGCGCCCGATCAAGGGAACGCGACCTCGCGGCCGCGACGCCGCGCACGATGCCGCGCTCGCCGCGGAGCTCGCCGCCGACCCGAAGGAACGCGCGGAGAACGTCATGATCGTCGATCTGATGCGCAACGACCTGTCACGCGTGTGCCGTCCGGGCTCGATCCGGGTCGATGCGCTGTGGGCGGTGGAGACATACCCCGCGGTGCATCAGCTCGTCAGCGCGGTCAGCGGGACAGCCGACCCCGGCACCACCGCAGGTGCGCTGCTCGAGGCGACCTTCCCGGCCGGCAGCATGACGGGTGCGCCGAAGCTCTCGGCGATGACGCGACTGCACGAGCTCGAGGGCGGGCCTCGCGGGATCTACGCCGGATGCTTCGGATACATCGGAGATGAGGGGACGCTCGACCTCGCGATGGTCATCCGCAGCATCGTCATCGACGGTGCGGGCGCCGTGGTCGGCGCGGGCGGGGGGATCACCTGGCGGTCGGTCGCCGCCTCCGAGGTCGCCGAGGTCGCGACGAAGGCTCATGCGCCTCTCGCTGCGCTGGGAGTGGAAATGCCCGCGGCCTGGGCTTCCGATATCCTGAACTGACCCCCTTTTCCCTCCAGATTGGTCGTGCGTTCGTTGTCTGAGAACCTGTCCACCTCTCCCGTCGCCGAGGAGACCTCCTCGGCGCACGCAATCCAGGCCAAGTGGCAGAAGTACTGGGCGGAGAACGAGACGTTCCTCACCGGCGGTGACGACGACAAGCGGCCCCGCCGCTACGTGCTGGCGATGTTCCCCTACCCCTCCGGCGACCTGCACATGGGGCACGCGGAGAACTACCTGTACTCCGACATCGTGGCCCGGTTCTGGCGCCACCGCGGGCACAACGTGCTCAATCCGATCGGATGGGACTCGTTCGGTCTCCCTGCCGAGAACGCGGCCATCCGTCAGGGTGCGGATCCGCGCGAGTGGACCTATCAGAACATCGCGCAGCAGAAGCAGGCGTTCCAGAACTACGGGGTCTCCTTCGACTGGTCGCGCGTGCTGCACACGTCCGACCCCGAGTACTACCGCTGGAACCAGTGGCTGTTCCTGAAGCTGCACGAGCGCGGTCTGGCGTACCGCAAGAAGAGCGCCGTCAACTGGTGCCCGAACGACCAGACCGTGCTCGCGAACGAGCAGGTCGTCGACGGCCGCTGCGATCGCTGCGGCGCCGAGGTCGTGAAGAAGAAGCTGACCCAGTGGTACTTCAAGATCACCGACTACGCCGACCGGCTGCTCGATGATCTGAACCAGCTCGAGGGCTTCTGGCCGCACAAGGTGCTGCAGATGCAGCGCAACTGGATCGGGCGCTCGATCGGCGCGGATGTCGACTTCCGCATCGAGGGGCGCGACGAGCCCGTCACCGTGTTCTCGACGCGTCCGGACACGCTGCACGGAGCGACGTTCTTCGTCGTCGCCCCTGACTCCGACCTCGCGTCCGAGCTCGCAGCGGATGCTCCGGCCGACGTACGTGAGCGGTTCCAGAAGTATCTGGCCGATGTGCAGAAGACCACCGACGTCGACCGTCAGGCCACCGATCGCCCGAAGACCGGCGTCTTCCTCGAGCGCTACGCGATCAACCCGGTCAGCGGCGAGAAGCTGCCGGTCTGGGCGGCGGACTACGTGCTGGCCGACTACGGCCACGGCGCTGTCATGGCCGTGCCGGCGCACGACCAGCGCGACCTCGACTTCGCGCGTGCGTTCGACCTGCCGGTGAAGGTCGTGGTCGACACGACCGCGCCGGTCACGGGTGCGATGCCCGTCATCGAGGTCGACGAGGACGGCGTGCCGATCGACACCGGTGCGGCGCTCGACGAGCAGAACCCCGCGTCCACGGGCATCGCTCTGACGGGAGAGGGCCGGATGATCAACTCCGGACCGCTCAACGGACTGTCGAAGCGCAACGCGATCGCCCGTGCCATCGAGCAGCTCGAGGCCTCGGGCACCGGACGCGCCGCGAAGAACTACCGACTGCGCGACTGGCTGATCTCGCGTCAGCGCTTCTGGGGCACCCCGATCCCGATGCTGCACGCCGAGGACGGCCGGATCATCCCCGTGCCGGAGGAGCAGCTGCCGGTGAAGCTGCCCAGCGTCGAGGGACTCGACCTGAAGCCGAAGGGCTCGTCGCCTCTCGGCGCGGCCGAGAGCTGGGTGCGCACGGTGGATGCCGCCAGCGGTGATCCCGTGCTGCGCGATCCGGACACGATGGACACGTTCGTCGACAGCTCGTGGTACTTCCTGCGCTTCCTGTCGCCGAACAGCGACACGGTCGCGTTCGACCCGGCTCAGGCCGCACGCTGGTCGCCGGTCGATTCGTACATCGGCGGTGTCGAGCACGCGATCTTGCACCTGCTGTATGCGCGGTTCATCACCAAGGTGCTGTTCGACATGGGGCTGATCGACTTCACCGAGCCGTTCTCGAACCTCATCAACCAGGGCATGGTCCTGCTCGACGGCGCCAAGATGTCGAAGAGCAAGGGCAATCTGGTGCTCTTCGAGGAGGAACTCGACGCATACGGAGCCGACGCGCTGCGCGTGGGACTCGCGTTCGCCGGACCCGTCGAAGACGACAAGGACTGGGCCGACGTCTCGACGACGGGTGCGCAGAAGTTCCTGGCGCGTGCGCTGCGGATCGCGCGTGAGGTGTCGTCGCCCGTCGACGTCGTGTTCGCGGGAGGCGACGCCGCCCTGCGTCGTGCGACCCACAAGCTGCTGGCCGACGCTCCCGCGCTCGTCGAGCAGACGAAGTTCAACGTGCTCGTCGCTCGTCTGATGGAGCTGGTGAACATCACCCGCAAGACCGTCGACGGAAGCGCGGGAGCAGCGGACCCGGCTGTTCGCGAGGCCGCTGAGACGGTCGCCGTGATGCTCGATCTGATCGCCCCGCATACCGCCGAGGAGATGTGGGAGATCCTCGGACACGAGCCCTCCGTCGCACTCGTCACGTGGCGGTCCGCCGACCCGGCTCTGCTTGTCGAGGATTCGGTCACCGCTGTCGTGCAGGTGGGGGGCAAGGTCCGCGCGCAGCTCGAGGTTCCCGCTCGCATCGGCGAGGCCGAACTCGAGGCGCTCGCCCGTGCCGATGAGCGTGTCATCCGCTCGATCGGCGACCGGGAGATCGTCAAGGTCGTCGTGCGCGCCCCGAAGATCGTCAGCATCGTCGTCAAGGGCTGACGACCTGCGTCGTCATCGACGACTCATCCGCCCTGCACATCCGGCCGCCCACGGGGGTTCTCCCCGGCGGGCGGCCGGCCGCATCTGCCGCACGCCACCGCGGCCTAGCGTTGCGGCATGTCCGATTCCTCATCTGCGTCGACGCCGCCTCGACGGCTGAGACTGGGCGTGGGTGCGGCCATCGTGCTGGCTCTCGTCGTGCTCTCGGCCGCCGTCGGTCTCGGGCTCATGCGCGGGCAGCCCGCACCCGCGGAGTCCGTGACGCTGCCGACCGGCGATCAGACGGAAGTGGGGGTGTCCGGCGAGCTGTACGTGCACGTGCTCGGAGCCGTCGCACATCCCGGTCTCTATGTCCTCGACCTGGACTCGCGCCTGGTCGACGCGGTCGCCGCGGCCGGCGGGACGACGGAGACCGCCGACCTCGCAGCGATCAACCTGGCCCGGATTCTCGCCGACGGCGAGCAGATCATCGTGCCCTCGCTCGGCGCACCCGAGGAAGAGCCCGGGGCGGGCACCGCGCAGGATGATCTCGTCGACCTGAACAACGCCGACCAGGCCGCGCTCGAGGCGCTTCCGAGAATCGGCCCTGCTCTCGCGGAACGCATCATCTCGTGGCGCGAGGAGAACGGGCGGTTCCACTCCGTCGACGATCTGCTGTCGGTCCCCGGCATCGGAGAGAAGCTGCTCGCGGGCATCCGCGACGCCGTGCGGGTGTGAGGGGGCCGCGGTCACCCGTTCGGGGTGATCACGAGTGCTGAGACGCGTCGCTGTCTGGCAACGTCTGATGACGACCGGTGCGCAGGGATTGCGCGGCGAGTTCCTCCGGCCTCGGGACCCTCCCGCGGGCTCCAGACAGAAAGCAGGAATCCCATGGCTGATCTGATCGTCATCGCATACGACTCCGAGGCAGACGCCGAAGCGGCGTACAACCGCGTGCAGGAACTCCAGGGCGACCTCGTCGTGGAGCTGGCGGGCCTGGCTCTCGTCAAGGTCGACGGTGACGGCAAGACCAAGGTCGAATACCCGGGCACCACCGGAAAGATCGGCGCGGGGGTGGCAGGCGGTGCGCTGTTCGGCGCACTGATCGGGATCCTCTTCTTCGTGCCGTTCGCCGGCCTGATCTTCGGCGGTCTCTTCGGTGCGCTGTTCGCGGGCCTGGACAAGACCGGACTGGATGCGGAATTCCGCGACCGGGTGAAGTCGACGGTCACTGCGGGCAAGTCGGCGATCGTCCTGTACGCCCTGAAGATCACGGAGGACAAGTTCGCCGCCGCACTCGCCCCCTACAACGGGCACGTCGTGCAGACGTCCCTGTCGGAAGAGGACGAGAGGGAGCTCATCCACGACCTCGGCACCCACTGAGACCCCTGAGCCCGCCTGACGTCCGCCGGGCGAGCATCGGTGATGCTGCACGCCTGATCCGTCGGCACAGGGAACGGCATCGGGCAGTGCTGTCGAGAAGACGACGGATCTCACCGTCCGCGCGGCATGCGGTGTTCCTGCACGACACATCGGCATGCGCCTGTTGTCCACCCACCGCGCGCCGGGTGTCCTAGGGGGGAGGGCGCGCGTCCGTAGGTTGTCCTGATGCACCGGCTGACGACGACCAGCGACCCGAGGGATCGTGTGCCCGATGGCGCGTGGGCATGAGGCGCGATCTGCGTCTGCTGCCGATCGTCGGCGGTGTGTGGCTGATCGCTCTCGTGTGCGTGTTCGTCCCTCCGGCGGCGGGGTGGTGCGCGCTCGCAGGCGTGTTGGGGTCGGTCGCGGTGCTGGCGGTGATGCTGCGGCGCTCCTCCCGTTCGGCGTCCGTTGCCGGAGTGGTGCTGGTGATGCTCGCCGCCACCGCCGCGGTCTCGATCACGGCACTCGCGGCGGCACCGACGCGCGAGAATGCGGCGTCATGGGACGGACGTGTGGTCGAGGCGACTGGGGAGGTCACCTCCTCGGCGTCGGTCGGCCGCGACGGGCGGCTGTGGATGGAGGTGCAGCTCACGGGCATCGGGTCGCCCGGCCAGGTGCGGGCGGCAGCGGCACCGGTACGGATCGGCATCGACCCGGCTGACGGGTTCGATCTCGGAGCGACCGTGCGTGTCACGGGCGAGGCCGCGGCGACCGAACCGGGGGAGCGGTCGGCACTCGTCGTGTTCGCGAGCTCCTCGACGGTCGAGGCTCCGGCATCGGGGGTCTTCGCGGTCGCGGCCGGACTGCGCAGCGCCTTCATCGTGCGGTCGCAGCTGCTTCCCGAGCCCGGCGCCGGCCTGCTTCCCGGACTCGCGGTCGGCGACACCCGCGCGGTGTCGACCGAGTTGAGCGACGACATGCGCACGAGCGGCCTCAGCCATCTGACCGCCGTGAGCGGAGCGAACTGCGCCATCGTGGTCGGGGCCGTGTTCTGGCTGACGGCACTGTGCGGGGCCGGCCGTGGTATCCGGGTTGCCGCGGCAGCCGTCGCACTCGCGGGATTCGTCGTGCTCGTCACGCCGGAACCCAGCGTGATCAGGGCGGCCGTCATGGCCGGCGTCGCGATGCTGTCGTTGCTCCTCGGGCGGCCCAGCGCCGGGGCGGGCATGCTGGCGCTCAGCGCGAGCGGCATCCTCATCGTCGACCCGTGGCTCGCCTCCACTGCCGGGTTCGCGCTGTCCGTCGCCGCATCGGGAGCACTGATCCTGCTCTCACCGACGCTCACGCGCGGACTCGCGCGATGGATGCCGCAGTCTCTCGCCCTCGCGATCGCCGTGCCGACCGCGGCGCAGCTCGTGTGCGGACCCGTCATCGCTCTGTTCGCGGATCAGCAGTCGCTCGTGGGACTCGTGGCGAACCTCTTGGCAGCGCCCGCAGCGCCCATCGCCACTGTCATCGGCCTCCTCGCCTGCCTCGCCGCTCCGGTCACCGTGCTCGCCGATCTTCTGACGGCATCGGCGTGGTTGCCTGCCGCGTGGATCGCGCAGACCGCGGATGTCACCGCCGCGTTGCCGTTCGCTCAGATCGACATGGTCCCCGGCCTCGGGAGCGCCGCACTGGTCGGCCTCGTGAGCGCGGCGATCGGAGTGGTTCTGGCGGGTGGGTGCCGCGCCGTGCCGATCATCAGGGGCGTCGCCGTAGTCGTTCTGGCCGTGGTGCTCGCCGTGGGCGGGGCGCATCTGGTGCTCAGCGGTCCGCTGGCGAGTGCGACCGCCCCCGACGGATGGTCCGTCGCCGCGTGCGATGTCGGACAGGGAGACGCGCTGGTCGTGCGGTCGATGGGCGCGACCGCTCTGATCGACACCGGGCCCGAACCGGAGCCCCTCGCCTCGTGTCTGCGCGGCCTCGGCGTCGCGCGCGTGGATCTGCTCGTGCTCACGCATTTCGATCTGGATCATGTCGGCGGCGTCGAGGCCGTCCAGGGGAGAGTCGGCACGGTGCTGCACGGGCCGCCGGGGGAGAGCGGCGACGAGCGGATGCTGCAGCACCTCGCCGACGGCGGCGCGACGGTCGGGCTCGCGTCGGCAGGCATGAAGGGCGAACTGGGGGCCGCGTCGTGGCAGGTGCTGTGGCCGCAGCGCGGCTCTCAGGCGTTCCCACCGGGCAACGATCAGAGCGTGGTTCTGGAGGTGCACGGCGGTGGAGTCCCTCGCTCGCTGTTCCTCGGCGACCTGTCTGCAGAGGCGCAGCGGATGCTGGAGCGCACCGCGCACCTCAGGGGCAGCTACTCCGTGGTCAAGGTCGCGCACCACGGGAGCGCCGATCAGGAGTTCTCGCTGTATCAGGATCTGCACCCGAGCGTCGCCCTGTTCAGCGTGGGCGCCGACAACGACTACGGCCATCCACGGGCGGAGACTCTGGCGTCGCTCGATGCCGCGGGTGCGCGAGTGCTGCGCACCGACCTGCAGGGTCGCCTGCTCGTCGGCCTCGATGGGAACGAGCTTGAGCTGTGGACCGAGAGACAGCCGCCCTGACGTCGGGGTCGACGTCGGCGGCCCCCGGTAGTCTGGAGGCATGGCCGCTTCTCGTACTCCCTCCCGCGGCGGAGCCAAGGCAGCCAAGGTCCCGCAGGTGTCGTGGCGCGATCCGCGCCCCGCGCCGGTCGTGCTCGTATTCGGTCCGGAGGAGGTCTGCGCAGAGCGCGCGATCGCGGGCGTCCGCGACTACCTGCGGACGGAAGACCCCGCGCTCGAGGTCACGGATGTCCGCGCTGACGACTACGCGCCCGGCACACTCCTGTCGCTGACGTCGCCCTCGTTGTTCGGCGAACCCCGTCTGGTGCGCGTCTCCGGAGTGGAGAAGTGTTCGGACGCCTTCCTGCAGGAGGCCGTGGCCTACCTGGACCACCCTCAAGAGGGCGCAACCGTCATCCTCCGCCATACCGGGGCCAGTGTCCGAGGCAAGAAGCTGCTCGATGCGCTGCGCGCCGGCACGGGTGACGGCATCGAGATCCCGTGTCCGGCCATCAAGCGCGACGGTGACCGTGTCGACTTCGCCGCGGGGGAGTTCTCTGCGGCGAAGAAGCGGATCGCCTCGCCTGCGCTGCGTGCCCTGGTCTCGGCCTTCGCCGACGACCTCACCGAGCTCGCGGCGGCATGTCAGCAGCTGATCGGCGACGTCGAGGGCGACGTGACGGAAGAGGTCGTCACCAGGTACTACGGTGGGCGGGTCGAGGTGTCCGCGTTCGTCGTGGCAGACACGGCGATCGCCGGACGCTATGGAGAGGCCCTCGTCGCCCTGCGCCACGCGCTCGCCTCCGGCGCCGATCCCGTGCCGATGGTCGCGGCATTCGCCATGAAACTGCGCACGATGGCGCGCGTCGCCGGAAATCGCGAACCCAGCCGTCAGCTCGCGCAGCGGTTGGGCATGAAGGACTGGCAGGTCGACCGGGCCCGGCGCGACCTCGCCGGGTGGAACGAGCGTTCGCTGGGCATGGCCATCCAGGCGACAGCGCGCGCCGATGCCGAGGTCAAGGGCGCCGCCCGCGACCCGATCTTCGCGCTCGAGCGGATGCTCACCGTCATCGCCACCCGTCAGCCGTTCGGCGAGTGAGCGCCGTCTGAGGCGCTCACTCGCCCGGGTCAGCTGACCGCGCCCCCACGAGGATGTCGCGCGCCTGTGGCGGAGACGCGAAAGAGCCCGCCCCGCGAACGGGACGGGCTCTTGTCACACCGTCAGGCGTGGAATCGGCTCAGAGAGCGGAGACCTGCTTGGCGATGGAGGACTTGCGGTTCGCAGCCTGGTTCTGGTGGATGACACCCTTGCTGACGGCCTTGTCGAGCTTGCGGGAGGCGGCCTTCAGAGCAGCCTCGGCTGCAGCCTTGTCACCGGAGACGACAGCAGCGCGGGTCGCGCGGATGTGCGTCTTGAGCTCGCTCTTCACGGCCTTGTTGCGCTCGTGAGCCTTCTCGTTGGTCTTGTTGCGCTTGATCTGCGACTTGATGTTTGCCACGTGTGGACGCTTTCTGTACGGAGTTGTTAGGAATGCCGGCAGAAGAAGAGGGCTTCCACACGGCGGTCGTGAGGGAAGAACCCACACGCAAGCCAAGAACCAACTCTACCAGCATCCGGGCGGTTCACCCTAAACGAGGGCGGTGTCCTCGTGGGTGATGCGGCATCCGTGCCCCCGGGTGCACAATCATCAGTATCCCGACAGTCGCGTCGCGACCTCGACGTTAAGGAGCGCCATGAGCCCCTCCCTCCCATCCGGCTCACCGGCGTTCGCTCTCGGCAGGGTCGGACCGCGGTGGATGACCGTGTTTACGCTCGCCTGGCTGGCGATCTGGACCGTGCAGCTCACTCCGGTGCAGTTGCTCCTCCCGTTGCAGCTGAACACGTCGGACGAGGACTGGATCCCCGGCGTCATCTCGTCCGGGCTCGTGCTCGGGATCGGCGGACTCGCAGGGATCGTCGCGGGCCCGCTGGCCGGGACGCTGTCCGATCGCGCGGGCATCGGGCGTCGGCGTCGCCGACCGTGGGCGATCGGTGGCGTGCTCGTCACAGCACTCTTCCTGGTCGTCACGGGATTCAGCGAGGGACCGTGGGCTGTCGGCGGGGCGTGGGTCGGCGTGTCGATCGGCGTCGCGGTGTCGTCCGCGGCGTTCACCGCACTGATCGCCGACCAGCTCCCGGTGACCCAGCGCGGGGCGGCGTCCGCCGCAGTCGGCTCCAGTCAGGCGGTCGGCATCGTGCTCGGCGTCGGACTCGTGGTGCTCCTCGGGCTCGGCATCCGCGAGGGCTACCTGCTGCTCGCCGCCATCATCGCGATCGTCGGCATCAGCGCGGCGCTCCTGCTGCCCGACCCTCTCGCGGCCGTCGAGGCGGCTCCGACCCAGCGCGACGGTCATCTGCTGGCATCGCTGCGCGATCGGGACTTCGCGTGGATGCTGTCGGGCCGGCTCGTGACCAACATCGGCAATGCGCTCGGCACCGCGCTGTTCCTCTTCTTCCTGCTCCATGGTCTGCACCAGGAGACGACGGTCGCGCAGGACAACCTGCTGCTGCTGATCGTGGTCTACACGCTGTTCGTGGTGCTCGCCTCGGTGTTCACCGGGGTGCTCTCCGACCGCACCGGCAACAGGCGCTCCCTCACGATCCTCGCCACCCTCGTGCAGGCTGCCTCCGGCGTCGTGATCGCCGTCGTGCCGACCTTCGAGGCGACGATGGTCGCTGCCGCGCTGATGGGGCTCGGCTACGGTGCGTTCTCCACGGTCGGACTCGCCTTCGCCGCCGATCTCCTTCCCGGTGAGTCCGACCATGCTCGCGACCTCGGCATCGTCTACGTCACGGCTGCCCTCGGCCAGCTGATCGGTCCGGTGCTCGGGGCGGGGCTCGTCGCGCTCGTCGGGGGATTCTGGTTGGTGTTCGCGGCCGCCGCCGTGCTGTCGCTCGTCGGCGGGGCGCTCACGGCCCTGGCGAAGCAGCCGGCGCCGGATCCACTGCCGCAGTCGTAGCCCCGGATTCGACGGTCGCGACGGCCAGACGCAGAACGGCGTTGAAGATCTGCGGACGCATCGCCGTGACGAGGTGTGTGGTGCGCGGAACGACGATGAGCTCGGCGTGCGGTGCGAGCCGTCGGAAGAGTGCTTCGTTCACCCGCAGCTGATCCCACTGGCCGTTCACGAACCACAGCGGCACGCGGATGCGGGCGACTGCTGTCGCGAGGTCGAGCGTCGCGAGCGTCCGCAGCGCTGTGTCCTGGGTGTCCAGCGCGTAGCCGCCGGCGGCGAAGTCCGAGCGCGTCTCTTCGGGGATCGTCGCCTCGAGGATGCGCTTCGTGATCCACATCCCTCGATCGGGCAGCCGATCGACGGCGCGCGCGATGGCGCGGTAGGCCGCGAGGCCGGCACCTCGGGGGAGTGAGGTGCACGAGGCGGCGACGAGCCCGGCGACCCTCGGGGCTTCCGCTCCTCCCACGTAGGCGAGTGACAGCAGGCCGCCCATCGAGTGCCCGACGAGCAGCACGGGCCCTCGCGTCGCGGCGTCGCGCACGGCGGCATCGATCGTATGGAGAGCCTCGTGCAACGTGAAGTCCTCGTCCATCCGAGCGCCGTGCCCGGGAAGATCGACAGCCACCGCGCCGATGCCCTGTTCTTCGAGGAAGAGGAGCTGCGACCGCCACATCGTCGCGGACGTGCGGATGCCGTGCACGAAGACGATCTGGACGCTCACGCGTTCAGCATAGAGAAAAGGCGGGGCCGGTGGATGAACCACCGACCCCGCCGCGAAGCTCTGACGAGTCAGGCTCCGAAGGGTTTACTTCTCGTATCCCACGTTCTCGACGGGCGTGATGCCGAAGAGGTCGAGACCCACGTAGGGCTCAGGCGTGAGGTTGGCGAGGCCTTCCTTGACGGTCCAGATCTCCGGGCCGTTGAGGACCGGGATGATGCCCCAGGTCTTCGCGAAGATCTCGGACTCCATCTCCATGGCCTTCTTGGTCTGCTCGACCGGGTCGGAGATCGTCTCGAGGTCCTCGTGGATCATCTTGTCGATCTCCTCGGTGCCGGTGCCCGACAGGTTCAGGCCGCTGTCCGAGCAGTACAGCTGGCAGAACCAGGCGGCACCGAACGGGTCGGACGACGTGAAGTTGAGGAAGAAGATGTCACCGTTCTGCGTGGTGTAGTCCTCGGCGAAGTCAGCGGACGGACGGGTGTCGATCGTCACCTCGACGCCGACCTCCTTCAGCTGAGCCTGCACGGCGAGCGAACGCGCGCGGGCGGTCTCGGTGTCGGAGTGGACCGGGAAGACGAGCGACAGACGCTCGCCGTCCTTCTCGCGGATGCCGTCGGCACCGGGGACCCAGCCGGCCTCATCGAGGAGCTTGTTGGCGCCCTCGGTGTCGCCGTCCTTGCGTCCCGCCTCTTCCAGCGCGTTGACGTAGTCCGGCTGGAACGAGAACAGCGTGAGCGAGCCTGCGGGCGGCTCCGTGTAGTTGAGGCCGTTGAACACGATGTCCTTGACCTGCTCGATGCTGATCGCCTCGAAGACGGCCTTGCGGACGTCGAGGTCTGCCAGCACGGGGTTGCTCGAGTTCAGCGTGAAGATCGCGTTCGCGGTCGCCTGACCCTTGTAGGTCTTGACGCCCTCGAGGCCCTCGACCTGTGCGAGCAGCTCGGCGCTGCCGGTCTCGGCCATGTCGACCTCGCCGTTGCGCAGAGCGTTGACCGCAGCGGTCGGCTCCATCTGGATGAAGGAGACCTTGTCGAGCAGCGGAGCGTTGCCCCACCACTTCTCGTTGGGGACGAGCGTCACGACGCCGCCGGTCTTGTCGAAGTTGTCGATCGTGTACGGGCCTGCGCCCCACTCCGGGTGCCAGTCGCCCAGGAACGCGGTGTTGAAGAGCTCAGGCGTGTTGACCGCGGGGTGCAGAAGCTGCGAGTAGACCATCTCGGGCCAGGCGAACTCGCCCTTGAAGGTGACGATGACATCGCGGTCGTTCTCGCCGGCCTCGACGGACTCGATCTCCTTCCAGCCGTCGGTGGCGTTGGGCTGGTATTCCTCGTTCTCGCCGTTGTTGGCTTCCCAGGTGGCCTTGAACGCGGTGACGTCGATCGGCGTGCCGTCGTTCCAGACCGCCTTCTCGTTGACCTTGAAGTGCAGGACGGTCTTGCCGTCTTCGACACCGAAGGAGTAGTCGTCGAGGTAGGCGTCGTTCTTCTTGACCGTGCCGTCGGGATCCATGAGCAGGATCTGCGGGCGGAACCACGTGCCGACCTGGGTGACGCGAGCGTCGCCGTCGCTGTGGAAGTAGTTCAGCTGCTCGGCGATGTTCGAGATCGGGATGCGGAGTTCGCCACCCTCTGCGAGGTTCTCGCGGGGCTGCGGGTTGTAGTCCGCGCCCTCGACCGTCTGCGCTTCGCCTTCACCGCTGTCGCCGCCGCCGTTGCCTGCCGGTGCACACCCGCTCATGACGAGTGCGAAGGCGGCGCCGAGAGCAGCGATGCCCATCAGCTTCTGATGCCGTTTCATGGTACTCCTTAGTGCCTGTCGGCCTTACTTGGGATAGGGGCAGACTAACCCCGCATATCGGAGGCGAAACCCCTGCGACACAGAACCGTTATCGGACTGTGCACATCGGAATTCGCCTCAGCTGACGGCGACCGCCTCGGCGTCGAATCCCTCGACGGGCAGGATGATCCGCTCGCGCGTGCGCTCGATGTCGGGGTCGGGAATCGGGATGGCCGACAGCAGTGCCTTGGTGTACGGATGCTGCGGATCGTCGAACACCTGATCGACGTCGCCGTGCTCGACGAACGAGCCCTTGTACATGACGGCCACCCGGTCGGCGATGTGGCGCACCACGGCGAGGTCGTGTGCGACGAACAGGTACGACAGGCCGAGCTTGGCCTTCAGCTCGTCGAGCAGGTTGATCACGCCGGCCTGGATCGACACGTCGAGAGCGGACACCGGCTCGTCGAGCACGACGATCTTCGGGTTCGTCGACAGCGCCCGGGCGATGCCGATGCGCTGACGCTGGCCGCCCGAGAACGCCTGCGGGAAGCGATCGCTGTGCGCAGGGTCGAGTCCGACGAGCCCCATGAGCTCCTCGACGCGGTCGAAGACGTCGTCCTTGCTCATGCCGATCGCGAACATCGGCTCGGCGATGATGTCCCAGACCGTCATGCGAGGGTCGAGCGCCCCCATCGGATCCTGGAACACGATCTGGAGGTCGCGCCGGAGCCGGCGCTCCTCCGCCCGATTCTTGATGTCGGAGACGCTCGTGCCGCCGATCCTGATGTCGCCGTCCTCCTGCTCCACCAGGTCCATGATCTGCAGCAGGGTCGTGGTCTTGCCGCTGCCCGACTCGCCGACGATCGCCAGCGTCTCGCCCTGGCGGATGTCGAAGCTGATCCCCTTGACCGCTCGCACCTCGCCGACCTTGCGCTTGAAGAAGGCTCCCTTCATGAGAGGGAACGTCTTGTTGAGGTTGATCGCTTCGAGCGTGATCGGGCGGTCCTCACGCGGAACCTTCGCGAGGGTGCTCTCGGGGATCACCGGGATCGGGAACACCGGCAGGCCGCCGATCCTGCCGTCGTCATCGATGTCGTCCGCCCGGATGCAGGCGACGGAGTGGTCGGAATGGCCGCCGGTCGAGATCGGCAGCAGATCGGGCTCCCGCTCACGACACGCGTCGATGGCGATGGGACACCGGGCCGCGAACGGGCACGCATCCGGCAGATCGATGAGCAGGGGCGGGTTGCCCTTGATCGGGATCAGCGGCACCTTCTCGGTCTTGTCGACGCGGGGGATCGCGCCGAGCAGACCGATCGAGTACGGCATCCGCGTGCGGTAGAAGAGCTCGCGCACGGGGGCGTGCTCGACGGGCTTGCCCGCATACATCACGAGCACGTCGTCGGCGGTCTTCGCGACCACGCCCATGTCGTGGGTGATGATGATCATCGCGGCGCCGGTCTCCTGCTGAGCCTTCTCCATGAGCTCGAGGATCTGCGCCTGGATGGTGACGTCGAGCGCGGTCGTCGGCTCGTCGGCGATGATCAGCTTCGGGTTGTTCGCCATGGCGATCGCGATCACGACGCGCTGACGCATGCCGCCCGAGAACTCGTGCGGGAACGCCTTCATGCGACGCTCCGCCTCGGGGATGCCGACGAGGTTCAGCAGCTCGACGGAGCGATCCCAGGCATCCTTCCTCGACAGCTTGCGGTGCACGGTGAGCGCCTCGATGAGCTGGTCGCCGATCGTGAACACGGGCGTGAGCGAGGTGAGCGGGTCTTGGAAGACCATCGCCATGCCGTTGCCGCGGATCACCGAGAGCTGCTTGTCGGACTTGCCGAGCAGCTCCTGACCGTCATAGACGATGGAGCCGGTGACCTTGGCGTTCTCATCGAGCAGGCCCATGATCGCGAGCGACGTGACCGACTTGCCCGAGCCGGACTCGCCGACGATGCCGAGGGTCTTGCCCTCTTCGAGGTCGAACGAGACGCCGCGGACGGCATCCACCCGACCCGCCTCGGACGGGAAGCTCACCTTGAGGTCGCGGACGGACAGGACAGTACTCATGCGCGACCTCCAGCCGCCGAGGTCGGATCGAGGGCGTCGCGCAGACCGTCGGCGATGAGCGCCATCGAGACGGTCAGCAGCGTCAGCGCCGCCGCGGGGAAGTAGAACAGCCACGGAGCGCTGACGAGCGTGCTCGAGCCGTAGCCGATCAGGGCGCCGAGCGACACGTCGGGCAGCTTCACGCCGAATCCGAGGAACGAGAGCGCGGTCTCGGTGAGCACCGCAGACACGACGCCGAGCGTGAAGTTGATCACGAGCAGCGAGCCGATGTTCGGCAGCATGTGCCTGACGACGATGCGCATGCCGGAGAGGCCCGCGTAGCGGGCCGCGTGGACGTACTCGCGCTCGCGGATCGAGAGCGACAGCGTCCAGATGATGCGCGCGGGGAAGAACCAGCCGACGACGAAGATCATGACCAGGGAGATGACGAGCCAGTTTCCGCCGGCGTCGTTCGAGATCATCGCGAGGATCAGGAAGTTCGGGACCACCATCATGAAGTGGATGATGGCGAGCATGACCCGCTCGTACCGGCCGCGGAAGTAGGCGGAGGTGGCGCCGACGAGCGCCGACACGACGGTGGTGCCGACCGCCACGAGCGCGGCGATCATCATCGAGCGCTGCAGTCCGACGGCGACCTGCGCGAAGTTGTCGTTGCCCGAACCGTTGGTGCCGAACCAGTGCTCGGCCGACGGCGGCTGACGGAGGGCCAGGAAGTCCAGGTCGGTGTGCGAATACGGCGAGATCAGCGGACCGACGATCGCGAAGAGCACCAGCAGCACCAGGACGACGATGCCGAGCAGCGCCCCGCGGTTGCGCATGAAACGACGCGTGTAGAGCGTCAGCATCGAGGTCCGCTTGCGGCTCTTGGGCTGCTCGGGCTCGGCGATCTCGGGGGAGACCCCGATGGCTTCCAGGGACATCAGCTCACCCGCACTCTCGGATCGAGGACCACGACCGCGACGTCCGCGAGGATCGCCCCGATCGCCGTCATCAGGGCGCCGAACGCCGCGACCGCGACGACGCCGTGAATGTCGTTGTTGTTGAGGGTCTGGATGAAGTAGCGACCCATTCCGTTCCAGTTGAAGATCGTCTCGGTCAGCACGGCGCCGGTGAAGACAGCGGGGATCGTGAACGCGACCTGCGTCGTGACGGGGATGAGCGAGGTGCGAAGCGCGTGCTTGCGGATCGCCTGCTGCTTGGTCAGACCCTTCGCCCGTGCGGTGCGCACATAGTCGGCCTTGATGTTGTCGAGCAGCAGAGAGCGCTGCAGGAAGTGGATCGACGCGTAGCCCGTGAGCACGAGGGCCAATGTGGGGAGCGTCAGGTGTTGCAGCACATCTATGAGGACGGGGAAGAAGCCCTCGACCCCCTGACTGGACGATCCCGTCACGTAGAAGACAGTCGTGCCGACGGCGTTGTTGAAGTTGATGGCGAGAAGGACGAGGGCGAAGCCCGCGACGACCGTCGGGATGTTCATCGTGATGATGCTGGTGCCCTGTCCGATGCGGTCGGCGAGCTTGTACTGTCGCGATGCGGTGTACACACCGAGCGCGATGCCGAGGATCGTCGTGATGATGGTCGCGCCCAGGACCAGCTCCGCACTGACCCACATCCGGTACGCGACCTGCTCGTTGACGGATTCGCCCGTCGGGCTGAGACCCCAGTTCCAGTGGAAGAGGATGTTGGAGAACCAGGTCCACCAGCGCTCGATGAGCGGTACGGACTCGCTCAGGTTGCGGGGGCGGAGGAGATTGTCGATCTGCTCGGGCGAGAGCGGAGGCCGGCGCCCGACGTAGTTGTTCTCGGGATCGAGATACAGCCACGCGAGGAAGTACGTGATGTTCGTCGCGATGACGATCATCAGCACCCATCCCAGCAGGCGGCGCAACAGATACTTGATCAAGGTGTTGAGTCTTTCTCTTTTACAGACGCGCGCGGGATCCGCCGACGCAACGCTGAGCCGGGAAGACAGTCAATCACCATCAGCCGATCTGCGCGACACGACGCCTGCACTTGGTCTGTGACGGAGTCTTATCGCTCACGGGATCCGGTGTCACGGATGGCTCCCGGGCAACCTCGGCAGAATATCACCGGATCGGGCGAAGTGAGCATAAGTCTCGCCTCACCGTAGAATCGACGGGACATGTCACCACGCGCCCTCACTCCGCTCCAGCCTGCCGCGACGCCTTCGGCGCAGATCCGCAACTTCTGCATCATCGCGCACATCGACCACGGCAAGTCGACCCTCGCCGACCGCATGCTCCAGATCACCGGCGTGGTCTCGGACCGTGACATGCGCGCGCAGTATCTCGACCGCATGGACATCGAGCGCGAGCGCGGCATCACCATCAAGAGCCAGGCCGTGCGGATGCCGTGGGAGATCGAGGGGGAGACCTTCGCTCTCAACATGATCGACACGCCCGGTCACGTCGACTTCACCTATGAGGTGTCGCGCTCTCTCGCCGCCTGCGAGGGGGCGATCCTGCTCGTCGACGCAGCCCAGGGCATCGAGGCCCAGACACTGGCGAACCTGTACCTGGCGCTCGAGAACGACCTGCACATCATCCCGGTGCTGAACAAGATCGACCTGCCGGCCGCTGATCCGGAGAAGTACGCCAAGGAACTCGCATCCCTCATCGGCGGCAAGCCGGAGGACGTGCTGCGCGTCTCGGGCAAGACCGGCGTCGGCGTCGAAGAGCTGCTCGACCGCCTGGTCAAGGAGATCCCCGCGCCGGTCGGCGACGCCGACGCCCCGGCCCGCGCGATGATCTTCGACTCCGTCTACGACGCCTACCGCGGGGTCGTCACCTACGTCCGAATGGTCGACGGCAGCCTCTCGCCGCGCGAGCGCATCCAGATGATGTCGACCGGCGCCACCCACGATGCGCTCGAGATCGGCGTGTCGAGCCCGGAGCCCATCCCGACGAACGGACTCGGTGTCGGTGAGGTCGGCTACCTCATCACCGGCGTGAAGGATGTGCGCCTGTCGAAGGTCGGTGACACGATCACGGCGGCTCGCAAGCCCGCGGCCGAGGCGCTGGCGGGCTACACCGACCCGAAGCCGATGGTCTTCTCCGGCATCTATCCGATCGACGGCAGCGATTACGCCGAGCTCCGTGAGGCTCTCGACAAGCTCAAGCTGTCGGACGCGTCGCTGCAGTACGAGCCCGAGACCTCCGTCGCGCTCGGCTTCGGATTCCGCTGCGGCTTCCTCGGGCTCCTGCACCTCGAGATCATCACCGAGCGCCTCGAGCGCGAGTTCGGTCTCGACCTCATCACCACCGCACCGAGCGTGATCTACGAGGTCCTCACCAGCGACACCGGTGAGACCGTCACGGTCACCAACCCCAGCGAGTACCCGGACGGCCGCATCGGCTCGGTCTCGGAGCCCATGGTGAAGACGGCCATCCTGCTGCCGAAGGACTACGTGGGCACCGTGATGGAGCTCTGCCAGTCGCGTCGCGGAACGCTGCTCGGCATGGAGTACTTCTCGGAGGAGCGCGTCGAGCTGCGCTACATGATGCCGCTCGGCGAGATCGTGTTCGACTTCTTCGATCAGCTCAAGTCGAAGACGCAGGGCTACGCGTCACTCGACTACGAGCCGGCCGGCCAGCAGGAAGCGGACCTCGTGAAGGTCGACATCCTGCTGCAGGGAGACAAGGTCGACGCGTTCAGCTCGATCGTGCACCGAGACAAGGCCTACGCCTACGGAACGCTCATGACCGAGCGACTGCGCAAGCTCATCCCTCGGCAGAACTTCGAGGTGCCGATCCAGGCCGCCATCGGCGCCAGGATCATCGCCCGCGAGACGATCAGGGCGCTGCGCAAGGACGTTCTCGCCAAGTGCTACGGCGGTGACATCAGCCGCAAGCGCAAGCTCCTCGAGAAGCAGAAAGAGGGCAAGAAGCGCATGAAGATGGTGGGCCGCGTGGAGGTGCCGCAGGAGGCGTTCATCGCGGCACTCTCGGGCGACGTCGAGGGCAAGGACAAGAAGTAGCCATCCGTCAGGGTGGCCGTCCAGGAAACGGGAAGTAGGCTGGAAATCATGCGGCGCGGGACTTTCCGAGACGACACGGTGGACTATGCGGCCGTGGGGGCTACCCACGCGCCCGATCTGATGCAGTACCCGCCGGAGCGCAGCATCCCGGCGGAGAACTCGTGGCGGATCGGCAGCGGTCACGACCGCTTCCAGTCCGCAGGCGAAGCGCTGCTCACCTGGACCGCGCAGCGCGCGGCAGGACTCAGCATCGAGGACGTGCGTCCTGCGCCCGGTCCCGCCTACGCCGGTGTCAGCTTCGACGCCGAGGGCACCCCGATCGCCCCGAGCAAGAACGACGTCGAGCAGCGCTTCGACGCAGAGGGAACGCCCTTCGCCGGCCCGGGCATGACGCTGCGTCTGCACGGGCGTGTCGCCGGGATGCGGGCGGATGCCGAGCTGCGCGTGATCTCCGTGACCGAGGAGAAGCGCCGGATCGGATTCGTGCTGGGCACCGTCGGAGGCTCGGTGGTGCGTGGCGAGGAGTCCTTCGACATCGACTGGCGTGAGGACAACGACGAGGTGTGGTTCTCGGTGCGTGCGTTCGACGCGCCGAACTCCCTGCTCTACCGGGTCGTCCCGCCGCTCGTGAAGCGCCGTCGCCGGGAGCTGTTCGCGCGGTACCTTCGTGCGATCTCGCCGCTGTACGCGACGCCGGTCTGATGTCCGCGTCTCTCTGATGGCAGGTCCCCTTCCCCTCGGCGATCCGGCACCGGCAGACGGTCGTCTGCCTTCGGATCTGTCGATCGACCCCGCCGTGCCCTTCTCGGCATATCTGCACGTCCCCTTCTGTCGTGTGCGCTGCGGCTACTGCGACTTCAACACCTACACCTCCGGAGAGCTCCGCGGCGCGAAGCAGGAGGACTACGCCTCGACGCTCCTCACAGAGATCGACCTCGCCAGGCGGGTGCTCGCAGACGCGGGTGCGCTGCGACCGATGGACACCGTGTTCTTCGGCGGCGGCACGCCGACGCTGCTGCCGGCCGGCGACCTGGCCCGGATGCTGGATGCCGCGATCGATGCGTTCGGTCTCGTCGACGGTGCCGAGATCACGGTCGAGGCCAACCCCGACACGGTCACGCCCGAGGTCGCCCGGACCCTTGCGGATGCCGGTGTCACGCGGCTGTCGATAGGCATGCAGTCTGCAGTCCCGCATGTGCTCGCGGCGCTCGACCGCACTCACCGACCCGAGAACGTGACGACGGCCGTCGCTGCCGCGAAGGACGCCGGCCTCGCGGTCAGCGTGGACCTCATCTACGGAGCACCGGGCGAATCGCTGGCTGATTGGGAGGCGTCGCTCGATGCGGCGCTCGCTCTCGAATCCGACCACGTCTCGGCCTACGCCCTGATCATCGAGGACGGCACGAAGCTCGCGCGGCAGATCCGCCGAGGCGAGGTCCCGGCGCCGGACGACGACCTGCAGGCCGACATGTACGAGCTGGCGGACGCGCGTCTCGCTGCAGCGGGATTCGACTGGTACGAGATCAGCAACTGGTCGCGCGGCCCGGAGCAGCGCTCGCGACACAACCTCGCCTACTGGCGGGGGAATGACTGGTGGGGTTTCGGCCCCGGTGCGCACAGCCATGTCTCGGGTCTGCGGTGGTGGAACGTCAAGCACCCGGCCGCCTACGCGCAGCGCCTCGTCGCGTCCGAGTCGCCTGCCGCCGGCACGGAGAGGCCCGACGCCCAGTCGACCATGCTCGAGCGCATCCTGCTGCTCAGCCGCATCCGCGAGGGCATCGCCGTCGACGACCTCGCCGCCGACAAGAGACAGCGCGTGGCGGGTCTGATCGCTGACGGCCTGGTCGACCCGACCGCCGCGGTGCGCGGACGTGTGCAGCTCACACTGCGCGGACGCCTCCTCGCCGACGCCGTCGTGCGCGAGCTGACGGACTGATCGGCCACCACCGGGCTCCTCGCCGTGCGGCATCAGCGCGTCGTCCGCGTCGGCGGGTAGAATTGGCACTCGTAGCCAGTGAGTGCCAAGAGGGAGGGAGTTGCGATGGTCAGCGAAAGAGGCCTCCAGGTTCTCCGCGCGATCGTGCAGGACTACGTCGAGACTCACGAACCCGTCGGCAGCCGATCGATCGTCGACCGCTATTCCTTCGGCGTGTCCGCGGCGACGATCCGCAACGACATGGCGCTGCTCGAAGACGAAGAGCTGATCGCCGCTCCGCACACCTCATCCGGTCGCGTCCCCACCGACAAGGGCTATCGCGTGTTCGTCGACCATCTCGCCCAGCTTCGGCCACTGTCGGTCGCCCAGCGCACGGCCATCGAGTCCTTCCTCACCGCTCCCTCCGACCTCGACGACCTGATGGTGCGCACCGTCCGGGTGCTGACCCAGCTCACGGGACAGGTGGCACTCGCTCAGTATCCGTCCTTCGCACGCGCCAACCTGACGCACCTCGAGCTCGTGGCGCTGGCGCCCAACCGTCTGCTCATCGTGCTGGTCACCGACGCGGGCGGCGTCTCGCAGCGCATCGCTCCTCTGCCGGTCGAGGTCGATGAGGCCGACATGGCGCTGCTGCGGGCGCGCCTCTCCGCGCTGATCACGGGGCGGGCGGTGAGCGATGCGGCTGAGCGGCTGCAGGCGCTGCTGGCAGACGATGCGCACAGCCACGACGTCGTTCTGCGCGCTCTGGCGACGGTCGTGATCGACGAGCTCGGCACCTTCCGTCAGGAGCGCCTGGTGATGGCCGGAGCCGCGACTCTGGCTCGACGCGAGCAGGACTTCCGGGGCAGCATCCATCCTCTTCTCGAGGCGATCGAGGAGCAGGTGACGCTTCTGCGGTTGATGAGCGAGATGGAGGCGGACTCCCATGGTCTCGCCGCCAGCATCGGCACCGAGAACGCGTCCTTCGGCCTCGGCGAGGCATCGATCGTCGCCAGCAACTACGCCGCGCCCAGCGGCACGGCGCGGGTCGGCGTGATGGGGCCGACGCGCATGGACTACCCGAGCAATCTCGCGGCAGCGCGGGCCGTGGCCCGCTACCTGTCTCGGATGCTCGACGAAGACGAGGCGGCCCGCTGACGCGGCCGTCCAGAGAACAGCACACGCAGAAGGGCCATTGTGGCAGACCACTACGAGGTACTCGGCGTCTCTCGCGACGCCTCCACCGACGAGATCAAGAAGGCGTACCGTCGCCTCGCTCGTCAGCTCCACCCCGACGTCAATCCGGGTGACGATGCCGCCGAGCAGTTCAAGCTCGTCACGCACGCGTACGACGTGCTGAGCGACGACGACTCCCGCCGTCGCTACGACATGGGCGGCGGAGACGGAGCAGCCGGCAACTTCCAGGGCTTCGGAGGCTTCGGCGACATCTTCGAGACCTTCTTCGGCGCAGGCCAGGGCGGCGGCAGGAGCGCGCGTCCGCGGTCACGGCGCGAGCGCGGACAGGATGCGCTGGTGCGAGTCACCCTCGACCTCGGAGACGTGGTCTTCGGTGCGCACCGGGACATCGAGGTCGACACCGCCGTGCTGTGCGAGACCTGCAACGGCTCGTGCTGCCAGGAGGGCACCTCGCCCGTGACCTGTGACATCTGCGGCGGCACCGGTCACGTGCAGCGGCAGGTGCGGAGCCTGCTCGGCAACGTCGTGACGTCGCAGCCCTGCGGCACCTGCGAGGGCTACGGCACGACCATCCCGTACCCGTGCGGCACGTGCGGCGGGCAGGGGCGAGTGCGCTCGCGTCGCACCGTCTCGCTCGACATCCCCGCGGGCGTCGAGACCGGTCTGCGCCTCCAGCTTCCCGGGTCCGGCGAGGTCGGCAGGGCGGGCGGCCCGAACGGCGACCTGTACGTCGAGGTCACCGTGAACCCGCACCCCTCGTTCAGTCGCGACGGCGACGACCTGCTCGCGACGCTCGAGGTGTCGATGCCGGATGCGATCCTCGGCACCGAGACCACGATCCAGGGTCTCGACGGCGAGGTCGATCTCGAGATCCGCTCGGGCGTGCAGTCGGGCGACGTCCTGACGATCAAGGGTCGCGGAATCACGCCGCTCCGAGGCAACCAGCGCGGTGACCTCCGCGTCGGCGTCCAGGTGGTCACACCGACCAGGCTCGACTCCGCACAGCGCGCGCTCATCGAGGACTTCGCGAAGAAGACCAAGGCGCCGGGCCCGCAGTTGGCGCAGTTCCAACAGGGGCTGTTCTCGAAGCTCCGCGACCGCTTCCGCTCCCACTGATCCGGAGAACGCTCATGGCACTCCACTTCCTCGTCGAGAGCTCCTCGGATGCCGCCGTCGGCGACCTCGTGTCGCTCACCGGCGCCGAAGCGAAGCACGCCGCCGTCGTCCGTCGGCTCCGCGTGGGCGAGGCGGTGACCGTCGGCGACGGCTCGGGGGTGTGGCTGTCCGGCGTGGCGGAAGACGTGTCGCCGTCCCGCGTCGATGTCCGCGTGTCAGAGCGATCGGTGGAAGCCGCGCCCACCCCTCGCATCGTGCTCGCGCAGGCTCTGGCCAAGGGCGATCGCGACGAGCTCGCCGTGCAGGCGGCATGCGAACTCGGCGTCGACGAGATCGTGCCCTGGCAGGCCGGTCGCAGCGTGTCCCGGTGGGACGGTCCCAAAGCGGTCAAGGGGCGTGAACGGTGGGCGACCATCGTCCGCGAGGCCGCCAAGCAGGCCCACCGGGCGTGGGTGCCCGTGGTCGCGCCTCCCGCGTCGACCGCGGACCTCGCAGCCCGCGCCGCGTCGCAGCGGGTGCTGCTCCTCGACCCGACGGCGCCCACCCGGTTGTCGCAGCTCGAGCCGGACGGACGGGACATCGTGCTCGTGGTCGGACCGGAGGGCGGCATCTCCGACGAGGAGCTCACGAAGCTGTCCGACGCCGGCGCCGAGCGCGTGCTGCTCGGAGACACCGTGCTGCGTACGTCGACGGCCGGTCCCGCCGCGATCGCGGTGCTGTCGGTCGCGCTCCGTCGCTGGTGATCGGACTACGGGCCCGGCAGCGCTGCGGTCAGTAGACTGAGAGCATGTCCGAACCCTCGATCTTCACGCGCATCCTGAACGGTGACGTCCCTGGGGAGATCCTGCTGGACACCGGACGGGTGTTCGCTATCCGTGACATCAACCCGCAGGCACCGCTGCACGCGCTCGTGATCCCCAAGACCGAGGACTACCGCGACGTCACCGAGCTCGCCGAGGGCGATCCCGCACTGCTCGCAGAGATCGTCGCGGCGGCGAAGCAGCTCGCCTCCGAGCATGCGAACGGCGAGTACCGCCTCATCTTCAACAACGGCGCGAGCGCCGCCCAGTCCGTCTTCCACGTGCACGCCCATGTGCTCGGCAACATCGAGGAGAGCAAGCTCGTTGGCTTCTGACGAAAACGACCTGAACGCATCCGACACCGCCGTCGAGAAGATCTACGCCGACGGTGTCGCCATGGTGCAGCTGCTCGGTCCGCAGGATCGACTGCTGCGGATGCTCGAGAAGGAGCACCGCGATGTCCAGGTGCTCGTGCGCGGCAACGAGATCACGCTCACCGGATCGGCGGACGCCGTCGCGAAGGCGAAGACACTCGTCGACGAGCTGATGACCATGACGAAGGCCGGACATGACCTCGCGCCGAGCGACGTCACGAGTTCGGCGCGCCTGCTGCGCAGAGACGGCGGACCTCGCCCGAGCGAGGTGCTCGGCGAAGCCATCCTGTCGACCAGGGGCAAGGTCATCAGGCCGAAGACCCTCGGGCAGAAGGAATACGTCGACGCGATCGAGGAGAACACGATCGTCTTCGGCATCGGTCCTGCCGGAACAGGAAAGACCTACCTCGCGATGGCCAAGGCCGTCCAGGCCCTGCAGCGCAAAGAGGTCACCCGGATCATCCTCACGCGCCCCGCGGTCGAGGCCGGCGAGCGGCTCGGCTTCCTGCCCGGCACGCTGACCGACAAGATCGACCCGTACCTGCGCCCCCTCTACGACGCGCTGAACGAGATGATGGACCCCGAGATCGTGCCTCGTCTGATGGCGACGGGGACCATCGAGGTCGCCCCGCTCGCCTACATGCGCGGACGCACGCTGAACGACTCCTTCGTGGTCCTCGATGAGGCGCAGAACACCACCCCCGAGCAGATGAAGATGTTCCTGACGCGCCTCGGCTTCGGGTCGAAGATGGTCGTCACCGGCGACATCACGCAGGTCGACCTCCCGCAGGGATCCTCCGGACTCCGGCTCGTCACCCGTGTGCTCGACGGCATCGACGACATCCACTTCGCCCGGCTCACGAGCGACGACGTCGTGCGCCACTCCCTGGTCGGGCGCATCGTCGACGCGTACAGCGAGTACGACGAGCGGCGCACGGCTCAGCGCTACGAGCGCGAGCAGGCGGCGGAGTTCGCCAACCGCGCCGAACGCCGCGGCGCACAGAGACCAGGACCGCGAGACCGGATGCCGAAACGAGGCCTCTCCTGATGAAACGAGCACAGCCATGATCGAGATCAACAACGAGTCGGCCATCGACGTCGACGAGACCGTGCTGCAGCGCCTGACCGACTTCAACCTCGCGCAGATGCATGTCAGCCCGGATGCCGAGGTCGCGATCGTGCTCGTGGACGAAGGCGCCATGGAGGCACTCCACGTGCAGTGGATGGACGAGCCCGGTCCGACGGACGTGCTCAGCTTTCCGATGGACGAGCTGCGGCCCGGCACGGAAGATCGACCCACCGCCCCCGGGCTGCTCGGAGACATCGTGCTGTGCCCTCAGGTAGCGGAGGCGCAGGCCCAGGCCGCCGGCCACACGCTGATGGACGAACTCATTCTGCTCACCACCCACGGGTTGCTGCACCTCCTGGGCTTCGATCACGCCGAGCCCGATGAGGAGCGCGAGATGTTCGGGCTGCAGAAGGAGCTCATCCACGGCTTCGCCGCGGCTGAACGCCGACGATGACCGCGGCGCTCCTGCTCGCAGGCGCTGTCCTGCTCGTCGCGTTCGGCGGCCTCATGGCTGCCATAGATGCCGCCTTCGCGGTCACGTCCCGCTCGGACATCGAGGAGATGGGTGCTGAGGGACGCAACGGCCCTCAGCTGGTGCGCATCGCCGCTGACACGGACGCGCACGTCAACGCCGTCGCCTTCATCCGCGTGCTCGCCGAGACCGCGGCCGCGGTGCTCGTCACCGTCGCGTTCAGCATCCTGTTCGACAACATCTGGTGGGCGATGCTCGCCGCCGCAGTGCTGATGACGGGGATCAGCTTCGTGCTGGTGGGAGCGAGCCCTCGTTCCTTCGGCCGCCACCACGCCGAAGGCATGCTTCGTGTGAACGCGCGCATCGTCCGCGGACTGCGCATCATCCTCGGGCCGCTGGCCCAGGGGCTCGTGGTGCTCGGCAATCGGGTGACGCCGGGGCGTGGACGCAGTTCGTTCACCTCCGAGGAGCAGCTGCTGAGCATGGTCGATGAAGCCGCCTCGAACGATCTGATCGAGGCCGACGACCGCGACCTCATCCACTCCGTGTTCGACTTCACCGACCAGTTCGTGCGTGCCGTGATGGTGCCGCGCACCGAGATGGTGACGGTCGACGCGACGGCGACGACGAGCGAGGCCATGACGCTGTTCCTGCAGCGCGGTGTGTCCCGCATGCCGGTCGTGGACGACGATGCGGACGACGTCGTGGGGGTGCTGTATCTGAAGGACCTCGTGCTGTTCGCGTTCCGCGACGAGAACGCCTGGCGCACGGCATCCATCCGTCCGATCTCCCGGCCCGCGACCTTCGTGCCGGAGTCCATGCGCGCCGAGACGCTGCTGCAGCAGATGAAGAGGGATGCCGTGCATGTGTGCCTCGTGATCGACGAGCACGGCGGCATTTCGGGCCTCGTGACCTTGGAGGACCTCATCGAGGAACTCGTGGGCGAGATCTCCGACGAGTACGATCAGGTGTCGGCAGAGGTCGTCGAGCTCGGTGACGGACGCTATCGCGTGAGCTCCCGACTCTCGCTGGAGGACGTCGGCGATCTGTTCGGCCTCGAACTCGAGGATGAGGACGTCGATTCCATCGGCGGTCTGCTGGGGAAGGCGCTCGGTCAGGTACCGCAACCGGGATCCACGGCGACGGTCGAGGGGCTGACCCTCACCGGCGGCGCGTCTCGAGGACGAGGCCGCGGCATCGCGACCGTCTTCGTGGAGCGGGCGGCGGACGAGGCGGGACACGCCGCAGACGAGAGGGACGGAAACGATGACTGAGCAGACACGGAGCGGGTTCGTGACGTTCGTGGGACGGCCGAACGTCGGAAAGTCCACACTCACGAATGCGCTGGTGGGCGAGAAGATCGCGATCACGAGCGAGAAGCCGCAGACGACTCGGCGGGCGATCCGCGGGATCGTGAACCGCCCGGCGGGACAGCTCGTCATCGTCGACACCCCCGGAATCCACAAGCCGCGCACGCTCCTGGGAGAACGCCTGAACGACCTCGTCGAACAGGTGCTCGGCGACGTCGACGTGATCGGATTCTGCGTGCCCGCGACCGAGAAGGTCGGGCCCGGCGACCGCCGCATCGCGACGTCGCTCGACGGATACCGTCGCGCGAAGAAGATCGCCATCGTCACGAAGACGGATGCGGCCAGCCGCGACCAGATCACCGAGCGGCTGATGGAGGTCGACGCGCTGCGGGAGGACTGGGACGCGGTGATCCCGATCTCCGCCCTGACGAACGACCAGTTGGAGGTGCTCGCCGACGAGGTGCTCGCGCTGATGCCCGAGGGTCCGGCTCTGTACGGCGAGGGCGTCACGACCGATGAGTCGGAGGAGGATCGGATCGCCGAGATGATCCGCGAGGCGGCGCTCGACGGGGTCCGAGACGAGCTTCCCCACTCGATCGCGGTCGTGATCGACGACATCGCCCCGCGCGAGGGTACCGACCTGACCGACGTGCATGCGTCCATCGTCGTGGAACGCGACAGCCAGAAGGCGATCATCATCGGACACAAAGGCAAGCGCCTCGCTGATGTCGGACGCCGTGCACGCACCGGCATCGAAGAGCTTCTCGGCACGCGGGTCTTCCTCGGCCTGCACGTCAAGGTCGCGAAGGAATGGCAGCGAGACCCGAAGCAGCTCGGCCGCCTGGGCTTCTGACCGGCGGCCGCAGCACGCTCCTGCAGGGGTAGGGTCGCGATATGACACTCGCATGGCACTGGATCGCGACGACGTGGGGAGCCCCCGAGACGTGGGAGTTCGTCGAGCACGAGCTGTCTTCTCCCGGCCGCGGGGAGGTGACCATCCGTGTCGAGGCGGCCGGAGTGAATCCCGCGGATGCCAAGCACGTCGCGTCTCCTCGTCCGGGCGCGCAGCTGCCGGTGCCGATCGGCTACGAGGTCTCGGGAACGATCAGCGCGATCGGACCCGATACGCGGATCGGCTCGGGGGAGGCGAGAGTGGGCGACGAGGTCATCGCCTTCCGAGTGCGCGGGGGATATGCGACCGAGGTGACCGTGCCCGCTGAGAAGGCCTTCGCGAAGCCGACCGCCCTCACGCACCCGGAAGCCGCGAATCTGCTGCTGGCCGGCACCACGGCCGCGGAGATGCTCTGGGTGACCGGCGCCGCACCGGGGGAGACGATCCTGCTGCACGGTGCCTCCGGAGCGGTCGGCGTCAGCGTGCTGCAGCAGGCCGCTCTGCGCGGAATCCGAGTGATCGGCACCTCGAGCAGCGAGCGATTCGACGTCGTGCGTCGATTCGGCGGAGTTCCTGTGCGCTACGGAGCCGGGTTGGCTGATCGGGTCAGGGATGCCGCGGGGGAGGCGGGCGTCGCGGCAGCCCTCGACGCGGTGGGCACGGACGAGGCCGTGGACGTGTCCCTCGAACTGGTCGCAGACCGCCAGCGCATCGTGACGATCGCCGCGATGGGGAGGGCGGCCTCCGACGGCATCCGGGTGATCGCGGGTTCGATGCCTGACAGCGCCCGATTCCGTGACGAGGTGCGCGGCGAACTGATCGCTCTCGCCCAGAACGGCGATCTCGTCGTTCCCGTGGCGCGGACCTTCGCGTTGAGGGATGCTCCCGCAGCGCTCGCGCTTCTCGCGGAAGGGCACCCTGGCGGGAAGCTCGCGCTGATCCCGTCGGCCTAGTCGACCTCGCGCAGCGCGGACGTCACGACCACGACGCCGTCGCCGTATCTCGCGTCCATCGCGTTCTGCAGCGATCCGTCGTCCCAGACGACCTGCATCCAGACATATCCGCGCTCGGTCCAGAGGAGGAGCGCCTCGGGTCCCGCTGACGCGGACAGCTCGTCCTGCACGCGCGCGAGCTCCTCTTGGGAGCTCTTGCCCTCGACGCCGCCGGTGGGATCCTCCGATCGGATGGGATCGTACAGAGCGAGCATGATCGGAGGGTCGGTGACGGTCAATCGTTCACCGTCGAACGTGCCGTAGACGGCGTAGGTTCCCCAGGTGGTATCGCCGCTGGATTCGCTCCCGTCGACCCCGTCCCACGTCCAGCGATCGAGGGGGACGCCGGAGCACTGCGGCGGATACGACTCGGCGACGCCGCCGAGGCAGAGCTGAGGCTCGCCCGCGACGTCGAGCACCGTGCCGGTGCCGATCACCCGTCCGTCCGGTGGGGACACATCACCGCCATCCACGGTCGGAGCAGCCGTGCTCGTCGGTGCGGGTGCAGCGCCCGGCGCGGCCGAGCAGGCGGCGAGGCCGCACATCCCGACGAGGGCTACTGCGGCGAGAAGCATGCGACTCTGCGATGTGCTCATGCCTGACAGTGTCTCGTGACGCGCGATCGTCTCACGGCGGTCGGCGCGGATCGCCATCCCTGCTACCATGGCCGCATGCCTTTCGGCGGTCTGCTTCTTCTTAGCTGCCGCGACGAGTCCTAAAGCTAGGGCCTTCCTCGTCGCGGCGCTTGTGTTGGCCCGTTCACATTTCTGACGAAGAGAAGAAGCCCCATCATGCAGAACACTCAGCGCCCGTCTGCGATGCCGATCCACAAGTATCGGCCGTACCACGAGCAGATCACGGTCAACCTCCCGGACCGCACCTGGCCGGACGCCCGTATCACCGAGGCACCCCGGTGGTGCGCCGTCGATCTCCGCGACGGCAATCAGGCGCTCATCGATCCGATGTCGCCCGAGCGCAAGCGCGTCATGTTCGAGCTCCTCGTCAGCATGGGCTACAAGGAGATCGAGGTCGGATTCCCTTCGGCGAGCCAGACCGATTTCGACTTCGTCCGTCAGCTGATCGAAGAGAACCTGATCCCGGACGATGTCACCATCCAGGTGCTGACCCAGGCGCGTGAGCACCTGATCGCCCGCACCTACGAGTCGATCGCCGGCGCGAAGCAGGCGATCGTGCATCTCTACAACTCGACGAGCGTGCTGCAGCGCGAGGTGGTCTTCCGCACCGACAAGCAGGGCATCATCGACATCGCGCTCGAGGGTGCTCGCCTGTGCCGTCAGTACGAGAAGACCATCCCCGACACGAAGGTCTACTACGAGTACTCGCCCGAGAGCTACACGGGCACCGAGCTCGAGTTCGCCGTCGACGTCTGCAACCAGGTGATCGAGATCTTCGAGCCCACCCCTGACCGCAAGGTCATCATCAACCTGCCGGCCACCGTCGAGATGGCTTCGCCGAACGTCTACGCCGACTCGATCGAGTGGATGAGTCGCAACCTGGCGCACCGCGAGAACGTGATCCTGTCGCTGCACCCGCACAATGACCGCGGCACGGCGATCGCGGCAGCGGAACTCGGCTACATGGCCGGCGCCGACCGCATCGAAGGCTGCCTGTTCGGCAACGGTGAGCGCACCGGCAACGTCGACATCGTGGCGCTGGGCATCAACCTCTTAACGCAGGGCATCGATCCGCAGATCGACTTCAGCGACATCGACCAGGTCAAGCGCACGGTCGAGTACTGCAACCAGCTGCCGGTTCCCGAGCGTTCCCCCTGGGCGGGCGACCTCGTCTTCACCGCGTTCAGCGGATCGCACCAGGATGCGATCAAGAAGGGCTTCGAGGCGATGGCTGTCCGCGCCGAGGCCGAGGGCGTCACGGTCGACGACATCGAGTGGGCCGTCCCGTACCTGCCCGTCGACCCGAAGGACCTCGGCCGTTCCTACGAGGCCGTGATCCGCGTGAACTCGCAGTCCGGCAAGGGAGGAGTCGCCTACCTGCTCAAGGCGGACCACGCGATCGACCTCCCGCGCAAGCTGCAGATCGAGTTCTCCGGCGTCGTGCAGACCAAGACGGATGCCGAGGGCGGCGAGGTCACGAGCGAGCAGATCTGGTCGATCTTCACCGACGAGTACCTGCCGGCCGCCGACACTGAGGCGAAGTGGGGCCGGTTCGAGCTGCTGTCGACGCAGACGCGCAGCGACATGTCCGGCGACGTGGTGCTGGACGTGACACTGCGCGACGATGACCAGCAGATCGCCGTCGCCGGAAACGGAAACGGACCGATCGCCGCGTTCATCGAGGTGCTCCGCGGTCAGGGCTTCGACATCACCCTCTACGACTACGTCGAGCATGCTCTCAGCGCCGGCGGCGACGCCCAGGCCGCGGCGTACGTCGAGCTGCAGGTCGGCGACCAGCGACTGTGGGGCGTCGGCATCGACGGCGACATCTCGACGGCATCGCTCAAGGCGATCGTCTCAGGCGTCAACCGTTCGATCCGCACCCGACAGCTGGAGCTCGCGGCGGTCTGACCCCGTCCGATGAGAACGCCCCCGCGGTCATCGACCGCGGGGGCGTTCCGTGTCCACACGGAGCGTCGGTCACTCCGCGCTGGGCTTGATGATGGGGATCACTCCGGTCTCGGCGGCGACCTTGCGCCGGTAGAGGCGCCGCTGTTCCGGCAGTGAGACGTCGAAGCTGACGGCCAGGATCCGGATCACGGCTGTCACCGCGATGCCGAGCACGGCGGCGAGCGGGATCGGCATGCCGAACGCGCTCGCGATCACGATGAACGCGCAGCCGGCGCCCGCGGCGACGGCGTAGAGCGAGCCCACGTGCATGATCGCCGTCGGCAGCCCCATGAGCATGTCGCGCAGCACGCTTCCGCCGACGGCAGCGCAGACTCCGATGAAGACGGCCGGGACGGGAGGGATGCCGAAGGCGATCGCCTTGCTCGTGCCGAAGGCGCCGAACATCCCGATCACCACAGCGTCGAGCACGACGATGACCCTGTTGAGCCGCGTGAAGAGTCCTGCGAGCAGCATCCCCAGCAGAGCGGCACCCGTGGCGGTGATGAGATACCAGTTGTTCTGCAGTGTCGCGGGCGTCTGGCCGAGCAGGATGTCGCGGATGAGACCGCCGCCCATGCCGATCATGATCCCGATGATCGCCACGCCCAGCCAGTCGAGACGCCGCTGACCCTGGAACCCCGAGGCGAACATCGCGCCCTGGACGCCGCCGAGACCCACGCCGAGGAGGTCCGCCCAGAGCGGAATGGTGAAGAGCGGTTCGGTCACGCCTCTATTCTCCTGCACGGAGGATAATCGAACGGTGCCCACCTACCGAGACGAAGCGGTGATCCTGCGCACCCACAAGCTGGGTGAGGCGGATCGCATCGTCACCATGCTGTCGCGTCGACACGGCAAGATCCGCGCGGTGGCCAAGGGAGTCCGGCGCACGTCGTCGAAGTTCGGGTCGCGCCTCGAGCCCTTCATGGTGGCCGACGTGCAGCTGTATCAGGGGCGCTCGCTCGACATCGTGCAGCAGGCGGAATCGCTCGGCTCCTACGGGTCAGACATCGCGGCGCACTACGACCGCTTCACCTCCGCGAACGCGATGGTCGAGACCGCCGACCGACTGAGCGACTCCGAGGCGACGCCCGAGCAGTACCTCCTGCTCGTGGGCGGGCTGCGAGCACTCTCGCGGGGCGAGCACTCCGCGCGGAGCATCCTCGATTCCTACCTCCTTCGCGTGATGGCGCTGTCCGGATGGGCGCCGTCGCTCGGCGACTGCGCGCGATGTGCCGCGCCCGGTCCGCACGCCCACTTCGTCGGTCAGCTCGGCGGCGCCGTCTGTGTGAACTGCGCGCCGGCCGGAAGCCCGAGAGTCGCCGAGAAGACCCTGTCGCTGTTGCGATCGCTCATGGCCGGAGAGTGGGAGGCGATCGATGCCGCGCCGCTGACGGACACTGCCGCCGCATCCGGTCTCGTGGCGGCCTATGCCCAATGGCACCTGGAGCGCGGCATCCGCTCGCTGGCCCACCTCGTGGCCGACACCCCCCGAGAAGGAGCACGGTGAGCCCCAAGCCCTACACGCACAAGGATGCCGTGGCCTATCGGCCGCTCGACTGGACGGGTGTGTATCCGCCTGCATTCCGAGCGGTGCCCGAGCACGTCGCCATCGTCATGGACGGCAACGGCCGCTGGGCGAATCGCCGTGGCTTGAACCGCGTCGAGGGGCACAAGGCAGGGGAGGAGGTGCTTCTCGACGTCGTCGCGGGTGCGATCCAGGCAGGGGTCAAGCACCTCTCGGTCTACGCGTTCTCCACCGAGAACTGGGCGCGGTCTCCGGAAGAGGTCCGCTTCCTCATGGGGTACAACCGCGACGTGCTGCACCGTCGGCGTGATCAGCTCAACGAGTGGGGCGTGCGCGTGCGGTGGGCGGGACGCAAGCCTCGGCTGTGGGGCAGCGTCATCAAGGAGCTGCAGTATGCCGAGCAGCTGACCGAGGACAACGACGTGCTCACACTCACCATGTGTGTGAACTACGGCGGGCGCGTCGAGCTGGTCGACGCCATGCGGTCGATCGCCGCCGACGTCGCAGCCGGCAAGGTCAAGCCGAACGCGATCAGCGAGAAGATGATCCGCCGGAACCTCTACGTTCCGGACATGCCGGACGTCGACCTGTTCCTGCGGAGCTCGGGTGAGCAGCGCACCTCGAACTTCCTGCTGTGGCAGGCGGCGTATGCCGAGATGGTCTTCCTCGACACGCTCTGGCCCGACTTCTCGCGCGAGGAGCTGTGGCGCGCGATCGGCATCTATCTGTCGCGCGACCGGCGCTTCGGTGGAGCGATCGACACGCCTGACGCCTCGGCCTGAGCCCGCAGCCAGCGTTCCGTCTCTCGGGGATGGCGCAGCTGCACGATCATCAGGTGAGGGTGCGTGCGCGGGACGTCGGGCATCCGCTCCGCCCACTTGTGCAGCGTGAGCGTCTGCCACGCGACGATGTTCTCCTCAGGGGCGCCGCGGAACATCCGCCAGATCGGCTTCTCGACGTTGTCGTTCCACATCCGGGTGCGCAGGATGCTGCGTCCGATCGTCCGGCGCAGCAGGCGCGAGCGCACCACGCGATACGGATAGTCCAGCCAGAGAACGAGCTGCGCGCGCGGCGCGAGGATCTCGTCGGTGCCCTTGCTCGTGTACTGCCACTCGGTGACCCAGCGGTCCTCCGCCGCGAAGGCACGCACGTCATCGATGAACGACGGACGCGGAGTCCAGTTCGCGCCGTGGAACAGTCCGTCGATCTCGACATGACGCAGATCCCAGAGAGCGGCGACGCGCCCCGCGAGCGTCGTCTTGCCCGATCCCGTGACGCCCGCGATGAGCACTCTCTCGGGCCGGAGGGGCAGCGGATCGGCGGCGGAGAGCATCTGAGAATCCTAACGACGGAATAGCCCACAGGTGCATGCGGTTGGATGTCAGTGTGAGTGAACCCATCTCGATCGACATCTGGTCCGACATCGCCTGCCCCTGGTGCTACATCGGCAAGCGCAACCTCGAGAAGGGACTCGAAGCCGTCGCCTCCGACGACGACGCCCCGCAGGTGAACATCACCTTCCACTCGTTCGAGCTCTCGCCCGACACCCCCGTGGACTTCGATGGCGACGAGATCGACTTCCTCGCCGGACACAAGGGGATGCCGCGTGAGCAGGTCGAGCAGATGCTCTCGCACGTCACGGGCGTCGCCGAGGGTGCAGGACTCGCCTACCGCTTCGATCTGCTGCAGCACACCAACACGGTGAAGGCCCACGAGCTGCTGCACTTCGCGAAGGCTCAGGGCGTGCAGCACGAGATGGAGGAGCGGCTCATGTCGGCGTACTTCACCGAGGGCAAGCACGTGGGCCGCATCGACGACCTCGTCGAGCTCGCGGTCGAGGTCGGGCTCAACGCCGACGACACGAGGGAAGCGCTGGTCTCTGCTCGTCACCTGGGCGACGTCCGCCGGGACCAGGCGCAGGCTCAGGCCTACGGCATCCAGGGCGTGCCGTTCTTCGTGATCGACGGTCAATACGGCATCAGCGGCGCCCAGCCGCCCGCAGCGTTCGAGAACGTGCTGCGCGACCTCTGGGCCCAGCGCGGCGAGACCGAGACCGAGACTGCTGCGGTCTAGCGAGTCAGCGCAGCTTCGATCGCGCTGACGATCTCGGGGTCGTTCGGCTTCTGCTTCGGACGGAACCGGACGACCTCTCCATCGGGCAGCACGAGGAACTTCTCGAAGTTCCACTCGACGCGGCCGGCCTTGCCGCCCGCATCCGGGGTCTCCTTCAACGACTTGTAGAGATCCGTGGCGTTCTTGCCGTTGACCTTCACCTTGTCGTTGATGGGGAAGGTCACGCCGTACGTGGTCGAGCAGAACTCGAGGATCTGATCGACCGAACCCGGCTCCTGGCCGAAGAACTGGTTGCAGGGGAACCCGACGACGCTGAACCCGCGGTCACCGTAGAGACGCTGGAGCTCCTCGAGCTGCTCGTACTGCGGGGTGAGACCGCACTTCGAGGCGACATTCACCACGAGCACCACATCGGCGCCGAGATCATCGAGGGTCTTCTCGTTGCCGTCGGCGTCTGTGAAGGGGATGGAACGGACTGCGGGATCGGTCATATTCACAGCTTAGGTCGATGCGCCGAGACCGGCTCCGTGTCTGGGAGAATGGAGGGGACATGACTCTCGCCACCGCCTCAGCTCGCACGCTCAACATCGGTCCGATCGCCCTCGACGTGCCGGTCGTCCTCGCACCCATGGCGGGCATCACCAACACGGCCTTCCGTCGCCTCTGCCGCGAATACGGCGCGGGGCTCTATGTGAGCGAGATGATCACCTCCCGCGCGCTGGTCGAGCGCAACGAGACGACCATGCGGTTGATCCGCCATCACGAGTCCGAGACCCCGCGGTCGATCCAGCTGTACGGCGTCGACCCGCACACCATCTCCGAAGCCGTGCGCATCATCGTGGCCGAAGACCACGCCGACCACATCGACCTCAACTTCGGCTGCCCTGTTCCCAAGGTCACTCGCAAGGGCGGGGGCGCTGCCCTGCCGTGGAAGAGCTCGCTCTTCTCGCAGATCGTCACGCAGGCGGTCAAAGCTGCGGGTGACATCCCGCTGACCGTCAAGATGCGCAAGGGCATCGATCCCGACCACCTCACGTTCCTCGACGCCGGTCGCGCCGCCGAGGACGCCGGCGTCGCGTCGATCGCTCTCCACGCGCGCACCGCGAGCGAGTTCTACTCCGGCCACGCCGACTGGAACGCGATCGGCGAGCTCAAGCAGGCTGTGACGAGCGTTCCGGTGCTCGGAAACGGCGACATCTGGTCGGCGGACGACGCCGTGCGCATGATGGAGCAGACCGACTGCGACGGGGTGGTGGTCGGACGCGGATGCCTCGGTCGTCCGTGGCTCTTCGGCGAACTCGCTGCGGCGTTCGGGGCGGAGTCGCACCCGGTCGATGCGACCCTCGGCTTCGTGGCCGATGCGTTCCGTCGTCACGCCGAGCTGCTCGTCGAGTTCTTCGAGAACGAGGATCGCGGATGCCGCGATGTACGCAAGCACGTCGCGTGGTACTTCAAGGGCTACCCCGTCGGAGGCGACATCCGCACCGGCCTTGCGACGGCCTCCAGTCTGGCCGAGATCGACGACCTGCTCGGCCAGCTCGATCACTCCGCGCCGTACCCCGGCGCCGACGCCGAAGGGCAGCGCGGCCGTTCCGGTCGTCCGAAGCGTCCGGCGCTGCCGGACAAGTGGCTGGAGTCGCGCGAGCTCGCGGCATCGGCATCCGAGATGATGCGAGGGGCGGAGATCGAGAACAGTGGCGGCTGATCCCCAGGCATACCCGGATCGCGGACGCTCGGACGGATACGACCCGCGCGATGCCGAACGATTCTTCGCCGAGACCCATCGCTCCGAACGAGACGACTTCGCCCGCGACCGTGCACGCGTGCTGCACTCGGCGGCCCTTCGGCGTCTGGCTGCGAAGACGCAGGTTCTGAGTCCGGCCAGCACAGCCGATTTCGCCCGGAACCGCCTCACCCACTCGCTCGAGGTCGCCCAGGTGGGGCGTGAACTGGCCACGGCGCTCGGAGTCTCCGCCGACGTGGTCGACACCGCGTGCCTCAGTCATGACCTGGGGCACCCTCCCTTCGGGCACAACGGCGAACGGGCGCTCAACGAGTGGGCCGAAGCCATCGGCGGGTTCGAGGGCAATGCGCAGTCGCTGCGCATCCTGAGCCGTCTCGAGGCCAAGGCGATCGACGACGACGGGCGCTCTGTCGGACTCAACCTGACCCGAGCCAGCCTCGACGCGACCTGCAAGTACCCGTGGACCGCCGACAGCCCGGTTCCCGACCCGGGCGGCCGTCTCAAATTCGGTGTGTATCCCGAAGACGAAGCGGTCTTCCGATGGCTGCGCGAGGGAGTCCCCGGGCGTCGACGCTGCATCGAGGCGGAGATCATGGACCTCTCCGACGACATCGCCTACTCCGTGCACGACTTCGAGGACGCGATCGTCAACGGTTACGTCGACGTCGCCCAGCTCTCCGACCCGAGGCAGCATGAGGCGCTGATCGACCGCATCCAGCAGTGGGTCGGCTATGACTTCACCCGCGACGATCTCGCAGATGCGCTGTACCGTCTCGCCTCCCAGCCGATGTGGCTGCAGTCCTTCGATCGGTCGCGGCACGACCTGGCCCGGCTCAAGAACCTGACGAGCGACTTCATCGGCCGCTTCGCGAGAGCAGCGGTCTCGGCGACGCGCGAGGCCTATGCCGGCCCGGCCCTCGTGCGCTACAACGCCCACGTCGTGGTGCCTCGGGTGATCGAGGCCGAGATCGCCGTGCTCAAGGGCATCATGGGGCAGGCGATCGTCACGATCGACGCTCGCAAGGGCGTCTACAAGGAGCAGCGGAGGGTGTTGAAGCGCCTGGCCGATGCTCTCTGGTCGACGGACGCGCTGTGGTCGGCGGGCGCAGATGTGCTCGAGCCCGCCTTCTCTGCGGACTTCCTCGCGGCCACGACCGACGCCGAACGCGCCCGTGTGGTCGTCGACCAGATCGCGAGCCTCACCGATCAGAGCGCGATCGACTGGCACAACAGACTCGTGGGCGAGATCGACCCGGCAGAGGTCGGGATCTGGACCCCGCGACATGCGCGACCCGGTGCTCGTCAGCACACGCCGCGGCAGGCGGTCATCGAAGGCGCCGGCTGATGCCCCGCATCCGCCAGGCCGACGTCGACGAGGTCAAGGCCCGCACGAACATCGCCGACATCGTCGGGGAGCGCGTCGCGCTCAAGTCCGCCGGCGTCGGTTCGCTGAAGGGGTTGTGCCCGTTCCACGACGAGAAGAGTCCCAGCTTCCATGTGCGCCCGCAGGTGGGGTACTACCACTGCTTCGGATGCGGTGAGTCAGGTGACGTGTACTCGTTCCTGCGCGAGATGGACCACGTCAGCTTCACCGAGGCCGTCGAGCGTCTCGCCGGCCGCATCGGGTATGCGCTGCACTACGAAGACGGCGGATCGGCTCCCGAGACCAGCGGGCGCAGTCGTCTGTATGCCGCGAACACCGCAGCGGCGGAGTTCTTCCGGGGTCAGCTCCTGACCGCGGATGCCGAGGCCGGACGCCGCTTCCTCGGAGAGCGCGGGTTCGATGCGGGAGCCGCCGCGCATTTCGGCGTCGGGTTCGCACCGCGCGGGTGGGACAAGATGTTGAAGGCGCTGACGGCGCAGGGCTTCACGCGAGAGGAGCTGAGCGCCGCAGGGCTGGTGTCCACCGGTCAGCGCGGGGTCTACGACCGCTTCCGAGGCCGCCTCGTCTGGCCGATCCGCGACGTGTCCGGTCAGACGATCGGGTTCGGTGCACGCAAACTGTTCGACGACGACCAGGGGCCGAAGTACCTGAACACCCCGGAGACGCCGATCTACAAGAAGGCGCAGGTTCTCTACGGCCTCGACCTCGCCAAGCGCGACATCTCACGGGGGGATCCTCGCCGGGTCGTGGTGGTCGAGGGCTACACCGATGTCATGGCGTGCCACCTCGCCGGTCTCACGACCGCGATCGCGACCTGTGGCACCGCGTTCGGAACCGAGCACATCAAGGTGCTTCGCCGGGTCATGGGCGACGACAACGCCTCGGGAGAGGTCGTCTTCACCTTCGACGGCGATGAGGCGGGCCAGAAGGCCGCGCTGCGTGCGTTCACCGAGGACGACCGCTTCAACGCGCAGACGTTCGTGGCGGTGGCTCCCGACGGCCTCGACCCGTGCGACCTCCGGCTGCAGCGCGGCGATGCGGCTGTGCGCTCCCTGATGGACACGAAGCAGCCGATGTTCGAATTCGCCATCGACAGGAAGCTCAGCGGCTTCGACCTCTCGACGGTCGAGGGTCGCGTGGGGGCCCTGCGCGCTGCGGCGCCGATCGTCGCCGAGATCCGCGATCGTCTGCTGCGACCCGGGTATGAGCGGGTACTCGCACGCAGGCTGGGCATGGACCCCACCGAGGTGCACAACGAGGTCGAGCGTGCGGCACGCGGGGGAGCCCAGTCCTCGCGAAACGAGCCCGTTCGATCCGAGACCGCGAGCGACGCCGTCACCGGGGCGCCGGGCATGGCCCCCGTCACTCTCGCGAGCCTGCCTCGCACCGCAGATGTCGCCGTCGAACGCGACGCGTTGATGGGCGCTCTGCAGTACGGGCACCAGATCGACCAGGGGCTGCTCGCACGGGCGCTCAGCGCGCCGTTCCGGACTCCGGGCCTCGACGCCGTGCGCGAGGCTGTCGCCGCCGCCCCCGATCGCACGCGCGCCGGCTGGGTGACGGATGCCGTCAACTCCGTGCGCGAGCCCTACCGATCGCTCGCCGGCGAGCTCCTGATGACGCCGTTCCCGGCGCGCAATGAGGAGGGAGCCGTCGCGTCGACGACCGATCTCGCCAAGCGGCTCATCATGCGAATCCTCGAGCACGAGAAGCAGGAGCTCCTCGGAGCCGTGCAGCGGGTGCCCGCGGACTCCGACGGCGGGCGTGCGCTGCGCATGCGTCTTCGCGACATCGACGTCGAGCGTCAGCGCTTCGCCGAGTCGTAACCAGGGCTGTCAGGCGCGGCAGGGCAGGATGGAGGAATGTTCTCCCGGCCCGAATCGACCAACGCGATCGACAGCTCCGATCTGGTCATCGATCGCATCGGGTACAGCGGCCCCACCCGGGCGATCGACGGGGTGAGCTTCGCGCTCGCGCCGGGCGAACTCATCTGCGTGGCCGGCCCGACGGGCTCAGGAAAGTCCACGCTGGTCGCCGCCCTGGCCGGTTCCACGGATCCTTCCGTGCGGGTGGTGGGCGGCAGTGCTCAGGTGTGCGGCGTCGACATCCGCCGGCCGGGGCGCAAGCACCGCCTGCTGACCTATCGCACGGGCTTCGTGCCGCAGGGAGCGGGCGCCGACCTGCCTCCGCAGCTCACTGTGAGCGAGGTCATCTCCGAGCCGATCCTCATCCGCGAGAAGCGGGTCAACACCAAGGCCCTCTCGATTCGCGTCGCGACGCTGCTCGACGAGCTGCACCTTCCTCTGGGCACCGCCGCGAAGTTCCCCTACGAGCTCAGCGCAGGCATGCGACAGCGTGTGGCGATCGCCCGGTCGTTCGTGCTCGAGCCCTGGGTGCTCATCGCCGATGAGATCCTCGCCAACCTCGATCTCGAAGTGCGGCCCGTGGTGTTCGACGCGATCACCCGTCGACGCAAGGAGCAGGGGATGGGGGCGCTGCTGGTGACGAACGACGCCGACTTCATCCGTGAGCTGAACGCGGAGACGTTGATGCTGCGCGGCGGCCACGTGGTCGCTCGCGGTGTCGGCAAAGACCTGCTGTGGGCCCCGAACGCCGAGGCGGATTCGGGCCACTGACCCGGTCGTGGACGACACGCCCGACCTGCGGCCCGTGTCACGAGCATGCTCCGAGGTTTGCTAGGATTGACGAGTTGCCCGCGCAGCGGAGCACATTCCTCGGTAGCTCAATTGGCAGAGCAGCCGGCTGTTAACCGGCAGGTTCTTGGTTCGAGTCCAAGCCGGGGAGCCAATGAAAAGCCCCTCTTCGGAGGGGCTTTTCCCTTTCGGTCGGTGTGAGTTCTCGATCACCGTCTCTGCCGTCGAGCGGCGGCCAGGTCCGGATACGCGAACGAGGCTCCGTCGGATGACGGAGCCTCGTTCGGTCGATCAGAGCGAGATCAGCGGGCCGAGCCCTTGAGCGAGCCGGTGGTCTGGCCTGCCGGGTCGGAGATGACGCACTGCACCACGCGGTCGTTCAGCTCGTCCCAGGTCTGCTGGGTGGGCGTGATCGGGTAGACCTCGAGCGTGGAGTCCTCATAGGCGACCCCGACGAAGCTCGTGTAGGCATCGCCGATGCACTCCTGCGATGCACTCCTGCGATGCGGTGTCGATGTTCTCCTCGGAGAACTCGCCGTCGTCCATCGTGATCTCGTAGTAGACCTCTTCATCGTGCGGCTCGTCGCACGGCACGACGTCAGCGTCCTCGATGAGACCGCTCGCACTCGCCATCTTGCAGTCGCCGAGCTTCAGCGAGAAGATGTCGATGTTCGCGCTCTCGGTCACCTGTCCGGTGTCCTCGTCGCGGTCGGCGTCTCCCGAACCGCCTCCCAGGATGCCGTTCAGCGCGCTACAGCCGGTCAGTGCGACCGACAGTGCCACGGCAGAACCTGCCAGCGCCAGTGCGCGTCGCGTGCGCATCTTCATCATTTCGTCCCCTCCAGAGCCTCGTGTTCAGCGGCATATTGAAATACCCCTCAAGCACGGTATCCGGCTCCGAGTCTGAGGTGCAACTCCGAGAACACTATGAGGGGGCTGAGAGCGAGGTCAGCCTTCCAGGTCGTCGATACCGGGAATCCAGCTGGCGCCGGGCTTGCCCCACCCGCGCTTCTTCGCGATCTTCTGGACCGTCTTCCAGTCCCCGTCCGAGAGCCGGTCGATGTAGAGGATCCCGTCGAGGTGATCGAACTCGTGCTGCATGATGCGGGCGCGCCAGCCGTCCACGGCGATCTCGACCGGTGTCCCGTCGAGGTCCACACCCGTGACGCGCACCCGCTCCGAGCGGCGCAGAGGGAACCGCTCGCCGGGGAACGAGAGGCACCCTTCGGATTCGAGCTCGTCATCCGGCTCGCCGGGCTCGAGCGGCACCATCCACAGTTCGGGATTGATGATCACGCCGCGCCACGGCTGGTCATCGTCGTCGACGTAGGCATAGGTGTAGATGCGCAGCGGAACACCGACCTGGGGAGCGGCGAGACCGACACCCGGCGCCTTGTCCATCGTCTCGAACATGTCGGCGACGAGCGTGCGGATGTCGTCGGAGATCTCCTCGACGACGGAAGCGGGCGAGTGCAGGACGGGGTCGCCCATGATGCGAATAGGAAGAACAGCCACGCCATAACCCTACTCGGCACACATCGCCGGGTAGGGTCGAAGGGTGAGCATCTCCGTATGGATGACTGGGGCGGAAGACGTCACCGAGCAGCTGGTCGGTGTCTTCCAGAACCCGAAACTGCTCCTCGGCATCCCCCTTGCGCTGGCGGGTGCGGTCTTCATGTCTCTCGGTGCGCAATACCAGCACCGTGGCGTCGAGAAGGTCGAGCGGCTCAGCGGCTCCGATGGAGCCAGCGGACTCAGCATGAGCCAGATCAAGGGTCTGCTCACACGGCCCTCCTGGATAGTCGGCACGCTGATGCTCGGCCTGGCGATCGTGTGCCAGCTGGCCGCGCTCTCGCAGGCGCCGCTGATGGTGGTGCAGCCGCTGGGTGCGATCGCGCTCGTGATCACCACGCTGCTCAACGCACGGATCTCTGGTCATGCGCCGACCAGGAAATCGATCATCGCGATCATCTGCTGTGTCGGCGGCATCTTCATCTTCGTCTTCTTCGCGGCGATCTACGCCACGGAGAAGGAGATCACCGATACCGAGCTCTTCACGATCCTCGCCATCCTGCTCGTCGTCATCATCGTGCTGGGGGTGTGCTGGCTGGTGCTCCGCCACCGCATGCGCGCTCTGTTCTACGTGATCGGCGCCGGCATCCTCTACGGTTTCGTCGCCACCCTCGCCAAGGCTGTCATCAGCCGGATCGGCGCCGGCCACTTCGAGTGGATCACCCTCGTATGCGTCATCGCGCTGATCGCGGCCAGCGCTGTCGGCGCGTACTTCGTGCAGTCGGCCTACAGCTCGGGGCCTCCGGACCTCGTCATCGCGGGGCTCACTGTCGTGGATCCGATGGTCGCCGTGCTCATCGGCATGGTCGTGCTCGGCGAGGCCGCAGCGGCGCCGCCGTGGGTTCTCGTGATCTTCGCGGTGGCGGGTGCCATCGCGATCTGGGGCGTGGTCAATCTCGCTCGCTATCACCCGCAGGTGCTGAGCGACAGTCAGGACCTCGGGATCACCCGCGGCAGTGACGACGCGGCGAAGGACCCCGAGGTCTGAGCTCAGGTCGTCAGTACGCCGGATCGATGAGGTCGGGGGAGACCTCTGAGGCGGCGGCCTCGTCGACGAAGAACACGGTGCGCTTGCGGCCCTTGGCTCCGGCGGCCGGAACGCTGGTGTAGCTCGCGCCGGCGAGGGCGAGTCCGAGCGCCGACGCCTTGTCGGCGCCTGTGAGCACCAGCCAGACCCGCTTCGACGCGTTGAGCACCGGGCGCGTCAGCGTGACACGCTCGGGCGGAGGCTTGGGGGAGTCGCGAACCGGCAGCGCGGCCGCATCCGTCACGGTGACCTCAGCGCGATCGGGGAAGAGCGACGCGATGTGGCCGTCCGGGCCCACCCCGAGGAAGCACACCGCGAACGACGGCCAGGGGTGCTCATCCGTGCCGTAGCGCGCGAGATCTGACGCGTACGCCGCCGCAGCCTCGTCGAGTGTGAGGCCCTCGCCCGCCGCGGCGACCTCATGGATGTTCTCAGCGGGAACCGGAATGTGGTCGAGCAGGGCTTCCCGCGACTGCAGCGCGTTGCGATCGGCGTCGTCACGAGCGACGAACCGCTCGTCACCCCACCAGAAATGCACCAGCGACCAGTCGATCTGAGCCGATCGTGGGTGCTCGCGCGTCGCGCGCAGGACCGCGCCGCCCATCGAACCGCCCGTGAGGGCGACGTGGGCGATGCGGCCGTTGCGCGTGCGCGCACGAAGACGCGTCAGGAATCTGTCGGCCACGCTGGCGGCGAGTGCTGCAGGTGTGGCTTCGACCACGACCCGCTTCTCAGCGGGCGCTGTCTTCGTCGACATCATTCTCCTGTCTCGGGCGGACCCAGCTTCTCCCAGCCCTCGGTGATCACTCGACCGTACAGGACGTCGGGGTCGAGGCGACGCAGCTCCTCGGCGAGGCATTCCCGCAGTGTGCGGCGCGGGAGGTGCAGGTCATGGTCGGGCTGGTCGGGCTGCGTGAGCACCGCCATGCCGGGCGTGGGACGCTCGAGCAGGATGTCGCCGGACGACCGGCGGAGGCGCACGGACTTGATGCCCTCCTGCCAGTGCTCAGGGTCTTCATACGACCAGGTCACCGGGACGTCGAGGGCCATCTGCAGCCACGCGGCGAGCAGCGCGGTCGACGGCGACGCCGATCCTCCGCGCACCTCGACGGCGGTGACCTCTTCGAACGGGGGCTGATCGAGGACGGCGGCGAGCTGCTCGCGCCAGTGCGTCAGACGGGTCCAGGCGAGGTCGGTGTCGCCGGGCGCGTGGGTCTCGCCGAGCAGTCCGAGACGGTCGCGCACGTCGGGTGCTGTCGCGGCATCCGTGATTCGGCGCTGCGCGATCTTGCCCAGCGGCGACGCAGCCGGCGACGTCGGTGCCTCTTCGGGCCACCAGGCGACGACGGGGGCATCGGGCAGGAGAAGACCTGTGACCAGGCTCTCCTCGTTGCTGGCGGCGTCGCCGTAGGCGCGGAGGACGACCACCTCCGATGCGCCGGCGTCACCGCCGACACGGATCTGAGCGTCGAGCCGTGATTCGCCCTCGCCCGTCGTGAGCACGATGACGCGCATCGGGTGCTCGCGCGACGCGTCGTTGGCCGCATCGATCGCTGCCTCGGCGACGCCGTTGCGGGCCGAGATGATCAGCGTGAGGACTCGGCCGAGCGCGACCGCGCCGCCTTCTTCGCGTACCTTGACGAGCTGCTTGGCAACCTGGCTGACCGTGGTGTCGGGAAGGTCGATGATCATGGGCGTCTCCAGACTCGTCCGTCACGGGCAAGGAGGTCGTCGGCGGAAGCCGGACCCCACGAACCGGGTGCGTACTGGTCGACCGGGCCGCCCTCGGCTGCCCAGTACTTCTCCACGGGGTCGAGGATCTTCCAGGAGAGCTCGACCTCCTCGTGCCGCGGGAACAGCGGCGGGTCGCCGAGCAGAACGTCGAGGATCAGACGTTCGTAGGCCTCGGGGCTCGCCTCGGTGAAAGCGTGGCCGTAGCCGAAGTCCATCGTCACGTCGCGCACATTGGTGCCGTTGCCGGGGACCTTCGAGCCGAAGCGGATCGTGACGCCCTCGTCCGGCTGGACGCGGATCACGAGGGCGTTCTGTCCGAGCTCGGCGGTGTTGGAGCGGCCGAACAGGTGCTCCGGCGCCTTCTTGAAGACGACGGCGACTTCGGTCACGCGCCGGCCGAGACGCTTGCCCGTGCGCAGGTAGAACGGCACGCCGGCCCAACGGCGGGTGTCGATCTCGAGTTTGATGGCGGCATACGTCTCGGTCGCCGACTCGGGGTTCATCCCGTCCTCGTCGAGGAAGCCGGTGACCTGTTCGCCACCCTGCCATCCGCCGGCGTACTGGCCGCGCGCGGTGGCGAGCGAGAGGTCTTCCGGCACGTGGACCGCGGCGAGGACCTTCTCCTTCTCGGCGCGCAGGTGCTCCGCCGAGAGACTGATCGGCTCTTCCATGGCGGTGAGAGCGAGCAGCTGCAGGAGGTGGTTCTGGATGACGTCGCGTGCAGCGCCCACGCCGTCGTAGTAGCCGGCGCGGCCGCCGACGCCGATGTCCTCGGCCATCGTGATCTGCACGTGGTCGACGTAGTTGCGGTTCCAGATCGGCTCGTACAGCTCGTTGGCGAAGCGCAGCGCCAGGATGTTCTGGACCGTCTCCTTGCCGAGGTAGTGGTCGATGCGGAAGATCGAGTCGGGGGAGAACGCCACCTCGAGGGCAGCGTTCAGCTCGCGAGCCGACTCGAGGTCATGACCGAACGGCTTCTCGATGACGACACGACGCCAGCGCTCGTCGTCGTCGTCATTCGCGCCGACGAGGCCGGAGTCCTTGAGCTGCTGTGCGACCACGGCGAACGACTTCGGCGGGATCGACAGGTAGAACGCGTGGTTGCCCATGGTTCCGCGCTCGACGTCCAGCTGGTCGACCGTCTCGCGGAGCTTGCGGAACGAGTCCGGATTGTCGAACTCGCCCGAGACGAAGCGGATGCCCTGCAGCAACTGCGCCCACGTCTCCTCCCGGAAGGGCGTGCGCGCATGCTGCTTCACGGCGTCGTACACGACCTGCGCGAAGTCCTGGTCCTCCCAGTCGCGACGGGCGAAGCCCACGAGTGCGAATCCGGGGGGCAGGAGCCCGCGGTTGGCGAGATCGTAGACGGCGGGCATGAGCTTCTTGCGTGACAGGTCTCCGGTCACACCGAAGATCACGAGAGCGCTCGGCCCCGCGATCCGGTTGAGACGGCGATCATCGGGGTCACGCAGCGGGTTGTGCCCGCGCGAGATGGGAACAGACATCGGTGGGGGATTCTCCTGGCTGTTACTTCTGTGCTGCTTCGAAGAGGGTGAGGACGTCGGCCGACGAATCGGTGATCGTCAGGGAGACGACCGGGCGGCCGTGCTCGGCGAGAACGCCGGCATCGCCGGCGGCCTGTGCCTCGATGAGCTGTCCGAAGGTGAACGGCCGCTCAGGGATCTCGAGGTCGACGTCGGTGCGCTCCAGAATCTGCAGGAAGACCCCCTGTGCCGGACCGCCCTTGTGGTACTGGCCGGTGGAGTGCAGGAACCGGGGTCCCCATCCGAACGTCGTCGGCCGACCGGAGTCGGCGGCGACGAGCTCGCGCAGCCCCTGCAGCTGAGGAACATCGAGCCTGTTCACATACGCCTGGATCGAGACATAGCCGTCGGCCGGCAGTGCGGCCCAGAGGGCGTCGAGCACGCCCTCGACGGTTCCCGACGCCGCGAGAGAAGGGTCGGACACCCGCACCTCGACGCCGTTCTCCACGAACGCGGGAGTCGTGGGCGCGGGGCGTGCGTCCAGCAGTCCACGGGCCGCGACCTTCGCCGACTCGACGTCGGGCTGGTCGAACGGGTTGATTCCGAGAAGGTACCCGGCGATCGCCGTCGCGTACTCCCAGACGATGAGCTGCGCGCCGAGAGATCCGCTCACGAGGATCTCGCCCTCGTGGCGCTCACGCAGGTGGAACTCGTTCGCGTCGTCGACGAGGCGGACGATCTGCAGATCGGCGGGCTTCGAATCGAGCTCCGGAGACACGGGCAGCAGCACGACGGGCAGGATGCCGGTGCCGTCCTTGCCGGTGGACTCGGCGATGAGCTGCTCGATCCAGTCGGGAAGCCCGTTGATATGCGTGCCGTCGGTGATGAGACCGAGCTTGTCGCGTCGCGGGGTGGTCGCGGCGATCGCCGCGGCCAGCCGGAGAGCGGGGTTGTCGGCCGAGTCGATCGCCACCTCGAGGAGCGAGGCCTCGGCCTCGTCGAGGAGTTCGGCGATGTCGGCGCCGGCGAGCCCGGACGGCACGAGTCCGAAGGCGGTCAAGGCCGAGTAGCGCCCACCGACGTGAGGGTCGGCGTTGAACACGCGGTAGCCCGCGTCGCGGGCCGAGATGTCGAGCGGCGAGCCCGGGTCGGTGACGACGATGATCCGCTCGAGCGGGTCGATGCCCACGTCGCGGAACGCGGCCTCGAAAGTGCGGCGCTGCGAGTCGGTCTCGACCGTGGAGCCGGACTTCGACGACACGACCAGCACCGTGTTCTCGAGGCCGTCGTCGAGCGCGGCGAGCACCTGGCTCGGTGCGGTCGAGTCGAGGATCGTCAGCGGAACGCCGGCTGTCTGGGCGATCACCTCCGGTGCGAGCGACGAGCCCCCCATGCCGGCGAGCACCACGCGATCCACGCCCTTCGCCTGCAGATCGGCGCGCAGGGCGGCGATCTCGGCGACGAGGGGACGCGAGACGGAGACCGCCTCGACCCAGCCCAGGCGGATCGACGCCTCGGACTCGGCCGCGGGGCCCCACAGGGCTGCGTCGCCGCCGGTCACCCGCGAGGCGACGAGGTCGTGGACGAGAGCGGGAACCGTCTCGTCGATCGCGACCCGAGCCGCGCCCGAGGCGTGGATCGCGAAGGTCATCGCTGCGCCTCGAGGCCCTCAGCCACCTGCGTCAGCAGATCGTGCCAGGAGTCGATGAACTTGGCGACGCCCTCGTCCTCCAGCACCTGGGTCACATCGGTGAAGTCGATCCCGAGATCGGCGAGGCCCGCGAACACGGCACGAGCCTCGTCGTAGCCGCCGGTGATGGTGTCCCCGGTGACGACGCCGTGGTCGAAGGTGGCCTCGAGCGTCTTCTCGGGCATCGTGTTGACGACGTCCTTCGCGACGAGCTCGGTGACGTACAGGGTGTCCGGCAGCGCCGGGTCCTTCACGCCGGTCGAGGCCCAGAGCGGACGCTGGGCGTTCGCGCCGGCCGCGATCAGATCCCGAGCACGCTTCTCGGCGAACTTCTGCTCGTACAGCTCGTATGCGAGGCGGGCGTTGGCGAGTCCGGCCTTGCTCTTGAGCGCCTCTGCCTCGTCGGTGCCGATCGCCGACAGTCGCTTGTCGGTCTCGGTGTCGACGCGCGAGACGAAGAAGGAGGCGACCGAGTGGATCGTCGACAGGTCGATGCCTGCGGCCTTCGCGGTCTCCAGACCGGTCAGGTACGCGTCGATGACCTCGGCGTACCGCTCGAGGCTGAAGATGAGCGTCACGTTCACGCTGATCCCGGCACCGATCGCCTCGGCGATGGCGGGCAGGCCGGCCTTCGTGGCAGGGATCTTGACGAGCAGGTTGGGGCGGTCGACCTTGGCCCACAGCTCCTTCGCGGATGCGACGGTGCCCTCGGTGTCGTGCGCGAGATCGGGGGAGACCTCGATCGAGACGCGGCCGTCCACGTGGCCCGACTTCTCCCACACCGGGCGGAACACGTCGAGCGCGTCTGCGACGTCCTGCGTGGTGGCGGCGAAGACCGCCTCCTCGGCCGTGGCGCCGGACGCTGCGAGCTCGGTGACCTGAGCGTCGTACGAGGTGTTGTTCTTGTCGGTGATCGCGTTCGCGAAGATCGTCGGGTTCGTGGTCACTCCGACCACGTTGCGCGACTCGATCAGCTCGGCGAGGTTGCCGGACGAGATGCGGGTGCGGGACAGGTCGTCGAGCCAGATGCTGACACCGGCTGCTGCGAGGTCTGCGGTGGGGGTGCTCATGCGTTCTCCTTGATGGTCTCGCGTGCGGCCGCGATGACGGCCTCGGTGGTGATGCCGAACTTCTGGAACAGGGTCTTGTAGTCGGCGGAGGCGCCGAAGTGGTCGATGCCGACAGAACGGCCGCGGTCGCCCACGATGCCGCGCCAGCTCAGGACGGAGCCTGCCTCGACCGAGACTCGCGCGGTGACGGCCTTCGGCAGGACCGACTCGCGGTAGGCCTCGTCCTGCTCGTCGAACCACTCGAGCGACGGAGCGGAGACGACGCGCACGTTGACGCCCTCCTGGGCGAGTGCCGCGCGAGCCTCGACCGCGAGCTGCACCTCGGAGCCGGTCGCGATGATGATCACGTCGGGCGTGCCGTTCGGAGCCTCGGCGAGCACGTATGCGCCTCGCGAGACGCCGTCGGTCGAGGCGAACACGTCGCCGTCTGCCACGCCGTCGCCGCGCTCGAACACCGGGATGTTCTGACGCGTCAGCGCGATGCCGCTGGGGCCCTCGTGACGGCGCAGGATCTCGAGCCAGGCGGCCGCGGTCTCGTTGGCGTCGGCGGGGCGCACCAGGGTGAAGTTCGGAATGGCTCGAAGCGTCGCGATCTGCTCGACCGGCTGGTGTGTCGGGCCGTCTTCTCCGAGGGCCACGGAGTCGTGGGTCCAGACGAAGATGCTGGGGACGTTCATCAGCGCGGCCAGACGCACCGGCGGGCGCATGTAGTCGCTGAAGATGAGGAACGTGCCACCGAAGGCGCGCGTCGGGCCGTGCAGAACGATGCCGTTGACGATCGCGCCCATGGCGTGCTCGCGGATGCCGAAGTGCAGCACGCGGCCGTAGGGGTCACCCGACCACTCGTGGGTGGACCACTCGGCGGGGATGAAGGACTTCGAGTCCTTGATCGTGGTGAGGTTCGACTCGGCGAGGTCGGCCGAACCGCCCCAGAGCTCGGGAAGCTCCGCGGCGAGGGCGTTTATGACCTGACCGGACGCCGCACGGGTCGAGACGTCCTTGCCGCCTTCGAAGACGGGGAGCGCCGAGGTGATGTCGGCTGGCAGCTCATTGGCCTCGAGGCGGTCGAGCAGCGCCTTGCGCTCGGGGTTGGCCGAGGCCCACGCGTCGAACGACTTCTGCCACTCGGCGCGGGTCTCTGCCGCGCGGTCGGCGAGAGCCCGGGTGTGGGCGATGACGTCGTCGGCGATGGCGAAGTGCTCCTCGGGGTCGAAGCCGAGGACCTCCTTCGTCGCGGCGAGCTCGTCGCCGCCGAGAGCCGATCCGTGGATCTTGCCCGAGTTCTGCTTGCCGGGCGAGGGCCAGCCGATGATCGTCTTCAGGATGATGAGCGACGGCTTCGACGTCTCGCCCTTCGCCGCCTCGATCGCGGCGTTCAGCGCGGCGACGTCCTCGACGTACTCGCCGGTCTTCTTCCAATCGACGACCTGGACCTGCCAGCCGTAGGCCTCGTAGCGCTTGGCGACGTCTTCGGTGAACGCGACGTTCGTGTCGTCCTCGATGGAGATCTGGTTCGAGTCGTAGATCGCGATGAGGTTGCCCAGCTCCTGGTGGCCGGCCAGCGAGGAGGCCTCGCTGGTGACGCCCTCCTGGAGGTCGCCGTCGCCCGCGATGACGTAGACGAAGTGGTCGAACGGGCTGGTGCCCGCCGCTGCCTCGGGGTCGAACAGGCCGCGCTCGTAGCGGGCGGCATAGGCGAAGCCCACGGCGGAGGCGAGTCCCTGGCCCAGCGGGCCGGTGGTGATCTCGACGCCCTTGGTGTGACCGTATTCGGGGTGGCCCGGGGTGAGCGAGCCCCAGGTGCGCAGCGCCTTGAGGTCGTCGAGCTCGAGGCCGAAGCCGCCCAGGTAGAGCTGGACGTACTGCGTGAGAGACGAGTGTCCGACCGAGAGGATGAAGCGGTCGCGACCGAGCCAGTCGGTGTCGGTCGGGTCGTGACGCAGCACCCGCTGGTAGAGGAGATACGCGGCCGGAGCCAGGCTCATCGCGGTGCCGGGGTGGCCGTTGCCGACCTTCTCCACGGCATCCGCAGCCAGAAGACGCGCGGTGTCCACCGCGCGTCGGTCGATCTCATCCCACTGCAATTCCGACACTGTGAAGCCCTTCTGCACCTGTTCGAGAGCGCCGGATTGCACGATCGCAGACCGCAACGATACGGAGGGGTTTGTGATGTGCGCCGGACGCGCGAGTCATTTCAGCATAGCGCCGAGGTTCGACTCATTACCCCCCTTTACAACGCTCCGCTCGTCCAGTAATTCCATGGGTCGGCCACCGCCTCGCCGGCACGGTGGAACTGCGGATCAGCGCCCCTGGAACGCGATTCCACAGTGCTCGTGCAACCGGGTGGATCCGGCGCGCGCGCCCCCGTCGTGGGGGCGGACGAGCCCCGCGCCCGCGTGCCCTAGACTGGGAAACGCTGTCGTGACGCGTGTGGAGGAGGCGATCGAGATCTCGACGATGTCTGATCAGACCGTTGTGAAGAAGTCCATCGGTCGCACCGTGAAGGCGTACGTCGCCCTCACCAAGCCGCGCGTCCTCGAACTGCTGCTGGTGTCGACCGTCCCGGTGATGTTCCTCGCCCAGGGCGGTCTGCCCGACATGTGGCTGGTGCTGGCCACCGTGATCGGCGGCTCGCTGAGTGCCGGCTCGGCAGCCGCGTTCAACATGTATCTCGACCGCGACATCGACGCGCACATGCACCGCACGGAGAACCGTCCGCTGGTCACCGGCGAGATCAGCCCTCGCGGTGCCCTGATCTTCTCGTGGACTCTCGCCGTGGTCTCGACGGTGTGGCTGTGGTTCACGACGAACTGGCTCGCGGCGACGCTGTCGGCATCCGCCATCTTCTTCTACGTCGTGATCTACACGATGATCCTCAAGCGCCGCACCGAGCAGAACATCATCTGGGGCGGCATCGCCGGATGCTTCCCCGTGCTGATCGGCTGGGCGGCGGTCACCGGCTCCCTCGACTGGCCCGCGTTCATCCTGTTCGCCCTGATCTTCCTCTGGACGCCGCCGCATTACTGGCCGCTGTCGATGAAGTACAAGGACGACTACGACGACGTGGACGTGCCCATGCTCGGCGTCACCCGCAACGCGTCGCAGGTCGGACTCCAGGTCATCCTGTATGCCTGGGCGACCGTGGCATGCTCGCTGCTGCTCATCCCGATCGCGAACATGGGCCTCGTCTACGGCGTCTCAGCCGCGGTGTTCGGCGGCTGGTTCATCTACGAGTCGCACCGTCTGTACAACCAGGCGGTGCGCGGCAACGAGGCGCGGCCGATGCGGGTCTTCCACGCCTCGATCACCTACCTCACGCTGATCTTCGTGGCGGTCGCGGTCGACCCGCTGCTGCCGTTCTGATCCGCGTCTTCCGTCGTCTCTGCTGAGGGCTGCGCGACCACACCGGTCGCATGCTCCTGCGCGTCCGCAGGCGTCTCGTCATGGTTCTCTGCCGACCAGTCGATCGGCTCGACGACCGCGGGTGCGGGGGAGGGGACGAGCGCCTGCACCGCGGTGAGCGCCACCGAGATCAGGATGCCGATGACTCCCGCTCCGAGCAGAGCTGCGCCGACGACGACGAGCGACTGACCGACGTACACCTCGATGCCGGTGGCCGTGCCGTCGAGCAGGGTGCTCGTCATGGTGCCGACCTGGCCTGCGATGAGCCAGCCGCCCACGCCCGCCGAAGCAAGGGAGAGCACGAGGAGGAGCCAGAAGCCGATGCTGCGTGTCAGTGACTTGTTCATGACCGCAACGGTGCACGAGGAACTGATGAGCAACTGATGTCGCGGCTATGCATCCCCTGTGCGGGTGGGGATCAGTCCTTCGACGAGACCGGCTTCTTCAGGTTCAGCACCACCACGGTGTAGGCGGCCGCCGACAACGAGGCGAGCACCATGTGGATTCCCACGAGCACCGGCGGGAGGCCCTCACGTGCCTGCCACACGCCCACGGCGACCTGCACGAGGATGGCGAGCACGAGCACGAGCAGCCACTTGCGCGGCCGCAGGCGCAGGACCCACGCGGTGATCGTCAGAGCGACGACCAGGGCGGCGAGGATGTAGCCGGGCCAGGAATGCACGTGCGCGAGCACGGTGGCGTCGAATCCATGGCGCAGGACGTCGGCGTCGCCCGAGTGCGGCCCGGAACCGGTCGTGAGGACACCGAACAGGATCGTCACGGCGAGGGCGAGGCCGGTGACGTGACTGAGGATCGCGAACCACTGGGGCACGGCACGGACGCGCGGGCCGGGGGTCGCATACAGGCGCACGAGGAATGCGGCTGTCACGCACACGAGCAGGAGCGACGAGACGTAGTGGAAGCCGACGATGAACGGGTTCAGCCCCGTCAGAACCGTGATGCCTCCGACCAGCGCCTGTGCGACGACGCCGATCAGCACGATCCACGCCAGGACGACCAGGTCTCGTCTGTCAGAGGTCGTCTGCATCGAGCGGACGGTCGCGGCGATCACCGTGATGAGCAGGGCCGCCATCGCGAAGGGAGTGGCAGGGAGGCCGATGAGGGTGAACGCGAGGAAGACGACGCCGGCCACGACGATTCCGACTCCGGCGAAACGCAGAGCGGAGAACACGCTCCTCCTGCCCCCGGTGCGCGCCAGCACGAGCAGCAGCACGGCGAGGGCGATGATGCCGACCACGCCCGTCATCACGCGGTTGCCGAACTCGATGATGCCGTGGATCCCCTGATCGGCATAGATCGGGACGAGCGACTCCGGCGTGCACAGCGGCCACTCCGAGCATCCGAGGCCCGATCCGGTCAGGCGCACGGCGCCGCCGGTGCCGATGATGATCGTCTGGGCGAGGAACGACAGCCACGCGAAGACGCGCAGCGCTCGTCCCCAGAGGATCGCATGCGTCGACGCTGCCGCGTTCGTGGGGGAGGAGATCGTCGTCTCGGGCATAAGTCTCTCCGGACCGCGCCGGACACGGCGAGCGGCCCTGTCTTCAGGCGGAACCTGTAGAATCGGATTGTTGTGATGAGCGCTGACCGCGCTGAAGCATCGCTAACAGTTTAGGCGCGATGGATGCGCCGGTGATGAGGGCCCACCAACGGCACCCGCTCCCGCAGACTCGACGGGGATCAGGTGTGTCGGGGCGGATGACACCGTTTGGGACCTGTGAGGAGAGTGTGTGATGTCGGATGTGCTGATCGACCGCCCGGAGCTTGACGGCCTGGGGGTGTACGAATTCGGGTGGCATGACGAGGATGCTGCCGGAGCCATCGCCAAGCGCGGTATCTCCGACGAGGTGGTCCGCGGGATCTCGGCGCTCAAGCATGAGCCGGAATGGATGCTGAAGACCCGACTCAAGGGGTACCAGCTCTTCGGTCGCAAGCCGATGCCGACCTGGGGCGCCGACCTCAGCGAGATCGACTTCGACAACATCAAGTACTTCGTCCGCTCGACCGAGAAGCAGGCGCAGTCCTGGGAGGACCTGCCTGAGGAGATCCGCGAGACCTACGAGCGCCTCGGCATCCCCGAGGCGGAGCGTCAGCGCCTCGTGGCCGGTGTCGCCGCGCAGTACGAGTCCGAGGTCGTCTATCACCAGATCCGCGAGGATCTGGAGGAGCAGGGCGTCATCTTCATGGACACCGACACGGCTCTCCGCGAGCACCCCGAGTTCTTCGAGGAGTACTTCGGCACCGTGATCCCCGCCGGCGACAACAAGTTCGCCGCGCTCAACACGGCCGTGTGGTCGGGCGGATCGTTCGTGTACGTCCCCAAGGGAGTGCACGTCGAGATCCCCCTGCAGGCGTACTTCCGCATCAACACCGAGAACATGGGCCAGTTCGAGCGGACCCTGATCATCGCCGACGAGGACAGCTACGTCCACTACATCGAGGGCTGCACGGCACCGATCTACAAGTCGGACTCGCTGCACTCGGCCGTCGTCGAGATCATCGTGAAGAAGAACGCCCGCGTGCGGTACACGACGATCCAGAACTGGTCGAACAACGTCTACAACCTCGTCACCAAGCGCGCCGTCGCTCATGAGGGCGCGACCATGGAATGGGTCGACGGAAACATCGGATCCAAGGTGACGATGAAGTACCCGTCGATCTACCTGATGGGCGAGCACGCCAAGGGCGAGACCCTCTCGGTCGCCTTTGCAGGCCCGGGCCAGCACCAGGACGCCGGCGCGAAGATGATCCACATGGCTCCGTACACGCAGTCGTCGATCGTCTCGAAGTCGATCGCGCGCGGCGGCGGACGTGCGGGATACCGCGGCGAGGTGCGAGTGGACGCCAACGCGCACCACTCGGCGAACACCGTGCGGTGCGACGCGCTGCTGGTGGACACCAAGTCGCGCTCCGACACATACCCGGCCATCGACATCCGCGTCGATGACGTGCAGCTCGGCCATGAGGCCACCGTCTCGAAGGTCAGCGAAGAGCAGCTCTTCTACCTGCAGTCCCGCGGCATGCCCGAGGACGAGGCAATGGCGATGATCGTGCGCGGCTTCATCGAGCCGATCGCGCGTGAACTGCCCATGGAGTACGCGATGGAATTGAACAAGCTCATCGAGATGGGCATGGAAGGATCGGTCGGCTAAATGGCGGCCTCGACGACAGCGCCCAGCGAGGCGCAGCATACGAACGCGCACATCGACCCCGCAGCTCAGGTCTCGGATGCCGGTTTCGTGCCGGTGCAGACCCGCTCGGAGCGTCCGCACTCCTTCGAGCCGGCTGACTTCGGCTCGCCGACCGGCCGCGAGGTCAACTGGAAGCACACTCCTGTCGCGAAGCTCGCCCCGCTCTTCGAGGCGGCAGGCACGAGCGACGGTGTGCGCTACTCGTTCACCGAGGGTCAGAAGTACGTCGCGGCACCGCTCGCCGCGGGCGATGCGCCTCGCGGTGAGGTCTTCCTCGCCGAGGACATCACGGCCGCCGTGGCCTGGCAGGGCTCGCCGGAGGCGCTGCACATCCGCATCCCGAGCGAGGAAGAAGTGGCAGAGCCGATCTTCGTCTCGATCGAGGGGCTCGGCGCCGAGCTGCGCGCCGACGCCCACATCGTGATCGAGGCGCTCCCGCACAGCTCGGCCACCGTCGTGCTCCAGCACACGGGTGCCGCGCAGTACTCGCAGAACGTCGAGATCATCGTTCGCGACGGTGCCAGGCTCACGGTCATCAGCCTGCAGCAGTGGCAGGACGCGGCCGTGCACACCTCCGCGCACCAGGCCAGGGTCGCCGCCGATGCCACGCTCAAGCACTTCGTCATCAGCTTCGGCGGCGGAGTCGTGCGCGTGAACCCGAGCGTCGAGCTCGCCGGTGCCGGATCCGAGGGTTACCTCTACGGTCTGTCCTATGCGGATGCCGGACAGCACCTCGAGAGCCAGGTCTACCTGCACCACAAGGGCCCGCACACCAAGGGCGACGTTCTCTACAAGGGCGCTCTTCAGGGCGAGGGCGCGCACAGCGTCTGGATCGGCGACGTGCTGATCGGTGCCGATGCGACGGGTACCGACTCGTACGAGGCCAACCGCAACCTGGTGCTCACCGAGGGTGCCCGCGCCGACTCGATCCCGAACCTCGAGATCGAGACCGGCGACATCCTCGGCGCCGGCCACGCCAGCGCGACCGGTCGTTTCGATGACGAGCAGCTGTTCTACCTGCAGGCTCGCGGCATCAGCGAAGACGAGGCGCGTCGTCTCGTCGTGCTCGGATTCCTCACCGACATCGTTCAGCGCCTGGGCATCCCCACGCTCGAGGCCGAGCTGCTCGCTGCGATCGAGACCGAGCTGGCCGAGGTGAACGCATGACCGCGGAACGCGTCTGCGGCGTCGCCGAGCTCGAGCAGGACATGCCGATCCGCGTCGAGCCGAGCGGAGTGCCGATCACGGTGATCAAGGACTCCGAGGGCGTCATCCATGCGATCGGCGATACCTGCACGCATGGCGACATCTCGCTCGCCGAGGGGTTCGTCGAAGGTGACACGGTGGAATGCTGGGCCCACGGCTCCGCGTTCTCGCTGCTCACCGGCAAGCCCCAGAACCTCCCCGCTTATGAGCCCGTTCCGGTCTACGTCGTCGAGATCGACGGCGACGACGTGCTCATCGACCCGACTGTGACGAAGGAAGTCTGAATGTCTGTTCTCGAAATCCGCGACCTGCATGTGACGGTCGAGACCGAGGCGGGTACCACCCCGATCCTCAACGGAATCACCCTCACCATGAACACCGGTGAGACGCACGCGATCATGGGCCCCAACGGCTCGGGCAAGTCGACGCTCGCGTACACGATCGCCGGTCACGCGAAGTACACGGTGACCTCCGGATCGATCACCTTCGACGGCCAGGACGTGCTCGCGATGAGCGTCGACGAGCGTGCGCGCGCCGGCCTGTTCCTCGCGATGCAGTACCCGGTCGAGATCCCGGGTGTGACGGTGACGAACTTCCTGCGCACCGCGAAGACGGCACTCGACGGAGAAGCTCCGGCTATCCGCGGCTGGACCAAGGACGTCAAGGCGGCCATGGCCAACCTGCGCATGGATCCGAAGTTCGCGCAGCGCAACGTCAACGAGGGCTTCTCGGGTGGAGAGAAGAAGCGTCACGAGATCCTGCAGCTCGAGGTGCTCAAGCCGCAGTTCGCGATCCTCGACGAGACCGACTCCGGCCTCGACGTCGATGCACTCAAGATCGTCTCCGAGGGCGTCAACCGCGCCAAGGAGTCCACCGGCCTCGGTGTGCTGCTCATCACGCACTACACGCGCATCCTCCGCTACATCCGTCCGGACTTCGTGCATGTCGTCGTCGCGGGCAAGATCGTCGAAGAGGGCGGCCCTGAGCTGGCGGACCGGCTCGAGGACGAGGGATACGACCGTTTCCTCGACCCCGCAGCGCCGATCGAGGCGTAGGCTGATTCGCATGACAGCCACCCTCACGGACGCGAAGTACGACGAGGTCACCGAGGCGCTCAAAGACGTCATGGACCCGGAGCTCGGGATCAACGTCGTCGATCTCGGCCTCATCTACGACCTCGCCTGGGATGACGAGAACGATGCTCTCGTCATCCACATGACGCTGACCAGCGCCGGCTGCCCCCTGACGGACGTGCTCGAAGACCAGACCGCACAGGCTCTGGACAACGTCGTCGACCGCTTCCGCATCAATTGGGTGTGGATGCCGCCGTGGGGTCCGGAGAAGATCACGGATGACGGGCGCGACATGATGCGCGCTCTCGGCTTCGCGATCTGAGGATGCTCGAGGTCACGGCTCTGCCTCTGGCCGAGCTCCGGCAGCGAAGCAGCGAGAAGTGGCGGGAGTATCCCGCCGATGTGCTCCCGCTCTTCGTCGCGGAGACCGATTTTCCGCTCGCGCCGGAGATCTCCGATGTCCTGCGTCGTGCCGTCGAGATCGGTGATACGGGCTACATCGCCTCCCGGACGCCGCTGCCGGACGCGTACGCGGCTTTCGCGCGCCGTCGCTTCGGCTGGGAGCCGGATCCGACGCGGATGCGCACCACGGCCGATGTGAGCATGGGCATCGTCGAGATCCTTCGCCGAGTGACCCAGCCGGGGGAGCGCGTGGTCGTGACTCCGCCGGTGTATCCGCCGTTCTACGACCTGGTGTCCGAGGCGGGCGCCGAGGTGGCGCGGGTGCCCCTGATCGACACCGGCATGGGATGGGAACTCGATCTCGACGGCATCCGCGCGGCGTTCGACGACGGCGCGACCGCGATGCTGCTCTGCAACCCGCACAATCCGACCGGCACCGTGCACAGCCGCGACATGCTCGCGGCTCTGGCTGAGATCGCGGACGAGTTCGGCGCCGCGGTGGTCTCCGACGAGATCCATGCGCCGCTCGCTCAGCCGGGAACGGGCTTCACGCCGTTCCTCGACACAGGTGATGCGGCCGAGCGCGTGGGGTATGCCGTCGTCAGCGCGAGCAAGGCCTTCAACCTCGCCGGCCTCAAGTGCGCGCTCATGGTGACCGCCTCCGATCCGACGAGCGCGATCGTTCGCGGGCTTCCGATCGAAGTCGAGTGGCGCACCGGGCAGTTCGGTCTGCTCGCAGCCGTGGCCGCGTTCTCCGAAGCGAGCGACCCCTGGCTCGACGGGCTGCTGGCGACTCTCGACGCGAATCGGGTGCTGCTCGAGGACCTGCTCGCGTCGAAGCTCCCCGCGGCCCGCTATCGCATCCCGGACGCCGGGTACCTCGCATGGATCGACCTCTCGGGGCTCGGATGGGGAGACAACCCCGCACGACGGATCCTCAAGGAAGCCAGAGTGGCCCTGCACTTCGGCCCCGCCTTCGGAGATCAGGGCAGAGGGTTCGTGCGGCTGAACTTCGGGACGAGCCCCGAGGTGATCACCGAGGCCGTCGAGCGCATCGCGACGCTCGTGGATCGATGACGCTCGATCGAGCGACACCGTCGATCTGGGACCGCGAACGCCGCTGGGTCACCGCCGGCGCGGTCGCGCTGATCTTCCTGGCCGCGATCGAAGCGCTCGCGGTGGCGACCGTCATGCCGATCGTCAGCGAGGCGCTGGACGGGCAGGCGCTCTACGCAGTGGCCTTCGCCGGAACCCTGGCGACGAGCGTGATCGGCATGGTCGCCGCAGGAGCGTGGTCGGACGCGCGAGGACCCAGAGGCGCGCTGTACGCCGCGGTGTCGCTGTTCATCGTCGGCCTGCTGCTGTCGGGGTTCGCCGTGACGATGAATCAGTTCCTCATCGGGCGGCTCGTGCAGGGACTCGGGGCGGGCGGGCAGACGGTCGCGCTGTACGTCGTGGTGGCACGGCTGTATCCGCCGCATCTTCACGGAAGGGTGTTCGCGGCGTTCGCTGCGGCCTGGGTCGTGCCGTCGATGATCGGCCCCTTCCTCGCCGGAGCCGTCGCCGAATACCTCGACTGGCGGTGGGCCTTCCTCGGTGTGGCGGTGCTGACGACGGCGGCCTTCCTCACGATCGCGATCCGGCTGCGCGGCGTCGATCTCGGGCACGGCGAACCGCAGGACCGTCGAACTCTCCTCACACGCCTGATGCTCGCCGTCGTCGTCGCGGTGTTCGCCGTGTTGATCGGATTCACGGCGGAGATGACCGCGACCGTCGGATGGTCGGTCGCGCTGGCATCCGTGGCGGTGATCGCCGTGGCGGTGCTGCCGCTGCTCCCTCGACGGACTCTGCGCGCTGGTCGAGGCCTGCCGAGCGTCGTGCTCATGCGCGGCATCGTCGCCGGTGCGTTCTTCGCTGCGGAAGCGTACATCCCGTATCTGCTCATGGAGAAGTTCGGGTTCAGTGCGACCTGGGCAGGTATCGCCCTGATGCTCGCCGCATTCGCCTGGGCGGGCGCCTCTGCGCTGCAGGGCAGATTCGGCGAACGTCTCGGCAACGCGCGGATCACGGCTATCAGTCTCTCGCTGCTGCTCTGCGCGCTGGTCTTCGTGCTTCTCGCCGCGATCTGGGGACTCTCGCCGCTCTTCGTCGTGGTCGGGTGGGCCTTCGCCGGCGGAGGCATGGGCTTGCTCTACCCCCGCCTCACCGTGCTCACTCTCGCGTACTCGGACACCGGCAACCAGGGTTTCAACTCATCGGCGCTGTCGATCTCGGACTCCACGGGGGCCGCGGTCGTGATCGCTCTCGCGGGCCTGGCCGTAGCGAGCTTCGGCGGTGGGGTGAGCGCGTTCAGCGTCGTCTTCGCGTTCTGCCTCGGTCTGGTGCTGCTGGCGTTCGTGCCGGGACTCAGGCTGGGTCACGCCGCGGAGCTGTCCGGTGCGGAGCCGCCTGCGCGGTGAGTTCAGCTGTGGCCGGCTCGACGGCGAGCGCTGAGACGCCCAGATCGAACACGCGGTCGAGGCCGGCCGTGACGTCGACTGTGTGATCATCGAGTGCCGCCCCGTGGCTCTCCGCGTGCATGCGCTGCTGGACGAGCGTCGCGTGGCCGAGCACGAAGTGCAGCAGCGCCGCTGCCCGCTCCGGAGCATCCGTCAGGCCGTGACGCCGGAGCGCGGCTTCGAGTGCGGTGTGCGCGTGCGACGAGCCGAGGCGCAGGGCGTAGGTGCTCAGCACGAGCTCGGCGCCGTCCCGGTAGGTGAAGAGGGCATCCCGGATACCGCGGGCCGTGGTCAGCACATCTTGGTCGCCGCGCGGGATGCGCGCGGTGATGCGGTCGGCGAGCTCTGCCAGCAGTTCCTGCTTGCTCGCGAAGTGCCAGTAGAGAGCGCTCGGCTGCACATCTAGCCGGGCCGCGATCCGGCGCATGGACAGGTCTGCGAGGCCGACCTCGTCGAGCAGTGCGAGCGCAGCGCGGGCCACGGCGTCGCGGTCGTGACGTGCGGAGTTGTGCTCAGGGGTCATCTGCTCACTATAGTGAACACCGTTCAGGTGAACGGTGTTCAGGAAGGATGATCAATGACGCAGCACACAGGGGACCTCGGTCGTGAGCTCGCGCGAGTGGCGATCTTCGCGGCGCTCATCGTCGTGCTCGGAATGGTGACGGTCCCGATTCCCGGTGGCGTGCCCATCACCGCTCAGACGCTGGGCGTGATGCTCGCCGGCGCGGTCCTCGGCCCGCGCCTCGCCCCGTTGTCGGTGCTTCTGGTCCTCGTGCTGGCAGCGGTCGGACTTCCCGTCCTCGCCGGCGGCCGAGGTGGACTGGGAGTCTTCGTCGGTCCGACGGCGGGATACCTGCTCGGCTGGCTCGTCGGCGTCATCGTGGTCGGTCTCATCGTGCGCAGCGGTCGGATGAGCTGGTGGCGGATCGCACTCGGAGTCGTGGTCGGCGGCATCCTCGTCGTGTATCTCTGCGGCGTTCCCGTCACCGCACTGGTGCTCGGGCTCGACCTGGGATCCACCGCTCTGGCGAGTCTCGTGTTCCTCCCCGGTGACCTGCTCAAAGCGGCGGCGGCGACCGCCCTCGTCCTCGCGCTGCGGCGCGCGTACCCCCGCGCGTTCGGCGCGCGTGACTCCTCCGTGCCCGCGTCCGTCCGTGCGGTCTGAGGTCACGAGCGGGCGGATCTCGCTCGACGGCGTCACCGTCGAGCGAGAGGGGCGCGCGATCCTGCGCGACGTGAGCATCGAGCTCGCGGCCCCGCGGATCGCGGTCATCGGCGCGAACGGATCGGGCAAGTCGACGTTCGCACGACTGCTGAACGGCCTCGTACTCCCCGATGCGGGGCGTATCACGGTGCTCGGCCTCGATTCCCGACGGGACGCGAGGAGGCTGCGACGACGTGTGGGCTTCGTGTTCACCGACCCGCAGTCGCAGATCCTCATGCCCACCCCCGCCGAGGACCTCGCGCTGTCGCTTCGCGGCGCCCCTCGGGCCGAGGTCGACAGGCGCGTGGCGGCGACCCTCGCCGAGCACGGACTGACGGATCGAGCGGATGTGCCGGCGTCGGAACTGTCCGGCGGCCAGGCGCAGCTGCTGGCGCTCGCGTCGGTCCTGATCACGGAACCGCAGCTGATCGTGGCGGATGAGCCGACGACGCTGTTGGACCTGCGCAATGCCCGTCGGATCTCCGACCTTCTGCTGGCGCTGCCGACCCAGGTCGTCATCGTGACCCACGACCTCGAGCTCGCCGCGAGATGCGATCATGCGGTGCTGTTCGACGCAGGCTCGCTCATCGCGGCCGGCAGGCCCGCAGACGTGGTCGCCGAGTATCGGGAGCTGGTGAGGTGATCCAGGCCTATCGGCCAGGGGCGAGCATCGTCCACCGCATGCCGGCGGGGCCCAAGCTCGCCCTCTTCACCGTCCTCGTGCTCATCTCAGCCGGCTATCCGCACGACCGATGGAGCGTCGCGGTCTCGCTCCTCGTGGTGTGCATGCTCTATCTCGCCGCCGGACTGCCGGCGACGATCCTGCTCGTCGAGGCATGGCGTCTGCGCTGGCTCGTGCTGGTGCTCGGGGTGGCGCTCTGGGTCTTCGCATCGCCGCTCACGGCCTGGATCAGCACGGCCAGGGTGGCGTCGTTGCTGCTTCTGGCCGCGCTCCTCACGATCACCACCCGGATGGGCGATCTGCTGGCAGTGCTGCACCGGATGCTGCGGCCGCTGCGCCGACTGGGCATCGATGCCGATGCCGTCGCGATGACCATCTCACTGACCCTCACGATGATTCCCGTGGTCGCGGGCTTCGCGCGCACCGTCAACGAGGCTCACGTCGCGCGCGGCATTCGTCGGGGCGTGCGCAGCACCGTGCCGCTCATGGTCAGGACGCTGCGCCACGCCGACGATGTCGGCGACGCCCTCGTCGCTCGCGGTCTGGTGTGATCGACGGGAGATGCGCAGCGCGAGCAGCATCCCGGCTACGGCGACCGCGGCTGTCAGCACCGTCGTGCCCGCGACCAGGAGCAGGACGACCGAGGCGACACCCAGCGCGGCCGCGCCCACGATTCGGCGCGATGATCCGGTGAGCGCGGGCGACGGCTTCCTCTCGATGCGAGTGAGCGGGACGGCGATCGCCGCTGTCAGGATCAGGGCGGCCGCCAGCCAGCTCGGACGGGACACCCACCACGCGATGGAGCCCGGCTGGGGCAGAGCGATTCCGCCGGCAAGAGAGATCACGGCTGATACCCCCGCCATGGCGAGCAGCACCGGCATGTGCCACAGGTAGATCGTCATGGTGCGGCGGTTGACGAACGCCCCGAATGCAGCGGGAACCGGACGACGGCTGAACTCCTCGACGCGACCGCGCACCAGTGAGACGGCGCTCAGGTGGACCACGCCGACGAGAAGCAGCGCCGTCGTGGGCGGATTGATGTTCGCGATGAGATTGGGGGAGTGGATCCCCGTGGTGAAGGTCACGACGAGCGCCGTGAGAGCCACCGTTCCGGCGATCGCCCGCGTCGCTCTGGGCAGTCGTTCGACGGTGCCATCCGCGAGGAAGAACCCGATCTGCTGGAGTGCGAGCCAGACGAAGGCGAGATTCAGGAATCCCAGGCCCTCGAACCCGGTGCCCGCGCGCGCGGCATCGACGGACGCGGATGCCACCAGGAGCGCCGCCACGGTGATCAGCGGTCGACGTGCATGAGCCTGAGCGAGCAGGGGGAGCAGTGCCTGGCAGCCCAGGAAGACACCGAGGAACCACAGCGGCTGGCTGTAGCGGAATCCCGCGGTCGCGATGAGGTCGGCGGGAACGCCCGCGACGCTCAGTGCCGCGAGGGCTGCGCCGGCGAGCGCGATCGCCCACAGCGCGGGCGTGAGCAGTCGATGCACGCGAGTGGCGATGAAGTCGACCGCAGTGCCGCCGCGCGCCTGCATCCGTCGGAACGAGAGGTATCCGGCGAATCCCCCGATGATGAAGAAGAGCGGCATGACCTGCAGACACCAGCTGACCGGGACGATCCACCAGGTGCCCTCGCTCGCGTTCGCGAACACCGGGTCGCCGTCGACGACGGTCACGCCGACCATGATGGCGTGGAGCAGCACGACTCCGACGACGCAGATCGCGCGCAGCAGGTCGATGCCGGGGTCGCGGCGGCCCGGCAGCGGCGCTCTGACAGAGGTGCGGGATGGTGCCTCGACGATGGCCATGGAGTCCTCCTCGGATGGGTGTCCGAGGAGCGTATGGACGCGGTGCCGGTCAGGGGATCACCCTCAGGGCTGGTTCGGACCCCTACCGCGGTGTGATCAGAGGGCTCAGGAGGAGGGTTCGACGAGGCCCGTGTCGTAGGCGAGGATCACGGCGTGCACGCGATCGCGAAGCCGCAGCTTGGCGAGCACCTTGCCGACGTGGGTCTTCACGGTCTGCTCCGCGATGAAGAGCTCGGATGCGATCTCGCTGTTCGAGCGTCCGCGTCCGATGAGCACCAGAACCTCGCGCTCCCGGTCGGTCAGCTCCGCGAGTGAGGACGCCGCCCGCGCCGTGCGAGGTCTGCGTCCCGCGAACTGCTCGATCATCCGCCGGGTCACGCTGGGTGCGAGCAGGGCGTCGCCGCCGGCGACGACGCGCACCGCATGCACGAGCTCCTCGGGGAGAGCGTCCTTCAACAGGAATCCGCTCGCTCCCGCCTCCAGCGCGTCGTAGACGTAGTCGTCGATGTCGAAGGTGGTGAGCATGAGGATCCTCGGCACATGCGCTGCGGGGTAGCCCGGGCCGAGGATACGACGAGTGGCCTCGATTCCATCCACCTGGGGCATCCGCACGTCCATCAGGATGACGTCCGGGTCGAGTCGGGCGGCGAGTGCGATGGCCTCGGCGCCGTCGGCGGCCTGGCCCGCGACCCGGATTCCGTCGTGTGCATCGAGCAGGGCGGCGAATCCGGCGCGGACCATGGCCTGGTCGTCGGCGACGAGGACGCTGATCGTCACGGGGTCTCCTCGGGGATGGTGGTGATGTCGGGGGCTGAGCCCTCGTGCAGCGGAAGAGACGCGGCGACCTCCCACCCGCCGTCGGGGGTGGGGCCGGCGGTGAAGGAGCCGCCGAGCAGTTCGACACGCTCACGCATGCCGCGCAGCCCGTATCCTCCGCCGGGGGCGGCAGACGGGCCAGGGGGGCGGCCGTTGCGGACCCGGAGGACGACGGTCTCGAGATCGGCCTGCAGGCGCACCGTGACCGCGGCGCCGGACGCGTGCCGCACTGCATTGCTGAGAGCCTCCTGCGCGATGCGGAAGGCGGCGATCTGCACGCCGTGCGGTGCGTCGGCCGCCGCGCCCGTGATCTCGAGGCCCACGGTCACGCCGGCGCGCCGGATCGTGTCGACGAGAGACGGGATGTCGTCGATGCTCTGCTGCGGCGCCAGCTCAGCCGCCTGATCCTCGGTGCGCAGCACGCCGAGCATCCGTCTCATCTCGGTGAGGGAACCACGCGCCGTGGCGGCGATGCTGTCGAACTCCGAGGTCGCGGCCTCGCCGAGGTCGGGCAGGCGGTAGCGAGCCGTGGACGCCTGCACTTGTATCACCGACATGCTGTGGGCGATCACGTCGTGCAGCTCGCGGGCGATGCGCGTTCGCTCCTCGACGAGCGCGCGGCGCGACTCCTCGAGGGCGGAATGCTCCCGTTCCTTCGTGAGTTCGGCCGACACCCTCACTCGACCTGCGACGAGCACGGCGAGCAGGAACATGGCAGCGGCCAGCGACGTCGTCACGATGAGGTCGGCGGTGGCGCTTGCCGCCGTCGCCGGTGTCGCGACGACATCGGGGCGCAACAGCGGCGCCGTGAGCGACACCAGCACGCCGACGGCAAGGGTGACGGCCCCCGGGCCCGCGCCGTGGACGAAGGTCACGACGCCGACCATGACCACGAAGGTCAGCAGCGCCGGCACCGACCACGGCCAGGGTGCCTCCGTCGCCTGAGTCGGGACGACCAGCAGAGGGAGGGCGAAAGCCGCTGCGCCGAACGACGCGATCGCCCAGCGGGGATGCCACAGCGAGAGCAGCGGCGCTGAGCACAGTGCGGCGCCGAGGATGAACGACAGCCCCACCGCTGTGCCGTACAGCGCAGTCTGCAGCGACACGAGCACCGTGAAGAGCGCGAGGCTCACCGCGCCGATGGTCGCGAGGCCTGCCGTCCGACGGCTGATGCGGGGAGCGCGCGGAGTGCGCGGCCGACGACGTGCCATGACTGTCATCCTGCCAGTTGCGCGACGGGGGCGCGCCGACGCCGGGCTGCGGCGATGCGGTCGATCATCAGCCCGATGATGAGAGCGACCCCGACGCCGATTCCCGCGCTCGCGAGGGGCTGATCCGTGATCCACGATCCCGCGAGCAGGCCGATCGCCAGGCTGAGCGCGCTCCAGCTGAGACCGGCGACGAGGCTCAGCGGAAGGAAACGTCTCCAGGGGAATCGCAGCGCACCGGCCGACATGTTCACCGCGACACGACCCACGGGGATGTATCGAGCGCCGAGGATCAGAGCGGCGCTGCGCTGGTCGAGGGCGCGCTCGGCGTGCAGGAAGGCCGAGGCGATCCGCGGGCGACGCATCCACGCCCAGCGGGTCGTGCCCAGCCGTCGGCCGAGAGCGAACGCGATGTTGTCGCCGATCGTCGCGCCGACCGCGGCGACGAGCCCGAGCGGGATCAGCGCCCAGGGCTCTCCGGACGACGTCAGCACCGCGGCGGCCGCCACGAGCACGGTCTCGCTCGGAACGGGCGGGAAGAAGCCGTCGACGATCGTCACCGCGAGCAGCACGGCGTACAGCCACGGGGAGGCGACGGTCTGCAGAATGAGCTCGTTGATAACATCCACCTCTGAAGGCTAGGAAGCGGAGGGCGCATGGGGCATCACCCTGAGGTATCGACCGCATCCACCCACGGTGGGAGATGCGCGGACCGCCCGGCGACGATCGGCACGACCACCGTGCACGGCCTGCTCGTCGACGGTCAGACCCGGTGCGACCACTACGACGGTCCTCTCGACGTGATCGCGATGAGGTTCGCGTGCTGCGGAGACTGGTACCCGTGCCATCTCTGTCACGCGGCGCTCGCGGATCATGGGGCGCGGCGATGGCCGACGGCATCCAGATCCGCGAAGGCCGTGCTGTGCGGAGTCTGCGGGAGCTCGCTGAGCATCGAGGCCTACCTCGACGTGTCGGCGTGTCCGACCTGCGCCGCGGTCTTTAATCCCGGATGCCGGTTGCACCACGACCTGTACTTCGACTGAACGCCCAGGCAGGCGATCTATACTGGGAGTTTGGCCCCTCGGCCTGAACCCCCTTTGAAAGAACGGACATCCCGCCTGTGCTTGCCGTGCACGAACTCGAGATCCGCGTGGGCGCACGCCTCCTGATGGAGAACGTGTCGTTCCGTGTGAGCGACGGAGACAAGATCGGTCTCGTCGGCCGCAACGGTGCGGGAAAGACCACGCTCACCAAGGTGCTCGCCGGCGACGTCCTTCCCTCCGGCGGCACAGTGACACGCTCGGGGGAGCTCGGCTACCTGCCCCAGGACCCCCGTTCAGGCAACCCGGAAGACCTGGCGCGCACGCGGATCCTCGACGCGCGGGGACTCGGTCAGCTGAACCTCGGGATGACCGAGGCCGCGCTGGCCATGGCCTCGGAAGACCCCGCCGTGGCCGAGAAAGCGATGAAGCGCTATGCGCGCCTCACAGAGCAGTTCGAGGCGCAGGGCGGATACGCCGCAGAAGCCGAGGCGGCATCCATCGCCAACAACCTCTCGCTGCCCGACCGCATCCTCGACCAGCCGCTATCGACGCTCTCGGGCGGTCAGCGTCGACGCATCGAGCTGGCGCGCATCCTGTTCTCCGACGCCGAGACCATGATCCTCGATGAGCCGACCAACCACCTCGACGCCGACAGTGTCGTGTGGCTGCGTGAGTTCCTCAAGAACTACAAGGGCGGGCTGATCGTGATCAGCCACGACGTCGAGCTCGTCGGCGAGACCGTCAACCGCGTCTTCTATCTCGACGCCAACCGTCAGGTCATCGACACCTACAACATGAACTGGAAGAACTACCTGCGTCAGCGGGTGGCAGACGAGGAGCGCCGCAAGAAAGAGCGAGCCAACGCCGAGAAGAAGTCCACCACGCTGCAGCAGCAGGCGGCCCGCTTCGGTGCGAAGGCGTCGAAGGCGGCCGCCGCTCACCAGATGATCGCGCGCGCCGAGAAGCTCCTCGCCGGCCTCGACGATGTGCGTCAGGAAGACCGCGTGGCGAAGCTCCGCTTCCCCAAGCCCGCGGCCTGCGGCAAGACCCCGATGATGGCGACGGGGCTCTCGAAGTCCTACGGCTCGCTGGAGATCTTCACCGATGTCGACCTCGCGATCGACCGCGGATCCAAGGTCGTCGTGCTCGGTCTCAACGGTGCGGGAAAGACCACGCTGCTGAGGATGCTCGCCGGAGTCGACAAGCCCGACACCGGGCAGCTCGAGCCCGGGCACGGCCTCAAGGTCGGCTACTACGCGCAGGAGCACGAGAACCTCGACGTGAACCGCTCCGTTCTCGAGAACATGGTCTCGGCCGCTCCGCACATCACCGAGATGGAAGCGCGCAAGGTGCTCGGGTCGTTCCTCTTCACCGGCGACGACGTGCTGAAGCCCGCGGGGGTCCTCTCGGGTGGCGAGAAGACGCGTCTCTCCCTGGCGACCCTCGTGGTCTCCTCCGCCAACCTGCTGCTGCTCGACGAGCCGACGAACAACCTCGATCCCGCGTCTCGCGAGGAGATCCTCGGCGCACTCGCGCACTACGAGGGGGCGGTCGTCCTCGTGTCGCACGACCCCGGTGCGGTGCAGTCGCTCAACCCCGAGCGCGTGCTGATCCTTCCGGACGGCGTCGAGGATCTCTGGAGCCAGGAGTACCAGGACCTCATCGAGCTCGCCTAGTCGGTAGCGAGCGCGGATGCTGGCATAGTCGGAGTCGTGACGAATGCCGCAGACGATCTCGACTCCGTTCCCCTCAACGACTGGCTGAGGGGAAGGCACGCCCTCACCGGGACGCCGCCGGAGTGGGACCTCTCCGCGTTGCCCGACGATCCGGGCGTGCTCTTCGCCGACTGGCTGCGAGCGGCGGCCTCGGCCGGTGTCCCGGAGCCGCAGGCTCTGACGCTCGCGACGGTCGACGGCGAGGGACTCCCTGACGCGCGGACACTCATCCTGAAGAGGGTCGACGAGCAGGGATGGGCGTTCGCCAGCACGAGGTCATCGCGCAAGGCAGCGCAGCTCGCCGCGTCGCCGGCTGCGGCGTTGAACTTCTGGTGGCAGCCGCAGGTGCGAGCGGTGCGGGTGAGGGGGAGGGTGACCGAGGCCACGGCTGAAGAGAGCGCCGCCGACCTCGCCGCGCGCTCCGCAGCCGCGCGGGCGGATGTTGCCGAGGGGGACTGGGTGTTGTGGCGGGTGGTCCCGGCCCGGATCGAGTTCTGGCAGGGATCGCGGGATCGGCGTCATACGCGGGTCGTCTACGATGCCGCCGATCAGGGATGGTCGCGGACGATCATCGGCGGGACATCGGCGGGAGGTCGGGGATGAGCGGGTTCCAGGTCATCGAGATCGGTGCGCTCGACGAGTGGCGCGAACACCATGGGGGATTCGACGCCGCACGCTCGCGCGACGGCCGCCGCGTCGTCGACCACGAGCTGACCATGCAGTACATCGGCCTCACCGCGAACGCGCTCGCACCGGGTGAAGAGGCGGGATACTGGCACGTCCACGCGCGCATCGAGGAACTCTACGTCTTCCTCGAGGGGCGCGGACAGATGGGACTCGACGACGAGGTCATCGAGGTCGGCGCGGGGACTGTGATCCGAGTCGGGCAGGGGGTCGCCCGTACGTGGCGGTCTCACCCCGGCAGTGCGGGCGAACTCCGCTGGCTGTGCATCCGAGCCGGCGGTGACGAGCTGCCTCATCTCCCCGACGACAGCGCGCGCCTGCCCGGCAGGCCGATGCCCTGGACTGACTGAACGATGCGTGAGGCTCTCCCGCCTCCGCCGTCAGAGGCTCCGAGCTTCGCGGACGACTTCTCGCCAGGGCTCAACGGCGAGAGGTGGATCGCTCACTACCTTCCGCATTGGACCGTCCCCGAGAGGTCGGCGGCGCGGTACGAGATCGTCGACGCCGGGCTGCAGCTGCGGATCGAGAGCGATCAGCTCGACTGGCGGGAGGAGGATGCCCCGCTCCGTGTGTCGAACGTGCAGACCGCGATGTTCTCCGGGCCCGTCGGGTCGGAGCGCGGGACGCACCGACATCGCCCGGACGGTCTCGAGGTGCGAACGGAGACGCCTCTGCGCATGCTGTTCGCTCCTGCCCGCGGACGGGTCGATGTGACCGTCGCGGCGAGCACAGACGAAGGGTGCATGCTCGCCGCCTGGCTCGTCGGGGTCGAGCACCTCGCAGAGGCGGATGCCGGTGAGATCTGCATCTTCGAGATCGACGCGAAGGCCGTCTCGACGACGACGCGCGCCCGGACCGGCATCAAAGCCCACGGTGATCCGCGGCTGGAGACCGACATGGCCGAAGTGGTGCTCCCGTTCGACGCGAGCGAGCCGCACACCTGGACGGTGATCTGGGGCGACGGTGAGACGGTGATCGGCTGTGAAGGGAGCGTGCTGCGGCGAATCCCGCAGTCGCCGGACTACCCGCTGATGCTCCTGATCGCTCTCTTCGAGATCGGCACGCCCTCGGGTGTCTACCCCAAGACCGCCCTTGTCCGCGAGGTGCGCGCCTGGGGCTGATCGCGTCAGCGAGCGTCGAGGAGCTCGTCCTCGACATCCGCATCCCTGTCACGACGGCGCGAGGGCGTGACCTGCGCCGGCATCCCCTCGACCTCTTCGCGATGCTTCACGATCTCGGTGCGGATGATGTATCCGATGAACACGAAGCCCATCAGCGCGAACAGGATCCACTGGATCGCGTACGACAGGTGCGGGCCGGGATCGTCGGTGGGGGAGTCGAAACGACCCAGGGTGCCTTCTCCCGCTGGTTCCTCGCTGACGATCTGCCCGTAGGCGCTCGTGATCACGTCTTCGTCGACCAGCTCGGCGATCGAGGGAAGGTTGATCGTCGGCACCTGGCCTTCGGGCGCGCCCCGGCCCGACGCCGGAAGCTGCTCTCCGGGACGCAGCCGCACGATCACCTCGACCTCTCCGGAAGGAGGGTCCGGAACGGCATCGGGGGAGTCGCCGTCGCCCGGCGGCACCCAGCCACGATCGACGATGAACACACGTCCGTCGGCGTCGCGGAACGGCACCAGAACCTCGAACGCGCTGGTGCCGCCGTGGGGGCGGTTGCGTACGAGCAGCTGGTCGTCGGCCAGATACTCGCCGGTCAGCACGACGGGATGCCAGACGTCCCCGGGCTCGAGCGCGCCATCGGCGCCGATGAGGTCGGCGAGCGGGACAGGATCCGCGTCATAGTTCTTCTCGACGAGAGCGATCTGCTCGGCCCTCGCCTCGTTGCGCTCGAACTGCCAGTTCGACAGAAAGGCGCACCCGATCGCGAAACCGATGGCGATCAGCGCGTACACGGTCCATCGACCCATCCGGGCACTCACGAGGGCACACCATCTCTCACTGTCACGGGGAAGTCCCTGGCTGCCAGATAGTCGCGGAGGAACTCGACGTGCTCCTCGCACGCGAGCCAGATCTTCTCACGGTCGACGGCGTGGATCCGCGGATTGCGCCACACCACCTGCGTGGTCGCTGCGTTCCGGCATCCCGCACGCGAGCATTCCAGTTCACTCACTCGCGATCCTGGCGGCTTTCGTGGATGGTGATCACGTGGGGCGCCGGGTCGTGTTCGACCGGAAGAGTCGGAGCCGCCGCGGGCGCTTCCAGCTGCTGCACCGGAGACTCCGCTGTCGTCTCTGTGCTGTCGCTCCCCGCGTTCGCGAACACCACGGCGATGTACGGAAGGACGGCAGCCGCGAGCGCGAACACCCAGGTGTACCACCCGTAGGGCTGCACGAACATCATGAGCGCGAAGCAGACGATGCGAATCGTCATGGTGAGCGCGTACCGGCGCACGCGGTGGTCCGCCTCGTCTTTCGGCGACTGCGGAAGCGAGGTGACAGCAGGGACCAGCGGCTTGCTCTTCACGATGAGTCCAGCCTACGCCGGTGCGGGCACCACGGCGCGCCCGTCTGCCGCTCAGGACGCGAAGAGGAAGGGCAGAGTGAAGGCGCCGAAGAAGAGGAATCCGATCACCGTCAAGACGATGCCGATGACCAGGACCGCGACCATGACGTATCCCATGATCAGGCCGGCGAAGGCCATGCCGCGTCCGCCGATCATCGGGTTCGCCTTCGTCTGGCGGAGAGCCATGTGCCCCGTGATCACGGCGACGATCGAGGCGAGCAGAGGCAGCACCGCCCAGGAGAGCACGACGCCCGCGATTCCGCAGATCAACGACGTGATCGCCAATCCGCTCGAGGGGCGAGGGGCGGGGTAGACCGGTGCTGCGTAGTTCGGGTGCGCCGTGCCGGGGTGGGCCTGCGTCGGCGGCGCCGGAGGAGCGGCGGGATACGAGGGTGGCTGAGGTGCCGGCGACGCTGCCGGGTAGGGGTGCGCGGGCGGCGGCGTCGGCCGCGTCGGCTGCTGTCCGCCTGCCGGCGTGGGGTTGCTGGTGTCGCTCACGGTGGCGCCTTTCGTCGGATTCAGCGTTCCAGCCGCGGAGTCCGTCTGTCAAACGTCACCGGTCGAGCTGCGCCATCCTCGGTAGGATCGAGGACGACCAGGCCGCGACCCCAGCGGCCGGATCAGGAGTGGAAATGAGTTCTCGCGTCGTCCTCGTCACCGGCGGCAACCGCGGCATCGGCCGCGCCATCGCGGAGCGGTTCGTCCGCGACGGTTATCGCGTCGCCGTGACGGCGAGGAGCGGGGAAGGCCCCGACGGCACGCTCACGGTGCGCGCAGACGTCACGGATTCCGCGGGTCTCGACGCCGCTTTCACCGAGGTCGAGCAGCAGCTCGGGCCCGTGGAGATCGTCGTGGCCAACGCGGGCATCACCAAGGACACCCTCCTTCTGCGCATGAGCGAGGACGACTTCGACAGCGTCGTCGCCACCAATCTCGGCGGCACATTCCGGGTCGTCAAGCGCGCATCCAAGGGCATGCTGCGGGCGCGGTTCGGACGCGTCATCCTCATCTCGAGCGTCGTGGGCCTCTACGGCTCGGCGGGGCAGGTGAACTACTCCGCCTCGAAGAGCGCGCTCGTCGGCTTCGCGCGATCGCTGACCCGCGAGCTCGGCGGACGCGGGATCACGGCGAACGTCGTGGCACCGGGTTTCATCGAGACGGACATGACGGCCGAGCTTCCGGAGGAGACCCAGAAGCAGTACAAGGCCAACATCCCCGCCGGCCGTTTCGCCACGCCCGATGAGGTCGCCGGGGTGGTCACTTGGCTCGCAGGCGATGACGCCGGCTACATCTCGGGCGCGGTCATCCCCGTGGACGGCGGACTCGGGATGGGGCACTGAGCCCACCCCTGCCCTCCGCCGTCAGCGGCGGGTGACCGCGGTATCGATGAGCTCGGCCAGGCGTTCCGGGACGGAGAACTGCGGCCAGTGACCCGACCCGATGCGGATGACCTCGACGTCGTCGATCGCTCGGTACTCCTCGGCGTACGGGCCCCACTGCTCGAGCTCCGACTCAAGCGTCTCCCGATCCATGCCGCCCATGAGCAGGGTCACAGGGACCCGGTGTCGTGCCTCCGATCCGAGCTCGATCGGATCGGTGGGCACGCGTGCGGGGACGCTCCGAGCGAGCGGAGCGGTTCGGGCGCGGGTCACGTCGTCGAGGTCGTCGACATCCTCATCCGGGAAGAAGCTCCATCCCGGGAACGGGACGACACCGTCGACGACCTCGAACTCGCTGATGCCGAATCCGGAGGGCGGTGGCACCGTGTCGACGAAGATGGCCCGCGAGACGCGGTCGGGCCGTGCGTCGGCGACACCCCAGGCGACGTTGCCGCCGCCGCTGTGACCGACGACGGCCACGGGCCGCCCGATGGCGTCGACCGCGGCCACGGCGGCGTCGACCCACTCGGCGATGCCGATGTCGGAGGAATCGGCGCCAGGAAGACCCACGCCGGGCATCGTCAGGGGATGCACCGTGTGCCCCGCGCGTTCGAGGCGACCTGTCACCTCGCTCCAACTGGACGCGTCGAGCCAGAGACCGGGGATGAGGATGATGTCCATGCCCCGACGTTAGAGGCAGCCTCCGACATCCGCTAGGGGAGCAGCGGGATGACCTCGGACAGGTCCTGCGGGCCGATCACGAGACTCGCGGCCGCGCGCACGGCGGGCTTGGCGTTGAACGCGAGCCCCAGCCCGGCGACCGCCATCATCGTCAGATCGTTGGCACCGTCGCCGATTGCGATGGTGGCGTGACGGGGCACCCCGAGCTCATCCGCCCACTCCTGCAACGTCGCGGCCTTCACAGCGGCATCCACGATCTCGCCGTCGACCCGGCCGGCCAACGCGCCGTCTGCGACCTCGAGACGGTTCGCACGCCAGCGGTCGACGCCGAGCCCGGGGGCGACATCGTCGAGGATCTCGTGGAATCCGCCGGACACGACTCCGACGACTCCGCCGCGCGCGTGGATGGCCGCCGTGAGCTCGCGCACTCCCGGCGTCGGCTCGATGCGCGCGAGCACGCGGGTGAACCCCGACACCGGTACGCCTTCGAGCGCGGCGACGCGCGAGCGCAGGCTTGTGGCGAAGTCGATCTCGCCACGCATCGCGGCTTCCGTGGCCGCCTGCACCTCGGCGCCTCGGCCGACCTCGTCGGCGATCAGTTCGATCACCTCGTTGCGGATGAGGGTGGAGTCTGCATCGAGGACGACGAGGAAGCGCGCGGAAGTCACGCCTTCGAGCCTATCTACCGCTGCACGCTCCGCTGCGCAGCCGTGACTCACGGCGACGCCGTCACCTCTCGATGAACACGCCCTTGCCGACCACGGTGATGCCGGACTCGGTCACGGTGAATCCGCGAGCGAGATCGCGTTCGCGGTCGACGCCGACGGTCGCACCGTCCGCGAGGACGACGTTCTTGTCGAGGATGGCGCGATGGACTCGTGACCCCGCTCCCACCCGCACGCCGTCGAAGACGACGGAATCCGTGATGGTCGACCCACCTCCGGCGAGCGTCCACGGGCCGACGACGCTGCGCTCGAGATGAGTTCCCGAGAGGACGGATCCCAGCGAGACGATCGAGTCGATCGCATTGCCGATGCGCCCCACGGAGTCGCGCACGAACTTCGCGGGCGGCGAGTTCACGGCCTGCGAGTGGATCGGCCACTCCATGTTGTAGAGATTGAAGATCGGCAAGGTCGAGATCAGGTCCATGTGGGCGTCGAAGAAGGAGTCGATGGTACCCACGTCGCGCCAGTACGAGCGGTCGCGCGGGGACGAGCCGGGAACGTCGTTGCGCTTCATGTCGTAGTAGCCGGCCTCGCCCCGGTCGACGAAGTACGGCACGATGTCGCCGCCCATGTCGTGTCCGGAGGTCGGTGATTCGCCGTCTGCCTCGACCGCGGCGATCAGTGCATCCGCGTCGAAGATGTAGTTGCCCATCGAGGCGAGCACCTCGTGAGGCGAGTCCTCGAGGCCTGCGATGTCGGTCGGCTTCTCGAGGAACTGCTTGATTCGTCCGGACTCGGTGTCGGCGTCGATCACGCCGAACTGCGACGCCATGGCCAGCGGCTGACGGATGCCGGCGACGGTGGCTTTCGCTCCCGACTCGATGTGGGCCTCGAGCATCTGCCGGAAGTCCATGCGGTACACATGGTCGGCGCCGATCACGACGACGATGTCGGGCTTCTCGTCGTTGATGAGGTTCAGGCTCTGCAGGATCGCGTCGGCGGAGCCGGAGAACCAGCGCTTGCCGAGGCGCTGCTGTGCAGGCACCGACGTCACGTACGAGTCGAGGAGTGCCGACATGCGCCACGTCTGCGAGATGTGGCGATCGAGGCTGTGCGACTTGTACTGGGTGAGCACGACGATCTGGCGCAGCCCCGAGTTGATGAGGTTCGAGATCGCGAAATCGATCAATCGGTACTGTCCGCCGAACGGCACTGCAGGTTTCGCCCGGTCGGCCGTGAGGGGCATGAGACGCTTTCCCTCGCCGCCGGCGAGGATGATGCCGAAGATCTTCTTTGGTGCGGACATGCACCAACCATAGAGGCGATTCGGCCTGGCGAACTAGCATCTGGACAACTGAGTCACTACCGTCTAGACATGCGCGTCGAGATGATCACGAAGGAATACCCGCCGGAGATCTACGGAGGTGCGGGTGTGCACGTCGCAGAGCTCGTCGCCGCCCTCAGACAGAATATCGATGTACAGGTCAGAGCCTTCGGATCTCCCCGTGACGAAGCCGGTACTTTCGCCTATCAGACGCCCTCCGGACTCGCCTCCGCGAACGCCGCGCTGCAGACGCTCGGCACGGATCTCGAGATCGTCGCGGCGATCTCCGACGCCGACCTCGTGCACAGTCACACCTGGTACGCCAACTTCGCCGGTCACCTCGCCTCGCAGCTCCACGGCATCCCGCACGTGCTCACCGCGCACAGCCTGGAGCCGCTGCGTCCGTGGAAGGCCGAGCAGCTCGGCGGCGGATACGCGGTGTCGAGCGGGATCGAGAAGCTCGCGTACGAGAATGCCGCAGCGGTGATCGCCGTGAGCGCGGGGATGCGCGAAGACATCCTGCGGAGCTACCCGTCGGTCGACCCGACCCGCGTGCGCGTGATCCACAACGGCATCGATGTGGATCGGTGGCGTCCGGTGCAGAACCCCGCGTTCCTCGAGTCGGTCGGCATGGACCCCACTCGGCCGTCCGTCGTGTTCGTCGGCAGGATCACGCGGCAGAAAGGCCTGCCCTACCTGCTTCAGGCCGCTCGTCTGCTGCCCCCCGAGGTGCAGCTGATCCTCTGCGCCGGGGCGCCGGACACCCCCGAGATCATGGCGGAGGTGCAGGAGGGCGTGCGGCTTCTCCAGCAGACCCGCGAGGGCGTCGTCTGGATCGAGCGGATGCTCCCGCGCGACGAGCTCTCGTCGATCCTCACCGCCGCGACGACGTTCGTGTGCCCCTCGGTCTATGAGCCTCTGGGAATCGTGAACCTCGAGGCCATGGCCTGCGGCGCCGCCGTGGTCGGCACGGCGACCGGAGGCATCCCCGAGGTCGTCGACGACGGTGTGACCGGGCGGCTGGTGCCGATCGAGCAGCTGCAGGACGGCACCGGGACGCCGGTGGATCCGGAGCGCTACGTCGCCGATCTCGCGAACGTGCTCACCGAGGTGACGTCCGATCCGGACCGAGCTCGCTCCTACGGTGAAGCCGGTCGGGAGCGGGCCCGCGACGAGTTCAGCTGGGGGGCGATCGCTGACACCACGCGCGCGCTCTACGCGGAGCTGACCGCGTGAGCCGATAGGCTGGAGGCATGTCGAGCGCTCTGGAATTCACCGACGTCGTCGTGCGCCGCGAGGGGCGCAACATCATCGATCACGTGACCTGGCAGGTCGACGACGATCAGCGGTGGGTGATCCTCGGACCCAACGGCGCAGGCAAGACGACGCTGCTCCAGTTGGCGGACACGCTGATGCACCCGACCTCCGGAACCGTCACGGTGCTGGGGGAGACCCTCGGTCGCACGGATGTGTTCGAGCTGCGCCCGCGCATCGGCTTCGCGTCCTCCGCGATGGCGAAGCGCGTGCCGCGAGAGGAGACGGTCCTCAACACCGTGCTCACGGCCGCATACTCCGTGCTCGGTCGCTGGAACGAGAGCTACGAGGACATCGACGAGCGACGCGCGCTGCGCGTCCTCGGCGACTGGCGTCTCGACCACCTCGCGGACCGCACCTTCGGCACTCTGAGCGACGGAGAGCAGAAGCGCGTGCAGATCGCCCGCGCGGTGATGACCGACCCCGAGCTTCTGCTGCTCGACGAACCGACCGCGTCGCTCGACCTCGGTTCCCGTGAGGAGCTCCTCGCACTCCTGAGCGGGTACGCGTCGTCGCCGACGACACCGGCGATGCTGATGGTCACGCACCACGTCGAGGAGATCCCCGTCGGGTTCACCCATGTGCTGCTGATGCGCGAGGGTCGCATCGTGGCCGCAGGACCCGTCGCGGAGACGCTCACCGCCGACGCGCTCACCGAGACGTTCGGCATGCCGATCGTCCTCAGCAGCGAAGAGGGCCGCTACGCGGCTCGCGCGGCATCCTGACGCGCATCTGATAGAATCGATCCTTGGTGCTTTCTGCACCGCAGACTTCCCTCGTCCCTGGCACAATCCAGGGCAGCAACTAAGGAATCCCATGAAGACTGACATTCACCCCGAGTACAAGGCTGTCGTGTTCCGCGACCTGGGTTCGGGCGAGACGTTCCTCACCCGTTCGACCGTGTCCAGCGACAAGACCATCGAGCTGGACGGCGTCGAGTACCCCGTCATCGACGTCGAGATCTCCTCGGCCTCGCACCCGTTCTACACGGGCAAGCAGCGCATCATGGACTCGGCCGGTCGTGTCGAGAAGTTCAACCAGCGCTTCAAGGGCTTCGGCGGATCGTCCAAGTAACGACCACCGCAATCGAAGGCCCCGTGTTCCTCGGAACACGGGGCCTTCGTCGTCTGCTCTGACTGCGAGCTCGGCGGGATCGCGCCGGTCAGACGTCGATGACGATGCGCTCTCCGTCGATGCGACCCAGCGGGTCGCCGGGCGCCGGTGCGGGGGCGGTGCGCTGAGTCTGACGGTCGCGCTCCGCGCCGGCCTCGTGCGCCGACGGCATCCAGACGGCGTCGAAGGATCCGCCGAGTCCGCCGCCCGCGCTCTCGTACTTCTTCTCGAGCGGCGTCCGGGCATAGATCGCGACGATCACCACCACGACCACGGTGGCGACCACGAGGAGTAGCGCGATCGTCAGCAGGGTTCCGAGAGCGTCGGCCATGACTCCAGGCTAGGTGCAACGCCTCGCCTCGGCATCCGCCTGCAGACGGATACTCAACGGATGCGTCGACCCTGTGCGAGGTCGATGAGGTGCGTCAGCACGGGTCCCGAGCGCAGGCCGTTGTGCTCGTGCTCGCTCGTCACCCAGAGCTTGACATCCGGCAGCAGGCGCGCGGTCTCGAGGGAGTACTCCAGTGGCACGTAGACGTCGTTCACGTACACGGCCGCCGCTCCTGTCGCGCGCGAGGCGGAGATGGCGACCTGGTCGTAGATGCGGGGCCACTCGACGTCCGCCAGCGCGAGCGTTACGTCCCGCCACGGCTGGAAGGCAGGCACGGTCTCGGTCCACTCGCGACGGATGTGCTCTCCGGTGAAGAGCGTGACGTCGTCGCGGAAGTCCTGGGGCTCCGTGCGCTCGGCCGACCAGCGGGTCGCGTGTCCGCTGGCGTAGCTCGACTCGTGGAAGGCGAAATAGAGCGGATTGCGTCCGTTGAAGGGCATCGCGTGCATGAGGTCGTGTCGGAAAGCGTTCGACGAGGGATCGCGCTCGAGGATCGACCACAGGGTCTGCCACCCGTCGTTCGTGCCGAGCGCCGAGCCCACCGAACGCAGACGCGACGGCGACACCACCTCTCCGTCGGGGAGCACGATGTCGCCTGCCGCCGACCGATCGACCAGACGCCGCATGGTGTCGCGGTGTTGGGGGAATCGCCGGTAGTACTGCTCGGAGGCCACGCGCATCTTGTCGTAGCAGAGGGCGTAGACGTCGTCGGGGTGCCGATCGACCGTGCTGAGCCCGCCCGTGATGAAGACGTCGGCGAGCGAGTCGGAGTCGGTCGACAGATACGCCAGAGTCGTGAATCCGCCGAACGACTGGCCGAGCACGCTCCAGGTCTCGGCGCTCAGGTGCTCGCGCATCGCCTCGCAGTCGCGGACGATCGAGTCTGCACGCAGATGGGTCAGGTACTCGGCCACGGCGTCGGAGCCGCGCTCGAGGTCTGCGTCCCCCACCGGCGTGGAGAGTCCGGTGCCGCGCTGATCGAGCATCACGACGCGGTAGTGCGCGAGCGCTTCATCGAGCCAGGCGGGGGAGGAGGATGCATGGAAGGGGCGAGGCGCCTCGTGGCCGGGGCCACCCTGGAGGTAGACGAGGTAGGGAAGCCGCTCGCCTCCCTCACGCGTGACCACGCGGGCGAAGATGTCGATCGTGCGGGTGTCCGTGTCGTCGCTCCAGACGAGCGGCACGGTCAGCGTGTGCTCCTCGATCGTGAGATCGACGAGGCGATGGATGGTGGTCGTCATGTCACATCACATTCCCGATGTAGGAGTACTTGACGAAGACCTCGGAGGCAATGTCCGCCTCATGGAGCACGCCCTGCACTGCGTTCATCATGTAGTTCGAATCCCACCCCATGTAGAGGTGGTGCGTCTCGTCGAGCTGGTCCCACTGGCCCTTCCAGGCCATCGTGTCGTAGATCGGGCCACCATGGGCGGCGCAGTACGACACAGCGGCATCGCGGGTGTCGGTCCAGGCACGACGGAAGACGCGGTTGAAGAGGTGCTTGACGTCGAAGACCTCCCATCGCTCTCCGCGGTATTCGACGTACTCGAACTCGCGTTCCCATCCTGCGGGCCATCCGCGCCGGCGGACGGCATCGAGGATGGGGGTGAGGCCGTCGTCGTCGATCTCGGGCAGTGCGGGCCGGGCCCAGATCCGCAGCAGGTCGGCGGTCAGCCGGATCGTGCGCTGCGAGATCGCTGCGGTGCCCCAGGTCTCGGTCGTCGCCAGCGCCCTCGTCTCGGCGATCGCGCTGCGCGCATACGCGGCGTCACGCTTGACCGCATACGACTCGCCGAAGACCCGCTCCGCGAGGTGCTGCTCGAGGAGCGTGAGGTTGCCGAGCGTCGGCGCGAGAGCACGATGCGCGTTCCGCTCGTCATCCGAGTAGTCGATCCACTCGCGCACGCCGTCGCCGGACCAGCTGTCGCTGGGCACCGTGGGCACGATGTGCTCGACATCGACGTCGATCGGGTTGTCGACACCCTCGATGCGCCCGAGTACGTATGCCGGATGTGCGAGCTCGCTGTACTTCAGTACCGCACTCACCCGTTCGTCCGACGGGGTGATGCGGGCGAAGGCGCGTGCAAGGACGTCGCGCCCGTGCACCCGCGCTCGACACAGACGCGCGACCAGGCGCTCGTTCGGGAGGTTGACGAGGGTCCTGCGCAGATACATCGCCTGGATCCACTCAAGGGTCTCGACGAGTTCATCCCGTTCGATCAGACCGCGAGCGTGCTCGCTGTAGACGCTGAGGACCAGCGGATACGAGGCCCGGCCGAAGGTGTTGACGAATCGCAGCTGGCGGCCGATCTCGGGATCCTGCTCGCGTGACGGATCCAGCAGGATGCCGTAGATCTCCGCATAGTGGCGCCAGACCTCGGCATCCGCCTGCAGGTGCTCGAGGTCGACGCGGGGGAAGGACTGCCGGAACGCGCTGTAGACGCCGTGCTCGCCGTTGGCTGCGACCTCGCGACCCGTGGTCATCACGAGATAGTGGCGCCAGAAGGCACCGATGGCCTCACCGGTGTGCTGCTCGATCGGCAGCCAGAACCGCTCCTCCACCTCGAGCTGCTCGGTGTGGGTCAGGCCCATGAGCATGTAGTTGTGGATGAGCTCGTGGTCGCGCAGCGGCTCGCCCGTCGAGTTCAGGCTCGCGAAGATCTGCTGGGCGTTCGCATCGGCACCGAGGGTGATCGACACGTGCTCGAGCTTCTGCAGCCCGCTCCAGATCGTCGACGCCTCCTCGGCGTGCACCTGGCTGCGGAAGAACGCGTAGTTGTCATCGAATCGCGACTCGCGCTCGGGGTGGCCGTCGCGACCGAGCACCACGGACTCGTACAGTTCGGCCCACGCGTCATGCGGGCGCAGCTTGGTGCGCGAAGGATCGTCGCGACGCACGAGCACGCGATCGAGCTCGGCGGCGAGCGCGGGGTCGGTCTCGTGAACCGCATGCCGAAGGGCTGCGACCAGCAGCATAAGCGTCGTGATGCGCTGCTGGCCGTCGATCAGGACGAGGTCGGTGTCGGCCTCGCTGTCGTCGGACGCAGAGAGGATCGACCCGATGAAGTGCCGGTGCGACGAGTCCTCGCGGGCGACCGCCCGGATGTCCGAGAGGAGCTGTTCGCACCCGCCGATGTCCCACCGATACTGGCGCTGGTACACCGGCACGACGATGGTCGTGGAGTCCTCTGCGAGCCACTCGATCGTGTTGACAGCTGTCGCCTCGACGTTGGTCGCAGTGCTCATGCTGGTGTCTCGTCCTCCCGTAACGCCGGGCGCCGAGGAGTCGCCAGGCGCCCGGATCAGTCTATTCGCTTATTCACGGCGGCCCTCGGCGGCGCTCCAGAGCTCCCCTGTTAGGCTTGCCTTATCAGGGCCTGTTAAAACGTGCTGGCCCCCGATGAAGGGACATGACCTCGATCATGGGATACATCAAATCGAAGGCGCTCGAAGACAAGGGCTTCGTCGTGCTCGACAGCTACGACCAGGAGCTCGACCCCAAGGAGTGGCTCGACATCGAGTACAACGACTGGAAGTCGTCGGGCGACACCCGCTTCGCGCCTCTCGCCAGCGCCAAGGGCGAGATCGAGTGCAACGGCTTCTGGAACCACAAGCCGCCGCGCACCGACAAGGACGGCGTCTGGATCGACTCGCAGACGGCGAAGGCCCCCAACCTCACGCGCCGCGCGCAGGAGCCCGGAGCCAACGTCGGTCGCTGCCGCGTCATCGAGCTGCAGCCGACCCCGTACGGCGAGTGCCTGTACAACCTCCACCAGGACGACAACAACCGCCTGAACCCGGACGGCACCGGCTGGGTCGTGCGCGGCTTCTTCAACCTCAGCGACGACAAGGACAGCTTCTTCGTCCTGCGCGAGAACCGCACCGACCCGAGCATCGAGTACCGCATCGCTCTGCCCGCCGGCGCACAGCTGATCGTCGACACGCAGCGCCTGTGGCACGCCGCGACCCACGTGGGCACCGAGCCGCGCTACTGCCTCATCACGTCGTGGACGTCTGGCCCCGAGCTCGACGCCTACATCGAGAAGTACCACGGGACGCAGGATGTGCCGAACGTCGAGGTGCCGCAGGATGTGCTCGAGGCCGGCTACGCAGAGCAGGCTCGCCGCGACGCCGCCCGTGCCGCGTACTACGCCGCCAAGGGCCAGCAGGTGAAGCAGGCCATGAGCGAGGCCTGAGCCTCATCCGATTGAGGACCCTCCTGGGTCCGAAGGCCCCGGTCGTCTCGACCGGGGCCTTCTTCGTGGAATCACATGCTTGTGATTTGGCCAGGTCTGGGCGAGAATAGCCCCATAACCGCATATTCACGCCAGTTCTCGGTGTTTCAGGTCGTTGGGGAAGACGCACCTGATGAAACGGAGAGATCATGGCGACGGCTTACGCACGCGGAGTGGTGTTCATCCACTCTGCACCTCGCGCGCTCTGCCCGCACCTGGAATGGGCGGTCGGACGCGCTATCGGTCGTGCGGTGAACTTCGACTGGAGCGATCAGCCCGTGCTCGACGGAGCACGCCGCGCTGAGTTCTACTGGGACGGTCCGGTCGGCACGGGCGCCGCTCTGGCGACCGCGATCCGAGGCTGGGAGCACCTGCGCTTCGAGGTGACGGAGGATCCCACGCCGCGCAGCGACGGAGGACGCTGGCTGCACACGCCGGACCTCGGCATCCACTATGCGCAGACGGACGCCGCCGGCAACATCGTGGTCGGCGAGGACCGCATCCGCTACGCGATGGAGATCGCTGCCGGGAGCGCGACCGAGTTGCAGCGCGAGCTCGACATCGCGCTCGGCTCGGCCTGGGACGAAGAGCTGGAGCCTTTCCGCCACGCGAGCGACGACGCGCGGGTGGTGTGGTTGCACAAGGTCGGCTGAGCAACCCGACCACAGACCTGGAACGAGGAGGCGTGAGTATCGGAGGCCGGTGAGTGATCCCGGACCCCGAGAAGGCGAATCCCCGTTCCATACATGACGAGGACCCCGCCCCTGGACAACAGGGACGGGGTCCTCGCCCGTCAGATCACCGCCGAGCGGACCGTCTCGGCGCGGGCCGTGGTCCCGCCGGACATCACATCGCCCCACGCGAGCCGCAGGCGCTCCATCGCCTCCGCGGTCCGCTCAGGCGGCAGGGTGATCGGGATGCGCAGGCGCCGCTCGAGCACGCCCCCGGTGGAGAAGCGTGGACCCGGGGGCAGGATCAGTCCGTGCGCGCGAGCCGCCAGTGACAACTCCGTCGACACCGGCGCACCGAGATCGAGCCAGGCGGACAGACCGCCGCTCGTCTGGGGCATCGCGAGACTTCCGAGGGAGACGAGTCCTGTCGCAACGGCCTCTCGACCTGCGCGCAGGCGCGACGCGACGTGCGAGGTGAGAGCGGGCATCTCGCGGAGGAGCTCGACGGCGATGCACTGCTCGAGCAGCGCCGTGCCGAGCTCGAAGGATGGGCGCACGGCGAGCAGGCGAGCGATCACCGTGCGGTCGGCACGGATCCAGCCGATGCGCATGCCTCCCCAGGCGATCTTCGACATCGATCCGACGGTGATCACGTGCGGCCCGAACGCCGCGAAAGGACGTGGAGCCCATCCTCGATCGATGTCGAGCTCCGCGGTGGTCTCGTCGACCACGACAGTCGTCCCGGCGCTCCGGGCCGTCGCCGCGATGCGTGACCGCTTCTCGTCGGAGAGGGTGGCGCCGGTGGGGTTGTGGAAGTCGGGGACGAGATACGCCAGGTGGGGACGGCTGCGCAGGAGCGTGTCGGTGAGGTGGCGCTCATCCCACCCGGTCACCTCCACCGGAGTCGGCAGAAGCCGGTAGCCGTGGCGATGGAGCGCCTCGAGGGCGTGGGGGAAGGTGGGCTGTTCGACGAGCGCGCGCTCACCGCGTCGGCCGATGGTCGCGAGCACCAGGTTGAACGCGTTGAGAGCGCCGGACGTGATCATGATCTCGTCGGCATGGGTCTGCAGCCCGCGCTGGGTGAAGCGGTCGGCGACCGCGCGACGCAGCTCGGGGAGGCCCTGCAGCGAGTAGCCGCTCGTGCCGCGCAGGGCGGCCAGACGGGGGAGCGATCGCACCGTCGCGTCGTACAGCCCCGGCGTCGAGTCCATCGAGGCGATAGACAGGTCGATCGCCGTGCCGTCGGCCTCCGGGGCGTCCGGCGCCGCGGTGCTCGGGAGAGTCACGCGAGTGCTGCCCCCGTGCAGGCGCGTGACGTAGCCGTCAGCCTCGAGGAGCCCGTAGACGCGGGTGGTGGTGGAGCGAGACCGTCTCAGCTCGAGGGCGAGTGCACGCTCGGAGGGGAGCCGCTCGCCCACGGTCAGCCGGCCGTCGAGGATCAGCGCGCGGATCTGCTCGGCGAGTGCCTTAGCGGTCGCGCCGGCGACGTTGTGTGCGCCGAGCTGATGGACGAGTCGCGAGGTCATGCCTCCAGCATGCCGCAAAGTGGCCTGAGGAAAGCAGGCCACTTCTCGTCGAGTGGTCACGCGGGCCGCAGATGCCGCGGGTGCACGATGGACTCATGCAGCTCCGTTCCGTCTTCCTCCCCATCGCCGCCGTCAGCCGCCGTGACGTCGTCGAGCGCATTATCCAGCTGCTCGTCGGTCTGTTCCTCTACGGGGTCGCACTCGGTCTGATGGTGCGCGGGGGCATCGGCGTCGCGCCCTGGGACGTGCTCGCACTCGGCATCGCGGGCAACGCGGGCATCGGCTACGGGGTGGTGACGGTGCTCGTCTCGGTGCTGGTGCTGCTCCTGTGGATCCCGCTCCGTCAGCGGGTCGGTCTGGGCACGCTGCTCAACGCCCTGCTCGTGGGACCCAGCGCAGACCTCGCCCTGTTCGTCCTCCCTGCGCCGCCGTCGATCTGGGTGGGCGCCCCGATGTTCGTCGCGGGCCTGCTGCTGCTCGCGTTCGCGACCGGCCTCTACATCGCGGCGGACTTCGGCCCGGGACCGCGGGACGGTCTCATGACCGGGCTCGTCGGCCGGACCGGGTGGTCCGTCTGGCTCGTGCGGACGCTCATCGAGGGCAGCGTGCTGCTGATCGGGTTCCTGCTGGGAGGTCCGGTCGGCGTGGGCACGGTGCTCTTCGCGTTCGGAGTCGGTCCGCTGATCGGCTGGTTCCTGCCCTGGACCACGCGGATGCGCGCAGCACGGTCGCGGCAGCTCGCTCGAACGTAGTCCTCCCCGCACACGAGAACGGCCCCCGGGATCACCCAGGGGCCGTTCTCGTCGGTGTCTGGATCTCAGTCGGCGCTCGCGAACACGGCGACGGCGTTGTGCCCGCCGAATCCGAACGAGTTGCTGATCGCGTACAGCGGACCGTCGCCGAGGGGCTGCGCCTCACCCGAGAGCTTGAACGGCACCGCGGGGTCGGGCTCGGTGATGTTGATGGTCGGCGGAGCGACGCGGTCGCGCAGCGCGAGGAGCGAGAAGATCGCCTCGAGGGCACCGGTGCCTCCGAGCAGGTGCCCGGTCGATGCCTTGGTCGCCGAGACCGGAATCTCGTCGATCCGGTCGCCGAAGACCTTCTTGAGTGCGACGTACTCGTTGGGGTCGCCCACCGGGGTCGACGTCGCGTGCGCGTTGATGTGGGCGACCTGGTCGGCGCTGATGCCGGCCTCGTCGAGGGCCTGGACGACAGCGCGCGCCGCGCCGTTGCCCTCGGGGTCGTTGCCGGTGATGTGGTACGCGTCGGCGGTGACGCCGCCGCCGAGCACGTAGCCGTAGATCTTCGCGCCGCGAGCCTGGGCGTGCTCCTCGGTCTCGAGGATCAGCGCGGCCGCTCCCTCACCCATCACGAAGCCGTCGCGGTCGATCGCGCCGGGGCGCGAGGCCGTGGCCGGGTCGTCGTTGCGGCGCGAGAGGGCCTGAGCGGAGGCGAACGACGCCATCGTGATCGGGTGGATGGCGGATTCGGTGCCGCCTGCGATCACGACGTCGGCGAGGCCCTCCTGCAGGTGGTGGAAGGCATGGATGATCGACTCGGTGCTCGAGGCGCAGGCGCTCACAACAGTCTGCGCGTAGGCGCGGGCCTGGAACTGCAGCGAGAGGTTCCCGGCGGCCGCGTTCGGCATCAGCATCGGGACGGTGAGGGGCATCACGCGACGCGGCCCCTTCTCACGCAGGGTGTCCCAGGCGTCGAGGAGGGTCCAGAGGCCGCCGATGCCGGTGGCGAAGTCGACACCGAGGCGCTCGGGTGCGACCTCGGGCGATCCGGCATCCGCCCACGCCTCGCGCGCCGCGATGAGCGCGAACTGCGACGACGGGTCGAGCCGCTTCGCCTCGTGGCGGGGCAGGACCTCTTCGGGGCGGACGATCGCCTCGGCGGCGAAGGTCACGGGGAGTTCGTACTGCTGCACCCAGTCGTGCTCGAGAGTGCGGGTGCCGGACTTCCCTGCGAGCAGGTTCGTCCAGTTCTCGGGAGCTGTCCCGCCGATGGCGGACGTGGCGCCGATGCCGGTGACGACGATGCGCTTGGTCATGTGTGGTTCCTTGTCAGGCGGGTCGAGCAGAGGGCGTGCAAGCCGGAGGATGCCACTCCCCGCGAGTGCGGGGGTGGCATCCTGCGTGGATTACTCCTGGCCCGCGACGATGAAGTTGACGGCGTCGCCGACGGTCTTGAGGTTCTTGACCTCGTCGTCGGGGATGGTGACGCCGAACTTCTCCTCGGCGTTGACGACGATCGTCATCATCGAGATCGAGTCGATGTCGAGGTCGTCCGTGAACGACTTCTCGAGGGCGACCTCGGAGGCGTTGATGCCGGTCTCGTCGGTGATCAGCTCTGCGAGGCCAGCGAGGACCTCATCGTTGGTGAAAGCCATGTGGTCTTCCTCTTTCTTACGGGTTGTATTCGGAACCGTGGAACAGTCTAGGGAAAATCGGCGGGTTCTCAGGGAAGAACGACGACCTGGGCGGCAAACACGAGGCCCGCGCCGAAGCCGATCTGCAGCGCGAGGCCGCCCGAGAGCTCGGGATGCTCCGCCATCAGCCGGTGGGTGGCGAGCGGGATCGAGGCCGCCGAGGTGTTGCCTGTCGTCTCGATGTCCCGAGCGATGACCGTGGTCTCGGGCAGCTTCAGCTGCTTGGCGAACTCGTCGATGATGCGCATGTTCGCCTGGTGCGGGATGAACGCGGCGATGTCCGTCGGCTCGACACCGGCTTTCTCGAGCGCCTCACGCGCGACCTTCGCCATCTCCCACACCGCCCAGCGGAAGACCGTCTGGCCCTCCTGGCGAAGGGTCGGCCACGGCACCTCGCCGTCGCGGAACTCGGTGAGGGTCGCGTTCATGCCGACGGCGTCGGCCTTCGACCCGTCGGATCCCCACACGGCGGGGGCGATACCCGGCGTGTCGCTGGGGCCGATGAGTGCGGCTCCTGCGCCGTCGCCCAACAGGAACGAGATGCTGCGGTCGGTCGGGTCGACCACATCGGACAGCTTCTCGGTTCCGATCACGAGCGCGTAGCGAGCAGCCCCGGCCCTGATCAGCGCGTCAGCCTGGGTGATCGCGTAGGCGTAGCCGGCGCAGGCAGCGTTGACGTCGTAGGCGGCAGCGGGGTTCGCACCGACGCGGTCGGCGACGATCGCCGACACCGACGGGGACTGCTTCGGGTTGCTGATGGTGGCGACGATCACGAGGTCGATCTGGTCGGCGGCGACGCCCGACTTCTCGATGGCCTCGGCAGCGGCGATCGCGGCGAGATCGATCGCGTCCGTGCCCTTGTCGGCGCGGGCACGCGTCACGATGCCGGTGCGCTGGCGGATCCACTCGTCGCTCGAGTCGATGGGACCGATGAGGTCGTCGTTCGGCACGGCGTTCTCGCCGCGCGCTGCGCCGAAGGAGTAGATGCGGGTATAGGCGGGACCGGTGACCTGGTTCAGGGTGGGGCTCATGCGGCTTCTCCGTTCAGCAGCGCGACGGCTGCGTCGAGATCATCGGGGGTCTTCACGGCGACGGTCGGCACGCCGCGCAGGCCGCGCTTGGCGAGGCCTGTCAGTGCACCCGCCGGCGCGAGTTCGATCAGGCCGGTGATGCCCTGATCGGCGAACGACGCCATGCACAGGTCCCAGCGCACGGGCGACGACACCTGGTCGACGAGGTAGGTCAGAGCCTGGGAGCCGTCGCTCACGACGGAGCCGTCGCGGTTCGTCCACAGCGTGATGTCGGGGTCTGAGGGAGTCACGGTCGACACGGCGGCACGCAGTGCGGCGACGGCCGATCCCATGAACGACGTGTGGAACGCGCCGGCGACCTGCAGGGGGATGACGCGCGTGCCCTTGACGGGCTCGGAGGCCAGAGCGTCGAGCCCGGCCAGCTCACCCGCCACGACGAGCTGACCGCCGCCGTTGTAGTTCGCGGGGGAGAGGCCGAGCTCGCTCAGTCGGCTGAGGACGGCCTCCTCGTCTCCACCGAGCACGGCGCTCATGCCGGTCGGGGTCTGCGCGGCGGCATCCGCCATCGCACGACCGCGGATGCCGACGAGGCGCATGCCGGTCTCGGCATCGATCACGCCGGCGGCGACGAGCGCGGCGATCTCGCCGACCGAGTGTCCGGCGACGCCGTCTGCCCGACGGCCCGCGCGAGCGGTGAGCGCGGTTGCGGCGATGAGAGAGGCCGCGACGATGAGGGGCTGCGCGACTCGGGTGTCGCGGATGGTGTCAGCGTCTGACACCGTCCCGTGCTGCTCGAGGTCGACCTCGGCGGACTCGGAGTACGCGGCGAGAGTCTCCGCCACACCGTCCAGCTCGAGCCAGGGAGAGAGGAAACCGGGGGTCTGCGAGCCCTGTCCGGGGCATACGACGACAATCACCACCCCAGTCTGCCAACGATCCGCCGGAAGTGGTGGATGATCCATCACAAGATTCCCAAGAACCCTTGTGTGTGGCGTACAGAGGAACGCGCTATCGGTGAACCTCAGCGGGAGGGTCGCCGCAGCGGCGGGCGACGTCGAACCTGATCGGCGGCGCCGATCGAACCGAGGATGAGCGCCGTCTGCAGGATCAGGGCCTCGCGCGGACCCGTCGCATCCCAGCCGATCACCTCGCTGACGCGCTTCAAGCGGTAGCGCACCGTGTTCGGGTGCACGAAGAGCTCGCGAGCGGTGGCCTCGAGCGATCGGCCGTTGTCGAGGTAGCTCCAGAGCGTCGTGACCAGGTCTGTCGAATGCGCCTGCAGAGGCCGGTAGATGCGCTCGATCAGAGTCTGTTTGGCGAGCGGATCACCGGCGAGGGCACGTTCGGGGAGCAGATCGTCGGCGTCGACGGGTCGGGGAGCGCTCCGCCACGCCCGTGCCACGGCGAAACCGGCGAGGGCGGCTCGAGCGCTCTGGCTCGCATCGACGAGTGCGGCGACCGCGGGCCCGAGCACGACGTAGCCCGGGCCGAAGGAGGGCTCGAGGCGCGCGGCGATCTCTTCGAAGCCGAGTTCCTCCTCTTCGCCCTCTGCGAGTTCCTGGCCGGCGGCGCGCGCCCGACCGATCACGAGCACGAGACGCGAGCCCTGCACGCCGATCAGCACGTCGACGGCGAGCTTGCGAGCCGTGCGACGCACCAGATCGACATCGAACTGCGGGGGAGTCGTGCCGACCAGCACCGCGACCTCACCGTGTCCGTGCCAGCCCAGAGCTGCGATCCGACTCGGCAGCTCCTCGTCGGCCTCGCCGGTGAGGATCGAGTCGACGACGAGTGCCTCGAGCCTGGCATCCCACAGGCCGCGGGCCTCAGCGGCACGTGCGTAGACGTCGGCGGCAGCGAAGGCGACGTCGCGGGAGTAGAGGAGGATCGCCTCGCGAAGGTCGGCCCCGCGACCTGCGACCCGCTCTTCCGTCACCTCGACGGTGACGCGGATCAGCTGCAGGGTCTGCTGCAGACTGACGCTGCGGAGCAGCTCGCGCGGTGCCGCCGCGAAGATGTCGGCGGCGATCCACGGCGTCGACGTCGGATCCTCGTACCACTGGATGAACGAGGTGATGCCCGCCTGAGCCACCAGCCCCACCGCAGAGCGGCGGGCTGGTGGCATGTCGGCGTACCACGGCAGGGTGTCCTCGAGGCGCTTGATCGTCACCGAGGCGATGTCACCGGAGATCCGGCGCAGCCAGGTGAGCGTGGCGGATTTGTCCATGCCGCGCGAAGAGGAACCCGTCACCGATGACTCAGCTTTCGCCGCCCGCGTTGCCGCTGGTGCCGGCGTTCACGTCGTGCAGGCTGTACTTCTGGATGGCCTGCGCGGCGAGAGACCGGTCGACGACCCCGTCTTCGGCGAGCGACTGCAGCGTGCGGACGACGATCGACGGGCCGTCGATCTTGAAGAAGCGACGAGCGGCCGCGCGCGTGTCGGAGAAGCCGAAGCCATCGGCACCGAGCGTAGCGAAACGCTGCGGGACCCACGGACGGATCTGGTCCTGCACGGCGTGCATGTAGTCGCTCACGGCGACGACGGGGCCTTCGGCACCCTGCAGCTTCTGCGTGAGGTACGCGGTGCGCGGCTCTTCTTCGGGGTGCAGGAAGTTGTGCTCGTCGGCGGCGAGGCCGTCGCGGCGCAGCTCGGTCCAGGAGGTGACCGACCAGACGTCGGCGATCACGCCCCAGTCGTTCTTCAGCAGCTCCTGCGCCTCGAGCGCCCAGGGGAGTCCGACACCCGACGCGAAGAGCTGGGCACGCGGGCCCTCGCCTTCGCCGACGGAGACGCGGTGGATACCGCGCACGATGCCGTCGACATCCACGTTCTCCGGCTCGGCCGGCATCACCATCGGCTCGTTGTAGAGCGTGATGTAGTACATGACGTTCGGGTCTTCGTGGTTGCCGCCGTACATGCGCTCGAGACCGGAGCGCATGATGTGCGCGATCTCGTAGCCGTACGCAGGGTCGTACGAGATCGTCGCCGGGTTGGTGGCGGCGAGCAGGTGCGAGTGGCCGTCGGCGTGCTGCAGGCCCTCACCCGTCAGCGTCGTGCGACCCGCGGTCGCGCCCATGATGAACCCGCGGGCCATCTGGTCGCCGGCCGCCCACTGGGCGTCGCCGGTGCGCTGGAAGCCGAACATCGAATAGAAGAGGTAGACCGGGATCAGCGGCTCGCCGTGCGTGGCGTAGGAGGTGCCGGCCGCGGTGAACGCCGCGAGGGCACCCGCCTCGTTGATGCCGACGTGCACGATCTGGCCCTGCGGGCTCTCCTTGTAGGCGAGCAGGAGCTCACGGTCGACCGAGGTGTAGTGCTGGCCGTTCGGGTTGTAGATCTTCGCCGACGGGAAGTAGGCGTCCATTCCGAACGTGCGAGCCTCGTCGGGGATGATCGGCACGATGCGGTGACCGAAGTCCTTCGAGCGCAGCAGGTCCTTCAGCAGACGGACGAACGCCATGGTCGTGGCGATCTCCTGTGTGCCGGAGCCCTTCTTGGGCAGAGCGTACGCGGCGTCGTCGGGGAGCGAGAGCCCGACGTGGGTGGAACGACGCTCCGGCAGGTAGCCGCCGAGAGCCTGGCGGCGCTCGAGCATGTACTGGATCGTCTCGTCCTGCGGACCCGGGTTGTAGTACGGGGGCAGGTACGGGTTCTCCTCGAGCTGCGCATCCGTGATCGGGATGTGCATCGCGTCGCGGAACGTCTTGAGGTTGTCCAGCGTCATCTTCTTCATCTGGTGGGTCGCGTTGCGGCCCTCGAAGTGCGGACCCAGGCCGTAGCCCTTGACGGTCTTCGCGAGAATGACGGTGGGCTTGCCCTTGTGCTCGGTCGCGGCCTTGAACGCGGCGTAGACCTTGCGGTAGTCGTGGCCACCGCGCTTGAGGTTCCAGATGTCGTCGTCGGAGTAGTCCTTGACGAGGGCGGCGGCACGCTCGTCGCGGCCGAAGAAGTGCTCGCGGACGTACGCGCCGGACTCGGCCTTGTAGGTCTGGTAGTCACCGTCGGGGGTGACGTTCATGAGGTTGAGCAGAGCGCCCTCGGTGTCGCGGGCGAGCAGGTCGTCCCATTCGCGACCCCACACGACCTTGATGACGTTCCATCCGGCACCGCGGAAGAACGACTCGAGCTCCTGGACGATCTTGCCGTTGCCGCGCACCGGGCCGTCGAGGCGCTGCAGGTTGCAGTTGACGATGAACGTGAGGTTGTCGAGACCCTCGTTGGCTGCGACCTGCAGCTGACCACGGCTCTCGACCTCGTCCATCTCGCCGTCGCCGAGGAACGCCCAGACGTGCGACTGAGAGGTGTCCTTGATGCCGCGGTTCTCGAGGTACTTGTTCGACATCGCCTGATAGATGGCGTTGATCGGACCCAGGCCCATCGACACGGTCGGGAACTGCCAGTACTCCGGCATCAGACGCGGGTGCGGGTACGACGGGATGCCGTGCGGTGCGTGCGACTTCTCCTGGCGGAAGCCGTCGAGCTGGTCTTCGCTCAGGCGGCCCTCGAGGTACGAGCGCGCGTAGGTTCCGGGGGAGGCGTGGCCCTGGATGAAGATCTGGTCGGCACCGCCGGGGTGGTCTGCACCCTTGAAGAAGTGGTTGAAGCCGACCTCGTACAGCGCGGCCGACGACGCATAGGTCGAGATGTGGCCGCCGACGCCGATGCCGGGACGCTGCGCGCGGTGCACGGTGATCGCGGCGTTCCACCGGATCCACGCGCGGTACCGGCGCTCGACCTCTTCGTCACCCGGGAACTCGGGCTCGTTCTCCGGCGCGATCGTGTTGATGTAGTCGGTGGTCGGGACCATCGGCACGCCCAGGTGCAGCTCCTTCGAGCGCTTGAGCAGGCTGAGCATGATCTCGCGGCCGCGACCGTGGCCCTTGGCGTCGACGAGCTCGTCGAGCGACTGCTGCCACTCACCCGTCTCTTCCGGATCGCTGTCGAGGGGGCCCTGGGAATACGGATCCTGGTCGTGCACAGTCACGGGGAGCCTTTCGTCAAGCTGGCAGGTCATGCCAATGAAACGGGAAGCGACGCGGGCAGCCTTGTCGGCTGTGCACAACGCGTGCCGCCCTCAGCCTATCCCTCTTCCACGACATCAGCGCGCACCGGGTCATCTGTAGACTGGATGCACCAGGGCCTTTAGCTCAGCTGGTAGAGCGCCACGTTTACACCGTGGATGTCGTCGGTTCGATCCCGGCAGGGCCCACCTCTGAAGAAGCGGCGCCGGTGCGAGTGCCGCTTCGCCGCAGTGTCAAGGTCAGGGCGGTGCCGTCGGGAGATGTCGACTCGATCGCGATCGTCCCGCCGTGTCGGATGACCGTGTCTCGCACGAGTGCGAGGCCGATTCCGAAGCCCGTACGTGCGTTGCCGCCGCCGTCGACGGCGGCTGAGGAGCGGGCGAAGCGGTCGAAGATGCGGTGTGGGTCGATCCCCTGGATGCCGGGTCCGTGGTCGATCACGGTGATCGCCACGGTTCGGCGCTCTGCTCGAGCTTTGAGCTCCACGACGCCGGGAGGCGAATGCTTGACGGCGTTGTCGAGGAGAGCGATGAGACTGCGTCGAAGGCTCGCTTCGGGGATCTCGACGGAGACGCCCGGCGAGGTGGCTGTCGTCACGATTTCGATGTCGCGCTGTTGAGCGATCATGGTCATCGCTGTCGCTGCGGACGCCATGGTGTCGTTGACTGAGGCTGTGGGGTCTACGTCGACCGGTGCGGTGTCGAGGGAGTCGAGGAGGTCCGTGACGACGGCGGTGAGGTTGCGCGAGTCGTCACGCAGTTCAGTGATGATGTCGGCGTTCGGGTCGTTCGGGCCGGATGCGCGCTGGAGGACCTGGAGGCGGGCGTCGAGGATGGCGAGCGGTGTACGGAGTTCATGCGAGGCGTCGGCGACGAAGCGTCGTTGACGTTGCAGCGCATCGATGAGGGGTGTGACCGCTCGGCGAGTGGCCAAAAGCGCGATCGTCCCGGCGAGGATGATCGCGACGACGCCGAGGCAGACGGCCCCGACGACGATGTCGACACCTTCGATGTCGACCGTCATCTCCTGCCCGCCGGGTGAGAGCAGGTGGTCGGGCGGGATCTGACTGAACACGATCAGGAAAGCGGCGACCAGGACGCCGATGACGAGAGCCGAGACGGTGACGGCGATCCAGATGCCGACGCGTCTCGCGGCAGCTCGGACGAGTCGTGCGTCCGAGTCGAGTGACGATCGGTCGCGGCTCACAGCTGACCCAGTCGATATCCGCGCCCGCGGACCGTCGTGACGATGTCGATGTCGGTCTTTCGGCGGAGGTAGTGGACGTAGGTGTCGACGGTGCCGGGAGTGTCGGTAGGGGAGAACACCGCTTCGAGGATGTCCTCGCGGCTGAAGGTCCGGTCGGGGTGGGCGGCGAGCAGTGTCAGCAACTCCGTCTCCCGGTCCGTGAGTATGGTTCGACCGTTGTAGGGGGAGTAGACGGCTCGGGACTCCGGGTAGAACTCCCATCCGCCGATACGGACGAAGGGGCCCTCGCCGTTGGAGACGCGGCGGATCGCGCGCAGCCGGGCGAAGAGTTCGTCGAACTCGAACGGCTTGACCAGGTAGTCGTTGGCCCCGGCGTCCAGGCCGCGTACTTTGTCGTGCACGCTGCCGAGGGCTGTGAGGATGAGCATGGGCGTTGTGACGTTTCCCCGCCGGAGGGTCTCGACGATGGAGATGCCGTCGACGATCGGGAGTCGGCGGTCGATGATCATCGCGTCGTAACGCTGTTCCTGGGCATTGCTGAGGGCTTCTGCACCGTCAGCGAACAGGGTCACGTCGTAGACGTCGTCGAGCACCCGCGCGATGAGCGGACCCAGCTGAGGGTCATCTTCGACCAGGAGGAGGCGCGGTCGGTTGACTGATGGCATCACTGCTCCTTCCTCGGTCAGGAATCTTCTGTTGTCATGCCAGAATGCGCCACGCGGTCGCGTGCAGCCACCTCTTCTTCTCGCGGACGGGGCTGCAAGAGGCGACTGTTCCTCGTGATCATCCCGAGGCACAGGCTCCACACTGGGACAAGGAGCAACGAGCCGAGCATGTCGGAGGGGTAGTGCGCTCCAAGGTACATGCGCGACCACGCCGTCGTCAGCGCGACCACGGTTGCCACCACGACCGCCGCTGCCCGATATCGCCACCCGGCGAGCGTCACCACGGCGCTCATCCCGAGCGCGGTCGCGAATGCCGTATGCCCGCTGGGATAACTGAACGAGGTCGGCTCCACGAGAAGCGGATGCGCGAGCAGAGTCATGTCCGGGCGCGGCCGCTGGATGATCACTTTGATGATGTCAGCCGCAGCCCACGGGATCGCGATCAGGATGGCAATGCGCAGCGCGGTCCACCACGACCGCCCGATCAGGCCCGCGACCACGACCGCCAGCACAGTCACGAGGACCGCGAACCGTGGCCCGAAGACGACATCGATGGTCAGGGCGATCGCATCCAACACGGGGGCATGGAAGCCGTTCACCGCGACAACGGCATTCGTCTCGGCGGCGGTGATGGACGAGTCGCCGCTGACGATGAGGCCGAGTGCTTCGATGGCGGCGAACATCGCGCCCGCGATGAGCCAGAACACGCACGGCGAAAGGCGTCGTACAGGGGTCATGCGTTCCACTTTCCTCAGCAGCTGCTCTTGACCTGTGCGTTACAGCTCAGGTCGAACGAGTCGTCTCGGTCATTCGAGCGTGGCCAGCAACGTCGTCAACGCCGCGGTCTCGTCCGGCGGTTTGGGTGCGTCTGCTCGCACTGCAGTCAGGGCTGCGTCGATCTGCCCGTCGATGTAGGTCCATCCCGTGTCATCGAGAGGCTGCAGCGTCGACTGGGCGTCGTCCCATGCCTTCTCCAAGTCGGTGATCCGCGCAGCTGCGGCCTTCTGCTTCCCCGCCCGGATCATTGAGAGGGTGTCTGCCGTGATGGCACGGAACTCAGCTACGGTCGGCGCAGGGAACTTCGATGTGGCGGATGTCCCCGGGGGCAGTGTGACCGATGCCGCCGGGCCCTCGCCTTCGCTGGCCGGCGCGGTCGAGTGCGGCTGCGCGGCTGCCCAGATGAGGAGTGCAATCGTCAACACGGCCACGATGGCGTAGAAGCCGAGGACGCGCCGTTCACTCTTCCTTGTGGTGGGCGTCGCCGGCGGTTTCGTGTCGACGACGTCTGCGCGGGTGATCGTGAGATAGACCACAGTCGCGAGGATCGCGACCAGAAACATCACGCTGGTGAGAGCGACGCCCAGCCCGAGCCCCTGCTGGTCCGCTGGCAGCCCGAACCAGTCGCCGAGGTTCGCCCCCAGTGGCCGCGTCAGGATGTACGCGAGCCAGAAGGCCAGGACCGCGTTACCGCCCATCCGCCATCCCGCGACGACCGCCACGATCAGGCCCGCGGGCAGCAGCACCGAGACCCCGGGGCCCCAGCCGGTGAGTTCCAAGATCCAATCGCCCGCCGCCGTGCCGAGCGCGAACGTCACCAGGATCGCCAGCCAGTAGAACAACTCCCGCGGTGTCGTCGTGATGCTGTGGATCGACAGCGTTCGCTGACTGAACCACCACACCCCGAACACGACAGCCAACAGCCCCGCGAACACCGCCGTGCTCACCGCAAGCGGAACCCCGAGGGTGTCGGTGAGGATGTCGGTATAGAGCGTGCCCGTCACGCTCACCACGACCACCGTGAGCCAGTACACGAACGGCACGTACCTCCGCAGCCGCAGCTGCCATCCGAGTACGACCGCGAACACGGCTGTGAAGATCAGGGCTGTGTTCTCGAGCCCCACGCCCAGGGACATGTTGATCCAATCGGCGAAACTCTCGCCCACCGTGGTGCAGAGGATCTTGATGATCCAGAACCACAGCGTGATCTCGGGAACCATGCTCAGCATCTCGCGGCGAATCCGGGGTCTGGCCGCTGTCATCGTTGTAGTCACGAAACGGACGCTACGAAGCCGCTTCTAAGACGTCTCTGAGGAACGACGAGGAATGCCGTCGGATCGAGCGGCCGGTCGCGAACTCTAGTCCGCCATCGCACGACTGGCTACCCCCAGGCCGGTAACTGCGCTCGGCCTCGCGCCGCTCGTAGAGTTTTCCTGGCCTCCCAGCGACTCGTGGACGCCGAGGAGTGCCGGGAAGGAGGCCACGTGACCACCTGTCGAGAGTGTGAGTTCGTCGTGGCCCATCCGGTGGGCCGGCTGACGGTCTCGCGTGTCGGACTGTTCTCCGACGCCCGGTTCCCCGGGCGCAGCATCCTGAGCCTCCGGGATCACTACGACGACATCGCCGATGCGCCGACGGAGATCACCGAGCTCTTCCAGATCGATATCCAGTTCGCCTCCGACATCATCTGTCGAGCGACAGGAGCCGATCGCGTCGACGTCGCACTCTCCGTCGCGGGGGAGTCGCATGTGCATGCGCATCTCGTTCCGCGCCGTCGAGACCGCGACCCACGCCCGGAGCAGGGCCCCGACGAGGACCCCAGACCGCACCAGCCGCTCGAGCCCCTGCGCGAAGCGTTGGCCATCGGGCTGCTCGCTGCGGCCTTCGAGGCGGCCGGGGCCGGTCTCGCCGGCGCATAGCGATGGCGCACCCGGGCTGTTCGTCCGGATGCGCCATCGTGGTGCCGCGTGGCGGCTACTGCTGGATGAACGCCAGGATGTCGGGGTTGATGACATCGGCGTGCGTCGTCAGCATCCCGTGCGGGAATCCCTCGTAGATCTTGAGGGTCGCGTCGGTGAGGAGCTCGGCCTGCTTCACCGCGGCATCCTTGTAGGGGACGACCTGGTCGTCGTCGCCCTGGAGGACGAGGACAGGCACCGTGATCGCCTGGAGATCAGCGGTCTGGTCGGTCTCGGAGAAGGCCTTGATGCCGGCGTAGTGTGCGAGCGCGCTGCCGGTCATGCCCTGGCGCCACCAGTTCGCGACGACGGGCTCGGAGAGCTCCACGCCCTCGCGGTTGAACCCGTAGAACGGGCCGGAGGCCACGGCCTGGAAGAACTCGGCGCGGTTGGCCGCCAGAGCGTCGCGGAAGCCGTCGAACACCGACAGCGGAAGACCCTCGGGGTTCGCCTCGGTCTGCAGCATCAGCGGCGGGACGGCGGAGACGAGCACCGCCTTGGCGACACGCCCCTGCGGCTGTCCGTACTGCGCCACGTAGCGTGCGACCTGGCCGCCACCCGTCGAGTGGCCGATGTGCACCACGTTGCGAAGGTCGAGGTGCTCGACGACGGCCGAGGCGTCGCTGGCGTAATGGTCCATGTCATGGCCGGTGCCGATCTGCGACGACCTTCCGTGACCCCGGCGGTCGCTCGCGATGACGCGGTAGCCCTTGTCGAGGAAGAACAGCATCTGCGCATCCCAGTCATCCGACGAGAGCGGCCAGCCGTGGTGGAACATGATGGGCTGCGCATCGGGGCTGCCCCAGTCCTTGTAATAGATCTCTGCGCCATCATCCGTGGTCACGAACGCCATGATCAGCCTCCAGGTTTCCGCCGTCCGGGAGGGATCCCGGTCGACTGTCGAACGCCCCACGTCAGCTTCGTGGGAGCGCGACCACGTTAACTCGACCGTCCTCGCGGAGCGCTCGACATCTGTACAGAATGCGCGCGCCTGTCTTCGACATCCGTCCGGTGCGGGGCGGCGGGCACGACGGTAGCGTCTCGATCATGTCGAACTCCCGGATCTCGCACGGGGTGGGATTCTGGGTGGTCGCCTGCGCCTTCCTGCTCGTGATGGCGTACGCGACCGTGCCGACCCCGCTCTACCCGCTGTACCAAGAGGTCGACGGGTTCCCGGTCTCGGTCATCACCCTGATCTTCGCGGCCTTCGCCGTCGGCGTGGTGCTCAGTCTCTTCCTGCTCGGGCACGTCAGCGACTGGATGGGGCGACGGCGGATGCTGGTGATCGCGATCCTCATCGCGGCTCTCAGCGCCGTTCTCTTCCTGGCGTGGCACGAGGTGCCCGGACTGCTCGCCGCACGGCTCGTGAACGGCGCGAGCGTCGGCATCCTCACCGCCACCGCAACCGCGCATCTCGGCGAGCTGCGCGCCCAGGCGCGCCCCAGCGAGAATGCGATCGTCGCCGCGTCCGTGGCCGGCGCCGCGAACCTCGGCGGATTGGCTCTCGGTCCGCTGATCGGCGGCCTGTTCGCCGAGTTCCTCCCCGCGCCGCTCGTGCTGCCGCACGCGGTGTTCCTCGTGGCGCTCATCGCGACCGCGACAGCGGTGGCCGGCGTTCCCGAGACGGTGACGCCGCCCAGCGAGCCGAGGCCGTACCGGCCGCAGCGCATCGCCGCACCACCGCGATCGAAGACGGCGTTCATCGCCGCGGGCTTCGGCGCGTTCGCAGGTTTCGCGCTGTTCGGGCTGTTCACCTCTCTCGCCCCGACGATCCTCATCAGCACGTTCGGCGAGCACGATCACCTTCTCGCGGGGATCACCGCGTGTTCCGTGTTCGCCGCCGCGGCAACCGGCCAGGTGGCCCTCGCCAGGGTGCCACTGCGCATCCAGCTGACCGTCGCGGCCGTCTGCTGCGCCCTGGGGCTCATCGTCGTCGCCGCGGGAACGCTGCTGCCGTCTCTCGCGGTGTTCCTGGTCGGAGGCGTCGTCGCAGGCGTCGGCGTGGGGCTGCTGTTCAAGTCGTCGGTCGCGACAGCCTCCGGCCTCGCTGAGCCCGGACGACGGGGTGAGACGCTGGCGCTCGTCTTCCTCATCGCGTACTGCGGCCTCGCGCTTCCGGTGCTCGCGATCGGAGTGATCCTCACCTTCGCGTCGCAGACCACGGTGCTGCTCGTCTTCATCTCGATCGTGTCGGTCGCGACGGTCTCGGCGGCGATCGTCATGCGTCGTACGGGTGCACGCACGACGACACGCGCGCAGGGTTGATCCGTCGCCCCGTCCGGCCGCGACACGACGCTGTAACCGCCGCGCAATCGCCCCGACGAGCCGACCTGTCAAGCTGATCTCAGCGAAAGGCGGACGACGTGATCGAACCCTCACCCTTCGGACGGCTGCTGCGGTCGTTGCGAGTGGGTCAGAACCTGACTCTGGAAGCACTCGCCTCCCGATCGGGCGTGAGCGTCCGCACGATCGGCGACCTCGAGCGAGGCGCGAGCGCGTCGCCGCAGCGTCGCACGGTCGATGCACTAGCGGACGGCCTCGGGCTCGACGCGACCGATCGACATGCCTTCCTCCGCGCGGCACGCTCGCGCCCCCGCGCGTCGCTGGAGACGGACGGACCCGGCGCGATATCGCCCGCTCGGGTGTTCGACTTCTCCGGACGCGCCGACGAGATCGACGAGGCGCTCACCGTCCTGTGCGGCCCTCTGCCGGCGGGCGAGCTGCGTCCTGCGTTGGTCATCAGCGGCGCGCCGGGGATCGGCAAGACAACCGCGGCGATCGAGATCCTCGAGCGGGGCAAGCCGTCGACCGACCTGCCCGTGGTCTTCCTCGGACTCGACGGATTCAGCGCCTCGCCCCTCAGCCCCCTGCAGGCGATGACCGGCCTGCTGCGGCAGCTCCCCGGCGCGGAACAGCGACCGCCCGCTGACCTCGCGGAGGCCAAGACGCGGTGGCGCGCGGCGGTGGACGTCGCGCCGGTCTCGGTGCTGCTCGACAACGTCGCGAACGAAGCCCAGATCCGTCCCATCCTCTCGATCTGCGCGGGCGACGTCGTTGTCGTGACCTCGCGCCGCAGCCTGGCCGGGCTCGAGGGAGTGCGCCGGCTGCGTCTCGGACCGCTGCGCCGAGACGAGAGCATCGCGTTCCTGCATCGCCTGATTCCGCAGGCAGACGACGACGACGATGTCTCCCTGGGGGAGGTGGCGGCGCTGTGCGACGACGTCCCTCTCGCTCTTCGCGTGGTCGGCAACCGCATCGCCAGTCGTCCCGGATGGACGGTCGACGATCTGCTCGGCCGGTTGCGCACCTCCGAGGATCGGCTGCGCCTGCTCGTCGCGGGCGACCTCGCGGTCGAGGCGGCGATCTCGCTGTCCTACGACGAGCTCGACCCGCGCACCGCCGCGCTGTTCCGCTGGATCTCCCTGATCGACGGCAGGACGTTCGGCGCTCACCTCGCGGCTGCGGCGGTGCGTTCGGCGGATCTTGCGGAGGTCGAGACGCGCTTGGACGATCTCACCGATCTGGGGATGCTCGAGGCGCGCGGCGGCGACCGCTACCGTCTGCACGACCTCATGCGACTGTTCGGACGGAGCAAGCTGAACTCCTCCGTCGGAGCCGACGAGGTGGCACGACGCCGTGATCACATCCGGTCGTGGCTGCTCGGCAGCCTGGAGCGGGCGGGGGCCTGGTACGAGCCGCAGCGGGAGCCGACCGCGCCGGGCCGCTCGGGTCGCGGCTTCTCGGGCGCAGACGCTGCTGCGGCCTGGATCCGAACGGAAGCCGAGCACTGGTGGCCGGCGTACATCGACGCCGCCGATCTCGGCGACGACGCGGTGGTCTGCGACGTCGCGGACGCCCTGCACTGGTACTCCGACATCTGGATCACGTGGGGGAACTGGCATCGATTCTTCTCACTCGCCGCGAGTGCTGCCCGGAAGCTGGATGATCCCGCGCAGGAGGCCGCTCAGCTGGGCTACGTCGCGTGGGCCGAGATCGTCGAGGTGGGCGATCGCGAACAGGCGGTGCGGACGGGACGCGCGGCGCTGGCCGCGGCACGACGGGCCGGCGACCTCGCGCAGGAGGGGTGGGCGCAGTACTACATCGGATGGGCGAGCTGGACCCTGAATCGGCTCGATGAGGCGGATGCGGCGGCGTCTGCGTCGATCGATGCATTCGCGCGCGCGGATGAGACCACGGGATCGGAGAACGCCCAGCTGCTGTCGTCGATGGTGAAGGGGCGGCGCGGTCAGATGCTCGAGTCGATCGAGGAGACCGAGGCCACCCTCTCGCGGGTCCTGGCGGCGGATGCCCCCGACAGCGTCACGGGCATCGTCACCCAGTACGCGGCGTGCCTCGACCTCGTCGACGCCTACATCGCCGTCGGCCGCTATGACGACGCCGTGCGGGTGGGAGACAGGGGCATCTCGATCGCCCGCTCGCTGAACGACGACACGCGCGTGCTGCTCATGATGCGTCGGCACATCCGGGCGCTCATCCGCGCGGGCGAGGGCGACGCCGCGATCGCCGAGGCCGACGAAGCCCTGCGGATGCTGGGGCCGGGGAGCAGCGAGGCCTTCATCTTCGAGCGAGTGCGCAAGGAGGTGTCCCTCATCAGGTCGACGGGAGCCGGGGACGAAGCCGACCGGTCGATTCCCACAGTCTGATGAGCTTGAGGGCCAGGTGCAGGGAGCTGCGCTTGACGCCGTCGTCGAGGGCGTCCTTCACGACGGACGGCATGCGCTCGAGCCGGTAGTAGAGGGTCGTGCGGTGCAGGAAGAGGATCCGGCACGCGGCGACCACGTTGGCGCCGACGTCGAGGTACGTCTCGATCGTGAGGCGCTGGCTGTCGTCCGGCTGGGAGTAGAGCACGTCGGCGGCCGGCGAGATGGTCCGAAGGGCCTCGGGGCCGGCCGAAGTCGACGCGAGCAACCGCCACAGGCCGAGTTCGCTCGCATCGACCGACGGGTGGAACTGGGGGAGGGCTGCGGCGAGCGAGGCGGCGATGGTCGCCTCATCCGCGGCGCCGCGCAGATCGGTGGCACCCGCCGCCGGAGATGCCGAGCCGATGCCGAGGATCCTCATCCTGCGGCGCTCCGCCTCTCGGCGGAGCTCCTCGTCGAAGTCGGCATCGGTCGTGGGGCCGACGAGCAGGATCGCGCCGCCCTCGAGCGCGACGAGATACGCGGGAGCGGGACGCAGATGGCCGAGGTGACGACCGAAGGCGATGCGATCGATGTCGGTGACGGTTGCGTCGATCAGCACAGCGCGCACGACGGTGCTCCCGTCTCGGTGCACCCACCTCTGCTGAAGCGCGCGCGAATAGGCGTCGCGACGGACCGACTCATCCGCGTCCAGAAGATCGCCGAGGAGGGACTCCCGATCCCCGGGGGAGAACCCTCGTCGTCGCAACGCCGACCGCACGAGCGCGGACGCCGCGTCGACCGCTTCGAACTCGTCGGCGGTGAGGGGCGGGCGGCCGTCCTGGTCGATCAGGATGAGCGCGACCTCAGCACCGCGCTCCTGCACGGGGACGCGCAGCGGCGAGACCGACAGCGCATCGACCGCTCGTCCGAATCCTGTCGGACGGATGAGCACTCGACGGTGCAGCGACGCCTCGAGCTGGAGCGCGATCTCGCTCAGATCGAGGGAGGCGGTTCCGGTCGTGGTGTCGCTGATCGTCATGGTTTCGCTCCTGTGCGGGGGATGGGCTCACCGTGTCGCTCTGCGTCGATGACGGGAGAGACCACCCGCACCGAACTCGAGTACGTCTCATAGAACCCCCATCCCTGTGCACACACCAGGAGGAAAGCAGGCAGAAGTGGGACTGCCTGGATGCATCGCGCCTCGGCGGATCACGGTCTTCGACTCCTGTCGCAGTGCGGTCGGCCCCGCGGTTCCTAGATTCGTCTCAGACGCGAGATCGACCGTGAGGGGGCGAGATGACGAGAACCAGGACGGTGGTCCTCGTGCACGGCGCCTTCGTGGACGCGTCCGGATGGTGGCCGATCGTGCTCCGACTGCTCGACGAAGGACGAACGGTGCTCGCACCACCCGTATCCGGTCGCAGTTTCCTCGGCGACTGCGACTACATCCGCTCGCTGGTCGAGCGCATCGACGGAGATGTGCTGCTTGTCGGGCACGGCTACGGCGCCGCGGTCATCTCGGTCGCGGGTGACGCGACGAACGTCACCGGACTCCTCTTCATCGCGGGATACGTGCCGGATGAGGGCGAGTGCATCGCCGACCTGTGCGACCTCTTCGCGCCGGTGGAGGCGTCGGACCACCTGGTGTCTGCGCAGTTCACCGACGACGTCGGGGCGCACCGCGCGGAGCTCACCGTGGAGCCCGACCGATTCGCCCGCCTGCTCGCCGAGGGTCTGCCCGCCGACGAGGCGGGAGTCCTCGCCGTCTCGCAGCACCCGATCGTCGACACGGTCTTCACCGAACGGGCGACCGGCGCGGCGTGGAGATCGACGCCCAGCTGGGGAGTGGTGGCGACGGAGGACAGGACCGTGAGCCCGCAGGCACAGCGCTTCGGCTACCGGCGTGCGCGATGCCGAGCGGTTCTGTCGTACGAGGCGCCGCATCTGGTGACGCAGACGCACGCGGCCGAGATCGTCGGCCTCATCGACGACATCCTCGCGGAGACCGTGATCCATGGCTGAGGGGGGAGAGCCGACGGTGCAGCCTCGACCGGGATGGCGGGCGGGCTTCGCGCCGCTCGCCGTTCCGATCTTCCGTCTGGTGTGGCTGGCATCGATCGTCAGCAACATCGGCAGCTGGATGCAGACGGTCGGCGCGCAATGGCTGCTGGTGCAGGACGACGGATCGCCCCTGCTCGTGGCACTCGTGCAGACGGCATCCGCCGCTCCTGTGCTGCTGTTCGCGATACCCGCCGGCGTCATCGGCGAGTTCCTCAACCGTCGCCGCGTATTGCTCTGGTCGCAGGTCGTGCAGCTCTTCGTCGTGCTCGGGCTCACCTGGCTGACCGCGGTCGGCCAGACGACCACGACCATCCTGCTGGCATCGACGTTCGTGCTGGGGAGGGTCTCGGCCATCCAGCTGCCCGCATTCCAGGCGCTCGTGCCGGACATCGTGCCGCCGAAGCTGCTGATCGACGCGGCGGGTCTCTCGTCGATCGGCGTGAACATCGCACGGGCCGTCGGCCCGGCGATCGCGGGCCTCGTCGTCGCCCAGTTCGGCGTCGCGGCGGTCTTCCTGCTCAACGCGCTCTCCTTCCTGCTGTTCCTGGGCGTGCTGCTCTTCTGGAAGACGTACAGACCGCCGGTCGCTCGGCCCGAGCCGTTCGTCGATGCGACGAGGGCCGGCATCCGCTACGTCCGCCACTCGCGGGTGGTCCGCCGCATCCTGCTGCGACTCGCGGCCTTCCTGATTCCGGCGAACGCCCTCTGGGCGCTGCTGCCGACCATCGCGAAGGACTCTCTCGGGTTCTCCGCGAGCGGGTACGGTCTGCTGCTCGCAGCGCTCGGAGCGGGGTCGATCGTCGGCGCGTTCGTGCTTCCGTGGGCGCGTCGCGTCGCGGCGGTGAACGGCGTGGTGCTGGGCTCGTCCGTCGTCTACGGCGCGGGTCTCGTGATCCTCGTGACGTCGCCCACGCTGTGGATCACGTTTCCGGTGCTCGTGGCGACCGGGCTCGCGTGGATCGGGGTGATCGCGACCGTCAACGGCACGATCCAGACCTTCCTGCCTGTCTGGGTGCGCACCCGCGGCCTGTCGTTCTACCAGCTCGTCCTCTTCGGCTGCACGGCCGTCGGCTCCGCGGGAGCGGGCGTGCTCGGGTCGGTGTGGGGCGCCGGGGCCGTGGTGATCGGCGCCGGGATCCTGTGCGGCCTGGGCGGGCTCTCTCTTCTCGTGTGGCCGATCCCTGCGACCGGCGGCATCGGCCGCGGCATCGTGGAGGTGCCAGGGGTCGAGGATCAGCCCCGCCCGGACGGTGCTGATGACGCGCCCGTCCTGGTGCTCATCCGGTACCGCATTCCGGTCGACCGGAGAGGGGAATTCCTCGACGTGATGACCCGCGTGCAACAGACACGTCTGCGGACCGGCGCGCGGGGATGGCAGCTGTATGTCGACGCCGAGGATGCGGAGTCCGTCATCGAGGCGTACTCCGTCGGCTCCTGGCGGGAGCACGTGAGCCAGCACGAAGGCCGCACCACCGAGTTCGACGCACAGCTGATCACCCGCGCCCGCACCATGAGCACGCAGGAGCTCGAGGTGACGCACCTGCTCGCGATGCCGCATCCGCACCACCGCGACGTCGAGAGACGCCGCACCCGCAACCAGAGACGGAGCCTCTCGCATGGAACCTGACGACCACCCCTCCACCCACCCGGACGGCCCGTCATACGGCGACCCCGACCTGCCGCAGGAGGGAGAGGTGAACATCACCGACCGCCCGCAGAGCAACGCGATGACGGGGCCGCAGAACGAGGTCATCGAGTCGCAGTTCCCGAATCAGATGCACGCGCCGGCGACCGACATCAGCACCCAGCCGTTCTTCTGGTCGTCGTTCAACATCTCACCTCGCCGCGTGCAGCGCGGCGGCTGGGCGCGAGAGCTCACGAAGCAGGACTTCCACATCTCCGAGGAGATCGCCGGGGTCAACATGTATCTCGAGCCCGGGGGGATTCGCGAGCTGCACTGGCACCAGACGGCGGAATGGGCCGTGATGACGCGCGGCAGGGCGCGGGTCACGACGCTCAGCCGCTCGGGTCTTCCTGCGGTGGAGGATGTGGAGGAGGGCGACCTGTGGTTCTTCCCCGCCGGCACTCCGCACTCTCTGCAGGGTCTCGGTCCGGACGGAGCGGAGTTCGTGCTCGCGTTCGACGACGGCGACCAGTCCGAATCGAACACCCTGCTGCTGACCGACTGGTTCGCGCACACCCCGCCCGAGGTCCTCGCCAAGAACTTCGGCGTCGCCCAGGAGGTCTTCTCCGACATCCCGCTGCACAACCTCTGGATCTTCCCCGGCGACGAACCGCCCGCGCTCGACGTCGATCAGGCCGCCGCCGGGGTCGAATGGGGGATGGAGCCGGTCATCTTCCGCCTGTCACGGTCGAAGCCGCTCTACGAGAACTCGGGCGGATCCATCCAGATCGCCGATTCCACCAACTACGCCTACTCCAGCACGGTCGCCGCGGCCCTCGTGACAGTCCAGCCGGGCTCGATGCGGGAGCTGCACTGGCACCCGAACGCTGACGAATGGCAGTACTACCTGCGCGGCTCCGCGCGCATGACGGTGTTCAACACCGGCCCGCACGCGAACACCACCGACTTCCGCGCCGGAGACGTGGGAGTGGTGAGGAAGAACTTCGGCCACTACGTCGAGAACACCGGCGATGACGTGCTGCAGTTCCTCGAGGTGTTCCGCACCGACAGGTACGAAGAGGTCTCGCTCGCGAACTGGCTCTCGCACGTGCCGCCGCAGCTCGTCGCCGCACACCTCACCATCGACCCCGCGGTGCTGGCGAGCTTCCCGCGCGCCGCCCAGGGCATCACCCCTCTGCGCTGATCAGTGCCGGTGGGTGCTCACGCGTCGCCCGCGAGCTGCTCCTGCCAGTCCGCGGGCACGCGCTCGGCGGGACCGGGGGTGCTCTGGGACCGCGGATGGCTGTGCGGGGGAGCGAGGACGGGACCGTCGAAGGCGGTCTCGGAGCCGAAATCCCAGAACCAGTCCTCGCCGGGCTCGAAGCTCTGGATGACTCGATGGCCGCTCGCGTGGGCGTGTGCCGTCGCGTGCTTGTGCAGGGAGTCGTCACAGCATCCGATGTGCCCGCAGTAGGCGCACCGACGCAGATGGAGCCACCACGAGCCGATCGCCTCGCAGTCCTGGCACCCCGGGCCCGAAGGTGCGACATCCGCCCGAATGAAGTCGGTCACGTCGCTCATGGGTGCATCTCCTGTCATCGGTGTGCCGTCGGGGTCATGATGTCGGGATTCCCGGTGGTACTCAAGCGTGTCCGACCGAGACCACCTGCTCGTTCGACACCCGTCGAAGCCCCGCTCGCCGAATCGGCCTAGGTTCGTGAAGGTGAGCACCTCTTCCTCCCGCCGGGTCCCGATCGAATCGCAGAGGGTCGATGCGCCCCTGACGTCCAGCGCCACCTTTCTCGTGCTGCAGATCAGAGACGGCGCGGATGCCGCATCCACCGTGCGCGACACGATCAGCGGCATAGACGACATCGTGAAGAACGTGGGATTCCGCGACCTGGATGCGATGCTGTCGTGCACGGTCGGCATCGGCTCGTCGGCCTGGCCGCGACTCACCGCGCGCCGTGCGCCGGCCGAGCTGCACCCGTTCGCGCCGGTGGTGGGTCGCGTGCACACCGCGCCGGGGACCCCCGGAGATCTGCTGTTCCACATTCGGGCGAACCGCCAGGACCTCGTCTTCGAGTTCGAGCGGCAGCTGCTCGGCGTGCTCGACGGCGCCGTCACGGTGGTCGACGAGACCACGGGCTTCCGGTACTTCGACGTCCGCGACCTGCTCGGCTTCGTCGACGGCACGGCGAACCCGGTGGGGAACGCGATCGCCGAGTCGACGCTGGTGGGTGCGGAGGACGGCGACCACGTCGGAGGCAGCTACGTCGTCGTCCAGAGATATCTGCATGATCTCGCGCAGTGGCAGTCGTTGACGACCGAGCAGCAGGAGGCGGTGATCGGCCGCAAGAAGGCCGACAACGTCGAGATCGACGACGTGGCCGTCGGCCAGAAATCCCACAAGACCCTCGCCACGATCGTGAGGGACGGCGTCGAACACGACATCCTGCGCGACAACATGCCCTTCGGGAGCCCCGGCTCGTCGTCGTTCGGCACGTACTTCATCGGATACTCGCGCCACCTCTGGGTCATCGAGAAGATGCTCGAGAACATGTTCATCGGCGACCCGCCCGGCGCGTTCGACCGGCTGCTGGACTATTCCCGCGCGACGACAGGCAGCACGTTCTTCGCGCCGTCCGCGGACTTCCTCCGCGGCCTCGCCGATGAGCCGACGCCCGCCTAGCGGTGCCGGATCGAGTCGTCAGCGACAGTCCCTCCCATCCCGCGCCGCACGCGCGTACGGTTGATATATGGGAAGACTCTTCTACGGAGCGGCTCAGCCCCCGATCCTCATCGAGGATCGCGCACTGGCTCACCTCAAGATCGTGGTGACGACGAAACTGCGGCGCAACGAGAGCTTCACCCTGTCGTGGGTGCACAAGGACGGCGAAGCACCCGGCCGCTCGACCATCTGGCTGCATCCGTCGATTCCGCTGCGATTCGTGTTCGACGAGACGGAGTCGCCGACGCTGAACCGGCGGTGGATCGAGGAGCTCTCTCAGACGCTCAGCAGCACGGGCGGCGTGTGTCTGACCGACGAGATCATCGACCCCACCGATGGCGATCCGGGCCAGGCCGAGACCGACCGAGCGCGGTGATCGAGTCCCTCACAGGGTGAGTCGCCGGTCGACGATCTCGAGGGCGACATCGTGCAGGCGCGAGCCGGTCGCGCGCGCGTGGCGTCTGAGGATGAGGAAGGCGTCGTCGATCGAGACGCCGCGCTGATAGGACAGAGCGCCCTTCGCCTGCTCGATCACGATCCTGCTGTCGAGCGCGTGCTGAAGCTGTGCCGCGCGATCGGCGCGCTCGGCGAGCGCCCGATGCTGCACCAATCCGATGGTGGCGAACTCGGCGAGAGCCTGGGCCACGGCCGCGTCCTCGTCGGTGACCACACCGACCCTGTCGAAGAAGAGGTTCAGCGAACCGAGGCGCTGACCGCGCAGCGTGAGGGGCACCGCGTAGCCGGAGCGGAGGCCCCGTCGCACCGCGAGGGGAGCGAACTCGGGCCAGCGATCGATGCTCGACCGCAGATCAGCCGTCTCGACCACCTGCCCGGACTGGAAGCTGTCCAGACAGGGTCCCTGCTCGATGCCGAGCTCGGCCTCCTCCAGGTCGCTCGCGCGCTCGCTCGTCGAGCCGAGCACGTGCAGTCTCCCTTGGTCGTCGGCGAGGACGATCCCGGCTTCGACCGCCGGCGTGAAGCGCGTCGCGGCCTCGACGAGAAGGTCCATGGTGTCGATCACGTCGTGGACCGGATCCAGAGCGTCGGCCAGGCTGCGGAAGACAGCGGTCAGGTCGTTCTGCGAGTGCGGGTCACGGGCGACATCGAAGGGCATCCGGAACCGGTCCTCAGTGCACGCCCACGGCCGGTTCGTGCGGTGCACCGACGCTTGCGGGTTCGTGGACCAGATACAGCCCCGACGGTGAGTTCGCCGTGAACGCGAGAGCGTCGATCCACTGCCGGTTGAGCTCAGGGACCCTGCTGCTGGCGTACTTGAAGACCAGATTGCACCCCGGATGCATCCAGACCGAGCTGCGACCTCCGCCGATGCTGGGGTCTTCCCTCCAGGTGAAGAGGAACGGCTCACCGCGGCGGAGCTTGGTCGTCATCACGACCTGAAGATGATGGAGCGCGCGGTCGTCGATCTCGACTTTCTGATTTGCCTCGTACACGAACTTGCCCACGATCGGACATCCCTTCATCGATCTCCCCGTGCCCCCACACCTACAGGCGGGCGGCGTGCGTCCACACCTACAGGCGGGCGGCGTGCGTCGCAAGGCCCTTGCACACCGGCGAACGTCAGTCGCTCGATCTGGGCGAGCTCGTTTGCCCGCATACACCCGAGACCTGGCGTCCGGCAAGGGTCCTGGATCGGCCTGCACACCCCGCTAGACCAGTGCTCACCGATCCAGCGAATCGGCAGGAAGGGAATGATGATGTCTCAGCAGCACACGGAGGCCCCTGATCGGAGTCCCGATCCCGAGGCGTCGGGCAAGCCGGATTCTCCGGACGATCTCCACGGGCGATCGTGGAAGTACGTGGCGAAGAAGGCCTTTCGCGAATTCTCATCGGACCAGTGCACCGACATCGCGGCGGCACTGACGTACTACGCGGTGCTGTCGATCTTCCCCGGTCTGATCGCGGTCTTCTCGCTGCTCGGCGTCGTCGGTCAGGGGCAGGCGGCCGGGGATGCGGTGCTGGGGATCATCGAGCAGGTCGCCCCGGGCGACACGGCGGACACTCTGCGGGGGCCGATCGAGCAGGTCGCCGGCTCGCCGGCCGCCGGGTTCGCACTGATTAGCGGCATCGTGCTTGCGATCTGGTCGGCGTCGGGGTACGTCGGCGCCTTCAGCCGAGCGATGAACCGCATCTACGAGATCGACGAGGGGCGACCGTTCTGGAAGCTCAAGCCCGCACAGCTGCTCGTGACGGTGATCACCATCGTGCTGTTCGTCATCGCGGCGATCATCCTCGTCGTGTCCGGCCCGGTCACGCGCGCCATCGGCGAATTCCTCGGACTCGGTACCGTTCCGCAGACGATCTGGTCGATCGCGAAGTGGCCGCTCCTGGCGTTCATCATCGTCCTCGCCGTCGCGATCCTCTATTACGCCACACCGAACGCGAAGCAGCCGCGATTCCGCTGGATCAGCCTCGGGGCGCTGCTCGCGATCCTCGTGCTGGCCATCGCCACCGCGGGCTTCGCCTTCTACGTGGCGAACTTCTCGAACTACGACCGCACCTACGGCTCCCTCGCAGGGATCATCGTGTTCCTGCTCTGGCTGTGGATCGCCAACCTGGCGCTGCTCGTCGGCGCCGAGTTCGACGCCGAACTCGAGCGAGGCCGTCAACTGCAGGCGGGGATCGCCGCCGAACGGGAGATCCGTCTTCCGCCGCGCGACACGCGCAAGAGCGATAAGGCTGCAGAGAAGGAGCAGCAGGACATCGAGGAAGCCCGCCGCATCCGCCAGCAGGCCGATGCGGAGTCCGGGGACCCCGAATCGGACCGGTCTGACGGGGAGTGACGGATCAGCGGCCTGTCGGCGGCAGCTTGTCCACCCCGTGCCGGTTCGGCTTGTCGGGCTCTGCGGCGGTATCAGGGGACGCGTGCTCAGGGCCGGGCGGAGCCTCGGACGTCGGATAGTGCGGCTCATCGATCTCGACGGCCTTGTCGCGCTCGTCGAGCGGAGGCAGATGGTCGAGCGGTTGCTTGATGTCGTCTGGGTGGCTCATGCCGTCAGGGTCCGTCGCGGACAGCAGCAGTGAACAGGGGCTTGTGATCGACGGGATGATGTGGTTCGAGGCGGCGGGCGCGAGACCGAACCCGACCGTCCTCTCGCTGTCAACGCCCCTTCGCGCCGACGCGCGCTCGACTACCATCGCCCGATGGGACGCCTCAGGTACGACAGCACACTCGACCCGATCGTCATCGACGATGTCACGCTCGCGCACATGAAGATCGTCATGGGCACGAAGCTCCGTCGGCAGGAGAGCTTCATGATGTCCTGGGTGCCGGGAGACGCTTCCCCAGACGGGCGCCTGACGGCGTGGATCCATCCGAGCATCCCGCTCGTCCTGGCATTCGACAGCCCCGAGCCGATTCGCGTGGACGCCGAGCGCGTGTCCCGCATGATGAACAGCCTCAACGCCCACGGTGAACTGATGATCGACGAGATGTAAGCGGTCGCGGCGCGCCTACATCGCGGTCGGTCGGCTGTCAAGAGAGGGGAAGTTCCCCCGGGCGGTCCGAAGAATGATCCGCATGACGTCATCCCCGGATCGCCTCGCCGCCCACCCCTCCACCGACGCACGACTCGCTCGCACGCTTCGGAGCATCGACTACCCCGCGACGAAGGACGATCTGCTGAGGATCGCCGTCGTCGATCATCTCGACGTGCCCACCATCGACGCCATCCATGAGCTGCCCGCTCGCGACTACCACGGCGTGTCCGAGGTGCTGAGGATGCTCACCGGCGACTGATTCCCGGCGCTGCGGGTGCCTTCAGGTCAATGCGAACTTGTCAATACCCTCCGGAAGGCGACACGGTCTTCCTACCCTGACACCATGTCCGACCTCCCCGACGTGACGCTGACCCTTCCGCGATCGTGCGACACCGCTGCATCGTCGCCCTCGTCCCTCCCCGCGCCCGCACTACGGAGAGGTGCATGATGGGCAGATTCACCTACGAGGGATCGACCAGGATCGACATCGAAGATCGTGCCCTCAGTCACCTCCAGCTCGTGATCACCGCCAAGCACCGGCGGGGTGAGCCCTTCACGTTCAGCTGGCGCGAGGATCCGAGCATCGGGGGAGGCCGCACCACCGTCTGGCTGCATCCGGGGTGTGCGCTCGTGTATCGGTTCCTCGGCAGCAGGCAGCCCTCGATCAATCGGCGATGGGTCGACGCGCTCGCGTTCACCGCGAATGCGCCGACCGGCCTCTACCTCGTCGCAGAGCCCGACGACACGTCGTCAGGGGAGAAGCTCGGCGTGCCCGCCGACCTGTAGCAGCCGGGCGCCGCGGTCGCCCGCGTCACGACGGGCCGGGCGATCTTGTCAATACCCGAGAAGCCTCGAGCGGGCGCGACCTATCGTGCCGCCATGAAGGGCGCTCCACTGCTGGATATCGAGTACGTTCTCCCCGTGCGATGGGGGAGTGACGAGACGATGGAGGACCTCACGGCCTATCTGACGCGGTTGCGTGCCTGGGCAGACGTGACGGTAATCGACGGATCAGACCCCGATCGTTTCGCGGCTCATGCGTCGGCCTGGTCGGATCTCGTCCGGCACATCCCGTGCGATGGGATCCCGGGGGCGAACGGCAAGGTGCGCGGCGTGCTCACCGGCATCGCGTCCGCGCGGCACGAGCGTGTGGTCATCGCCGACGACGACGTGCGCTACGACTATCGCGCGCTCGCCGCGGTCGTCGCGGAACTCGACCTCGCGACCCTGGTGAAACCGCAGAACCACTTCGCTCCACTTCCCTGGCATGCGCGGTGGGACACCGCTCGCAGTCTCCTCAACCGCGCGGTGTCGTCCGACTACCCCGGAACATACGCGCTGCGGCGTTCGACGCTGCTTGGGGCCGGCGGATACGACGCGGACACCCTCTTCGAGAATCTCGAGATGGAACGCACCATCCGTGCAGTCGGCGGCCGAGTCCGCTCTCGCCCCGACGTCTTCGTCGCGAGACGCCCGCCCACCGCTCGGCACTTCCTCTCGCAGCGGGTCAGGCAGGCGTACGACAGCTGGGGGCAGCCGCTGCGCCTCGTGATCGAGGCGGCCATCCTTCCGACGGTGTGGGCGCTGCGCCACCGGCCGGGTGCCCTCACGCTCCTGCTGCTCGCGGTCATCCTGCTCGCCGAGCGCGGGCGGCGACGGCTCGACGGTCCTTCCGTCTTCCCGGCCAGCAGCGCACTGTGGGCACCGCTGTGGGTCGCTGAGCGGGCCTTATGCTCGTGGCTCGCCATCGGGGCGCGGCTGCGGGGCGGAGTGCGGTACGGCGAGCACCGGATGAGGGTCGCGGCGCACAGCCGGCGACGGATCCGGCGACGGATCTCCCGAGAGGCTGCTGCTCGATGAGTCCTGACCAGGACCGCACGTCTCCGCGAGTCCTACCCGCCCGCGGAGAGGGAATCAACCCGCTCGTCCGCTTCTCAGTCCCTGACTACGTTCTCTTCCAGAGCACGTGTCGACGGAAGAGGAGCACATGAGCAGATCCCGGCTGCGATTCGACGCCCATGAGTGGAGCATCAGCGCTGATGGCATCGACGTCGAGAATCTCGCGCACGAGGAGTCCGTCTTCGGGCTCTCGAACGGCCATGTGGGCTGGCGCGGCAACCTCGACGAGGGCGACCCGCGCGGGGTCGCCGGCAGCTACCTCAACGGCCTCTTCGAAGAGCACCCGATGCCGTATGCCGAAGAAGGGTACGGCTACCCCGAGTGCGGGCAGAGCGTGATCAACGCGGCCAACGGCCAGCTGATCCGGCTGATCGTGGGGGACGAGCCCTTCGATGTCCGCCGCGGAACGCTCACGACACATACCCGTCGTCTCGACTTCCGGGCCGGAACACTCGAACGCGATGTCGAGTGGACCAGCCCGATCGGTCAGCGCGTGCGGATCCGTTCGACGAGGATCGTCTCGTTCACGCACCGGTCCGTCGCGGCCGTGCGGTACCGCGTGCAGGCGCTCGAGACTCCGGCAGAGGTGACCGTCGTCTCCGAGCTGCTGGCGAACGAGCCGCTGCCGATCACTCATGACGACCCCCGGGTCCAGGAGCTGCTGAGCGAGCCGCTGGAGACGGTGGACTACGCCGCCGACGGGGGAGCCGCCACCCTCGTGCACCGGACCAGGAAGAGTGGACTCACGACCGCTGTGGCGATGGCGCATCACGTCGGCGGCTCCCTCGGACGCGAGCCGAGCGTCGAGACGGACGTCGACACGACGGGCGACCGCGCGCGCACCACGATTCGCGCATCCCTGGACGCCGGAGCGACGCTCGAGATCGTCAAGATGGTGGGACACGAGTATTCGTCGGACCTGTCGACCGCCGCGCTGCGCGACCGAGCCGAGACGGCGGTCGGAGACGCGCTGCAGGCCGGATGGGAGGCGCTGCTCGCAGACCAGAAGGTGCGACTGGACGAGTTCTGGGAGTGCGCCGACGTGCGCGTCGACGGGCCGCCACGGCTCCAGCAGGCCGTGCGGTTCGCGCTGTTCCAGGTGTTCCAGGCATCCGTGCGCATGGAGCTCCGATCTGTGCCCGGCAAGGGGCTGACCGGCTCCGGATACGAGGGGCACACCTTCTGGGACTTCGAAGGCTTCGTCCTCCCCGTTCTCACCTCGACGCTCCCGCACGCGGCGGAGCAGGCGCTGCGGTGGCGGCACTCCGTGCTCGACCGTGCTCGCGACAGGGCGGCGCAGCTGCATCTGAAGGGCGCGGCTCTGCCGTGGCGGACCATCGACGGCAGGGAGTCGTCGGGATACTGGCCGGCCAGCACTGCCGCGTTCCATATCAACGCCGATGTGGCGGGCGCGGTCCTGCACCATGTGAGGGCGACGGGCGATGTCGCCTTCGAACGGGAGGCGGGCCTCGAGATCCTCGCCGAGTCCGCCCGTCTGTGGGTCTCGCTGGGTCGGTGGGACGCGCACGGCGGCTTCCACATCGACGGCGTCACGGGGCCGGACGAGTACTCGGCCATCGTGAACGACAACGTCTTCACGAACCTCGCCGCCCAGAAGAACCTTCGGGGCGCGGCGGCCGCTGCGCGACGGCATCCGGATGTCGCGTCGGAGCTCAGGATCGCGGATGACGAGATCGCGCGGTGGGAACTCGCAGCAGCGTCGATGGCTGTTCCTTTCGATCACGAACGGGGCGTGCATCCGCAGGCCGCCGGGTACACCGACCTCGAACGGTGGGACTTCGAGTCGACGTCACCGGACGAGTATCTGCTGCACGACCACTTCCCGTACTTCGATCTCTATCGGAAGCAGGTCGTGAAACAGGCTGACCTCGTTCTCGCCCTCTTCTTCTCGCACGAGGCGTTCACAGCGGAGCAGAAGGCGCGCGCGTTCGACTACTACGAGGCGATCACGGTGCGTGATTCCTCCCTGTCCGCGGCGGCGCAGGCGGTGATCGCCGCGGAGGTCGGTCACCTGGATCTCGCGCTCGACTACCTCGCTGAGGTCGCCACGCTCGATCTCGACGATCTGCACGGCAACACCGGCGAGGGGCTCCACATCGCAGCCCTCGCGGGAGTCTGGACGGCCATAACCGCAGGCTTCGGCGGCATGCGTGACAGCGACAGCGGCATGCGTTTCTGCCCGCGTCTGCCGCGTCAGATCGACAGGCTCGACTTCGGGGTGCGCGTCCACGGCTGCATCCTCCGTGTCGATGTCCGCCAGGCCGAGGTCACCTACCGGCTCGCCTCGGGCGAGCCGCTGACGATCATGCACTACGACGAGCAGCTGGTGCTCGACGCCGGTGAAGCCGTCACGAGACGGATTCCCGCACCGCAGCCGCGGGGTGAGCAGCCCCGGCAGCCTCGAGGACGAGCGCCACGCCCGGCGCTCGAGGCACTGCGGGGGTGACGTGGCACAGAGAGAGGAGACACTCATGTCGGATCCCACGGTCGGTCGCGCATCGATGCGCATGGCGTTCTGGTCATGGACGCTCATCATCGTTGTCGGCCTGGCGACCATGATCGCCCTGCCTCTGCTGGGGAGGTGAACGAGATGCGTCGCTTCGTCAGAGACGGGGGACTCAGCCTCGTCTTCCTCGCCATCTTCGCGCTCAGCCTGGTCGGGCAGTCGATCGCAGGACACGCCTACAACAACGAGGAACTCGCTCAGCACGGCCGACCCCCCGTGCCGTATCTGGAGTTCATCACCTCGTCCGACTTCCTCGTCGACGTGGCGGAGAACTGGCAGTCGGAGTTCTTGCAGTTCTTCCTCTTCATCCTCGCGACCATCTGGTTCATCCAGAGAGGGTCGCCGGAGTCGAAGAAGCCCGGTGACGAAGGAGTGGGCTCCGACTCGGATCAGCTCGTCGGCGAGCACGCCCGCGCCGACTCGCCGCGCTGGGCGAAGGTGCACGGAGTGCGCGGGTGGATCTATTCCAACTCCCTCCTGCTCGCGATGGGCACGATCTTCCTGCTCTCGTGGCTCGCCCAGTCGCTCGCCGGCCATGTCGTCGCCACCGAGGAGAACGCTCAGCACGGGTTGCCGCCGGTGACATGGATCGACTACGTCGTCTCGGCGGAGTTCTGGAACCGCACGCTGCAGAACTGGCAGTCGGAGTTCCTGGCCGTCGGCGCGATGGTCGCGTTCTCGATCTATCTGCGGCAGAGAGGATCGAGCGAATCCAAGCCGGTCGGCGTGCCGCATCATGTGAGCAGCGTCGAGTCCGAATGACCGCGACCTTCTCGCGTCGATCGTCAAGCCCCTGTCTGCCGGGGAGCCGTCAGGGTTGCCTGGCACGCAACGAATCGAGAGGAGCGGATGATGAAGCACGTGAAGTATGCCGAGAAGTCGGTTCTCGTGGGTGATGACGCAGCGGACACGCTCATGGACTATGCGCGGATGCTGGCGGGCGAGGGAGCGCCGACACGGTGACGCTGCGCGTCGTCAGCCCCGACGGCAATGTCGTCGACGCGTCGTTCCTCCTCACCGCGAGCACCGAGCTCATGGTCGAATCGACCAACTCAGAGCTCGAGGAGCCCGACAACGACGCGACCGTGCGCACGATGCGTGAGCGGATCGCGTCGTCCCACCCCTCGGCCGTGACGGAGACCGAGCCTCCGTGGATCCTCGAGACCGGCGAGATCTAGGCTCCGGTCGGAGTCATGTCGTCCGCCACTCGTGCGACTCGATGGCCGCTCCGGCCTGCGGCCCCATCTGCAGCATCCCGCCGTCGATCACCACGGATGCTCCGGAGATGTACGCGGCCGGGGGCGAGGCGAGGAAGGCGATCAGTGCGGCCACCTCGCGCGCGTCGCCCGGGCGTCCGAGAGGGATGCCCGGGCGGTCCTGCGCGTGCGGATCCGCATCCGTCTGCCCGGTCATGGGGGTCGCGATCTCACCAGGGGCGACGCTGACCGCGCTGATCCCCGCCGAGCCCAGCTCGAGGGCGAGATTCTTCATCAGCCCACTGAGCCCGTGCTTCGCCGCGTCGTAGGCGCTCGACCCGACCATCGGCTGATGCGCGTGCACGCTGGTCACCGCGATCAGACGGCCGCCGTTGCCCGCTGCGACCATGGCCCGCGCGGCGCGCTGGAGGCACACGAAGGCACCGGTGAGATCGGTGTCCAGGACGTGCCTCCAGTCGTCCAGTGAGAGATCGAGGAACGGAGTCGACGACCCCGTCCCCGCGTTGTTCACGAAGACATCGAGGCCGCCGAGCTCGCCGACGAGACTGTCGATCACGTCGCCGCACGCGGGGATGTCGGCGACGTCGAGCTGCGCCGTGATCGCGCGTGCCCCGTGGGTGCGCGCCTCCTCGGCGGTCTGCTCGGCGCCGGCCTGGTCGGAATGCCAGGTGATCGCCACCTCCATCCCGGCGGCGGCGAGCGCCACCGCCGTGGCGCGGCCGATGCCCGAATCGCCGGCGGTGACGATCGCCCTGCGGGGTGCGTGCGCGTGGTCAGTCATGCGGTTCTCCTCTTCGTCGTGTCTTCTCGTCCACGGGCCGGGGGTCAGCCGGCTGTCTTCTCGTATGCCCGCATGGCCGCCTCCTGCGCATCGGCCAGGGCATCCTCGATGGACTTGTCCCCGAGCAGCGCGGCGGTGATGGCGTTGTTCAACTCGTTCTGGATCTCCTGACCCGCGGGCGACGAACCGAACGACTCTCCGTAGTCGACGACGTCGTAGTAGGTCGAGATCACCTGGTCGAACCCGGGGTTGCCGCTCTCGACGACCCACTGGTCTCGGATCGCCTGATCGGACGCGGGCGACCCGGTGAACAGGCCGGTGTTGATGCCGCCGTCCTGTTCGCGGACCTCGGCACGCGCCTCGCCGGCTGCGTTCCACGCCTCGTCGGAGGTGAGCTCCAGCATCCAGGCGCAGGCGGCAGCGGGATTCTCGGCACCCACCGGAATCACGAACGCCGTGCCGGACGCGACAGAGAACGGCTCGCCGTCCGACGAGCGGAACGGCACCGCTTCGAGGTCGAGCTGGTCGACATAGGGCGAGAGCACATTGGGGTACCACTGGGCGTTCACCTGGCCGCCGACCTGCCCGGCCACATACTGGTTGTTGTCGCCGAACGTGTCGAACGAGTCGGTGAAGCTCTTCACGGCGGCGAATCCGCCCTGAGCGTCGGTGATCTGCTTCAGCATCTCGAGACCCGCGACGTTGCTCGGATCATCGAGAGTGGGAGCGCCGTCGTCGTCGTTCAGCTGTCCGCCCATCGCCAGCACCCAGAGGCCGCCCTGACCGGTGGCGACGGGATCGAAGCCGAGTCGGGAGGGCACACCGCCGGACTCCTGGTAGATCTTCTCGATGGCTCCCATCAGGGCATCCGGCTTCGACGTGTCGAACTCCTCGGCTGAGACGCCCGCCTCATCGAGCACCGTCTTGTTGAGCAGGATCGCCGGCGGCTGGTAGAACTGCGGCACCGCCCACACGCCGTCCTCGTAGGTCACGTCGTCGACGACGAACGGATACCAGTGATCGCGGGGCGACACATCGTGCGCCTCGAAGCATGCGTCCAGCGGCATGATCAGGTCCTGTGCGGCGTAGGTGGTGACGTATCGTCGGTCCATCTGCACCACATCGGGGACGTCACCGCTCGCGATGCGGGTCGTGAACTTCTGCGCGTCGAAGGCCGTGGCGTCGAGGTCGACCTCGACGGCGGAGAGCTGCGCCGCGGCGTAGTCCATGCGCGACGTGCCGACGTCGTCGGCGTTCTCGAAGCCCCAGGCCTTCAGCGTTCCTGTGGCATCGGCACCGAAGTCGGCCGATTCGGCGGCGTCGTCGCCGCTTCCGCCGCCGCAGCCGCTGAGCAGCAGAGCGGATGCCGTGACGGCCGCGGCGGCTCCGAGGATTCGTGTCTTCATGTCGTTCTCCATTCGTGTGGGGGCGGACGATCCGCCCGGCGAGATCGGGCTCAGCCCTTGCGGCCCTGCGTCGCGACGCCCTCGATGAAATACCGCTGTCCGAAGGCGAAGAGCAGAAGCATCGGCAGGGTCACGATGAGCGAGGCGACCATCACGTATTGGTAGTCGCCGTGACCGCCGGCCGTCGGGCTGTACTTGGTCATCGCGTAGGCGATGCCGAGAGGCGCGGTGAACTCGTCGACCGACCCGGCGTTGAGATAGATCAGCGACGCCTGCAGATTGTTCCAGCTGGCCTGGAACTCGAAGAGGAAGACGATCACGAACGACGGGATCGACAGCGGCATCGCGATGCGCCAGAACAGGCCCCAGGCGCTCGCTCCATCGAGCCGCGCGGCTTCGAACAGCTCTCGGGGGAGCCCCAGGAAGAACTGACGCTGCAGGAAGATGTAGAAGGCGGAGCCGAACAGGTTCATTCCCCAGAGGGGGACCCAGGTGCCCAGCATGCCGGTCTGCTTCCAGATGAGGTAGACCGGGATCATCGTCACCGCTCCCGGCAGCATCATTGTGGCGAGCACGAGACCGAACAGCAGCTTGCGTCCCGGGAATCGGAAATAGGCGAACCCGAACGCCACGATGGAGCTCGAGATCGCCACGGTGCCCGCGGCGAGCAGCGCGATCGCGACACTGTTCCAGACCCAGCTGAGCAACGGCAGCTGATTCCAGACCTCGATGTAGTTCTCCGGAACGAGGGTGCGAGGGAAGAGGCTGTTGTCGAACACCTCGCCCCGCGGTTTGAGACTCGCCGCGATCAACCACACGAAGGGATAGAGGAACAGCAGACCGAAGCCGATCAGCACGATCGTGAGCAGGATGCGTGCGATCCGGCTCTTCGGCCCGGCGAGGCGTCGGCGCCTGCGCCGCCCGGTGGTGGTGACCGACACGGTGTCGGTGCGGGGCTCCGGCCCGGGAGGAGGCGTGAGGGGCACAGGTCGTATCGTCGTCGACATCAGCGGTCTCCCTCGTAGTAGACGAAGCGGTTGCCGACCTTCACCTGCACGAGCGTGATCAGCATGATGATCACGAACAGCAGCCAGGCCATGGCAGCCGCGAAGCCGAAGTCGAACTGGCGGAACGCCTGTTGGAACAGGTAGATGGCATAGAACAGCGACGCCTCGGGGGAGGCGTTGCTCTGATCTCGCCAGAAGAGCAGATAGGCCTGGTCGAAGATCTGGAAGGCCGCGATCGAGAGGACGATGACGTTGAAGAACATCGCTCCCGAGATCATCGGCAGAGTGATCGAGAAGAACCGGCGCACGGGGCCCGCCCCGTCGAGCGACGCCACCTCGTAGAGCTCGACCGGCACGTTCTTGAGAGCAGCGAGGAAGATGACCATGGTTCCCGCAACCGTCCAGAGCGTCATGATGACGATGCTGGGCTTGACCCAGGCCGGGTCGACGAGCCACTGCGGCCCCGAGATGCCGAAGAGGCGGAGGAACTGGTTGATCGCCCCCGAGTTGCCGTTGAGCAGGAGGAAGAACACAGCGGCGGTGGCGACAGCCGGGGTCATCTTGGGCAGGTAGTAGAGCACCCGGAAGAATCCGGCACCTCGACCCACCCGGTTGAGCAGCAGCGCGAGGACGAGCGCGAAGATGATCTCGAGCGGCACGGCCATCACGACGTAGAACAGGGTGTTGGCGAGCGAGAGCCCCACGCGAGGGTCGTCGAAGAGCTCCGCATAGTTCGAGATGCCGATCGGGCGTGCCGAATTGGTCGCGAGGTTGTAGTCGCTGAACGAGATGTACAGGCTGTACGCCATCGCGCCCGCCGTGAAGATCAGGAATCCGAGGATCCACGGCGAGATGAACAGGTATCCGGCCAGGACTTCACGCCTGTTGTACGGATCGCGCTGCCTACGCCGTCGTTGTGCAGTCTTCATGGGAGCAGAAGCTAGACGCGCACGGAGAAACCGGCTCGGGGCTTGTCACCGATCGGTTGTTGTGCAACTCTCGGATCTCGTAGGTGCTTCCATCGCGCCGGCCCCGAGCGGGCGGTATCGTGAACAGAACCTGGAGCGCTCGGGTCGTCAGCTGGCCACGCTCAGCGGGTTCTTCGTCGATCGGTTCCCGGTCACGGGCGCTGCGGTCTCGACCGTGGGCGATGTGCTGGGAAGCGAGACGATCTCCGCCACCGACGACGGGGCTGCACGACTGGACGAGCTCCAGTTCGACCTCGGTGAAGGCCCGTGCTGGGAGGCTCTGCGCACCTCGGCCGCTGTGCTCGAGCCCGACTTCCGACGCCGGGGCGTCTCGCGGTGGCCCGCCTTCGCGTCCGCCGTGGAGGACGACATGGAGGTGGCGTCGATGTTCGCCTTTCCGCTGACGGTCGGGGAGATCAGGATGGGCGCCGTCGACCTCTACTCGGTGGAACCGGTGACCCTGAGCCCGCAAGAGTGCACGCAGGCGCGGGCCATGGCCCATGTGGTCAGCCGGCACGTGCTGCGGGACGCCCTGTCGGGCTTCGCCGACAGCGACGCCCGGACGGGAACCTACTCGCGACGAACGGTGCACCAGGCGACGGGGATCGTGCTCGCGCAGCTCGACATCGGTCCGGACGACGCGCTGCTCATGCTCCAGGCCCGAGCCTTCTCGACCGGGCAGCGTGTCATGGAGGTCGCGCAGGCCGTCATCGACGGCACGCTCCGTTTCTCCCGCACCTCGAGCGGCATCGAGGCGGGATCATGACCGCGGTGACGCGCGAGGCTCGGCTCCTCCAGCTCTTCGCCACGCTGGCCGACACGATGGTCGACGACTACGACGTCGTGGATCTTCTCCAGACGCTCGTGGAGGCGTGTCAGGAGCTGCTCGATGCGAGTGACGCCGGCATCCTTCTCGCAGACCCTGCCGGCGAGCTCGAGGTCGTCGCATCGACGAGCGAGGCGACGGAGCTCGTCGAGGTGATCCAGCTCAGCGCGGAGGCAGGGCCCTGTATCGAGTGCTTCCTCACGGGCGCCGCGGTGTCGGTCCCCGACATCGCCTCCGGCTCGGAGAACTGGCCGATCTTCCGCCAGGCGGCATTGGAGAACGGGTTCGCGGCCATTCAGGCGATACCGATGCGGCTGCGGAACACGACGATCGGCACCCTCAATCTGCTTCGCACCGAGACCGGGTCACTGCCGGCTGAACACCTCTCTGCGGCGCGAGCGTTCGCCGATGTGGCCACCATCGGGATCCTGCACGAGCGGAGCCTGCGCGAGCAGGAAGCGCTGTCGTCGCAGCTGCAGACAGCGCTGAACAGCCGGGTGATGATCGAGCAGGCCAAGGGGGTGGTCTCGTTCACGGCCGGGGTGTCGATCCCTGACGCCTTCGCGCTCATACGCCGGTATGCGCGGAGTCGCGGGCTGCGTCTGAGCGAGGTGGCCGAACGCATCGTGCAGCGCGACATCCGACTCGGATCACCTGAATCCCGATAACGCAAGGGGGGTCGACCTCGCGGAAGAACGGGCCTAGCGTGACATCGCTGCCCCGGACCCGGTAGCGAAACGCAACCGTCGAGAGCTCCGGGAGTGATCATGAAGTCCCTCATCACCCAGGTCGGCACCTACGTGACCGGTGACGCCACCGCAGACGCGGTGTTGGAGTACTGGGCGGCCCTGGCTGAAGAGGGGCGATCGGACGTGATCGAAGTCCCGATCGTCGGACCCGCGGGGGGTCGGTCGCGGGTGCGGGTGACGCTCGGAGCGATGTTCCCGATCGCGGTGCTGCACGCGGAGCTCTCACCGCCGATCGAGGACGATGAGGGCGCTGCCGACGAGATCCGCGCCCGCACTCGGGCACTCGTGCCGACGGCGACCAGCGCATTCGACTCCGGCGACGTGCGTGAGGTGTTCGACCCCGAGTGCGACTCGGACGAGGTGTGAATCCGGTCGTCCGGCCGAGCGAGCTAGTCGCCGTCGCGCGACCACTCCAGGCGGGCCAGAGCGCCGAAGTCGAGCGTGTACCGCCCGTCGGCATGCAGGCAGGTCAGCAGCGTGCGCCCGCATCCGCGGCACAGCAGGATGACGCCGGCCGGATCGACCTCGGCGACCGCATCGCCGAGTTCGGCCTCCCGATCGCAGTGCGCGCAGGCCGCCCGCGCAGCGGTCATGTCCCTGCCGAACACCTCGAGCAGGATTCCGCCCGCGGCGTTGCCGTCGACTCTCGTGCGATGGCCGGGGTGGGCAGCGTCCATCAGGCACCTCCGAAGCGCTCGGTGCGGATGCGGTCGGGCTCATGCCCCGCCGCGACGAGCAGATCTGCGACGGCTTCGACGAAGCCGGTCGGCCCGCACACGTAGACCGAGGGGCGCTGCGAGGCCGGGATGGTGGACGCCGCGATCGTCGCCGCGTCCACCCGGCCGACGGGTCGAGCCCAGCCGGGCGGTGCCGAGCGGCTGTATGCCCAATCGAGGGTGAAGGCTCCGCCGGCGAGGTCTTCGAGTTCAGTCGCGTAGAACGCGTCGTCCGCGGAACGCACCGCATACAGCAGCCGCATCGGCGCGGAGCTGCCCGAGCGCGCGTGCTCCTTCGACATGGCGAGAAGCGGCACTATCCCTGATCCGCCGGCGATGAGCTGCACGGGCTCGGTCTGCACAGGGGTCCACACGAAGTACGCGCCGATGGGGCCGCGGACCTCCAGCTCGTCCCCGGGGCGCACATCCTCGACCAGGTACGGAGAGACCTCGCCGTCTGGCACCTCATCGACGGCGAGCTCCAGCAGGCCGTCATCGCCGGCCGAGGCGAGCGAGTACGACCGTACGGCCTGATAGCCGTCTTCGGCGGTCAGTCGCAGGTCGACGTGCTGACCGGCCAGGTTGCCCGGCCATCCGTCGACTCTCAGGGTGAGCACTCGGCCGTGCGGCGTGGTTCTCCGCGCCTCCACGACAGTGGCGACGAGCCACAGCGACGAGGACGTCACCAGTAACGCTCCTCTTTCCACGGATCGCCGTACATGTTGTAGCCGTTCTGCTCCCAGAATCCGGGTTCGTCGTGCTCGAGCAGATCCAGGCCGTGCACCCACTTCGCGGACTTCCAGAAATAGAGGTGCGGCACGAGAAGCCGTGCGGGGCCGCCATGCTCTGCCGCGAGCGGTTCGCCCTCGAACTCGAAAGCGATCCACGCCCTGCCCCCGGTCAGGTCGGCGCGAGGGACGTTGGTCGTGTATCCGCCGTAGGAGAAGACCCGGGTGAATTCGCCGTCGCCGGCATCCTGCAGCAGATGGTCCAGCGAGACTCCGCGCCACTGCGTGCCGAGCTTCGACCACCGCGTGACGCAGTGGATGTCGGTGGTGATCGTGTCGATCGGGAGTGCCTGCAGCTCGTCCCACGACCAGGTGCGTCGGATGCCGTCGAGCCCCACGACGGCGAACTCCCAGGTGTCCGTCGTGACCCGAGGAGTCGGCCCGGCCGAGAGCACAGGGAAGTCCGCGGTGAGGTACTGCCCCGGGGGGAGTCGGTCATCGGACTCGCGTCGCCGTGCGCCGAAGCCGCGGGAGATCACAGCCATGCTCGCCTTCTTTCGTCGGTCCCGCCCATTCCACCCGATCGATCGCGCCGACGCCTCCTGCATGTGTCGGAACCCTACGACCGCCCGGTCGCCCTGATTCTAGGGCGGCCCGACGCGGTGTCGCACCTGCCGGCGCGGAGCGACGCGCGAGAGGATGGTCGCCATGACGGCGAACGCGGATCCCGGAGGACACCGAGCGGTGCGCGGGTCCGGGCGACCACGGGGTGCGGAGCGCAGGCTGACCGTGCGCGGGATGCGGGTCCGGGTGACGGAGAGCCGGGCGGACGATGCGAGCGAGACGATCATGCTGATCCACGGCATCGGCATGTCCCACCGCTACTTCGTGCGACTGCACCGGGCGCTCGCTCCGTCGGCTCGCGTCGTGTCCCTCGACCTGCCCGGCTTCGGGGGGCTCCCCAAGCCCTCGCGCGATGTGTCGATCGCCGACATGGCCGCACTCATCGCAGACGTCGTGGCCGCAGAGAGCAGCGGCCCGGTCGTGCTCGTCGGGCACTCCATGGGGGCACAGTGGGCTGTCGAGACCGCGGCGAGCCACCCGGCGCGGATCGCCGGGGTCGTCGCGATCGGGCCGGTCGTCGACGACGCGCATCGCAGCCTCGGCGCACAGGCGCGTGCGCTCGCGATCGACACGGTCGGCGAAACGCCCGCCACGAACGTCGTCGTCTTCACCGACTACGCGCGGTGCGGCCCGCGATGGTACCTGCGACAGGTCGCCCATATGCTGCGGTATCCGATCGAGGAGCGGGTTCGCGGCCTCGCCGTGCCGCTGCTCGTCATGCGCGGGGCGAAAGACCCGGTCGCGGGCGCCGCATGGTGCGATCGCCTCGCCGCGAGTGCCGGCGGTCCGCGCGTCATCACGATCCCCTCCAGGCACCACGTCGTGCAGCGATCGGCGCCGGATGCGGTCGCAGACGGCATCCTGGGGCACACCGTGAGATGGCGATCGCGGCCGTCGGCGGGGTCGACGGGAGAATAGCTCGGCCTCTGCCTCGAGATGTCAAGACCGTCTCCGACAGGGGGCGGGATTCATAGCGTGGCCTCATGAACCGAACTCGAACCTTCACCGAGGTGGCGCCGGGCTTCTTCTGCGTGTCCGTCGCCGAGGTGAACTGCTATCTGATCAAGACCACCGATGGACTCACCCTCGTCGACGCAGGGCTGCCCGGCAGCCGACGTCCGCTGCGCGCGCTGCTGCGACATCTGGGCGCGGGGGAGTCGGACATCGATGCGGTCATCCTGACGCACGGCCACTTCGACCATGTCGGCGTCGCGGCGAGCATGCGCGCGCAGGGGGCTGAGGTGCTCGTGCATTCGGCGGACGCCCGCCTCGCCCGGCATCCCTACAGCTACCGCCCGGCGAGTCCTCGGGTGCCCTATCTGCTCTCGCATCCGCGCGGCATTCCCGTGATCGCGAACATGGCCGCGCACGGGGCGCTCGGAGTGCGCGGAGTGGATGCACTCGGCCGGATCCACCACGGGCAGCGCATCGCGGCGCCCGGTTCGCCGACCGCGCTGTGGACCCCCGGGCACACCGACGGGCACTGCGCGGTGTTCTTCGAGGACCAGGGGATCATGCTCTCGGGCGACGCGCTCGTGACCCTCGATCCCTACACAGGCGAGACGGGGCCCCAGATCGTGGCGCGCGCGGCGACCTCCGACACCGCGCGGGCGCTCGCATCGCTCGACACGCTCGCCGAGACGTCGGCTCGTCTCGTTCTGCCCGGTCACGGCGGGCCGTGGCGAGAGGGGATCGCGAGCGCGGTGGCGGCGGCCGCACGACGCGGCGCCCACTGAGGGCGGGCACCGCGTCGTGTGTGGTCAGCGCGGTCGGAGCACGCGCCGCACTGCCGCCACAGTCGCCGCCGCGGCCAGCAGCCACGGGCCGACGACGATGATGGGGTCGAGCCAGATGTGCCGCAGATCGCGGCGTCCGCGCCCGAACCGCGACGTGATCGGATGGTGGCGCGGCTCCGACGTGACTCCCGTCTGTGTCACGGGATTGTCCGGGCGGCGTGTCGCGAACGACGCGATATGCGCGGTGACCGCGTCGACCCGGTCGCCGAGCACGAGCAGCAGCCACCGCGTGTTCTTCGTCTCGCTGAAGTGGTCGTACGCGAACCGGCGGATCGCGCCGGACACTCCGTGGAGCGGCTGAGCGGTGCCGTAGACGGGCGGGAGCATCGAGTGCTCGATCGACCTCTCTCGCGCGGGGTCATCACCCTGACGGTCGGGGAATGTCCAGTGGGCGCCGGTGTCGGGAAGATCCTCCCGCTGGTTCCAGGTCTGCCGGTGCTCGGGGGCGAAATCGGCGCCCCACCCGGGAATCCGTTCGCGGAGCTCGTCTGCAGAAGGCTCGAGGCCTGGACGATCGGCTGTGTAGGGCATGATCATTCCTCTCCGACGACCACGAGCGGTTTGATGCAGTCGTCCAGCTTGGCGGAGAACACGTGGTAGCCCTCCGCGATGTCCTCCAGCGGGAACCTGTGGGTGAGAAGCTCGGACGGGCGCACGTGGCCGTCGCGGATGTGTTCGAGCAGTCGCGGCCACTGGCGCTTGACCGGCGCCTGGTTCGCCCGAAGCGTGAGCCCCTTGTTCATCACATCGCCCATGCGAACAGCGGAGGTGAGCGGGCCGTAGGCGCCGATCACCGAGACGGTGCCGCCCTTGCGCACGGAGTCGATGGCCCAGTTGAGCGCGACCGGCGAGCCGCCCTGGAGCTTCAGCTTCGCCGCGGTCACGTGCTGTAGGACACTGCCGTCCGCCTCCGCCCCGACGGCGTCGATCACCACGTCGGCGCCGAGATAGCCCGTGGTCTTCTTGAGCGCGAGCACGATGTCGGGCACCTCCGCGAGGTGGATGGTCTCGGCGTGAGCGAAGGTCCGCGCCTTCTCGAGTCGGTAGTCGATGTGGTCGACGACGATCACCCGTCCCGCGCCGAGGAACCACGCCGAACGGGCCGCCGCCAGGCCCACCGGACCCGCGCCGAAGACGACGACGGTGTCGAGGGGGGCGATATCGGCCAGCTGGGCACCGAAATACCCGGTCGAGAAGGCATCGGTCAGCAGCAGCGCGTCTTCGGAGCTCAACCACTCGGGGATGACTGAGGGGCCCACGTCGGCGAACGGCACGCGCACGAACTCGGCCTGACCGCCGTCGTACCCGCCCGTGGTGTGCGAGTAGCCGTAGATACCTCCGACCGCCGTCGCGTTCGGGTTCACGTTGTGGCAGTTCGAGAAGAGCCCGCGACTGCAGAAGTAGCACGAGCCGCAGTAGATGTTGAAGGGCACCATGACCCGATCGCCGCGCTGCAGGGTCTGCACGGACGACCCCACCTCTTCGACGACGCCGACGATCTCGTGCCCGAAAGTGTGGCCGATGCGCGTGTCGGGCATCATGCCGTGGTACAGGTGCAGGTCGGATCCGCAGATCGCCGCCCTGGTCACCCTGACGATCGCGTCGTTCGGATGGTGGATGCGTGGTTCGGCTTTCTCTTCCACCCGGACCTTGTACGGGCCTCGGTAGGTCATCGCCTTCATCTCCGTGCCTCCGTCTGTCGTTGCACCAGGATCATGGTCATGCGCTCCTTCGGATCGGGGTGGATGCCCAGGAGACCTGGTCGCGCGGAGACGGAATACGGGCTTCACAGAGAGGCGGGTGGCGAGGATAATCCGCGAATCCGCGTTCGGGGGTCCCGCGACGCGAGAATTGCTCGTGGCTTTTTCTGCTCATAAACGTGTGCTTTGTGCTAGCTTCGCTCGTAAAACAGTTGTTCTAGCCACGGAGTCACATTGCTGAGTAGTTCTGCTGTTTCCGCTGATTCCACTCAGCCCGAGGAAGCCCCCGCCTCACCCGACAAGCTGGCGCGCGACAACATGCCGCTCGCGACCTTCCTTGCGGTCGAGAAGGCGCGATCGGCGACGCACGTCGACCTGGACGACCTTCTCTCGGCCGCCCGCTTGGGTCTCGCGCGCGCGGCCATGTCATATGACCCCGCGCGGGGGATCCCGTTCGGCGCCTTCGCGAGCAGCCAGATCAACTGGGCGATGCTGTCGGAGATGCGTCGCGCAGACCCGGCCGGCGAGCGTGGACGCGACAAGATCGAGCGCGTGCGAGTCGCCGCCGAGACGGTGCTCGCGCGCACCGGCCGGGCAGCGAGCATCGCGGAGCTCGCGAGGGAGTCGGGGCTCGCCGCCGAGGTCGTCTCCGAGATGATGAAGCTCGACGAGATGGTCCGCACGGCGATCAGCTTCGAGGAGCACTTCGACGCCGAGACCGGACGACAGGCGGTCGACCTCACCGACAGCGTCATCCTTCCCGAGCACGCCGTCGAGCAGTCCGAGACGCGAGCGATGATGAACCGCGTGGTCGACGCCCTCCCGACGGCCATGCAGCAGGTCGTCCGTGGCATCTACCTCGAAGACCGCATGGTGAAGGACATCGCTGAAGAGCTCGCGGTCAGTCACGCATATGTGTCGAAGCTGCGCTCGCGCGGCCTCGAACTGATGCGCGAGGCCATGGAGGCCTGGGAGAACGGCACGACCGGTGACCGATCGACCAAGGCCAGGGCCGAGTTCTTCGCGACCCTCTTCGGGCCGGTGCGCGCCGAGATCCGCGACCGGTCGAGCGAGCTCCTCGCCGCCGTGTGACCCCACGCGCGGAATCTTCCGGATCCGTGGTTACGTCGGCGGCCGATGTCGCGAATATCGGTTGTGCAGGCCCACGGATGGGCCCGCATTCAGTCCCATAACCACGGAGGAACACTCATGGGTCTTCAGATCGCAACCAACGTCGGTGCACTCAACGCGTACCGCAACCTCTCTGTCAACCAGAACGACGTCTCGAAGTCGCTCGAGAAGCTCTCGAGCGGCCTGCGCATCAACCGCGCTGCCGATGACGCCGCCGGCCTCGCCATCTCGGAGGGCCTGCGTTCGCAGGTCAACGGCCTGAACGTCGCAGCCCGCAACGCTCAGGACGGCATCTCGGTCATCCAGACCGCAGAAGGCGCGCTCACCGAGGTCCACTCGATCCTGCAGCGCGTCCGCGACCTGGCTGTCCAGGCCGGCAACGACTCGAACAACGCCGACTCGCGCGCCGCGATCACGACCGAGGTCACGCAGCTGACCGACGAACTGGTCCGCATCGCCGACTCGACGAACTTCAACGGCATCGACCTGCTCAAGGGAGGCACCGCCCTGAGCTTCCAGGTCGGAGCCAACGGAGACGCGTCGTCGCAGATCGCGGTCGACCGCGGTGACCTCAAGGCCGCGCTGGCCGACATCACCGTCATCACCTACGGCGCTGCCGGAGCCGCGTCGACGCACGCTGTCACGGCGGCCTACTCGTTCGACTCGGCCACGGAGGCGGCCGCGGCCGTCACCGCGATCGACAAGGCGATCACCGCGATCTCGTCGCAGCGTTCGGACCTCGGTGCGGCGCAGAACCGCTTCGAGTCGACGATCAACTCGCTGCAGGTCTCGGCAGAGAACCTGGGTGCAGCCAAGAGCCGCATCGCGGACACCGACATGGCCGCCGAGATGGTCAAGTACACCGCCTCGAACATCCTGGCGCAGGCCGGCACCGCCATGCTCGCTCAGGCGAACCAGTCGGGCCAGGGCGTCCTGCAGCTTCTCCGTTGAGTCGCTGCGCCTGAGGCGCACAGGGCGCCCGGGCGGAGTCACCTCCGCCCGGGCGCCTTCCTGTAGGACACCATCACCGCCACGCACGGAAGACGACCGGGATGAAACTCGACGGACTCGTATCAGGGCTCAAGACCGAGGAGCTCATCAAAGCCCTCATGGACGTCTCGGCGATCCCGAAGACGCTCATCACGAACAAGATCACCGACCGCAACTCGGTCATCACCAACCTTCAGTCCCTCAACAAGACGCTGCAAGAGCTCGTCGACAAGGCCAAGACCGCCGCAGGGCCCAGCTCCCTGGCGGCGTTCACCGCGTCGTCGTCGTCCGAGACCGTCACCATCACGGCCGGAGCCAAGGCGACCGCCTTCTCCACGGCGATCGTCGTCGACGCGGTCGCCACTGCGCACTCTCTCGTGACCGCTGCCGCGGGCGCCACCGCCTGGGGCGGCACCTACACCCTCGTCGGGGCGGACGGTGAGGCGGTCGAGGTCACCCCGCTCGGAACCGGCCCGCAGGAGCTCGCCACCGCGATCAACGCGTCGAAGGCCGGCGTGAGCGCGACCGTCGTGCCCGCAGGGACGGATGCCGACGGCAAGCCGCTCTCGCGCATCCAGCTCACCTCCGCCGAGACGGGCGAGGCCGGAGCATTCACGCTTCAGCGGGGCACCGCGGCCGAGGTCACGGCGGGCACCGCGACGGATCTCGGCGCGGCTCCGGGGGCGGCCCTGCTCACCCAGGGTGCAGACGCGCGCATCCGTCTGTTCGCCGGAACCGCCGCCGAGCAGACCCTCGAGAGCGCGAGCAACACCATCTCCGTCGGCGAGGGCATCGACGTCACGGTCTCCAAGGTCAGCGCAGACCCGGTCACGGTGACCGTCACACGGGATGTGAAGAAGCAGAGCTCTACGGCAGAGGCGTTCGTCAAGGAGATCGCCGCGCTGCTGGTCCGTATCGACAACGGCTCGAAGGCGACCATCGGCGACGTCGGCGAGACCACGACCCTCGGCGTCTTCACCGGAGACAGCACCGTGCGGAATCTCCGCGGCGCTCTGGCCGCCGCGGTGCAGCATCCGGTCGACGGCATCTCGCCGTCGACGATCGGCATCACGGTGAGCGACAAGGGCGTGCTCTCCTTCGACGCCGAGAAGTTCGCCGCAGCTCTCGCGGAAGACCCGCAGGGTGCGCAGGAGCTGTTCTCGGCGGTCTCGGCGCGAGTGCAGGATGTGACCAGCCAGTACTCGGACAAGTACGACGGCCTGCTGACCAAGCGCATCACCGGCCAGGAGGACGAGGTCAAGACCCTCAAGACCCAGGTCGAGCGCTGGGACATCCGCCTCGAGCAGCGCCGCGCCACTCTCGAACGCACGTATGCGCAGCTCGAAGTGCAGCTCTCGAAGCTGCAGTCGCAGTCGTCGTGGCTGACCAGCCAGCTCGCGGGGCTCACCGCGTCGGATTCCTGACCTCGTCCTCGTGACATCGCATCGCATCGGAGCACGTAATCATGGCACTCACCTCACTCGACAGGGCCAAGCAGCAGTATCTGGAGCAGCAGGTGGCCTCCGCGACGCCTGAGCGCCTGCTCACCCTGCTGTACGACCGTCTGCTCGTCGACATCGATCGCGCGGCGGTCGCGCAGGACGCGCAGGACTGGGCGGGCGCCGGCACGCACCTGACGCATGCGCAGTGGATCGTGGCCGAGCTCAACGGCTCGCTCACCGACGTCTGGGACGGCGCAGAGGAGCTGCGAGGGGTGTACACGTATCTGACGGGGCGGCTGATTGCCGCGAACATCTCCCGTGACCGCGCTGCGACGACGGAATGTCGAGCGCTCGTCGCCCCGCTGCGCGATGCCTGGCACGAGGCCGCCACGATGACGAGCGCCGCCGCGCCCCGCGTGTCGGCGCTGGGCTGACACGCGTGCCGGACAACCTGGCCGACTGGCTGGCCGTGCTCGATCAGTTCGAGCGCGCGCTCGAGGCCGCTGACGAGACCATGGACCCCGGGTCGTTCGAGCCGCCGTCCGGTCCCATCCCCGACGAGCTCCGGGCTCGCGCCGAGGCCGTGCTCGCCCGACAGCAGCTCATGATCAGCGGCCTCACCGCCTCGCGAGCACACGTCGCGCGAGAGGTCGCAGCGCTGCGCAGAGTCCCCACCGGTCGTCAGGATGTGCCGGCATACCTCGATGTCGAGGGTTGAGCGCCGCGGTTACATGAACGCCAGGGTGTCGCGATAGTCGGCACAGAGCACGGATCGCTCGATGATTGGCCAGGGATCGGCCTCTCCACCAACGTCCGGAGTGCCCCCGTGCTCGAATCCGTCACCTCCTCCGCGCTGATCAGCGCCCTCGACGGCCTGGCTCTGCGCCAGCGCTCGATCGCCGAGAACATCGCCAACGTCAACACGCCCGGCTATCAGGCCCAGCGCGTCCGCTTCGAGGACGAGCTGCGTTCCGCCGTCGACGGCGGTTCCGGCACCGTCGCTGCGACCGTCGAGCGGTCGCTCGAGCCGACTCGGCTGAACGGCAACAACGTCAACCTCGACACCGAGACGCTGTCGAACATCGACACCGTGCTGCGGTTCCAGTTCGCCAGCCAGGCGATCGGCGGCCAGGCCGCATCGATCACCAAGGCGATCGGGCAGGCGTCCGCATGACCTTCGACGCGATCGGCATCGCCGGCACCGGCCTGACCGCGCACCGCAAATGGCTCGACGCGCTCAGCGACAACATCGCCAACGTGAACACCGCGACGCCCGCAGGCCAGGAGGCGTTCCGGGAGAAGTTCGTGACCGTCCAGGCCGGCACCGACAGCCCCGGCGTGTATGTCGCCGGCGTGGTCGAATCCGAGGCCGACGCGAAGCTCGTGTACGACCCCGAGCATCCCTATGCCGACGACGACGGCTATGTGCAGTACCCGAACGTCGAGCTGGGAGACCAGATGAGCATGCTGATCCTCGCCCAGCGCGGATACGAGGCGAATGCCGCCGTCGTCGACCGTGCGAAGACGACCTACGAGGCCGCTCTGCAGATCGGCCGCAACTGATGTCGGGCATCGAGGCCGTCGGCGCATCGGGCGTCGCGCCGCTCTCGGCTCTCAGCTTCGAGAAGGGCCCGGATGCCGCAGGCGCCCCGGCGTCCGGCAGCACCTTCGCCACGACGCTCTCCGGGGCGATGGAGAACCTGCAGCAGCTGCAGTCGACGTCGAACGAGCTCGCCGTGCAGGCGGTCACGGGAGACCTGCAGGACATCCACCAGGCGATGATCGCCTCGACGCGCGCCTCGGTGACGCTCGATCTGGTGGTCGCCGTGCGTGACCGCAGCGTGTCTGCGTTCAACGAGATCATGAGGATGCAGGCCTGACATGCCCAAAGTGCTCACGAGCTACTACGATCGCGCCAAGCAGGTCGTCTCAGGATTCTCCCTCGCACAGCGCACGATCGCCATCATCGGTGTCGCGCTGCTCGTGATGGGCGCCATCGCGCTCGGTGCGTGGCTCACCAAGCCGCAGATGAGCCCGCTCTTCACCGGTCTGAGCGCGGGCGACGCCTCTGCCGTCGTCGAGCAGCTCAAGTCGGCAGGGGTGAGCTACGAGCTCACCGAGGGAGGCGCGACCATCCTCGTGCCCGACGACCAGGTCTATCCGCAGCGACTTGCGGCTGCCTCGGCGGGGCTCCCCGGCGACACCAGCGAGGGCTACACGCTGCTCGACGAGATGGGCGTGACAGCGAGCGAGTTCCAGCAGTCGGTGACGTACAAGCGCGCGATCGAGGGTGAGCTGGCCGGCACGATCGGGGCGATGCAGGGCATCTCGACCGCGTCGGTGCAGCTGGCCATCCCCGAGGAGAGCGTCTTCGTCTCGGAGCAGCAGAGCCCGACAGCGTCGGTGTTCGTGAAGACACGCAACGGCGCGAGCCTCAGCGACGAGAAGATCGAGGCGATCGTGCACCTCACGAGCGCAGCCGTGCCCGGGATGACGCCGGAGGACGTCGCGGTGACCGATCAGGACGGCCGCGTGCTCTCGGCGGTCGGCACCGGGCTCACGGGGAACTCCTCGAAGCAGGCCACGGAGCACGAGGCCAAGGTCGCCGCCTCGGTGAGCAAGATGCTCGAGACGATCGTCGGTCCCGGCAACGCGACCGTGACCGTGTCGGCAGATGTCGCGAACTCCACCTCCGAGCGCATGGACGAGACCTACTCGGCCCCCGAGGGCGAGCTGAGTGCGTCGGAGCAGACGAAGACCGAGACGTACAACGGCGGTCAGGGCGGCGGCACCGGCGTGCTCGGTCCCGACAACATCGCAGTCCCGAACAATGCCGACGGCAGCGGTGCCTACGAGTTCGAGGAGACCTCTCGCAACAACGCCGTCAACAAGTCGACCGAGAAGACCATCACACCCGCCGGAGAGGTCACGAGGCAGACCGTCAGCATCGCGCTGAACCGGGGAACCGTCACCGGGGTGACGGCGAATCAGATCGAATCGCTCGTGGCGTCAGCCGCGGGAATCGACGTGGAGCGCGGTGACGAGATCGCCGTCGAGTTCGTCGAGTTCAATCAGGCGGGTGCGACGGCGGCGCAGACGGCGCTGGCCGCGGCGGAGGCCGAGCGGGAGGCGCAGTTCCAGCAGGAGCTGCTGCGCTCCGCGATCATCGGAGGGGCGATCCTGCTCGCCGCGGTCATTCTGATCGTCTTCCTCGTCGTCCGACGGAAGATGAAGCGTCGGGTGATGTACACCGAAGACGGGCCCATCGAGTACTTCGCGACCGTGACCGAGAGCGAGGAGCAGAAGCTCCGTTCGCTGCGAGGGCTCAAGGAGGCCGAGGCGATCATCGCCCCGGCGCCGACCAAGCTGCTGCCGTCGGCCTCGGTCGATCTCGACGACGAGCCGGAGCCCGACAAGGTGCTCGTCGAGCGGCGACGTCGAGAGATCGACGACCTCGCCAAGCGCGAGCCCGACACGATCGCCAGTGCGCTGGCCGACCTGATGGATGAGGCGACAGTATGACCGCGCTGACCGAACTCCTCGACGCGCAGGCCGACACGGTCGAGGTCTCGACCGCGGAGACGCCCGCCGCTCCCGCTGTGCCCGAGATGAGCGGACTGCGCAAGGCCGCGATCGTGCTGATGAACATGGACCGCGCGACCAGCGCCGAGGTGCTGCGCCACCTCGGTGAGGAGCGCTCCGAGATGCTCGCGGCAGAGCTCACACAGCTCGGGGGAGTGGACGTCGCCTCGACAGCCCGCGCCCTCGGAGAGTTCCGGCGCATCGCCACCGGTGGTTCGGTGCCGTCACGCGGTGGTCAGGAACTCGCGACGGGACTGCTCGAGACGGCGTTCGGGCGTGAGAAGGCCGTCGGGATGGTCGGACGGGTCATGTCGCAGGGTTCGGTCTCGTTCGATTTCCTCAATGCGGCCGATCCGGCCCAGCTCGCCACCATCATCGAGGGCGAGCTCCCGACGACCGTCGCCGTGGTGCTGGCCAACCTGAGGGCTGATCGTGCCGCGGCGGTTCTCGCCGCGCTGCAGGACCCGCTGCGCACGGACGTCGCCCAGGCGATCGCGACGATGGGCACCGCCACCCAGGAGGCGATCTCGATCGTCGCCGATTCGCTGCGTTCGCGCACCGGAGTCTTCGCGATGCGAGACAACCACGAGTCGATCGGGGGCGTGCAGCCTCTCGTCGAGATCATCAACCGCTCGGACACCGCGCTCGAGAAGTCCCTGCTCGCCAGCCTCGAGGGGCGCGATCTGGCCCTGGCCGAGGACATCCGCAGCCGCATGGTCACCTTCGCCGACATCGCGCGCCTCGAGGATCGCGACGCGCAGCGGGTGCTGCGAGGCATCGACCTTCGCATGCTCGCGCTGGCGCTGAAGGGCGCCGACGATCAGATCACCGACAAGGTCAAGAGCAACATGACCGAGCGCAATCAGGAGAACCTCGCCGAGGAGACCCGAGTGCTCGGCCCTGTGCGCATGCGTCAGGTCGACGAGGCCAGAGCCGAGATCGTGCGCATCATCCGCGACCTGGAGGCCGCGGAGGAGATCACCATCTCGCGCGAAGACGAGGATGAGCTCATCGAGTGATCCCTCTGACGGCAGGTGAATCGGTCGAACCGGTTACGGACGCAGCCGGGTGTCGCGATAGTGGGGCTGGAGCACGGATCGCTCGACCTACGGGCCACGGACAGGCCTCGCCCTTCGATTCCGAGGTGTCCGCCGTGCTCGATTCCGCCTTCACGCCGCTGGTCGTGCCGCGTGTCGGCGAGACGCCCATCGACCTTCGCGGCGAGGCCGACCGGGCACGAGCCCGCGGTTACGCCGACGGGTTCGCCGAAGGACGCAGGATCGCGCTCGACGAGGCCGAGGTGCAGCGCGCCGCGCACGAGCAGCGGATGCACGAGCTCCGCGAGCTGTACCTGCACGAGCGCGGCTCAGGGCTGCGCGCGGTGGAGAGCGCACACGCGGCCCTCGATCGACGCATCGACGAACTGAGCACGTTGACCGCCGATCGCATCGAGGAGCTCGCCGTCGCCCTCGCCACGACGATCCTCGGAGCGGAGCTGTCGGATCCGGCTCGTTCGGCCGCGCATGCCCTGCGACGGGCCCTGGCCGAGATGCCCGCTGATCGATGGACCGGGGTCGCCTTCAGCGAGCAGGACCTCAGGATCCTGCAGGACGACGCGTCGACCATCGAGGCGCTGCGCGGCATCCGGATCTCTGCCTCTGCGGCCGTGGACAACGGCGGAGCCATCGTCGAGATCGAGGACGGCGCGGTCGACACGCGCATCACCGCCGCGCTCGCCCGCGCGGCCGCGGCGCTCGACGGCGACGAGCAGGATGCCGGGGAGATCGCATGATCACCGTGACGCCGTCGTGGCAGCGCGCCCTGTCGGCCGCGCGTCCGGAGCGTTCCGGCACGGTGCAGGCGGTGCGGGGACTCGGCGTGGAGGTGCGGGGCATCGACGGTGCGGTCGGCGACCGCGTGCGCATCGACGCGGCAGACGGACGCCCCGTGGATGCCGAGATCGTCGCCGTCGACGGGGCGGCCGCCCGCTGCATGCCTCTCGGGAGGCTCGACGGCATCACCGCCCGTGCGCGCGTACGGCACGGGGGAGCCCCGCTCCAGGTTCCGACCGGCCGGGCACTGCTCGGTCGTGTGCTCGACGGACTCGGGCGTCCGATCGACGGGAAGGGCCCGATCGACAGAGACGTCGCTCTCGTGTCGCTCGACCACGACGCCCCGAGCGTGATGGATCGCCAGCGCATCGATCGCCAGCTCGGCCTCGGTGTTCGTGTGCTCGACACGATGACGCCGGTGGGGTCCGGACAGCGCCTCGGTCTCTTCGCCGGCTCCGGTGTCGGCAAGTCCTCCCTGATGTCGATGATCGCTCGCGGATCGACGGCCGACGTGAACGTCATCGCCCTCGTCGGCGAGCGAGGCCGCGAGGTGCGCGAGTTCCTGGAAGACGACCTGGGGCCGGAGGGCCTGGCGCGCTCGGTCGTGATCGTCGCGACGTCGGATCAGCCGGCGATGGCCCGGCTGCGCTCCGCGTTCGTCGCGACCCGCATCGCCGAGGCGTTCCGCGATGACGGCCTCGACGTGGTGCTGATGATGGACTCGCTGACGCGAGTCGCGATGGCGCAACGCGAGATCGGCCTCAGCGCCGGCGAGCCACCCGCCACGCGAGGGTATCCGCCGTCGACGTTCTCGGTGCTGGCTCGCCTGCTCGAGCGTGCAGGAACCGGACCCGTCGGATCGATCACCGGTCTCTACACCGTGCTCGTCGACGGCGACGACCACAACGAGCCCATCGCGGATGCCGCCAGAGGAATCCTCGACGGCCATGTCGTGCTCAACCGCGCGCTTGCGATCCGCGGACATTTTCCCGCGATCGACGTGCTCGGATCGGTGTCCAGAGTCGTGTCGAAGATCACCACCCCCGAGCAGCGTCAGCATGCGGTGACGCTGCGCAGTGTGCTCGCGGCTCGCCGCAGCGCCAACGACCTGATCGAGATCGGCGCCTACCGACAGGGAGCCAACCCGATGGTCGACGCCGCTCTCGCGCACGAGGGGGCGATCTCTCGTTTCCTCACCCAGCGGATGGACGACCTCGCCGCATCCGATGATTCCTGGCAGCAGCTCGCCGCCCTCACCACCGACTTCGGAGGACTCACCTCATGACCTTCCCTTTGGCCGGCCTGCTGCGTGTGCGCGGCGCCCAGGAACGCGTCGCCGCCGAGCAGCTCTCGCAGGCGACCGCGGAACGGGCGCAGGCCGAGCTCGCCGAGCAGAGCGCGATCTCGAGCCTCGCCGAGATCAGCGCGCAGATCGACGATCCGCGCGCGCTGATGGCCATGGCCGCAGCTCGAGCTGCCGGGCGCAGCACGCTCAGTGACCTGCAGGCGCTGGTCGAGATGAGACGCAGCTCGGAGTCGGAGGCGAAGTCCGCGCACGTCGAGGCGCGGCGCGATCTGAAGGGACTCGAGAGGCTCGAGAGCTCCCACCGTGTCGAGACCGAGAAGGCCGAACTCGCCGCCGAGCAGTCGGCGCTCGATGAGATCGCCGTCGTCCGCACGGCGCAGCGCGAGGGGAGTGCGGCATGACCGGACTCGCGGCGGTGATCGCCCGCGTCGACGCGATCGAATCCCAGATGGTCTCGCTGGATCCCACGGCGCGCGCTGCGGCAGCGGCGGCGACCGCGACGGCCACGGAGACCGCCGCAGAGACGTCTGCGACGAGCGCCGCGGCGTTCGCCGGAGTCCTCGAGGCGGCGAAGGCCGCGTCGAACCCCGAAACCGCGACCGGCGAGACCTCCCACACCGCCGAGACCGCCGTCTCTGCGACGGAGGGCGGTGCCGGTGCCACCGGGGCGGACAGTGCGGAGATCGTCTCTGCGCTGCAGTCGTTGTTCTCGGCCACCGCGACGGGCACCGCGGGCTCGACCGTGTCGATGCAGAAGATCATCGAGATGCTGGGATGAGCGCCGTCGGGATGCTGGCGATGATGCCGGGTGCGGCGATCGCCGACTCGGACGCAGGCGGCCGGGCGTCGGCCGACTCGGGTTCGGTGTTCGGCGAGGCGCTCACCGCCGCGGGCAGGGCGATCGACAGCGCAGGGGAGCGGGGAGGGGCGATGCTCGCCCCCGGTGCGCAGGCGCTGTCGCCGGAGGAGAACCCGGCAGCATCCGAGGATGTGATCGACGCTGAGGCCGCGATCGCCGCCATGATTCCTCTCACGGTGCCGTTCGCTCCAGTCGTTCCTGCGTCCTCCGTCACCACTGCGCAGACGCCCTCAGCGCAGACGCCCTCAGCGCAGACGCCCTCAGTGCAGACGCCTCCGGCACTGGTGACGCCGGCAGTCGTGACGCCTGCAGTCGTGACGCCGGCACCCGTGACGCCCGCACCGGTGACGCCGGCGGTGGCGGAGCCCGCGATGTCGGATCCCACGCCGAGCGGGATTCCGGCGGACGATGCGGCCGCCGATGTGGACTCGATAGCTGTCGCCTCGGGCGTGGCGGGCGCGACGGGCACAACCGGCGCGACCGCCACGCTCGCATCTGCGACCCTGGCTGCTGCGCCGCCGACTTCGGCGCCTCTGGCTGCACCGTCGTCAGACGCGACAAGCGCGTCAGACGACGTGGCTGTCGCCGTCGGTGCCCGAGCGCTCCCCGAGGCCGCGCCGAGAGCCGCGAACGGCGGCGCCGCCGACTCGACGGAGCCGGCTCCCGCATCCATCTCGCTCGCGGCCACACCCCGCTCGGCGGCCCCGCCGGATCAGCTGTCGGCCGCTCCGACGCCGCCCACCGCGAACACCGTTCCCGCCCCGCTCACGGGCGGCCCGGATGCAACGCAGACGGCGAGCGATGCCGTCGATCCGACGACGGGATCGCAGGCAGCGCCGACCGCGGCGCCTCTCGCGCCGGTCGCCACGTCGGCCCCGACGATCACCCCGGCACAGGCTTCCGTCTCGGCCGACCCCGCACACCGGGCCGTCGCCGCACAGGTCGCGCCTGTGGTCGTGAACATCGCGCAGCGGCCTGCCGGCACTCATCAGCTCACCATGACGGTGAACCCCGACAGCCTCGGCCCCGTGACGGTGCGCGCGCACATCAGCGCATCCGGTGAGGTGCAGGTCGAGCTCAGCGGCGTGACCGATGCGGGGCGCGATGCGCTGCGGACCATGCTCGTGGATCTTCGCCGAGACCTCGCCGCGGTGATGCCGCACGCCACTTTGAACGTCGCCCACGGTGCATCGGCGGATGCCGCCGGTGATCGCGGCCACCAGGGCGCGGCCGACGCCTCGCCCGGTCAGGGCGGCGGAGACCGCGAGGCGAACCGCGGACGAACCGACGAAAACCGCGCGGGTGAGCCGATCCCCGAGCTTCCCTGGACCATCCCGACGACCTCCTCTGCCCTGTCCGGCACGGGGCTCGACACCTTCGCCTGAGAGGAAGAACGCATGACCGTCGATGCAGTGACCGCCCCGAGCTCGATCTACACGGGAGGAACCACCGACCCCGCGGCCCGCAAGCAGGTGCTCGATGGCGAGGTGTTCCTCAAGCTCCTGGTGACCCAGCTCACGCACCAGGATCCCTCGAGTCCGATGGACACCAACGAGATGATCTCGCAGACCACCCAGCTCGCGATGATGGAGCAGCTGACGACACTCGCCGACAACGGCGCCGAGGCCTTCGCCCTGAACATGCGCCAGGCGGCGAGCGCCCTCATCGGCCAGGAGGCGAGCTATAAGGACGCCGACGGCAAGACCGTCTCGGGCATCGTGACGAAGGTCTCGTTCGACGGCCCGATCCCGCAGGTGACCATCGGCGACAAGACCGTCGCTCTCGATGTCATCACCGGCGTCACCACCGCCCAGACCCCTGCCACACCGACCACCCCCGCTGCGCCCACCCCCGCCGCAGTCTGACCCCGTCTCACCCAGGAAGAGAGAAACCCCATGCTTCGCTCGCTCTACTCCGGAATCTCCGGTCTCCGCTCGCACCAGACGATGCTCGACGTCACGGGCAACAACATCGCCAACGTCAACACCGCCGGGTTCAAGGGCTCGTCCGTGCTGTTCCAGGACTCGCTGTCCCAGCTCATCGGCAACCCCGGCATCCCCGACGATGAGGTCGGCGGACGCAACCCCGCCCAGGTCGGTCTGGGCGTGCAGGTCGCGGGTGTGCGCACGAACTTCGCGCAGGGATCGGCACAGGCGACCGGTCGCGGCGGCGACCTGATGATCTCGGGCGACGGCTTCTTCGCCGTCCGAGCGGGCGGCGAGACCCTCTACACCCGAGCGGGCGGCTTCTCGTTCGACCCCACCGGCAAGATGGTCACCGCCGACGGAGCGATCGTGCAGGGCTGGTCTGCGCAGGACGGCGTGGTCAACACCGGACAGGCGCCGGGCAACATCGTGCTGCCGCTCGAGGCGGTGTCGCCCGCGAAGGCGACCACCTCGGCGACGGTGACGGGCAACCTGCCGTCGACGGCCGCCGTCGGCGACGAACTGGTGCGCGACGTGACGGTCTACGACGCGCAGGGCACGCCCTCGACTCTCAGCCTGACCTTCACGAAGACGGCTGCCGGGTGGGATGTGACCGAGCCGAACAGCGGCGCGACGGGTTCGCTGACCTTCACCGAGGGCACGCAGACGGGCGCCGGTCTCACTCTCACGGCCGGCGCGGTGAGCGTCGATCTGGGCTCGGTCACCGGCTATGCCAACATGTCGACCGTCGCTGTGACCGAGCAGGACGGCTCGGCCGCCGGCACGCTGAAGTCCTACAGCATCACCGGCGACGGATCCATCGTCGGCACCTTCAGCAACGGCGCGACCCAGACGCTGGGCAAGATCGCCATGGCGACGTTCGCCAACCCCGAAGGGCTCGAGAAGGCGGGCGGCTCGGCCTACCGCGCGTCGGTGAACTCGGGTGCTGTGCGCATCGGCGAGCCGGGCCAGGCCGGGTTCGGCAACCTCGTCTCGGGTGCCCTGGAGATGAGCAACGTCGATCTCTCCCAGGAGTTCACGAACCTCATCGTCGCTCAGCGCGGCTTCCAGGCCAACGCGCGCATCATCACCACGAGCGACGAGGTGCTGCAGGAGCTCACCCAGCTGAAGCGCTGAGCGTCTGCTCGGACTGGCTCCGACACGCTCGACGAGGCCCGTCCCTGGTTACCGGGGGCGGGCCTCGTCGCGATAGTCGGAGCAGACTTCCCCCTCTCATCCGAAGCCCGGAGACCCCCGCATGATCATCGTCACCCGCCTCGACCGCACCCGGTTCGCGGTGAACCCCGACCTGATCGAACGCATCCACGCCTCACCCGACACGACTCTGCACATGGTCGACGGTCATGTGTACGTGGTCGAGGAGGAGCTCGACGCCGTGATCGACCTGATCGTCGCCTACCGTGCGCGCGTTCTCGGCGCCGCCCAGGCACTCACCTCGCAGACGGGGGCGTGACGGTGGATCCCGCGTTCATCATCGGAGTGATCCTGGCGTTCGGCGCCCTGGTCGCCATGATCACGATGGAGGGGGCGAGCTTCGAGGCTCTGCTCATTCCGGCGCCGATGATCCTGGTGCTCGGGTCGACGATCGGCGTGGGCATCGCCAGCCACACCCTTCGCGACACGATCCTCGCGGCCAAGAGCCTCGGGCGCATGGTCAGGGGGCCCAAGATGACCCCGGAGGCGGTCATCCCCTTCCTCGTGGGGTACGCCGAGAAGGCCAGGGGCGAAGGTCTCCTGGCGCTGGAGCAGGAGCTCGACTCGGCACCCGACGTCTTCACCCGACAGGCGCTCCAGGCCCTCGCCGACGGCACGGATGCCGAGGATCTGCGCACGGTCATGGACGACGAGATCGCGGCGACGTCCTCGCGCAACCGCGTCGCATCGAAGTTCTTCGGCTCGCTGGGCGGCTACGCGCCGACGATCGGGATCGTCGGCACCGTCGTCTCGCTGACGCACGTGCTCGAGAAGCTCGACGAACCCGACCATCTCGGGCCGATGATCGCGGCGGCCTTCGTCGCCACGCTCTGGGGCCTGCTGTCGGCCAACTTCATCTGGAACCCGATCGCGGGTCGCCTCGGACGGATCGGAGCCGTCGAACTCGAGAGGATGACCCTGGTCGCCGAGGGCATGCTCGCCATCCAGGCCGGAAGCGCGCCCCATCTGCTCCAGGAGCGCCTCGAGGCGCTGTCGACCGTGAAGCCCAAGGCCGCCGCGAAGAAGCGCGAGCCCGAGCGGGCAGAGGGCACTCCATGAGCACAGCCCGACGAGCTCGCGGTCGCGGGCACGAGGACGACTCGCACGATGAGCCGGATGAGCGCTGGGCCGTCTCGTATGCCGACATGGTCACGGTTCTCATGTGCCTGTTCATCGTGCTTTTCGCCGTGTCGAACGTCGACAAGACGAAGTTCGAGCTGCTTGCCAACAGCCTGGCGACAGGCTTCGGTCAGGAGAGCACCGAGGGTGGTGCCGACACGGCCGAGGGGATGATCGTGCCGCCCGAGCTGCAGGACGACGACGGCGTGGTCGACCTCGCGGCGCGTGCCGAGACCGAGTTCGAGTCGCTCGTGGGGCTGCGTGATCGCATGAGCGCATCGCTGACAGCTCAGGGGCTGCAGGGCACCGTGCAGTTCGTGATCGACGATCGCGGCCTCCAGGTCGGGCTGGTCGGCGCAGAGACGTTCTTCGGCGACAACAGCACCGATCTCTCGGCGAAGGCGGATGCCGTGCTCGACACGATCGGAGACGTGCTGGTGACCGTCGACAACCAGGTGAGCGTCGAAGGGCATGCCGATCACCGGACCTCTGCCGCTCCCTTTCCCACCAACTGGGAGCTCTCGAGCGGACGCGCGACCCAGGTGGCGCGGTTCCTCGTCGAGCACGAAGGCATCGGAGGACCCCGGGTCAAGGCGACCGCGTTCTCCGACACGCGACCCATCGTGCCGGGCGACAGCCCCCAGGCGCTGGCCAGCAACCGACGCGTCGACATCATCGTCGAGTCGAACGAGGAAGAGCAGGTGAGAGCGCTGATCCCCGCTCTCGCGGCTGCTGCGAACAACTGAGCTCACGTGAACACCATCGTCGAGGAGACCGCCATGACCGCATCCGCCGTGCTCGAAGACGCCGCCGTGCGCCACCCGGCGTACGACTTCGGGCGCCCTGCTCAGCTCGGACGCGAGAGCACGCGCCACCTCGAAGCGGCCTTCGAGTCGTTCGCTCGACTCTGGTCGTCGCAGCTCACGGCGAAGATCCGCGTGCGCGCCCATCTCGCGCTCGACAGCGTCGAGCTGGTCTCGTACGAGGAGTACGCCGACACACTGCCGGGCACCACGGCGATGGTCGCCGGCTCGCTTGCCGACCGCGGCGAGCCCTGCGTCGTGCAGTTCGGACTCGACAGCGCCCTGCTCTGGGTGGTGCAGATGATGGGCGGGCGCAGCACGTCTCTTCCCGAAGCCCGCACGTTCACCCCGATCGAGCTCGCTCTCGTCCGCAACCTGATGGAGGGCACGTTCGAGCACCTCCATGCCAGCCTCGGCGCCCTGCTCCCCGGAGCACCCCGGTTCAGCGCGGTGCATTACAACCCCCAGTACATGCAGGTCATCTCCGGCGCCGCGGCAGTGATCGTGGCCCGGTACACGATGCGCCTCGGCGACTCCGAGTCGACGGCGACGGTCATGCTGCCGGCATCCGCCGTGGTCGACCGCCTCGCCGCCACCGGATCCGATGCGGCGTCGGCTCACTCGACCGATCACACCCTGGAGCAGCTGCGCAGCACGCCGCTGGAGCTGACTCTGCGCCTCGCTCCCATCACGATCGGCACGGGGGAGATCCTCGATCTCGCGCCGGGCGATCTGCTGCGCCTGCCGCATCCCGAGACCCGGCCCTACGAACTCATGGCGGGTCAGACGCGTATCGCCCTCGCCACACCGGGCAGCAGAGGCTCGCGCCTCACCTGCAAGATCACGACCACCACTGAGGAGACCCACTGATGAGCACCTTCCACGAGACCGCCATCGCCGCGGCGATCGCCGGCAAGCTGCCGTTCGGCTACCCCGTGATCCCGGCACCGTCGACCGATCCCGGTGCGTCGGGCGAAGCGGTGGTCGTCGCCTTCACCGGCAGTCCCGGGGCGCGCATCGCGATCCAGGTCGTCGACCCGTCGCAGCTCGAGGACGGTTCGCCGACCGCTCCGCTCGCCGACCGGCTGCACCCGATCTTCGAGGCCGCGTCGGCGGTTCTCGGCAGCGGCTCGCTCAGCGACGGCGCCATGATCGAGGCGGCCGAGGTCTTCACCGATTCGGGAACGCAGGTGTTCGACATGGTCGACGCCGACGGCAGCGTCGTGGCGCGCGCCTCCGTGCGCATCGACGGGGCCAGGGCGGCATCGGCATCGGGTCCGCAGCGACTCAACCGCATCGCGGGCGTCGAGATGGAGCTCGTGGTCGAGATCGGACGCACGCGGATGCCGGTGCGCGACGTGCTGTCACTGGAGCCCGGCCGTGTGGTCGAGCTCGACCGCGCCGCCGGCTCGCCCGCCGACATCAAGCTGAACGGCCGTCTCATCGGTCACGGCACCGTCGTCGTCGCCGAGGGCGACTTCGCGATCCGTGTCGAGCGCATCCTCGACAGCGCCGAGACGGTCTGAGCGTGGACGACATCCTCGTCGCGCTCCGTGCGATCGTCGCACTGGGGGCGGTGCTCGGGCTGCTGCTCTTCCTGAGCCGCCGTCTGCAGAAGTTCCAGGCCAAAGGGGTGAGCCCTCTGGCGGGGCTGATGCCGAAGAAGATCGCGAAGCTGAGTGAGCTCGTGCCGTCGCGGCCCGCGGCAGCGCCGCGCGCGCGCCCGGAGAAGATCACCGTGGTGGCGAGGTCGGGCATCGGCGGCAAGGCGCAGCTCGTGGTCGCGGAATTCGGCGGCATCCGCTACGTGCTCGGCGTGACCGAGCACGGGATCAACGTCGTCGACACCCAGGAAGCACCTCCGCTCGAGGACGAGATCCCGATGGACGACGCGCGCGCCGCGGCCGTCGAGATGCCCGACGACATCGTCGACCGCGCGCTGCGCTCCGTGGCCTGACACGCCGTCAGCGCGTGGGTCGCGGGGGTTACGGACACCTCGCGCTGTCGCGATAGTCAGGTGCGAGCACGGATCGCTCGACCCCCTGGCTACGGATCGGCCACGTCACCCATCTTCGGAGTGCCGCCGTGCCCGTACCCGCCGCAGTCGCCGCGTCGCCCTCTGCGCGCGCACTGCGGCTGTCGCGCCGCGCGTGGGTGCTGATCGCCGCCGTGCTCGTCGTCGCGACGGCGCTGGTGCTCGTGCAGACCACGGGCGCGCACGCGGCTCCGATGCAGCTTCCGACGCAGGTCGGCGACGGCGACGGCGATGGGGTGACGATCAACGGCATCAACGGGGCGCCGTCCGACAGCATCATGACGCTGCTCGGCATCACGGTGCTCAGCGTCGCCCCGGCGCTGCTGCTCATGATGTCGAGCTTCACGAAGATCTTCGTGGTGCTGGCCCTCACCCGCAACGCGCTGTCGCTGCCGTCGATCCCGCCGAACCAGGTGCTGGCGGGCCTCAGCCTGTTCCTGACGCTGTTCATCATGTGGCCGGTGCTCACCGATATCAACACCGTGGCTGTCGCGCCGTTCACCGACGGCCAGATCGACTTCGGCAGGGCGTTCGAGCTCGCCCAGGAGCCCCTGCGGCAGTGGATGCTCTCCTACACGCGCGAAGAGGACATCGCGCTGATGCACCGCGCAGCGCAGATGGAGAACCCGACCGACGCCGCCAGCATCCCGCTGCAGACGCTCGTCCCCGCCTTCATGATCAGCGAGCTGCGCGCGGCCTTCCTGATCGGCTTCATCATCTTCGTGCCCTTCCTCGTCATCGACCTCGTCGTCGCCAGCGCGCTGATGTCGATGGGCATGATGATGCTGCCGCCCGTCATGATCTCGCTGCCGTTCAAGATCCTCCTGTTCCTGCTCATCGACGGATGGGGCATGGTCATCACCGCGCTCGTCCAGTCCTACAACGGGGGTGGCGGATGAACCCGGAAGCGGTCATCGACATCGGCCAGGCGGCGCTCATCGTCGGGGCCAAGCTCTGCGCGCCCCTGCTCATCACCGCGCTGGTGGTGGGTTTCGCCATCTCGCTGCTGCAGTCCATCACCCAGGTGCAGGAGATGACGATCTCGTTCGTGCCGAAGCTGGTCGCCGTCGGCATCGCGCTGCTCGTGACGGGGCACTGGATGATCGCCGAGATGATCGCCTTCACCAACGAGATGTTCGCGCGGATACCGTCGCTGCTGAACGGCGGCTGATGAACATCCCCATCGACTTCACGTGGCTCGAGGCGACCTCGCTCGCCTGCGTGCGCATCACGGCATTCCTCGTGCTCGCCCCGCCGTTCAGCCACGGCACGATCCCGATGCGGATCCGCGCGATGCTCGGCGTCGGCCTCGCACTGGCCGTGTCGCCGGTGGTGACGGCGGGGTACGAGCGCCTCGACACCGGGGCCTTCATGCTCGCCCTGGCGGGGCAGGCGCTCACCGGTGCTCTGCTCGGGTTCCTCGTGATGGTGCTCTTCAGCGCGATCCAGGGAGCCGGCCATCTCGTCGACACCTTCGGCGGGTTCCAGCTCGCGCAGGCCTTCGACCCCGGCATGGCCATCAACGGCGCCCAGTTCACCCGACTGTTCCAGATGACCGCGATCATGCTGCTGTTCGCGTCGGACGGTTACCAGCTCGTGCTCGGCGGTCTCTTCCGCTCGTTCGACGCCGTACCCGTCACCGGCATGATCGATCTCGCCAAGCCCGCGGAGGCGCTCGTCGGCGCCGCGGGACAGATGATGCTCAGCGCCGTGCAGATCGCGGGCCCGCTGCTCATCGTGCTGTTCCTCGCCGATGTCGGACTCGGTCTGGTCAGCCGCGTCGCGCCCGCGCTCAATGCGTTCGCGCTGGGTTTCCCGATCAAGATCGGTCTCACGCTCCTGCTCGTCGGCTTCGTCTACGCCGCCTTGCCGAGCGTGGTCGCGGTCATCGCCGAGGACGCCGCCCGACTGCTCCTGGGGGTGACGCGATGAGCGAATCCGACAGCGGTGAACGCACCGAGAAGGCGACCGAGCGTCGCCTGAAAGAGGCGCGCAAGAAGGGCCAGATCGGCCGCAGCCAGGACTTCACCGCCTGGGTCTGCATCGCTGCCGCCGCCGTCATGATGGTGCCCACGATCGCCTCGGGCACTCAGGTCGTCACCGAGCTCTTCCTCGCAGTGACGCCCGTCGCGATGAACCCCACCGACGGCGCTGCCATGGAGGTGCTCGGATCGGCGATCGCCTCCCTCGGCGGCGTCCTGCTGCCGATGCTGGTCGTGGTGCTGTTGGCCACCACGGCCACCGCGGTCGCGCAGGGCGGCATCCACCTGCGCGGTGTGACCATGCGCACCGAGCAGTTCAACATCGTGTCAGGCGTCAAGCGGGTCTTCGGTCGGCATGCGCTCTGGGAGGGCGCCAAGGCGCTGCTGAAGACGGTCGCCATCGGGCTCGCGCTCTGGATCGTCGTCTCGGGTCTCGTCCCGGTGCTCATGGCCAGCGGCAGTCACAACATCACCTGGCTGCTCGAGCAGGCGGCCGCGGGCGCCGTCGCGCTGCTGCAGGTCGCGGTCGCCGTCGGCATCCTGCTGGCCGCGATCGATGTGGCGGTGGTGATGCGGCGCAACCGCAAGCACACCCACATGACGAAGAACGAGGCGAAGGACGAGCACAAGAAGAGCGAGGGCGACCCGCTCGTGCGGTCCCAGCGCCGATCGCGGCAGCTCGCCATGAGCCGCAACCGGATGATCGACGCGGTGGGCGACAGCGATGTCGTGCTGGTGAACCCCACGCATGTGGCGGTGGCGCTGCGCTATGAGCCGGGCAAGTCGGCGCCGCGCGTCGTGGCGAAGGGGGCCGGGATCGTGGCGCAGAAGATCCGCGAGAAGGCGGAGGAGAACGGCGTGCCGATGGTCAGGGACATCCCGCTCGCACGGGCGCTGCACTCGGCCTGCGAGATCGGGCGCGAGATCCCCGAGGAGCTCTACACCGCGGTCGCCCAGGTGCTGACCTTCATCGAGCATCTCAAGCGCCGCGGCTCGGCGAGGGGAACGCACACGATGCCGTTCGCCAGCACGAGGGACCGCGGCCTGTGAGCCGGGCAGCGGTCGCATCAGAACCAGCAGAGAGAATCAGAGGACGAGACGCATGATCGGTCAGCTGTTGTCCAAGGGGGCGGTTCCCGTCGGGGTGGTGGGCATCATCCTGCTGCTCATCGTCCCCATCCCGACCGGTCTTCTCGACGTGCTCATCGTCCTGAACATCTCCTTCGCGCTGCTGATCCTTCTCACCGCGATGTTCGTGAAGAAGCCGTTGGACTTCTCGGTGTTCCCGAGCCTCCTGCTCGTCGCCACGCTCTTCCGGCTCGGCCTCAACGTCGCCTCGACCCGCCTCGTCCTCAGCGAGGCCCACGCAGGGCAGGTGATCCAGGCGTTCGGCCAGATCACCATCAGCGGATCGCTCGTGATCGGCGCCGTGATCTTCCTCATCCTCACCGTCATCCAGTTCGTCGTGGTCACCAAGGGCGCCGAGCGCGTCGCCGAGGTGGGTGCGCGATTCACGCTCGACGCCATGCCCGGCAAGCAGATGGCGATCGACGCCGATCTCAACGCCGGTCTGATCACCGACGACGAGGCGCGCAGACGACGCGCGGAGGTCGCGGCCGAGGCGGACTTCTACGGCGCGATGGACGGTGCATCGAAGTTCGTCAAGGGCGATGCGATCGCCGGCATCGTGATCGTCGTCATCAACTTCGTCGGCGGCATCATCATCGGCATGGTGCAGCACGGCATGGAGGTCGGCGACGCGCTCGAGACCTACAGCATCCTCACCATCGGCGACGGGCTCGTGACGCAGATCCCCGCACTGCTCATGGCGGTGTCGACCGGCATGATCGTCACTCGCGAGAACGCGGAGGCCGAGATGGGGCAGGCGGCCGGTCGCCAGCTAATGCAGTCGCGCAACGCCCTGGTGATCACCGGCCTGGCGGCGATCGCCATGGGGTTCATCCCCGGGATGCCCCTGGTGATCTTCCTGGCGATCGGGGCCGTGCTGCTGTTCGCGGCGTCACGAGTGAAGGCGAACGAGGACCGCGATGCCGCACGCGAGGCCGACGCGCTGCAGCAGGAGGCCGTCGACGCCGGCGCCGAGGGCCCGGAAGAGCTCATGGACAGGATGCGCGTGCACGCCCTCGAGATCTCGCTGTCTCCGGACATCGTCGATCTCGCGTCCGGGGGAGCGGGGGACCTGCTGACGCGAGTGAAGTCCCTTCGTCGCAAGCTCGCGCTCGACATCGGCATCCTGATGCCGCCGGTGCGCACCCGCGACAACATCGAACTGCCGGCGCAGACGTACTCGATCCTGATCGCGGGTGTCGAGGCCGGACGCGGTTCGGTTCCGCGGGGACACGTCCTCGCGATCGGCACGGGCCTCGAGCAGCTTCCGGGCACGGCCGTGGTCGACCCGGTGTTCGGCCTGGAGGGCAAGTGGGTTCCTGCCGAGATGTCGCACGCCGCCGACATGGCCGGCGCGACGGTGATCGATCGCGCGAGCGTCATCATCACCCACCTGTCCGACATCGTGCAGAGTCAGGCCGATCGGCTGCTCTCGCTCGAAGACGTGCGCCAACTGACCGAGCACCTGAAGCAGTCCAGCCCCGCGACCGTCGAGGAGCTCACCCCTGCCGTGCTGTCTCTCGCCGCGATCCAGCGCGTCCTGTCGGGGCTCCTCGCCGAGCGGGTGCCGATCAACGACCTCGCCCGCATCTACGAGGCGCTCGCTCTCAGAGGCAAGACGTCGACCGAGACCGCCGGTCTCATCGATGCCGCCAGAGCGGCGCTCGGGCCGGCGATCGCCTCGCGGTTCGCCGAGGACGGACGCATCCGGGTGGTCATGTTCGAGCCGATCCTCGAGCAGCAGATGCTCGAGGGCATGCGGGTCGTCGACGGCCATCCGCAGATCGTGCTGACACCGGAGGCGACGATGCAGGTGCTCGAGAACGTGCGCCGCACGGTGTCCGAGCTCGAGCCGGTGGGTCCCGAGCCCGTGCTGGTGTGTGCGCCCTCGCTGCGTCAGGCTGTGCGCCGCATGGTGTCGTCGCAGGTCAGTGGCCTTCCGGTGCTCTCGTACGACGAGGCTGCGGCGGGCGGTCTCGCGACCGACGTGGTCGGTGTCGTGCGCATGACGCAGTCGGCTCTCCCCAGCGGCGCGGTATAGCTCGGACGCGATTCTGCTCATTTACGAGATGAGTGCGATACGTTTGTGACCGGAGGGCGCGCGGGCGCTCACGCCATGGAAGGCAGACGACGCATGCTGGTACTGACGAGACGCGCCAACGAGAGCATCGTGATCGGCGACGACATCACGGTCACCATCCTCGCCGTGACGCCGAGCGGCGTCCGTGTCGGCATCGATGCTCCTCGCGACAAGCGCATCAACCGCGCCGAGATCGTGATCGCCGTGAGCGACGCGAATCAGGAGGCTGTGCAGACCTCCTCCGACGACTCGGCCGAATCACTGCTCCTCGGCGTGCTGGGCGGAACCTCCTCCGCGCCCTGACGGCATCCGGCAGGCGCCATCCCTCGGGCATCGAGTTACTGCGCCGCGCGTTGTCGCGATAGTCGTGCATGTGACGGGCGAACCCGCCACGGAAACCGCGACATGACGAGGTGACGATTCGTGGCCGCTCACGACCTGAGCATGCAACTGATGCGAGAGCGCGATCTGCTGGAGGTACTGCTCTTCAAGCTCGATGAGCAGCAGATGCTGCTCGCGACCGGACGCAACCGTTGGATCCACCATGCGGCCAACGAGATCGAGCGGGTCCTCGCGGCCATGCCGACCGTCGCGCTCTCCCGCGACACGCTGGTCATCGCGGTGGCCGACGAGTGGGGCGTGCCCGAGGCGACGACGCTCCGCGACCTGATCGAGGCAGCGCCCACCGACGCCTGGCGCGAGATCCTGTCGGGCCACCTCGACGCCATGACGGCTCTGGCAGCGGAGATCGGCGATATGAAGAAGGTCAACGAGCAGCGTCTGCGCACAGCCATCCGAGTGACGCAGGAGACGATCGCCGGCCTCGGCGTGCCCACCGGCGAGTACGACACGCACGGCGACGTCGTCCGCGGTGCGGATGCCCGACTTCTCGACACCAGGGTGTGAGGTAGCCATGTCTTCGTTCGCCGGACTCCGTCTCGCCGAATCCGCACTCTCTGCCGCGCGAGCCGGGATGACCGTCACCGGTCAGAACATCGCCAACCAGACGACACCGGGCTACACCCGCCAGCGCGTGGATCAGACCTCGCTCTCCGCACCGGGTCAGACCGGTCTCTGGCCATCGGGTCTCGCGATCGGCGGGGGAGTGGGTGTGACCGGGATATCGCGGCTCGGCGACGACATCCTCGACGCTCGCGTGCGCGACGCGCTGTCGACCTCCGGCTTCTGGGCAGCGCGCGCGACGGCCGCCGGCCGCGCGGAGGACGTCCTGGCCGAACCGACCAAGGACGGCCTCGCCGCGAACCTCGACAGGTTCTGGTCCGGCTGGTCCGACCTCGCCAACACGCCCGATCCCGCGGCCGCCCAGGTCGTGCTCACGAATGCCAACGTGCTGATCGGACAGATCGCAGACGGCTACCAGACGATCGCCGGGCAGTGGAACGACATGCGCAGTCAGGTCGATAGTCAGCTCGCCGACGTCAACGCCGCGGCGAGTCAGGTCGCGACGCTCAACGGACAGATCCGGGAGGCCCTGCAGTCCGGACGCAACGCCAACGAGCTGATGGATCAGCGCAGCGTGCTCGCCCAGCAGCTCTCGTCGGCGGTCGGCGCCAAGGGGGTCGTCGAGGCCGACGGCACACTGACTCTTCGCGTCGACGGCAATGCCCTCGTGTCGGGCGACAGCAGCCGAGCGCTCGTCGCGAGCGGACCGCGCGACATCGCGGACGCGGGGCGGATCACCGTGGCGTGGGCTGACCGTCCGGGCCTCGCGGTTCCCATCACGGGCGGCGTCATCGGCGGCACGATCAGCGCGCTCGCTCCTTCGTCGGACGGCGGGACGCTCGCGAGCGTCGCGGCGGCCTACAACGAGACCGCGACCGCCCTCGCGACTGCCGTGAATGACGCGCACCGCGCAGGCGTCACCTCGTCGGGCGCCGCCGGAGGCGACTTCTTCGCACTCGGCGGTGCGGGGCCCGCGGCACTGGGACTCCGCGTCGTCCCGACGGGTCTCGACCAACTGGCACTGGCTGCACCGGGTGCGGGCGCGAAGGACACCACCATCGCCGACCGCATCAGTGCGCTCGGGACATCGGCGACCGGGCCCAGCAAGACCTGGTCGACCTTCGTCACGGGCTTCGCGGTCACGGTCGCCGGTGACCTGCAGCGCGCGGACATCGCCGACATGGGCGCGGTGGCAGCGGTCACCGCACAGCAGTCGAACGCCTCCGTGGACGGCGACGAGGAGACGATCAACCTCCTCACCTACCAGACCGCGTACCAGGCGGCGGCTCGGGTGCTGACCGCCGTCGATGAGGCACTGGATCTGTTGATCAACCGCACCGGCCTCGTCGGCCGCTGACTCTGGGGAGAGTGAAATGATCGGTCGCATCACGACCAACACCATGACGCAGCAGTCGCTGCGCACGCTGCAGACCAACCTCGCGGATCGCGCTCGGCTGCAGGATCAGGCGGCGTCGCAGCGCGCGTTCCGCGCGCCGAGCGATGATCCGGCCGCCGCGGCCACGGCGCTCGGCGTGCATGGCGACCAGGCGCGCGTCGCCCAGTTCGCGCGCAATCTCACTGACGGGATGGCCTGGGTGACCACCGTCGACACCGCTCTCGGGGCGAGCGCTGATCTGCTCAATCGCGCGCGAGACCTCACCGCGCAGGGCGCCAACTCGGGTGCGCTGAGCCCGACCGCGCGCGAATCCATCGCGCAGGAGCTCGAGTCGATCAGTGCGGAGCTGCTCGCCAAGGCGAACACCAGGGTCCTCGGTCGCAGCGTGTTCGCGGGAACGAGCGACGCAGGGGCCGCGTTCGATCCGACCACCTTCGCGTTCAACGGAGGCGCCGGCGACGGGGTGCAGCGCCGCATCAGCGAGAACGAGACCGTGCGCGTCGACTTCGACGGCGCGCAGGCGTTCGGCGTGGGCCCCGACAGCGCGTTCGCCCTGCTCAACGACATCGCCGCAGATCTGCGCAGCGGCGCCGACGTCGGCTCGCGCCTGAACGACATCGACGCGCGCCTGAAGGACGTGAACGCGGCGCGCGGTTCCACGGGCGCTCGTCAGGTGCAGATCGAACGGGCATCGGCGCAGAACCTCGCGTCATCGATCGATCTCGAAGCGCGCCGTGCCGAGGTCGAGAACGTCGACAGCCTCGAAGTGCTCGTGCGTCTGCAATCGGCCGAGCTCGTCTTCCAGTCCGCCCTGCAGGTGACAGCCCGCTCGCTGCAGACCAATCTGATGGAGTTCCTGCGATGAGCGCATCCACCGACCAGTCGACCGCCGTGTTCGGTGTCGAGTTCGCTGCGCCGATGCCGGGACTCAGCCCGCACACGACCTTCACCCTCGAGCAGATCGACGGCGCTGAGGGGCTGCACGCGCTGCGGGCGACGGATGCCGACCTGCGCCTGTTCCTTCTCGACCCGCGCTCCGGCGACTACGGCTACGAGCCGGGGATCCCGGCGGACGCGCGATCCGAGATCGGTGCCTCCGACGATTCGGAGATCCGGGTGTTCGTCGTGGCGAACCCCTCTGCGGACGGCGTGTACATCAACCTGCGTGCCCCGGTCCTGATCCACGGCGAATCGGGCCGTGCGGCACAGGTGATCCTCGAGGATCAGCGCTACCCGATCCGCGCCCGGCTGGGGGCGTGAGGAGGGCGCATCGTCCGTCGTCTTCGAGAACGGGTTCTTCCCGTCATGCAGAGATCTCGAGATTCACCGCATATACCAAGGAAGAGCGTCTAGTCTCGAAGAGCACAGGCTGGGGTACTGGCGGGATCCCGGCGTCGTCGCAGGAGATCGGGGACCTGGGGCGCGTCATGGATGCGGTTGGTAGGGGTACAGCGCACGACGCTCGGTGACGAGCGACTTTCCATGGGACGGAATACGACATGAGCACATCAAGGACGCTCGAGACGAATCGGGTGAGCAAGCGGGAGTTCGTGCAGCGTTTCGCACGACGCGGAGGCATCTCGGTTCAGGCCGCGCAGACCGCGTACACCGCGATGATCGACGAGCTGCTCGATCTCGTCGGCCGCGGCAACACGGTCACGCTCACGAACTTCGGCAAGTTCTACCCGCAGACGCACAAGGGGCACCGCGTGCAGTTCGCGAAGGATGACGCAGACGCCGAGGTCAACGACTACACGGTGCTGAAGTTCTCTGCGACGCGCGAAGTGAACCGGCGCGTCAAGGTGAACGATTAGACATCGTTATCTGAACGTAAACGAGAATCCCCGGAGGTTTTGGCCTCCGGGGATCTTTCTTGCCCGTCGCACCCCTAGCATGTAGTCAGATGTAGTTCTGGTCGCTGGGGAGTTGGCCACGCTGTGAGTCGCTGGGGAGGGCTTGCACTTACAGTGAAAGAGGCGAATCCGATGCCGATGCGCGCCCGCAACCAGCTCGTGGTCGATCACCTGCATATTGTCGGTGCGGCGACGGCGTACGTGGCATCCCGCCTCACGCACGTCTCCCGCGATGACCTCGCCTCCGCCGGAGCGTTCGCCCTGGTCCGTGCGGCCGAGAAGTTCGATGCGACCCTGGGCGTGCCGTTCGGCGCGTTCGCGCGAGGGCGGGTCAACTGGGCCCTGAAAGACGAGCTGCGGTCGTTGGACTGGGCGCCGCGTGACGTGCGTGTGCGCGCCAAGCAGACCACGAAAGTCCGGCAGACCCTGGCCGCGGCCCTCGGTCGCACGCCGACCGTGGCCGAGATCGCGGCAGCCATGGGGGTCGACACCGCCGTCGCCCGCGAAGGGCTCGCCGACGCCGGGCGCCTGGTGATGAGCCTCGATGCGCCGGATGCGCCGGAGATCGTGTGGACCGGCTACCTGCCCGAAGAGCTCGCGATCGCATCGGAGCGCGATGAGTTCCTGCGCCGCGCGGTCGATGCGCTGCCCGAGCGGAAGCGCTCGATCATCACCGCCATCTACTTCGAAGACCGCACAGTGAAGGATCTCGCCGACGAGCTGGGCGTCTCGCATGCCGCCGTGTCGCAGCAGCGGGCTGAGGCCGTGCGCATGCTCCGTGACGCGCTGGATCGTCACTACGACGACGCCCCGCAGCTCGGGGCCGCTCCGGCCGCGCGGTCCTCCGCATCCGCCCTGGACGCGTACTTCGAGCGCCTCGCCGCCGGCGGTCAGCGGTTCACGCGCGCGATCGTGTCGCACGCGGTCGGAGTCTGAACGCGCTCCGGCACGTACGATCCGGCGGCGGTCAGAGACCGAACCCGTAGCTGGGCTGGCCGACCAGGATGAGACTGACCGTGGTCGGATACACCTCGGGCTCTTCGTCCTCGTCGTCGAGCAGTTCCAGCTTGTGGATCGGCACGAAGATGCCCCCGTCGGGCTCGAAGACGAGGTCCTTCGGCACGAACGAGGCGAAGATCGACCGCGTCGCGTGACGCAACTCGAACGTGCGCCCGACGTCCCCGCGCTCGAACAGGTTCATCTCGACCTCATCCGACCACACCTTGCCATCGGGGAAGCGGGCCTCGATGCGATAGGTGCTCGGCTCGACTGCTTTGATGTTGAGGTCTTCCACGACGTCCGCGAAGAGCGTGTCCGGCTGCTCGAGCTCGAAGGCGATCGCGCGGAGGTGGTCGTAGTTGAGGCGAGCGCGACGCGAGAACAGCGCGACGTTCTCGATCTCGTCGGGATCGGCATGCGGCGCCTGGTCGATGAGGTACTGCCGCACCTCGTCGGGCCCGGGGTACTCGAATCGCATGTGGTAGTGGAACCGGCCGGGGCGATTGACGATGTACGTGCTCACATCATTGATGTCGTTCACCGTGAGGCAGTAGATGCGCTTGACCGACGAGAGACCGTCGAAGAGCGACAGGAACTGGTTCTGCCGGTTGCTTCCCTCTGCGCCGCCGCGCCGACCTGCGGGGAAGATCTTCTCGAACTCGTCGAAGATGATCAGGCACTCGTCGAGGGTGTCGAGGAACTCCACGATGCCGTCGTTGTCCTCCGAGACGATCACCACGGGCAGGCACTGCTCGCGGGCCTCCTCTGCGACCATCCGCAGGAACAGCGTCTTGCCGATCCCCTTGTCCCCGGAGAGCATCACACCCAGGCTGCGGTCGGAGAGGGCATACGAGCGGAAGATCTTGTCGACCTTCCTGTCGCGTCCGCCGTAGACGCGTTCGGTGCCCACGGTGAGGTCGTCGATCTTGATCAGACTGAATCCCTCTTTGGAGGTGAAGTGCACTCGATAGGTGCCGAGAGGGAACTCGTGATGGGTGCGGACGGCGTCGTCGTAGACGCGGACATGTCCGCCCGTCTCGATGTAGGTGCTGGTCAAGATCCTTCTCCTTTGCTCCCCATATTGAAATATCGGTTGAGATCCATTCGCGGTAAGTCGTTCGGCAAGAATTATTTCGCAGTACCCTGAGCGGACAGCGGGCGTGGGGACGCCCCGGTCAGGGGAACCGACATGGGTCAGAACGCAGGGGACGAGCATCCGGTCGCGGGGTCGATCATCATCGTGGTCGAGGCTGCGCCGCAGGGACTGCTCCAGTACACGCTGGATCCCGACGACCGTCAGCCCGCGTGGCAGGCGGTGCTCGTGGCGCATGACGATGCCGTGATGGGTGCCGCGGCGACGCCCGAGCAGACGGCGGAGCTGCTGGTGCGCGGCAGCGTCGAGTGCATCAGGCAGAGCATTCCGAGTCTCGAGGTCGGCGGGCTGACCATGCGACCGGAACTCGGCCCGAACGACAACGCGCAGATCGTCGCCGCGGGGGATGCCAGCTTTCTGAAGTCCGAATGGGATGCCGTCGTGCGGGGGAGTGACGGTCTCTCGGGAGAGTGAGCCCGACCGTTCGGGACGTCGTCGTCACCCGGTGATGAGGAAAGCGTCGACGATCAGCGGCCCGCGGATGTCGCGCAGCACGTCGATGATGCGATCGACGCCACGTGTCGAGACCGACGGCATCTGCAGATCGTACGGTCCCAGCGGTTCGAGCCGACCGGTGCGGATGCGGATCACTTCCCACCCGGCCGTGCGCAGTGCGCGGTCCTTTCGCCGATCGGCCTGCTCCCGCTTTCCCACGTGCTCGAGACCGTGACGACCGACCGTGTCGTACTCGATCGCGACTCGCAGCTCCGGCAGAAGGATGTCGGGCCACACCTCGGTGTGACGGAAGAAGGGACGAGCGACCTTGATCGCGTTGACACCCGATGTGAAGGCGATCCGAGAGCCGAGTGCCGCACGCAGCCTGGCCTCGGCGGCGGATGCCGGTGCCGGAGCGCACGCGCTCGAGAAGGGCTCGCCGGACGGAAGATCAGGGGTCTTGGTGCAGAGGGTGACCGGCGGTCTCGCACGTCGGGGGATCGCGCGGGCTTCGCCCAGAACGACAGGCTGGGGCCGTGCGAGCGTCGAGCACTCCGGGCACCACGCCGACTGGCGGCGCACGCGCCCGGGTCGCTCGCGCTGCTCGGACGGCGTGGCGGCGAAGCGATGGCCGACGCGGCACTCCCAGCACAGCAGCACGTCGGCGGCCAACGGCACCTGCGAGAGGGCGATGCCGTGATTGAGTTCGGGGTGGTACTGGCGGATCAGCTCGGGGTAGGCCGCCCACTGCGAGCGATAGGTGCCGATCGCATAGGGCACCTCCGTTCCTCGCGAGAACTGGCGTCTCGCCCACCACGACTGCACGGGTTCGGTCACGTCGGCAACCTACCCGGCACCGCGGACATCGCCAGCCGGGGCCGGACGTGACAGACTCGCGGAGTGGAACGAGTCCGGTGAACGGACGGAGGGAGTCGTCATGGCGCAGCGGATCGTGATCAGTGGTGCATCGGGCCTGATCGGCACGGCCCTCGTTTCGTCGCTCCGATCGGACGGCGCGGAGGTGACCACTCTCGTGCGACGCCCCCCACGGGATCCCTCCGAGGTGCAGTGGATGCCGGGGGAGCGCGAGCTGGATCCGGACGTGCTCGCTGGCGCCGACGCCGTGGTCGCACTCGGCGGGGCCAGCGTCGGACGCCTGCCGTGGACGCGCGGGTATCGCCGCGAGCTCGCGGAGTCCCGGCTGACGACCACTCGCACGCTCGCGACCGCGGTGCGTGCTCTCCGCGACGACGCGCCTGCCTTCGTCTCGGCGTCCGCCGTCGGCTACTACGGCTCGGCACCCGGTGAGATCCTGACCGAGGCGTCGCTCCCCGGCGACACGTTCCTCGCGCAGCTCTGCGTCCGATGGGAGCAGGAAGCGCTGCGGGCCGCGGAGAACACCACCGTGGCGCTGCTGCGCACGGCGCCGATCATCCATCGCAGGGGTGTTCTCAAGCCGCTGATCCAGCTCACGCGGTTCGGTGTCGCCGGCCCGATCGGAGCAGGCACGCAGATCTGGCCCTGGATCTCGCTGGACGACGAGGTGCGCGGCATCCGTCACGTGATCGATCAGCGCCTCGAGGGGCCGGTCAACTTCACCGGCCCGACGCGCGCCTCGGCGAACGACATCGGCCGTGCACTCGCGGCGAGCATGCGACGGCCGTTCTGGATCCCCGCTCCTGCGTGGGCCCTGAGGCTCGGCCTGAGCCGCGCCGCCGCCGACTCGCTGCTGCTCTCCGATGCCGATGTCCGACCCGAAGCGCTCCAGCGCTCGGGATTCGAGTTCCGGCACACCACGGCTCAGCAGGCCGTCGACGCGGCTCTCTGATCCCGTGAGCCGACGACCGCGTGGGCTCAGTTCCCGTGCGGATCGCGACGATTGAGTGCGTCGACGACCTGCGCGTAGTCGCCGCGTGCTTCGCCGTAACGGAGGAACTTCACGTTCTCGACCTGGATCTCGGTGGCCTCCGGCTGTGTCTCGATCAGTTCGACGACCTCGTCGACGAACTCGTCGAGGGGCATCGCGAAGTCGCTGGTCTCCTGTCCGGGCATGAGCGAGGTGCGCACGGCGGGCGGTTCGAGCTCGAGCACGCGCACGCTCGTGTCGTCGAGCTGCAGACGCAGGGATTCGCTCAGCATGTGGATGGCCGCCTTCGTCGCGTTGTAGGTCGGTGTCACGCGCAGGGGCGCAAAGGCCAGACCTGACGACACGGTCATGATCGTCGCGTCGGGCATGGTGCGCAGATGCTCGATGAAGGCGGCGATCAGTCGGATGGGACCGAGGAGATTGGTGGTGACGATCTCCTCGGCGGTCTCGAGGAACCCGTCGGGTGACCTCCAGTCCTCGACGCGCATGATCCCCGCCATCGCGATGACGACGTTCACTGAGGGATGCGCGGCCAGCACGGTCTGCGCGGCCGTGCGGATGCTGTCGGCATCCGTCGTGTCGATCCGGACGGTGTCGATGCCGGGGTTCGCCGCGGCGATCTCGTCGAGCAGCTCCGAGCGACGTCCGCCCACGATCACGGTGTTGCCCCGTTCGCTGAGTCGCTGGGCGAGGGCGAGGCCGATCCCGCTCGTGGCGCCGGGGATGAAGATGGTGTTTCCGCTGATGTCCATGCGTTCAGTCTTCGAGCTCTCTCAACGGCTCACCAGAGACGGCGCATCCAGGGATCGGGCGTCCCTGGATGCCCGAGGCCGCACACGAGATACTGCAGGGGTGGACAGAGAAGCACTGGCCGAATTCCTCGTGCGACGTCGGGAGCAGCTGAAGCCCTCCGACGTCGGCCTCGGCTGGGGAGCGCGCCGTCGCACTCCCGGACTCCGTCGCGAGGAGGTCGCGCAGCTCGCGGCCATGTCGACCGACTACTACGCGCGGCTCGAACAGAGGCGAGGGCCGCAGCCGAGCGCGCAGATCCTGGCGTCCCTCGCGCGGGCGCTGCGCCTGACCCCCGACGAGCGCGACTACCTTCACCGTGTCTGCGGACACAGCGCACCCGACCGCACGGTCTTCACCGACTACGTGCACCCCGGAATGCTCCGCGTCCTCGACCGTCTCGACGACACACCCGCCTTCGTCGTCTCCGCGCTCGACGAGGTGCTCGTGCAGAACGACGCTGCACGCGCTCTTCTGGGCGACGCGCGCGGTCTCGAAGGGATCGAACGAAGCGGCATCTACCGGTGGTTCGCGCACCCGGATGATGAGCGCCGACGCTACCCGACCGAGGATCACGCGCGCCACAGCCGGGTGCTCGTCGCCTCCCTGCGTTCGGCCTACGGCGCGCTGGGTGAGAGCTCACGCGCCGGAGAGATCGTGAGAGAGCTCACGGCGCGCAGCGCGGAGTTCGCGGAGCTGTGGGACGTGCACGAGGTCAGGCGGCGCTTCGAAGACCACAAGGTCCTGATCCATCCCGAGATCGGCCCGATCGAGGTCGACTGCCAGGCGCTGTTCACCGAAGACGAATCCCAGGCCCTCATCGTCCTGACCGCCGCGCCGGGCAGCGACGCCGCGAGCAAGCTCGAGCTGCTCAGAGTGCTCGGGACACAGCGGGTCTGACCGGCATCCAGCACGACACTCTGCCGCTGTACTCCAGGAATTCGGCTCCGAACCGCTCCTGCAGATCCGCTTCTTCGAGGGGGCGGACGACCGAATTCCACAGCACGGATCCGAAGAGCGAGTACGCGACGACGAGCCAGGATCCCAGGATGAGACCCACGCTGATCCCCTGAGCGATGCCGGCGACGGCCATCGGATTCCGCACGTACCGGTACGGACCGTTGATCACGAGTCGCCGCGCCATCTGCGAGGGGAGCGGAGTGCCTTCCCCCTCGACCGACATCGACACCGCCGACCAGACACCGAGGGCGGTCGCGGCGGCGAGCAGCACACCGCCGGCGAGGTGCACGACGAACGGAATCTCGATGCGCAGTGCCCATCGGGCTTCGACGAGAGACACGACGATCGGGATGACGAGCAGGAAGGTGCCCCAGAAGAACAGCGTCTGCAGTCCGGTCCGTGCCAGCAGCGCACGGGTGCCGACTCTCCCAGCGGGCCGGAACGCGAGCGGTCCGGTTACCACCCACTCGACGGGCGCCCGCCCGCAGACCAGCACCACAGCGGCTGCGACGCTGACTCCGGCGGCGACCACCATCGTCAGGGCGCCCCACCCCGCGAGACCCGTGACCGTGGCGTAGGCGGCCATGCCGACGGCCACGAGCACGGTCCAGGGAACGGTGACCCAGATCGCCCATCGCGCACCCGCCGCGACGATCGCCGAGCCCAGCACGAACAGCGGGATGTCGAAGGCCGCCACGAGGCCGGTCGGGAGCTCGCCGAGCGTGAGGGTGCGCACATCGTCGCTCAGCGCGACGAGGATCCACCACAGAGCCCCTGCCGCGGCCTGCACGGCGAAGAAGAGCCGAGCCGTCAGCGGGGTGATCGGGATCCCTGCGATGACCGGCATACCGCCAGTCTAGGAGTGCGGTCGACGGGGCTCAGCGACCGACGGGTCTCAGGACTCCTCGTGCGATGCGGGGTCGGCATCGAACAGCCGCCCGTCCGCGCGTCCGAGCGCCGTGATCGCCTCGACTTCCGCGTCCGAGAGCACGATCGCGCCGGCCGCCAGATTCGACACCTGGTGCTCGAGCGACGACGCCTTCGGAATCGCGACGGTCTCGCGCGCCACGTGCCAGGCGAGCACAGTCTGCGCGGGCGAGATGCCGTGCGCCGTGGCGACCTCACCGATGACCCGCTCCTCGATCAGCTCCTTCGCGCGGCCGAGCGGACTCCATGCCTCCGTGAGGATGCCGTGCTCGCGGTGATAGGCCAGCTGCTCGCTCTGCGGGAAGTACGGGTGCACTTCGATCTGATTCACGACGGGGCGGACGCCGGTCTCCCGCTCGATGCGCTCGAGGTGCTCCGGCAGGAAGTTCGAGACGCCGATCTGCCTCACGACGCCGCGCTGCTGGGCGTCGACCAGTGCCTCCCAGGCCTGCACGTACTCGTCCTGCCGCGGGTTCGGCCAGTGGATCAGGTGCAGATCGATCGCGTCGACGCCCAGGCGCGACCGGCTCTCCTCGATGCTCGTCCGCGCCTTCGCACTCGGGTGATGACGTCCGGGCAGCTTGGTCGTGACGATGAGCTCCAATGAGTCCACGTCCGATGCGCGCACACCGCGGCCGACCGATCCCTCGTTCTCGTAGTTGAAGGCCGAGTCGATCAGGCGGTACCCGGCACCGATCGCGGTGGCGACCGCATCCGCGCCGGCGTCGCCGTCGAGCGCATATGTCCCGAGTCCCAGAGCCGGAAGAGTGAAGCCGTTGTGTGCCGTGAAATGAGGAAGAGCCGTCATGGCGCCAGCGTACGCTGGAGCGATGAGCGAGGTGCAGAGGATGGCGTCGGATGACGGTGTCCCCGATAATGCGGAGCGGTGCCCCTGCGGCTCGGGAGACCTCTTCGGCCGATGCTGCGGCCCGCTCCTCGGCGGGGCCGCGGCGCCCACGGCTGAGCGACTGATGCGCTCGCGCTTCACGGCGTTCGCGGTCAGGGACCCCGCGTACCTCCTCGCGACGTGGCATCCGTCTACGCGCCCGACCGAGATCGATCTCGACGACGACGTCGTGTGGCGCAGGCTCGTGATCGTGGATCGCGTCGGGGGCGGACCCTTCGACCGCGACGGCGTGGTCGAGTTCGAGGCGTTCTGGCGGCAGGGCGCCGAGCGCGGTTCTCTGCATGAACGGAGCCGTTTCGTGCGCGAGGGTCGCAGCTGGCTGTACCTCGACGGACAGGTCGGGTGATGGACAGGGCGGGGCAGCGAGTAGATTTGAGAGCGTGAACGCCAGCCCAGAACACCAGCGCATCCTGCTCGACGTCGCCGACCTGGACCGGCGCATCGCGCAGTCTGAGCGCGCACGCACCAAGCCGCCGCAGGCCGCTCGCATCGCCGAGCTCGTCGCGATCCGTCAGGAGCAGCTGCGTGAGCTGACGGCTCTGACCGGAGTGCGTGACGACGTTCGCACCGAGCTGTCGCGGCTCGAAGCCGATGTGAAGCTCGTCGAGCAGCGGCGGGCCCGCGACGCCGATCGGCTGGCCACGGCCACGAACCCGAAGGAGGCGCAGGCGCTCGAACACGAGATCGCCAGCCTGGCCAAGCGCCAGAGTGACCTCGAGGACATCGAGCTCGATGTCATGGGACGCGTGGAGGATGCCGACGCGGCGGTCGCCGCACAGCAGGCGCTGCTCGGGACGACCACCGCGGAGGGCACCGCGCTCACCGCTCAGGCCAAGGCCGACGTCGCCACCGCCACCGATCTCATCGCTCAGCTGACCCGCGACCGCGAGGCTGTGACCGCGGCCGTTCCGGCGCCGCTCCTCGCCGAGTACACGCGTCGCGCCGCGAACAGCGCGGGCGCAGCCCTGCTCACGCGCGGCACGTGCGAGGGATGCCGGATCCTGCTTCCCGGCACAGACCTGAACGACATCCGCAACGCGGCCGACGACCTCGTCGTGTCCTGCCCGGAGTGCGGTTGCATCCTGGTGCGCACCGAGGAATCCGGGCTGTGACCTCCGCGCCGCGAGCGTGACGGGCGGCTCGCGGCCCCCGAGCGAGCGACGGGTGGCCCTGCTCAGGAACGACGCCGGCGGCTACGTCGCTGTGGAACTCGACTCGGACGATGCGGAGGTTGCGCGCCTCGAACTCTCGTCGACCGAGATGCCCGTGTGGGTTTCGGAGCAGGAACTCGACGATCCGCCGCGTTGGGTGATCCGCAGCGCGCGGGAGATCTATCCCGAGCTGCTCGCGTCCGGTGTCCTCCTCGGCAGGTCGCATGATCTGGTGCTCTGCCATGCGATCCTGCGCGACACCGACACTGTCGCGCGTCCGCTCGCACCGTCCGCGTCGTGGGTGCGCCGTGAGCCCGTCGATGACGCACCAGCCTTGTTCGACGTGCTCGAGCACAGCGAATCGCGCGACCCCGTGGCGGAGGCGCTCGATCAGTACCGCGCGCAGCGTCGGGTGCTGCGAGACGGCAAGGACGGGCGACTCACGCTGCTCACCTCGGCCGAGTCCGCCGGGGGACTCATCGCCGAGGAGATGCGCGCAGCCGGCCTGCCGTGGAACGAGGGCGTGCACGACGGCATCCTCACCGAGATCCTCGGCACGCGACCGATCGCCGGCGGCCTTCCCAGCCGCATGGCGGCTCAGGGCGAGCGGGTGCGTTCGATCCTCGGCGATCCCACCCTCAACCTCGAGAGCCAGCCGAAGCTGCTGCGCGCTCTGCACCGCGTCGGAGTGCAGGTCGAGTCGACGAGCCGGTGGGAACTCGCCCAGCACAGCCACGCCGTGGTCGAACCACTGCTGGCCTACAAGAAGCTGTCTCGGCTCCTGAGTGCGAACGGGTGGGCCTGGCTCGCCGAATGGGTGCGCGACGGCAGGTTCCGACCGGTCTACATCACGGGCGGCGTCGTGACGGGGCGGTGGGCGTCTGCGGGTGGCGGCGCTCTCCAGCTGCCGCGCACCCTGCGGGCCGCGGTGCGCGCCGACGACGGATGGACGCTCGTCGTCGCGGATGTCGCTCAGCTCGAGCCGCGGATGCTCGCCGGCATGGCGGGCGATCGCGCGATGGCCCGAGCGGCACAGGGCAAAGACCTCTACGTCGGTGTGGTCGAGTCCGGCGCGGTCGCCACGCGAGAAGAGGCGAAATATGCCGTGCTCGGGGCGATGTACGGAGCGACGACCGGCGACAGTGGCCGACTCGTGCCCCGGCTGCGCAAGGTCTATCCGCGGGCGATGGCCCTCGTCGATCGGGCCGCGCGGATCGGCGAGGACGGGGGAGTCGTCTCCACCTGGCTCGGGCGATCCTCTCCGCGGCCATCGATGGAGTGGGCGGCGGCGCAGGCCGCGGCCACCGACGCGGATGCCGATCCGGCCGACGTCGCCCTCGCCCGCCGGCGGGCCCGGGACTGGGGCCGGTTCACGCGCAACTTCGTCGTGCAGGGCACCGCCGCGGAGTGGTCGTTGATCTGGCTCGCTGAGATCAGACATCGTCTGCAGAGGCTTCCGCGGGCCGAGCGCGACGCCCCCGCATCCGGAGTCTTCGGCTCTCGCGCGCACCTGGCCTTCTTCCTGCACGACGAAGTGATCCTGCATGTTCCCGAGGAGCAGGCGGATGCCGCGGCCGACGCCGTGCGCGAAGCCGCGTCCGTGGCCACGCGCCGTCTCTTCGGCGACTTCCCGATCGACGTGCCCCTCGACCTTCGCATCGCGGAGTCGGCCGAGAAGTAGAGCGGCCTCGGCGTAGACTGGACGTGCGAATGGGTCGACTGGACGGCCGCGTGGCGGGCAACCGCACCGAGGAACGTCCGGGCTCCTCAGGGCAGGACGGTGGGTAACGCCCACCCGGAGCAATCCGCGAGAAAGTGCCACAGAGAGCAGACCGCCCCGCAAGGGGTAAGGGTGAAAGGGTGGTGTAAGAGACCACCGGGGGTCATGGTGACATGGCCTGCCAGGTAAACCTCGTCCGGAGCAAGGTCAGACAGAGGATGATGACGCGGCTCGCCGAGTCCTCGGGTAGACCGCTAGAGTGCCACGGCAACGTGTCGCCGAGAGAGATGGCCGTCGAAGGGGCGAAGAACCCCGGAACAGAACCCGGCGTACAGGTCGGCCCATTCGCTTATCCGCTGGCCCTGCGGCCGGATGCCCGATAGCGTTCGTGCATGTCGAATCGCTCGCCTGCCGTCGCCCTGGCGGTGGTCGTCGCGCTGTCGGTCGCCGGGCTCGCGGGGTGCACTGCAGTCTCTCCGCAGGGGGCGGAGACAGCCGCCGCTGTGCGGCCCGCCACGCAGGATCAGCCGACTCCGAGCGGCACACCCACGCCGGTGCCGACATCTGACGCGAGCGGGTGCGAAGTGCTGTCGATCATCTCGATCCCGGGATACAGCGAGGGAGACGAGGAGCCCACCTTCTACGCGACGTGGAACGGCGTCGCACCGGTGGACAACGGCGAGACCGAGTTCGCGCGCGGCACGGTCACGAGGACGGCGGACGGCAGCATCGCGACATACACCGTGGCTGCGGGCGATGCACCCGCGGCCATCAGGGAGAGGCTGTGCACAGATGTCTACGCGGCGATGACCTACAACCGCCTGGGGGCGCTGCTCTACCCGGGTGATGTGCTGACGCTGGGTCCGGGCGCGATGAGACCGCTTGCCGGCGAACCGTTCGTGATGGAGCCCCAGCGACGCTGAGAGCGCCGACTCGGCCGCGCCCGTCGACGCGCGAGGACTACTGCCCCGCGAGCTGTTCGAGGAATGCCCGAGCCGCGTCCTCCGACACGTCGTAGCCGTACTCGGCGGCCTTGGAGACGAGGATCGCGGCCGCGTCATCGGTGGGCTGAGGGTTCTCGGGGTCGATTCCGAGCACGCGCAACGCATCGTCCTGCTGCTCCGGCGTCGCCTGGTCCCAGAGGTTCTGCATCACCTCGGTCTGCGCGTCCGCAGCGGGGTCGCTGCTCGGCGCGGACTCGGGCGACGGCGCTGCGGCAGGAGGACTCTGCGTCATCGACGGGGTCGGGAGCCACGTCGCAGTCGGGGAAGGGGACGCCGCCGGAGTCGGCGCGGCACACCCCGTCAGGGTGAGCGCCAGCACCGTGCCGACGAGGGTCGCAGAGAGTCTCGAGCCGTTCACACCGCGATTCTACGGGCGCGCGCTGGGAGTGCCCGGTGCGCTGCCGTCTGCCGTCACCGACGCGCGGCGCGCGAGATTGCGCCGCACGAGCGGCCAGAGCAGCACGAGCACGCCGGTGGCGATCAGGCTCGTCCAGACCTGCGTGCGGCCTCCCTCACTGAACATCATCACGACGATCACGGCGGCGATGCAGGCGATCAGGAGCACGTTCAGCCAGGGATGCCGCCACATCTTGAGCTTCAGTTTGGCGACCTCGTCCGGCGTCATCTTCTGCCGCAGTCGCCACTGTGTGAGCGCGATGAAGACGTACACGAACAGGGCGACCAGGCCCGCCGAGTTCATGATGAAGTCGAAGATGCCCGATCCCGGTGTCAGGAAGTTCACGAGCGTCGCGATCAGTCCGCCGCTGGTCGAGGCCAGCAGCGCCATCACGGGGACTCCGCTCTTCGACTTCTGCGCCACGATCCTGGGCGCGAAGCCCTGCTCGGCAAGCGCTGCGAACATGCGAGACGCCGAGTAGAGGCCCGAGTTCAGCACCGAGATGACCGCCGTGAAGATGACGAGCTGCATGATGATGCTCGCGCCCGGGATGCCGAACTGCTCGAGGGCATAGGTGAAGGGCGCGTTGGCGACGTCCGTCGGCACAGGCAGTTCATCCCACGGCACCACGGTGACGATGACGAGCACCGAACCGACGAAGAACAGGAGGATGCGCCAGATGATCGTGCTCGTCGCCTGCCGGATGCCCTTGGCCGGATCCACCGACTCGGCGGAGGCCATCACGGCGATCTCGGTGCCGAAGTACGAGAAGATGACCAGCGCGACGCCCGTGAAGGCCACACCGAAGCCGTTCGGAGCGAACCCGCCGTGCTCCCACAGGTTCGAGATCGAGACCTCGGAGTTGGGCCACAGGCCGAACGCGAACAGCACACCGGCGCCGAGGAAGACGACGATCGCGAGCACCTTGATGCTGGCGAGCCAGAACTCCACCTCGCCGAACGCTCGGACGGAGATGATGTTCGTGCCCACGAAGACGCCGATGAGGATCAGCGACCATGCCCACGACGGCACGGCGGGGAACCAGGTCGCCATGGTCTCGCCGCCCAGGACCGCCTCGTAGGCGAGCACGCCCACCCAGAAGTACCAGTAGAGCCATCCGACGAGGTAAGCGGCCCAGTTGCCGAGGCCCACGCGCGCATACTCCATGAACGAGCCGATCGCGGGGCGCGAGGCCGCCATCTCGCCCAGCATGCGCATCGCGAGGAAGACGAGCAGACCGCCGATGAGGTACGACAGCACGGCCGCGGGACCCACCGCGCGGATGACGTTGCCGGACCCGACGAACAGGCTGGCGCCGATGATGCCGCCGAGCGTGATCATCGTGACATGGCGCGACCGCAGCTTCTTGGCCTCCGGCCGATCCACCGGCACGATCCCGGCTGTCGTCTCCGGCGACACCGGCCGGTCCCAGGACGATTCAGGTTGTTCGTTCATCTCGACGCTGCCTTTCATTGCCGCTCGGCCTCGCCCTACAAGAGCCTGAGCGGCGGGTATCATGACGCGACCCGCCGACTCGGCGTGGCCCCGTCCTCGTCTGGACGTGACGAAGGCCCTGCCGGTTCGGCAGGGCCTTCGTCGTGTGGGTGGTCGATGGATCAGTCGCCGGCGAGCGAGGCGGCGCCGATGATGCCGGAGTTGTTGCGGTGGATCGCAGGGACGATCGGGGTCTTCAGGTCGAGCAGCGGGAGGAAGTCTCCCGCGTTCTTCGACACGCCGCCGCCGACCACGAACAGGTCCGGGCTGAAGAGGAACTCGATGTGCGAGTAGAACTTCTGCAGACGCTCTGCCCACTCCGCCCAGCTGAGTCCTTCGCGCTCGCGCGCCGACGTGGCGGCGAACGTCTCGACCGACTCGTACTCGCCGAAGTTCAGGTGTCCGAGCTCGGTGTTCGGCAGCAGCACTCCGTCGTAGAGGAACGCCGAGCCGATGCCCGTGCCGAGAGTGGTGAGCAGCGTGAAGCCGCGCACGTCGCGCGCCGCACCGTGGCGCGCCTCGGCGACGCCGGCGGCATCCGCGTCGTTCACGAAGACGATGTTGCGCCCGAGGCCGTCGCGGAAGAAGCGCTCGGCGTCGAAGTCGATCCACTTCTTCGAGACATTGGCGGCAGACAGCGTCATGCCGCGCTTGACGATGGCGGGGAATGCCACTCCGAGCGGAAGAGTCGAGTCATGCACGTCGAGGGTCTTCAGAACCGTCTGCACGGCCTGCAGGACATCCTCGGGAGACGCGCCCTCAGGGGTCGGCACCCGCACCCTGTCCGAGGCCATGATGCCGTGCTCGAGGTCGACGATGCCTGCCTTGATTCCCGTGCCGCCGATGTCGACGCCGATCGCTTTTGCCATGCTCGATAGCTTAGCGACCGCGGTCAGCGCCGATAGGATCGATGACACCACGTGAAGAAGGGGAACGGCCATGTCGAACGGCGATGAGAAGTACTGGTACAACCTGGAGACCGGTCAGGTCGAGTTCGGCATGATCTCGGCATCTGCCGACCGCGTCGGCCCCTTCGACACCGAGGCCGAGGCGTCTCGGGCTCCGGAGAAGCTCAAGGAGCGCTCACGCGCCTGGGCTGAGGAGGACGCAGCCGAGAGCGGCTGGGACGCCGGCATCGGCAAGGCCGAGTGACCGTGGACAAGCAGAGGGATTTCGTCCTCCGGACGATCGAAGAGCGCGGCGTCAAGTTCGTCCGCCTGTGGTTCACCGATGTGATCGGAACGCTCAAGTCCGTCGCCATCGCACCGGCCGAGGTCGAGGGCGCGTTCGCCGAGGGGATCGGATTCGACGGCTCGGCCATCGAGGGCCTGACCCGCAGCTACGAATCCGATCTGCTCGCCCAGCCCGACCCCACCACCTTCCAGACCCTGCCGTGGCGTGGTGAGATCGACCCGACCGCCCGCATGTTCTGCGACATCACGACGCCCGACGGGCGCCCCGCCGTCTCCGACCCCCGGCACGTGCTCAAGCGCACACTCGCCAAGGCAGCCGATGCCGGGTTCACGTTCTACACGCATCCCGAGATCGAGTTCTACCTTCTCAAGTCATCGTCGTTCGGTCCCGAGGGGCCGGTTCCCGTGGACTCCGCCGGATACTTCGACAACGTCCCGGGTGGCACGGCACACGATTTCCGGCGCCGATCGGTGCGGATGCTCGAGGACCTCGGCATCTCGGTCGAGTTCAGCCACCACGAGGGCGGACCCGGCCAGAACGAGATCGACCTGCGTTACGCGGATGCGCTGACGATGGCCGACAACGTGATGACCTTCCGCACAGTCATCAAAGAGGTCGCGATCGAGCAGGGCGTCTACGCCACCTTCATGCCGAAGCCGCTGAGCGGCCACCCCGGAAGCGGCATGCACACGCACATGTCGCTCTTCGAGGGCGAGCGCAACGCGTTCTATGAAGAGGGCGCCAAGTATCAGCTGTCCAAGACCGGCCGTCACTTCATCGCCGGGCTGCTGCGGCACGCCAACGAGATGGCGGCGGTGACCAATCAGTTCGTCAACTCCTACAAGCGGCTCTGGGGCGGCGACGAGGCTCCGAGCTTCGTCACGTGGGGCCACAACAACCGCTCCGCGCTGGTGCGCGTTCCGATGTACAAGCCGAACAAGGGCGGCTCGTCGCGGGTCGAGTACCGCGCTCTCGACTCGGCGGCCAATCCGTATCTCGCCTACGCCCTCATGCTCGCGGCAGGCCTCAAGGGCATCGAAGAGGAGTACGAGCTGCCTCCCGAGGCCGAAGACAACGTGTGGTCTCTGAGCGATGCGGAGCGCCGCGCGCTCGGCTACTCCGCGCTGCCGGCGAGCCTCGACCACGCACTGGAGTACATGGAGAGCTCCGAGCTCGTCGCCGAGACCCTCGGCGAATCGGTCTTCAACTACGTGCTGCTCAACAAGCGCAAGGAGTGGGAGGCCTATCGCGGCCAGGTCACTCCGCTGGAGCTGAAGAACAACCTCGAGCTGCTCTGAGCGTCGCCGATGGCCCGCTCGGACGACTCCGTCTCCCTCTCCGCTCTGGCCAGGCTGGGGTTCGCCGAGCTCAGTGAAGCCGCGGCGAACCTCAGCGAGCTCGCGGCCCTGATCGGCGTCGAACGGTCGCTTCTGCTCAGCGAGGCGGATGCGGCCGACCCCGATGCGGCGGTCGAGGGGATGCTGCGCGTCGCGCGGCGCGATGCGGCACCCATCGCCGCTCTGTTCTCCGACCAGCGGGCGCGCCGGCGCGCGTGGCGGGTGTTCGGGGCATCGCAGGGCTTCGCGGACTTCTTCCTGAGACATCCGACGGAGATCTCGGTGTTGGGCGACACGTCCACCGAACTCCCGTCGGCCGACGAGCTGCGTGATCGGATGCTCGACGCAGTCGGTGCGCGCGACGGCTTCGCCGAGTCGGGCGACGACAGTGCGGTGGTCACCCTGCGCGTGGCCTATCGCCGCAACCTCGCCCTGATCGCCGCCCTCGACCTGACCAACCACAGTCCCGTGCGCATCGTCGCCGACGTCGCTGCCGCGCTGGCCGACATCGCGGGCGCCGCGTTGGAGGCATCGCTGGCGATCGCGAGGCGAAGACTGGTCGACACGATCGATCGCGAACAGATCGCGGCCACGCAGCTCGCGATCATCGGCATGGGCAAGGCCGGCGCGCGCGAGCTGAACTACGTCAGCGACGTCGACGTGATCTTCGTCGGCGGGACCGCGGACCACGACGTCGTGCCGGAGTCGCGGGCGATAGACATCGCGACGCGGCTCGCGCGCGAGACGATGCGCGGACTGAGCGGCATCGAGGTCGAACCTCCGCTCTGGGAGGTCGACGCCGCGCTGCGTCCCGAGGGCAAACAAGGGGCGCTCGTCCGTTCGCTCGCTTCCCATCTGGCGTACTACGACCGCTGGGCCAAGAGCTGGGAGTTCCAGGCCCTGCTCAAGGCGCGACCGCTCGCGGGCGACCCCGAGCTGGGCGCCGAGTACATCGCCGCAGTGCAGCCCAAGGTCTTCTCCAGCGCCGCGCGCGAGAACTTCGTCGACAGCGTGCAGCGCATGCGGGAGCGGGTCATGGAGCACATCGACCCCGAGGATGCTCCCTACCAGCTGAAGCTCGGTTCGGGCGGTCTGCGAGACATCGAGTTCACGGTGCAGCTCCTGCAGCTCGTGCACGGCCTGACAGATCCGCGCCTGCGCACGCGCGGCACGCTCGAGAGCATCGACGCCCTGGTCGAGGGCGGCTACATCGGTCGCGCCGAGGCGGCGTCGTTCGCCGACGACTACTGTGTGCTGCGACTGATGGAGCACAGACTCCAGCTCCGGGAGCTCAGCCGCACCCACCTGATGCCCCGCACACCCGCCGGACTTCGGGTGCTCGCGCGCAGCACGGGACTGGGCGAATCCGGCGAGGCGATCTGGGCCCGGTGGGAGAGCGTCCGGCGTCAGGTGCGTGACATCCACACCCGGCTGTTCTACCGTCCGCTCCTGAGCGCCGTGGCCGCGCTTCCCGAGGAGGAGAGGACGCTCTCCACCGCGCAGGCGCATGACCGGCTCATGGCCATCGGCTTCCGCGATCCCGCAGGCGCCCTGCGCCACATCGGCGCTCTCACGGCGGGGCTGAGTCGCAAGGCGACCATCCAGAGACACCTGATGCCGGTGATGGTGCGCTGGTTCGCCGACGGCAGCGACCCCGACTATGCGCTGATCGCGTTCCGACGCATCAGCGAGCGCCTGGGCGACACTCCGTGGTTCCTACGGATGCTGCGGGATTCGTCTGGGGCTGCCGAGAGCCTGACCCGGCTTCTGTCGTCGTCGCGCTATGTCGGCGAGCTCATGGAGTGGATCCCCGAGTCCGTCGCCTGGCTCGACAGCAGCGAGTTGCTTCGTCCCCGCAGCGGCGCCGCGCTCGATGAGGAGGCCAGAGCGATCCAGACGCGTCACAAGAACGTCGGAGACGCACTGCAGGCCGTGCGGGCGCTGCGGCGTCGGGAGCTGCTGCGCACCGCGATGGGGGGCGTCCTCGACGTCCTGTCGATCGAGCAGATCGCGACCTCTCTGACCGAGATCACCGACGCCACGATCCAGGCGGCGCTGCGCGCGGTCCGACGCGAGATCGTCCCGGTCGACGATGAGGCGCTCGACTTCGCGGTGATCGGCATGGGGCGGTTCGGGGGAGCGGAGCTGGGGTTCGGCTCCGACGCCGACATCCTCTATGTCTACGACGCGAACGGCGTCGATCCGCACCGTGCGCAGACGCTCGCCACGCGTATCGTCGCGGGACTCCGCGAGCATCTGACGGATCACCGCGTGCCCTTGGACCTCGACGCCGATCTCCGTCCGGAGGGACGCAACGGACCCGTCGTCCGTTCGATCGACGCGTATGCGGAGTACTACCGACGCTGGTCGCTCTCCTGGGAGGCCCAGGCGCTGCTGCGGGCGCGCGGGGTGGCGGGCAGCACCACCCTCATCACGAAGTTCACCGCCCTCGCCGACAGCATCCGCTATCCCGCCGAGGTCGATCTGCAGGGCACCCGCGAGATCAAGCGCATCAAGGCACGGGTCGAGGGCGAGCGGTTGCCGCAGGGGGTCGACCCTCGTCGCCACCTGAAGCTCGGACCCGGAACGCTGAGCGACGTCGAGTGGTTGGTGCAGCTGCTCCAGCTGCAGCACGCTCACGACGTGCCCGCCCTGCGCACGACATCGACGCTCGCCGCCCTCGAGGCGGCCGTCGAGGCGGGATTCGTCCCGGCCGAGTCCGCCGATCTGCTGCGTGCGGCATGGCTGCTGTCAAGCCGTCTGCGCTCGGCGATCACCCTGTACACCGGCAAGACCAGCGACGTGCTTCCGACCGACCCGCGGGCTCTGGATGCGATCGGCCGGCTTCTGGGGTATCCCGACCGCTCGGCCAGCACGCTCGACGACGATTACCTCGGTGTGACTCGACGCGCGCGCAGGGCGTTCGAGCACCTCTTCTATGGATAGCCTGTCTGCATGACGATCTCGAAGCTCGGTGTGATCTGGAACCCCTCCAAAGTCGACGGGACAGCGCTGCGCGCCGCCGTCGCGGCCACGTTCGACTCCGAGAGCGCGGGAACCCCCGTGGAGTGGTGGGAGACCAGCATCGAGGATCCGGGGCGGGGCATGGCCGCGGAGGCCGTGGCCGCGGGCTGCGACGTCGTCGTCGCGGTCGGCGGCGACGGAACGGTCCGCGCGGTGGCCGAGTCCCTCGCGGGCACCGACTCTGCTCTGGGGATCGTCCCGCAGGGGACCGGCAACCTGCTCGCCCGCAACCTCGAGATCCCGCTGAACGACATCCCGGCTGCGCTGGCTCGGGTTCGCGACGGCGAGCCACAGCGGATCGACATGGGCTGGGTCGATCATGACGGCTCGGAGCACGCGTTCGTGGTGATGGTGGGCTTCGGGATCGATGCGCAGATGCTGGTCGAGACCGACGAGGACCTGAAGAACCGAGCGGGCTGGATCGCGTATGTCGAGGCCATGGGTCGCGCCCTCGCGGGCACGGAGATGACCGACATCACGCTCACCCTCGACGACCAGGAGCCTCAGGGGCTCCGAGGCCACACCATGCTGATCGGCAACTGCGGGATGGTGCAGGGCGGCATCCGTCTTCTGCCGGACGCCGTGCTCGACGACGGCCTGCTCGACATGCTGCTCGTCAGCGCCGAGGGCCCCCTGCAGTGGCTGGACACGGTTCGCGCTTTCGTGTGGGAGAACGGCATCCGCCGGATGATGGGCAACGTGGACACTGCGGTGAGCACCGAGTCCACCACCCACGTGTCGGCGGAACGCGTGCGGGTGCAGCTGGCGTCGCCTCAGACGTTCGAGATCGACGGCGAGGAGGTCGGGCAGGTCTCCGACTTCACCGTGCGCGTTCAGCCGGGGGCTCTCACCGTTCGCTGAGGGTACCGGGCGGCACGACCTTGCTGTCCTGGGTCGGGAAGACGACCTTCTGGACGATGATGATGATGCTCGCGGCGACGGGGATCGCGACGAGCGCCCCGAGGATGCCGCCGAGGGCGCCGCCGGCGACTGCCGCGATCACCACCAGCGCACCGGGGACGGCGACCGCCTTGTTCATGATGCGCGGTGACAGGACGTAGGCCTCGATCTGCATGTAGACCAGGTAGTAGCCGAACGCGATGAGCGCGGTCACCGGGCTCACGATGAGGCAGATGAGCGCGTTGATGATCGACGCGCTCAGGGTTCCCACCAGCGGGATCATCGAGCCGATGAAGGCGATCAGCGCGAGAAGTGCCGGCACGGGTGCGCCGATGATGGTCATCACGATCAGGCTCAGGATGCCGTTGATGACGGCGAGGCTGGCCTGTCCCATCACGTACCGTCCGACGGCGCCGGAGACGTCCTCCAGGAGCCCGCTGAAGGTGTCCCGCTGGTAGTACGGGACGAAGCGCACAGCGACCCGCTTCATGCTGCGCAGCGACGCCATGAAGTACAGGGTCAGGATGAGCACGATAGTCACACCCGTGATCCCTCCGGCGATGCCGGCGCCCACCGCGAAGACGCCGCCGCTGATGTTGAGGATGTTGCTCGGGTCCTGGACGAAGGTCAGCACGCCCTGGGCGGCGTCATCCAGGGTGGAGCCGAACTGCTCGCTCACATCCTTGAACCAGGCGCTCGCCATGAAGTCCTCGACCATCTTCGGGCCGTCCTGGATGAGGTTGGTCACCTGTTCGATGAGCAGCGGCACGATGGCCAGGATGATGCCGGCGAAGATCAGGAGCACGACGGAGACGACGATCGCGACCGCAGCCGGGCGGGGGAGCTTGCGCTCGATGAACGAGACGATCGGGTCGAGCCCGAGTGCCAGGAAGATCGCCACCCCGACATAGACCAGCACTGTCGCGAGCTGGTTGACGATGCCGCCCAGCAGCAGCGCGACCAGCACACCCAGTGCGCCGAGAAGACCGAAGGTGAAGGGGTTGATCCGGGCGATGGCCGCCGCCGCCGTCTTCGGCTGCGAGGGGGGAGTCTCTGAGGTGTGGACCTTCTTCGGCTGCAGCCTGGTGTTCGTGCGGCGCATGGCGGCCCCTCATCTTGCGTGTTTCGGACCCCTCAGTTGACCAGTCGCGACGGGGTAAAGCAAGCGCGACACGGGAGGGTGACGTGGCGGTCCTCGCCGTGCTATGTCGGGGGTCGGTGGCACTGTGTGGGAATGGATGCTCTGACACTTCGACGCTGGCAGGCCGGTGATCTCCCTCTGCTTCGGATCGCCAACACACCCGAGATGACCAGGCACCTGAACGGGGTCGAGACGGAGGAGCAACTGATCGAGCGCAATGAGCGGTATCTGCGGCTCGGGGAGGCGGGTCAGGCGAGGAACTTCGTGATCGAAGACCCCCAGCATCGTGCCCTGGGTTCGATAGGCGCCTGGCACGTCGAATGGCACGGACAGCCCGCATGGGAGACGGGGTGGTTCGTCGTTCCCGACGCGCAGGGTCGTGGAGTGGCATCCGGTGCGCTGGCGTTGCTGATCTCGGAGCTGCGGCAGCATCGCGACGGACGCCGGTATCTGACGGCTTATCCTTCCACGACGAACCCCGGATCGAACGGCGTGTGCCGCCGGGGCGGTTTCGAACTCATCGGCACCACGAGCGCTTCGTTCCGCGGGGCCGAGCTGATCATGAACGAGTGGGCGTTCGACCTCGACTCCTGACGCGAGAACGGGACGCTCATCCAGGAAGCGTCAGTCGCGCCGCAGTCGTCTGCGACGGATCCTCGTGAGCCGGATGATGCTCGCAACGGCGAGGAGGACCATCGCGGCGACCGGGAACCACAGGTTGCGGTTCGCCGCACCGGTGACCATCAGAACAGTGCCGAGGACGGCCAAGACGACCGCGACGGTGAGACTGACCCACCCGAGCATGGCTTGCAGGCTGCGTATTCGCATCGGTCAACCCTCGCAGAGACGGCGCCGGATGTCGAGGATGCCGGCCGGGTCGCGGCCCATCCCGGCCCGGCTCGAACGGGCAGCCTCCCTCTCCGACTGACCGGACGCGTAGCCGGGGTGGGCTGACGCGGCTGGGGCGGGACCGAGAAGGACTCTACGCGAGACGCGGGAGAGCCCGCCAGGCCATGGCCTGACGGGCTCTCTGTGAGATTCTGCGGACTCCCTGCGGACCGACCCCCGGAATTCCGCGTTATCTGATCAGACGCCGAAGTACAGCTCGTACTCGAACGGGTGCGGGCGCTGAGCCATCGGCAGGATCTCGTTCTCGTACTTGTAGGAGATCCAGGTCTCGATGAGCTCCTCGGTGAAGACGCCGCCCTCGAGGAGGAACTGGTGGTCCTCCTTCAGCGCGTCAAGCGAGTCCAGCAGCGAGTTCGGGACCTGCGGGATGTTCTTGGCCTCCTCGGGGGGAAGCTCGTAGAGGTCCTTGTCGACCGGCTCGTGCGGCTCGATGCGGTTCTTGATGCCGTCGAGGCCGGCCATGAGCTGCGCCGCGAAGGCGAGGTACGGGTTGCCCGATGCATCCGGCGCGCGGAACTCGATGCGCTTGGCCTTGGGGTTGGAGCCCGTGATCGGGATGCGGATTGCTGCCGAGCGGTTACCGGCCGAGTAGACCAGGTTGACCGGAGCCTCGAAGCCCTTGACCAGACGGTGGTAGCTGTTCAGGGTCGGGTTGGTGAAGGCGAGCAGCGCCGGCGCGTGCGCCAGGATGCCACCGATGTACCAGCGAGCGATGTCGCTGAGCTGGCCGTAACCGGCCTCGTCGTAGAACAGCGGCTTGCCGTCGTTCCACAGCGACTGGTGCGTGTGCATTCCCGAGCCGTTGTCGCCGTAGAGCGGCTTCGGCATGAAGGTGGCGACCTTGCCCCACTCCTCGGCGGTGTTCTTGACGATGTACTTGAACTTCAGGATGTCGTCCGCCGAGTGCACCATGGTGTCGAAGCGGTAGTTGATCTCCTGCTGGCCGGCGGTGCCGACCTCGTGGTGCGAGCGCTCGAGGATGAACCCGGCCTCGATCAGCTTCAGGGTGATGTCGTCGCGCAGGTCGGCGGTCTTGTCGACCGGGCTGACCGGGAAGTAGCCGCCCTTGTACGGGGTCTTGTTGGCGAGGTTTCCGCCCTCCTCCTCGCGACCGGTGTTCCACGCGGCCTCCTCGGAGTCGACCTTGTAGAAGCTCTCGCCAGCGGTGACCGAGTAGCGCACGTCGTCGAAGATGTAGAACTCCGCCTCGGGGGCGAAGAACGCGGTGTCGGCGATGCCGGTCGAGGCGAGGTACTTCTCGGCCTTCTTGGCGACCTGGCGCGGGTCCTTCGAGTAGATCTCACCCGTGCGCGGGTTGTAGATGTCGAAGATCATCACGAGGGTGCTCGCCTCGCGGAAGGGGTCCATGTAGGCCGTGGTGACATCCGGGATGAGCTGCATGTCGGACTCGTGGATGCTCGCGAAGCCGCGGATCGAGGAGCCGTCGAACAGCTGTCCGTCGGTGAAGAAGTCCTCGTCGACCGTGGCCGCAGGGATGTTGAAGTGCTGCTGGACACCCGGGAGATCAGTGAATCGGATGTCAAGGAACTTGACGTCGTTCTCCTTGATGTAGCTCAGCACCTCGGACGAATCTTTGAACATGTACGACTCCTGTATCGCGGATCGATGGCTTCACGGCCATTGTGCACAGTACGTGCGGGGCGTTACTCCACGGTATCCGCTTTGTTTCCGGCATGTTACGCGCCGGTAGGCTGGATGTGTGACGGATGCTGTGAACACGTACCCCGGAGAACGACTCGGAATGCCGCAGACGGGGACGGGCAGCATCGCCCGTCCGGGGCGGCGGATCGGCGCTCTCCTGATCGACTACGTGGCTGCGACGATCATCGCCACGGGATTCCTCGGCTACGACCAGTTCGCACTGCCCGCCGAGGCCGGTCTCACGATGTTCGCACCGATGGCCGTCTTCGCCCTGTTGCAGATCCTGTTCATCCCGACGGCCGGCGGAAGCCCGGGGCACCGGATCCTCGGCATGCGGGTGGTGCGTCTGGACGGAGGCTGGGTGGGGCTCTGGCGACCGATCGTCCGCACGCTGCTGATCGTCATCGTGATCCCGGCGGTCATCTGGGACGCCGATCAGCGCGGTATCCACGACAAGGCGACGGGGCTCGTGCTCATCCGCGCCTGAGCGAGCTCACTCCTTGCCGCGGTTGCGCCGACGTGCTTCGCGGGGTGCGCGACCGCCGAGGAACGACCGCGCGGGGTCGATGACGTATCCCTGGCGCAGCGCCTCGCGTCCGATGAGCATCCGGAAGCCCATCTCATCCCTGTTGCTCAGGGTGACCTCGGCGAGCACCTCGCGGTCATGCAGACGGATCATCATCTCGACGACGAGCCGCTCCTGGGCATGGCCCGATGAGCTGCGCACCGCCCGTCGATCGTGCACGGGGGATTCGACGACCACAGCGTCCTCCCGGCTGTCCTGCCAGGGGTTCACGCGGAAGCGGACCCACGACACGCCGTCGCGCTCGAACTCGCGGATGTCGAATGCATGCAGCGAAGAGGTGCGCGCGCCCGTGTCGATCTTGGCCTTGAGCCAGTCGACCCCGAGATCGGGCAGGCTCACCCATTCTCGCCACCCGATAAGGGTGTTTGAATGGGATGACTTACTCACCCGACCATCCTGGCAGGAAATCCCACGTGAAGATCGCAGTGCTCTCCCGCGCGCCGCAGGCGTACTCCACCCAAAGGCTGCGCGCCGCTGCGCTCCAGCGAGGTCACAACGTCAAGGTGCTCAACACGCTGCGGTTCGCGATCGATCTCACGGCCGATGAGCCCGATCTGCACTATCGCGGTCGGCAGCTCAGCGACTACGACGCGATCCTGCCCCGCATCGGCAACTCCATCACGTATTTCGGAACCGCCGTGGTCCGCCAGTTCGAGCAGATGGACGTGTACACCCCGAACACGGCGAACGGGATCTCGAGCGCGCGAGACAAGCTCCGCGCGAACCAGATCCTCTCGCGTCACAACATCGCGATGCCGCCCACGGCCTTCGTGCGCAATCGCGCCGATGTGCGTCCGGCGATCGAGCGCGTCGGCGGCGCGCCGGTGGTCATCAAGCTCCTCGAGGGCACGCAGGGGATCGGCGTGATCCTCGCCCCGCAGGTCAAGGTGGCCGAGGCCATCATCGAGACGCTGCACTCGACCAAGCAGAACGTGCTCATCCAGAAGTTCATCTCGGAGAGCCGCGGACGCGACATCCGCGCCCTCGTGGTGGGCGACCGGGTGGTCGCCGCCATGCGCCGATCCGCAGCGGGCGACGAGTTCCGCTCGAACGTCCATCGCGGGGGTTCCGTCGAGGCCGTGGAGCTCGATCCGATCTACGAGCGCGCCGCTGTGCGCTCGGCTCAGATCATGGGACTTCGTGTGGCCGGCGTCGACATGCTCGAAGGTGACGACGGCCCGCTGGTCATGGAGGTGAACTCCTCGCCCGGACTGCAGGGCATCGAGACGGCCACGAAACTCGACGTCGCGGGCGCCATCATCGACTACATCGCCGGTCAGGTCGCATTCCCCGAGATCGACGTGCGACAGCGTCTGACGGTCTCGACGGGATATGGCGTCGCCGAGCTGATGGTGCACGGCGCCGTCGATCTCGTCGGCAAGACGCTCGGCGAGGCCGGCCTCTGGGAACGCGACATCACCGTGCTCACACTGCACCGTGGCGTCTCGGTCATCCCGAACCCTCGCAAGCACGTGGTCCTCGAGGCCGAGGATCGACTCTTCTGCTTCGGCAAGCTCGATGAGATGCGGTCCATGGTCCCGGAGCGTCGACGTCGCCGCGCGAAGGTGCGTCGCCTTCCGCGTCAGCCCCTGTCGGAGTGAACGACGAAGCGCGGCCGTCCTCTCGAAGAGGTGCGGCCGCGCTTCGGCGTATGCGGGTCAGATCAGCGCGGACGCTGCGCCCTGACCTTGGTCGGGTCGATCCCCTTCGGGATGGGCAGCGACGAGATCGACTGCGACACGGACTCGATGCGTCGGATGACGGCGCCCATGGTGGCCTTGTCGATGACCTTCGGAAGCTTCTTGATCGTCTTGGCGAGGTCGGCGATGGCGACATCATCGTCGCCGTGCCCGACGTAGAGCACCGTCACCGGCACGCCATGGGCGACACGGGCCGCCTTGCTGCGCTCATCGTTGACAAGACGCGTCAGGCGTCCGCGCGAGCCCTCTCCGACGACCACGACGCCGCCGCGGCCGACGGTGCGGTACACGGCGTCCTGAGTCTTCGGGTTGATGCCCACCGGGGTGTCCGACCCCTGCCAGTTGCGGCCGAGGCTCGTGCTGAGCACGTGGCCCGTGGCACCGGGCATGCCGTCGATCTTCTGGTACATCGCGGACGTCGAGAGGCGCGTCATCAGGAACATCGCGCCCAGCAGACCGAGCATCAGACCGGAGATGCCCCAGAGGATGAGGGTCCACACCTGGAACGGCGGGATGAGGTAGCCGACGATGAGGCCGAGGAGGACTCCGATGATCAGCAGCGCGATCTGGGCCCAGGGCAGCCAGGGGTAGATCTCCCTCGTGAACTTGAAGAGGGACTTGATCTGGGAGAAGAACCCCGGACGCTTCTCGGGCGCGGACGTGCGGTTTGCCATGTGCACAAGAATACCGACTCCGGGGTGCGCTGATGGCGTCGTTCGCGTCAGGCGGATCGCCAAGCCTTCTCTGCTCCTGCACATGCGGCCGATCCATCCGGTCGCGTCCACATCACGCGCTCAGGCCGACTCTGCCCTGTGTGATGCGCTGACATGGAGGAATGGCGGACACGGACACGGACGCGGATACGGACACGACGGCGGCAGGCGCGGCGCTGGTGCCTGGTGCGCATCGGTCGATCAGGAGGATCGACACGGGCGAGGGACCGTATGCGGGGACGCTGGTCACCCGGGGCGCGGCCGTGGCCGTTCGGGTGGATGCCGCGACGATCAGCGGGTGGGCAGGGTGGGAGCACGCCGGGGACGATCACGTCGCGGGGCCGCTCGACATCGTGCGGCGCTCAGACGGGCACGACGTGCTCCTGCCGTGGTGCACCGAGCGGGTCTCGTCGTTCCTCGGGCGACGCACAGCAGCCGGCGTCGAGCTCGCCTCCGGAGAGACGACCACGCTGGTGGCCAGCATCCTGCGCGGTCTGGGCGAGCTCGGACGCTCTCCAGGCGACGAACCCGCCGGCGAGTGGTGGCTCACGGGTGACGGGCGGCCGACATTCGTGATCGGACAGGGCGGTGCGGCACGGGCCGGTGCGGCCGACCTGGTGTCGCGGATGAGGGAAGACTGCGAGGATCGTGCGCTCAGTCGTCTGCTCGTCACGATCGACGACGGGCTGAAGGCCGACACGGCACGGCAGCGGGTGCCGGCGCGACAGCTCGAGCGCTGGGAGGCGCAGCTGTTCGAGACATCGGCGCCGAAACCGCTCAGACGCGACGTGCATGCTCCCGAACGTGCGCGCGACGCGGATGCCGCGGGGCGCGCAGTGATCGCGCGGCCGGACGCGCAGCGCCTTGTCAGGAGTCGAGCGGCGCTGCGCAGGGACAGCGACCGCGGGCGAGCGCATGCCTCTCGCATCCTCGGATCGATCGCCCGTCGCCTCGCCCGATGGCGCGCCGCGGTCGTCCCCGTGCTCGAGTTCCGCCGTCGCCGGGCCGCTGAGCGAGGAGCCGCGCACCGCGACGACAGGATGCGGCAGGGCGCCGCGGAGGATGCCCGCACTCCGGTGCGTCGTGGTCGGAGAACGATCGTCGCCGGGGCTGCCGCCGCGGTGGTGATCGCCGGTGGACTCCTCTGGCCGGGTGGCGCGACAGGGGAACCGGACGGCGGGAGTGCCACGTCGGTCCCGGAGAGCGCCAGGGGAGTGGAAGAGGCCGACCGCACGTCCGCCGGTCCGTCACCGGAGGCGGTGGCAACGGCGCCCGAGTCGACGCCGGCTTCGCCGCCGGAGGGGCCGACGCCGGATGGGCGCGAACCGGCGGATCCGGTGGAGGCGGCGAGGAGGCTGATCGACGCGATCGGGATCTGCGGAGAGAACGGCGACCCGGAATGCGGCGAGGCAGTCGCTCGCGGCTCAGTGGGTGCCGTGGATGCGCTGGTCAGCGCGGGCGAGGTTTCGCAGCTCGAGCTGGTGGATGAGTACGGGGATGTCGCCGTGATCCGGGCATCCTCGTCGGGAGGGGGAGGCGACGGTGCGACGACCGCCGGTGGGGAGCGGATGGTCGTACTCGTTCGGGTCGAAGAGAAATGGCTGGTCCGCGACGTGTACGACGTCGCGGACCAGCCAGGATGATGCGGTGGTCAGGCTCCGAGCTGAGCGGCGAACTGCGCCGACTCGAGGCGGGTCTTCACCGCACCGAGGAAGCGGGCGGCGTCGGCTCCGTCGATGATGCGGTGATCGTACGAGAGCGCGAGGTACACGTACGAGCGGACGGCGATGGCGTCCGCGCCGCCGACCTTGACGAGACCGGGGCGCTTGACGACGGTGCCGGTGCCCAGGATCGCCGACTGCGGCAGGAACACGACCGGGGTGTCGAACAGTGCGCCACGCGAACCCGTGTTGGTCAGCGTGAACGTGCCGCCGGCGAGCTCGTCCGGCTTGAGCTTGTTGTCCCGCGTGCGTGCCGCCAGGTCGGCGATCTCATGCGCGATCTCGGCGATGTTCTTCGACGCGGCGTCCCGCAGCACCGGAGTGAGCAGGCCGCGCTCGGTGTCCACGGCGATCGACACGTTCTCGGTCTCGGGGTAGACGATCTGCTCGCCGTCGACCGTGGCATTCACGATCGGGAAGGCGCGCAGCGCCTCTGCCGCAGCGAGGGCGAAGAACGGCAGGAACGACAGCTTGTCGCCCGTCTTCTCGAGGAACGACGCCTTGACGCTGTCGCGGTACTCCGCAAGAGCTGTCACGTCGACCTCGACGACGGTCGTGAGCTGCGCGGTCTGCTGCATCGACTCGACGGCACGCTTGGCCAGAACCTTGCGCAGGCGCGACATCGGCTGCGTGGTGCCTCGCAGCGGGGAGACCTCGAGCGGAGCCGGAGCGGCAGGAGCAGCGGCTGCGGCGGGTGCGGACGACGCGCTCTCTGCGGCCTTGAGCACGTCCTCCTTGCGGATGCGTCCGCCGACCCCGGTGCCGGTGACGGAGGCCAGATCCACGCCCTGCTGCGACGCCAGACGGCGCACGAGCGGCGTCACGTAGAAGTTGTCGCTCTCGGTGGGGAGGGACAGCTTCTGCTCGGCCGGAGCCGACGAGGCGGCCTGGGTGTCTGCAGCGCCGCCGGTGGCCTGCTCGGGAGCGGCCTGTGCGGGAGCCGCAACGGGCTGCTCGGCGGCCGGGCGGTCGGCAGGCTTGTCGACCGGCGCCTCGGACACGGAGTCCTTCGCCTCAGGAGCCTCGGCCGGGGTCGGCTGTGCCGCGGGGGCCTGTGCGGCCGGTGCGGGAGCTTCCGCTGCCGGGGCGGCCGGAGCGGCTCCGGACCCGACGCGAGCCAGGACGGCGCCCACCTCGACGGTCTCGTCCTCCGCAGCGACGATCTCCTGCAGCACGCCGGCGACAGGGGAGGGGATCTCGGTGTCGACCTTGTCGGTCGAGATCTCGAGCAGTGCCTCGTCCACCTCGACGGTGTCGCCGATCTGCTTGAGCCAGCGGGTGACGGTGCCTTCGGTCACGCTCTCGCCGAGTTCGGGGAGGACGATGTCCGTGGCGTCTCCTGCGGGAGCGACTGCCGGAGCGGCCTCAGCAGCGGGTTCGGCGGGCGCGGGCTCGGCGGGAGCCTCGGCCTGCGGCTCGGCAGCCTGAGGGGCCTCCTCTGCGGCGGGCACTGCGGCTGCCGGGGCGTCGTCGGCAGGAGCGGCGGAGCTGCCGTCGCCGATGCGCGCCAGCAGGGCGCCGACCTCGACGGTCTCGTCCTCGGCGACGAGGATCTCCTCGATCACACCGGTGACGGGCGAGGGGATCTCGGTGTCGACCTTGTCGGTCGAGATCTCCAGCAGGCCCTCATCCGCCTGAACGGTGTCTCCCACCTGCTTGAGCCAGCGGGTGACGGTACCCTCTGTGACGCTCTCGCCGAGAGGAGGGAGGACGACGGATGTGCTCATGACTGAGTCTCCTTCAGGAAGTTAAGTAACGCGTGTCTAGCTTAGTGAACTGTTCACCGGTTGGTGTTCAGAGGGCGTGCAGCGGCTTTCCGGCGAGGGCGAGGAAGGCTTCTCCGAGAGCCTCGCTCTGCGTGGGGTGCGCGTGGATCAGGGGGGCGATGTCCTCGGGGTGAGCCTCCCACGCGACGGCCAACTGGCCCTCGGTGATGAGCTCGCCCACTCGGTCGCCGAGAAGATGGACGCCGATGACCGGGCCGTCCTTGAGTCGGACGACCTTGACGAGCCCGGCCGTGCCGATGATCTCGCTCTTGCCGTTCCCGGCGAGGTTGTACTCGTACGAGACGACGGCGTCCGCGCCGTGTTCGGCGACGGCTGCCTCCTCCGTGACGCCGACGGAGGCCACCTCGGGGCTCGAGTAGGTGACCTTCGGGACTTGGATGTCCGGGACGTGGACGGGGGAGAGGCCCGCGATACGCTCCGCGACGGCGATGCCCTGCTGGAATCCGCGGTGCGCGAGCTGCAGACCCGGAGTGATGTCTCCGACGGCCCAGAGGCCAGGCACACCGGTGCGGAGCTCCTGATCGACGGTGACGAATCCGCGATCGAGCGTCACACCCGCCTCTTCGAAGCCGAGGTCGGCGGTGACCGGACCTCGTCCGACCGCCACGAGAAGGTAGTCGGCCGTGAACTCCTTGCCGTCCTCGAGCGTGACGGTGACGGCGCCGTCGTCCTGCGTGGCGCTCTGGAAGCGGATGCCGAGCGAGTACTGGATTCCCCGGCGACGGAAAGCCCGCTCCAGGCCCTTGCTCATCGCGATGTCCTCGTTGGGCACCAGATGCGGGAGCGCCTCGATGATGGTGACCTCGGCGCCGAACGAGCGCCAGACGCTGGCGAACTCCACGCCGATCACGCCGCCTCCGAGCACGAGCACGCGCTCGGGGATCACGTCGAGCGAGAGCGCCTGTTCGCTGGTGAGGATCCGTCCGCCGATCTCGAGGCCCGGAAGGGTTCGACTGTAGGAGCCGGTGGCGAGAACGACATCGGCGCCGACGTAGACGTCGTCTCCCACGCTCACCGAGCGATCGGCATTGAGGCGACCGGCCCCGGCGACGGTGGTGATGCCTCGTGCCTTCACCAGTCCCTCGAGACCCTTGTACTTCTTCGCGACGATCCCCTCGCGGTAGGCACGGACACCGGCGGGATCGATTCCCTCCAGCGTCGCGGAGATGCCGACATGGGCGGCGTCGCGCACGTGCTCCGCGACCTCCGCGGCGTGGAGGAGCGCCTTCGTCGGAATGCAGCCGCGGTGCAGGCAGGTGCCGCCGACCTTGTCCTTCTCGATGAGAGCGACGGACTTGCCGAGCTCGCTGGCGCGCAGCGCTGCAGCGTATCCGCCGCTGCCTCCGCCCAGGACGACGATGTCGAAGGTGTGTGTGGTCATGGTCATGCCTCCTTGTGGGATGCTTCGGCGAACGCGATGATCGATCGCACCATCGCTCCGGTGGGACCCTTGTCGGTGAAGCCGTAGGGCGCGCCGTTGTGCTCGCCTGACCCGGCGATGTCGAGATGCACCCAGGGGATGCGCGGGGCGTCCTTCTCGTCGGAGACCCGGCCGATGAAGCGGCGCAGGAAGAGGCCGGCGTACGAGGCTCCGCCCATGCGGTCGCTCATGTTGGCGTTCTGCATGTCGGCGATGGGGGAGTCCAGCGAGTCCTCCATGTAGGCCGGGAGCGGCATGTGCCACGCCAGCTCATCGGCGGCGTCCGCCGCCGCGAGGAACTCCGAGACGGCGTCGTCGTCTCCGAAGACGCCGGTGTGACGGTGGCCGAGCGCCATCACGATCGCGCCCGTGAGAGTCGCGACGTCGATGACGACGTCGGGGTTCTCGCGGCTGGCAGCCACCAGGCCGTCGGCCATGACCAGGCGTCCCTCGGCATCGGTGTTGGGAACCTCGACCGTCGTGCCGTCGAGGATGCGGATGACGTCTCCCGGACGCAGCGCGCGCCCCGACGGCATGTTGTCGGTGATGCAGAGCCAGGCGGTGACGTGGACGGGCAGGCCGAGCGTGGCGATCGCGCGCAGTGCCGCGACGCTCGTCGCGGCACCGGCCATGTCGAATTTCATCCCGACCATCGAGGCCGCCGGCTTGAGCGACAGCCCGCCGGTGTCGAAGGTGATGCCCTTGCCGACGAGTGCGATGTGGCGCACGGCGTTCGCGGGGGCGTAGTCGAGGCGCACGAGGCGCGGTGGCCGGTCGGAGCCCTGCGCGACGCCGAGGATGCCGCCGAAGCCCTGTTCGGCCAGGGACTCCTCATCGAGGATCTCCACCGACACGTCCGCCAGGCCGTCGACACTGTCCGCTGCGCTCTGGGCGAGCTGTGCGGGGCTCTGCCATTCAGCCGGCACGAACACGAGGTCCTTGACGAGCGCCACCGCCTCGCCGACCGCGATCGACCTCGACAGGGCGTCATCGTCGAGGTCGGCGTGCAGCACGACCGACGACGCGCGGGTCTTGCCCGACTCCTTGCGGTAGCCGTCGAATCGGTAGCCGCCGAGTACGGCGCCTTCGGCGGCAGCGGCCGCGAACTGCTCGAGACCGGGGGCCAATGCCACCGACACGGCCTCGAAGCCGGTCAGGGATCGAAGGGCCGCGCCCACCGCATTGCGCACCGACGACGCGTCCGGCTCGCGACCGACGCCGACGACCGCGAACGGCAGGGTCGTGACCTCGGGAGCATAGGCCCGACTGAACGCGGACGCCGAGCCCGTGAATCCGATCGCCTGCAGCGAGTCGGCGAGTCCGGGATAGCCGGTGAGCGACTCTGCGGAGTCCGAGATCTCGGGGATGACGAGCACTGCGGCGTCTGCAGCGCTTCCTGGGAACAGATCTGAGGTGCGCGAGAGCGCGGGAAGCGTCATACCTCCATCCTAGGAGGGTCGCGCGTCCGGTCGCCGAGCGGGTGTTCGCTCTCAGCTTGAAGGTCACCGCCCGGCCGTCCGACGCTGCTCGTAGCATTGACTCATGCCCTTCTCCGGAGAGATCCACGAACGTGTAGAGAACGCGCCGGTCGTGCCGCGCGGACTGCCCCTTGTCCTGCTTCTGACTGGCTTCACCGACGCGGGCAACGCGGTCTCCGGACTCATCGAGCACCTTCGTGAGACGACGTCTCCTGAGCCGATCGCCATCTTCGACAACGATGTGCTGCTGGATTACCGCGCCCGCCGCCCGGTCATCTCCTTCGATCAGGATCACCTGACCGAGTTCCGGCCCGCACGGCTGGAGCTCTCACTCGCCACCGACGCCCTCGGCCAGAAGTTCCTCCTTCTCGCCGGCTACGAGCCGGACTTCGCCTGGAACGAGTTCGCGCGCACCGTGCTCGAGCTCGCCGACGAATTCGAGGTGTCCGGCCTCAACTGGGTGCACTCGATCGCGATGCCGGTTCCGCACACCCGCCCCATCGGCACGACGGTGAGCGGCAACCGCCGTGAACTCGCGGTGGCTCACTCGGTGTGGCGACCCCGCACGCAGGTGCCCGCCACCGCAGGGCATCTTCTCGAGTTCCGCTTCGCCGAGCATGGCCAGCGCGTCGTCGGCTTCGTCCTGCTCGTGCCGCACTACCTCGCCGAGACCGAGAACCCCGACGCCGTGATCGCGGCGGCCGAGAAGCTGATGGCGGCGACGGGGCTCGTCATCCTGCTCGACGAGGTGCAGGAGCGGCGTGAGGACTACATCACGCGCGTCGACGACCAGGTGCTCGGCAACGACGAGCTGCAGCAGATGGTCCAGGGACTCGAGCGCCGCTACGACGCCTACATGGCGGGCCGCGATCCGGAGGACGGCTCCTATGACGAGGGCGGCTTCAACGAGCGGGACCTGCCGAGTGCCGACGAGCTCGCCGCAGAACTCGAGCGCTATCTCGCCTCTCGCCCGAGCGGCGACGAGGACAAACCGGGTCGCGGGTGACATCGAGGGCGCGAACTTGGGCGGATTGCACCCGCATGCCCACACGTGTGCGATACTAGGACTCTGGCCCGTTGTCAATCGATCTTTCCGGAGATCGGACTTGACAAGGGTCTTACTAGTGTCCGAAATGCTCCGGGGCCTGCGAGCGGCCCCGTGAAAGGCGAAACGTGACTCCTGCCACGACGAAGAAGACCCGGACGAAGAAGACCGACGACGCTCCCGAGGTCGACGCCCCGGTCGAGGAGGCCGCTGAGAAGCCGGCCCCCAAGACCGCCGCGCAGCGTGCCGCTGCCAAGCGCGCGCCCGCGAAGAAGAAGAAGGCCGACGACATCGTCGAAGACGACGAGACTCCTCCCGCCGCAGAACCCGAGGAGGACGAGGAGGACTCGAAGCCGAAGTTCACCGAGCCCCTGCCCACCGGGGCGATCGTCATCTCGTCGAACGACGACGAAGACGTGCCCGTCTACTCGACGCAGATCACCGGCGCGACCGCTGACCCCGTCAAGGACTACCTGAAGCAGATCGGAAAGGTCGCCCTGCTTAACGCGGCCGAAGAGGTCGAGCTCGCGATGCGCATCGAGGCCGGTCTGTTCGCCGAGGAGAAGCTCTCCGCCATGACGGCCGCCGAGAAGGCGAGCCAGCTCGGACTCGACCTGCAGTGGGTCGCCCGTGACGGCCAGCGCGCGAAGAGCCATCTGCTCGGTGCGAACCTGCGTCTCGTGGTGTCGCTGGCCAAGCGCTACACCGGTCGCGGCATGCAGTTCCTGGACCTGATCCAGGAGGGAAACCTCGGTCTCATCCGTGCGGTCGAGAAGTTCGACTACACCAAGGGCTTCAAGTTCTCGACGTACGCCACCTGGTGGATCCGTCAGGCGATCACCCGTGCGATGGCCGACCAGGCCCGCACCATCCGCATCCCCGTGCACATGGTCGAGGTCATCAACAAGCTCGCCCGTGTGCAGCGTCAGATGCTGCAGGACCTGGGCCGCGAGCCCACGCCCGAAGAGCTCAGCCGCGAGCTGGACATGACGCCCGAGAAGGTCGTCGAGGTGCAGAAGTACGGGCGTGAGCCCATCTCCCTGCACACGCCCCTCGGCGAAGACGGTGACAGCGAGTTCGGTGACCTCATCGAAGACACCGAGGCCGTGGTCCCGGCGGACGCTGTCGGCTTCACGATGCTGCAGCGTCAGCTCGAGCAGCTGCTCGATTCGCTCTCGGAGCGCGAGGCGGGTGTCATCCGGATGCGCTTCGGACTCGGTGACGGACAGCCCAAGACGCTCGACCAGATCGGCGACACGTTCGGGGTGACGCGTGAGCGCATCCGTCAGATCGAGTCTAAGACGATGGCGAAGCTCCGCCACCCGAGCCGCTCGCAGTCGCTGCGGGACTACCTCGAGTGATGCAGGCGAACGAAGGCAAGGCGCTCGAGGCGATCGTCGACGGCAAGAACTATGCGCGTATCCCGCTGCGGACGCGTGTGGTCATGCCGAACGACGACCTCGACTCGGTCGTCCTGGAATATGCCAAGGATGCCGTTCAGTCCGGAGACCTGCTCTTCGTGACCGAGAAGATCGTCGCGATCACGCAGGGGCGGTCCTACCGGCTCGATGAGATCACGCCGCGTCCGCTCGCGCGGTTCCTCTCGCGATACGTGGTCCGCACGTCATACGGCATCGGTCTCGGCATGCCCGAGACCATGGAGATGGCGCTGCGCGAGTGCGGCACGCTGCGGATCCTCTTCGCAGCCGGCGTCTCGGTGATCACCAAGGCCTTCGGCCGACGCGGAGACTTCTATCGCATCGCAGGCGACAAAGCCCGTGCGATCGACGGGCCGACGAAGAACACCATCCCGCCGTACAACCAGGCGGTGGTCCTCGGTCCGAAGAACCCGCGCGAGGTGGCGCTCCGCCTGCAGAAGATGCTGGGCGGAGACCTCGACGTCGCCGTCGTCGACATCAACGACATCGGCGGCAACATCCTCGGTTCGACGCTCGACAAGGCGGGAGAGCGTCGCCTCGTCCAGATCCTGGGCGACAACCCGCTCGGTCAGGCGACGCAGTCGACCCCTATGGGAATCGTCCGCGAGGTCTGACGCCTCGACCTCGCTCCTGTCAGCAAGAAGGCCCGGATGCTCAGCATCCGGGCCTTCTTCGTGCCTGCCCAGCGGTCAGAATCCGATCGCCGCCCGGTAGCGCGGCTTGTGCCCTGTGCGGATACCGGTGACGCTCGGCTTGTTCTCGTACACGCCGGCGCCCCAGTTTCCCTCGACGAGCACCGGACCGTCGGGCGTGACCACGACGTCCCAACCGACGTACTGGATCTGCGGTACGACGCGGGCGACCTGATCCACGAACTCGCGGACCTCGTCCATCATCGGCAGCTGGAAGTCTGCGATCGGGAAGCCGGAGTCCGGGTGCGTGACGTGCACATGGCCGTGCGAGTCGTACCCCGACCCCACGGAGTGACCGTTCTCGTCGAGCATCGTGTAGAAGCCGCCGAAGCTCATCTGGTCGCTCACCGCCCCGCGTCCGAACTTCTGAGCCATCGCCAGGATGTGCGTCTTCTCGCCATCGAAGAAAGCGGTGATGCGCGTGGTGTTGACGGTGCCAGGGCAGACGGCTGCGAGATCGGCGTGCTGGCGGATGACCTCTTCGACGAGAACCTGCTTCTTCGAGAGGAGCTCGGCGTGGAACGCCTCCCAATCGGTCACGTCGGCTGCGTGGTAACGGTGCACACCCGTGCCGGCCTGGCCGTGCGTCTCCTTGACGACGATCGTGCCCTGTCGCTGGGTGAAGTCGCGCAGCTCGTCGGCGTTCCCATCGGTGATGAGCATCCACTCGCGCTTGAGGAAGGCGTCGAAGACGGCGTTGAACTCCGCCTTGTCGTGGAACAGATGCCGATAGTCGGGGTGGTCGTACTTCTGCGAGATCTCGTTCGACACGGGGTGGGTCATGAACGTGTCGCGCTCGGCCTTGTTGAGGATCGCGAAATCGTAGTCGATGTAGTCCTGGAACCCGACGTTGTGGCGTCCGGCGGACCACAGCATGTCGACGACCACGAGGGGAACGGCCTTGCCGTGCTGAGACGATGCCTCCTTGGCCCGCTCGATGACCGAGGCGACGTCGATGCGGCGGGCGCGCGCCAGCAGATAGCGGACGCGGGGCGCGAGGGAAAAGCGTGACATGAGTCTCCAAGTTCGGGGGTCCTCACCAGTCTACGGTGGGTGTGCCGGGCATCCTGAGAGGCGGAGCTAGGCTGGAAACGTGTGTGAGAAGACATCCAGCTCCCGTCCTCGCGCGATGATCTCGCGGTCGGCACTGGCCGCCGCATCCGCCGCCGCCGTCGACGCCGGGGGGCGTGTCGCCGATCTCCGACGCGATGCCTGGGGGCACGGGGTGCTCGCTGTCGCTCAGGCCGTCGTCGCCGCCGGCGCCGCTGCCGTGCGGGTGGACAACGCCGACGAGGCCGAGGCCCTGGCACTCGAGGGCATCGAGGCCGTGACGGCCGGTGCGCCCGACATCGACCCCTTCCTGCTCTACGGGCTGCCCGACGCGGAAGGCGCGTTGCGCACGGCGCCGATCATGAGGCTCGTCGGGCGGGTGCTCTCGACGAAGCCGCTCGCCGCCGGAGACGCGGTGTCGTACGGCTACACCCACCGCGCGACTCACGACACGACCGCCGCTCTCATCACCGGCGGCTACGCCCAGGGGATCGTGAGGGCTCTGGGCAACGCCGCGCATGTCGAGATAGAGGGTGTGCAGCGTCCGATCATCGGGCGGGTCGCCATGGACGTGTGCGTGATCGATCTGCAGGGATCCGCCGCCGCCACAGGAGCCGAGGCGACATACTTCGGAGGTCGCGGACCGGCCGCTCCCGGGCTCGCCCGATGGAGCTCGGTCACCGGCCTCACGATCGCTGAGCTCGTCACCGTCGCGGGCGCCCATTCGGAACGGGGGTGGGAGGCATGAGTCGAGCGGAGCTGCGGATAGACACCGACCTCTTCCGAGCGAACATCCGCGCGGTGCGCGATCGCATCGCCCCGTCGGAGCTCATGGTCGTGCTCAAGGACGACGCGTACGGTCACGGGCTCCGGTGGGCCGTGGAGGCTGCCCGGGGAACGGGCGTCGAGTGGTACGGATCGTATGACGTCCGAAGCGGAGTCGAAGCCCGACGTGTTCTGGGTGACGCGGGACGGATCTTCGCGTGGGTCACCTCGACGGATGACGAGATCGACGACGCGCTGCGGGCCGACATCGATCTCGGCGTCGGATCGGCGGAGTACCTGGAACGCATCACGGCCAGGGCGGCGCAGGCGGGAGTGCGGGCGCGGATCCACCTGAAGATCGATACCGGGCTGCATCGCAACGGTCTGCTCCCGGCCGAATGGGAGCGCACCGTCGATGACGTGCGCGCCGGCGAACGTGCCGGCCACCTGGAACTCGCGGGCATCTGGAGCCACCTCGCCGAAGCGAGCGATGACGAGGACGACGCCGCTCAGACCCTCTTCCTCGAGGCCGTGCGCGTCGCGGAGCGGTCCGGCCCGACGCCGGAGGCTCTGCACCTGACGGCGTCCGCGGCATCCTGGTGGCGACCAGAGCTTCGGGGCTCGGTGTCTCGGATCGGAGCGTTCTGCTACGGGGTCCGCTCCGCGGACGGGCCCGAGCTGCCGGGTATCGAGCCGGTGGCAGAACTCACCGCGACCGTCTCGGAGATCGTCGACGGGTTCGCACGGGTCGACGTCGGCTCGTTCGACGGCATTCCCTCCACGCTCGCGGGAGCCCAGGTGGGCACGCCCGCGGGCTCTCGCGAACTCGTGCGGATCGAGGGGACGAGTTCGCTGGTCGAGGGGTGGCCGGGGATGACGATCGGCGAACCGGTCTGGCTGTTCGGCGCAGGCAATCACGGAGAATCGAGCGCGACGACGCTCGCAGAGCGCATCGACACGGTCGGCGAGGAGATCCTCACCAGGCTCACGACCCGCGTCCGGCGGGTCACCACCCCTTAACGAAGGCGGAGCCCGTCTGACGACGGGCTCCGAGGCGGATCGAACCGCGACCGATCAGTCGATCAGTCGTGCGGTCTCGTCGTGCCAGCTCGTTGCGATGCTGCGGAGCTTCTCTTCGTACTTGCGACCGTGGTGGGCGCAGAACAGGAGCTCGGATCCGTTGACCTCGGCGGCGATGTAGGCCTGAGCGCCACACGAATCGCAGCGATCCATGGCGGTCAGGCGGAACTCGACGGCGGAGGTCTCACGTTCGGTCGTTGCGTTCATCTCGGGGCCTCCTTGAGTGTCGGGTTCGCTGGCTGGGCGTGTTCAATACAACCACGCTGCAGCTGTGCGCATGCCCGGTTTGCGGCGTGTTTCGCTCAGCGCGTACGCACGGGTGCCGCGCTCGGGCACCACGGGGAGTGTCTGCGGCTGTGCGAGAGCGATCGCGAATAGACTCGGAGATTGTGACCGCCGAGTATTCCGCCCATCATCTCCAGGTGCTCGAAGGGCTCGAGGCCGTTCGCAAGCGCCCCGGCATGTACATCGGCTCGAACGGGTCGCCGGGCCTCATGCACTGCCTGTGGGAGATCATCGACAACGCCGTCGACGAGGCCGTCGCCGGCAACGGCTCGAAGATCGACATCATCCTGCACGCGGACGGCAGCGTCGAGGTCCACGACCGCGGCCGCGGCATCCCCGTGGACGTCGAACCCCGCACCGGTCTCACCGGCGTCGAGGTCGTCTTCACCAAACTCCACGCCGGAGGCAAGTTCGGCGGCGGCTCGTATGCGGCCTCCGGAGGTCTGCACGGTGTCGGCGCGTCGGTCGTCAACGCGCTGTCGGAGCGGCTCGACGTCGAGGTCGACCGCGGCGGCAAGACCCATGCCATGTCATTCCACCGCGGCGAGCCCGGACTCTTCGCCGACACCGGCGAGAAGCGCCCGGACGCGACGTTCACCCCGTTCCAGGAGAAGAGCGAGCTGCGGGTCGTCGGCAAGGCCCCGCGCGGCACGACCGGTACGCGCATCCGCTACTGGGCGGACAAGCAGATCTTCACGAAGGATGCCGCGTTCCAGCTCGATGACCTGGTGACCCGCGCCCGTCAGACCGCCTTCCTCGTTCCCGGGCTCGAGATCGTGATCCGCGACGAGCGCGCGGCCGGCAGCGCTGAGGGCGAGGTCCAGCCGATCGAGACCTCCTATCGCTACGACGGCGGCATCTCGGAGTTCGTGGAGTACCTCGCGAACGACGCTCCTGTCACGGACACCTGGCGCATCCAGGGCGAGGGCACCTTCAAGGAGACGGTTCCGGTCCTGCAGGCCGACGGCCATATGGTCGCGACAGAGGTGGAGCGCGTCTGCGCCGTCGACATCGCGATGCGCTGGGGCACCGGCTACGACACGACCACGCGGTCGTTCGTCAACATCATCGCCACGCCCAAGGGCGGCACGCATCAGCAGGGCTTCGAGCAGGAGCTGCTCAAGGCGCTGCGCTCGCAGGTCGATCAGAACGCGCGCCGGCTGAAGGTCGGCAGCAATGACAAGCTCGAGAAGGACGACGTGCTCGCGGGGCTCACCGCGGTGCTCACGGTCAACGTCCCCGAGCCGCAGTTCGAGGGGCAGACCAAGGAGATCCTCGGCACCCCGGCGGTGCGCCAGATCGTCGCGCAGGTGCTGCGCAAGGATCTCGCAGCCCGGTTCAGCTCGACCAAACGCGATGACAAGAGCCAGGCGACGCAGCTGCTCGACAAGGTCGTGGCCGAGATGAAGGCTCGAGTCTCCGCTCGTGCCCACAAGGAGACCCAGCGTCGCAAGAACGCGCTCGAGTCGTCGACCCTCCCGACCAAGCTCGTGGACTGCCGCACGAACGAGGTCGAGCGCAGCGAGCTGTTCATCGTCGAGGGAGACTCCGCGCTCGGCACCGCGAAGAACGCGCGGAACAGCGAGTTCCAGGCTCTGCTGCCCATTCGAGGGAAGATCCTCAATGTCCAGAAGGCGTCGGTGGGCGACATGCTCTCCAACGCCGAGTGCGCATCGATCATCCAGGTGATCGGGGCAGGGTCCGGACGCAGCTTCGACATCGACGCCGCCCGGTACGGCAAGGTGATCCTGATGAGCGACGCCGATGTCGACGGTGCGCACATCCGCACACTGCTGCTGACGCTGTTCTACCGCTACATGCGGCCGCTCATCGAGCACGGCCGCGTGTTCGCCGCGGTGCCGCCGCTGCACCGCGTGATCGTGATGAACCCGGGCTCCAGGCCCAATGAGACCATCTACACCTACAGCGAGCAGGAGATGCACGCGCTTCTCGCCAAACTGCGCAAGTCGGGCAAGCGCTGGCACGAGCCGATCCAGCGCTACAAGGGGCTCGGCGAGATGGACGCGGAGCAGCTCGCCACGACCACCATGGAACGCGGCGGGCGTCTGCTGCGCCGCGTTCGCATGGAGGATGCCGAGGCGGCCGGCCGCGTCTTCGAGCTTCTGATGGGCAATGAGGTCGCCCCTCGTCGCGAGTTCATCGTCGATTCGTCCGATCGACTCTCCAGGGAGTCGATCGACGCCTGATCGCTCGAGCAGCGTCCGCGCAGGTCAGACCAGCGTGCGGCCGATGCTCCCGATCACGCCGTCGATCGGCTGACCGGACGCGTCGCGCCGGGCGCCGCGCTCGGGGAGCTTCCGCACCGCCCCCGTCGGATCGACGGCCTGCGCAGGGCTCGGCCCGACCCAGGCGACCATGAGGCGGTCCTCGCCCTTCAGGAAGGCGTGGGCGCGCACGCCGCCGGTCGCTCGTCCCTTCGAGGGGTACTCTGCGAACGAGGTCACCTTGGCGCGACCGGGTTCGGTGCCGGGCAGGCTGCTGTCCGAACCGGACACGGTGGCGACGACGGCGTCGGCATCGGGAGTCACGGCGCCGAAGAACAGCACCGATGCGCCGGCCCCCAGCTTCATGCCCGCCATGCCGCCGGCCGGCGCCCCCTGGGGGCGCACGGCAGATGCCGAGAAGCGCAGCAACTGGGCGTCGGTGGTCACGAACACGAGGTCTGCGTCGTCCGGCGCCTGGACGGCACCGACGACCGTGTCGCCCGGCTTCATCCCGATCACCTCGAGGTCGGGACGCACAGGCAGCGTCGAGGGAACGATCCGCTTGACCGTTCCCTGCGCGGTGCCCATGGCGAGAGGGACGTCGCTGTCGAAGCGCACGAACGCGAGGATCCGTTCGCCGCGGGTGGTGATCCCGAGGTAGTCGCGCAGCGGCGCGCCTGCGGCGAGCTGCACGGAGGACGACGGCACCGACGGCAGGTCGACGGGGGAGAAGCGCAGCACCCGACCTTCTGTGGTCAGCGCACCGATCTCCGCACGAACGGTCGTGTCGAGGGTGGTCAGGATCGCGTCGTGCTTGCTCCGTCGGGCCGGCAGCGCGAGCTCCTGGCCCTCGGCGAGGTCGACCCGCACGGCACGGCCGGTGGTGGACAGCACGAGAACCGTGGGAGCGTCCGCGATCTGCAGGTCGACGGCGCCCTTCGTCGCGCGCGGCTTCGGGGGTGCGGCGTTCATCAGGAGCGTGCGGCGAGGAGTGCCGTACGCCTCGGCGACGGCATCCAGCTCCTCGGCCACGGCCGCGCGGAGCAGAGCCTCGCTGGACAGCAGATCGCGGAGTCTGGCGATCTCGGCCAGCAGCGCGTCGCGCTCGGTCTCGAGTTCGACGCGGGAGAACTTCGTCAGACGCCGCAGGCGCAGCTCGAGGATGTACTCGGCCTGCAGTTCGCTGAGATCGAAGACGGAGCGCAGTCGCGTGCGTGCCTGCTCGGAGTCGTCGGACGAGCGGATGACCTGGATGACCTCGTCGATGTCGAGGATCGCGATGAGCAGTCCCTCGACGAGGTGCAGGCGCTCCTCGCGGCGCGCGAGGCGATACCGACTGCGACGCGTGATGACCTCGAGCCGGTGTGCGACGTAGACGCGCAGCATCTCCTTGAGCCCGAGCGTCCGGGGCTGGCCGTCGACCAGCGCCACGTTGTTGATGCTGAAGGAGTCCTCGAGCGGAGTGAGCCGATAGAGCTGCTCGAGCACGGCATTGGGGTCGAACCCGGTCTTGATGCCGATCGCGACGCGCAGACCGTGATTGCGGTCGGTGAGGTCTGTCACGTCGCTGATGCCCTGGAGCTTCTTCGACTGCACGGCGTCGCGGATCTTCTCGATCAGGCGCTCGGGTCCGACCATGTACGGCAGCTCCGACACGATGATGCCGGTGCGCCGAGGTCCGAGGGGCTCGACAGAGACCTTGCCGCGCACCTTCAACGCCCCGCGTCCGGTCGCGTAGGCGTCCTTGACGCCGTCGAGACCCATCAGGATGCCGCCCGAGGGGAAGTCGGGTCCGGGGACGAACTCCATCAGCTCTTCGGTGGTCGCCTCGGGGTGCTCGAGCAGGTGGGTGGCGGCGGCGACGACCTCGATCAGGTTGTGCGGCGCCATGTTGGTCGCCATGCCGACCGCGATGCCGCTCGCGCCGTTGACGAGGAGGTTCGGGAAGGCTGCGGGCAGCACCGACGGCTGCTGGAACTGGCCGTCGTAGTTCGGGATGAAATCGACGACGTCCTCATCGAGGTTCTCGGTGAGAGCCATCGCCGGCGAGGCGAGACGCGCCTCGGTGTAGCGCGCCGCCGCAGGACCGTCGTCGAGCGATCCGAAGTTTCCGTGTCCGTCGACCAGCGGCACGCGCAACGCCCAGTCCTGGGCGAGGCGGACGAGGGCGTCATAGATCGCCGAGTCGCCGTGCGGGTGCAGCTTTCCCATGACCTCGCCCACGACACGGGCGCTCTTCACGTGACCGCGGTCGGGGCGGAGGCCCATCTCGGCCATCTGATAGAGGATGCGGCGCTGCACGGGCTTCAGTCCATCGCGAGCGTCGGGCAGCGCCCGCGAGTAGATCACCGAATAGGCGTACTCGAGGAAGGAGCCCTGCATCTCCGTCTCGAGATCGATGTCCTGGATACGCTCAGGGGCGAGCTCGGCGGGCGGGGTCTTCGGCATGGGCATCCTGGATGGTGCGAGGCTGAGGGCGTACGGGAGCCTGTGTCAGACTGGCTCGGATGTCCCTCATTCTACCGTCCGAGTCACCGACCGCCCGGAGCGTCGTCGGGGTGGCGGACGACGTGTTCGCCGCCCTGCGCGGCGATTCCGCGATGCTGCCACGGGCCGAATCCGTCGTCCTCGTGCTCGTCGACGGCCTCGGCGCCATCAGTCTGCGCGCACACGCGGGCCACGCCAGAGCGCTCACCGCGGGCATGGCGAAGAAGGATGTGGCCCACTCGGTCTTCCCCTCGACGACCGCTGCCGCTCTGACCAGCATCCTCACGGGTGCGTGGCCCGGGCAGCACGGTCTGGTCGGGTATCGGGTTCTCGATGCCGCTCGGGACGTCCTGGTCAACCAGCTGACCGGTTGGGAATCGGACGGGCTGGACCCGGCGACATGGCAGGCTGTGCCGACGATCTTCGAGCGTGCCAGGGCGGAGGGGCGCCCGACGTATGCGGTCGGCATCGCGGCCTACGCGGGAAGCGGGTTCACGCGGGCGACGCTGCGCGGGGCCGACTTCGTCGCCGCCCAGACGCCGGCCGAGCGTGTCGAGGTCGCCTACGACCTGGCAGAGCGCCACCCGGGCTCGCTCGTCTACTGCTACCTTCCCGAGGCCGACAAGGCGGGGCACCGATACGGCGTCGACTCGGCGCAGTGGGTCTCGGCGCTCGAAGAGATCGACGCGGCGCTCTCGCGACGCGTGCCGCCGGGTGTGGGCGTGCTCGTGACCTCGGATCACGGCATGCTCGACGTGCCGGAGCATCGGCAGGTGGTCCTCGAGGCCGAGCACCTGGCGGGAGTCCGCCACATCGGCGGCGAGCCGAGGATGCTGCACGCGTACGTCGAAGCGGATGCCGACGCCTCGCGCATCGCCGCGCGGTGGGCGCGTGATCTCGGCGGTGTGGCCGATGTCGGCACTCGCGATCAGGCGATCGCCTCCGGCCTGTTCGGCCGGGAGGTCACCGAGGCCGCCCGATCGCGTATCGGCGATGTACTCGTCGTGGCGCGGGGCAACGGAGCGGTCTACGACGGAACGGCCGCGGATCAGCGCGGTCGCGGAATGATCGGCCAGCACGGCGGCCTCACTCCGGAAGAGCGCCAGGTGCCGCTGCTCAGGTTCGGCGCCTTCGCGCGCTGAACATCGGCGCCCCGGCTCCGGAGCGCTCTATTCGTCGGTGCGGGCCCCGAAGACGATCTCGTCCCACGACGGCATCGCATTGCGGCGTCGACGGCGACCGTTGCCCTCGTTCGTGGGCTCGGGTGCGGGTTCCGGCTCATCGTTCTCGACAGGAGCAGTGTCGAACGCGTCGAACAAGGCGATGGGATTATGCTCGGCGCTCTCGTCGTCCTGCTGGTCGAGGATCGGGGCGGTCTCTCGCTGCCCGCGCCGACGTCGCAGCGCTTCGAGCAGGTCGGCGGTCTCGGGGCTCGTCGTCGCCGACTCCGGTGCGCGCTTGATCGCGGCATCCTGCACCGCGGCCGTCGAGCGCTCCGGTGCGATGCTGTCGTCGACCTCGGATTCGGGGGTGGGGAGCAGGCGCGGTCCGAAGGCTCCGGAGTCGAAGCGGCTGTCGTCCTTGTACGGCGATGCCTGACGCTCCGCCTCGACAGCGCGCAGCCGCGGGATCAGGCCGTCCGGCAGCGAACCCTGGCGCGACAGCTGGGTCGCGTCGGCGTTGAGAGGGGCGAGCGCACTGCGGCGGGGATCGAAGCTCCAGCGCGCGTCGTGGTCGACCTCGTTGGCCGTGAACTCGAGCTTGATGATCCAGCCGCTGTCGTCCTTCCAGCTGGCCCACCGCTCCGAGGACGCCTCGACCTCCGACAGCTTGGCGCGGATGGCCGTGCCGAACGTCGGCTGAGCATCGGGTTCGACGTCGCTGCCGATCAGCACCGGCACGGCGAGCGCCTGACCGATGACGTGCTCGCGCTCGGCCAGGACGGGTCCTTCGAAGCGCACGACGTCGTCGACGCTGATGCCGAGGAGGTCGGCGACCTCAGTCGCCGTGAGCCCGGCGCGGATCTGAGCCTGGATGTCGCGAGGACTCGCCGCGAGACGCTGGGCAGTCGGCTCGCTCTGTCGCGTCGCCCGCCGGATCTCGCGGTGCAGGACGTCGTCGATGGGCAGCGCGAACCGCTCGCCCGACTCGGTCGCGAGTACGAGCAGTCCTGCTTCTGTGCCGACGATGGTGACGTTTTCCATGCGAATGCCCCTCTGATGGGTGTGGGTTCATGGTGTCACGCGGGGTCGCTCAGAACCGGGAATACTCTGGGCGTGCCGTGAGTTTGGTCTGTCGCATCCGCGGGCATTTGCTTATTCCTCCGCGGTCATGCAAACTATGGCCGCCGATTACCCCGACGGCGCACCACCCACTCGCATGAAAGTGGAGATTCACCACATGGCAACCGACTACGACGCTCCCCGCAAGAGTGAAGACGACTCTGAGTCGATCGAAGCCCTCAAGGAGCGTGTGCCGGACAAGCTCTCCGGCTCTTCGGGAGACGAAGATGCGGACAACCCGTCCAGCTTCGACCTCCCGGGAGCGGACCTCTCCGACCTCGAGCTGGATGTCGTCGTGCTGCCCGCGCAGCAGGACGAGTTCACCTGCATGAGCTGCTTCCTCGTGAAGCACCGCTCTCAGCTCGACCACGAGGGAGCCTCCGGCCCCATCTGCAAGGAGTGCGCTGCCTGAGCGCACCATAGAGCGAGAACTCACGCGCCCCCGACCGCCCGGTCAGGGGCGCGTCGTCTTTCCGGCGCGAAGACGGCGGGTCAGCGCTGGGCGGCGAGGATCGCTGCGGCGAGGCGATCGGGCGTGCGAGACGAGATGGTCCAGGTGTCGACGGGGTCGTCGGGGTCGATGTTCGGAACGACGACGACGCCGTCGACCCCGCCACGGATCAGGTGCCAGCCCCGTGCGGGCAGATCGGGTCCCCGCGCCTGGCGCGCCTCCTCGCCGATCAGCGCCCGGGGTGTGCCGAGGTGTCGCGCGTCGATGTGCGCGCGACCGGCGCGCAGCACGTCGCCGTCGACCGAGACGACGGGGGTGAGTGCGATGAAGGCGACCACGAGCAGAGCAGAGACGCCTGCCCCCACTATCAGCGCGATCGTCGAGCCGACGGGCACGAAGATGAGGGCCACCATGGGGCCCGCCAGAGCGACCGTCACCAGCAGCCACAGGCTGGGGGACAGTCTCTCGCGGTAGTGGATCCGCGCGTCAGGAGCGATGTTCTGCATTAGCCTCGTGGGGTGACTGATTCCGTTGATGTCCCCATTATCGCCTCTGTGGTGCCCGGCTACGCCCACCCCGGTGATGCGGGAGCCGATCTGGTCGCCGCCGAGGCGGTGCACCTGGCGCCCGGAGAGCGGGCGCTCGTCGCCACCGGCGTGCGCATCGCCCTGCCCGAGGGGTATGCCGCATTCGTGGTGCCGCGCAGCGGCCTCGCGGCCAAGCACGGGATCTCGATCGTGAACTCACCCGGCACGGTGGATGCCGGCTACCGGGGTGAGATCAAGGTGAGTCTGATCAACACCGACATCCGTAGCGCGTACGATGTGGCCGTCGGCGATCGCATCGCGCAGCTGATCGTGATGCCCGTGACCCGGGCGGTCTTCATCCCGGTCGAGGAGCTGCCAGAGAGCGTCCGCGGCGAGGGTGGCTTCGGCTCGACGGGCTACCAGGCAGGATCCCATTCCCCTTCGGCAGGACAGACCAATGACTGATGACAACGCGACTCCTTCCAAGTCGGCCCCGGATGACCGGGCGACGCAAGGCCCCTTCGACGACTCCGAGGCGAACCCCGTCCGCCCGTACATCGATCTCGGCGGCATCAAGATCCTTCCGCGCGAGGGGCTGAACCTCCGGCTGGAGGTCGAGGAGCAGTCCAAGCGGATCGTCGCCGTCGGGCTGGACTACGCCGATTCGTCGCTGCAGGTGCAGCCCTTCGCCGCACCGCGTTCGGGCGGCCTCTGGGACGAGACGCGGGTGCAGCTGCGCGATCAGGTGCGCACCCAGGGCGGTCGCGTCGAGGAGCGCGACGGCCCCCTCGGCAAGGAGCTTCTCGCCGAGGTTCCCGCGGCCGCGAACGAGGGCTCCGAACTGCGCCTCGCGCGCTTCATCGGCATCGACGGGCCCCGCTGGTTCCTGCGCGGAGTCATCGGCGGAGCCGCCGCATCCAATCTCGAGGCGGCCGCCAAGGTCGAGGACCTCTTCCGGTCGATCGTCGTCGTCCGCGGCGGAGCACCGATGCCCCCGCGCGACCTGATCCCCCTGAAGATGCCCGCTACTCCCGGCTCCGCGTGACTGCCCCGGCCCCCGAGCCCGGCCGCGAGCAGAGCGCGTCGGACATCGTCGGCGCCGCTCTCGGCGGCGCCGCCCGACGAGCAGGCCTCGATCCGAACGAGAGCGGCGCGACGCACCAGGTGGTGTGGTCCGCGATCGGCGGGTGGCGCGGGATTCTCGAATCCGTCCTGCCGAGCCTCGCGTTCGTCATCCTCTTCACCATCCGGCCCGAGCCGCTGATCATTCCTCTGGGAGTGTCGGTCGGGCTCGCCGCGGTGTTCACGGTCGTGCGTCTGATCCAGAAGTCGCCACCGTCAGCCGCCATCGGCGGCCTCGTCGCCGCGGCGGCCGCCGCCGCGCTCGCACTGTGGACGGGGCGCGGCGAAGACAACTTCGTGCCCGGCCTCATCACGAATGCCGTCTACGGCACCGGCATGCTCGTCTCGGCGCTGATCGGCTGGTCGCTGATCGGGATCGCCGTCGGATTCCTGATGGGGGAGGGCACCGCATGGCGGCGCGATCGTCGCAAGCGTCGTGCGTTCCTGTGGCTCGGTGTCGCGTGGGCCGCTCTGTTCTTCGCACGTCTCGCGGTGCAGCTGCCGCTGTATCTTGCCGGAGACGTGACCGCCCTGGGCACGCTGAAGCTCATCATGGGGCTGCCGCTCTTCGCGCCCCTCATCGCCGTCACCTGGCTTGTCGTACGCGCGCTGTATCCGCGCGGTGCCGATGCCGGGACGACAGCCCAGACGTGATAGATTTATCTTGACATCAAGATAAATTGCAGGCTTTCGCCCGGGCGAAGAGCGGAGCAGACTGGTTAGGTCTGCCTTGCTAGCCGCAGGGGCTCGCTGGCGAGCAAGATGGAGGCGCCTGTCGCTCCCATCCGAATAGAAGGAGACGGAATCGTGTCCACGGTGAACAGCTTCGGTGCCAAGAGCACCCTGACGGTCGGCAGCACCGACTACGAGATCTTCCGCATCGACACGGTGCCCGGTTTCGACAAGCTCCCTTTCAGTCTCAAGGTCCTCCTCGAGAACCTGCTTCGCACCGAGGACGGCGCGAATGTGACGAAGGCGCAGATCGAAGCACTGGGTTCGTGGGATGCTGCGGCTGAGCCGAGCACCGAGATCCAGTTCACGCCGGCCCGTGTGGTCATGCAGGACTTCACCGGTGTTCCCTGCATCGTCGACCTCGCGACCATGCGCGAGGCCGTCACGGCACTGGGTGGCGACGCGAACAAGATCAACCCGCTTTCGCCCGCCGAGATGGTCATCGACCACTCGGTGATCGCCGACCTCTTCGGTTCCGACAACGCTCTCGAGCGCAACGTCGAGATCGAGTACGAGCGCAACGGCGAGCGGTACCAGTTCCTGCGCTGGGGCCAGACGGCCTTCAGCGACTTCAAGGTCGTTCCCCCCGGAACCGGCATCGTGCACCAGGTCAACATCGAGCACCTGGCCAAGGTCATCTACGACCGCGAGGTCGACGGCGTGCTGCGTGCCTACCCCGACACCTGTGTCGGCACCGACTCGCACACCACGATGGTCAACGGTCTCGGCGTGCTCGGGTGGGGCGTCGGCGGCATCGAGGCCGAGGCCGCGATGCTCGGTCAGCCTGTCTCGATGCTCATCCCGCGCGTCGTCGGATTCAAGCTCTCGGGCGAGATCCCGGCCGGCGTCACGGCCACCGACGTCGTGCTCACCATCACCGACCTGCTGCGCCAGCACGGCGTCGTCGGCAAGTTCGTCGAGTTCTACGGCGAGGGAGTGGCATCCGTGCCTCTGGCCAACCGCGCGACGATCGGCAACATGTCGCCCGAGTTCGGTTCGACGGCGGCGATCTTCCCGATCGACGACGTCACGCTCGACTACCTGCGTCTGACCGGTCGAAGCGACGAGGCCGTCGCGCTGGTCGAGGCATACGCCAAGGAGCAGAAGCTGTGGCACGACGCCACGCAGGAGCCCGTGTTCAGCGAGTACCTCGAGCTCGACCTCGGCACCGTCGTGCCGTCGATCGCCGGCCCGAAGCGCCCGCAGGACCGCATCCTGCTCTCCGACGCGAAGTCGCAGTTCGAGCAGGACATCCTGGCGTACGCGAGCGCTTCGACGTCGGACGACGTGGTCGACCTCGAGTCGAAGCACTCGTTCCCCGCGTCCGACCCCGGCGCCGTTCCGGGCGAGGAGGAGCCCCGCACGACCCGTCCGGTGCACATCAACAGCGGTGCCCCGGCGAACGCGTCGAAGCCCGTGCCGGTCACCACGCCGTCGGGCGAGAAGTACATCCTCGACAACGGAGCGGTCACCCTCGCGGCGATCACCTCGTGCACCAACACCTCGAACCCCTCGGTGATGATCGCTGCGGGCCTGGTCGCCCGCAAGGCGCTCGAGAAGGGTCTGAAGCAGAAGCCGTGGGTCAAGACCACCCTCGGCCCCGGCTCGAAGGTCGTCACCGACTACTACGAGAAGTCCGGTCTCGACAAGGACCTCGAGGGCCTCGGCTTCTACACGGTCGGATACGGCTGCACGATCTGCATCGGAAACTCCGGACCGCTGATCGAAGAGGTGTCCGAGGCGATCAACTCGCACGACCTCGCCGTCACGGCCGTCCTCTCGGGAAACCGCAACTTCGAGGGACGCATCAGCCCCGACGTGAAGATGAACTACCTCGCCAGCCCGCCGCTGGTGATCGCCTACGCACTGGCGGGGTCGATGCACTTCGACTTCGAGAACGACGCGCTCGGCAAGGGATCCGACGGCAACGACGTGTTCCTCAAGGACATCTGGCCGACGCCCGACGAGGTGCAGGAGATCGTCGACTCGTCGATCTCGCGCGAGCAGTTCATCAAGCAGTACGCGACCGTCTTCGACGGTGACGAGCGCTGGCGGAGCCTGCCCACCCCGGACGACGACATCTTCCAGTGGGACGAGAACTCGACGTACGTGCGCAAGGCTCCGTACTTCGACGGCATGACGATGGAGCTCACCCCGGTGCGCGACATCGAGGGCGCACGCGTCATGGCGACTCTCGGCGACTCGGTCACGACCGACCACATCTCGCCCGCCGGCAACATCAAGCCCGGCACCCCGGCGGCTCAGTACCTCACCGAGCACGGCGTCGACCGCAAGGACTTCAACTCCTTCGGATCGCGTCGAGGCAACCATGAGGTCATGATCCGCGGCACGTTCGCGAACATCCGCCTGAAGAACCTGATGGTCTCGGCCGTCAACGACGGCCAGGTCGTCGAGGGTGGCTATACCCGCGACTTCACCCAGCCCGGCGGACCGCAGTCGTACATCTACGACGCGAGCATGAACTACCAGGAGCAGGGCACGCCCCTCGTCATCTTCGGTGGCAAGGAGTACGGTTCGGGATCCTCGCGTGACTGGGCGGCCAAGGGCACGAGCCTTCTCGGAGTCAAGGCGGTCATCACCGAGAGCTTCGAGCGAATCCACCGCTCGAACCTGATCGGCATGGGCGTCGTCCCGCTGCAGTTCCCGGCCGGCGAGAGCTGGGAGTCTCTGGGACTCGACGGCACCGAGATCGTCTCGATCTCGGGGCTCGAGGAGCTCAACAGCGGTGTGACCCCGAAGACGGTCCGCGTGACCGCCACGCCGAGTGAGCACTCGCCCGAGGGCAAGCAGGTCGTCGAGTTCGACGCGATCGTGCGCATCGACACCCCCGGTGAGGCGGACTACTACCGCAACGGCGGCATCCTGCAGTACGTGCTGCGTTCGCTGGTCTGATCCACCGATCGGAGGGGCCCGGTTCTTCGGAGCCGGGCCCTTTCCGCGTCTCGGCCCCGGTGTCAAGGGGAGCCGGTTCTCCGAGCTTTCCCGGGTGCCCGGGGTAGGATCGACCAGGCGTCCGAACCGGAATCGGCGCCGCGAACGGTGCCTATGAGGAGGTGCAGATGCCCATTCTTCCGAGCATCTTAGGACCCCGTGATCTCGACTCGCTGTCCGAGGATCAGCTGATCGAGCTCGCCGGGGAGATCCGCGAGTTCCTCGTCGAGAACGTGTCGCGCACCGGGGGGCATCTCGGCCCCAACCTCGGTGTCGTCGAGCTCACGATCGCTCTGCACCGCGTCTTCTCGTCGCCTGACGATCCCTTCATCTTCGACACCGGACATCAGTCCTACGTGCACAAGCTCCTCACCGGGCGCCAGGACTTCTCGTCGCTGAGAGTGCGCGGCGGTCTCGCGGGGTACCCGCAGCGTGGTGAGAGCCCGCACGACGTGGTCGAGTCCTCGCATGCATCGAGCTCGCTCAGCTGGGCCGACGGCGTCTCGCGGGCGCTGACCGCGACGGGCCGGGCCGACCGGCATGTCGTCGCCGTCGTCGGTGACGGCGCTCTCACCGGAGGCATGACCTGGGAGGCGCTCAACAACATCTCCGACGACAACGACCGCAACCTCGTGATCGTCGTGAACGACAACGGCCGCTCATACGCGCCGACCATAGGCGGCATGTCGCGGTTCCTCAACCGGGTGCGCACCGCTGCGGCCTACAAGGACCTGCACCACAAGTCGGACCGGCTGTTCCGTGCGTTCGGTCCCGTGGGCCGTGCGGTGTTCCGCGGGGTCCGCGGCGGCACGCACGGATTCCTCTCGCGATTCACGAACAACGAGGCACTGTACTCGAACCTCGACATCAAGTACCTCGGCCCTGTCGACGGGCATGATCTGCCGGCTCTGCTCGAGACGCTCGAGCTCGCGAAGTCCTACGGTGCGCCGGTGATCGTGCACACGATCACCGAGAAGGGCCGCGGCTACCAGCCGGCTCGCGACGATGAGGCCGACCAGTTCCACGCTGTCGGGCGCATCGACCCGGCGACGGGCGAGACCCTCTCCTCGAGCGGAACGGGATGGTCGGATGTGTTCTCCGAGTCGCTCGTGGCGATCGGGGAGCGTCGCAGCGATGTCATCGCGATGACCGCGGCGATGCTGCGACCGACGGGCCTCGCGCCCTTCGCCGAGCGCTTCCCCGATCGGGTGTACGACGTGGGCATCGCCGAGCAGCACGCGGTGGCCTCTGCGGCAGGTCTCGCCTTCGGGGGTCTGCACCCCGTGGTCGCGGTCTACGCCACCTTCATGGGGCGCGCGTTCGACCAGGTGCTCATGGACGTCGCTCTGCATCGGGCGGGCGTGACCTTCGTGCTCGACCGCGCCGGAGTCACCGGTCCCGACGGACCCAGCCACCACGGGATGTGGGACCTCGCGATGCTGCAGATCGTCCCGCACATCCGTATCGCCGCGCCGCGTGACGGCGCGCGCCTGCAGGAGGCTCTCGACGAAGCGGTGCTCGTCGACGATGCGCCGACCGTCATCCGGTTCCCGAAGGGTGATGTCGCGGCGGACCTGCCGGCGATCGAGCGCCTCCACGACGGGGTCGATGTGCTCGCCCGGGGCGAGTCCGAGGATGTGCTGCTCATCGGCATCGGCCCGTTCGCCGCGCTCGCTATGGACGTGGCGGAGCGCCTGCGCGCGCAGGGCATCGGCGCCACGGTGATCGATCCGCGCTGGGCGATCCCGGTGCAGCCGTCGATCGTGAGCATGGCGGCGCGTCACCGTCTCGTCATCACCATCGAGGACGGCATCCGTGTCGGTGGGATCGGCACGCGCGTTCGTCAGGTGCTTCGCGAGGCCGGCATCGACACGGCGGTCGACGAGCTGGGGCTTCCCGACGAGTTCATCGACCACGCGTCTCGGGACCAGATCCTCGCCGACGCCGGCCTCACGGCGTCGAAGATCGCACAGGACGTCGTCTCGCAGGTGCTCGGCACCCGCATCCCCGTCGCTCGGGACGCGGGATCGAGCGGGACCATCGATCTGCCGCTGCACGAACGGGGCTGACACCGGCCGAGTTCCGCGCCAGGGCGGCTGACGGTCGCCGCGGCAGACAGGGGGCGATCAGTTCAGCGCGTGGAGGGCGGCGACAGCCTGTGCGCCGCGATCGGCGTCGCGGAGCGCCGCGGAGAGCAGGTAGCCGTCGGTGAGCGCATCGCCGGTGACCATGACGCGCACCAGTTCGACGCCGCACGCGCGGCGTACGTCCTCGGCACTGGCCGTGATCACCCGGGTGTTGATCTCGTCGTTGTGGGGCAGCTCTGCGGCGTCGAGTCCGCGGATGACGTCGCGCAGCGCCGCGCCCACGATGTGCGAGGCGCGTTCGGCGACGTTGACGACGTCGAGTTCGAACACCCTGAGGTCTCGTCCGGTCGGGATGGGTCGCCACTCGAACGACGCGTGCACGCGATGTTGACGGCCGTTCGCGCCGGTCATCTCCCGCGCGGGCAGATCGGTGGCCCGGCAGCGCACATCGATGAGCCGGTACCAGTAGAACAGAGGGAACGCACCGTGGGAACCGGGATCCAGCACGACGACCTCGCCGACTGCTCCGCCGCGGGAGGTGGGACGACGCTGCGGTCGGTTCCGGATGATCGGCTTGCCGTTGCGTGTGCGGATCGCAGCCCACCCCTCGTCGACAGTGACGATGAAGATCTTCAGCAGCGCCGGCACGACCAGGAGGATCGTGAGAATGGCCGTGCCGGTCTTGAAGAGCCCCGACATTCCTTTGCCGCCCAACATCGAGAGGAGCATGTCCATGGCACCACTGTGCCCCCTCGATCAGGCTCCGAGTGACCTCTTCGGGGTGCGGGCGCAGGTGTTCATGCGCTGTTCGGCGCCCGTTATCCGACGTGCCGCGAAGCGGATACGGTGTGCCGTGGTGACGCCGGCGCAGCGCGGTCAGGGGAGTGTCGAGAGGACCTCGGCGACGACCGACTCGACATATGCCCGATGCTGCTCCCTGTCATCGTCGACGAGGCCGATCCGGGTGCGGCGATCGAGGACATCGTCGGCAGTCATCGCGCCCTCCGCGCGGACGGCGAACTCGATGATCGCGCGAGAGATGCGTCGCCGGTCTGCGACCGCCCCGGCTGTGTCCGTCAGGCGGAGGGAGGCTGTGCGGCTTGCGTCGGCTGTGAGTCCGGCCGATGCCACGGCGAGGTCGACCGCCTCCTCCGCCATGCGCCGGTAGGTGGTCAGCTTTCCTCCGAGCACGGTGACGACGCCGTGCGCGGAGACGTCGACCAGATGCCGGCGGGAGATGTCGGCCGTCGCCCTTCCCGCGGTGTCGACGAGAGGGCGCAGACCCGCGAAGGATCCCCTGACCTGCGCCCGGGTGATCGGGGCCGACAGCGCGCGGTTCAGGGTCGTGAGAAGGAAGTCGATCTCGCCCTCCGTCGCCTCAGGCACGCGGGGCACAGGACCCGGCGCATCCTCATCGGTGAGCCCGACGATCACCCGCCCCTGCTGCTGCGGCAGGGCGAACACGTAACGACTGATCGAACCCTCGTGCGGAATCGTGAGCGCGCCGCACGGGTCGCCCAGGTCAGCCGCATCGAGCACGATGTGTGTCCCGCGGCTGGGCCGCACGGTGATCGACTCGTCCAGGCTCCCGGCCCAGACTCCGGTGGCATTGACGACCGACCGGGCGCGCACGTCCAGGCGCTCGCCCGTCAGCATGTCTTCGGCGGTCGCGCCATCAGCGCGCAGAGCGAGTGCTCGCACCCGTGTGAGGATGTGGGCGCCGTGGCTGGCCGCGGTCCTGGCGACCGTCACGACGAGACGGGCGTCGTCGATCAGCTGCCCGTCGTACGAGAGCATTCCTCCGCTCAGCCCTTCGTCGGAGAGGGAGGGGAAGAGGCGCTTGGCGGTTCGGGACGAGACGAGACGTGGTGGCGGCAAGTAGCGACGTGGTGTGCCGGCTCTGATCCGCAGCAGATCGCCCAGGGTCATCCCGACGACGCCCGCTGCTCGCTGGCGGGTCGACACTCCGGCCGTGAACGGCAGCAGCTGGGCGAGGGGGCGGATGAGATGCGGTGCGATCCGGGTCATCAGCAGGTGACGCTCGAACGCGCTCTCCTTCGCTGTGGCCACATCGCCGGTGGCGAGATACCGGAGCCCGCCGTGCACCAGTTTCGAACTGAACCGGCTGGTGCCGAACGCGAGGTCCTCGGCCTCGAGAAGAGTGACGCTCAGTCCCCGAGAAGCGGCGTCGAGTGCGACCCCCGCGCCCGTGATGCCTCCGCCGATCACCAGGACGTCGACGGTCTGCTCCGCGGCGCGTGCGAGTTCCGCTGCCCGACGCGCGACGTTGAGGTCGGGGGAGTGCGCGGTCATGGCCGCAGGAGACCGTCGAGTGCTGCGCGGAGCTCGCGCTCCCAGGACGCTTCGGAGAGAAGCTCCGAGACCGTTCCGTGCGAGAGCACGGCCGACTGGGCGATGAGCAGCAGCATGACGGCGATCTCGCCGGGATCGCCCTGTCTCGCCGATCCTCCCTCCTGCGCCGCTGCGATCGCGGTCGCCAGCCAGCTCAGGATCAGGCGTTGGCTCGATCCCACCCGCTGCAGCGTGTAGCGGGTGAACGCCTCAGGCTCGTCGGCGAGGAGCCTGCCGTACACATCGTCGGCGCGGAAGAGCGTGGAGAAGCGCAGCACGTCGTCGACGAGGCCCTGCCGGGTGCGGGTATGGGCGGGGAACTCCGCGAGGATCATGGAGACGCGCCGCAGGAGAGCCGAGCGCACGACATCGTCGGCGTCGTTCCAGCTGCGGTAGATCGTCGGGCGGCTGTGCCCGGCGCGCCGCGCGAGCTCCGCGATCGTCACGCCATGCACACCACGGCGACTGATCAGCGCGTCGGCGGCATCGAGGATACGCGACTGGGTGAGATCCCATTCGGGGCCGCCGTCGGACACCGCCTCGAGGACTCCTTGACGTTCTTCCATGATGTGTCACACTGTAACGCATGAGCTCAGAGAGCGGCAGGGTCGCCGTGACCTCGGTCATGCGATGGAACGGCTGGGGTGACCCGGCCAGGGCTTCAGATCTGCCGCGCGCCGTGCGGATGCTGTTGCCGCTGCTGCTCGGACGGGTGCAAAAGCCCGCGCCGGCGGTGGAGCTCGCCGAGGTGAGCCTCGAACCGTCGTCGCTGCGTGATGACGATCGGCAGGCGCTGGCTGACGTGGTCGGCGCCGAGCGCGTCGACACCTCGAGTGAGGCGCGTATCCGCCATGCCGGTGGACGCTCGACTCCGGACCTGCTCAGGCGGCGCGAGCGGCAGCAGGCGTCGCCGGATGCCGTCGTGCTGCCGGGGAGCCATGATGAGGTCGCGGCCCTGCTCCGGGTGTGCGCCGACCGCAGGATCGCCGTGATCCCCTTCGGTGGCGGAACGAGCGTGGTCGGCGCCCTGGAGCCCGAGCGCGGCACGCACCGAGCGGTCGTCAGCCTCGATCTGCGTCGGCTCTCCGGTCTGCTGCGTCTCGATGAGGTGAGCGGCGAGGCGACCCTCGCGGCCGGAACGACAGGGCCGGACGCCGAGGCGCTGCTGGCAGCGAGAGGATTCGAGCTCGGCCACTATCCGCAGAGCTTCCGCTACGCGACGATCGGAGGGTTCGCGGCTGCGCGCTCGTCCGGTCAGAGTTCGGCGGGATACGGGCGGTTCGACTCCATGGTCACTGGCCTCAGAGTCGCGACGCCGACCGGCGACATCGATCTCGGGCGGTCGCCGGGCTCTGCAGCCGGCCCCGACCTGATCCGCGTCTTCCTGGGCTCGGAGGGCATCTTCGGCGTGATCACCGAAGTGAGGGTCCGAGTCCACCGCGTGCCCCACGACCGTCTCTTCGAAGCCTGGAGCTTCGCAGACTTCACGCAGGGCGTCGAGGGGCTCCGCCGTGTGACGCAACGCGGCGGCGGCCCGACCGTGCTCCGTCTGTCAGACGAGGCGGAGACCGCGGTCAGCCTCGCCCAGCTCGGCCGGATCGGGAAGGCGCTCGCGAAAGGGGCGAGCGTCATCACCGTCTACGAGGGCGACGACATCGCCGCACGGCGAGCGCGCACCTCAGCGATCTTCGAGGCGGTCGGTGGCGTGTCGTCGGGGGAGCGCGCCGCCGAGGACTGGCTGGACGGGCGCTTCGACGGTCCGTACCTGCGTGATTCGCTGCTGGACGCGGGGGTGTTCTGCGAGACGCTCGAGACCGCGACCACCTGGTCGAACCTGCTGCACCTGAGAGCGGAGGTCACTGCGGCACTCCGAGCGGGATTCGAGGAGGTCGGCGCCCGGTCGTACGTCATGTGCCACGTCTCGCACGTCTATCCCACCGGCGCCTCGCTCTATTTCACGGTGATCGCGAACATCCGCTCCGACCCCCTGGACACGTGGGCGGCGGTCAAAGGGCGGGCGAATGATGCGATCCTCGCCGCGGGCGGCACCATCAGCCATCACCACGCGGTCGGTCGTGACCATGCCGCGTGGCTGGAGCAGGAGATCGGAGAGACGGGGGTGCGGATCCTCGCGGCGATCAAGCGGGAGCTCGATCCAACATGCATCCTGAATCCGGGCGCCGTCATCCCGTCGGATCGGTCGCGTTGACGTGGCCGAGCACATCGCGGTGCTGTCGAATCCGTCGGCGGGAAAGGGGCGTGGCGCCCATGCATCCGAGGCCGCGCTGGCGCACCTGCGCTCCCGCGGGGCTGACGTTCGGGCATACGCAGGGGAATCGGCCGCAGCGAGTCGGGCGCTCGTCGGCCGCGCGCTCGAGGAACGCCCCCGGGTGCTCGTCGTGGTCGGCGGAGACGGCACACTGTCCGGCGTCCTCGATGCGGTGTGCGACGCGGGCGTGCCTGTGGTCCTCGTGCCGGCAGGCACCGGGAACGACCTCGCTCGAGCCCTGGCGCTGCCGCGCCGCGACCCCGTCGCAGCGGCCGAGCTCGCCCTCACGGGTGTGCCACGCACGATCGATGTCGGCGAGGTCCAGACGGCCGGCCGAGTCGATCTGTTCCTGACGATCGCCGCTCTCGGGTTCGACGCGAAGGTGAGCGACCGCACGAATCGCCTGCGCTGGCCGCACGGCGTGCTTCGCTACTACCTGGCGCTGGTCGTGGAACTCGTCCGGCTGCGGCCGATGGACTTCACCGTCGCCCTCGAGGGCGCCGATCCTGCTCGCGTGCCGGGAACGCTCGTCGCGGTGGGCAACACGGCGAGCTACGGAGGTGGCATGCCCTTGTGCGCGGGCGCCACAGCAGACGACGGGATGCTGGACATCGTGCACGTCGCGCCGCTGACCCGGTTGCGACTGCTGCGGCTGTTCCCGCTCCTGCTCCGCGGTGCGCATCTGACGCGGCCCGAGGTCACCCGTCGGCGGGCTCGCACTGTGACGGTGAGCGCGCCGGGGCTCGTCGTCTATGCCGACGGAGAGCGGATCGCTGAAGACGAATGCACGATCGGAATCCGGCGCTCTGCGTTGACGATCCTCGTCCCCTCGGATGCCGGAGCGCCACGATGAGCGGCGTCTCGAGTGTCGCGCACGATCCCGAGACCTTCGACGAGGACGTCGTCGTGATCGGCTCAGGATTCGGCGGATCGGTCGCCGCGCTGCGGCTGGTCGAGAAGGGCTACCGGGTCCGTGTGTTCGAGGCGGGCCGACGCTTCGAGGACGAGGACTTCGCGAAGACGAGCTGGGACGTCCGCCGCTATCTGTGGGCACCCAGGCTCGGCTGTTTCGGCATCCAGCGCATCCATCGCCTGCCGCACGTGATGATCCTCGCCGGGGCGGGCGTGGGCGGAGGGTCGCTCAACTACGCCAATACGCTGTATCAGCCGGGCGGAGCATTCTTCGCCGATCCGCAGTGGGGCGCTCTCGCGGACTGGGAGGCCGAGCTGTCGCCGCACTACTCGACGGCGAAGCGGATGCTGGGGGTGGTCGAGCGCTACCCGCTCACGGGCCCCGTGGAGCGCATCATGGCGGGAGCCGCCGACGACCTCGGCGTCGGCGGCACGTTTCGGCACGCGCCGGTCGGGGTCTTCTTCGGCACACCGGGAGTGCGCACACCCGACCCGTTCTTCGGAGGGGCGGGTCCTGACCGGACAGGGTGCACACTCTGCGGCAACTGCATGGTCGGATGCCGTGTCGGAGCCAAGAACACGCTCGTGAAGAACTACCTGGCGCTGGCGGAGAAGAGGGGTGCGGTCGTCGAGGCGCTGCGCACCGTCACCGAGGTGCGCCAGCTCGCCGGCGGCGGGTTCGCCGTGACGACGGAGCGAAGCGGGGCGTGGTTCCGGCACGACCGTCGCACCGTGAGGGCACGTCAGGTGGTGCTCGCAGCGGGCACCTGGGGCACGCAGCAGCTGCTGCACCGGATGAAGCGCTCCGGCGCGCTGCCCCGGGTCTCGGATGCGGTGGGTCGCCTCACGCGGACCAACTCGGAGGCGCTCGACGGTGCCGTCGCCGTCGCCGTTCCGGCGTCGCTCGACCTCGCGCGCGGCGTGGCGATCACGACCTCGTTCCACATCGACGAGAACACCCACGTCGAGAATGTCCGATACGGACCGGGGTCGAACCTGATGGGCGCGCTGGCTTCGCCGATGGTGCCGGGCGACCGCGGTCTCGGAGGCCGCCTCGGACATCTGCTGGGACAGTCCGTGCGCGCGCCCATTCGCCAGATGCGCCTGGGATCTCTGCGACGCTGGAGTGAACGAGGCATCATCGCCCTCGTGATGCAGACGCTCGACAACTCGCTCACGCTGTCGCTTCGCCGCGGATTCGGACGAGTGGTCATGACCAGCGCGCAGGGTCACGGCGAACCGAACCCCAGTCATCTCCCGCAGGCTCATCGCGCCGCGGCGGCGATCGCGGCGCGGGTCGAGAAGGAGGGCGGAGTGCCGGCGGAGGCCCGTGGTTCCTGGCCGGAGATCTTCGGCATCCCGCTCACTGCCCACTTCCTCGGCGGGGCGGTGATCTCCGGCTCACCCGAGACGGGAGTGGTCGATCGATTCCATCGAGTGTGGGGCCACCCGGGGCTGCACGTCGTCGACGGCGCAGCGGTGCCGGCGAATCCCGGGGTCAACCCGTCGCTGACCATCACCGCGCTCGCTGAGCGGGCGATGTCGTTCTGGCCGCGTTCGGGTGAGCGCGACGAGCGTCCGACACCGTAGACGCACCGGAGGGGGCCGCCAGATGGCGACCCCCTCCGGTGTCCAGGTCAGCGGTGCGCGATGCCGCGGATCTGCGGGGTGTGGAACTCGCCCCCGAATGCGCGCTGGGAGGCGCCCTCACGGTCGAGGTAGGGCGAGGCCCCACCATCGATGAAGGGCCAGCCCGCGCCGAGGATGAGGCACAGGTCGATGTCCTCGACCTCCGGCACGACCCCCTCGTCCAGCATGAGCTTGATCTCACTCGCGAGGCCGTCCTGCACCCGCTCGAGGATCGTCTGGGCCGCCGCGGGGGTCTTGCCGACGGCGGGCTTGAGCAGCTTCTCGGCCTGCTTCGTCCAGCCGGTCACACGACCGCCCTTGTCCTTCTCGATGACCGCGTCGAGTTCTGCCAGCGCGTGAAAGTTCTCGTTCGCGTAGAAGCGGTCGGGGAACGCGTGAGCCATGGTGTCCTGCACATGGGCGGCGACCTTCCATCCGACCAGGTCGATCAGCTGGAAGGGGCCCATCGGGAGTCCGAGAGGTGCGAACGCCTTCTCGACATCCGTGATCGGGGTCCCCTCGTACACGGCTCGAGCGGCCTCGCCCATGACCTTGGCCAGCAGGCGGTTGACGACGAAGCCCGGCGCGTCGGCGGTGAGCACCGCGTTCTTGCCCAGGTTCTTCGCGACCACGAACGCGGTCGACAGCGCACCCTCGGACGTCACAGGCGTCTTCACGATCTCGATCAGCGGCATCACCGCGACCGGGTTGAAGAAGTGGAACCCGACAAGGCGCTCGGGGTGCGCGAGCTGGGCGCCGATCTCCTCGACCGAGAGCGATGACGTGTTGGTCGCCAGGATCGCATCTTCGGCGATGATCTTCTCGATCTCGCCGAACACCTGCTGCTTGACCCCGACCTCCTCGAACACGGCCTCGATGACGAAGTCGCAGTCCGCGTACAGGCTCTTGTCGGTCGTCCCGGTCACGAGCGCACGCAGCTTGTTCGCGGAGTCTGCGTCCAGGCGACCCTTGCCCTCGAGCTTGCCGATCTCCTCGTGGATGTAGGCGACGCCCTTGTCGACGCGCGCCTGGTCGAGGTCGGTGATGAGCACCGGCACCTGGAGCTTCCGCACGAACAGGAGCGCGAACTGGCTCGCCATGAGGCCGGCGCCGATGATGCCGACCTTGGTGACCTTCTTGGCGAGGGCCTTGTCCGGTGCGCCGACGGGACGCTTGGCACGCTTCTGCACGAGGTCGAACGCGTACATGGATGCCGCGAACTGGTCGCCCGTGACGAGCTCGGCGAGCGCCTCGTCCTCCCGCGCGAAACCCTCCGCCTTCGTGCCGCTCTTCGCCTTGTCGAGCAGTTCGAGTGCGGCGTACGGCGACTTCGGGACGGTGCCGATCTTCGACTCGAGCATGCCGCGCGCCATCTTGATGGCGATCGGCCACTTCGTCAGTCGCTCGATCTTGCCCGGCTCGTTCCTGCGCTCGACCTTCTTGCCGCCGAGGACGGCGTCGGCCCAGGCCAGCGAATTCTCGAGGTAGTTCGCGGCGGGGAAGATCGCGTCGACGATGCCCAGGTCGAACGCCTGCTGCGGCTTCAGCATGCGGTTCTGTTTGAGCGGATTCGAGATGACGACGTCGAGCGCGTTCTCGATCCCGATCAGGTTCGGCAGCAGGTAGGCGCCGCCCCAGCCGGGGATGATCCCGAGGAAGACCTCGGGGAGCGCGATCGCCGCGGCGGACGCGTCGACCGTGCGGTAGCTCGAGTTGAGTGCGATCTCGAGCCCGCCTCCGAGTGCGAGGCCGTTCACGAAGGCGAAGGACGGCACTCCGAGCTCGCCGAGCTTTCCCAGCACCTTGTGGCCGAGCTGCGCGATCAGGCGGGCGTTGTCACGCGAGCCGACCTTGCTGATGTCCGAGAGATCAGCCCCTGCGGCGAGGATGTACTGCTTGCCCGTGATGCCGACGGCCTGGATCTCCCCGGCTGCCGCGCGAGCGGCGAGGCCGTCCAGCGTCTCACCGAGAGCGGTGAGCGTCGCCGGCCCGAGGGTGTTCGGACGTGTGTGGTCACGGCCGTTGTCGAGGGTGATCAGCGCCAGGACCTTGCCGGAGGCGAGACGGATGTCGCGCACGGGGGAGCGGGTGATCACCTCGCCGTCGGTGAGCGCCTGGATGGGCGAGAAGTCGACGTTCGCGTACTGCTCGGAAATCGAATGTGCCATCGGCGCTTACTTCCTCTTCTTGCCGTCGAAGTGCGGGTTCTCCCAGATGACCGAGCCGCCCTGCCCGAGACCGACGCACATGGCCGTCAGGCCGTAGCGCACATCGGGTCGCTCGGCGAACTGCGCCGCGAGCTGGATCATCAGACGCACGCCGGATGCCGCGAGCGGGTGCCCGAGCGCGATCGCGCCGCCCCACTGGTTGACCCGAGGGTCGTCGTCGGCGATGCCGAAGTGGTCGAGGAGCGAGATCACCTGGATGGCGAACGCCTCGTTCAACTCGAACAGGCCGATGTCGGCGATCGTGAGACCGGCTTTCTTGAGCGCCTTCTCCGTCGAGGGGATCGGGCCGATCCCCATGATCTCCGGCTGCACGCCGGCGAAGGCGAACGAGACCATGCGCATCTTCGGGGCGAGACCGAACTCCTTCACCGCGCCGCCTCCGGCGAGCAGCGACATCGTCGCTCCGTCGGTCAGCGGAGACGACGTTCCGGCGGTCACCCGGCCGTGCGGGCGGAACGGCGTCTTGAGCGCCGCGAGATCCTCCATCGTGGTCTGCGGACGGCGACCTTCGTCCTCTGTCGCGAGCCCCCACGCGCCGTCGGCCGTCTTGGTGGCGACAGACACGAGGTCCGGCTGGATCTTGCCGGCGTCGTACGCGGCCTGCACCTTGTGCTGGCTGAGCATGCCGAACCGGTCCGAGCGCTCCTTGGTGAGGTGCGGGAAGCGGTCGAAGATGCGCTCGGCCGTGACGCCCATGTTCAATGCGCCCGGATCGACCATCTTCTCCGCGACGAACCGCGGGTTCGGGTCGGCGTTGCCGCCGATCGGGTGGTGTCCCATGTGCTCCACACCGCCGGCGAGAGCGAAGTCGTACATGCCGACTCCGATCGATGCTCCCATGGTCGTGACGCTGGTCATCGCCCCGGCGCACATGCGCTCGACCGCGAGTCCCGGCACCGTCTGCGGGAGTCCGGCGAGGATCGCCACGGAGCGTCCGAGGGTCAGGCCCTGGTCTCCGGTCTGGCTCGTCGCGGCGATGGCCACGTCGTCGATGCGGTCGGCCGGAACGGCTGCGTTCCGCTCCATGAGGCCGATGGTCGCCTTGACGGCGAGGTCATCAGCGCGGGTGTTCCAGTACATGCCTTTTTCGCCGGCGCGCCCGAAGGGGGTGCGCACTCCATCGACGAAGAAGACGTCCGAGATCTCGGCCACTCTGCCTCCAAGTTTGTGCGGTGGCCTCAGTCTATGGAGGGCCGGAAACCGGGAGGAATCGGTTGGATCGAACCTACGAAGCCGGGCTGGACGCCTCGTCAGGCGTTTGCGCTGCCTCTACAAAGGCGTCTGCGATCTTCTGTGCAGTCTGTGCAATCTGCCAGGGGCGGGCGCCGAGTGCGGCGAGCGCCTGGCCGATGGCCTCCGCTGTCGTTCCGGGCACATCCCACGCCACACGGCGCAGATGATCGGGGGTCAGCAGATTCTCCGTCGGCATCCCGAGCTCGTCGGCTGTGGCCTCGACGACCGGCCGCGCGGCCTTGAGTCGCGCGTCGGCCTCCGGATTGCGATCTGCCCAGGCCCGCGGCGGCGGCAGCGTGTCACTGGGAACCCGCTCCCGCGGAAGCTCCTCGGTGGACCGTCCGTCGACCATCGCCTGCCACCAGCGGTCGAGCTGGGTGCGGCTCGCTCGGCCCTGGAAGTCCTTGATGCCCGCGAGTGCCTGCTTGCTCTGCGGGTTCGCGAGCACCGCCGCGATCAGAGAGCGATCGGGCACGAGGCGGCCGGGGGAGACGTCCTGATCCTGGGCGAAGCTCTCGCGCGCCTGCCACAGCGAGCGGGCGACCGCGAGGTTGCGGGCGCCGCGCACCTGATGCAGCCCGCTGAGCCGACGCCACGGGTCTTCGCGAGGCGGCTTCGGCAGTCGAGCGAGCGTGGCCGCGAACTCCTCGGCCGCGAACTCCGTCTTGCCCTGCTCCTCGAGCTCCGCTTCCAGCGCCTCGTAGACGTCGATGAGGTGCAGCACATCGAGCGCCGCATACTCGAGCCATGCGGCGGGCAGGGGTCTGGTCGACCAGTCCGCCGCGGAGTGCTCCTTCTTGAGCGTGATGCCCAGAGTGCTCTCCACGACGGCGGCGAGACCGACACGGTCATGACCCAGCAGGCGCGAGGCGAGCTCGGTGTCGAAGATCGTCTGGGGGAGCAGATCGAGTTCGCGGAGAGACGGAAGGTCCTGGCTGGCTGCATGGAACACCCAGAGGGCGTCACCGATGGCCTGTTGCAGGGGACTGAAGTCACCCAGGGCAGGAGGGTCGAACAGGAACACGCCCGCGTCGCGGCGGAACACCTGCACGAGATACGCCCGCTGGGAGTAGCGGAATCCGGATGCCCTCTCGACGTCGACGGCGACAGGCCCTGTGCCTGCGGCCAGTGCGGCGCATGCCGCATGGAACTCCGAGACGTCGGAGATCACGGAGTACTCAGTCACGTGCTGCCTTTCGCGCGCCGATAACGGCGATGCCCTCAGAACCGGGCGGAAGACCCGCCAGCATCCCGACCAGTTCGACCCAGGCCTCGACATGGGGTGTGAAGGGGCCCTCGGGTGTCCAGGACGCCCTCAACTCTATCTGTGCCCCGTCTCCTTCGTCCGCGAGCCCTCCGAACCCCTTGGACAGGGTCTTGGTCGACGTGCCGGACGCGGAGTGATACCCGGCCCCCCTGGAGTCGAGCGCATCGACGAGCCACGACCAGGTGACATCGGCGAGCAGGGGATCCGTGCCGATCTCCGTCTCGAGCGGTGCCTGCGCGAAGATCACGATCCGCCAGTCGCCGTTCCATGCCGCGGGGTTGTCCGGGTCATGCAGGAGCACGAAGCGTCCGGTCCCGTATGCTGACTCGCCATCGTCGCCCGGGCGTACGTCTGCTGCGAGCGCGAGGGCATGCGGAGCGAGGCCCTGCGGCGTCGCTATCTCGCGAATGGTGATGTCTGAGCGGAAGGCGATGTCGCGCAGTTCGGCCACGGCGGCGTCGAAGATCGTCCCGGCATCGGGGTGTGCGGTCACGGCAACAGGCTAGAGTCAGGAAGCGATGAAGAGTCTCAGGCACGCCGTTGCACTCCTTGTCCCTGCTCTGCTCGCTCTGGGGACGGCGTCGGCTCTGCTCGTCTTCAGCGTCGCGCGTCGCGTCGTCATGCCGGCGAAGCGACCCGCGAACGATGAGATCCTCGCCGTCGACACCGGGGCACAGACGATCGAACTCACGCGGACGCGCGACACCGAGCTGCCGGGGCGATACGGTCTCTTCACCTCGGGCACGTACGGCTACGTCAAGCTCGGCGCCGTGCTGAGCGCCGATGCGACCACCGTGCGGCGCAAGCTGCTGACGCAGATCGAACCCGGTGCCCGCGTCGACCGGAACGCCGCGTTCAGCGGGTGGTACTACTCCACTCCCGGCGAGCTCCATCTGCCTTGGCAGAACGTGCTCATCGGCTCGCCGGCCGGACCCTGCCCTGCGTGGCTGTTCCCCGGCGACTCCTCCACGTGGGTCATCCAGGTGCACGGCCGCGGAGTGACGCGTGCGGAGTGCCTTCGAGCTGTTCCCGTCCTGCAGGCGGCAGGACTCCCGAACCTCGTCGTCTCCTACCGCAATGACGGTGAGGCTCCGCGCAGCAGGAGCGGTGCGTACGCCCTGGGCGCCGCCGAATGGCGCGACGTGGACGCGGCCGTGTCCTACGCGCTCCGACACGGCGCTGATCGGGTCATCCTGATGGGATGGTCGATGGGCGGAGCCGTCGCGATGCAGACCGCTCTGAACTCGGGCAACCGCGACCGCATAGCCGGCCTCATCCTCGAGTCACCGGTGATCGACTGGCGCAGCGTGCTGCGTTTCCAGGCGCGGCAGGCCGGCGTGCACGCGCCGTTGCCGGATCTGGCCATGGGCGCGCTGTCCGTCCCGATCACCGCGCGTCTCAGCGGGGCGGAGAACGCGATCCCGTTCGACAGCCTCGACATGGTCGCGCGCGCCGACGAGCTGTCGGTGCCCACCCTCATCCTGCACAGCGAGGACGATGGGTTCGTCCCGGCCGACGCGTCGCGCGCACTCGCGACGGCGCGTCCCGACCTCGTGACGATGCCCCGGTTCACCGTCGCGCGGCACACCAAGATCTGGAACTACGACCAGGCGGGCTGGAGCGACGCCATCACCGGATGGCTCGCAGCACAGGGTCTCAGCGCTTCTGCGCGACCTGCTTCTTAGCGCGCATCAGCATGCCCGTCATCCCGCCGATGCGCAACGGCGACACCGCGCGGGTGAGGCCGATCGACTGCGGATAGTCGTCGGGGATCGCGAGGACCTCGTCAGGCGTGAGTCCTGAGATGCCCTGCACGAGGATGCTCGCGAATCCGCGCGTGGTGGGTGCCTCCGGGGGAGCGGTGGCGTGCATCGTCACCACTCCGTCAGCCACCTCGACGTAGATGTAGACCGGCGACTGGCATTCCGCGACGCGTTCGCACATCTCGGGATGGTTCGTGACCTCCTCGGAGACCTCGGGCAGCTCGTCCGAATACTCCAGCAGGAGCAGCAGTCGATCCGCCTCGGGGGTCTCGAGGAATCCGTCGCGGATCTCGGCGAGGGTGTCAGGAACGTGCGAGGTGCTCATCCCTGTCATTCTCACACGATCAGAGGGATCCGGGCTCCGCGCCCGTCACGATCGGAACACGCACCGCGCTGCCCCATTCGGTCCACGAGCCGTCGTAGTTGCGGACGTTCTCGAACCCGAGCAGGTGCTTGAGCACGAACCAGGTGTGGCTGGAGCGCTCTCCGATCCGGCAGTACGCGACCACCGCGTCGTCGTCGGAGAGTCCGGCCCCGTCACGATAGATCGCGTCGAGCTCAGCGCGCGACCGGAAGCCGCCGTCCTCCGCGACGGCCTTCGCCCACGGAACGCTCTGGGCGGTCGGGATGTGTCCGGCGCGCAGTGCTCCCTCTTCGGGGTAGGCCGGCGCCGTGGTGCGCTCACCGCTGTACTCCTCCGGGGAGCGCACATCGATCAGAGGGTTGCCGAGGTGGGCGAGGACGTCCTCCTTGTAGGCGCGAATCGCGGAGTCGTCGCGCTCGACCACGGGATACTCCGTCGGTGTGATATGCGGGGCGTCCCGGGTGATCTCGCGTCCCTCGGAGATCCAGCGGTCGCGTCCCCCGTCGAGCAGTCGGACGTCTGCGTGCCCGAACAGAGAGAAGACCCACAGGGCGTAGGCGGCCCACCAGTTGTTCTTGTCGCCGTAGATCACGACGGTGTCGTCGCGGGAAATGCCCTTGCTGCTGAGCAGCTTCGCGAAGCCCTCGCCGTCGACGTAGTCGCGCACCACGGGGTCGTTGAGCTCGGTGTGCCAGTCGACCTTCACGGCGCCCGGGATGTGGCCCGTCTCGTAGAGCAGCACGTCCTCGTCTGATTCCACCACGACCAGGCCGGGGGTGCCGAGGCGCTCTGCCAGCCACTCGGTGGTCACGAGGCGTCCGGGCTCGGCGTACTCGGCGAACTTTGACGAAGTGGTGTCGAACTCGATGGCCACAGGGATCTCCTCAGACGGTGAGCGGCGATGATGCAGGGGGCGACGGCGTAATGTGGAGCCGACACTTCGACGATAGATCCACGCCGTGCGCCCTGCACCCGATTCGTAAGACTTCGACACAGGTGCGCCCCCGACACAGGACCGTGATGACCGACACGCCCAGCCGCACGGGCATCGTGCACCTGACAGAGCGACAGCCGACCGTCACCGGTCCCGAGATGCTGGCCAGTCTCGTGCCGCCGCCGCAATTCGATGACGCGACCTTCGAGAGCTACCGTGCGGACGCGGCGTACCCGTCGCAGGAGGATGCGAAGGAGACGCTCATCCGGTTCGCCGGACGAGGTGCTCCGCCCAAACGCGGCGGGTTCTTCAGCAGAGCGAAGAAGGAGCCGGAGACGAAGCCGGGCGTGTACCTCGACGGAGGATTCGGCGTCGGCAAGACTCACCTGCTGGCTTCGATCTATCACGCCATGCCCGCGCGCAGGAAGTACTTCGGCTCGTTCATCGAGTACACCGCTCTGGTCGGTGCGCTCGGGTACAAGAACACGGTCGACCTGCTCAAGGGCGCCGACCTGCTGTGCATCGACGAATTCGAGCTCGACGACCCGGGCGACACCATGGTGATGACCCGACTCATCGGCGAACTGGTGCCGACCGGCACGAAGCTCGCCGCCACCTCCAACACTCCGCCGAACGCACTGGGCGAGGGGCGCTTCGCGGCGCAGGACTTCCTCCGTGAGATCCACGCGATGGCCGACAGCTTCCAGACGATCCGCATCGACGGCGTCGACTTCCGCCAGCGTGCGCTCGACGGGCACGCCGTGGTGAGCGAGGACGACGCCTACGCCCGTGCCGTCGAGGAGGGCGCCGTCCGGGGGACCGCATCCGACGACTCCTTCGCGGACGTGATCCGTCACCTGGCCCGCGTGCACCCCTCGCGATACCTGCGGATCATCGCCGAGCTCGATCTCGTCGGCCTGCGCGATGTGCACGTCTTGACCGATCAGTCCGAGGCGCTGCGCTTCGTCGCATTCGTCGACCGCGTGTACGACGCGCAGATCCCCATCGTCGCCACCGGTGTGAGCCTCGACCAGGTGTTCGCAGAAGAGATGCTGAACGGGGGATATCGCAAGAAATACCTGCGCGCTGTCTCCAGACTCAATGCACTTACACACGCGGATCGCAGTGTCGCGTAACGCAGTGTTCACACACGCGGCGCCCCTGTAACGTCGCTGCAACAAACCTCACGCATTCCGGAAATCGGGCCTCGTCACACTGAAGCTCTCAGTTTCCCGAATGTGAGGTTTGACTATGGATGCTCCAGGCAACATCTCCTGGGCGATCACCGCGACCGCCCTCGTTCTGCTCATGACGCCCGGCGTCGCCTTCTTCTACGGTGGTCTCGTCAAGGCCAAGAGCGTCGTCAGCATGATGATGATGAGCTTCGGCTCGATCGGCCTCGTCGCCGTTCTCTGGATCCTCTTCGGATTCTCGATGAGCGCCGTCGACAGCCCCACCGCCTTCGCAGGCAACCCGTTCGCCGACTTCGGACTCTCGAGCCTCGCGGCCGGTGAGGGATCGAACGTCGCGCTTCTCGGAGTCGCGTACGGCGCGACCTTCGCGATCATCACCGTCGCCCTGATCTCCGGCGCCATCGCCGACCGCGCCAAGTTCGGCAGCTGGTTGATCTTCGCCGGCGTCTTCGCCACGGTCGGATACTTCCCCGTCGCTGCATGGGTCTGGGGCGGCGGCTGGATCATGAACCTCGGCACCACGCTGTTCGGTGAGGACAGCGGCATCGGCGTGATCGACTACGCCGGTGGTACCGCGGTGCACATCAACGCCGGTGCCGCTGCGCTCGCCCTCGCGATCGTCCTGGGCAAGCGCATCGGATTCCAGAAGGGCATCCTCAAGCCGCACAACGTGCCGCTGACGCTGCTCGGCGCGGCCCTGCTGTGGTTCGGCTGGTTCGGATTCAACGCCGGCGCGGAGTGGCTCGCCGAAGACATGGGCGGGGTCGGACTGATCGGTCTCAACACGCTCGGCGCGACCGCAGCGGCGATCCTCGGCTGGATCCTCATCGAGCGCATCAAGGACGGCAAGGCCACCTCGGTCGGCGCCGCTTCCGGCGCGGTCGCCGGTCTCGTCGCCATCACCCCGGCGTGCGCGAACCTGACCCCCGGATGGTCGCTCCTGCTCGGTGCCGTCGCCGGTATCGTCTGCGCACTGGCCGTCGAGATGAAGTTCCGCCTCGGCTTCGACGACTCGCTCGACGTGGTCGGCATCCACCTCGTGGGTGGCCTCATCGGAACGCTCTACCTCGGCTTCTTCGCGACCGAGACCGGCCTGTTCGTCGGAGGCGATGTGCGCCAGCTCGCCGTCCAGGCGATCGCTGCCCTCGGCGTGCTGATCTACTCGTTCGTCGTCGCCTTCATCATCGGATTCGCGATCGAGAAGACGATCGGGTTCCGCATCACGAGCGAAGACGAGATCGCCGGTGTCGACCAGGTCGTCCACGGCGAGGAGGGCTACGCGCTGGCCGACGCCTGAACTGCGGTTAGGGTGACCGTGTGAGCACTACCAACGGCATCCTGGCACGACTCGCGGAGATCCTCTTCACAGCACTGGGATCTGACCGGGCGTCTCGGACGAACGATCGTCCGAGACGCCCGGTCTCGCGTCTGCGCACCTCATCGGAGGTGCGCTCCGCTTCATCTGACACGCGTCAGGCTTCCCGGGGTACCGAGACGGTGCGAGTCGATCCCGACCGGATCCATGACCTCCGCATCGGCTACGCGCCCGATCGGGACGACGCTCCGGACGCCGGCGAGATCATCTGGACCTGGGTGCCCTACGAGGAGAACGACGGTCGAGGCAAGGACCGACCGGTGCTCGTGATCGGGCGCGAATCCCGTGAGCGCGTCTACGCGGTGCGGATGACGAGCAAGGCGCACGACGGCGACCGCGACTACCTGTCGATCGGGTCCGGCGGTTGGGATTCGCAGGGCCGGGAATCGTGGGTCGACATCGAGCAGCTCTACAGCGTTCATGAGACCGGGCTGCGACGGGAGGCCGCGGTTCTCGACCGCTCGCGCTACGGCAGGGTCGCCTCCGCCCTGATGCGCCGATACGGCTGGACGAGCGCCTGAGTATCCGAGCTGTGTGATCGTCGCAATCCGTTTCGACGACCGCTGCGAACCATCTGTGAGTCGCAGGACGCGACGACACCACAGGAGGAATCATGCGTTTCATCCCCACCAAGGTCCACGGAATTCTCGACTACGTCGTCGGCGTCGCACTGATCGCTGCTCCGTGGCTGTTCGGCTTCGCCAACGTCGGCGGCCCCGCCGTCATCATCCCGATCGTCCTCGGCGTCGGTCTCATCGTGTACAGCCTGTTCACCAAGTACGAATGGGGCCCCTTCGGCTTCATCCCGATGCCCGTCCACCTCGTCTTTGACATCGTGGCCAGCCTGTTCCTGGCGCTCTCGCCGTGGATCTTCGGCTTCTCGACCGAGGCCCCGAACGTGTGGGTGCCGCACGTGGTCGTGGGCGTCGCCGTGATCATCGTCGTGCTGTTCTCGCAGCCGCAGCCCGCGAAGGTCAAGGCCTCGGCACGAGCCTGATGAAGACCCTGAGGCCTCGCACGGTATCCGTACCGTGCGGGGCCTCAGCGCTGTGCCTCGCAGAGCGCGGTCACATCCACAGCCCCTCCGCGATCCAGCGGGCATGCAGCTGCCACGGGTCGGGAACAGTCTGAAGCGTCGCGATATGCGCCCCCAGCTGCGGCGTCAGCGTGAACCACTCGCCGCCTTCGCGTATGGCCGCGAACTCGCGATGACGTGCCTGTTCGAGATCGCGACCACCCCGCTCGAACGCGAGCAGCTCGTCGTGACGGATGCTCGAGAGCCGCTGACGAGGGCGTCGGCTGGTGCCGATCTTCACTCGACGGTCGTAGCGGATGTAGTAGACGACCTCGATGACGGGCCGGGGGAGGTCGTGGTCGGGGACGTCTCCGACGCGCCAGCCGCACCAGGCGCACACGAGCACCGCGTCGAGCCGACGTCCGTCGGTCCGGCCGCAGAGCAGACACGGATCGGGGAGCGGCGGGCTGGTCACCCTCCCGAGGCTAGGCGCCACCACCGACACCCGGGCCTGCGAGTGCCGGACGCTGGTCGTGGCCATGGCTGGTGAGGCCGTAGAACGCCGGCAGCAGCAGGAAGATCGCCGAGGCGACCAGGGGGTGGATGAAGACCCCCGCCATGCCGGCGACGAGGTAGAGGACGACGCCGATGAAGGCGCGCGGCCGCTCTCGTGCGAAGTACGCGTCGTCGACCTCCTGCTTCGTGAGGTCGGGGTGTCTCGCCAGGTAGGCGAAGAAGACCAGCCAGGAGGAGCACATCAGGGCACCGACCAGGGCATAGAGCGCCACCGCGACGCGCTCGTTCGTCAGATCGCCCGTCCTGGCGGTCTCGGCGACCACGGCGGTGGGCCAGGGCACGAGGGCGAGAGTGGCGAGGATGCCGAGGTTGGCCCACTGCAGGCCGCGGTCCATCTCGCGGATCCGCGTGAAGGCGGCCTTGTGGTTCAGCCAGATGACGGCGAGATACACGTAGGAGCCGGCGTAGGCCAGATAGGTCGGCCATTCATCGAGCAGCGCAGGGAGCAGTCCGCCAGGCTCGGTGTCGGGCGGACGCAGGTCGAGGACGAGGAGGGTGATGACGATGGCGATGATCGCGTCGCTGAATGCGACCGCGCGCGCGGGATCCGACCGGACCGTCGAACTCGTGCGAGCGTCGTCTGCGGAATCGCGACCTGTCGCCATCGTCTCACCCTTCATCCTCTGTCGCCGGTCAGTCGGCTGACTGCGGCGCGGCGAACTCCTGGACGATGCACTCACAGAACGCCGGCAGGTCATCGGGTGACCGGCTGGTGGTGAGCGCGCCGTCTGTGACCACGACCTCGTCTACGACCTCCGCCCCCGCGTTGCGCAGATCGGTGCGGATGCTCGGCCACGACGTGAGGCGGCGGCCGCGGACCCGGTCGGCTTCGGCCAGGGTCCACGGACCGTGGCAGATCGCCGCGACGGGCTTGCCCGAGTCGACGAAGTCCCGCACGAACGCCACTGCAGCGGCATCCGTTCGGAGCTTGTCGGGGTTGACCGTGCCTCCGGGGAGGAGGAGCGCGTCGAACTCGTCCGGCGTCGCGCCTTCGACCTGTCGATCGACGGCGAAGTCGCCGGCATCCTCGAGGTCGTTGTTGCGCGCCGCGATCGTCCCGGTACTGATGGAGAGCAGGACCGTCGAGGCGCCGGCGTCATCGAGGGCCTGACGGGGCTGCTCCAGCTCCACCCTCTCGACGCCGTCCGCGGCCAGGATCGCGATCCGGCGACCGCTCAGCGTGTCTGCCATGTCACGACTCCTTCGCTGCGAGATCCGGGTGGAGAACGACCTTGGTCCAACCGTCATCGCGCTTGTCGAAGTGCTCGTAGGCGTCTGGCGCGTCCTCGAGAGACAGCTCGTGGCTGACGATGCGCGAGGGCGTCGCCTTGCCGCCGGCGATGAGGTCGCGCAGCGGCCTGTTGTACTTCTTGACGGGGCATTGGCCGCTTCCGAGCTTCTGCCCGCGGAACCAGAACTCCCCGAAGTCGAAGGCCACCTTGCCCTGTTTCGCCAGCTCATCCGACGCACCGGGATCCTGCGGGATGAACACTCCGACGACGCCGATCTCTCCGGTGAACCGCACCGACTTCACCAGCCGGTTCAGCGTCAGGGTCGGATCCTCGTTGCCGTCGGGGTCGTGGGCCTGATAGCCGACGCACTCGCAGCCGTTGTCCGCCCCGAGGCCCATCGTCATCTCGGTGACGGCCTCGACCGGGTCGACCGCGGAGTCGTCGATCGGGATCGCGCCGATCTCCTCGATCTTGCGAAGCCGATCGGGATGCCGGTCGACGACCATGACCTTCCCCGCCCCCTTGAGGATGGCGGAGTAGGCGGCCATGAAGCCCACCGGTCCTGCGCCGTAGATGACCGTCTGGTCTCCGGGCTTCACGTGGGTGAGCTCGGTGGCGTGATAGCCGGTCGGGAAGATGTCCGCGAGCATCACGTAGTCGGTCTGCTTCTCCTGGGCGTCCTCTCCCAGCCTCAGACAGTTGAAGTCCCCCCACGGCACGCGCAGGAGCTCGGCCTGACCGCCGGCCCACGGCCCCATGTCGGCGAAGCCGTACGCGGCACCAGCCCACGCCGGTTCGGGCTGTGCGGTCAGGCAGTAGTTGGTGAACCCCCGCTCGCAGTTCTTGCAGTGCCCGCACGCGACGTTGAAGGGGATCGCCACATAGTCGCCGACCTTCACCTTGTCGACGCCATCGCCGACTTCTATGACCTCGCCGAGGTTCTCATGGCCGAACCAGCGACCTGTCTCGAAACTGGTCCTGCCTTCGTACATGTGCAGATCGGATCCGCAGATGTTCGTGGTGGTGATGCGGACGAGTACGTCCGTGGGTCGTTCGATCCGGGCGTCCGGCACGTCGGTGACGCTGACGGTGCGCGGGCCTTCGTAGACGACTGCTCTCATTGTTCCTGGTCCTTTCAAAGATGCGAAGCTGCAGGGTCATCCGGGGGAGCGGTGTGGGGTCGGTCACCTCGTTCCCTCGTCGACACGGCCGGACGGAGCCCCGGGCCGGAAGACCGCTCGGACGCATCCGTCGGTCTTGTCCTTGAACATCGCGTAGCCGTCGGGCGCCTCGTCGAGCGGCATCACGTGAGTGGCCAGGTGCTCGGTCACCAGTTCGCCGCGTGACATGCGCTCCAACAGCATCGGGATGTATCGGTGTCCGTGCTGTTGCGCCGAGCGGAGCGTGAGTCCCTTGTTCATGAGGGGGCCCAGGGGGAACTTGTCGACGAACCCGCCGAACACACCGAGCACGAAGACGCTGCCACCCTTCCGTGCCGAGAAGATCGCCTCGCGTACGGCGGTCGGCCGGTCGGTCTGCAGGCGAAGCTGCTGCTTGACCTGGTCGTAGGCGAAGTCGATCCGGTCGCTGTGCGCTTCCATCCCGACCGCCTCGATGCACACGTCAGGCCCTCGACCACCGGTGAGCTCGCGGAGCTCCGCCGAGACCTCGCTGGTCTCGTAGTTCATCGTCTCCGCACCGATCACCTGCTCCACCTGCGCGAGGCGCTCCTGGTATCGATCGATCACGACGACACGCTCGGCGCCGAGCAGAAGCGCTGCGCGCGCCGCCATCTGGCCGACACCCCCGGCACCCCAGACGGCGACCGTATCACCCGGTCGCACGCCACCGATATCGGCCCCCATCCACCCTGTGGGTGCCGCGTCGGAGGCGAACAGCGCTCTCTCGTCGCTCACTCCGTCAGGCACCGGGAAGGCCCCCTGGTCGGCGTACGGCACCCGGATGAACTCGGCGTGGCTTCCGGCCCATCCACCCAGCGCGTGGGAGTAGCCGTAGCATCCGCCGGGAGCCTGTCCCCACAGCATCTCCGGGATCCCGGCGTTCGGGTTGCCGTTGTCGCAGAGCGAGTACAGCTCGTTCTTGCAGTACCAGCATCTGCCGCAGCTGATGAACGAGCAGACCACCACGCGGTCGCCCACCCTGTGCCGCGTCACCGCAGATCCGGTCTCGACCACCTCGCCGATGAACTCGTGGCCGAGGACATCGCCTGCCCTCATGGTGGGCACGTAGCCGCCGAGGAGATGGAGGTCGGATCCGCACGAGGTCGTGAGGATCACGCGGACGATGATGTCCTGATCGTTGAGGATCGACGGATCGTCGACGGTCTCGACCGCGAGCTTGTTCACCCCGGTCCAACACAGAGCCTTCACAGCACACCCTCGCCTTTCGCATCGTCTTCTGCCGTGTCGACCACGGCGCCGAACAGCGTGGTGGGTCGGTGCCCGTGCGGTCTCGGCGTGCGCCGCAGGATCTCACCGGTCTCGAAGAGCTGCTTCGCATCGCGCAGGGCGGCACGAAGCGCCTGATCCGGGTCGTCGTCGCCGAACACCGCGGTGTCGGCGTTCTCGCGCACTCGCGCATGCACCTCGAACCCCTTATCGCCGGGTGCGGGGCCGACGCGCATCTCGAGCGCTCCGGAGATGGTTCCGAGGGACGCGGGAAGGTCGGCGGAGAAGGCCGCGGGATCGCCGAGGATCGTCACCGCCTTCCACCCCTCCGGATGCCGGCCGTCGCCGTCGGCCTCCCGTCGCTCGCGCACCAGCGACCTCGCCACCAGTCCGGCAGCGACGCCTGCTGCGGCTACAGAAACCGCGGTCTTCACGCCCATGTCTCCTCCTTCATCCGGGAGGGTGATGCCCTGTGCGGACTCGCCCTCGACTGAGCCCGCTCATCGTGACGAGGTGCCCGGAAGTCGTCAGAGGGTCTTCACAGATCACGTGCCGGGGAGGACAATGCCGCTACAGATGCAGAAAGCCCCGCGAACCGTGGAGGTCGCGGGGCTGATGTGGTGGGCGATACCGGACTCGAACCGATGACCTCTTCCGTGTGAAGGAAGCGCGCTACCAACTGCGCCAATCGCCCATACCCGTGGGGTACGTCAACCGATACTACCGGACGGTCGGAGGCGAAGTTGACCACACGGGGAGACACGCGCGAGATTCGGTTCCGGTTTGGCCAGTCGCCGATCATCGGCTAATGTTTCATAAGTGCCCGGGACAACAACCGGGAACAACGCGGATGTAGCGCAGTTGGTAGCGCACAACCTTGCCAAGGTTGGGGTCGCGAGTTCGAGTCTCGTCATCCGCTCAAGTGCAGGGGCCTTCTTCGGAAGGCCTTCGGCACGTGGGGTCAATCCACACGGTGGCGTGGCCGAGCGGCTAGGCACCGGCCTGCAAAGCCGTTTACACGGGTTCGAATCCCGTCGCCACCTCTCAGTAACTGAATAGCCCCAACGGGCGCGATTGGCGCAGCGGTAGCGCGCTTCCCTGACACGGAAGAGGTCACTGGTTCGATCCCAGTATCGCGCACAGACAAAACCCCCGGTTCTCCGGGGGTTTTTTCGTGTCTGGGGGAGTCAGGACGCCGTCGGCCCGGAGCGCTTCACGACTTCGTAGGCTGCGAGCGCCGCCTTGCGCGTCGCGGCGAGGTCGACGATCGGCTCGGTGGGAGCATCCGATGCCCACTCCGAGATGTACAGGCCGCGCGGGTCGAACTTTCTCGCCTGCAGCTCGGGGTTGAAGACGCGGAAGTACGGAGCGGCGTCTGCCCCTGAACCGGCGACCCACTGCCAGTTGAAGGGGTTGCTCGCGCCGTCGGCATCGACGAGCGTGTCCCAGAACCACTCCTCGCCGCGGCGCCAGTCGATGAGGAGGTTCTTCACGAGGAACGACGCCGTCACCATGCGCACCCGGTTGTGCATGAACCCTGTGTGCCAGAGCTCGCGCATGCCCGCATCCACGAGAGGGATGCCCGTGTCGCCCCGCTGCCATGCCGCGAGTTCCGAGGGCTTGAGTCGCGGCCAGGGGAACGCGTCGTACTGACGACGGAGGTTCTTCGTGGCGATGTCGGGTGCATGGAATGTCGTGTGCCAGGCGAATTCTCGCCAGCCGAGTTCCGAGAGGAACCCGGCTGCGCCGTCTGCCTCCACCGCCGCGTGCCATACGGTGAAAGGGCTCAGCTCGCCCCATCGCAGCCGCGGCGACAGCAATGACGTCGCGCCCGCCGATGGTTCGTCCCGCGCGCGATCGTACGAGCCGATGTCGTCTTGCAGGAAGGCACGCAGCCGCGCTTTCGCCGCCGGCTCGCCGGGCTCCCAGGTGTCGCGGAGTCCGCCTGCCCAGTCGGGACGCGTGGGGAGCAGGTTCCAGTCGTCGAGATCATCGGATGCCGGGGGTGTGGGCACGCCGTCGAGGCTTCGGGGCGCGGGCAGCGGTGCTCGCGGCGTGGGGAGGGCCAGACAGGCGCGCCAGAACGGCGTGAACACCGAGAAGTGCGTGCCGCTGCCGGTCGTCACCGTCCACGGTTCGTGCAGAAGGGAAGCCTGGAAAGAGGTGACCTCGTGACCGTCCGCGCGCAGCGCCGTCTTGAGCGCGGTGTCGACCTCGCGTTCGGCGCTACCGTATCGCCGGTTCCAGAAGACGGCGGTCGCGCCGGAGTCGGCGACGGTCTCGCGGACGACGCGTTCGGCAGGGCCGCGTCGCAGCGTCAGAGCGGCACCGAGGTCTCGCAGCGCGTCGTCGAGCGAGGCGAGGGAGTGGTGGAGCCACCATCGCGCGGCACCGCCGAGCGGGCGGATGCCGGGGGAGTCCTCATCGAGCACGAAGAGCACGACCAGCGGTTCGCCACGGTCGATGGCGGCCCTGAGCGCCGGGTTGTCGGCGAGTCGAAGGTCATCGCGGAGCCAGACGAGCGAGGGAGAGGCCATGGCACCATTCTCGCCCGGGTCGCCGAACCGGCGGACGGGGTTGTGCCTGCCACTGTTCAGCGGATAGGGCGCACCCGACGTCGCCTCTCGGTCGAGGGCTCGGCCGTCGACCACAGGGCCCAGATCACCAGGAGCGGCTGCAGGAAGAGCCTGCCGAACCGACGCGCCTCGGTGTCGAGACCCGGGGTGGACCTGTGGGTCCGCCACTGGTGGACGTTGCCGGGGAACACCGCGACGAAGAACGCGGCCGTGGCCACCCCCAGTCGGCGTCTCTCCTTCGGGAGGAGGAGGAGTCCGGCGGCCAGCGCGACCTCGGCGGCACCGGAGGCGATCACGATCGCGTCCTTGTCGAGGCGAGTGAGCCGGGTCGCCCAGTCGGGTACGACGACGCGGAAACCGCGGGTGCTTACGAAGTGGACGATGCCGATCGCCCCCAGAGCGAGTGCGAGGATCCAGCGCGCCAGCGATCTGATCATCCGTTCACGCTACCCCGCAGGGGTCGAGCATCCCCGTCTGACCGGGCGCGTCGCGTCACCCCGCTCGGCGTGCGCTGCCGTCTTTGCCACACTGATTGCATGACCGTCCTGCGCATCAGCATCCTGTTCGTGCTCGCCGCCGTCGCCGAGATCGGCGGCGCCTGGTTGATCTGGCAGGCCGTGAAGGAGAACCGGGGGTGGGTGTTCGCGGTCCTGGGCGTCATGGCGCTCGGTGCCTACGGCTTCATCGCGGCGCTCCAGCCCGACGCGAACTTCGGACGCGTGCTGGCCTCATACGGCGGGGTGTTCATCGCCGGATCACTGGCGTGGGGGATCATCGTCGACGGGTTCAAGCCGACAGTGTGGGACTGGGTCGGCTCGGCGATCGCGCTGGTCGGGGCGGCGATCATCATCCTCGCCCCGACGGCGGCGAACACGGCATCAGAGGTCGCGTCGTAGCGGTCTGCAGCCCCCGGGCATGCGAGTAGCCTAGATCCAGACCCAGATGGAGTGTGCAGTGCCTGAAAATGCTCAGCCGAAAGACGGCTTCGCCCTGTTCTCTGACCGTTCAGTCGTCGCGATGCGCGTCAACGGAACCCTCAAGGACCTCGCCGCGACAGTGACGGATGCCGACGAGGTCGAGCCGGTCACGATCGACAGTCCGGACGGGCTCAACATCCTCCGCCACTCGGCGGCGCACGTTCTGGCGCAGGCGGTGCAGCGGATCAACCCGCAGGCGAACCTCGGGATCGGTCCGCCCATCACCGACGGCTTCTACTACGACTTCGGCGTGGACACTCCGTTCACCCCCGAGGACATCAAGGCCATCACGAAGGAGATGCAGCGCATCGTCCGTGAGGGCCAGCGGTTCGTGCGTCGCGTCGTCACCGACGACGAGGCGCGGGCGGAGCTCGCAGACGAGCCGTTCAAGCTCGAGCTCATCGGCCTCAAGGGCGGCAAGGAGGCGGCCGAGGGCGCATCCGTCGAGGTCGGCGAGGGCGAGCTGACGATCTACGACAACACGACCCGCGACGGTGAGGTCGTCTGGAAGGACCTCTGCCGGGGACCGCACCTGCCCAACACCCGCATGATCGGCAACGGCTGGGACCTCACCCGCATCGCTGCCGCCTACTGGCGCGGCAGTGAGAAGAACCCCCAGCTGCAGCGCATCTACGGCACGGCCTGGCCATCGAAGGACGAGCTGCGCGAGTACCAGCACCGCCTCGAAGAGGCCGCCAAGCGCGACCACCGTCGTCTGGGCAAGGAACTCGACCTCTTCTCGTTCCCGGAGGAGATCGGCTCGGGCCTCTCGGTCTGGCACCCCCGCGGCGGCATCGTGCGCGGCGAGATGGAGCAGCACGCGCGCAGGCGCCACATCGAGGGTGGCTACACCTACGTGTACACGCCGCACATCTCGAAGGAAGACCTCTTCCTCACCTCGAACCACCTCGTCACCTACAAGGACGGCATGTACCCGCCGATCGTCATGGACGAGGAGCGCGACGACGAGGGCAACATCACCAAGCAGGGCCAGGACTACTACCTGAAGCCCATGAACTGCCCGATGCACATCCTGATCTACAAGGAGCGTGCGCGCAGCTACCGCGACCTGCCGCTGCGGTTCGCCGAGAACGGCACGGTGTACCGCAACGAGCTCTCCGGCGCGCTGCACGGCCTCACTCGGGTGCGTGGTTTCACTCAGGACGACTCGCACCTCTTCGTCACGCCCGAGCAGCTCGAGGGTGAGGTCGCCAAGGTGCTCGAGTTCATCCTCTCGATGCTGCGCGACTTCGGTCTCACCGACTTCGAGCTCGAGCTGTCGATGAAGGACGACGAGAAGTCCAAGTGGATCGGCTCCGACGAGTTCTGGGAGTCGTCGACCGACGCTCTTCGTCGCGTCGCCGTGGCATCCGGTCTCAAGCTCACCGAGGTCCCGGGTGAGGCCGCGTTCTACGGCCCGAAGATCGACCTCAAGACGCGTGACGCGATCGGGCGCACCTGGCAGCTCTCGACCGTCCAGGTCGACCCCAACCTGCCCGAGCGCTTCGAGCTCGAGTACATGGACAAGGACGGCCAGAAGAAGCGTCCGATCATGATCCACCGTGCGCTGTTCGGCTCGATCGAGCGCTTCTTCGCGATCCTGCTCGAGCACTACGCCGGCGACTTCCCCGTGTGGCTGTCGCCCGTGCAGGTGGTCGGCATCCCGGTCGCCGACGAATTCGCCGACTACCTCGGCGAGATCGTCGACACGCTGCGTGGCCAGGGCGTCCGTGCCGAGCTCGACGCCTCCGACGACCGGATGCAGAAGAAGATCCGCACGCACACCACCGGGAAGGTCCCGCTGCTGCTGATCGCGGGCGAGAAGGACCGGGATGCCGGGACGGTCTCGTTCCGCTACCGCGACGGCACGCAGGAGAACGGCGTGCCGATCGCCGATGCCGTGTCGCGCATCCGTGGGGCGATCGCCGCGCACACCCTCGTGCAGACAGCAGGGGACCTGGCGTGACGACGCCGCCCCCGCCGTGGGAGGACGCCGGCGACTTCGCCGGCGTCCCCGACGAGTTCCAGAGGCTCTGGACGCCGCACCGGATGGCGTACATCCAGGCCGGTCCCGAGCCACTGCGCGAGGAGTGCCCGTTCTGCGAGGCTCCGAAGTTCCCGGATGCCGAGCGGCTGATCGTCGCTCGGGGTGAGACGGCCTACGTGCTGCTCAACCTGTTCCCCTACAACTCCGGGCACCTGCTGGTGTGTCCGTACCGCCACATCGGCACCTACGACCAGGCGACACCGGGAGAGGTCGCCGAGATCGGGGCGCTGACCCAGATCGGCATGCGGGTGCTCCGGGAGGTCTCGCGCTGCGACGGCTTCAATCTCGGCATGAACCAGGGCGCGGTCGCGGGTGCGGGCGTCGACGGCCACCTGCATCAGCACATCGTGCCGAGGTGGACGTCGGACGCCAACTTCTTCCCGATCATCGCCAAGACCAAGGCTCTGCCTCAGCTGTTGGGCGAGGTGCGCGACGCCGTGGCGAACGCCTGGCCGTCGACGACGGCCTAGGCGAACGACCGGAACGGCGGGTCAGCGCACCTGGCGTGCAGTGAACTGCATGCGAGGATTCGCGTAGAACTCCTGCGCCTCGATGAGCTGCAGTTCGCGCGCACCCGACTCGAGCGTCATGGAGAGCAGGTCGAACACGCTGGAGGCCGTGCGCTCGAGCGCAGTCTTCGCATCGCCGGACTCGACATAGTGCGCCGTGAAGAGCGCCGCTGTGACGTCTCCCGAGCCATTGGCCTTCATCGGAAGGCGGGGCGTCTGCACGATCCAGGCGCCGGCCGAATCGGCGACGAGCATCTCGATCGTTCCCTCTTCGCGATCGGGGCGCTCGACGCTCGTGACGAGCACTGTGCTCGGTCCCATCGCGATGGCGAGATCGACGGACGCGAGCGTGGACTCGAGTGTGTCGGGCTCGGTGCCGGTCAGGAATCCGAGCTCGAACTGGTTCGGGGTGATGATGTCGGCGGCGGGGACGATCTTCTCGCGCAGCAGGATCGGGATCGCCGGCGCGACGAAGCATCCGGACTTCGCATTGCCCATCACCGGGTCGCATGCGTAGACGGCGTCGGGGTTCGCGGCCTTGACGCGGGCCACGGCGTCGATGATGACGTCTCCGATGCCCTCGCCGCCCTGGTATCCGCTGAGCACCGCGTCGATGTCGCCGAACACGCCGCGCTCCTCGATGCCCGTGATGACCTCGCGCACGTCGTCCGGCGAGATGAGCGGTCCGCGCCAGGCACCGTAGCCGGTGTGGTTCGAGAAGTTCACGGTGTAGACCGGCAGAACCTCGACGCCGATGCGCTGCAGCGGGAAGACCGCGGCGGAGTTTCCGACGTGGCCGTACGCCACGGCCGACTGGATGGAGAGGACCTTCATTCCCCGATCCTTTCAGTGAAGGCGGGAGTGCTCCCGCGGCGGATGGTCATCGCAGGGCTGCGACGAGGTCGGTGACGAGCGCCTCGGTGTCGTCGTCGGAGAGGTCGTGCACCGTGAGACGCAGGTGGTGCGAGGGGTCTGCGCGCTCGTCGAGTGCGAAGTCATCGCCGGTGCGCGCGAGCCACCCCCGACGCATGAGGCCTTCTGCGACGACCCGAGCGGGTTTCGGAAGACCGATCCACAGGCTCAGCCCGTCGCTCGCGGGGGAGTCGAGCCCATGCTCCCTCAGCCGATCCGCGAACGCGGCGTTCTTCGTGGCGTAGTGCTCGCGCGCGTCGGCGATGCGCGTGAGCACCGACTCGTCGGTCAGCTGGGTGAGAGTGAGTCGCTGCAGAAGATGGCTGACCCAGGTCGTCCCGGGGCTGAGGCGCATGGCGAGCCGCTCCGCGGTCGTCGTGTCGGTCGCCGCGATCGCGAGGCACATGTCGGGCCCCAGGAACTTCGAGACCGAGCGCACGAGCGCGAATCGGCGATGTTCGGGGCTGATCAGAGATTCGTACGGGCGCTGCGACAGCATCGAGAAGTGATCGTCCTCGATGATCAGCACGTACGGGTGGTCGGCGAGCACGGCGCGCAGCTCCGCCGCGCGCGCCGCGGTGAGGCTCGCACCCGTCGGATTCTGGGCGCGGGGCGTGCAGATGACGGCGCGCACACCCGCGTTCAGAGCGGAGCGCAGGCCGTCGACCGTCATCCCCTGCTCGTCGACGATCACGGGCACCGCCCGATAACCACCGAGGCGGACGGTATGGATGCTGGCGAGGAAGCACGGGTCCTCGAGGGCGACCGCATCGTCTCGCATGAGCGCCTGGGCGAGCAGCCGCTCGACGGCATCGACCGCGCCGCTGGTGATCGTGATCCGGAACGCGACGTCGTCGAGGTCTGACGCGATCCACTCGCGGGCCCAGGAATCGAGGGTCGGGTCGATGACGGGCTCTCCATACAGCACCGGTCGGCCGGCGACGGTTGCGAGCGCCTCGGACGGATCAGGGATCAGGCGGGGATCCGGGTTGCCGGTGCCGACGTCGCGCAGCACGGTGTCCGCCGCGTAGCCCTCCTGAGCGACGGACGCGAGACCGGTGACCACGGTGCCGGCTCGCCCTCGGGACACGACCAGTCCGGCCGCGGCGAGCTGCCGGTATGCCGCGACAGCCGTGTTCCGGTTCACACCGAGGGTCGAGGCGAGCTCGCGCACGGGAGGCAGCGCATCGCCCGGGCGCAGTGCGCCGCGATCACGCAGCGCGCGCACGCTGTCGGCGATGTCCGCTGCGGTGGTCCCGGTGATGTGGTCGCTCATGTGTCCTCACCTCTGATTCTAGGTCGTGCCGGACAGTGCTACTGTTTGGCCTAGATCAAACGAACCATTGTCGCGCCAGACCTGCATGCCGTGCGCCACCCGACAGGAGCTCCCATGACCGAACCCACCACCACCGGATCCTCGCGCGTGAAGCGCGGTCTCGCCGAGATGCTCAAGGGCGGCGTGATCATGGACGTCGTCACCGCCGATCAGGCGAAGATCGCCGAAGATGCAGGAGCCGTCGCGGTGATGGCGCTGGAGCGCGTGCCGGCCGACATCCGCGCCCAGGGCGGCGTCTCGCGCATGAGCGACCCCGACATGATCGACAGCATCATCGCGTCGGTTTCGATCCCGGTGATGGCCAAGGCACGCATCGGCCACTTCGTCGAGGCGCAGGTCCTGCAGGAGCTCGGCGTCGACTACATCGACGAGTCCGAGGTGCTCTCACCCGCCGACTACGTGAACCACATCGACAAGTACCCCTTCACGGTTCCCTTCGTCTGCGGTGCCACCAACCTGGGCGAGGCGCTGCGTCGCATCAACGAGGGCGCGGCGATGATCCGTTCCAAGGGCGAGGCGGGCACGGGGGACGTCTCCGAGGCGATGAAGCACATCCGGAAGATCCGCGGCGAGATCGCCGCACTCACGGCACTTCCGAAGGACGAGCTGTTCGTCGCCGCGAAGGAGCTGCAGGCGCCCTACGAGCTCGTCGCAGAGATCGCCGAGACCGGCACGCTCCCCGTCGTGCTGTTCGTCGCGGGCGGTGTCGCCACTCCTGCGGACGCCGCGATGATGATGCAGCTCGGCGCCGACGGCGTCTTCGTGGGCTCGGGCATCTTCAAGTCGGGCAACCCGGCGGAGCGCGCCAGGGCGATCGTCAAGGCGACCACCTTCTTCGACGATGCCAAGGTCATCGCCGAGGTCTCGCGCGGACTCGGCGAGGCGATGGTCGGCATCAACGTGTCCGACCTCCCCGCCCCGCACCGCCTGGCCGAGCGTGGCTGGTAGTCCCCGGGTCGGTGTCCTCGCTCTGCAGGGCGACGTGCGCGAGCACGCCGCCCTGCTCGCAGGACTGGGTGCGGAGGTGGCGCTGGTGCGTCGCCCTGAGGAGCTCGCGACCGTCGATGGTCTCGTCATCCCCGGCGGCGAGTCGAGCGTGATCGACAAGCTGTCGCGCACCTTCGGGATGCGAGAGCCCATCCGGGTCGCGATCGCGGCGGGACTCCCGGTGTACGGAACGTGCGCCGGGCTCATCCTGCTCGCAGACGAGGTGCTCGACGGCATCGACGGGCAGCAGTCGTTCGGAGGTATGGACATCGCCGTGCGCCGTAACGCCTTCGGGCGTCAGACGGAGTCCTTCGAGATCGATCTCCAGGTTCCGGCACTCGGCGATGCGCCGGTGCACGCCACCTTCATCCGGGCTCCGATCGTCGAACGCGCGGGCGATCGGGTCGAGGTCCTCGCCTCGCTGCCGGACGGCAGGATCGTCGCGGTGCGGCAGGGTGCCCTCATCGGCACCAGCTTCCACCCCGAGGTCGAGGGTGAGACCCGTTTCCACGTGATGCTCCTCGAGTCGGCCCGCGAGGCCGCCGCCACGCGCTGACCCGCGGTGGCGACCCGCCACGCGCCGGTTCGTGACAGTCCACGCGCCGAGGTCGGACTATTCTCGTACGAGTGACTGGATCCAGGGCTGAGGCCGCGTACGCGCGCGTCGTCACCGCTTTCAGCACCCCGACTCTCGACCTCCTGCACGGACGCTTCGCCCCGTTCGTGGTTGCCTCACTCACTCTCCTCTTCACCGCCGACCGGGCGTCGGTCGCGGTCGCGGACGCACACGCCGAGATGGCCGAGGTGCTCGACGAGCTCCGAGCGGCCGGGCACGACGACGAGGACAGGCGGCTCCCGTCCGGGAGCGGTCGCGACGTGTGCCGGAGCTGGGTGCGCCTGGGGTGGCTGATCCAGCAGATCGACGACGACGTCGAGGTCTATCGGCTCTCCGCGCACGCCGTCGCGGCCCTCGAGATCTCGGGTCGCACCGGGGGCGGGCGCACCCGCGTGTCGAACTCCCGGGTGCGCACCCTCCTCGATGCCGTCGACCACCTGTCGGTCAGTGCCGAGGTCGACCCTGTTCGGCGCCTGTCGCGATTGCACGAGGAACGCGACCTGCTCGACGCGGAGATCGCACGCATCCAGGATTCCGGGCAAGCCGACCCCGTCGACGATGAGGAGCTTCTCGAGGAAGCCGAGAACGTGCTGCACCTGGCCCGCGAGCTGCCCGCCGACTTCACGCGGGTCGCAGAGTCGCTCAGGGCGATGCAGCGCGACGTCGTCTCGCATCTGCGACGGGATGAGAGGCCGACGAGTGAGGTGCTCCGCGAGTATCTGCAGCGGGCGCAGGACGTGATGCAGTCGACTCCGGAGGGGCGCGCTTTCGCCGGCGCCCTGCGTCTCATCGGCGACCCCGATCGCATCGACTCGCTCACCGAGCAGCTCCGCGGGCTGCTCAGCCAGCCGTTCGCCCGACTGCTCGACAGCACGCAACGTGCCGAGCTCGACGCCATCAGTCGTCGTGTCGAACTGGGAGTGGAAGAGGTGCTGGCTGCACAGCGCCGCGCCTCGCACGTGATCACCGGACAGGTGAAGACCCACGATCCGCTCCGCGATCGTCAGATCGACGACCTCCTGCGTGACGTCATCGCGGGGCTGCACGGCTGGTCGGGTTCGGCGACGGTCGTCGAGCCGGTCCGCAGCATGCCGCTCATCGACCTCGGCCATCTTCGGCAGACCACGAGCGACATCCGTCCGCCACGCGCTCCGGCGCCCCTGGCCGACGCCGACGACGTGGACTTGCTCGACCACGACACGCGTGAGTGGGGCGGTCCGCGGTACGCGGATCTCGAGGCGTATGTCGCCGGGCTCGACGCGGAGTTCGATCTCGCCGACGCCTTCCGCTCCGTGCCCGACGCCGCTCGACGTCCCGTCGACCTGCTCGGTCTCCTCGAGATCGCGCACCGCAACGGGATCACGGAGGGCGAGGGGATCTCGACGGTCGACGCACTGCGCCCGGACGGCACGACTCGCCGTTTCGCCTTCGGCGCCGTGACCGCCCGCAGCACGAAAGAGGACGCAGATGAGTGACGACGACATCACGGCAGCCGTCGCCGACGAGGGGTTCATCGCCCCGACGGCGATGGAGGACGACCTCGAGGCGCACTTCCCCGGCGATCGCGGCACGCTCGACCCGGAGATCAGGCGCGTGCTCGTGCATCTGCTCCAGCGGCGCTTCCTCTCCATGGAGCGCAATCGGCGTGAGTGGACTCTGCTCCTCGAGCACCAGCAGGTGATCGAGTCGCGACTCAACGACATCTATCTGCGTCTGATCGTCGATCACGCCCGAGGATTCGCGTACAAGCAGCAGCTTCGCTCCGACGAGGTCGAGATGCCCGTGCTGCTGAAGGACTCGCCGTACTCGCGTGCCGAGACGCTGGTCCTGGTGCACCTGCGAACCGTCTACCAGCGAGAGTCCGCGTCCGGCGAAGGCTCGGTGCGGATCGACATCGAGGACGTCGAGCAGACCGTGCTCAGCTACTTCGCCGATGTCGACGGCGGCACCGCGAAGCAGCAGCGGGCGATCCGCAGCGCCCTGGATCGGCTGGACAGAGAGGGCATCGTGCAGGAGGAGACCAGCGGACGATATCGGATCACCGCGCTCGTCGAGGTGGTCCTCAGTGCGGAGACACTCAAGGAGCTGCGCGAGTGGCTGCGAACCCAGGCGGTGGTGGCGCGATGACGATGATGGACACGCTCTTCGGGATGATCCCCGCGAGCTCGCGCGGCCAGCAATGGGTCGCCGAGGAGCTTCAGCTCATCAACTGGGGCGGCTATGACGGCGGTCCCCACCGCGTGCGGTTCTCGCCCGATGCGACTCTGCTGTGCGGAGGATCGGGCTCGGGCAAGTCGACCCTCATGGACGGCTACATCGCTCTGATGATGCCGCATACGACGCCCTTCAACGGTGCGTCCAACGGCGGTGTCACGGGGCGCCCGCGCGGCGACGAGCAGCGGAACATCCTCTCGTACGGGCGGGGAAAGATCGACGAGTCCCGCACGGAGGAGGGCACGAAGCTGCGAGTCCTGCGCGGCGATGGCGAGGACACGTGGAGTGCCGTCTCGATGACGTGGCTCGATCATGACGGCTCGCGCTTCACGGCGGTGCGCGGCTGGTACATCCCTGCGGACGCGCGCACTCTCGAGGACACCGCGCGGCTCCGGGCGACGATCGACGGCCCCTTCGACCTCTCGCAGCTCGAGCGCCCCGCCGCCCAGCGCCTGAGTGACGCGGCGGCGCGCGCCGTCGGGTTGGAGCCGGTGGCGACCGATCGCGAGTTCTCGGCTCGCCTTCACGCCGTGCTCGGCATCGGTGCGGCCGGTTCGGGGGCGAAGGCGATCAGTCTTCTCGCCCGCATCCAGGCCGGTCAGCAGATCACGACCGTCGATGACCTCTACAAGAAGCTCGTGCTCGAGGAGCCCGAGACGATGGCCACCGCCGACGCGGTGGTCGCCCATTTCGATGAGCTGGAGAGCACGCGCACGCGGATGCTCGTCGCCAAGCAGCAGGTCGCGGCGCTCGAGCCGATCCGGGGCATCTCACAGCGCATCGAGGCGGCCTCGGAGCGGATGCGCGTCGTCGACGAGGTCGGGGTGTTCTCCGAGCCGACCTCGCTCGCCGCTCTGTGGAGCGCCGAGCGACGTCTCGACCTCCTGCGCGAGGTGGAGGCGGACCTTCGAGACCGCACCCAGGCGCTGCAGCTGGCCGTCCGCGAGAAGAACGCCCTGATCGCCGCGGCGGAGATCGAACGGGAGGGACTGCTCGATGTCCTGCGGCAGTCCGGAGGTGATCGCCTCGAGACCGCGCAGCGCGAGCTGAGGGGTGTCGAACGCCGGCTCGAGGATGTCCGACGAGAGCGAGCGCGCTTCGACGGCGTGGCGCGGGAGCTCGGCGCAGAGGTGCGCACCGCGTCGGAGTTCGAGGATCTGCTCGCCCGCATCGGGCGCGACCTGCCGCAGAGCGGACTGCGCGCGGCCCGCGCCGCGTTCGCCGACGCCGAGTCGTCACGCAGAGCCGCCGAGAGCGAGCTGGCGAGGGCGCGCGCCGAGCGGGACCGCACCCGTGAGCTTCGGGGGAGCATTCCCGCACATCTGCATGAGACGAGGGTCCTCCTCGCCGAGGCGGCCGGGCTCACGCCCTCAGATCTGCCGTTCGTCGGCGAGCTGGTCGAGGTGCGCACCGAGTTCGAGCCGTGGCGTGAGGCGTTCAACCTCGCGCTCGGCGGGTTCGCGCGGACGCTGCTCGTCGATGTCGCTGATCTCGGCCGATTCCGCGCCGCCATCGAGTCGGTGCGCACAGCCGAGCGGATCAGCTACGAAGGCGTCGTCACCGGCCTCGCCGAGTCCCGGACAGCCGACCCGCGAACCCTTCCCGGCCGTCTCGATCACCGATCGACGCCGTTCACCGGGTGGCTTCAGCAGCGGCTCCGTGAGCGATTCGACTATGTCTGCGTCGACTCGTCGGCCGAGCTCGCGCAGCATCCTCGCGCGCTGACGCTCGCGGGCCAGGTGTCGCACGGCGACCGCGGATCCCACGGCGGGCACGGGCGCGCCAATCTGCTCGGCTTCTCGAACGCCCGGAGGCTGAGCGAACTCGACAAGCAGGTCAGCGAGCTCGAGGGACGACGCGACTCCGCGGCCGCGGCGGCAACGGAGGCGGAGGCGGGCCTCGACCGGATCGAGGCCACGGCCAAGGCGCACGCCAGGATCGAGGACCTCACCTGGGATCAGATCGACGTCGAGGCCGTATCGGCGGAGCGTGCGCGGTGGCTCGCGGTCGAGGCGGAGGTCACCGAGGGGAACCCGAAGATCGCGGAGCTCACCTCGCAGGCCGACGAGCTGCGGAAGCGGGCGGGGCGCCTGCGCGACGAGAGCTCCCGCCTCGGGGGCGACCTCTCGTTCGCGCAGGACCGTTGGGTCGAGGTCACCGACCAGGTCGACGACTGTCAGCGGATCGTGGATGCGGCCGAGGTCGCCGAGATCGCCCTCGAGGAACGGCATCGCTCCTTCCTCGACGCGCGCTTCCTCGGGGCGGACTCGGCCGTCAGCGTGACCCCCACGGAACGACTCGCCCATCTCGACTCGGCGCTGCGCACCGCAGCCGGAAGGCTGCACGAGGATCGCACGTCCGCAGCCGCGGCGCACGCCGATCAGCGTGAGCAGATGCGCCGCCTGATGACCGGGTTCCTCGAGCGCTGGGACACTCTCACGATCCTTCCCGACCCTGACGAGTCGGTCGCGGAGTTCGAGGGCATCCTCGTGGCGCTCGAGACCAACGGCCTGCACGAGCTGGAGTCCGAGTGGCGAGACAGCCTCCTCAAGCTCTCCGGGAACGACCTGACGAGCCTGGACTCGACCCTCGGCCGAGCGCTCCGAGAGATCAAGAACCGCATCGACCCGATCAACCGGATCATGGAGGAGCTGCCGTTCTACGACGACGAGCACCGCCTGCAGATCACCCCGCGCGAGAACCAGTCCGAGGCACGCAGGCGATTCCGCAGGGAGCTTCGCGAGGTGCGCGGCCTCATCGACGCGGCAGCGACGGATGCCGAACGTGAGAGCGTCTATCGGAGGATGAGTCGTCTCATCGGTCGGATGCGTCGCACCGCGCCGGACTTCGCCGAGCTCATCGATGTGCGCAACCACGTGCGGGTGAGTGCCGAGAGGGTCCATGCGACGACCCGTGAGCATGTCGCGCTCTACGACCACATCGGCGAGAAGTCGGGTGGCGAGTCTCAGGAACTGGTCGCCTTCATCGTGGGCGCGGCGCTGCGGTATCAGCTCGGCGACGCGGGTGCCGAGCGCCCGAGGTACGCGCCCGTGTTCATGGACGAAGCCCTCATCAAGGCTGACGCGCACTTCACGAAGCGTGCCATCGGAGCCTGGCGGGGCCTCGGCTTCCAGCTCGTGATCGGCGCGCCGAACGACAAGTACAGCGCCATCGAACCGCACGTCGATGTGGAATACGACATCCTGAAGGACACGCGCGGTCGCTCCTGGGCTCGGCCGAAGGTGGGGCTGCCGGCCGAGTGAGCGGACCGGCGGCTGCTCAACCCATCACCAGAGTGCGGATGGCGCTGACCGTGCGGTCGATGTCGTCTCGCGTCGTCGCCCAGGACGACATCGAGCAGCGGAGCGCCGCGCGACCTCGCCACTCCGCTCCGGTCACGGCGGCGGTGCCCTCGGCGAGGATGGCCTCGCCCAGCTGTCGCGTCGCCTCGTCCGAATCGAGGCAGAACATGACCTGCGTGTAGTCGACGTCGTTGAGCACGCGGATGCCGTCGATCGTGGCGAGTCCGGCGGCCATGGCGACGGCGTTCTCGTGCAGTCCGTCGATCAGGTTCGCGACGCCGTTGCGGCCCAGGCTGCGCAGCGCCGCCCAGGCGGGCACGCCGCGTGCGCGTCGTGAGAGCTCCGGGGTGACGTCCCACGGATCGAGGCTCGTGTAGATCAGGTAGTCGCCCCCGGTGCGGAACGCGGCGATCGAGTCCGCGGGGTCGCGGACGATCGCCATGCCGCAGTCGTAGGGCACGTTGAGGGTCTTGTGCGCGTCGGTCGCCCACGAGTCTGCGGCGGACATGCCCGTCGTCAGCGACCGCAGCGAGGCGGATGCCGCTGCCCAGAGGCCGAACGCGCCGTCGATATGCACCCAGGCGCCGTGCTGGTGGGCGATCGGCACGAGGGCTGAGAAGTCGTCGAACGCGCCGGTGTGCACCTCGCCGGCCTGGAGACAGACGATGACCGGCCCCGAGCCGTCGGCGAGCACGCTGCTGAGCGCGTCAGGTCGCATCCGGCCCTGCTCGTCCGATTCGACGACCGTGATCCCGGAGCGTCCGATCCCCAGGAACCGAGCAGCCCGGTCGATCGATCCGTGCCGGTCGGCACCCACGACGAAGCGGATCCGCGGGGAGCCGTGCAGTCCCTGTTCGCTGACATTCCAGCCGACGCGAGCGAGCACGGCGTGTCGGGCCGTCGCGAGGCAGGTGAAGTTGGCCATCTGCCCGCCCGTCACGAAGCCGACGCTCGCCGTATCGGGCAGGTCGAGGATCTCCAGCATCCATCTGCCGGCGATGCGCTCGAGGGCGACGGTCGTCGGGGTGAGCAGCGCCGACCCCGAGTTCTGATCCCATGCCGACACGAGCCAGTCGGCGGCGAGGGCGGCGGGAAGGGTGCCACCGATCACGAACCCGAAGAACCGCCCGCCGGGGATCGCGACGAGGCCGGGGTCCGCCCGTGACACGATCTCGCCGATGACCTCCTCGGGGTCCAGGCCGTCAGGAGGCAGCGGGCCCCCGAAGGCCTCCACCATCTCGGCGAGCGTCGCTCGCGGCCATACCGGTCGGTCGCGGAGCGACCCGAGGAACTCGAGTGCCGCGCGGTGGGCGGCGTCCAATCCTCGGATCCTGTCATCGTCGACGCTGTCGTCCATAGGTCAGGACTACACCCGGGCTCGACCTCGCACCAGGGCCATCACGTCGCGCTCGGATCACGCCGGAACGTGTGCAGCCACGGGCCCGGGGCATGGTTCGATAGAATGGACGACGCCCTGGGCCAGCCCATGGGCGGATACGACGAGCGGAGAATAATGTCCGGGCATTCCAAGTGGGCCACCACGAAGCACAAGAAGGCCATCATCGACTCCAGGCGCGCGAAGTCCTGGGCCAAGCTCATCAAGAACATCGAGGTCGCCGCCAAGCTCGGCGGAGCCGACCTGCAGGGAAACCCCACGCTGTTCGACGCCGTGCAGAAGGCGAAGAAGACGTCGGTCCCGAAGGACAACATCGATCGCGCAGTGAAGCGCGGCGCGGGCATCGGCGGCGAAGCGGTCGAGTACACCTCGATCATGTACGAGGGCTACGGTCCCAACGGCGTCGCCATGATGATCGAGTGTCTGACCGACAACAAGAACCGCGCTGCGGCGGAGGTGCGCACGGCTCTCAGCCGCAACGGCGGAACGCTCGCCGACCCGGGCAGCGTCGCCTACAACTTCAGCCGCAAGGGCGTGATCGTCGTCGGTTCCGAGGGGACGACGGAGGATGACGTCATGATGGCCGCTCTCGAAGCGGGCGCCGAGGAGATCGAACCCCACGCAGAGGGCTTCGAGATCATCACCGAGGCCACGGACCTCGTCGCCGTCCGCAGTGCGCTGCAGGACGCCGGCATCGACTACGAGTCCGCTGACGTCGAGTTCGTGCCGAACCTGAAGGTCGAGATCGACGCCGACACGGCTCGCAAGATCTTCCGCCTGATCGACGCGCTCGAAGACAGCGAGGACGTGCAGAACGTCTTCACCAACTTCGACCTCTCCGCAGAAGTGCAGGCCGAACTCGAGAACGAAGACGCCTAGGCGCGCCGACCCCGCGCCGTCCGACGAGACGCCTAGCCTGGGGGAGTGACCTCCTCCTCGCTTCGCGTGCTCGGCATCGACCCGGGTCTCACCCGATGCGGCGTGGGAGTGGTCGACGTCGATCGCGCGCGACGAGGGACGCTGGTGCATGTCGGAGTGATCCGCTCGGCGCCCGATCTGCCTGTGGGCGAGCGGCTCGCGATCGTCGCCGCCGGCATCCGTGAGGTGCTCGAGAACCATCGTCCGGACGCCGTCGCCGTCGAGCGGGTGTTCGCCCAACAGAACAGCCACACGGTCATGGGCACCGCGCAGGCGAGCGGCGTCGCGCTGCTCCTCGCCGCCGAGGCCGGACTCCCCGCCGCCACGCACACCCCGAGCGAGGTGAAGGCCGCGGTCACCGGCTACGGCTCGGCCGACAAGCGACAGGTGCAGAGCATGATCGCGCGGATCCTGCGCCTCGACGCTCCACCGCAGCCGCCGGATGCCGCCGACGCCCTCGCGATCGCCCTCTGTCACGCGTGGCGTCGAGGCGCGGCCGGAGTGCCGGGAGCAGACACGCTGACGCCGGCTCAGAAGGCATGGGCCGACGCGGAGCGTGTCGCTCGAACATATCTACGATCGGGTGCGTAGGCTGGGCGGATGATCTCCTCGCTGCACGGTGCTGTCCTCCACTCGACAGCCGATCAGGTCGTCATCGACGTCGGGGGAGTCGGTTTCTCCGTCGCCGTGCCGGCCGACGTGGCCCACACCGCGACCGTCGGCGAGCGGCTGATGCTGCACACGAGCCTCATCGTGCGTGAGGATGCGCTGTCGCTGTACGGCTTCGCCGAGCGCAGCGAACTGGAGATCTTCGGCCTGCTGATCAGCGTGACCGGCGTCGGGCCGAAGTCGGCGCTCGGGGTGCTGTCGCACCTCACCGTCGACCAGATCGCCGATGCGGTGACCGCGGAGGATGACGCGCCGTTCCGCCGGGTCTCGGGGATCGGTCCCAAGACGGCCAAGCTCATCGTGCTGCAGCTTGCGGGCAAGGTGCATCCCGTCGGCTCGGTGTCGAAGCCCGCCGCGAACGCTTCCGTCGACGTCGTCGATCAGGTGACCGCCGCGCTCGTCGGTCTCGGGTGGTCCGAGAAGGTCGCCGCCGAGGCCGCCGCGCAGACGGCCGCCGAGGCGTCGGAGGCCGAGCGGGCGGCCGTGGCGCCGCTGCTGCGTCGGACACTGGCTCTGCTGGGGCCGGCGCGTGTCTGACATCCGCGACGCCGCCGAGCCCTCCGACGACACCGAGCTCGCGATCGAGGGGGCGCTGCGCCCCACGAGTCTCGGCGAGTTCGTCGGCCAGCAGAAGGTGCGCGGACAACTGCAGCTGCTGCTCGATGCCGCGCGCATCCAGAACCGACCGCCCGACCACATTCTGCTCGCAGGCCCTCCCGGGCTCGGGAAGACCACGCTGGCGATGATCGTCGCGCACGAGAGCGACCGCCCGCTCCGGCTCTCCAGCGGACCGGCGATCCAGCACGCCGGCGACCTCGCGGCACTCCTCTCGAGCCTCGTGCCCGGTGAAGTGCTCTTCATCGACGAGATCCACCGGATGGCGCGGTCGGCGGAGGAGATGCTCTACCTCGCGATGGAGGACTTCCGCATCGACATCATGGTGGGCAAGGGGGCGGGAGCGACCAGCATCCCTCTCGACCTCGCTCCGTTCACGCTCGTCGGTGCGACCACGCGCTCGGGACTCTTGCCGAATCCGCTGCGGGATCGCTTCGGATTCACCGGTCATCTCGAGTTCTACGAGGAGGCGGAGCTCGAGCGCGTGATCGCCCGTTCGGCCCTCATGCTGGGCGTCGATCTGCCGGGTGACTCGCTGTCGGAGATCGCCCGTCGCTCGCGCGGCACGCCGCGTATCGCGAACCGTCTGCTGCGCCGCGTCCGCGACTACGCGCTCGTGCACGGCGGCGGCGCCGCGTCACTGGTCGGGGTCAGAGCTGCGCTCGACCTCTACGACGTCGACCCCATCGGCCTCGACCGACTCGACCGAGCGGTGCTCGATGCACTCGTGCGCCGCTTCCGCGGAGGTCCCGTGGGCCTGAGCACGCTCGCGGTCGCCGTGGGCGAGGAGGCCGAGACAGTCGAGAGCGTCGTCGAACCCTATCTCGTGCGGATCGGATTCCTCGGTCGCACGCCGCGTGGTCGCGTCGCGATGCCGGAGGCCTACGGCCACCTCGGCATCGCGCACCCGGACGGGGCGCTTCGACTTGATGACCTATAATCGCTGAAGACTTCCCCCGATAGAACTGCGCGACCGTCCTGTGGTGCGCGCACCTGAGAAAGGCCTTTGCCACCATGCCCATGGAAATCCTCCTCTTCGGCCTTCTCGCCGTCCTCGTCGTCTTCATGTTCGTCAACGGACGCAAGCGCCAGAAGCAGATGAAGGCAGAGCAGGAGGAGAAGGCCACCAAGACCGTTCCCGGCGTCAAGGTGCTCCTCCAGGGAGGTATCTACGGAACGATCGTGGCCTACGACCACGACGACCTCGACTCGCCTGCCCTGGTCGAGATCGCCCCCGGCACCGTCATCGAAGTGCACAGCCAGGCGATCCTGCGCATCGTCGAGCCGAAGGACGCGGTCGAGACCGACCCGGCCGTGCTCGCGGGCGATGACGCACCGATCGTGAACGACGTCCCCGTCGTCGACGACGCCCCGGCCGTCGAGACTCCCGAGGAGACCCGTCGTCGTCTCGAGCGCGACGCCGACGACAAGTAGCCTCACCGCTGTACCTCGGCACTCCGGCATCGTAGAAAGCTGATCACACGTGGCCACTTCTTCCCCGGTCCGTCATGCCTGGCGGGTCCTCCTGGGCCTGCTCCTGGTGACGGGCATCCTCTTCGGCATCAACGCGCTCGGCGTCCACGTCTTCGGGAAGAGCTCCTGGACACCTGAGCTCGCTCTCGACCTGCAGGGCGGCACGCAGATCGTGCTCAGCGCCGAGACCGAGGACGGCGCGGCGCCCTCGCCGGAGCAGCTCGATCAGGCCGCGGCGATCATCCGTCAGCGCGTCGACGCATCGGGCGTCGCCGAGGCCGACATCACGACCGAGGGCGGCCGCAACATCGTGGTCCAGATCCCGGGTGTCGCCGACGAGCAGACGCGTGAGCGGATCCAGTCCAGCGCCCAGCTCGAGTTCCGTCCGGTGCTCGCCACGACTGCCGGTACCAATCAGTACGTCGGCGAAGACGGCAACGAGACGCCCTATCCGACACCGGACGACTCGCTGAACGCGACGCCGACGGCCGAGCCGACCGACGCGAGCGACCTCGCCTGGGTGACGGACAGGCTGGCCGCGGAATTCCAGGCCTACGACTGCGCCAACCCGGACAACGATCCCTCGAATGCGCCCAAGGACCAGCCGCTCATCGCGTGCGATCCCTCGGGGCAGGCGAAGTATCTCCTCGGTCCGACCGAGCTCACGGGTGACGCGATCACCGACGCATCCGCGGGTCGCGACCCGAAGACGGGTGCCTGGCTCGTGCAGCTGACCATGAACGGCGACGGCGCCGAGGCGTTCGGCGAGGTGAGCACCCGCCTGAACCAGAACCGTCTCGCGGAGCTCTCGCCGCGTGACCAGTTCGCGTTCGTCCTCGACGGATCCGTGATCAGTGCACCGCGCATGAACGGGCAGATCCTCGACGGTCGTCCCAGCATCTCCGGCGACTTCAACCAGGAGTCGGCGACAGCTCTCGCAGACCAGCTGAAGTTCGGTGCGCTGCCCCTGAGCTTCGAGGTGCAGAGCTCCGACACGATCTCCGCGACGCTGGGCACCCAGCAGCTCCAGATCGGTCTCATCGCGGGCCTCATCGGTCTCGCACTCGTGGCGATCTATTCGCTGATCGTCTACCGGGCACTCGGGTCCGTGATCATCGCGTCGATCGCGGTGATGGCGGTGCTCACCTACATCATCATCTGCATCCTGGCGTGGCGATTGGGCTTCCGTCTGTCGCTGGCCGGCGTCGCGGGTCTCATCGTCTCGATCGGCTTCACCGCCGACTCCTTCATCGTGTACTTCGAGAGGATCCGAGACGAGCTCCGCGACGGAAAGTCGATCACCTCGGCGGTCGAGGACGGCTGGGGTCGAGCCAAGCGCACGATCTACATCTCGAAATCGATCAACATCCTCGCGGCCGTGGTGCTGTACATCCTCGCGGACTCCACCGTGAAGGGCTTCGCCTTCACGCTGGGGCTCACGACGCTCATCGACGTGTTCATCTTCGTGATCTTCACGCACCCGGTGATGCAGCTGCTCGCCCGCACCAAGTTCTTCGGCGGCGGACACAAGCTCTCCGGCCTCGACCCTGAATCGCTCGGCGCGGTGTATCGCAGCCGGTCGCAGTTCCGCGAGGTCGCCACGGCCTCGACGGGGCGCGGTGCGAAGAACGCCAGAGCCAAGGGCGAAGCCGATCGCCGTCAGACCATCGCTGAGCGCAAACGCGCCGAGGCACTAGCCGGTGACAGATCCAGCCGCACCGGAAGCGAGGGGGACGCCTGATGGTTTCCATGAACGAATTCGGTAACAACCTCTACACGGGGAAGACGTCGTTCCCGTTCGTCGGCAGGCGCCGGCTGTGGTTCATCATCGCGATCGTGCTGGTTGTCGGCTCCGCGCTGGTGCCGCTCTTCCGACCGATCCAGTTCTCGATCGAGTTCACCGGCGGGTCGCAGTTCACCGTGCAGGCTCCCGACAGCTTCGAGCAGGAGATCGCGACGACAGCCGTGCAGTCCGTCGTCCCGGGGGCGGCGACCAAGGTGGTCGTCGTGGGCGGGAAGGACATCCGCGTCCAGACCGACCAGATGAGCGCTGCCGAGACGCAGCAGGTGTCCGACGCCCTCGCCGACGCCTATGGTATCGAGCCCGAGAGCGTGACCTCGTCGTTCATCGGACCGGCCTGGGGAGAGAACGTCACCAAGCAGTCGCTCTGGGGTCTCGCGATCTTCCTCGCATTGACCTTCCTGATCCTCGCGATCTACTTCCGGACGTGGAAGATGTCTGCCGCCGCGATCATCGGCCTCCTGGACGTGCTCGTCATCACGGTCGGCGTGTACGCGTTGGCCGGTTTCGAGATCTCGCCCGCCGCGGTCATCGGATTCCTCACGATCCTGGCGTACTCGCTCTACGACACGACCGTGGTGTTCGACAAGATCAGAGAGAACACGACCGAGGACGGCGAGAAGTCGACCCGGCTCTTCGGGGAATCCGTCAACCTCGCGGTGAACCAGACGCTGATCCGATCGATCAACACCTCGGTCGTCGCAGCACTGCCTGTCGGAGCCGTTCTCTTCATCGGAGCCTTCTGGCTCGGAGCCGAGTCGCTCACCGACATCTCGCTGTCGATCTTCGTCGGGATCCTCGTCGCGACCTACTCGACCCTGTTCGTGGCGGCGCCGCTGTATTCGCTCTTCCGTGAGAACGAGCCGGAGATCGCCGCGCGAGACGCGAAGATCCGCGAGGCGCGCAGCCTCGCCACGGCACAGGCCTGACAGTCCCGCTCGGCGGGGCCGCACCCCGCAGAGCACGCGTAAACTTGTGTGATTCGGAGGTGAGCGGATGGCGGAACCGCAGACGGCGTCGCAGGGCTCCAGCCTGAGACGACTGGTTCCCCGCATCTTCTCCCGCGCGCCCAGGATCAACGACCTCGACAACCTGATCCGCACGGTGCGTGCGAATCACCCGCGCGGCGACCTCGCCGTGATCGAGCGCGCATACGCCGTGGCCAAGGAGAAGCACGCCGGCCAGCAGCGCCAGAGCGGCGAGCCGTACATCACGCACCCGCTCGCCGTGGCGCAGATCCTCGCAGAGATGGGCCTGGGCCCCCGTGCGATCGCTGCGGCCCTGCTGCACGACACCGTCGAAGACACCGGGTACGCGCTCACCGACCTCACGGCGGAGTTCGGCGACGAGGTCGCGATGCTCGTGGACGGCGTGACCAAGCTCGACAAGGTCAAGTACGGCGAGAGCGCCCAGGCCGAGACCGTTCGCAAAATGATCGTCGCGATGTCGAAGGACATCCGTGTTCTGCTGATCAAGCTCGCCGACCGGCTGCACAATGCCCGAACCTGGGGTTTCGTCCCGCCTGAGAAGGCCGCGAAGAAGGCCAAGGAGACGCTCGAGATCTACGCGCCTCTGGCCAACCGCCTCGGTATCCAGGCGATCAAGTCCGAGCTCGAAGACCTCTCGTTCGCGGTGCTGCACCCGAAGATCTACAACGAGATCCACAACCTCATCGCGCAGCGCACCCCACAGCGGGAGAAGTACCTCGCCCAGGTCGTCGAGGAGATCGACGAGGATCTGCGCGATCTGCGCATCCGCGGCAAGGTCGTCGGCCGTCCGAAGCAGCTGTACTCGGTCTACCAGAAGATGGTGGTGCGAGGTCGCGAGTTCGACGACATCTACGACCTGATCGGCATCCGCGTGCTGGTGGCCTCGGTGCGCGACTGCTACGCGGTGCTCGGCGCGATCCACGCACGGTGGACGCCCCTCCCCGGGCGATTCAAGGACTACATCGCCACCCCGAAGTTCAATCTGTACCAGTCGCTGCACACGACGGTGATCGGCCCGTCGGGCCGGACGGTCGAGATCCAGATCCGCACGCATGAGATGCACCAGCAGGCGGAGTACGGTGTCGCCGCACACTGGATGTACAAAGAGCGGATGAACGGCGGCAAGGCCGAGGTCCGCGCGGCGGACAACGACATGGCGTGGCTCGCGCACATCTCGGACTGGCAGGCAGAGACCGCAGACCCGGGGGAGTTCCTCGACTCGCTTCGGTTCGAGATCGGCGCCAAGGAGGTCTACGTCTTCACGCCGAAGGGGCGGGTCGTCGGCCTCCCGGCCGGTGCGACACCGGTCGACTTCGCATATGCCGTGCACACCGAGATCGGTCACCGCACGATGGGCTCGAAGGTCAACGGACGCCTCGTGCCGCTGGAGTCGGAGCTCAAGAGTGGCGACGTGGTCGAGGTCTTCACGTCGAAGAACCCCGACGCTGGGCCGAGTCAGGACTGGCTCGGCTTCGTCAAGAGCACCCGCGCACGCAACAAGATCCGCGGATGGTTCACGAAGGAACGCCGCGAAGAAGCCATCGAGCAGGGCAAGGAGGCCATCGCACGGGCGATGCGCCGCCAGAACATGCCGCTGCAGCGTCTGATGAGTCAGGACTCCTTCGCCGAGGTCGCGCATCAGCTGCGCTACGAAGACGTGTCGGCGCTGTATGCCGCCGTGGGCGAAGGCCATGTGTCGACGCAGTCCGTGCTCGAGAAGGTGACCGCGCTCGTCGCAGCGACCGACCCCGCGACCGGACCGATCGACCTTCCCGGCAGCATGCCATCGCGCGAGCCCCGAGCAGGGGATTCGGGTGTGCTGGTGCGCGGCGCGTCAGACATCCTCGTGAAGGTCGCCAAGTGCTGCACCCCGGTTCCCGGTGATGAGATCGTCGGCTTCGTGACGCGCGGAAGCGGCGTGTCCGTGCACCGCACGGACTGCCCGAACGTCAAGGCACTCGCCAACGAGGAAGATCGCTTCGTCGAGGTGTCGTGGGCTCCGACGACGAAGAGCGTGTTCCGCGTGCAGATCCAGGTCGAGGCGCTCGACCGCTCGGGGCTGCTCTCGGACGTCACACGTGTGCTGAGCGAGCATCACGTCAACATCCTGTCGGCGACCGTCAGCACCACGGACGAACGTCTCGCCATCAGCCGCTTCGTGTTCGAGATGGGCGATGCCGTCCACCTCGACCGGGTGCTGAACGCGGTTCGTCGCATCGACGCGGTGTATGACGTGTACCGCGTCACCTCGTCCTGACGAGGATCCTCTCGAGAGCACCGCACCCCGCGCGTTTGCCGGGCACGCGGACCATGCGCTCGATCTCGAGGAGCGCAGCGGCGATGAGACGAGGCTCGGCGTCCGCCAGCAGCACCATCCACCGGCGCAGCGATCCGTCGCGGTGGAGTCCGAGGGCGAGGTCGATCATGGTGCGCTCCGGGGTCATCACCGGCACGCCACCGATCACGACGAGATCCGCCTGCGACAGCGCGGTGTCATGCAGGATGACTCGCGCGGGCAGCGTCGGTCTGATCCGATGGCTGACCGCCCTCCTGACATGGTGACGGGCCGGGGGAGCATCACCGGCGCCGTGGATCCATGCTGCGGTCGGCCCCGACGCCGCGGTGTCGACGGGGACGAGTGGCGCGATCGCCGCGGCTCGTGCGCTCGCACTCTCGATGAGATCGGCGGGGATGTATCCCTCGCCGAGATCGACGAGGTGACCGTCGATCCTCGCCGCGCTGAGTTCCGGGAGCGAGAGCCGACCGCCGGGCAGATACAGGAACGCGGGATGCATCACGCCAGTCTGGCGCGGTGCATCCCGCGTGCTGAATCGATCCGTGGATCTGTGGAGAAGGTCAGCCGCCGAGAGCGTTGAGCCAGGTGCGGCGCGCTTCGAGAGCATCCGCCGCCGCTTTCGCGGCCTTCTTGTCGCCCGACTTCTCTGCCGCCGCGAGCTCGCCCTCGAGCTTCGCGATGGCGTCGAGCAGCTGCGAGCTCATGTCGCTGGCGCGAGCCTTGGTCTCAGGATTGTTCTTCTTCCAGTCGACCTCTTCGCGCGCCTTGAGGGCCTGCTCGATCACGCGGAGGCGGTCGTCGAGCGCGCGCTCCTTGTCGCGCGGGAAGATGCGCCCGATCTCGTCCCACTGGCGCTGGATGCCGGTGAGCAGCGCGCGGGCGCGCTTGATGTTCGGCTCGTCCGCGACGGCTTTGGCCTCTTCGAGGAGTGCCTGCCGCGCCTCGATCTTCGGCGCGGAGTCCGCCTCTTCGGCTGCCGACTGCTCGGCGCGGGCCGAATACAGTGCGTCACCCGCGGCCTTGAACCGCGCCCAGAGCGCGTCGTCGGCCTTGCGACCTGCGCGGCCGGCGGCCTTCCACTCGTCGAGCAGAGTGCGGTACGTCGGGATTCCGTCGACTCCGCGAGGAGCGAGAGCCTCGGCGCGCTCGACCAGTCGCGTCTTGGCGTCGCGGGCGGCCTTGTGTGTGTCGTCGAGCTCGGAGTAGAAGGCGCGACGTGCCTTGTCGACGGTGCCGCGCGCATCACGGAACCGCTTCCAGAGCTGCTGTGAGATGCCCTTCGACAGACGCGGGCCGTTCTGCTGCTGCGCCTGCCACGCGTCGAAGAGCTCGCTCAGCTCGGCGGTCACCTGCTTCCACTGCACCTTCGAGAGGTCACGGGCTGCGATCGCCTCTGCGCGCTCGACGAGTTCCGTGCGGTCGGCGATGGCCTTGTCGACCAGCTCCTTGGCCTGCTGTGCCTCCTGAGCGGTGGCCTCGGAGAGCGAGGAGGTCAGCGAGTTCAGACGATCGCGGAGTCCGGCGAGATCGCCGACGGCCGCGGCGTCGGTGGCCTCGGTGAGAAGGTGACCGGCCTGCTTCACCAGGTCGCTCGCAGACGCGCCACCCGCCTGGTGGCGCTGCTCGAGCGTGTGCACCTTGAACGCGATGTCCTCGTACTTGCGCACGAAGTAGGCGAGTGCCTCGTCGGGCGTGCCGTCGGGGTACTGCCCGACCACGCGCCACTCGTCGCCCTCGCGAACCTCGACGGTGCCGTCTTCGGCTACACGGCCCCACTTCGCCGCCTCGGCGCTCGATGCAGTGGTGGCGGACGATGCTGCTGCTGCCGGGGTCGACGCAGCAGGCTTGGGCAGCTTGCGCGGCAGGGGTGCAGCCGGGGGAGCGGGGACGGGGGGAGTCGGCGTGGACGGCTCAGACACGGTGATTCTCCTTGCGCGGTAGGGCCCGCGGGAGGCGGAAAGGACGAGCTTCAGCCTAGTACGAGAGCGAGGTCGCAGTGTGGTGGACGAATCTCACAATGGCCGTTACCGATCTGTGAGCGAATCGTTCGACGCACGAAACACCGCGCGTCACATGCGGGAAACACCAGGCTCCTATCGTCGCCATCACGACGTCCCCCGCGCCGATTGGAGCAGCATGAGCGAGGTCTTCCCCACCCCCCAGGAGATCGTGGTCGTCGGTGCGGGCATGGTCGCGCACCGTTTCGTCGAGAGCCTGATCAGCCGGTCGGAGACACCGATGCATGTGACGGTGATCGGCGACGAAGCGCGTCGACCCTACGACCGGGTCGGTCTCACGGGCTTCTTCTCGGGAGCGACGCCCGATGATCTCGAGCTCGATCGCTCGGTGTTCGACGACTTCCGCGTGCGATTCCTGGCCGATGACAGGGCTCTGCGGATCGATCGCTCGGCACGCACGGTCACGACGAGGTCGCGCAAGAGCATCCCGTACGACACGCTGGTGCTCGCCACCGGATCGTACGCCGCGAAGGTCGCCGTGGACGGCGCGGACCTGCCCGGCTGCTTCGTCTATCGCACCCTCGACGACGTTCAGGGACTCAAGGACTTCGTCGAGCGGAGGGCCCGGATGCTCGATCGTCCCCTGCGTGGTGCGGTCATCGGCGGAGGGCTCCTCGGGCTCGAAGCCGCCGGCGCTCTGCAGGGGATGGATGTCGAGACCACCGTGGTGCAGTACTCCGATCGCCTGATGTCGGCCCAGCTCGACTCGGCAGGCGGGGGGATGCTCAAGCGCCTGCTCGAGGCGCGAGGCATCTCGGTGCGCACCGGATCGCGCACGACTCGGCTGGATCCCGATGATTCGGGTGCGGTGACGGCGCTCGAGTTCCAAGACGGTTCGATCGAGCGTGCGGATGTCGTGGTCTTCACGGTCGGCGTTCGACCACGGGACGAGCTGGCGCGCAACGCCGAGATGCTCGTGGACCCGCGTGGCGGTGTGATCATCGACGATCGGTGCTCGACGTCCGATCCGCACATCCTGGCGATCGGCGAGGTCGCGAACTTCGATGGTCGATGCGTCGGCCTGGTGGCTCCGGGATACGCCATGGCAGAGGTGGCGGCGACGCGTCTGCTCGGAGGCGACGCCGCGTTCCCCGGCTACGACGACTCCTCCAAGCTGAAGCTCTCGGGCGTGGACGTGGCGAGTTTCGGCGATGCGATGGCCACCACTCCGAATGCGCTCGACGTCGTCTACGCCGATCCGGTGGCCGGCGTCTACAAGAAGCTCGTGCTGTCGGACGATGCTCAGACACTGCTCGGGGGGATCCTCGTGGGCGATGCGGCGGCCTATGGGGCACTGCGTCCGCTCGTGGGCGCGAGACTCGGCGCCGACCCCGCGGCGTATCTGCTCCCGGAAGGCGGGAACGAGGCACCAGGCGGCGAGCTGCCGGATGAGGCCGTCGTCTGCTCGTGCTCCAACGTGACGGCGGGGCGGATCCGCCAGTCGGTGCACGAGGAGGGTTGCATGGACGCAGCCGCGGTGAAGGGGTGCACGAAGGCCGGGGCCACGTGCGGGTCGTGCGTGCTGATGGTCAAGAAAGTCGTCGGGCAGGAGCTCACGAAGCTCGGGCAGACCGTGTCGCATGCCCTCTGCGAGCACTTCGATCTGTCGCGACGACAGCTGTTCGACGCGGTGCGGGTGGCTCAGCTCACGACGTTCAGCGGCATCGTCGAGCGGTTCGGGCGCGGGCGTGGGTGCGATGTCTGCAAGCCGGCGATCGCCAGCATCCTCTCGGTGCTCGTCGGAGCGCACGTGCTGGACGGCGAGAACGCCGCTCTTCAGGACACCAACGATCATGTGATGGCCAACATGCAGAAGGACGGCACCTACTCCGTCGTCCCGAGGATGGCCGGCGGAGAGGTGACCCCGGAGGGATTGATCGCGATCGGTCAGATCGCGAAGGACTTCGCGCTGTACACCAAGATCACCGGCGGGCAGCGGATCGACATGTTCGGAGCGAGACTCGAACAGCTGCCGAGGATCTGGCAGAGATTGGTCGACGCGGGGTTCGAGTCCGGGCAGGCGTACGGCAAGTCGCTGCGCACGGTGAAGTCGTGCGTGGGATCGACCTGGTGCCGCTACGGCGTTCTGGATGCGGTCGGCATGGCCGTCACGCTCGAACTGCGCTATCGGGGACTCCGAGCGCCCCACAAGCTCAAGCTCGGTGTCTCCGGCTGCGCGCGTGAATGCGCCGAAGCCCGTGGCAAGGACGTCGGAGTGATCGCCACCGAGACGGGATGGAACATGTATGTCGGCGGCAACGGCGGCTTCAGCCCACGGCATGCACAGCTGCTCGCGTCGGATCTCGACGATGAGGGACTGATCAGGGCCATCGATCGCTTCTTCATGTACTACATCCGCACCGCGGATCGCCTGCAGCGCACGGCTCCGTGGTGCGAGGAGCTCGAGGGCGGCCTCGAGGGACTGCGGAGCGTGATCTTCGACGACAGCCTGGGCATCTGCGCCGATCTCGACGCGGCGATGGCGCAGCACGTCGATCGCTATGAGGACGAGTGGGCGGCCACTCTCGCCGACCCCGCCAAGCTCGACCGGTTCCGGTCGTTCGTCAACGCGGCGGACACGGCGGATCCGTCGCTCGCCTATGTCTCGGAGCGCGGTCAGATCCGCCCGGCCACGCCCGAGGAGCGCCGTAGCGGCGGGGTCCTGATCGCCGGAACCGCGCTGGAGGTGCGGCGATGACCATCGCGATCGACGACGCCACCCCTGTGCGGGTGTGCACGACCCGTGATCTCGAGGTCGAACGAGGACGCGCGGCCCTCGTGGACGGGCAGCAGGTGGCGCTGTTCCTCCTCGCGGACGGCACCGTCCTCGCCGTCGACAACCTCGATCCCTTCAGCGGGGCGCACGTCATCTCCCGGGGGATCGTGGGCAGTCGTGGGGATGCCCCCACGGTCGCTTCCCCCCTGCACAAGCAGGTCTTCGATCTGCGCACCGGCGAGTGCGTCGAGACCCACGGCAGGCCTCCGGCGGCTCTGCGGGTGTGGCCGGTCGCGGTCGACGACGGCGACGTGTATGTGCGCATCCCGGAGAGCGTCGGATCATGAGCAGGCCGCGCGTGGGCAGGGTCGACCTCGTCGGCGGGGGACCGGGTCCGGCCGACCTCATGACCGTCCGCGCCTATCGCCTGCTGATGTCGGCCGACGTCGTCGTCGCGGACCGCCTCGGTCCGTTCGAGGAGCTCCGGAGTGAGCTCCCGCCGCACGTCGAGATCATCGATGTCGGCAAGCGCCCGGGGCACCACCCGGTTCCCCAGCACGAGATCGATGAGCTGCTGGTCGCGCGGGCTCTCGCCGGGAACCGAGTGGTGCGCCTGAAAGGCGGGGATCCGTTCGTGCTCGGGCGTGGGGGAGAAGAGGTTCTCGCCTGCGAGGCCGCCGGTGTGCCGGTCAGCGTGACTCCCGGTGTCAGCAGTGCGATCTCCGTGCCGCAGGCGGCGGGCATCCCGGTGACCCACCGGGGGGTCGCGTCAGCGGTGCACATCATCAACGGACACGGCGACCTCACACCGAGCGCACTGGCATCACTGTCCGACCCGACCGTCACGACCGTCATCCTGATGGGCGTGGCATCGCTGCCCCGCCTCGCAGCCCGTGCCGCCGCGCACGGGGTCTCCGCAGACATACCGGTGGCGATCGTCGAGAACGGCCACACCGAACGGCAGCGGACGATCCGCAGCACGCTGGCGAGGGCGACGCAGGACGCGGCCGTAGAGCAGGTCGTGAACCCGTCCGTCATCGTGATCGGCGAGGTGGCTCGCGCGGGACTGCTGCTGCCGACGACGGCCATGATCGCGAAGAGCACCGCATGACCGCTGCGCGCACGCTCGATTCCGCGCTGGCGGGGTGCACCATCATCGTCGCCGCCGACCGGCGCTCGATCGATTTGGCCACCGCGCTCGAGCGTCGCGGCGCGGTGGTCCATCGAGCCCCGGCGCTGAGCATCGTGACCAACTCCGACGATGCCGACCTGCTCGCTCGGACCGAGCAGGTGATCGCTCGCGCACCGGACATCGTGATCGTCACGACGGGCGTCGGGTTCCGCGGCTGGATGGATGCCGCGCACGAGCACGGCATCGACGGTCAGCTCGATCGGGCGCTTCAGGGCGCGCACTTCGTCGCACGGGGACCCAAGGCGCACGGGGCGATCCAGCAGGCGGGGTTCACGGCCGATTGGGTGGCCGAATCCGAGACATCTGCCGAAGTCGGCGAGTACCTCCTCGCCTCCGGGGTCGCGGGCAAGCGGATCCTCGTGCAGCACCACGGCGCCGGATCGGATGGGCTGGACGAGTTGCTGACGGATGCCGGGGCCGAGGTGCTGAGCATCACGGTCTACCGCTGGGGTCCGCCGCCGGACCCCGAGGTGGTCCGCCGCTCCGCGCTGCAGGCAGCCGCCGGCGAGGCCGACGCGGTGCTGTTCACCTCGGCGCCGGGAGCCGCATCGTGGATCGCGGTGGCGGAGGAGTCCGGCGCGCTCGAGCGCATCAGGAGACGTGCCGAGTCGGGGCGCCTCCTCCTCGCGTGCGTGGGCCCCATCACTGCGGCACCGCTGCACGGAGCGAACCTTCGCACCACGATCGCCGACCGGGGGCGACTCGGATCCCTCGCTCGAACAGTCATCGCGCACTTCGGCGGGGGACGAGCACCGTCACTGCCGACGGACGCCGGGCTGGTCGAGGTGCGCAGCGGCGGGGTGCTCGTCGACGGCGCGTTCATCCCGCTCTCGCGGTCGGCGGCCGCCCTGATCGAGGCGCTCGCATCGGCGGGCGGTCGCGTGCTCTCCCGTGCAGAGCTCGGGGGTGTCCTTCCCGGCGCGGAGCGCAACGGTCACGCGGTCGAGGTGGCCGTGGCACGGCTGCGCGAGGCGCTCGGTGGCAACGAGCTCGTGCACACGGTGGTGAAACGCGGCTATCGTCTGGCCGTCACCGAGTACTGAGCGTGGCCGGCCGGGAGCAATGGCCCCGCTCGCATGTGAGGCCGTCGCGGAGGGCGGTCTCTCGAGACCGCGTCTATTCGGCGGGCGTCTCGGAGGGGGCGGGCTCGGGCGTCTCGGAGTCCGTCGGCACCGGAGCGTCGGTCGGTTCGACGGTCGGCGTGGGCGAGGGGGTCGGCGCAGCCACCTGCGCGTGCACGACCTGACTCACGACGGCACCCGCGACGATCAGTGCACCGGCGATGACGGCGATCATGTTGTCGCGCGTGCGGCGACGGATCTGGCCCTCGTGCCACGTCGTGCGGGCGGTGTGCAGGCGTGCGCGCTCCGCCTCGGTGCGCGACTGCCGCGTGCTCTTCCCGCGTCCGGCCATTGCGTGCTCCCTTACTGGACCTGACTGTGCAACGTCGCCTGAGAGCCTACCGTCGAGATCGCGTCATGCTGTTCCCGCCCGAAGTGTCGGGGCCCCACGTTAGCCTGGACGGATGACCTCCGCCGCCGCACTGCTCTCCGGGCAGACGCCTCTCGCCGTGCGAATGCGTCCGGTGTCGCTCGACGAGGTCGCCGGTCAGAAGCACCTGCTGCGCGCGGGCTCTCCGATCGTCGCACTCGCCGACCCTGCCGCCACGTCTCCGGGCGCCGTCTCGATCATCCTCTGGGGTCCCCCCGGCACCGGCAAGACCACCCTGGCGCAGGCGATCGCGCGATCGTCGGGGCGCCGGTTCGTCGAACTCTCCGCGATCACCGCCGGAGTCAAGGACGTGCGTGAGGTCATGCAGGAGGCGATCACTCAGCGCGACCTCTACGGTCAGACGACGATCCTGTTCCTCGACGAGATCCATCGATTCACCAAGGCGCAGCAGGACGCGCTGCTCCCGGGAGTGGAGAACGGCTGGGTCCTCCTCATCGCCGCGACGACGGAGAATCCCTCGTTCTCCGTGATCTCCCCGCTGATGTCGCGATCGCTGCTGCTCACGCTGCAGCCGTTGACCGACGACGACATCGGGCTTCTGGTCGATCGAGCGGTGACCGACGCGCGCGGACTCAACGGCGCGGTCACCCTGGCCGACGACGCACGCGCCGCCCTCATCCGGCTGGCCTCGGGCGACGCGCGTCGTGCGCTCACCGGGCTCGAGGCGGCGGCCGCGGTCGCGCTGTCGAAGGGTGAAGAGGGTGCGGTGCCCGCCGCGACCGCGGATGACGTCGCCCAGGCCGTCGACAAGGCGCTGCTGCGGTATGACCGTCAGGGCGACGAGCACTACGACGTCATCAGCGCGTTCATCAAGTCCATCCGAGGCTCCGACCCCGATGCGGCCCTGCATTACCTCGCCAGGATGATCGAGGCGGGGGAGGACCCCCGTTTCATCGCGCGGCGTCTCGTCATCTCGGCATCCGAAGACGTGGGACTCGCCGATCCGCAGGCGCTGTCGATCGCGGTCGCGGCGGCGGACGCCGTCGCATTCATCGGCATGCCGGAAGGGCGGATCCCGCTCGCCGAGGCGACCGTCTACCTCGCCACGACGGCCAAGTCGAACGCGGCGTACGTCGGCATCGACCAGGCGATCGCCGACATCCGCGCGGGGGGCTTCGGACGGGTCCCTCTGCACCTGCGGGATGCGCACTACCCGGGCGCGAAGCGGCTCGGTCACGGTCGCGGGTACGTCTATCCGCACGACAGCGAGTTCGGCATCCTTCCGCAGCAGTATCTGCCCGACGAACTTCGCGGAAAGCGCTACTACGAGCCCAAGAACCTGGGGGTGGAGCGCGACATCTCCGCTCGCCTCGGGCGCATCCGACGGATCCTCGACGGGCGCTGAGTCGGATCTGTTAGACTTGATCGGCTCGAAACCGAGTTTTCGAGCATCTCCTCGTTCACACCCCACCTTGCTGGCGCCCCGGCGTGCGCTGTCAAGGCAGAACGCGGACGATACGTCCGCGAGTCGTGAGAGACACGACCGCGTCATCGGAAGGACAGCTTCGTGACCACGAAGTCCCAGGACCGCCGCAAGGTCCGTCTGAGCCGTGCGCTCGGCATCCCGCTCACCCCGAAGGCCGCCCGCTACCTCGAGAAGCGTCCCTACGCTCCGGGCGAGCACGGCCGCACCAAGCGCAAGGCTGACAGCGACTACGCCGTCCGTCTGCGCGAGAAGCAGCGTCTTCGCGAGCAGTATGGCATCCGCGAGAAGCAGATGCGCAACACCTTCAACGAGGCCCGTCGTACCGAGGGCCTGACCGGTGAGAACCTCGTCGAGCTGCTCGAGATGCGTCTCGACGCGCTCGTGCTGCGTTCGGGCTTCGCCCGCACCACCGCACAGGCTCGTCAGCTCGTCGTGCACCGTCACATCCTCGTCGACGGCCAGCTCGTCGACCGCCCGTCGTTCCGCGTGAAGCCGGGTCAGCTCATCCACGTCAAGGCCAAGAGCGAGGGCACCGAGCCCTTCCAGGTCGCAGCCGCCGGCGGTCACGCCGAGGTCCTGCCTCCCGTTCCCGGCTACCTCGAGGTCGAGCTCGACAAGCTCCAGGCTCGCCTGGTTCGTCGCCCGAAGCGCGCCGAGGTCCCCGTGACCTGTGAAGTGCAGCTCGTCGTCGAGTACTACGCAGCTCGCTGAGTTCAGCTTTTCCGCAGAAGGCGTCGGGGTCACCCGACGCCTTCTGTCGTTTGCGCATACGATGGTGACACCGCGCCTTCGCGGGTCAGAGGCAAGGATGACGACATGAAGAACGTGCTGTGGTTCCTGATCGGTGTGATCGGCGGGTTCGTCGCTGCGCACTTCATGAACAAGGACCCCCGCGGTCACGACATCCTCGCCGAGGTCGATGCACGCTTCAACGAGTTCACCGGCATCATCGGCGACTCCTACCGCGAGCAGCAGGCGCGACTCGTAGACCCCGCGGACGACTGATCGCGCGCGGTCTCCCGGCCGCTGCCGCATCGTCGCCCCGCCCTTCCACACCCTGTACGCAAGGACACCTGGCACCCCTATGAAAACTGCGGAGATCGCGCAGCGCTACCTCGACTTCTTCGAGAAGAACGACCATGTCATCGTCCCCTCGGCCTCTCTGGTCAGCGACGATCCCTCGCTGCTGTTCACGGTCGCCGGAATGGTGCCGATGATCCCGTACCTCACCGGCGTCGTGCCCGCCCCGCACCCGCGGATCGCGGACCTGCAGAAGTGCATCCGCACCAACGACATCGAAGAGGTCGGCAAGACCGCTCGTCACGGCACGTTCTTCCAGATGATGGGGAACTGGTCGTTCGGCGACTACTTCAAAGAGGGCGCGATCCGCTATGCGTGGGAGCTGCTGACGAGCTCGGAGGCCGACGGCGGCCTCGGTTTCGACGAGAAGGACCTCTGGGTCACCGTCTATGAGACGGACGACGAGGCGGAGGCCATCTGGCGCGACGTCATCGGCCTGAAGCCGGAGCGCATCCAGCGACTCGGACGTGCGGACAACTACTGGAACACCGGTCAGCCCGGTCCCGGTGGCCCCGACAGCGAGATCTTCTTCGATCGTGGGCCCTCGTACGGCAAGGACGGCGGCCCCGCGGTCGACGACTCGAGGTTCCTCGAGATCTGGAACCTCGTGTTCATGCAGGACTTCATCGACAACATCCGCGGCAAGACCGAGTTCGACATCGTGGGCGAGCTGCCCCAGAAGAACATCGACACGGGCATGGGACTCGAGCGGGTCGCGTTCCTGAAGCAGGGCGTCGAGAACATGTACGAGACGGACCAGGTGCGCCCGGTCCTCGACCGTGCGATCGAGCTCTCCGGCCGCCGCTACGGCGCGGTGCACGAAGACGACGTGCGCTTCCGCGTCGTGGCCGACCATGTGCGCTCGTCGCTCATGCTGCTGTCCGACGGCGTGCGCCCGTCGAACGAGGGTCGCGGATACATCCTCCGTCGTCTCATGCGACGCACCGTGCGCTCGATGCGTCTGCTCGGCGTCGACGAGCCGGTCTTCCCCGAACTCTTCGCCACCTCGCGCGACGCGATGAAGTCGGCGTACCCGGTGCTCGAGACGGAGTGGTCGACTCTCTCCGCCTCCGCCTTCGCAGAGGAAGAGACCTTCCGACGCACTCTTGCTCAGGGGTCGACCATCCTCGATCTGGCCCTGGACGAGACGAAGAAGGGCGGCGGAGCGGCTCTGAGCGGCTCCGAGGCATTCCTGCTCCACGACACGTATGGCTTCCCGATCGATCTCACGCTCGAGGTCGCGGAGGAGGCCGGTCTCGCGGTCGATCGCGATGCCTTCGACACCCTGATGCAGGAGCAGCGCTCGCGCGCCAAGGCGGACGCACGCAATCGCAAGCGTCAGCTCGCGGATGTCTCGGTGTACCGCGATCTCCGTGCGCTGGGGGAGACGGGCTTCGACGGCTACTCGGAGCTCGAGGTCGATTCGCGCATCCTCGGCATCCTGGTCGACGGTCAGCCTGCGCAGACTGCGACCGAGGGACAGATCGCCGAGGTCGTGCTCGCCGAGACGACGCTGTACGCCGAGTCCGGTGGTCAGGTCGCCGACAAGGGCGTCATCGTCGGGCCGGGCTACGAGCTCGAAGTCCTCGACGTGCAGCGCCCCGTTCCCGGACTCATCAGCCACACCGTCGAGGTCACTCGCGGGGCTGTCGCCGTGGATGACGCGGCGACCACGGTCGTGGACGCCGCCAACCGACGTGCCGCACGTCAGGCGCACTCCGCGACGCATCTCGTGCACGCGGCCCTGCGAGACACGCTGGGACCGTCTGCCACTCAAGCCGGTTCGCTGAACCGCGCCGGGTACATGCGTTTCGACTTCTCCTGGTCACAGGCGCTCTCCGCCGACACCCGAACGGAGATCGAGGAGATCACCAATCGCGCGGTCAACGACGCCCTCGAGGTCACGACCCGTATCGTGACGCTCGACGAGGCGAAGGAGGCCGGTGCCATGGCTCTCTTCGGTGAGAAGTACGGCGACGTCGTGCGCATGGTCGACATCGGCGGTCCGTGGTCACGCGAGCTGTGTGCGGGTACGCACGTCAGCACGAGCGCCGAGATCGGTCTCGTGAGCGTGGTCGGCGAGTCGTCGGTCGGCGCATCGAACCGCCGCATCGAGGCTCTGGTCGGCCAGGACGCATTCCGCGAGCTCGCCGCAGAACGCGCGCTCGTGTCGCAGCTGACCACGTCGCTCAGGACCCCTCGCGACCAGCTCGCCGAGCGCATCGCGGATCTCTCCGCAAGCCTCAAGGCGGCCGAGAAGCGCATCGCTCAGTTCGAGTCGAAGGAGCGCGCGGGCCGTGTCCCGGCGATCGCCGAAGCCGCGAGCCGCGTCGGCGCGTTCCGTGTCGCCGCGCAGTCGCTGGGCGAGGTGGCATCGGCCGACGACGTGCGCGAGTTGGTGCTCGGCGTCCGCGACCGTCTCGGCTCGGATCCCGCCGTGGTCGCTCTCGGCGCCGTGGTCAACGGGCGCCCCGTCGTCGTCACCGCGACGAACGACGCCGCGCGCGCGGCCGGTGCGAAGGCCGGTGCGCTCGCGAAGCGCGCGTCGTCCGTGCTCGGCGGCGGTGGTGGCGGGCGCGACGACGTCGCTCAGGGCGGTGGCACGGACGCCTCTGCTCTGCAGGCGGCCCTGGAGGCCGTGTCGACGGAGCTGCAGTCAGCGTGAGCGAGTTCCGCCGGGGCGTGCGGATCGGCGTCGACGTCGGGCGTGCCCGCGTGGGTGTCGCGCGCTGCGATCCGGACGGCATGCTCGCTGTGCCCGTGGAGACCGTGCAGCGGAACGAGTCATCGATCGACAGGATCGCGGCGATAGCCGAGGACTTCGACGTGCTCGAGTTCGTGGTCGGGCTGCCGGTCAATCTGCAGGGTGCCGACACCGCGTCGACGACCGATTCTCGCGAGTTCGCGGCCGCCCTCGGGGCACGGACGGGAGTTCCCGTGCGGCTCATAGACGAGCGGCTCAGCACCGTCACCGCACACGCCGCTCTGCGTTCTTCGGGCAGAACACAGAAGAAGTCTCGTAGCATTGTGGATCAGGTCGCCGCGGTGATCCTGCTGCAGCAGGCGATCGACACGGAGAAGAGCACCGGAAACCCGCCCGGCGCCACGATTCCGCTCGACGAGGAGTCCCCCCGATAATGCCCGAACGCGAGAGCGCTTCGCCTCAGCACGACCCGGACACCCGTCTGGGCGATCTGTTCGAGAACCTTCCCGATCCGTCGCAGCAGATCCCGACGGTCGACAACACCCCGCCCGCGCCAGGGTCGCGCCGAGCGGCCCGCGCGGCCGCAGCCGCCCAGACGGGCGCTGCGCCATCGGCCCCTGCGCGGCCTGCCTCCCCGGCCGCCTCTCCTGCAGACGGCGCCGCGGTCGACGACGTGTCGACCAGAGCGATGCCGACAGCGTCCGAGGAGCCGGTCGACGGCCGACCGGCCGAGAGCACACAGGCCGACGTTACGACCGTCGGCGAACCGGCGGCCGGTGCCGCAGCAGACGCATCGGCCGGTGCCGGTGCGGCGGGCGCGCCGTCTGACGGCGCCGGTGCGGGGGGCCGGCTCGAGGACCTCTTCCATGCTCAGCCCGAGCACGACGCCGGCCATCGACCGCCGGCGAAGAGGAAGCGCCGTACAGGGTGCCTGGTCGCACTCGTGATCGTTCTCGCGGTGATCGGCGGCATCGTCGGGGCCGGGGCGTGGGCGTGGGGCACGTACGGCGACAAGATCAGCGACGCGCTCGGGTGGGGCGACCCGAAGGATTGGGAGCCCGGTCTCGCATCCGGCGAGGTGCTCGTCACCATCCATGAGGGCGACACGGGCTCTCCGGTGTCCACTGCGCTGTATGAAGCGGGCGTCACCCGCACCGAGGATGTCTTCTACGACTATCTGGTCAGCGAGAACATCGCGGTCACCTTCTATCCGGGCATCTACAGCCTGCAGGAGAAGATGACGGCCGAGGCGGCTCTCGAGGCGCTGCAGAACCCTGAGAACAAGCGAGAGAACTCCGCGAGCGTGGGCGAGGGCGCCACCATCGAATCGTCGCTTCCGGGCATGGCCGAATCGCTGGGCATGCCCGTCGAGGATCTCCAGGCCGCGGTGGACGCAGACCCCGCGACCTACGGAGTCACCGCTCAGAGCCTCGAGGGGTGGCTGTTCCCGGCTGTGTACACGTTCGACCCGGGGGTGACCGCCACACAGGTCATCCAGCGCATGGTCGACCGCACGAAGGAATCGCTGACAGAGGCCGGGGTGCCCGCCGAGGATGCGCAGCGTGTGCTGACGATCGCCTCGATCATCCAGCGCGAAGGCCTCACCGCAGACTTCCCCAAGGTCTCGCGCGTGATCGAGAACCGTCTCGACATCGACATGAAGCTGCAGATGGACTCGACCGCGCAGTACGGCTACGGGTCGCTGCACGAGGGCGTCGTGTCGAGTTCGGCCGAGGCGCTCGAGGACGACAACCCCTGGAACACCTACGTGCACACGGGTCTGCCGGTCACGCCCATCGCGAGCCCGAGCTTCGCCGCGATCGACGCGGCGATGCACCCCGCCGACGGCCCCTGGCTCTACTTCGTGACGACCAACCTCGCCACCGGAGAGACCCAGTTCTCGGTCACGTACGAGGAGCACCTGCAGGGAGTCGAGAAGTGGGAGAAGTGGTGTCAGGAGAACCCCGACGGGGGTTGCTCGGCCGGATGACCTCCCAGAGGCTCGCGGTGTGGGGCGACCCGATCGCACACTCCAAGTCCCCGCAGCTGCACGCGGCGGCATACGGCGCCTTGGGTCTCGACTGGGAGTACACGCGTCGCCAGGTCGGTGAGGCGGCTTTCGACACGGCTCTGGCCGCTCTGGATGACTCCTGGCGAGGACTCTCGCTCACGATGCCCCTCAAAGAGAAGGCCCACCGTGCGTCGGTCGCGCACGACCGCTATGCCGACCTCACGGGCGCGGCCAACACGCTGCTGCTCACCGACGGCATCCGCGGTTTCAACACCGATGTCGGCGGGATCGTCGACGCCCTGGAGCAGCAGGACCTGCTCTCGATCGACGCTGTACGCATCCTGGGCGCCGGTGCCACGGCATCCTCTGCTCTGGTCGCGTGCGTCGAGGCCGGAGCTCGCACGGTCGATGTCCGGGCGCGTCGTCCCGAGCGCGCAGCGGAGCTCGCAGCGCTCGGGCGGCGACTCGGCGTCTCGATCACGGTCTCGTCGTTCCACGACGACGCGGCCGATGTCGGGCTCACCGTCGCGACGCTTCCCGGCGGCTCCGTCCTCGACGAGGAGACGTCAGCGCGCCTGAGCGGGAGTGGGGGAGCGCTGTTCGATGTCGCGTATTCGCCATGGCCGTCGGCGCTCGCATCGGTCTGGAGCGGCGGTCCTGCCGTCTCCGGCGAGGGGATGCTGCTGCGTCAGGCCGTGCGCCAGATCCGCGTCTTCGTGCAAGGCGACCAGAGCATCCCGCTGCCTTCGGAGGACGCCGTGGTCGCCGCGATGGAAGCCGCCCTGTAGTCAACGGCCGTCACGCGGCACGATCCGAGGCGAAACGCGTGGGAGACTAGAGCAATGCTCCGCGTGCTCACGGCCGGCGAATCGCACGGCCCAGAACTCATTGCCGTCATGGAGGGTCTGCCTTCGGGTGTCCCCGTGTCCTCCGAGGCGATCCAGGCCGATCTCGCACGACGCAAGCTCGGCTATGGTCGCGGCTCGCGCATGAAGTTCGAACAGGACGAGCTGACGATCTCGGGCGGGGTCCGTCACGGCAAGACCCTCGGAAGCCCGATCGCCCTTCGCATCGGCAACACCGAGTGGCCGAAGTGGATCGAGGTCATGAACCCCGAACCCGTGGAGCTGACCGACAAGTCGCGAGGCCGCAGCGCACCGCTGACCCGTCCTCGACCCGGCCACGCCGACCTCGTCGGCATGCAGAAGTACGACTTCGACGAGGCTCGCCCCATTCTCGAGCGCGCCAGCGCGCGAGAGACGGCGGCCAGGGTGGCACTCGGCGCCATCGCGCGCTCGTTCCTCGGCGAGCTGGGCATCCGTCTCGTCAGCCACACGCTCTCGATCGGACCGGTGCGCGTGCCCGACGGCGCGGTGCTCCCGACTCCGGACGACGTCGACCGACTCGATGCCGATCCGCTGCGGTGTTTCGACTCGACGACGTCCGCACTCATGGTGGCCGAAGTCGATGACGCGAAGAAGGACGGCGACACGCTCGGCGGGATCGTCGAGGTGCTCGCCTACGGTCTTCCGCCCGGACTCGGCTCGCACGTGCACTGGGACCGCCGTCTGGACGCGCGCCTCGCGCAGGCGCTGATGAGCATCCAGGCCATCAAGGGCGTCGAGGTCGGCGACGGCTTCGAGACCACCCGCCGACGCGGCTCGGCGGCGCACGACGAGCTGTTCGCGACCGCTGACGGCATCTCGCGCGGCTCGGACCGTGCCGGCGGCACCGAAGGCGGGATGTCGACGGGAACCGTTCTGCGTGTGCGCGCGGGCATGAAGCCGATCGCCACCGTGCCGCACGCCCTGCGCACGATCGACGTGGCATCCGGCGAGGATGCCACGGCGCACCACCAGCGCTCCGACGTGTGCGCCGTGCCCGCGGCGGGTGTGGTGGCCGAGGCCATGGTCGCGGTCGAGCTCGCCAATGCGGTGCTCGAGAAGTTCGGCGGCGACAGCATCGGCGAGACGCGACGCAACCTCGACGCGTATCTCGCTGCGATCCCGGCCGAGCTGCGCACGACGCCCGCGTCCGAGGCGGCGCTCATCGCGCATGACGAGCGCGGCTGACCAGCTGTCGCTGGTGCTCGTCGGCCCGATGGCGGCGGGCAAGACCAGCGTCGGCCGCCGTGTCGCGCGCAGGCTCGGCATCCCTTTCATCGACACGGACAAGCGTGTGGTCGCCGCCCACGGGCCCATCCCCGTGATCTTCGAGGAGCGCGGGGAGGCGCACTTCCGCGCGCTCGAGCGGGCGGAGGTGGTCGACGCGCTGCGCTCGGGCGGTGTGATCTCGCTGGGCGGGGGAGCGGTGACCGACCCGGCGACCCGCAGGCTGCTGCTCGATCACCCGGTCGTCTTCCTGACCGTCACCCCGGCAGCGGTGGCCGATCGGCTCCACAGCGGCGGACGGCCGCTGCTCGCGGGCGACGATCCGGTCGGGCGATGGACTGAGATCTTCGAGGAGCGTCGAGACTGGTACGACGAGGTCGCGACCGTGACGTTCGACACGTCACGGCGCCCCATGCAGCGCATCGCCGACGACATCGTGACATGGAGAAGAGAACTGGGATGACTACGACAACCATCAGCGTGACGGGCGACAACCCCTACGACATCGCCATCGGACGAGGCATCCTCGATCAGGTGTCCGCGGCACTCGAGCCCGGAGTCCGCAAGGTGCTGGTCGTGCACCCGCCGACGCTCGCCGCGCGCGCGGCCGAGCTGCGCGACCGTCTGCTCGCCGATGTCACGAACGGTCCGCGAGAGGTGCTGCTCGCCGAGGTGCCGGATGCCGAGCAGGGCAAGCGCATCGAGGTCGCCGCGTTCTGCTGGCAGGTGATGGGGCAGGCTGACTTCACGCGGTCGGACGCGGTCGTCGGCTACGGCGGAGGTGCGGTGACGGATCTCGCAGGCTTCGTCGCCGCGACCTGGTTGCGCGGTGTGCAGCTCGTGCAGGTGCCCACCACCGTGCTCGGCCTCGTCGACGCGTCCGTCGGCGGCAAGACGGGTATCAACACCGCCGAGGGCAAGAACCTCGTCGGGGCGTTCTGGGCGCCTCGTGCGGTGGTCGGCGACCTCGACGAGCTCTCGAGCCTCAGCCCGAACGAGGCAACCGCGGGCTTCGCCGAGGTCGTGAAGGCCGGATTCATCTGGGCTCCGGAGATCCTCGACATCGTCGAGGCGGATCCCGCCCGCGCCGTCGACCCGACCACGCCGGAGTTCCGTCGAGCGGTCGAGCTCGCGATCGACATGAAGGCGCGGGTCGTCTCGGACGACTTCCGCGAGGCGGGGCAGCGCGAGATCCTCAACTACGGACACACTCTCGGCCATGCGATCGAGCATGCCGAGCGCTACCGCTGGCGACACGGTGCCGCGATCTCGATCGGCATGCTGTACGCCGCCGAGCTGTCACGACTCGCCGGACGTCTGTCCGACTCCGCCGCCGAGCGCCACCGCACGATCCTCGATTCGCTCGGACTCCCGACCGGCTACCGTGCCGGTGCGTGGCCGCAGCTGCTGGCGACGATGCAGCGCGACAAGAAGAGCCGCGGAGGGATGCTGCGCTTCATCCTCCTCGATGACATCGCCAAGCCCACGGTGCTGCAGGCGCCTGACGAGTCGCTGCTCTTCGCCGCCTATCAGGAGATCGGCGAATGACCCGCCGCATCCTGCTCGTGAACGGCCCGAACCTCAACCTGCTCGGCAGCCGGGAGCCCGAGGTGTACGGCACGGCGACGCTCGCCGACGTGGAGCGCCTCACGGCGGAGGCCGCGGCTGCTGAGGGCTTCGAGGTGCGCGCGCTGCAGAGCAACCACGAGGGGGTGCTGATCGACGCGATCCACGCCGCGCGCGCGGACTGCGACGCGATCGTCATCAATCCGGGCGGGCTCACGCACACCAGCGTGTCGCTGCGCGACGCGCTCACGGGGGTCGCGCTGCCGTTCGCCGAGGTGCACATCTCGGACGTGTACGCGCGGGAGGAATTCCGCCACCATTCCTACCTGCACGATGTCGCGGCGGTGCGGGTGATCGGCGAGGGCGTCGACGGCTACGCGAGTGCTGTGCGGCAGCTCGCAGCGCTGATCCCGTAGAATCGACTCTCGGCCCACCCCAGTCCAGATCGGACGCGAGCGGCCCCCAGACTCGAGAAACGGAAAGTCCAGCGCATGGCATCTACCGCAGACATCAAGAACGGCGTCGTCCTGAGCATCGAGCGGCAGCTCTGGAGCGTCGTCGAGTTCCAGCACGTCAAGCCCGGCAAGGGCGGTGCGTTCGTGCGCACCAAGCTCAAGAACGTCATGAGCGGCAAGGTCGTCGACAAGACGTTCAACGCCGGTGCGAAGATCGAGATCGAGAACGTCGACCGTCGTGATTACACCTACCTGTACACCGATGGTGACGGGTACGTGTTCATGGACCAGACCGACTACGACCAGATCACGGTCCCCGCTGCGACCGTCGGCGACGCGAAGAACTTCCTGCTCGAGAACCAGCAGGTCACGATCGCGCTCAACAACGGCAACCCGCTGTACATCGACCTCCCCGCGTCCGTGATCCTCGAGATCACCTACAGCGAGCCCGGCGTGCAGGGCGATCGTTCGTCGGCGGGCACCAAGCCCGCCACGCTCGAGACCGGCTACGAGATCCAGGTCCCGCTCTTCGTCGAGACGGGCACCAAGGTCAAGGTCGACACGCGCACCGGCGACTACCTCGGTCGCGAGAAGTAAGGCGTGAGCGCCCGCACGAAGGCGCGCAAGCGCGCACTCGACATCCTGTTCTCCGCCGACGTCCGTGGCGACGAGATCTCGGTGACCCTGGCCGCCGAGGCCAAGCGTGCGGCGAGCGAGCCCGCTCGCGAGGCCTCATGGCTGTATGCCCGCGAAGTCGTCGACGGCATCATCGACCACCGCGACGAGATCGACGAGCAGATCACCACCCACAGCCGCGACTGGAAGATCGAGCGCATGCCCGCGGTCGATCGGGCACTGCTGCGCATCGGCGTCTGGGAGATCCTGTTCAACGACGCCGTGCCGACGGCTGTCGCCATCGACGAGGCCGTCGAGCTCGCCAAGGAGTTCTCCACAGACGATTCGGGCGCCTTCGTGCACGGCGTGCTCGCCCGCGTCTCTCGCGCCGCCTGAGCGACGACTCAGGACGCGGTCTCCGCGATGTCGGAGGCCGCGGGAAGGATGGGGTGATGGCCGCTCCGCACGTCGATCTCCGCGACCTCATGCAGATCACCGATGTCGGGGGCTACCAGCGCGGTCTCGCCTACTTCCGCGAGGGCAATGTGCTCGACGTCGTCTGGCACGAGGATCTGCTCGAACTCGAAGGTCACGTCCGCGGCAGCTCGGACGCCCCGTACGTGACCGAGATCGTGTTCCTCTCGTCGAATGGAACGAGGCGGGTCCGGACGACCCGGTGCACCTGTCCGGTGCGAAGCGGATGCAAACACGTCGTCGCCACCCTTCTCGCGTCCAACGTCCACGAGTATTCGCAGCAGGCCGCGGCTCTCCAGCGTCACCCCGACGCTGAGCGGAAGCCGGCGGTGGCGCGCAGCACAGCGGTGCCGTCGTGGCGGACTCTGCTCGATTCGGCGGCGACCCCTCATCCGCAGCGCCTCGCCCTTGGGATCGAGCTCAGGCACCGGGAATCCCGGAGCGAGAACCACTGGGGGCCGCGTCCCGTCCGCGCGGCGACCCCCCGCGACCTGGCCCGCCCGAGCGGTGAGCTGCTGCTGGCGATCCGCCCGATGATGCGCAGCGCGCAGACCGGTGCATGGATCCAGGGAGGGGCCGGTTGGGACGCGGTCCGGCGCGACGCCTCGCAGTTCGGCCGCGAGCAGAATCGCTGGTTCGGCGATCTCCTCAGCATCTCCCGGGACTCACTCCTCTCCGGCAACGCCGGAGACTGGCTCGTTCTCGATCAGGTGGAGTCGCCGCTTCTGTGGCGACACCTCGGATCGGCCGCCGCGCTCGGCATCCCGTTCGTCGCCAGCCAGAAGAGCGCCTCGGTGCGGATCGCGTCGTCGGCCGAGGTGTCGGCGCGGATCAGCCGAGCAGACGATGGCGCGCTCGAAGTCGCAGCGGACGTGCGCATCGACGAGCGGACGGTTCCCGAGCGCGAGGTGCACCCGATCGGACGAACCGGTGTCTATGCGGCGAGCCTCGTCGGTGCGCGGATCGAGATCGTTCTCGCGGAAGTGCCGTTGAGCGAGCAGACACGCGCGCTCCTGGTGGCGTCAGACCCGATCACCGTGCCGGCCGACGACGAAGAGGCCTTCATATCAGGGGCGTACCCGCTCCTCGCCCGGCGCAGCACGGTGCGCACGGTCGGTGCGGTCGAGCTCCCGGACGTGCCGGAGCCCGAGCCCGTGCTGACGGTGACGTACGAGCGCGGCGACGTCGTCAGCTACGCGTTCGAATGGTCCTACGGGCAGTTCGGACGTGTGCCGTTCGCCTGGAACGACGCTGCCGTGCGTGACGCCGGGGTCGAGGCCACCACGCGAGCGGCGATCGAGGCGGCATGGCAGCAGTTCCGCACGACCAGCTTCCGACCGAGTGGGTCCTTCCATGACATCGACGCCGCTGCATTCGTCGCCGAGGGTGTTCCGGCACTCGAGGCCGTGGGCGTTCGCGTCGAGTCGCACGGCGAGCGCAAGGCCTACCGCGAGCTGACCGGCGATCCCGAGGTCACGGTGACGACCGTCGAATCTCGGGACTCCGACTGGTTCGACCTCGGCATCCTCGTGAGGATCGACGGTCGACTGATCCCGTTCGCCCCTCTGTTCACGGCGTTGAGCAGGGGGCGCAAGAAGATGCTGCTGTCCGACGGCGGCTACTTCTCGCTCAACCATCCGTCTCTCGATCGTCTGCGAGATCTCATCGAAGAGGCCGGCGAGCTCGACGAATGGGAGACCGGCCCGCGGATCAGCCGCTATCAGACCGATCTGTGGGAGGAGTTCGAAGACCTGGCCGACGAGGCCCAGCCCGCCGTCAGCTGGCGTGCCACGGCTGACGGACTGCGTCAGGCGACCGGAGTGCCACCCACGCCCGTTCCGACAGGGATGCTGGCCGAGCTCCGCCCGTATCAGAAGGCGGGCTTCGACTGGCTGGCCTTCCTGTGGCGTCACCGACTGGGAGGGATCCTCGCGGACGACATGGGTCTGGGAAAGACCCTGCAGCTGCTCACCTTCGTCCAGCACACGAGGGATGCCGGCGAGACGAGCCCCTTCCTCGTGCTGGCGCCCACGTCGGTTCTGAGCACATGGAGGTCGGAGGCGGCGCGGTTCACTCCGGGTCTTCGTGTGTCGATCGTCGACAGCACGAGCGGAAAGCGCGCCGACGTCCTGCGAGCGGCCGCCCGGTCGAGTGATCTCGTGGTGAGCTCCTACACGGTCGCGCGACTCGACGAAGAGGAGTTCCGAGAGATCGAATGGGCCGGGCTGATCCTCGATGAGGCCCAGTTCGTGAAGAATCCCAAGACGAGGCTGCACCGGGCCATCTCGACGTTCCACGCCGACGTCACGTACGCGGTCACGGGAACACCGATGGAGAACAGCCTGTCCGAGCTGTGGTCGCTGCTCAAACTCGCCGCGCCGGGACTGTTCCCCTCGGCGCGCAAGTTCAAGGATCGCTACATCCAGCCGATCGAGAAGGGCAAGGTCCCCGAGAACGAAGAAGGGGGCGAGTACCGCGCCCGACGCCTTGCCCAGCTGCGTCGACGCGTGAGGCCTCTGATGCTGCGGCGGACCAAAGAACTCGTCGCGCCCGATCTTCCGGCCAAGCAGGAACAGCTGCTCGAGGTCGAGCTGAGCCCGGCGCACAGGGCCCTCTACGACGTCGTGCTGCAGCGTGAACGCCAGAAGGTCCTCGGGCTGATCGACGACCTCGATCGCAACCGCTTCATCGTCTTCCGCTCGCTCACTCTGCTGCGAATGCTGAGCCTCGCTCCCGCCCTGGTCGACGAGGCCGATGCCGAGATTGGCTCGAGCAAGCTCGACACGCTTCTCGAGCGCGTGGCGGAACTGCAGGCCGAGGGGCATCGTGCCCTCGTCTTCAGCCAGTTCACATCGTTCCTCGATCTCGCCGCGGCCCGGCTGGAGGCCGCCGGCATTCCGTATGCGCATCTCGACGGCTCGACGCGCCACCGGGAGCACGTGATCGACGGCTTCAAGTCGGGGGAGCAGCCGGTCTTCCTCATCAGCCTGAAGGCGGGTGGATTCGGTCTCACGCTGACGGAAGCCGACTACGTCTTCCTCCTCGACCCGTGGTGGAACCCCGCGGCCGAAGAGCAGGCGATCGACCGCACGCACCGCATCGGTCAGACCAACCAGGTGTTCGTCTACCGGATGATCTCCACCGGCACGATCGAAGAGAAGGTGCTCGAGCTGCAGCGCCGCAAGGCCAGGCTCTTCACCGCGGTGATGGACGACGACGAGCTGTTCGCCCAGTCGCTCACGGCCGATGACATCAGGGGCCTGTTCGACGACGCGTGATTTCTCCCGGCCCGTCGGGGCGTGCGCCCAGGACCCCATCGGTAGAATCGAACGGTTCACTTCAGGAGGAATGCATGCGGATCACGGGACTCGGCCACGCCGGGATGTTCATCGAGACTGTCGGCGGGAACATCATCTGCGACCCGGTGCTCGGGCCCTCGTTCTTCGGCTCCTGGTTCCCGTTCCCCGACAACCGGGGACTCGACTGGGAGCGATTCGGCCGTGAGGCGGACTTCCTCTACATCTCGCACCGGCACCGCGACCACTTCGATCCGACGCTGCTCGAGCGCTACATCCGCAAGGACATCGAGGTCCTGCTGCCCGAGTACCCGATCGATGACCTCGAGCAGGACATCAGGGCACTGGGCTACACGAACATCACGTATGCGCCCGCCGGCCAGATCATCGAGCGCGGCGACCTGAAGATCATGATCACTCCGCTGCGAGCTCCGAGCGACGGCCCCATCGGAGACTCGTCGCTGAGCGTCGACGACGGAACCGGATCGGTGCTGAATCAGAACGATTCGCACCCCCTCGATCTCGAGACGCTGCTGCACTTCGGCAAGCCCGACGCGTACTTCACGCAGGTCTCGGGCGCGATCTGGTGGCCCATGGTCTACGACCTGCCGCTGGACGCGAAGCAGAACTTCGCGAAGCTCAAGCGGGACGCCCAGAACAAGCGCGCGATGTACTACATCGACAAGGTGGATGCGCCTCATGTCTTCCCGATGGCGGGCCCGCCGATGTTCCTGCGTGACGACCTCTTCGACTTCAACGGGGTCGGCCGCAACGGCGAGTCGATCTTCACCGACCAGAAGCAGTTCCTGGCTCACATGAGGGAGCTCTCGCCCCAGTACGACGGACACCTGTTCGTGCCGGGCACGGTCGTGACCGTCGACGGCGGCGAGGTCTCGACCGAGCAGTCGCTCTACACCGAGGCCGAGCTCGCCCACATCTTCGACGAGAAGTGGGACTATCTCGAGGAGCAGCGCGCCTCTCGTCAGCAGGAGATCGCCGACGAGGAGGCCTCGCGCGCAGAGGTCCTGCCCGCGGCCGAGATGCTCGAGGAGCTCAAGACGTGGTGGGAGCCGCTGCTGAAGAAGTCGCGAACGATCCGACTCGGCGTCGGCGGGTGTGTGCGATTCAAGATCGGCGACCTCGACATGGTCGTGGACTTCCCGCGCGCGAAGGTGCGCGAGTACGCGGGCGAGGAGTGCATCTACTGGTACACGATCCCCGCTGATCTCGTCTCGACGAACATCCGCGATCATGAGATCGACTGGTCGAACTCGATCTTCCTGTCGATGCAGTTCCAGGTGGGGCGCAGCGGAAAGTTCAACGAATTCCTCACGACGTTCCTCAAGTGCCTCTCGGTCGATCGCATCGAGTACGTCGAGAACTGGTACCAGGAGCAGACGGATCAGACCGAGGATGCCGAGATCGGCGACTGGGTCGTGCAACGGCGCTGCCCGCACCTGCGCGCCGACCTCACGAAGACCGGGAAGGTCGACAAGGACGGCGTCCTGACGTGCAGCATGCACGACTGGAAGTGGGATCTCAAGACCGGGCGATGCCTTTCGACCAGCGGCCACCCGATCCGATCGTCGAAGATCGACGAGGTCACCGACGCGGTACTCCGCGAGGCCAGCTGACGTGTCGCGATCCGCGCATCCGCACGGTTCGGGGCGCGACGCGCGTGTGCCGCTGCCCATGTTCACGGGAGCGCTCCGTGGTGCTCGGTGGATCACCAGATCGACGCCTGAACGACTGCTCCGCGTGGCCACCGACTTCCTCGAGAAGGCCGGGTTCGAGCAACGGCATGACGGCTTCGACGAGAAGCTGCGAGATCGAGGATCCGAGTGGACGGCGGTGGCGCTGGAGATCGGCGACGAAGAGAAGTCCAAGAGACGTGCGCTGCTCGGCCTGGTGATCGACGAGCTTCCGTTTCCCGTTCCGCGTGCGTTCCAGCGGGTGCTGTCGCCGACCCTGGTCGTCGTCGCATCCCGACCCGTCGGTCCGCGTGTGGCCGAGCTGGTCGTGTTCCCCCATACGTCGCGGCGTGGTGCGCCGGCCTACTCGCGAGCTGCGGCTCCGCGCGTCCGCGAGGCCCTTGAGCAGATCACCGCTGCCGCCGGAGCAGAAGGGGCGATGCTCTCGCACGAATCCCTCGCTGGGATTCCGGACGACGGCTCGCCGGCCTCGCAGGAGGTTGTGCGCGAGGTGCTGGGCTGGCGCTGACCCACGCTAGACTGGATGCATCAAGCAACCTTTAACACCGTCCTGTGAGGCGGAGAAGGGAGCGGCCGATGACTGCACGAACCGTGCTGCATGAAGCCGATATCTCGCGGGCTCTGACCCGTATCGCGCACGAGATCCTCGAATCCAATCGCGGGGCTGAGAACCTCGTCCTGCTGGGCATTCCGACCCGCGGCGTCACTCTCGCCCACCGCCTGTCGTCGGTGATCGGCGACATCGCGCAGACCACGGTCCCCGTCGGAGCGCTGGACGTCACGCTCTTCCGTGACGACCTCGCCACGCAGCCCACGCGTTCTCCTCGGCCCACCGAGATCCCCGCCGGTGGCATCGACGGCAAGACCGTCGTCCTCGTCGACGACGTTCTCTTCTCGGGGCGCAGCATCCGCGCCGCCCTCGACGCGCTGCAGTCGATCGGGCGCCCGTCGATCGTCCGTCTCGCGATCCTCGTCGATCGGGGACACCGCGAACTCCCGATCCGACCCGATTTCGTCGGCAAGAACATCCCGTCGTCTCGTCAGGAGCGCGTCAACGTGCGACTGACGGAGCACGACGGCGCCGAGGAGGTGACGATCGAAGCATGAGACACCTGCTCGACACCCGCACTCTCGACCGCACGACGGCCCTGCGCATCCTGGACGTCGCCGAGGACATGTCGGACACGCAGTCGCGCGAGGTCAAGAAGCTTCCGACGCTCCGCGGCAAGACGGTCGTCAACCTCTTCTTCGAGGACTCCACCCGAACCCGCATCTCCTTCGAAGCCGCAGCGAAGCGCCTCTCGGCCGATGTCATCAACTTCGCCGCCAAGGGCTCGTCCGTCTCGAAGGGCGAGAGCCTCAAGGACACCGCCCAGACGCTGCAGGCCATGGGGGCGGATGCCGTGGTCATCCGCCATCCCGCCTCCGGAGCGCCGCAGACGCTCGCCACCAGCGGCTGGATCTCGGCCGGGGTCGTGAACGCCGGCGACGGCACGCACGAGCATCCGACGCAGGCGCTCCTCGACGCCTTCACGATCCGCAAGCGTCGCTTCGGCGCAGACAGCCGCGGGCGCGATCTCGCCGGCATCCGGGTCGTGATCGTGGGCGATGTGCTCCACTCGCGGGTCGCCCGGTCGAACGTCTGGCTGCTCGCCACGCTCGGAGCCGAGGTCACCCTCGTCGCGCCGCCCACCTTGGTGCCGCAGAACGTCTCGCTCTGGCCGGCGAAGGTCGTCTACGACCTCGATCAGGCGCTCGCGGAGGGTCCGGATGCCGTGATGATGCTCCGCATCCAGCTCGAGCGCATGAACGCCGCGTATTTCCCCACTGAGCGGGAGTATTCCAGAAGATGGGGTCTTGACGCACGGCGTGTGGCCGGCCTTCCGGACGGTAGCATTGTCATGCACCCCGGACCCATGAACCGCGGGTTGGAGATCTCCTCCGAAGCCGCCGATTCCCCGCGCTCGACCGTGCTGGAACAGGTGACGAACGGAGTGTCCATCCGCATGGCGGTGCTGTACCTGCTTCTGGCAGGAGAACGAGACGACGAACGAGGGGGAGACCAGTGAGCGAGACCCTCGTCATCACCGGCGCACAGCTTCTCGGTGCCGAGCGCGCCGACATCATCGTGGAGAACGGACTGATCTCCGAGATCGGCACCGGGCTGAGCCGATCGGGTGCACGAGTCATCGACGCCGACGGCCTGGTGGCCCTTCCCGGACTCGTCGACCTGCACACCCACCTCCGGGAACCCGGATATGAGGCCTCTGAGACGATCCTCACCGGAACCCGTGCTGCCGCAGCCGGAGGGTTCACCGCCGTCTTCGCGATGCCCAACACCTCGCCGGTCGCCGACACGGCCGGTGTCGTCGAGCAGGAGCTGGCTCTGGGCGAGGCCGCCGGGTATGCCACCGTGCAGCCGATCGGCGCCGTCACAGTCGGGCAGAAGGGCGAGCGGCTCGCCGAGCTCGGCGCCATGGCCACCTCGCGTGCCCAGGTGCGCGTCTTCAGCGACGACGGCTTCTGCGTCTTCGATCCGCTGATCATGCGCCGCGCCCTCGAGTACGTGAAGTCGTTCGACGGCGTGATCGCGCAGCATGCGCAGGACCCGCGTCTCACCGAGGGCGCGCAGATGAACGAGGGTAGGGTATCGGCCGATCTGGGGCTCGCCGGATGGCCGGCGGTCGCCGAGGAGTCGATCATCGCGCGCGATGTGCTTCTCGCCGAGCACGTGGGCTCCCGTCTGCACGTGTGCCATCTCTCGACCGCAGGTTCCGTCGACATCATCCGCTGGGCGAAGAAGCGGGGCATCAACGTCACCGCCGAGGTCACTCCGCATCACCTGCTGCTCACCGACGAACTCGTGCGCGGCTACGACGCCCGGTACAAGGTCAACCCGCCGCTGCGTCGCGAAGAAGACGTCATGGCGGTGCGCGAGGGCCTGGCCGACGGCACGATCGACATCGTCGCGACCGATCACGCGCCGCATCCGAGCGAGCACAAGTCGTGCGAATGGCAGGCTGCTGCCAACGGCATGGTCGGGCTCGAGAGCGCTCTTCGCGTCGTGCACCAGTCGATGGTGCAGACGGGCCTGATCGGTTGGGAGGACGTCGCCAGGGTGATGAGCGCAGCCCCCGCGCGGATCGGACGCCTGAGCAGCCACGGACTGCCCCTGCAGGCCGGTTCTGCTGCGCACATCACGCTGTACGACGCATCGGTCGCCGGTGTCTTCACCGAATCCGACCTTCACGGCCGCAGCGTGAACTCGCCGTACCTCGGGCGCGATCTCCCAGGCCGCGTCGAGTTCACGGTGCACCGTGGACTCGTGACGGTCGACGGGGGAGCGGTCGTCGAGGAGCTGGGCGCATGATCCCCCGGGATCTCGCGATAGCCCTGATGATCGGGCTGGCGGTGCTCGTCCTCGCGACGATGCTCTTCGCCTGGCGCCGACGACTCCGACGCGACTCCGGTCTCGCCGCACCCTTGGGCGTGCCCGAGCACGCGGAGGTGCTCGATCGTCGCGAGGTGCTCTATGTCTCGACGACGAAGCACGAGCAGCCGCTGGAGCGCCTCACCATCCAGCCCCTGGCCTACCGCGCCAGGGGAGAGGCCGCGGTCACCGATCGTGGGCTCGCGCTCTGCCTCGACGGCGCACCGACCGTGTTCCTCGCCTCGGCGCGACTCGTGAGCGTCGACCGTGCGACGGTGACGATCGACCGGGTCGTGGAACCGGGCGGGCTCGTCCGCGTCGCCTGGAACGCAGACGATGACACGATCGTCGACTCCTACCTCCGCGTCGCCGACGGCGAACCCCAGAACTTCATCTCAGAACTGCAGCGCCTCGTCCCCGCCACGGACGACAGCGTCGCCCCCGACACAGGAGCAACGTCATGACAGCCCTCCCCGAACCCGCAGTCCTCGTCCTCGAAGACGGGACCCGCCACACCGGCCGTGCATACGGCGCGTTGGGCACCACCTTCGGCGAGGTCGTCTTCTCGACCGGCATGTCCGGATACCAGGAGACGCTCACCGACCCGTCGTATGCAGGACAGATCGTCCTGCAGACGGCCCCCCACATCGGCAACACCGGAATGAACGACGAGGACCCCGAGTCCCGGCGCATCTGGGTGGCCGGCTACATCGTGCGCGACCCCTCGCGCGTCGTCTCGAACTGGCGTGCGACCGCCTCTCTCGATGAGATCCTCGAGAGGGACGGCATCGTCGGCATCAGCGGCATCGACACGCGATCGATCACCCGCCACATCCGGTCGGCCGGTTCGATGCGGGGCGGCGTCTTCTCGGGCGAGGCCGCGCAGATCGACGCCGACGAGCAGCTGCGCCTCGTGCGCGAGGCGCCGCAGATGGCCGGGCAGAACCTCTCGGCGGAGGTCTCGGTCGACGTCGCCACGGTCACGACGGCGATGGGGGAGCGGGTCGGCAACCTCGCGGTGCTCGACCTCGGCGTCAAGCAGGCCACGATCGACAATCTCGCCGCCCGCGGCTTCGAGGTGCACGTCCTGCCGCAGAACGTCACGATCGACGACATCCGTGCCATCGACCCGGTGGCCGTCTTCTACTCGAACGGTCCCGGCGACCCCGCAGCGTCGGGCGACCACGTCGAACTGCTGCGCTCGGTGCTCGACGACGGACTGCCCTTCTTCGGCATCTGCTTCGGCAACCAGCTGCTCGGCAGGGCGCTGGGTCTCGGCACCTACAAGCTGCCGTTCGGACACCGCGGCATCAACCAGCCGGTGCTCGACAAGTCGACCGGACGCGTCGAGATCACCGCTCACAACCACGGGTTCGCCGTGGAGGCACCGCTGGAGGGCTCCTTCGACAGCCCTCACGGCTACGGCAAGGTCGAGGTCAGCCACGTCGGTCTGAACGACAACGTGGTCGAGGGCCTGCGCGCCCTCGACATCCCGGCGTTCTCGGTGCAGTACCACCCGGAGGCGGCAGCCGGACCCCACGACGCCAACTATCTCTTCGACCGGTTCCGTGACATGGTCATCGCCAGCAAGAAGGACACCAAGTAATGCCCAAGCGCGACGACATCAACTCCGTCCTCGTCATCGGCTCCGGCCCGATCGTCATCGGTCAGGCCTGCGAGTTCGACTACTCCGGCACCCAGGCGTGCCGTGTCCTCCGCGAAGAGGGCGTCAGAGTCATCCTCGTCAACTCCAACCCGGCGACGATCATGACCGACCCCGACTTCGCCGACGCGACCTACATCGAGCCGATCACCTGGCAGGTCATCGAGACGATCATCGCGAAGGAGCGTCCTGACGCGATCCTGCCGACACTCGGCGGCCAGACGGCTCTGAACGCCGCGATCGCGCTGCACAACCACGGCATCCTCGAGAAGTACGACGTCGAGCTGATCGGTGCGAGCTTCGAGGCGATCAACAAGGGCGAGGACCGTCAGATCTTCAAGCAGCTCGTGCTCGACGCCGGTGCCGACGTGGCGCGCAGCATCATCGCGCACACGATGGACGACCTGCTCGAGGGTGCGGCTGAGCTGGGCTACCCGCTCGTCGTGCGCCCCTCCTTCACGATGGGTGGTCTCGGATCCGGCTTCGCCTACGACGAGGAGGACCTGCGCCGCATCGGCGGGGCGGGCCTGCGGGATTCGCCGACCACCGAGGTGCTCCTCGAGGAGTCCATCCTCGGCTGGAAGGAGTACGAGCTCGAGCTCATGCGCGACACCGCCGACAACACGGTGGTCGTGTGCTCGATCGAGAACGTCGACCCCGTGGGCGTGCACACCGGTGACTCGATCACGGTCGCCCCGGCTCTGACCCTCACCGACCGCGAGTACCAGAAGCTCCGCGACATCGGCATCGACATCATCCGCGCGGTCGGCGTCGACACCGGCGGCTGCAACATCCAGTTCGCCATCGACCCGAGCAACGGCCGCATCATCGTGATCGAGATGAACCCGCGCGTCTCCCGGTCGAGCGCCCTCGCATCCAAGGCGACGGGCTTCCCGATCGCCAAGCTCGCAGCGAAGCTCGCGCTCGGCTACCGTCTCGACGAGATCCCCAACGACATCACGGGCGTCACCCCGGCGAGCTTCGAGCCCACGCTCGACTACGTCGTCGTCAAGGTGCCGCGGTTCGCGTTCGAGAAGTTCCCGGCGGCGGACGCGACGCTGACGACCACCATGAAGTCGGTGGGCGAGGCGATGGCGATCGGCCGCAACTACGCGACCGCGCTGCAGAAGGCGCTCCGCTCGCTCGAGAAGCGCGGCTCGAGCTTCCACTGGGGCGAGGAGACCCGCTCCGTCGACGAGCTGCTCGAGATCTCCAAGGTCCCGACCGACGGTCGGATCGTGACTCTCCAGCAGGCGCTGCGCAAGGGCGCCACGGTCGAGCAGGCGTTCGACGCCACGGCGATCGACCCGTGGTTCATCGACCAGATCGTGCTGATCAACGAGGTCGCCGAGATCGTGCGCACGGCCCCCGAGCTCGACGCGGCCACGCTGCGCTACGCCAAGGAGCACGGCTTCTCGGATGCGCAGATCGCGGAGCTGCGCGGCGAGAAGGAGGCGGAGATTCGCGGCGTGCGTCACGGACTCGGCATCCGCCCGGTGTTCAAGACCGTCGACACGTGCGCCGGCGAGTTCCCGGCTCTCACGCCGTACCACTACTCGAGCTACGACTTCGAGACCGAGGTCACGCCGTCGGATCGCACCAAGGTCGTGATCATCGGATCGGGCCCGAACCGCATCGGCCAGGGCGTGGAGTTCGACTATTCCTGCGTGCACGCCTCGTTCGCACTCTCGGATGCCGGTTTCGAGACCATCATGGTCAACTGCAACCCCGAGACCGTGTCGACCGACTACGACACGTCCGACAGGCTCTACTTCGAGCCGCTCACGCTGGAGGACGTGCTCGAGGTCCTCGACGCGGAAGCCGCGAGCGGCACCATCCTCGGCGTCGTCTGCCAGCTCGGCGGTCAGACGCCGCTGGGTCTCGCGAAGGGCATCGAGGCCGCCGGCTACCAGGTGCTCGGCACCAGCCCGGCGGCCATCGACATCGCCGAGGAGCGCGAGCTGTTCTCGCAGCTCCTCGACACCGCTGGCCTCGTCGCCCCGCGCCACGGCACCGCCGTGGACGCGGACGGCGCCGTGGCGGTGGCCGAGGAGATCGGCTACCCGGTGCTCGTGCGCCCCAGCTTCGTGCTCGGCGGACGCGGCATGGAGATCGTCTACAGCTCGGAGTCCCTGCGCGAGTACTTCGTGCGCACCGCGGGCGAGGTCATCATCGAGGAGGGCAAGCCCCTGCTCGTCGATCGCTTCCTGGATGACGCGATCGAGCTCGACGTCGACGCCCTCTACGACGGCACCGAACTGTTCATCGGCGGCGTGATGGAGCACCTCGAAGAGGCCGGCATCCACTCGGGCGACTCGAGCTGCACCCTTCCGCCCGTCTCGCTCGGGCGCACCGACATCGACCGCGTGCGCGAGGCGACGCTGGCGATCGCGAAGGGCGTGGGCGTCCGTGGCCTGCTGAACGTGCAGTTCGCGATCAGCGCCGGAGTGCTCTACGTGATCGAGGCGAACCCGCGCGCGAGCCGCACGGTGCCCTTCGTCTCGAAGGCGCTGGGCATCCCGATGGCCAAGGCCGCGAGCCGCGTGATGGTGGGATCGACGATCGCGGAGCTCCGCGCCGAGGGCATGCTGCCCGAGCAGGACGGCTCCCGCGTGCCTCTCGACGCGCCTGTCTCGGTCAAGGAGGCCGTGCTCCCGTTCAAGCGGTTCCGCACGGCCGACGGCAAGACCGTCGACTCGATCCTCGGTCCGGAGATGCGCTCGACCGGCGAGGTCATGGGCATCGACCGTGACTTCCCGACTGCGTTCGCGAAGAGCCAGGCGGCGGCGTACGGCGGCATGCCGACCTCCGGCACGGTGTTCATCTCGGTCGCGGACTCCGACAAGCGCGCGGTGATCCTGCCTGCGCACCGCCTGCAGCAGCTCGGGTTCACGATCGTGGCCACCGAGGGCACAGCCGAGATCCTCTCGCGCAACGGCATCGCGGTCACCGTGGTCGAGAAGTACAGCGAGACGCAGGAGTCCGGCGCGACGAACATCGTCGATCTCATCAACGCCGGCTCGATCGACATCGTCGTGAACACGCCTTCCGGAGGCGCGGCGCGCGCCGACGGCTACGAGATCCGCGCGGCTGCTGTCGCGGCCGACAAGGCGCTGTTCACCACAATGGCCGTCCTCGGCGCCGCAGTGAGCGGGATGGACGCAGCCCATGAGGGCTTCCAGGTGAAGAGCCTGCAGGAGTATGCCCTCGACCGGAAGGCCGCAGTGTGAGCGCACGCTTCGGCGAACGGGTCCGGGTCGCCCTCGCGGCGCACGGTCCGCTGTGCGTGGGCATCGACCCGCATGCCGCTCTGCTCGACTCCTGGGGCCTCGGAGACGATGCCGCGGGAGTTCGGGAGTTCGGGCTGCGCACGGTGGAGGCCGCTGCGGGCCGTGCAGGTCTGGTGAAGCCGCAGGTGTCGTTCTTCGAGCGTTTCGGCTCTGCTGGGTTCGCGGCGCTCGAGGAGGTCATCTCGGCCGCCAGGGCGGCCGGCCTCCTCGTCATCGCAGACGCCAAGCGCGGCGACATCGGCTCGACCATGGATGCCTATGCGGCTGCCTGGCTCTCGCCGGGATCACCGCTCGAGGTCGACGCGCTCACGGTGAACCCGTTCCTCGGCGTCGGCGCCCTCGACGGCGCCTTCGCCCTCGCCGAACAGCACGACAAGGGTCTGTTCGTGCTGGCTGCGACGAGCAACCCGGAGGCCGAGGTGCTTCAGCGCTCGATCTCCGAGACCGGCCGTGCCGTATCAGCGGACATCGTCTCGGTCGTGTCGGCACGCAATGCCGAGCACACCGCGGCGGGGGAGTGGGGGAGCTTCGGCTTCGTCATCGGAGCGACGGTCGACTGGACGGATGCCGGCATCGCCGCGTTCTCGCCGACCGCCCCCATCCTCGCTCCGGGGTTCGGCACCCAGGGTGCGACCCCGTCGGACCTGCACCGCCGGTTCGGCTCGATGAGCGCCGCCGTCATCGCGAGCGAGAGCCGCAGCATCCTCTCGGCAGGACCCACCGGTCTCGCCGTCGCCATCGACGCCCGCGTCGCAGAGTACAGGGAGGCCGGCCGTGGCTGAGTCCCGTCCCGTCCCCGAAGTCGATCGCGCTGCCGCCGCACGCAAGGCCGTCGAACGACGCCGTGCCCGCGCGTCCCTCAAGCGTGACCTGACGACGCGTGTCGTCACCCCGCAGGCGGTGCTCGAGCGGGCGACCGCAGACCCCGACTCGGTCGAGGGGTCCATGCGCATCACGGACTTCCTGCTCGCCCTTCCCGCCATCGGCGCGGGCAAGCGCGACCGCATTCTGGCAGAGCTGCACATCTCGCCGGTCAAGCGGCTGGGGGGCCTCGGCGTCCGCCAGCGTGTGGCGCTCTCGCACTGGCTCGACGCGCGTTTCCCGGTGCTCGAGCCGCGCGGCGCGCGAAGTCGTCTGCTGGTTCTCGCCGGTCCCACCGCGGTGGGAAAGGGCACCGTCGCCGCCCATATCCGGGAGCACAACCCCGAGATCCATCTGTCGGTCTCGGCGACGACCCGCGCGCCGCGCCCGGGCGAGATCGACGGCGTGCACTACTACTTCGTCGACGATGCGGAGTTCGACCGGCTGATCGCCGACGACGAGCTCCTCGAGTACGCCGTGGTCCACAACAAGTCGCGCTACGGCACGCCTCGGGCTCCGATCGACGCGGCCCTGGCCGCCGGCAAGACCGTGCTGCTCGAGATCGATCTGCAGGGCGCGCGCCAGGTGCGCAAGGCGGAACCCGCCGCGACGCTGATCTTCCTGCTGCCGCCGACCTGGGATGAGCTCGTCCAGAGGCTGGTCGGACGAGGCACCGAGGGCGACGAGGAGCGCGCTCGCAGACTGCGCACCGCGAAGGTCGAATTGGCGGCGCAGAACGAGTTCGACCACCTCATCGTGAACGAGGACGTCGCCGCTGCGGCCGCGGAGGTCGTAGAATTGTCTTCGAGCTCTGCGCGCTGAGCGTCTTCGCGCGCCCGCTGCACCGTCTTCGCGACGATCCCGTCGCCTGATCAGGAGGTCCCACCATGGCCGGACACCACACCAACGGAATCATCGATCCCCCCATCGACAACCTGCTCGACCGCGTCGACTCGAAGTACGAGCTCGTGATCTACGCGGCCAAGCGCGCCCGCCAGATCAACGACTACTACTCGGACCTGCACGAGGGCAACCTGTTCGACAACGTCGGCCCGCTCGTCGACTCCTCCGTCGAAGACAAGCCGCTGACGATCGCTCTGCACGAGATCAACGAGGACAAGCTCCGCCTCCGTCACGCCGAGTGACGTCCGATGACCGCACCGCTGACTGATGTCGGCGGTGCGGTCCATCATGGGAGCCACCCCCTTCCTGCTGTCCGATTCCGTTCTGGAGCCCCGATGAGCGCGCTGCGTCTGTTCACGTCCGAGTCCGTCACCGAGGGGCACCCCGACAAGATCTGCGACCAGATCTCGGACAGCATCCTCGACGGGCTCATCGCGAAGGACCCCGGCTCACGGGTCGCCGTCGAGACGCTGGTGACCACCGGTCTCGTGCACGTGGCCGGCGAGATCCGCACCGAGGCGTACGTCGACATCCCGACGATCGTCCGCCAGGTGGTCAACGGCATCGGCTACACCTCGAGCGAGACCGGCTTCGACGGCGACTCCTGCGGTGTGAGCATCTCGGTGGGCGAGCAGTCCACCGACATCGCCCACGGTGTGGACAACGCCCAGGAACACCGTGACGGTGGGTCGATCGATCCTCTCGACGGCCTCGGCGCCGGCGACCAGGGCATCATGTTCGGCTTCGCGACCAACGAGACCCCACAGCTGATGCCGATGGCCGCATGGACCGCGCATCGCATCGCGGAGCGGCTCACCGAGGTCCGCCGCTCGGGTGCGCTGCCGTTCCTGCGCCCTGACGGCAAGACACAGGTCACTCTCGGCTACGACGGCTTCACGCCCAAGACCGTGGACGCCGTGGTGCTCTCGACCCAGCATCACCCGGACATCTCGCAGGACGACTTGAAGGCTCAGGTGCGCGAGCACGTGATCGATCCGGTCCTCGCGTCGACGGGACTCGATCTCAGCGACCTCACCTACTACATCAACCCTGCCGGTCCCTTCGTCACGGGAGGCCCGAAGGGCGACGCCGGACTCACCGGGCGCAAGATCATCATCGACACGTATGGTGGCGCGGCGCGCCACGGCGGCGGCGCCTTCAGCGGCAAGGATCCGTCGAAGGTCGATCGCTCCGGCGCCTATGCCACGCGCTGGGTGGCCAAGAACGCGGTCGCCGCAGGGCTCGCCGACCGTCTCGAGGTGCAGGTCGCCTACGCGATCGGCGTGGCGCGTCCGGTCGGCCTCTACGTCGAGACCTTCGGCACGGGCAAGGTGTCGGACGAGGTGATCACGCGCGCGATCGACGAGGTCTTCGACCTGCGGCCGCAGGCGATCATCGAGCAGCTCGACCTCCTGCGCCCGATCTACGCGCAGACCGCCGCGTACGGGCACTTCGGGCGCGAGCTTCCGGACTTCACGTGGGAGCGCACGGACCGCGCGGAAGAGCTGCGGCGCGCTGCAGGACTCTGAGGGCCGCATGCCTGATGGCGTCCCTCCGTCCCTGACGTCGCAGAGTCGGAGGATCGCGCGCGTCCTCCTGGACTCGCCCCTGCCGCAGCTGGATCGACTGTTCGACTACGCCCTGCCCGAAGAGCTCGGAGACGTTCCGCTGGGCGTGCGCGTGCGCGTGCCTCTGCGCACCGCCGGTCGAGTCATCGACGGCTACGTCGTCGAACTCGACACCGAACATGATGGCGACAGGCCGCTGTCCGAGGTCGACAGTGTCGTGTCCCCGGTCTCGGTGCTTCCCGAGCGGCTCTACCGCCTGGCGCGTCGCGCCGCCGACCGGGCGGCGGGCTCGGCATCCGACGTCCTGCGGCTCGTCATCCCCAAACGCCAGGTCAGAGTCGAGAAGGCCTGGACCGGTGACTCCCCGGTGCTGGCCCCGTCTGACGAGGCGTTCTCGGCCGCCGTCAAGCTGATCGCGAACTACGACTCGCTCGCCGACGTGCTCGACGCCGGTGGACGGGCGGCCGTCGAGGCGATTCCGGTTCGGCATCAGGGCGATCCGGGGTGGGCAGCCCTCCTCGCGTCCACGGCGGCGCGGACGCTGTCAGCGGGCCGATCGAGCATCCTCGTCGTCCCGGATCACCGCGACCTCGATCAGCTGCGCGCCGCTCTCGACGCGTTCGTTCCCGCCGAGGCCGTCGTGCGCTTCGACTCGCGCCAGACGAACCCTGATCGGTACCGTGCGTTCCTGCGCTCCCTCGAGGAGGCGCCGTGCGTCGTGATCGGCAACCGCTCGGCCGTGTACGCCCCGGTTCGGGCCGGCGTCGTCGCCGTGTGGGACGACGGCGATCCTCTTCTCGGCGAGCCGCTCGCCCCCTACATCAACGCACGGGACGCGGCGCTGCTGCGTCAGGAGCAGGAGGGTTCGGCGCTGTTGTTCGTGGGCCACACGCGCACCACCGACGTCGAGCGTCTCGTGGCCCACGGATGGCTGCAGGACATCCGCGCTGCGCGTCGTGTGCTGCCGCGCGTGATCCTCAGCACGCCGCAGGAGATGGATGCGCCGACGGCCCAGCGCATGCCGTCGTCGGCGTTCCTCTCCGCACGTGCTGCCGCCGCTGAGGGACCGGTCCTGGTGCAGGTGTCGCGACCGGGTTTCGCCCCGTCGCTCGTGTGTGCCGAGTGCCGCGCGCCGGCTCGATGCGCACACTGCGGCGGGCCGCTCGGTGCGAAGCACCGTGGTGCCGTACCGGTGTGCGGATGGTGTGGCAGAGGGGCCCGTGCGTGGGCATGCCCGGCGTGTTCCTCCACGAAGCTGCGGCTCGCTTCCTCGGGCAGCGAGCGGACCGCTGACGAACTGGGCAAAGCGTTCCCCGGAGTCCGGGTCATCGTCGCAGACAGCGCACACCCGGTCGAGCGGGTCGCCGACAAGCCGGCGCTCGTGGTCGCGACTCGGGGCGCGGAGCCACTGGCGGAGGGCGGATACCGGGCGGTCGTCCTGCTCGACGGACCGAGGATGCTGCAGGCTCCCGACCTGCGGATCGGAGAATCGTGTCTGCGATGGTGGTCGAATGCGGCCGCTCTTGCGGCTCCGGGAGCACCCATCCATCTCGTCGGCGTCGACGGAGCGGTCGCGCGAGCTCTCGCCACCTGGAACCAGTCGGCGTATGCGAGAACAGAGCTCTCTGAGCGCGCGCCCCTGCACATGCCGCCGGCTGCCAGGGTCGCGCTGGTCGAGGGTTCGACGGCCGCCGTGGCGCGAGCCCTCGCCTCACTACAGGACCTCGCGCTGCCTTCCGATGCCGTGCTCGGGCCGGTGCCGATCGAGTCCGACGACTATCCTCCCCGTGTCCGAGCTCTCGTTCGATTCGACTATGGAGCAGGCGCCAGGGTCGCCACCACGTTGCGTGCGGCGGTCGTCGCCGAAGCGGTCAGCAACCGACGGGGCAGAGGCAAGTCGACTCGGAGCGCCCTCACGGTTCGACTCGATATCCTCGATCCGGAGCTCTGATCGCGAAGAACCCCTCTCCGCATCCCGAGCTCTCTCGATCCACCCCCGCATCCCTCCGGAGCACCTTCATGCGTCTCGTCTTCGCCGGCACACCGTCGGCAGCCGTCCCCACTCTCCGCCGTCTCGCGGTCGAGCACGACATCGCCGCGGTCGTCACCCGTCCCGATGCTCCTCTGGGCCGAAAGCGGGTTCTCACCCCGTCTCCCGTCGCTCAGGCCGCCGACGACCTCGGGCTGCCTGTCATCAAGGCCGCTCGCCTCGACGACGACGCGACGGCCGCCATCACCGCGCTCGATGTCGAGCTCGGTGTGATCGTCGCCTACGGAGGGCTGGTCCGCGAGCCGCTGCTCTCGGCGCCCGCCAAGGGCTGGATCAATCTGCACTTCTCGCTCCTCCCGCAGTGGCGTGGCGCCGCGCCCGTGCAGCGCGCGTTGATCAACGGCGATGCACAGCTGGGCGCCAGCGTGTTCCAGCTCGTCCCTGCCCTGGATGCGGGTGACGTCTTCTCGACACGGATCGTCGCCGTCGCTCCCGAGGCGACGGCGGATGCGGTCCTCGATGCACTCGCCGCCGACGGCGCCGAGCTGACAGCCGAGGTGGTCGCGGCGATCGCCGACGGCACTGCACGCTCGGTGCCGCAGGAGGGCGAGCCGACCCTCGCCCCGAAGCTGACTCTCGACGATGGCCTGCTGGACTGGTCGCGCCCTCTCACCGAGGTGTTCGCCCGGTTCCGCGGCGTCACTCCCGAACCGGGGGCCCACACGACCGTCGACGGCATCCGCCTGAAGGTGCTCGAGGCCGCGCCCTCGGCCGACGATGTGTCACTCGAGCCCGGCGAGTTCGCCGTGACCAAGACCGCTCTCCTGATCGGCACCGCATCGGCACCTCTGGCGGTCACGCGGGTTCAGCCCTCGGGCAAGGGAGCGATGAGCGCGGTCGACTGGTGGCGCGGACAGCGCGACACCGAGCAGCTGCGGGCCGGCGCGTGAGCGGGCAGGGCGACGGTCAGCGTCGCGACCCGCGCCGCGGCGACTCGGGTCGAGGAGCCCGCGCGGGGCGGCGGGCGCCGGACGATTCGCGCTCGCGTGAGGGACAGACTCGGGGAGCGAGACGAGAAGGACTCCCGCGCGGCGCCCAGCGCGGCGCCCAGCGCACGGTGCAGCCCGCGCGACGGGTGGCCTACGACGTGCTGCGCGCGGTGTCGGAATCCGACGCGTACGCGAACCTCGTCCTCCCCACGGCGATCGCGGACGCAGGACTCGCTCCACAGGATGCTGCTCTCGCCACGGAGCTCGCCTACGGCACACTCCGACGCCGCGGAACCTATGACGCGATCATCGCCGCAGCCGCCGACAGGCCCGTCGAGGAGATCGACCCCGGTGTGCTCGACGCACTGAGGCTCGCGACCCATCAGCTGCTCGCCACCCGCGTCGCCTCGCACGCGGCGGTCAACGAGTCGGTGAACATCGTCGCGGCTCAGCAGGGGCGCGGAGCCTCCAGCTTCGCTAACGCCGTGCTGCGTCGGATCTCCCGCGAGACGCCGGGGGAGTGGGAGCAGCGCATCGAGTCGTCGGCGCGGTCGGACGACGAGCGGCTGGCACTGCGCTCCGCGCACCCGGTGTGGGTCATCCGCGCGCTGCGCCGCGCCCTGGCGGCCGAAGGCCGCGTCGAGGAGCTCGACGACCTCCTCGACGCCGACAATGCGTCTCCGGAGGTCACTCTCGTCGCTCTGCCCGGCCTTGCAGAGCCCGGGGAGCCACGTCGCCCGTATGCGCCGACGGCATACGGCTCGCCCGGCGGCGACCCGCATCGCGTGATCGCTTCCTCGGGCGGCACGGTGCGCGTGCAGGATGAGGGGTCCCAGCTCGTCGCACTCGCTCTCGCCGCGGCCGCGCCGATCCGTGCTGGAGAGAGCTGGCTCGACCTCTGCGCGGGCCCCGGCGGCAAGACCGCACTCCTCGCGGCGATCGCCGGTCACCACGATGTGTCGCTCGAGGCGAACGAAGTGGTGCCCACTCGCGCTCGTCTCGTGCGCAACGCCCTCCGTGCCGTACCCGGTGACATCACCGTTCACGAGGAGGACGGCCGGACGTTCGGAACCTCGCACGCGGGCCGGTTCGATCGCATCCTCGTCGATGCTCCCTGCACGGGCCTCGGCGCACTGCGGCGACGGCCGGAGGCTCGCTGGCGGAAGACGCCCGGTGACGTCGCCGAGCTCGTTCCTCTGCAGGTCGAGCTGCTGTCCGCGGCGATCGACGCGCTGGCACCGGGCGGCATCGTCGCGTATGCGACCTGCTCGCCCCATCTCGCCGAGACGACGGGCGTCGTCCAGGAGGTGCTGCGTGCTCGCACCGACATCACCGAGCTCGATGCTCGAGCTGTCCTCTCGGGTGTCGTGACCTCCCCGATCGATCTCGGCAGCGACGGCACGGGGAGGGTGCAGCTGTGGCCGCACCGGCACGGCACCGATGCGATGTTCCTCGCGCTCCTGCGACGGACCGACACAGATCAGACCGACACCAGCGCCGAGCGAGGAGACTAGAGCCGTGGAACTGCCCAGCGCACCGCGCATCAACCCCAGCATCCTGGCCGCCGATTTCGTGAACATGCAGCGCGATCTCGCGAAGATCGCCACCGCCGACTTCGCGCACGTCGACGTCATGGACAACCACTTCGTCCCCAACCTCACGTTCGGGCCGCAGATGGTCGAGCGCATCCAGGCGACCAGCCCCATCCCGCTCGACGTGCATCTGATGATCACCGATCCCGAGCGCTGGGCCCCCGCCTATGCCGAGCTCGGTGCCGCGAGCGTCACCTTCCATCTCGAAGCGGCCGCCGACCCGATCTCGCTGGCCCGCACCCTGCGCAGCATCGGCGCGAGGGCGGGGGTGGCGATCAAACCCGACACTCCCGCCGACGGCCTCTACAGCGTGCTCGAGGAGTTCGACCAGATCCTCGTGATGACCGTCGAACCCGGGTTCGGCGGTCAGGGATTCATGCCCGAGACGATGCCGAAGCTGCGTGCCCTGGCAGACGAGGCGAAGCGCCGCGGTTCGAACGTCTGGCTGCAGGTGGACGGCGGGATCTCCGATGCCACGATCGAGGCCGCTGCCGCCGCTGGCGCCGACACGTTCGTCGCCGGATCCGCGGTCTACGGCGCTGACGACGTCGAGGCGGCCGTCACCCGGCTCAGAGACCGCGCCAGAGCCGCTAGCCTGGAATCGTGAAGACTTTCGACGAGCTGTTCGCCGAGCTCAGCGTCAAGGCCGAGACCCGCCCAGAGGGATCCGGCACGGTTGCAGAGCTCGACGGCGGCGTGCACACGATCGGCAAGAAGATCGTCGAGGAGGCAGCCGAGGTCTGGATGGCGTCCGAGTACGAGTCCGACCAGGCCGCTGCCGAGGAGATCTCGCAGCTGCTCTACCACGTGCAGGTGATGATGCTTGCGAAGGGCCTGAGCCTGCAGGACGTCTACCGACATCTGTGAAGCGCTCCGCCCCACTCGCTTCGATCTGAAGGCATCCCATGCTGCGCATTGCTGTTCCCAACAAGGGCTCTCTCTCCGAGACGGCCGCCGACATGCTCGCGGAGGCCGGCTACGCCGGTCGCCGTGACCCCAAGACGCTCCACGTCGTCGACAGCGACAACGACGTCGAGTTCTTCTACCTCCGCCCGAAGGACATCGCGACCTATGTCGGGTCCGGCGCCATCGACGTAGGGATCACCGGGCGCGATCTGCTCCTCGACGCCCGCATGCCGGGTGCTCGGGAGATCGAGGCGCTCGGATTCGCCGGATCGACGTTCCGCTTCGCCGCGCCCTCGGGTCGCTACACCGACGTCTCCGAGCTCGACGGCCTCCGCATCGCGACCTCGTATCCCGGCCTCGTCGATGCCTTCCTCGACGAGCGCGGAATCGCCGTCGATCTCGTGCCGCTCGATGGTGCGGTGGAGTCCGCGGTGCGCCTCGGCGTGGCCGATGCCGTTGCGGACGTGGTCGAGACCGGAACGACGCTGCGTCAGGCCGGACTCGACGTCTTCGGGCCCGTCATCCTGCAGTCCGAGGCCGTGCTGATCGCAGGTCCGCACGACGCCGAGGGGTCGGAGACGCTTCTGCGCCGTCTGCGCGGCGTGATGGTCGCGCGCCGGTTCGTGATGATCGACTACGACCTGCCCGTGGCCCTCCTCGACGACGCGGTGAAGATCGCGGGCGGCATCGAGTCGCCCACGGTGTCTCCGCTGCGTGACCCGGAATGGGTCGCGGTGCGCGTCATGGTGGCGCGAGCACGGGTCAACCCCGTGATGGATGCGCTCTACGCGCTCGGCGCCCGAGCGATCCTCGTCACGGCGATCCACAACGCGAGGCTCTGATGGCGCTCGCGAGTCGCGTCATCCCGTGCCTCGATGTCGCTGCAGGGCGAGTCGTCAAGGGCGTCAACTTCGAGAACCTCCGCGACATGGGCGACCCCGTCGAGCTTGCGCGCCACTATGCGGCGCAGGGTGCGGATGAGATCACCTTCCTCGATGTCACTGCGACCGTGGATGCCCGCGCGACGACCTACGACGTCGTGCAGCGCACGGCCGAACAGGTGTTCGTGCCGCTGACCGTGGGCGGGGGAGTCCGCAGCGTCGACGATGTGTCCCGACTGCTGTCGGTCGGAGCCGACAAGGTCGGAGTCAACTCCGCCGCGATCGCACGGCCCGAGCTGATCGGCGAGATCGCCGACCGCTTCGGCGCGCAGGTGCTCGTGCTGTCGCTCGACGTCAAGCGCGCCGACACGACCGCTTCCGGCTTCGTCGTCACGACCCACGGCGGACGCACTCAGACCACCCTCGACGCGCTCGACTGGGCGCGCGAGGCGGCAGAGCGTGGCGCGGGCGAGCTGCTCGTCAACTCGATCGACGCCGACGGAACCCGCGACGGCTTCGATCTCGAACTGGTGAAGCTGATGCGCGAGGCTGCGTCCGTGCCCGTGATCGCGTCGGGCGGCGCCGGCAAAGCCGAGGACTTCGCGCCGGCGATCAAGGCGGGCGCGGATGCCGTGCTGGCAGCCAGCGTGTTCCACACCGGAGCGCTCACCGTCGGTGACGTGAAGCATGCACTGCGTGCGGAAGGGGTGCTCGTCCGATGAGCGATATCGAGGAGCACATCGCGCAGGTCGCCTTCAACGAGGACGGCCTGGCACCGGTCATCGTGCAGCAGTGGGACACCGCAGAGGTCCTCATGCTCGCCTGGGTCGATGCGGAGGCGCTGCGCCGCACTCTCACGACGGGTCGGGCGGTCTACTGGTCGCGTTCCCGCCGCGAATATTGGCGCAAGGGCGACACCTCGGGCAACATCCAGGTGGTTCACGAGGCGCGCCTCGACTGCGACGGCGATGCGATCCTGCTGCGCGTCGACCAGACGGGCCCTGCGTGCCACACCGGCACCCGCACCTGTTTCGACACGACGGACCTGCACGCCGTCGAGGGGAGCGCGGTCGAATGACGTTCGCGCGCAGAGGCCGTTCGATCGCCGTCTCGGGATTCCTTCTCTCGGGCGCGATCGGGATCATCTCGTCGACCCAGACCTGGCTCACCGTCGCGCGCACGGATGCGGGTGAGGCGATCCTCGTGCCGGGAGCGTCAGCGCTGCCCTTGCTCGCCCCTCTCAGCCTCGCCGTGCTGGCCCTCGGCATCGCGCTCTCCATCGTCGGTCCCGTGCTGCGGCTGATCTTCGGCATTCTCGGCGGCGCCGCCTCGCTCTTCCTCGGGTGGACGACCCTGCAGCTGCTCCTGACCGAGCCGCTGAGCGCCGTCGGACCCACCGTCACCGAGACGACCGGTCTCGCCGGAAGCGCGGCGATCGCCGACGTGGTCGCCGGCATCGAGCTCTCCGCCTGGCCGGTCATGACGCTCATCGGCTGGATCATCCTGCTCGCGGCATCCCTCGTCGTGCTCATCACCTGGCGCGGCTGGAAGCGCGGCGGCCGCCGATACCGCACCGATGCCGCACACGTGGCCGCGACCACAGGCCCCGTGGACGCGATCGATTCGTGGGACGACCTGTCTCGCGGAACCGACCCGACACGATGACCCCGATAGACTTGACCAGAACCAGCACGTCGTCCCCCGGAGGAGACCATGACCAACCCGATCGCTGACCCCGGCCACGGACACTCGCCCGCCGCATGGACGGGTGTCATCATCATGCTCGCCGGCTTCACGATCGGCACGCTGGCGTTCTGCCTCGCGGAGTTCAGCCCCTTCTGGGTCGCTCTGATCTGGGTCGGAGCGGCGATCATCCCGATCGGCGCGCTCGTGGGCTGGCTGCTCTCGAGGGCCGGCTACGGCGTGAAGGGCCCCAAGTACTCGCCGAAGGCGCACTAATGGTGCTCGCCGACCTCACGGCCGGCGCAGTCGCAGACGCCGAGCGTCGCGCTCTCAGCAGGCCACTGGCCGAGGTGGAACGGGACGCTCTCGCGCGCCCTGCCGCCAAGGACGCCCTCGCGTACCTCGCTCCCGGTGATCGTGTGAAGATCATCGCCGAGGTCAAGCGCGCCAGTCCGTCGCGCGGGGCGCTCGCAGAGATCCCCGACCCGGCCTTCCAGGCGTCGCTCTACGAGACGGGCGGTGCGTCGGCGATCAGCGTCCTGACCGAAGAGCGCCGATTCGGCGGAAGTCTGGCCGATCTCGAGGCCGTCACAGACCGCGTCTCGCTGCCCGTGCTGCGCAAGGATTTCATCGCCAACCGGTACCAGGTGCTCGAAGCGCGCGCGGCCGGTGCCGATCTCGTGCTGCTGATCGTCGCAGGGCTCGAGCCGCAGGTGCTTCGGGAGCTCTTCGGCTTCATCACCGAGCTCGGCATGACGCCGCTCGTCGAGACGCACTCTGCCGACGAGCTCGAGGTCGCGATCGACCTCGGCGCACCGCTGATCGGAGTCAACGCGCGCGACCTGAAGTCGCTGGAGCTCGACCGCGATCTCTTCGGCCGTCTCGTCGACCGGATCCCCGACACCGCGGTCAAGATCGCCGAATCCGCGGTGCTCACACCCGAAGACGTCACGCACTATCGCTCAGCCGGCGCGGACGTCGTCCTGATCGGGGAGGCGCTCGTCACGGGCGACCCGGTCGCCACACTCAAGAGCTTCCTGGAGGCGTGATGAGCCTGCGAGACCAGCACGGTCCACTGTTCGGCGACTACGGCGGGCGGTACATGCCCGAGTCGCTCATCGCCGCGATCGACGAGCTCTCGGCGGCGTATGCCGACGCGATCGTCGACCCGGTCTTCCGCGAGGAGCTGGCCTCGTTGCTCAGTTCCTACGCGGGACGCCCCTCGCCGCTCACCGAGGTGCCCCGGTTCGCCGAGCACGCCGGCGGTGCCCGCGTCTTCCTCAAGCGCGAGGACCTCAATCACACGGGCTCGCACAAGATCAACAACGTGCTGGGCCAGGCACTGCTGACCAAGCGCCTCGGCAAGACCCGTGTGATCGCAGAGACCGGCGCGGGCCAGCACGGCGTCGCCACGGCCACCGCTGCAGCTCTCTTCGGCCTCGACTGCACCATCTACATGGGAGAGGTCGACACCGAGCGCCAGGCGCTCAACGTCGCCCGGATGCGTCTGCTCGGCGCCGAGGTCGTCGCGGTCACGTCCGGCTCGCGCACGCTGAAGGATGCGATCAACGATGCCTACCGCGACTGGGTCGCGAGCGTCGAGACGACCAACTACATCTTCGGCACGGCCGCGGGCCCCCACCCCTTCCCGGCGATGGTGCGGGACTTCCAGAAGATCATCGGCGAGGAGGCCCGTCAGCAGCTGCTCGACGAGGTCGGCCGACTGCCCGACGCGGTCATCGCATGCGTCGGCGGCGGTTCCAACGCGATCGGCATGTTCGACGCCTTCCTCGACGACGACGGCGTGAAGCTCTACGGAGTCGAGGCGGCCGGCGACGGCGTCGACACGCCCCGGCACGCGGCGTCCATCGAGCGGGGGCGTCCCGGCATCCTGCACGGCGCCAAGACCTACGTCCTGCAAGACGAAGACGGCCAGACGATCGAGTCCCATTCGATCTCCGCCGGTCTGGACTACCCGGGCGTGGGTCCGGAGCACTCCTGGCTCGCCGACATCGGTCGCGCCGAGTACATCCCGGCGACCGACGACGAGGCCATGCAGGCGCTGCGTCTGCTGAGCCGCACCGAAGGCATCATCCCCGCCATCGAGTCCGCGCACGCCCTCGCAGGTGCCCTGCGCCTCGGACGCGAGCTGGGTCCGGATGCCGTGCTGGCGATCTGCCTCTCGGGTCGTGGCGACAAGGACATGGACACCGCCGCCCGGTATTTCGACCTGTACGACGCCGAGGCGCTCGCACACGATGTCTCCGAAGAGAGCGACGTCGAAGCCGCCGCATCGAAGGGGGAGCCGGAGCTGTGAGCCGCGTCGAACAGGCGATCGCCGCCGCACACGATTCAGGCCGCAGCGCCTTCGTCGGATATCTCCCTGTCGGCTACCCCGACCTGGAGACCAGCATCCAGGCTGCCATCACCCTTGCCGAGAACGGCGTCGACATCATCGAACTCGGACCGCCCTACAGCGACCCGGTGATGGACGGCGCAGTGATCCAGGAGGCGACCACCGCGGCCCTCGCGAACGGCTTCAAGATGAAGGACCTCTTCACCGCCGTTCGCGCGATCACCGCAGCCACGGATGTTCCTGTGCTGGTCATGACGTACTGGAACCCGGTGTTCCAGTACGGCGTCGACCGTTACGCGGATGACCTGCTGGCCGCGGGCGGAGCGGGCCTGATCACGCCCGACATCACCCCCGACGTGGCAGGGGAGTGGATCGCCGCGAGCGAGCGCACCGGCCTCGATCGCGTCTTCCTCGCCGCTCCCACGTCGACGGACGAGCGCCTCGACCTCGTCGTGTCGTCGTCCACGGGCTTCGTGTACACCGTCTCGACCATGGGCATCACGGGTGAGCGCACCGAGCTCGACCGTGCGGCACGGACCCTCGTCAGGCGCCTCCGCGAGCACGGCGACATCCGCGCCTGCGTCGGCATCGGCATCTCGACCGCCGAGCAGATCGCCGGCGTCTCCGAATACGCCGACGGTGCCATCGTCGGCACCGCGCTGGTCCGCGCGCTCCGCGACGGCGGCATCCCCGCTCTCGCGGAGGTCACCCGAAACCTGGCGGTCGGCACGTCGTCGGCACGCCCCGTACACGAGAACTAGAATCGCACTCATGTCCCTCGCGCTCCACAGCACCTTCAGCGGCGTGCTCACCAGCATCCCGAGCCCCACGGTCTCCTACATCGACCTCGGCCCGCTTCGGATCCACTTCTACGCCCTCTGCATCATCGCCGGCATCATCGCGGCCGTGCTGCTGACCAACCACCGCCTCACCAAGCGCGGTGCAGAGCCGTGGGTCGTGATCGACATCTCGATCCTCGCGGTGCCGCTGGCCATCGTCGGCGCACGGATCTTCCACGTCCTCACCCACCCGAACTTCTACTTCGGAGAGGGCAGGAACACCTGGAACCCCTTCGAGCCCGGGTCCGTCTGGGCGATCTGGGAGGGCGGCATCGCCATCTTCGGCGCCCTGATCGGCGGCGCCCTCGGCGCGTACCTCGGATGCCGCTGGACCGGGATCCGCTTCTGGACGTTCGCCGATGCGCTCGCGCCGGGGCTCCTTCTCGCGCAGGCCATGGGCCGCTTCGGCAACTGGTTCAACAACGAGCTCTATGGACTTCCCACCGACCTGCCGTGGGGTCTCGAGATCCCCTCAGACAACTCCGCCTTCCCTCCCGGCCTCCCCGAGGGCACACTGTTCCACCCCACGTTCCTGTACGAGGTGATCTGGAACGGCCTCGGCGTGATCGTCCTGCTCTGGTTGAGCCGCAAGGCGACCGCGTTCCAGTGGGGAAAGCTGTTCGCGATCTACCTCATCTGGTACAGCGCCGGCCGTGTCGTCTGGGAGTCGATCCGCATCGATCCGAGCGAGATCATCCTGGGTCTGCGCAGCAACGTGTGGGCCGCCATCATCGGCATCGTCGTGGGCATCGCGATCCTCGTCGTCCAGTCTCGCCGGCACCCCGGTCTCGAGCCGTCGCCCTACCAGCCCGGCCGCGGCCGGAAGGACCTGGACGCTGATGTAGAATCGCAGAACAATCCCTCCGATTTCGTGGACGTGAGTGAGCCTCCGTCCGAAGAAGTCGCCGCAGGAGCCAGCGCCACAAGCACCGCTCCCACGGACACGGAAGGCGCTCGATAGCCGACCGGTCCGTGCGGACCCCATCGCATTCACCCGGCCAATGACGCCCCCGGGTCATCCGAAGATCTGAGGACGGTACTGGTGTATTTTCAGCCTCCCTACGGCGCATCCGGCGCTTACCCCCCGAAGCAGGGCATGTTCAACCCGGCGTTCGAGAAGGACGCCTGCGGCCTCGCCATGGTCGCGACCCTGCGCGGAGAGGCCGGCCACGACATCATCGCTCTGGCGCTCGAGGCTCTGCGCAACCTCGAGCACCGCGGGGCGATCGGCTCGGACGCCGGCACCGGAGACGGCGCGGGCATCCTGACGCAGATGCCCGACGCGTTCCTGCGCGCGGTCACGGACTTCGAGCTTCCGCCGGTCGGCGAGTACGCCGCCGGTCTGGCATTCCTCCCGCGCGACTCGAGCGTCCGCCGCGAGCAGAAGGCCGGCATCGAGAAGATCGCACGCTCGGAGGGCCTTCGGGTCCTCGGCTGGCGCGAGGTTCCGACCGTCAACGACAACCTCGGCAAACTCGCAGACGAGGCGCGCCCCGCATTCGAGCAGCTCTTCGTGAGCGCCGGGGGAGCGACGCACTCGGACGCCCCGCTCACCGGGATCGCCCTCGACCGGGTGGCCTACCGCCTGCGCAAGCGCGCCGGTCACGAGCTCGGCGCCTATTTCGTGACCCTGTCCGCCCGCACTCTCGGGTACAAGGGCATGGTCACGACGCTGCAGCTCGAGCCGTTCTATCCCGACCTGCAGGACGAGCGCTTCATGTCGGAGCTCGCGGTCGTGCACTCCCGCTACTCGACGAACACCTTCCCGTCGTGGCCGCTCGCTCAGCCGCTCCGCATGCTCGCCCACAACGGCGAGATCAACACGGTCGGCGGCAACCGCAACTGGATGCGCGCACGGCAGTCGCAGCTCGAATCCGAGCTCCTCGGCGATGTGGCTCCGCTGCTGCCGATCTGCACCGACGGCGCCAGCGACTCCGCGTCGTTCGACGAGGTCCTCGAGCTGCTCACGCTCACCGGACGCAGCCTGCCGCACGCCATCATGATGATGGTCCCCGAGGCATACGAGAAGCAGTCCGACATCTCGCCCGAGCTCCGGTCCTTCTACGAGTACCACTCGAACCAGATGGAGCCGTGGGACGGCCCGGCCGCGCTCATCTTCACCGACGGAACGGTCGTCGGCGCGACCCTCGACCGCAACGGTCTCCGCCCGGGGCGCTGGACCGAGACGACCGACGGTCTGATCGTGATCGGCTCGGAGACCGGAGTGCTCACCTTCGAGCCCGAGCGCATCAAGCGCCGTGGACGCCTGCAGCCCGGCAAGATGTTCCTCGTCGACACGTCGCAGCGTCGCATCATCGAGGACGAGGAGATCAAGCACGATCTCGCGACCATGCACCCGTGGCAGGAATGGCTGGATGCCGGTTCGGTGCGCCTCGCCGATCTCCCCGAGCGGGAGCACATCGTGCACCCGCCGGCGTCGATCACCCGTCGTCAGCGCACCTTCGGGTACACGGAGGAGGAGGTGCGCATCCTGCTGACCCCGATGGGTCAGACCGGTGTCGAACCCCTCGGCGCGATGGGATCCGACACCCCGATCGCCGTCCTCAGCAAGCGTCCCCGCTTGCTCTTCGACTACTTCACGCAGCAGTTCGCGCAGGTGACGAACCCGCCGCTGGACTCGATCCGTGAAGAGGTCGTCACGAGTCTCAAGCTCGGTCTCGGCCCCGAGAGCAACCTGCTCACCTGGGGCCCCGATCACACCCGCACGGTGTCGCTCGACTTCCCGGTCATCGACAACGACGAGCTCGCGAAGATCCGTCACATCGACAAGGCTCTTCCCGATCGCTCCAGCGTGACGATCCGGGGTCTGTACCACTTCGACGCGGGCTCCAACACGCTCGAGAAGCGTCTGACCGAGATGTGCGATGAGGTCGATGCCGCGATCGAGAGCGGCGCCGAGTTCATCATCCTCTCGGATCGCGACTCGAACAAGGATCTGACCCCGATCCCGTCCCTCCTGATGGTCTCGGCCATCCATCACCACCTCATCCGCCGTGAGAACCGCATGAAGGTCGGTCTGATCGTCGAGGCCGGTGACGTCCGCGAGGTGCACCACGTCGCGACACTGATCGGGTACGGCGCGTCGGCGGTCAACCCCTATCTCGCCATGGAGACGGTGGAGCACCTCGTGCGCACCGGCTACATCACCGGCATCAGCCCGGAGAAGGCCGTTCGCAACCTGATCTACGCGCTCGGCAAGGGCGTGCTGAAGATCATGTCGAAGATGGGCATCTCGACCGTCTCGTCGTACGCCGGCGCGCAGGTCTTCGAGGCCGTCGGTCTGAGCGAGGAGTTCATCGACAAGTACTTCACCCGCACCGAGTCGAAGCTCGGCGGCATCGGGATCCAAGAGATCTTCATCGAGAACCAGGCTCGTCACGACTACGCCTATCCCGAGGACGAGGCGGCTCGCGCTCACGAGCGGCTCTGGACCGGTGGCGAGTACCAGTGGCGTCGCGACGGCTCTCCGCATCTCTTCAACCCGGAGACGGTGTTCAAGCTGCAGCACGCGACGCGCGAGCGCCGCTACGACATCTTCCGCGAGTACACCCGGATGGTGGATGACCAGGCAGCGGAGCTCAAGACGCTGCGCGGTCTGTTCTCGCTGCGCACGGGCACCCGCAAGCCGGTTCCGCTCGACGAGGTCGAGCCGGTCTCCGCGATCGTCAAGCGTTTCTCGACCGGAGCGATGAGCTACGGATCGATCTCGAAAGAGGCGCACGAGACTCTCGCGATCGCCATGAACCGGCTCGGCGGCAAGTCGAACACCGGCGAAGGCGGAGAAGACACCGATCGTCTGCTCGACCCTGAGCGCCGTAGCGCCATCAAGCAGGTCGCCTCTGGACGCTTCGGCGTCACCAGCCTGTACCTCACGGAGGCCGACGACATCCAGATCAAGCTCGCTCAGGGTGCGAAGCCCGGTGAGGGCGGTCAGCTGCCTCCGCAGAAGGTGTATCCCTGGGTGGCTCGCACGCGCGGCGGTACGCCGGGCGTGGGGCTCATCTCACCCCCGCCGCACCACGACATCTATTCGATCGAAGACCTCAAGCAGCTCATCTTCGACCTGAAGCGGGCGAACCCCGAGGCACGAATCCACACGAAGCTCGTCAGCCAGTCGGGAATCGGCGCGGTCTCTGCGGGTGTCGCGAAGGCGCTGAGTGACGTCATCCTGGTGTCCGGTCACGACGGCGGCACGGGTGCGAGCCCGATGAACTCCCTCAAGCACGCCGGCACACCCTGGGAGCTCGGCCTCGCCGAGACCCAGCAGACCCTGATGCTCAACGGCATGCGCGACCGTGTGGTCGTGCAGGTCGACGGTCAGCTCAAGACCGGGCGCGATGTCGTCATCGGCGCTCTGTTGGGCGCCGAGGAGTTCGGGTTCGCCACGGCCCCGCTCGTGGTCAGCGGCTGCATCATGATGCGCGTGTGCCACCTCGACACCTGCCCTGTGGGCGTCGCGACGCAGAACCCGCTGCTGCGGGAGCGCTTCACCGGCAAGCCGGAGTTCGTCGTGAACTTCATGGAGTTCATCGCCGAAGAGGTCCGCGAGCTTCTGGCCGAGCTCGGCTTCCGCTCGATCGACGAGATCGTGGGGCGCACGGAGCTGATCGAAGCCGACGCCGCACTGCAGCACTGGAAGGCGGAAGGTCTCGACCTGAGCCCCGTGCTCGAGGGACCGGCCTTCCCGGCGAGCGAGCCGCGTCGCAGCCGTCGCACGCAGGATCACGAACTCGAGAAGCACTTCGACGTGCAGCTCATCGACATCGCCGCACCGGCGCTTCTCAACGGAGAACCGGTCGTGGTCGAGCTGCCGATCGCGAACACCGAACGCGCGGTCGGAACGATGCTGGGTCACCAGGTGACCTCTCGACACGGAGCCGCAGGACTTCCCAGCGGCACCATCGACGTCACGCTGCACGGCACGGCCGGTCAGTCGCTCGGCGCGTTCCTGCCTTCCGGCATCGTGCTTCGCCTCGAGGGCGACGCGAACGACTACGTGGGCAAGGGACTCTCGGGCGGCGACATCTCGATTCGCCCCGCGCGTGGAGCAGCCATCGCGCCGCACGAGAACGTGATCGCCGGCAACGTCATCGGCTACGGCGCGACCTCCGGCACCATGTTCCTCTCGGGCGTGGTGGGCGAGCGATTCCTCGTTCGCAACTCCGGCGCGACCGCTGTCGTCGAGGGAGTGGGCGATCACGCACTGGAGTACATGACGGGCGGCGTCGCGGTGATCCTCGGGTCGACGGGACGCAACCTCGGCGCCGGCATGTCCGGGGGAGTGGCCTACATCCGCTCGCTCGACAGCGGCAAGATCAACGCCCAGTCGCTCGGGAGCGGTGAGCTGCAACTCGAGCCTCTCGACCGCGCAGACCTCGAGATCCTTCGGAGTCTGATCGTCGCGCACGTGGAGCGCACGGCATCGCCGCTCGGCTCCGACATCCTGGCGCGGTTCGATGAGACCGCGGGCCAGTTCACGAAGGTGCTTCCTCGCGACTACGCGGCCGTGCGGAGCATGCGCGAAGAAGCAGTGGCCGAGGGCATCGATCCCGACGGCGACATCGTCTGGAACCGCATCCTGGAGGTGACCGGTGGCTGACCCCAAAGGCTTTCTGAAGACCACGGAGCGCGAGCTCCCCAAGCGTCGTCCCGTGCCGGTGCGCATCATGGACTGGAAAGAGGTCTACGAGCCCGGCGACCAGGCCGTCCTGAAGCGGCAGGCCGGACGCTGCATGGACTGCGGCGTGCCGTTCTGCCATCAGGGCTGCCCGCTGGGCAACCTGATCCCCGAGTGGAACGACCTGACCTGGCGGGGTGAGGGCCGTGCGGCGATCGATCGCCTGCACGCGACCAACAACTTCCCGGAGTTCACCGGTCGTCTGTGCCCGGCGCCGTGCGAGAGCTCGTGCGTGCTCGGAATCAACCAGCCTCCGGTCACGATCAAGCAGATCGAGGTCTCGATCATCGACGAGGCCTTCGCCAAGGGCTGGGTCGAGCCGCAGCCGCCCGCCCGTCTGACGGGCAAGACGGTCGCCGTCGTCGGCTCCGGCCCTGCCGGCCTCGCCGCTGCGCAGCAGCTCACGCGCGCCGGTCACACGGTCGCTGTTTTCGAGCGCGACGATCGCATCGGCGGTCTGCTGCGCTACGGCATCCCCGACTTCAAGATGGAGAAGGGTCAGCTCGAGTCCCGGCTTCGCCAGATGCAGGAGGAGGGCACGCGCTTCCGTGCCGGCGTGGAGATCGGCAAGGACATCTCCTGGGCCGACCTCCGTGCCCGCTACGACGCCGTCGTGATCGCCACCGGAGCCACGGTTCCCCGCGATCTGTCGATCCCCGGGCGCGATCTCGACGGTGTGCACTTCGCCATGGAGTACCTCGTCGAGTCGAACCATGCGGTCGCCGGCGACAAGGTCCCCGAGCAGATCACCGCCGAGGGCAAGCACGTGATCGTGATCGGCGGCGGTGACACCGGTGCGGACTGCATCGGCACCGCGCACCGTCAGGGCGCGATCAGCGTGACGAACCTCGCGATCGGCAAGCAGCCCGGCACCGAGCGTCCGGGCCATCAGCCCTGGCCGATGATGCCGACGCTCTTCGAGATCTCCTCGGCTCACGAAGAGGGCGGAGAGAGGGTGTTCCTCGCGTCGACCGTCGAGTTCCTCTCGAACGAGGTCGGCGAGGTGCGTGCACTCCGCGTCGCGGAGACGGAGTACATCGACGGGCGACGCGTTCCCAAGAGCGGTACCGAGCGCGAGATCCCGGCGGACCTCGTCCTGATCGCGATGGGCTTCACCGGCCCGGAGCAGGACGGGTACACGGAGGACACGCTTCCGCAGGTGACCGACCGTGGTGCCTTCCGTCGAGACGACAGCTATGAGTCCACGGTTCCCGGCGTCTTCGTGGCCGGCGACGCAGGTCGTGGACAGTCGCTCATCGTCTGGGCGATCGCCGAGGGCCGCGCGGCTGCGGCGAACGTCGACCGGTTCCTCATGGGAACCACCGTGCTGCCCGAGCCGGTGCGACCACATGAAGTCGCTATCGGCCTCCAGCCCGCGTAGGCTGAGCCGCGGCACCGTCGCCTGATTTCCATCCCCCACTACCCTGGAGCAATCTTTGAGACGCGCGAAAATCGTCGCCACCCTGGGCCCCGCCACTTCCACGTATGACACCGTGCGTGCACTCATCGACGCGGGAGTGGACGTCGCCCGTCTGAACCTCAGCCACGGTGACTACTCCGTGCACGAGAACAACTACGCCAACGTCCGTCGCGCTGCCGACGATGCAGGCCGTGCCGTCGCCATCCTCGTCGACCTTCAGGGACCGAAGATCCGCCTCGGCAAGTTCGAGAACGGCCCCTACGAGCTCGCCGAAGGCGACATCTTCAAGATCACGACCGAAGACATCATCGGCAACAAGGAGATCTCCGGCACGACGTTCAAGGGCCTGCCCCAGGACGTCCAGCCCGGCGACTTCCTGCTGATCGACGACGGCAAGGTGCGAGTCGAGGTCGTCGAGACCGACGGAGTAACCGTCACGACGCGCGTGATCGTCGCGGGAGCCGTCTCGAACAACAAGGGCATCAACCTGCCCGGAGTCGCGGTCAATGTTCCTGCGCTCAGCGAGAAGGACGAGGAGGACCTCCGCTGGGGCCTGCGCATCGGCGCAGACCTCATCGCCCTGTCGTTCGTCCGCAACGCGGAAGACGTCACTCGCGTGCACGAGATCATGGCCGAAGAGGGCGTCAGGGTCCCCGTCATCGCCAAGGTCGAGAAGCCGCAGGCCGTCGACGCGCTCGAGGAGATCGTCGATGCGTTCGACGCGATCATGGTCGCCCGTGGCGACCTCGGCGTCGAGCTTCCGCTCGAGGCCGTGCCGATCGTGCAGAAGCGCGCCGTCGAGCTCGCGCGCCGCAACGCGAAGCCCGTCATCGTCGCCACTCAGATGCTCGAGTCGATGATCAACAGCCCGGTGCCGACGCGCGCCGAGACCTCCGATGTCGCGAACGCCGTGCTCGACGGTGCCGACGCGGTGATGCTCTCGGGCGAGACCAGTGTGGGCGACTACCCGGTCGTCGTCGTCGAGACGATGGCTCGGATCATCGAGTCCACCGAGGAACACGGACTCGAGCGCATCGCTCCGCTGACGAACAAGCCGCGCACGCAGGGCGGTGCGATCACTCTCGCCGCTCTCGAGGTCGCGGAGTTCGTCGACGCGAAGTACCTCTGCGTGTTCACGCAGTCGGGTGACTCGGCGCGGCGCCTCTCGCGTCTGCGCTCGCGCATCCCGATGATCGCGTTCACTCCCGAGCCGAACATCCGCCGACGCATGGCCCTCACCTGGGGCATCCGCTCCAAGCTCGTCGACATGGTCCAGCACACGGACCTGATGTACCTGCAGGTCGACGACTACCTGCTGAGCAGCGGTCTCGCCGTCGAAGGGGACAAGGTCGTCGTGATCTCCGGTTCCCCTCCCGGAATCGTGGGCTCGACCAACGACATCCGCGTGCACAAGGTGGGAGACGCCGTGAACGGCGCGGCTCCTATCTACAAGGAAGCCACGGTCTGATCCAGGCAGGAGCGAAGGGGCGGAACCACGGTTCCGCCCCTTCGTCGTACCCTTGCGGGACCAGCCCGCGCAGTTGAGGAGGAGACATCATCGATCTCGTGAGACGGGCCGGCTGGTGGATCGCCGACTATGCGTATGCCGCGTACTGGCAGGTGCGTGCCGCCTTCGACCGCCGCGATCCGGCGTCGTTCACCTCGGGCGATGCCGCTCCGATCGTCATCCTCCCCGGGGTGTATGAGACATGGCGTTTCATGCAGCCGCTGATCTCGACGCTGCACGAGCGCGGCCACCCCGTCTACGTGCTCGATGCGCTGAAGCGCAATCAGCGCCCCGTGCAGGACGCCGCGCGGGTCGTGACGGCCTTTCTGGAGAGGGCGGATCTGTCGGACGTGCTGCTCGTGGCGCACAGCAAGGGCGGGCTCGCGGGCAAGCTCGCGATGGCGGGTTCTGCCGGGACTCGCGTGCGTGCCATGCTGGCGGTGGCGACCCCCTTCGGTGGTTCTCGGTACGCGCGGATGCTCCCGGTCCGGTCGCTGCGGGCGTTCTCCCCGTCGCACCCCTCGATCGTGGAGCTCGCGGGGCGTTCGGACGTGAATGATCGGATCGTGTCGGTCTACGCCACGTTCGACCCGCATATCCCCGAGGGCAGCGAGCTGCCGGGTGCACGACGGAACGTGCGGCTCGACACCGGCGGGCACTTCCGGATCCTGGCGGATCCTCGCGTCCTCGGCGAGGTCGCGTCGCTCTCCGAGCCCTGAGTTCGACAGCCTCGGCGCCTGCAGGCGCTGTCACGTGACCGGTCTGCGCCGAAGCGACATGCTGATTCTCAGCCGCTGCCGGATACTCTGGTGCTGGCGCCCGCCGTGACAGATCACGCGGGCACCGCACCCCTATGGATGAAGCGACCATCGAACCCGCCATGGACGCGCGCCTCGACAGCGCCCGCCCGCGCTGCAGCGTGCCTTCGCAAGGTCCCGCGCGCGCCCCGGTCATCCCGGCTGCCGCGATGGCCGATCCGATGACGTCGTGGAAGCCCGGAAGCATCGGGGTCCGGTATCGCCTCAAGCGGCGATTCCGAACATGTGACGCGATCGCGTGCGTGCCTGTGCCGCTCGCGCAGACGCGGATCGCTGAGACCGTCGCGTCGGACGACGGCGCCCGCATCCACGGCGGACTCACGTACGTGCCGATGATGCGCGACGGAGCGCCTGTGTCGGCCTCCGATGAGAACCTCGACGCCGTCATCCGCGCCGCGGTGCCGTCGCGCGTCATGCTGGCCGAGCATCCTGCCGCCGCCGAGCGCGAGCTCCACGCGGCCATGCGGCCCGCGCTGGATCGCTATCTCCTCATCGACGGCGAGATCTGGTCACTCGCCTGAGGGCTGATCCCTCGATGTGCCGGCGGTGGGACTCGAACCCACACGCCCTTTCGGACAAAGCATTTTGAGTGCTCCGCGTCTGCCATTCCGCCACGCCGGCTCGTGTGTCGCGTCTTCGACCTTAGCGCAGCCGACCCGTCGACATCCTCACGCGCCGCGGCATCGGGGGACCTCAGAGGCGGTCTCCACTAGGATGGATCTGTGACCGAGCAAGAACAGGCAGCCGAGCAGCCCACGTCATCCGCACCCCGACGCGTCGTCGTCGCCGAGGACGAGTCGCTGATCCGTCTCGACATCGTCGAGATCCTCCGCGACAACGGCTTCGATGTCGTCGGTGAGGCCGGCGACGGAGAGACCGCCGTGGCTCTCGCGACCGAGCTGCGCCCCGACCTCGTCATCATGGACGTCAAGATGCCTCAACTCGACGGCATCAGCGCTGCCGAGAAGCTGCACAAGGGCAACATCGCGCCCGTCGTCCTCCTCACGGCCTTCAGCCAGAAGGAGCTCGTCGAACGGGCCAGCGAGGCCGGCGCCCTGGCCTACGTCGTCAAGCCGTTCACTCCGAACGACCTGCTTCCCGCCATCGAGATCGCGCTCGCGCGCCACGAGCAGATCATCACGCTCGAGGCCGAGGTGGCCGACATGGTCGAGCGTTTCGAGACCCGCAAGCTCGTCGACCGCGCGAAGGGCCTGCTGAACGAGAAGATGGGCCTCTCGGAGCCCGAGGCGTTCCGCTGGATCCAGAAGGCGTCGATGGACCGCCGACTCACGATGCAGGACGTCGCGAAGGCGATCATCGAGCAGCTCGCTCCGAAGAAGTAGCAATTGCTTCCGCTCGACGCGGAGCATCTGCTGCGTCCGGTGCGCGTCGGCGACGGCGCCGCCCTGGCTCGCGCGTACTCGGCGAATCGGGAGCACCTCGCGCCGTGGGAGCCCCTCAGAGCTCCGGAGTTCTTCACTCCGGAGTGGCAGGAGTTCCATGCGGAGCAGTGCGTCATCGAGGCCGATGCCGGCCGGAGCATCCGCTTCGTGATCGAGTCGTCCGACGGCGAGATCCGCGGGCGGATCAACCTCAACAACATCGTCCGAGGCGCGTTCTGCAATGCGGACCTCGGTTACTGGGTCGACAGGACGCGGCTCCGTCGGGGGCTCGCCTCCCGTGGTGTGCACCAGGTCGCCATCTACGCGCGCGACGAGGTTCGGCTGCACAGACTGCAGGCGGCAACACTGCTGCACAACCTGGGATCGCAGCGCGTGCTCGCCGACACCGGCTTCGAGCGCATCGGCGTGGCACCCCAGTATCTGCGGATCGCGGGGGAGTGGCAGGACCATGTGCTCTTCCAGCTGCTGCTGGTCGAGCAGCTCAGCGTGCCGCGGGAGCGTCCTTGATCATGTTGGTGATCCGAATGGTCGAGCACCGACGCCCCTGATCGTCGCTCACCACGATCTCGTGCACCGTGATGCTGCGGCCGAGGTGGACGGGTGTGCAGACTCCGGTCACGACCCCCGAGGTCGCGGAGCGCGTGTGCGTCGCGTTGATGTCGACTCCGACCGCGAGTCGCCCGGGGCCGGCATGCAGGTTGGCCGCCATCGATCCCAGGGACTCGCCGAGAACGACGTAGGCGCCGCCGTGCATCAGGCCCACGGGCTGCGTATTGCCCTCGACCGGGAGCGTCGCGACGCAGCGCTCCGTGGTGAACTCGAGGAACTCCATGCCCATCTTCTGAGCGAGTGCGCCCATTCCGCGGGCTGTCGCCCAATCGAGTCCTGCACTCGTCGCAGTGTCGCTCATGGTTCCTCCTCAGCGGGTGTCCGTGGTCCTCGTTAGGCTGACAGGGTGACGGACTCCGCAAAGCCTACCCTCATGGTCGTCGACGGCCATTCGCTCGCCTACCGTGCCTTCTTCGCCCTCCCGGTCGAGAACTTCACGACCAAGGACAATCAGCACACGAACGCCATCTACGGCTTCCTGTCGATGCTGGTGAACCTCATCAAGGCCGAGCAGCCGACGCACATGGCGATCGCCTTCGACACCTCCCGCCACTCGTTCCGCACCGAGCAGTACCCCGAATACAAGGCGACGCGGTCGGAGTCCCCGCAGGAGTTCCGCGGACAGATCCCGCTGCTGCAGGACTGCCTCGCGGCGATGTCGATCCCCGTGCTCACCAAAGAGGGCTTCGAGGCCGACGACATCCTCGCGACGCTGTCGACGCAGGGCGCGGAGCAGGGGTACGACGTCCTCGTCGTGTCGGGCGACCGCGACACGATCCAACTGGTCACCGACGACGTCACACTGCTCTACCCGTCGGTGCAGGGAGTGTCCCAGCTCAAGCGGTACGACCCGACGACCGTGCAGGAGCGCTACGGAGTCCGACCCGAGCAGTATCCCGACATCGCCGCTCTCGTAGGCGAGACGAGCGACAACCTTCCCGGCGTGCCCAAGGTGGGGGAGAAGACGGCCGTGAAGTGGCTGACGCAGTTCGGATCGCTCGACGATCTGCTCGAGCGCGCCGGCGAGATCAAGGGCGTCGTGGGAGGCAACCTGCGCGACCACATCGAGGACGTGCGGCGCAACCGTCGGCTCAACCGTCTGCTGCGCGACGTCGAGCTTCCCGTCGCGCCCGATGACCTCGCGGTCACCCCGATCGACGCTCAGGCGGTGCGCGACATCTTCGCCCGCCTCGAATTCCGCACCCTTCTCCCGCGAGTGTTCGAGGCGGTCGGCGCCGGCGAGGTCGCCGATGACCCAGCCGCCACGGTGGAGCTGCCGGAGCCGATTCAGGTCACCGCCGAAGAGCTCGTCCGTTGGGCCGAAGCGCAGACGGAGGATGTCGCTCTGCGGCTCGTCGTGCAGGGCGGCGCTCCGACGCGCCTCGGCGCCGCGAGCGGGAGCGAGCTCCGCGAAGTCGACTGGAGCGACGACGTCGTGGAGGTCCTGCGTCCGTGGCTCGAGTCGGAGAGCCCGAAGATCCTCCACGATGCGAAGCCGCAGGTGAAGGCGCTGCTGCGACGCGGCGTGCGATTCAGCGGCCTCGCGTATGACACGAGCCTCGCCGGATGGCTGCTGCGGCCGAGCTTCCCCGACAAGACACTCGGCGACCTCGTCGAGCGGTATCTCGGAGAGAAGCTGCCCGAGGCCGATCCGTCTCAGCTCGTTCCCGAGACCGAGGGCGCCACACCCTCGCAAGAGGCGTGGTTCGCGCTGCGGGTCGCCACGGCGCTGCGCGAGGACATCCCCGAGTCGGTCGCCGCCGTGCTCACCGACATCGAGCTTCCGACCCTGCTGACGCTGGCCGACATGGAGGTCGCCGGAGTCGCCGTCTCGCACGAGGTGCTCTCGACCTTCTCCGCTGAGCTGGCGGCCCGCGCCGACGGTCTCGCTCAGGATGCGTTCGGCATCGTCGGTCGCGAGTTCAATCTCGGGTCTCCGAAACAGCTGCAGGAGGTGCTGTTCGACGACCTGCAGCTGCCCAAGACACGTAAGACGAAGACCGGATACTCCACGGACGCCGCCGTTCTCGCCGACCTCCAGGAGTCTCACCCGCATCCTTTCCTCGGGCTGCTGCTTCAGCACCGCGAGGCGACGAAGCTGCGCCAGATCATCGAGTCGCTCGATACCGCCATCGGACCTGATCACCGTGTGCACACCACATACGTCCAGACCGGCAGCCAGACCGGACGCCTGTCGAGCACCGATCCCAACCTGCAGAACATCCCGGTGCGCACGGAGGAGTCCCGTCGCATCCGCAGCGCCTTCCAGGTGGGAGAAGGCTACGAGTCGCTCCTCACCGCCGACTACTCACAGATCGAGATGCGGATCATGGCGCACCTCTCGGGTGACGAAGGACTCATCGAGGCGTTCAACAGCGGTGAGGACCTCCACCGATTCGTCGGCGCGCGGGTCTTCGGGGTCGAGCCGAGCGACGTGACCTCCGCGATGCGGACGAAGGTCAAGGCGATGTCCTACGGGCTCGTCTACGGCCTCTCCGCGTTCGGCCTGTCGAAGCAGCTTCGCATCGAGCAGTCCGAGGCGAAGCAGCTGATGGTCGAGTACTTCGCCCGATTCGGAGCGGTGCGCGACTACCTTCGTGCGTCGGTGATGAAGGCCAAGGAAGTCGGCTACACCGAGACGATCTTCGGCCGGCGACGGCCGTTCCCCGACCTCTCCAGCCCCAACCGCGTGCTCCGCGAGAACGCGGAACGCGCGGCTCTCAACGCGCCGATCCAGGGAAGCGCGGCGGACATCATGAAGATCGCGCTGCTTCACATCCACGAGGACCTGCGGTCGGAAGGACTCGCCTCGCGGGCACTGCTGCAGATCCACGACGAACTCGTCGTCGAGGTCGCGCCGGGGGAGTGGGACGCCGCCGAGCGGATCGTCCGCACGCGCATGGGCGATGCTGCGGACCTGACTGTGCCGCTCGACGTGCAGGTCGGTCGCGGGCAGGACTGGAACGAGGCGGCGCACTGATTCCGATCGCGCACCCGAGGTGACGGATGCGGCGGCCATGACGACCGAAACCCGCGGCGAGGAGAACCAATATGCTGCGCCGGGGTCCCGGGCTACGCTGGAGGGATGACCTCATCCCCTCGCACACCGTCTGCCATCGACAGAGTCGCCGATGAGTGGGTCGACACCATCGCGGTGCTCGCTCCGACGCTCGGCACCTACATCGGACGAGACGAGGTCAACGATCGTTTCGGCGACCTGAGCCCCGAGGGGCACGAGCAGATCGCCTCAGCTACCCGTTCCGCTCTCGCCGCACTCGAAGCGCTCGAACCCGTCGACGCGATCGACGAGGTCACCAAGACCGACCTGGCCGCCGAGCTGAGGCTCGACCTCGAACTGCATGACGCCGACTGGCACCTGCGCGACCTGAACGTCATCGCATCGGCGGCCCAGGATGTGCGGTCGGCCTTCGATCTGATGCCGACGGCGACGGCGGAGGACTGGAGCGTCATCGCCACCCGCCTCGCCGCGGTGCCTGATGCGCTCCGCGGGTACACCGAGACCCTGCGCGCAGGAATCACGGCCGGGGTGACTCCCGCGCGGCGTCAGGTGGTGGAGGTCGCGACACAGATCGATCGCTACACGGCCGACGACGGTTTCTTCGCGGCATTCGTCGCCGATGCCGCCCCGCAGGAGGGCAACCTCCCCGCATCGCTCGCCCGTACGCTGGCCGACAACTCTGCCGCCGCTCGGGTTGCCTACGACGAACTCCGCAGCTTCCTCGCGGATGAGCTCGCGCCCGCGGCCACCGAGACCGACGCGGTCGGCCGGGAACTGTATGCGCTCAACTCCCGACGCTTCCTCGGCGCGACGATCGACCTGGACGAGACATACGAATGGGGCCGCGAGGAGCTCGCCCGCATGGTCGCGGAGCAGACCGCGATCGCGCACGAGATCCTCCCCGGCGCATCGGTCGAAGAGGCCGTCGCGCATCTCGAGGCCGACCCGTCGCGCAAGCTCGTGGGCACTGAGGCTCTGCAGCAGTGGATGCAGGAGACCAGCGACCGGGCCGTCGCGGAGCTCGGGGCGACGCATTTCGACATTCCCGAGGCGATCCGCACCCTCGAGTGCATGATCGCTCCGACGCAGGAGGGCGGCATCTATTACACCGGCCCGACCGACGACTTCTCGCGCCCCGGGCGGATGTGGTGGTCGGTGCCCGAGGGCGTCACGGAGTTCGACACCTGGCGGGAGCTGACGACCGTCTATCACGAGGGCGTCCCCGGGCACCACCTGCAGATCGCGCAGGCGGTCTACAACCGCGCCGAGCTCAACTCCTGGCGGCGCCTGCTCGCCGGAACCTCCGGCCACGCCGAGGGGTGGGCGCTGTACGCCGAGCGTCTGATGCAGCAGCTCGGCTACCTCGACGATCCGGCCGACCGGCTCGGCATGCTCGACGGCCAGCGGATGCGCGCGGCCCGCGTGGTGCTCGACATCGGTGTGCACCTCGGCAAGCCGCGGCTCGACGGTCAGGGCATCTGGGACGCCGACTACGCCTTGGACTTCATGCGCAAGAACGTCAACATGTCGGATCAGTTCGTCCAGTTCGAGGTCAACCGCTACCTCGGGTGGCCGGGCCAGGCGCCGTCATACAAGGTCGGTCAGCGCATCTGGGAGCAGGTGCGTGATGCGTATCAGGCAGAGCGAGGCGACGACTTCGATGTGAAGGAGTTCCACAAGCGCGCGCTGGACATGGGCGGAGTCGGGCTCGACACCCTTCGCACGGCACTTCTGAAGCGCTGAGGGAATGCGCCGACTGGGCACGCTGTTCATTCAGCTGAATAGAAAGGGCTGACATGAGCATCGAGTTCGGGCTGGACACCTTCGGCGACATCACGAGAGGCGACGACGGGGAACTGCTCACCGGCTCGCAGACGATCCGCAACGTCGTCGAGCAGGCGGAGCGCGCCGACAGCGTCGGAGTCGACTTCTTCGGCGTGGGGGAGCACCACCGCAAGGAGTTCGCGGTGTCCTCACCGGAGATGGTGCTCGCAACCATCGCCGGACGCACCCAGAACATCCGTCTCGGCACCGCGGTCACGGTGCTGTCCTCGGATGATCCCGTGCGTGTCTTCGAGCGGTTCTCGACCCTCGACGCTCTGTCGAACGGACGCGCAGAGGTCGTGCTCGGGCGCGGATCGTTCATCGAGTCCTTCCCGCTCTTCGGCTACGACCTCCGCGACTACGACGCTCTCTTCGAGCAGAAGCTCGAGCTCTTCGTGGAGCTCCTCAAGGAGCAGCCGGTGACGTGGTCCGGCTCGATGCGGGCATCGCTCGAGAACGCGAACGTGTTCCCGAAGACCGAGAACGGTCTGCGCACCTGGGTGGGCGTGGGCGGCAGCCCTGAATCCGTCGTGCGGGTCGCTCGACACGGACTGGGCCTGATGCTGGCGATCATCGGCGGTCCCGCAGGGCGATTCCGTCAGTTCGTGGACCTCTACCACCGGTCGGTGGCATCGTTCGGCACGACCTCGCATCCGATCGCGGTGCATTCACCCGGCCATATCGCCGACACCGACGAGGAGGCCTGGGAGGCCGCGTACTCCGGGTTCGAGGCCATGAACAACACCATCGGTCGCGAGCGCGGCTGGCCTCCTTACAGTCGGGCACGGTTCCAGAACGACGTGGGTCCCGCGGGGGCGCTCTATGTCGGGTCGCCCGACCGGGTCGCCGCCAAGATCGCCGACACCGTGACGACGCTCGGACTCGGACGATTCGACATGAAGTACGCCACCGGCACGCTCTCGCACGACGCCATGATGCGCAGCATCGAGCTCTATGGCTCCGAGGTCATTCCTCGCGTGCGAAAGCTGCTCGCCGACCGGGACTGACGCACTGCTCGGCGGCGCGGCGGTCCCCTCTACGATGAGGGAATGGCCAACACCGCGCTGCCGAGTCGGGCATCCATCGCCGGACGTCTCGACGAACTCCCGTTCACGCGCCGGCACTTTCGTCTCCTCACCGGATCAGGCGTGGGTTGGGCGCTGGACGCGATGGACGTCGGGCTCATCTCGTTCATCCTCGCCGCGCTGACCCAGCAGTGGGACCTGACGAAGACGGATGCCGGATGGATCGCCTCCGTCGGCTTCATCGGCATGGCCATCGGCGCCACGCTGGGCGGACTTCTGGCCGACCGCCTCGGACGTCGCCAGGTCTTCGCTCTGACTCTGCTGATCTACGGCGTCGCGACCGGAGCGAGCGCACTGGTCGGTGGTCTCGCTGCGCTTCTCGTACTGCGTTTCCTGGTGGGGCTCGGCCTCGGCGCGGAGCTCCCCGTGGCGTCGACCTACGTGAGCGAATTCGCCCCGGCTCGTATCAGAGGTCGTCTGATCGTCATCCTCGAGGCGTTCTGGGCGCTGGGGTGGACGGCGGCCGCGCTGATCGGGTTCTTCGTGATCCCGGCATCCGATGAGGGATGGCGCTGGGCCTTCGCCATCGGTGCCATCCCCGCCGTGTATGCGCTGATCGTGCGCTGGGGGCTGCCTGAGTCGCCGCGGTGGCTCGCCTCGCGCGGGCGCATCGCGGAGGCCGACCGGATCGTCTCGGCATTCGAGGCCGACGCCGGCGTCGAACCGGGGCCCGCGATCAGACGCGAGCCCGTGTCTCGGGCGATCGCGGTGACGGCCAGAGCTCGCCTGACGACGTTGTGGAACGGCGAGTTCCGCGTCCGCACGCTGTGCCTGTGGGTCGTCTGGCTGTGTGTGAACTTCGCGTACTACGGCGCCTTCATCTGGATCCCCAGCATCCTTGTCGATGCAGGCTTCGATCTCGTCCGCTCGTTCGGTTTCACTCTCATCATCACCCTGGCGCAGCTGCCGGGTTATGCGGTCGCCGCCTGGCTGATCGAGGTGTGGGGTCGGCGCACGACGCTGTCGGTCTTCCTGGTCGGCTCGGCGATCTCCGCGGTCTTCTTCGGCACCTCGACGACGGAAGCCGCGATCATCGCCTCGGGCATGGCCCTCTCCTTCTTCAACCTCGGCGCCTGGGGTGCGCTCTACGCGGTCACGCCCGAGATCTACCCGACCTCGCTGCGCGGCACCGGTGCCGGCTGGGCCGCCGGAGTGGGGCGGATCGCGTCGATCGTCGCTCCGCTCGCGGTGCCCGTCCTGCTCATCGCCGGGGGAGCACCGGTGCTGTTCGCGGTGTTCGGCGCGTGCTTCGTGATCGCGGCGGCAGCGGCCTGGGGACTCGTCGACCGCGGAGGGATGGCTCTCGACGATCGCTGATGCACCTGCTGTCCGTGACCGGGAATAGGCTGTCGAGGTGACAGACGTTCGCTATGTGGCCATCGGAGATTCCTTCACCGAGGGAGTGGGTGATGTCCTGCCCGACGGCCGTGAGCGAGGCTGGGCCGATCTGGTGGCTCAGGGGTGGGCGGATGCCGCGGGCCATTCGGTCAGTTACGCCAACCTGGCCATTCGCGGCAAGCTGGCTTGGCCGATCGTCGAGCAGCAGCTGGAACCCGCGCTCGCCCTGCGACCGACTCACCTGTCGTTCAACGGCGGTGGCAACGACATGCTGCGGCCGCGCACGGACCTCGAGCACATCGCCGATGCCTTCAGCCGGGTCCTGCGCCGATGTGACGAAGAGGGCGTCACCCTGATCCTCCTCTCCGGAGCGAATCCGAGCGGCCAGCTCCCCATGGGGTCGCTCGTGCAGCGTCGTGGCGACCTGCTCTCCGAGGCCGTGCTCCGCCGCGTCGAGGGACGCGACGACGTGGTGCGGGCACTGAACTGGCCGGATCGCGAGCTGGCCGCCGCGAAGTACTGGTCCGAGGACCGACTGCACATGAACGCCGCCGGTCACCACCGCGTCGCCGCGCGAGTGCTCCACGGCTTGGGCTTCGAGCCCCCGGCGACGTGGTGGTCGCCGACCGAGCTCACCGCAGGCGGCCCCGCGGGGCTCGCCTACTACCGGGAGTTCGTCGGGCCCTGGGTCAGGCGACGCGTCACGCGCACGTCTTCCGGTGACGGACGTGCCGCGAAGTACCCCGACTGGGTCGAAAGGGTGCCGCAGGCGTGACCGACATCGAGATGCGGCGGATCCGGGGCGGATCGGTCACTCTGCATGACGCGCGCCGAAAGGTTGAGCGCACCGTCGAACTCGAGGACTTCGAGATCGGCGTCTTCCCGGTCACCGAGGAGCAGTTCGCCGAGATCCTCCCGATCGCCTCGAGTCATCCCCGTCGTCCGGCCGCCGACGTGAGCTGGTTGCGCGCGATCCGCTTCTGCAACGCCGCATCGGAGTGGGAGGGCTTCGACCCGGTCTACCGGTTCGACGGCGAGGAGGTCAGTTGGGACGTGACCGCAGACGGATATCGTCTGCCCACCGAGGCCGAATGGGAGTATGCGTGCCGGGCGGGGTCGACCGGGCCTCACTACGCGCCTCTCGCTGACGCAGCGTGGACGAGCGCCGACGGTGTCTCCGCGCCGCAGGACGTCGGTGGCAAGCTGCCCAACCTCAACGGGCTGTTCGACACGCTCGGCAACGTGTGGGAGTGGTGCTGGGACCTGCTGGATCCTGCGCGCTACGACGACTATCGCGTGTTCCGCGGGGGCGGCTTCGCTGACGACTCCTGGAGCGTCCGCGCGTCCGTGCGCCGCGGTGGAGGCCCGCGCATGCACCATGAGGACGTCGGGCTCCGCGTCGCGCGAGGTGCGCATGAGACCCCCGGAGAGGCGCAGGGCTGGTCATCGACAGCCGACCAGGAGCGAGCGGCGTTCGACGGCCCCGTGCCCTTCGGCTGGACGCCGTTGCGACGCCCCGGGCGCTGACGGGCGCTGGAGACGCGAGCCGCGCTGGTTCGCCGACTCGCGCGTCCTCCGGCGTTTTGACCGAGGATTCGCCCGGGTGAAAGGCTGAGGTCATGACCTCTCGCTTCTCACTCATCGTCTCGCAGGGGCGCGTCGCCGACCGCACCGATGGAGCTCTCGTCGGCGCTCGTCGCGTAGGCGCGGCACTCTCGGACCTTCTCGGCGAGGAGCAGAGGATCATCGGAACCCCGACCCCAGCGGTCGACGACGACTGGTCTGTCGCGCTGCCGCAGGCCGAGGGAACGTTGCACGGCCTGCGCGATGCGGTGACCGATGCCATCGATGCCGGCTCGATCCCGCTGCTCGCGACCAACACGTGCGCGGCGAGTCTCGGCACCCTCCCGACCGTGGCCGCACGGCATCCGGATGCGGTGGTGCTCTGGATCGATGCGCACGGCGACTTCAACACCCCGTCGACGACCTACTCCGGCTATCTCGGTGGCATGGTGGTCGCGGCGGCGTGCGGGCTGTGGGAGAGCGGGCACGGTGCAGGGCTCGACCCCGCGCAGGTCGTCGTGGTCGGAGGTCGCGACATCGACGCGGCAGAGAGCGAGCTGCTCGCCGACGCGGGCGTCACCGTGCTCGCGCCGTCGGAGAGCACGCCCGATCGGGTGTTGGAAGTCGTCGCCGGCCGCCCGGTCTGGATCCACGTCGACTGGGACGTGCTCGAGCCCGGTTACATCCCTGCCGCCTACCGCGTCTCGGAGGGTCTGCTGCCGCACCAGATCGCGGCGATCTTCGCCGCACTGCCCGCGGACTCGGTGCGGGGAGTGGAGCTCGCCGAATTCGAGGCGGGCGACGCCGACGTGCCGGAGCGCGTCAGCGTCGAACTCATCCTCGAGACCTTCCAGCACCTCATGCGTTGAGGCCGCATACCCTCAGCCGCGTGGCATCTGCTTGAGCATGTATCGGCTCGGCCCTGACGGCTCTTCGAATCCGTACTGCGCATAGAGTCCGTCCGCGGTGCTCGTCGCGAGCATGATCCGCTTCACCGTCGACGTGTCCTGCAGATCCTGGATCACGCCCTCGACGATCATCCGCCCGATCCCGTTGCCACGAAGAGTTTCGTCGACGAACACGTCGCACAGCCATGCGAACGTCACCCCGTCGGTGACGACGCGAGCGTACGCGACCTGTCGGCCGTCGGAATCGCGCACCGAGTAATTCCTCGACGCGTCGATCGCGGCATCCTGGCTCTCTCTGCTTCGTCCCTGGGCCCAGTAGGACTCGACGCTGAGCCAGTGGTGCACCAGATCGCGGTCGATGAGCGCAGGGTCGGCGGAGAACGTGAAAGCAGAGGGCATGCGCCTCATCCTAAGAGCTGTCAGCGCCGTCTCTCGGGATCCAGGCCCATCCGGATGCGGGTCCGCTTGCGCTCGATCACGATGAACGTGACGCCGAGGATCCAGAGGGGGATCGGCATGAGGAACGCCACTCGGAACGCCTCGAGAGAATAGGTCTCGGGCGTGCCGGCGCCCTGCAGATCGAGCGCGAGGCCGATGAGGAAGATCGCGATGAGGGCGGCGATGAAGCCCCCGGCATTCGTCACGCCGGTCGCCGTGCTGAGCCGATGCGAGGGGTTGTGCGTACGTGCGTGATCGAAGGCGATCATGCTCGCCGGGCCTCCCGTGGCGAGCGCCACCGCCAGCACGTAGAGCAGCCAGAGCGGAGCCGATTCAGGCAGTGCGAGCACTGCCACCCAGGCGATGACCTGCACCCCGACCGCGGGCAGGACGAGCGCGAGGGAGCGGTGGTTGGGCAGACGTCGCGAGAGGTCGCCGATGAGGGGGCCGAGCGCCATTCCGGCGACCACGTATACCGAGATGATCCCGGCGGCATGGGCGGTGTCGAGACCTTGGGCTGCGGTGAGGAAGGGCATTCCCCAGAGGAGGACGAAGGCCGTGCCCGCGAACGGTGTCGTGAAGTGCGACCAGAAGGCGAGACGGGTGCCCGGGTGAGCCCACGCGGCGCGGATGCCCACTCCCGTGTCGATCGCCGAGGTGACGACGCGGATGACGCCGGTGTCGGTGTCGACCGTGACATCGGCGCCGCGCTCCGCCGGGTGATTGCGGATGACGAGCGCGACGAGGATGGTGAACAGTACGCCCAGTCCCGCGATGCTGCCGAAGGTGATCGTCCACGTGGTCGCGTGCAGCAGGGCCGCGAGCGGCACGAGTGCGATCAACTGTCCTGCCTGGCCGATGATGCCGGTGAACTGCACCATGATCGGCCCGCGCTGGGCAGGGAACCAGGTCGCCACGAGCCGGAGCACGGCCGGGAAGATCGCCGCATCTCCAGCGCCGAGCAGGACGCGGGCGAAGATCGCGATGCCGATACCGGGGGACAGGGCCATCGTGAGCTGGCCTGCGGCCATCAGCAGCATGCCGATCGTCATGATGGGACGCGAGCCGAAGCGGTCGAGGAGGATGCCGACCGGGATCTGCATTCCGCCGTAGACGGCGAGCTGTACGACGGCGAACAGAGCGAGGGTCGAGGCGTCGGCCTGGAATCGATCGGCGGCTTCGACGCCGACGGCACCCAGGGAGGTGCGATTGGTGATCGCCAGGACATAGGCGGCGACACCGACACCCCAGATGAGCCAGGCTCTCCATCCCGGAGCGGTCACGGGGGAGTGGGGAACCTGTTGCACTCCTCCCACGCTACTCCTCGTCGCGACCCCGTCCGGTCGCGCAGCCCGTCGCCGCGTGCATCTGGCGCATGTCGGATGCTGTCGCTAGCGTGGCCGCATGACTCCCGCACCCGTGCACCACTCCATCGATTACGTCGAACTCGTCGTCAACGATCTCGAGACGGCGAAGCGGTTCTATCGCGACGCCTTCGGCTGGGTCTTCGTCGACTACGGTCCGGCGTATGCCGGCATCGCGTCGCCGACCGGCGACGGGACGGAGGCGGGAGGCCTGCTGCTCTCCGATCAGGGGCGTCCGCCCGGTGGGCCTCTCGTGCTGCTGTACTCGAACGATCTGGATGCGACGCAACTGGCGATCACCGACGCCGGCGGTGCCGTCGTGCAGGGACCCTATGAGTTCCCCGGGGGACGACGCCTGCACTTCCTGGACCCGAGCGGAAACGAGCTCGGCGTGTGGTCCTCGCACTGAGGGCAGACTGTCAGTGTGACCGGACTGTCTGATCTCGACGCACGCGAGACCCGAACGCACGCCCGTGCGCATCCGGCCGACGGCCTTTCGCGGTGCCGACGCGACCGCGGTGAGCCGGCTCGTGCGCACCTATCTTCTTCAGACCGAGTCCGAGAAGCGCGAGCACGGGATCGCGGCGTCCGCCTCGCCGCGAACTCTGCCGGCACGGTACCGGCGGGAGGTGGATGATCCCGCGCTCGCGTACGCGGACTGCGCAGTCATGATCGCGGAGGTCGGCGACCGGCCCGTGGGAGTTGCCGTCATCCGGATGGGAGAGGGCGAGTCGGAGATCAAACGCCTCTGGACGGATCCGAGCGTGCGGGGAAGAGGGGTCGGGCGGGCTCTGCTCGATGCCGCGCTGGACACGGCCGCGCACCGAGTCCGGCTGTCGGTCTGGCACTGGCGTGCGGCCGCGATCGGCCTCTATCGATCCCGCGGCTTCGTGGCTGTCGCATCGTGGGACGATCGCGACGGTGTGATCTGCATGGTCCGCCCTGCAGATACTTTGCCCTTGCGCTAACCGTTGGCGTGCGCAATACTTTCAGCTATGGCTAACCATGAGGACCTGAGCGGCGTGTTCCTGGCGCTTTCCGATCCGACGCGGCGAGAGGTGATCCGGATTCTCGGTGCGGGCCCGGCAAGCGTGGGGGAGTTGGCCCAGTCCTTCGCGATGACGCTTCCGTCGTTCATGAAGCATGTGCACACACTCGAAGGAAACGGCCTCATCCGCAGCGTGAAACACGGTCGCGTGCGCACCTGCAGCCTCGACCGAGACCGACTCGCTGTCGTGGGGGACTGGCTCGACACGCAGTATCGGATCTGGGATGCCCGCGCCGACCGACTCGACGAGAGCGCCGCGGAACAGGAGGAGGTCTGATGACGACAGCATCTGCTCGAGAGCGCGAGAGGCCCCTTCCGGTTCACCTCCGGACGGAGCGCCTGGTCCTTCGCCCGCAGGCCCCGACAGACGCCACCGTCTTTCACACGCTCTGGACGGAGCGGGACGAGCGCGTGCCGTCGCATCGCAAGCTGGACTCGGAGGGTCACCCCACCGCGACTGATATCGCGGCGCATATCGCCGACCCGACATCGCAGCAGTCCGGCCTGCTCACGGTCGAGCATGCGGTCTCCGGGGAGATTCTCGGCTACTGCGGGCTCGTGTTCGACGGCCATGGAAGCGATGACGAGCCGGAGATCGCCTTCGAGCTGCTCCAGGCCGCGCACAATCGTGGCTATGCCACCGAAGCGGCCACCGCGGTGCTGCACTGGGCCTCGGCCGCCGGCTATCGCCGCGCGTGGGCGGGAGTGTGGGAATGGAACGTCGCCTCGCGCCGCGTGCTCGCCAAACTGGGCTTCGTGGATTCAGGGCGATCGGGCAGAACCAGCGAGCACGGCCGCACCCTCATCACGGTTCGCGACCTCGAGGCCGAGCGTGACGACGATGCCCCCGTCGAACGCGTTGAGATAGTCGATCACGCGCATCTGTCAGCGACCCAGTTGTCATCGCTCGCTGAGCTCTTCGATTCCGAGTATTCCTCGACACACGGTGACTGGGTTCCCGATCGCCCGTATGGATACTCACCCGCGCACGTGCACGTCATGATGTCGATAGGCCAGACGCTCGTCGCTCACGTCGGCTTTCAGCGGCGGACGGTCAGCGTGGGCGACCGAGACGTGGTGGTCGCAGGAACCGGAGGAGTCCTGGTGCATCCAGAGTGGCGCCGCAGCGGCATCGGTCGACGAGTGATGGCGCGCGCGCAGCGGGTCATGCGGGATGACGCTCGAGTCGAGTTCGGATACCTCGGATGCCGTGAGGAGGTCGTTCCGTTCTACGAGAGCGCCGGGTGGACCCGCATACACGCACGTGAACGACACGTGTCGATCGCCGACGATGAGGTCACGATCGAGTCCGTCGGAACACCGATCCTCATCCATGACGCGTCAGCCTCGAGGTGGCCGCACGGGGACATCGATCTGAGAGGCACGCCCTGGTGAGTACTCAGGGTCGCAGGAGAGGGCCTTTTTCGGGTCGAGCTGACATAATGTGCATTATCGGCTTATTCCTGTTCGCGGGGGAACCGGTCGTGGCGGCCCTGCCGCCTCGGGAGACGCTTCGCTAGGCTCGAGGCGTGAACGGACTCAATGTCGACATCGACTGGGCAGACGCACGCGGGGCGAATCAGGACAACTGGAATGACCGCGTGCCGCTGCACGAGGCGGCGTACGGGCTGGCTGCCTTCGACGACCCAGCGCACATCAGCGATGTCGTCAGACACGACCTGCCCGTCCTGGAACGATTCGTGCCCGGCGGAACGCTCGCAGGACTCGACCTCTGCCACCTGCAGTGCCACATCGGTACGGACACGATCTCGTTGGCGCGCGCCGGGGCAACCGTCACCGGCGTCGACTTCTCTGCGCCCGCACTAGTCGCCGCGAATGCTCTCGCTTCGCGCAGCGGCGTGTCAGCCACCTGGGTCGAGACGGACGTCCTCGACGCGCGGAAGGCTGTCAGCGGTGACTTCGACGTCGTGTACACCAGCATCGGCACGATCACCTGGCTGGAGGATCTCGACCGCTGGGCGGCGCAGATCGTCGGTCTGCTGCGCCCAGGAGGCACGTTCTTCATCCGCGACGGCCATCCTGCGCTCTACGCGCTCGACGAGGAGGCGCCGACGCTGCTGACCCGCTATCCGTACTTCGGCGACGGCCGCGCGCAGCGCTGGGATGACGACTCGACCTATGCGGGAGACGGCACGGTCGCGCATCCTCGGACCTACGAGTGGCCGCATCCTCTCTCCGAGATCCTGGGATCGCTGTTGAGGGCGGGCCTGCGTCTGCTGCACTTCGATGAGGGGCGGACGCTCCCCTGGCAGTTCAGCCCTCGAATGGTCGAGGTCCCCGGCGGGTATGCCTGGCCCGAGGCGGAGCGGAACCTCCTCCCCTGCACGTATACCGTGGTCGCGCGCAAGGACTGATCGCGCAAGGACTGATCGCTCCCGGTGATGTGACGCACGTCTGAGAGTGCCCCTCGCGACGCGCGCCCCGATGCGGCATGAGCGGAGCCCTCTCTAAGCGCCGACGTACTCCGCCAGGTGCTCCCCCGTCAACGTCGACTTCTCGGCGACGAGCGCGGCCGGAGTGCCCTCGAACACCACTCGCCCGCCGTCGTGACCCGCGCCGGGACCGATGTCGATGATCCAGTCGGCGTGCGCCATCACCGCCTGGTGGTGCTCGATCACGATCACGGTCTTTCCGGATTCGACGAGTCGATCGAGCAGCCCGAGGATGTTCTGGACATCGGCGAGGTGAAGTCCCGTGGTCGGCTCGTCGAGCACGTAGGTGTCCCCCTTCTCCCCCATCTGGATCGCCAGCTTGATGCGCTGGCGTTCGCCCCCGGACAGGGTGGACAGCGGCTGCCCGAGTGAGAGGTATCCGAGGCCGACGTCTTCGAGGCGTCCCAAGATCGTCGCCGCCGCCGGCAGCTTCGCCTCGCCCTCCGAGAAGAACACGCGCGCGTCGGACACAGGGAGGTCCAACACTTCGGTGATGTCCTTGCCCGCCAGCTTGTACTCGAGGACGGCAGCCTGGAATCGCTTGCCACCGCAGTCCTCGCAGGGCGTCTCGATCGTGTCCATGAACCCGAGCTCGGTGATGATGACCCCGGCCCCCTTGCAGGTCGGACAGGCGCCCTCGGAGTTCGCGCTGAACAGCGCAGGCTTGACGCCGTTGGCCTTGGCGAAGGCTTTACGGATCGGCTCGAGCATGCCGGTGTATGTGGCGGGATTGCTGCGCCGGGAACCCTTGATCGCCCCCTGGTCGATAGCCACCACACCGTCGAGCTTCGACACCGACCCGTGGATCAGTGAGCTCTTGCCGGACCCCGCCACCCCGGTCACCACCGTGAGGATGCCGGTGGGGATGTCGACATCGACGTCCTGCAGGTTGTTGGCCGAGGCGCCTCGGATCTCGATCGCGCCGGTGCTGCTGCGCACAGAATCCTTCAGGACCGCTCGGTCGTCGAGGTGGTCACCCGTGCGCGTACCGCTGCGCTTCAACCCCTCGACGGTCCCTTCGAAGCAGATCTCTCCGCCGGCACTGCCGGCACCGGGGCCGAGGTCGACCACGTGGTCGCCGATCGCGATAGTCTCGGGCTTGTGCTCCACCACCAGGACGGTGTTCCCCTTGTCTCGCAGTCGCAGCAGCAGGGTGTTCATCCGTTGGATGTCATGCGGGTGCAGGCCGATGGTCGGCTCGTCGAACACGTACGTGACATCGGTGAGAGATGAGCCCAGGTGACGCAGCATCTTGATGCGCTGCGCCTCGCCGCCGGACAGCGTCCCGGAGGGCCGCTCGAGGCTCAGGTAACCCAGGCCGAGCGTGACGAAGGCGTCGAGGTTCGCTCTCAGTGCCTCGAGCAGCGGCGCGGCTCCGGGGAGCACCAGACCTCGCACCCATGCGGCGAGATCCGTCACCTGCATGCGGCAGGCGTCGGCGATGCTCACGCCGTCGATCTTCGATGACCGAGCGCCCTCGGTGAGGCGGGTGCCATCGCATTCGGGACACGTCGCGAACGTCGCCACGCGCTCGACGAAGGCGCGGATGTGCGGCTGCAGCGCGTCGAGGTCCTTCGAGAGCATCGACTTGGTGATCTTGGGGATCAGCCCCTCGTACGTCATGTTGATCCCCGAGATCTTGACCTTGGTGACCTCGCCGTAGAGGAAGAGCTGGCGCTGCTTCTCGGTGAAGTCCGCGACCGGCTTGTCGGCAGGATAGAAACCCGACGCCGAGAAGCCCTTCACCATCCACCCGTCTGCCGTGTAGCCGGGCACCATGATCGCCCCGTCATCGAGGGACTTCGACTCGTCGACGATCTGAGAGAGGTCGAGATCGGATACCGCTCCCCTGCCCTCGCAGCGAGGGCACATGCCGCCGAGGTAGATGGCATCCTTGACGATCTTCTTCTCACCGCCGGGCCCCGTCATCACCCCGCTGGCCCTCTGGGTCGGGATGTTGAATGAGAAGGCCGTCGGGCCTCCGATGTAAGGCTGCCCGAGCTTGCTGAAGAGAATGCGCAGCATGGCGTTCGCATCGGTGACCGTTCCGACCGTCGACCGTGGATTCGCGCCGAGACGCTCCTGATCGACGATGATCGACGTCGTGAGCCCCTCGAGCACGTCGACGTCTGGACGCGGAACCGATGGCATGAAGCCCTGCACGAACGCGCTGTACGTCTCGTCGATCATGCGCCGGGACTCGGCGGCGATCGTGTCGAACACGAGCGAGCTCTTGCCCGATCCGGACACCCCGGTGAACACCGTGAGACGACGCTTGGGAATGTCGACGCTCACCTCTTTGAGGTTGTTCTCGCGCGCGCCCTGTACGCGGATGATGTCGTGGCCGTCGGCGGGGTGCGTCATCGTGGTGTCCTCGGATAGGGACCGGGCTCAGCCGGCCTGGTTGATGCGGAGCAGATTGCCTGAAGGATCTCGGAAGGCGCAGTCGCGAACGCCGTAGGGCTGGTCCATGGGTTCCTGAACCACGTCGGCCCCGCTGTCGACCAGCCGCTCGAACACCGCGTCGAGGTCGTCGCTCGCGAGCGTCAGCGCGCCGTAGCTGCCCTTCGCGATGAGCTCGAGGATCGTCTGACGCTCGCCGTCCGTGATCCCGGGGTCGGTCGCCGGCGGGTGCAGCACGATCGATGTCTCGGGCTGGCCCGCGGGACCGACCGTGAGCCACCGGAGGCCGTCGTAGCCGACATCGTTGCGCACCTCGAAACCGAGGGCGTCACGGTAGAAGCCGAGAGCCGCCTCCGCATCGGTGTGCGGGAGGAACGCGTAGTGGATGCTGATGTTCATGGGTTTCACGATAGGTGCGCGTCCGTGCGCGGCGCTTCTTGATTCCTGATCGGTCTGATGACGTGCTTCGCCTGGAACGTCGGGATGCCGTCGACATCGGCGGCGCGCTCACGATACACGCGGGGTGGGACACCGACCAGCTCCGTGAATCGAGTGCTGAACGACCCCAGCGAGGAGCATCCCACTTCGATGCACACCTCGGTGACACTGAGGTCGCCACGGCGCAGGAGCGCCATCGCTCGCTCGATCCGTCGCGTCATCAGGTAGGAGTATGGCGATTCCCCGTAGGTCTCCTTGAAGCGCCTGCTGAGATGACCGGCGGACATGTGTGCTCCGCGCGCGAGCGCCTCCATATCGAGGGGTGTCGCGTAGTCGCGGTCGATCCGATCCCGCACCTTGCGCATCACGACGAGCTCTCGGAGCCGCGCGTCATCGTCCGGGGTCACCCCCTGATTTTGCCATGACCTCCCGTGACGGACCGTGAACATCCGCGACATATCGATATCGACTCCACCCCCATCTCGCCCCGGACAGCGCTACTCTGTCAGCATCCCTCACAGGGGTTTCTCAGAAAGGGTTCCCACCATGACTGATTCCCTCGCTTCCGAAGCGAAATCGCTGTTCACATCCATTCGGGTCGTCCTGGCCGTGTCCGGCGTCATCGCCCTGATCGCGGGCATCGTCCTGCTCGTCTGGCCCACGAAGTCCGCCGTGATCGTGACGGGCATCTTCGCCACCTACCTCGTGATCGCCGGTCTCGTCTACATCGGGCTCGGCATCTTCTCGCGCGTCAAGGGCGGCTGGGCTCGCGCCGGACACATCGTGCTGGGCTTGCTGTACATCGTGGCCGGAGTCATCGCGTTCGCGAACCTCGGAGTGGCCGCCGCCACCCTCGCGCTCATCGTGGTGATCTTCATCGGCATCAGCTGGATCGTCGACGGGGTGGTGGCGCTGTCGCTGCTCGGAAAGGACGGCTCACGAGTCTGGACGCTGCTCTACGCCCTGCTCAGCATCATCGCCGGTGTCATCGTGCTCTTCTCGCCGATGTACGCCGCGGCTGTGCTGTGGCTGGTGCTCGGTATCTCTCTCGTCGTGCTCGGAATCGTGCAGATCGTCCGCGCGATCACGCTCGGCAGGGACGCGAAGGAGTTCGTGGCATCGGCGAGGGCCGACTCCGCAATCTGACTCCCGCCGAAACGAGAAGAGCCCCGTCCATCCGGACGGGGCTCTTCTCGTTGGCTCGGGTGTTCACTCGGCGACGAATGCGCTCACATCGCCGACGAGGCGGGTGTTGTCGGTCGGAACCGCGTCGACTGCCGCCCGAGCGACCTCCGCGGCGAACTCCGACACGTTGTAGAGCTTGCCTGCGGATTCGCGACGCTCCGCGATCGCTCCGGGGTTGGCACGCTCGAGCAGTGTCGCCGTGATCGTGCCCTCGATCATGTCCCCCGACACGACGGTGAATCCGATGCCCTTCTCGGCGAGACCGGGGATCCGCTCGCGCAGCGCATCCTCTCCGGCACGCTTCGAGAGGGCGACCGGCTCGTACTCCGGCATCGTCGGAGTCGTGCGGATGAAATGCGCCTGGTGGCTCGTGACGAAGACGACGCGTGCGCCGTCGCCGAGCGACGGCGTCGCCGCATCGAGGACGTTGAGCTGCGCGTCCCGGTTGAGCGTCAGCGCGTAGTCCTCGGCCATGCCCGATTCCATACCGCCGGACGCGTTGAGCACCAGGACGTCGAGGCGCCCGAACTCTGCCTTCACCGCATCGAACATCTCGCCGACGGACGCGGGGTCGGTCAGATCGGCGCCGACGACGAGCACGCGCCGCCCCAGCTCGCGCAGCTGCCCGGCGAGCTTCTCTGCGCGCGGGGCCTTGTTGCGGAAGTTGATCACCACGTCGGCACCGGCCTCGGCGAGGTAGCGCACGGTGTCTGCCCCGATGCCTCGAGATGAACCGGTGACAAGGGCGACCTTGCCGTCGAGGGAACCTGCGGGAAGAACGTCGGTCACGGTGACTCCTCTGATGCGTGATTCGCCGTGATGACACGGCGCTTTCAGACTATCAAGCCGGCCCCGTGCAGCCGCGACCGGGCTCGACCAGCGTGATAGGTTGACCGCAGAGGAGGCCGCATGGACAACTTCGCGACGTTCGTCCAGTTCGTCGATCAGTGGGCATGGATCGGTTGGCTGGTCCTGATCGCCCTCTTCCTCGTGATCGAGATGCTGACTCTCGACTTCACCTTTCTGATGCTGAGCTTCGGCAGCGTCGTGGGACTCGTCACGGACTTCCTCGGGATCCCTGTGTGGGTGCAGGTGCTGATCGCCGCCGCTGCGGCAGCCCTCTTCATACTCTTTCTGCGTCCACCCCTGATCAAGCGTCTGCACCGCGGCGAGGACCCGACCAAATCCAATGTCGACGCCCTTCTCGACCTCCGCGGCATCGCGCTGCAGGACATCACCCAGATATCCGGCCAAGTGAAGCTGAGCAACGGCGACACCTGGACCGCCCGCACTGCAGGCGCCGTGCCGATCCCGCAAGGGTCACCGATCGCCGTCATGGCGATCAACGGTGCGACCGCGACCGTCCGTCCCGTCAACGACTAGGAGGCCCTCATGGACGATGCATCGTTCATCCCCGCAGCGATCGGGTGGATCCTCGTCATCGCGATCACCGTCTTCGTGGTGGTCACGCTGGCTCGCGCCATCCGCATCATCCCCCAGGCCACGGCCGGAGTTGTGGAGCGTCTGGGCCGCTATCACAAGACGCTCACCCCTGGTCTGAACATCCTGGTGCCGTTCATCGACCGCCTCCGTCCCCTGATCGACATGCGTGAGCAGGTGGTGTCGTTCCCGCCGCAGCCGGTCATCACCGAAGACAACCTCGTCGTCTCCATCGACACCGTCGTCTACTTCCAGGTGACCGACGCGCGAGCCGCGACGTACGAGATCGCCAACTACCTCGGCGCCGTCGAGCAGCTGACCACCACCACCCTTCGAAACGTGGTGGGTGGACTTAACCTCGAAGAGGCCCTCACCAGCCGCGACAACATCAATGGTCAGCTCCGCGTCGTGCTCGACGAGGCGACAGGCAAGTGGGGCATCCGCGTCGGCCGCGTCGAGCTGAAAGCCATCGACCCGCCCATCTCGATCCAGGACTCGATGGAGAAGCAGATGCGCGCCGAGCGGGATCGTCGAGCGGCGATCCTCACGGCGGAGGGAACGAAGCAGTCCGCGATCCTCGAGGCAGAGGGTGCGCGACAGGCGGAGATCCTGCGCGCAGAGGGTGACAAGCAGGCCGCTGTGCTTCGTGCACAGGGTGAGGCCGAGGCGATCCAGAACGTCTTCACCGCCATCCATCAGGGCGAGCCTGACGACAAGCTGCTGGCCTACCAGTACCTGCAGATGCTCCCGAAGATCAGCGAGGGCCCGTCGAACAAGCTCTGGATCATTCCGAGCGAGCTGACCGAGGCGCTCAAGGGCATCGGCACGGCGTTCACCCCGCGAGCCGGCCAGCCCCCCATGAACCTGCCGGGCGCGTGACGCACCCCTACTTCGAGAAGGCCGGCCAGCCCCGAGTCCTCGCTCACCGCGGACTGATCACCGAGGCGGGCGGGGATTCGGGCGTATGGGAGAACTCGGCTGCCGCCTTCGCGGCGGCCCATGCCGCCGGCGCAGAGTACATCGAGACGGACTGCCGGGTGACAGCCGACGGAGACGTCGTCCTCTTCCACGATGCGACGCTGCTGCGGCTGGTCGGCGACTCCCGTTCTGTCCGAGAGGTGCGCACCCGCGAGCTCGCCACGATCTTCGCCGACCACGGGGGGCTTCTCACGGTCGCGGAGGCACTGTCGGCATTCCCGACCACCCGCTTCAACATCGACGTCAAGACCGTCGACGCCGCAGCACCGCTCGGACCCGTCCTCGCGGATCAGACGCACCGCGTGCTCGTGACCAGCTTCTCAGACGCGAACCGACGTGCGACGGTCGCAGCCGTCCTTCGCGCGGGCGCCGCTGTCAGACCGGCCACGTCGGGCGGCAGCCGCACCATCGCCGCTGTCCGCGCTCTTTCCGCCCTCCGCCTCTCCCCCGCCCGCATGCTGCGGGACATCGATGTGCTGCAGATTCCCGAACGACACCGTGGTGTGCGGGTTCTGACGCCCGCACTCCTCCGATCCGCGCACCGATGTGGCGTCGAAGTGCACGTGTGGACCGTGAACGACGCTGACTCGATGCGTCGGTTGGTCGGTCTCGGTGTCGACGGGATCGTCACGGACCGTGCCGACCTCGCGTTGAGCACGGTGGGTCGCTGATCGCGCCACGCCGCCCTTACGCTGTGGCGCTGGGATTCCCCTGTGAATAGCGCCCGGAACCCGCCCGCATGGATGAAGCGCACAGGCTGGAGCGTTATACCTGACACGGACGAGAGGACCACACAATGGCAGATCGCAGCCTACGCGGCATCCGACTCGGCGCCCAGAGCCTACAGAGCGAAGAGGGCGTCGTCTTCATGGAGCGCCGTGAAACCACCTATACCTGTGACACCTGCGGCCATGTCACGAACCTGATGTTCTCGGCGGATGCCGAGCCGCCCCAGACGTGGGAGTGCCGTGCGTGCGGAGCAGACGCGCGCCTGAACGTCGACGGCCAGGCCGTCACGCTCGACACCGCAGATGAGAAGGCCGCGCGCACCCACTGGGACATGCTCCTGGAGCGTCGCACGCGTGCAGAACTCGAGGAGCTTCTCGAAGAGCGACTCGCATTCATCCGTGCCCGCCGCGGTGCGGGCGAAGACCCCACGCGCGAGAAGATCGGCGCTTAGCGCCTCCGGGCGCGCAACCACCCGAAAGCCAGCGCGCCCAGTCCGCCCCAGATCAGAAGTCCCTGCACCCAGGGGCCGAGGACCACTCCAGAGGTCAGGCCGGAACGCAGCTCGACATCCTCGAGCAGCGCTCCGGCCTTTCCTGCATCCAGGCTCGATACCGTCGTGCCGTCCGGACGGATCACCTGGCTCGTGCCGACGGTCGAGATGTTGACCACGCTGCGTCCGGTCTCGATCGCGCGCATCCTCGCGACGGCGAGCTGCTGCAGATTCTCATTCGTCCCGCGGAAGTCCGCGTTGTTCGTCTGGAAGACGAGCACCTCGGCACCGTCCGCCATACCCTCGCTGATCACATCGTCGTAGATCACGTCGAAGCAGATGGCCAGCCCGACCTTCACGCCGTCGACGTCGATGACCGGCGAATTCGTCCCCGGGGTGTACTCGCGCTCGATCAGACCGATCAGATCGGGTGCGAGCGCGTTGAAGAACGCTCGGTCGGGAACGTACTCTCCGAAAGGGACCGGATGCCGTTTGTCATGCACCTGCCCGTCCGGGCCTTCTTCGGTCCACAGCATCGAGGTGTTGTAGAAAAGGCCGTCACGTTCCGTGGCGGCATTGGCCAACAGCGGTGCGCCGATACGCGAGGAGACCGCGCTCATCCTTCTCGCCAGGGAGTCGGACTGGAACGGATCGAAATCGAGCGAGCCCTCGGGCCACACCAGCAGGTCGACGTCTTCACCGTAGAGCGGTTCGGTCGCCTCCGTCTGCGCGTCGATGAGCGAGTAGGGCTGCCGCTCGTCGAAATAGCCGCTCGGACCGTTTCCCTGCACCGCAGCGATGCGCAGGGAACCGCTGACCGTCGTGGGGAAGAGCGGCGTCACCAAGAGCGCGACGGCCACGACGACCGGTGCGAGCAGCGCTGTCGGCCGGCGCCACAGACGCGCGCGCCCGACCTGGATGACGAGGGCGACGAGGAAGACCATCAGGAAGCTGAGACCGCTCACGCCGGTCCAGGACGCGACGTGAGCCAGGGGGCTCTCGGCCTGACTCATCCCGAGGCGGGCCCACGGGAACCCCCCGTACGGCCACGAGCCGACGAAGACCTCGCGCCCGACCCACAGCGCCCCCACGACGGCAGGGAGAAGCAGGAGCCTCCCCCAGACGCCCGGAAACGCTCGGGGCAGCCAGCGGTAGGCGAGCGTGATCAGGATCAGAGCCACCGCCGTGAGGACGCCTTCGAGGACACTCAGCGCGGCCCAAGGCAGCGGACCCAGGTAGCGGGACGTGAACGACACCAGCAGTGCGAAGAAGATCACGCCGTAGACGAGGCCGACTGCCAGCGCTCCCCCGGCACGGCGGCCGATCAACGCGAGGAGCAGCAGGGCTGTGGCCGGGAACGCGAGCACCCACACCGCGGTCGCCGGGTACGACAGATTCATCAGCAGCGCGGCCGAAGCCGCAGCGGGGAGGGCGAGCGAGAGCGGCAGAAGGGGGCGCTGCGGCACGCGGGGTTCGGGCATCCTTCCTATTCTCACATCGAGGAATAGGCGACGATGCCGCGGCGCACGCCGTCCAGGGCCACACGGGCAGTACGGGCCAGCGCGCCGTCTTCCGCGACGATCGAGAGCTGATCGAGCAGATCGATCGTCTGCTTGGCCCACCGGACGAAGTCCCCGGCCGCCATGTCGGCGTCGACGAGGACGCGGTCCAGCATGCCGCCGCGGGCCCAGGAGTGCATCGCACCGGCGAGGCCCGCGGACAGAGGCTCTGACCCCGGCAAGTGGTGGTCCTTCTCGAGGTCGTCCAGCTCGGCCCAGAGCGTGGTCGTCTTGTCGTACGCTGCACGAAAGGCGCCTCGGGGCAGATCACGCTCGCCCGCGTTCGCCTCGTCACGACGAGGCTCGTAGACGAGGCAGCACGCCATGGCCGCGAGGGACGGCGCGTCGAGGTTGTTCCACAGTCCCTGTCTGAGCGACTCGGCAACCAGCAGATCCCGTTCACCGTAGATCCGACGCATCGTTCGACCGGCCTCGGTGAGCGTGGTCTCGTCCTGTTCGTCTCTGTGCAGATAGTCCAGCGTCTCGAGCACCTCGACGACGCGGTCGAAGACACGAGCCACGGTTCCGGTCCTCGTCTCGATCTGGCGCCGGATCCGGTCGGTCTGCCGCTTGAGCTTCCAGTACCGCTCAGCCCAGCGGGCATGGGCCTCGCGGTCGGGGCAACGGTGGCACCCGTGACGCTGCATGCGCGTCCGCACGCTCTGGATCTGCTTCATGCGCTTGTCACGCGACGCGCGCGGAGCGTGGGAGTCCTGGCGATTCTTCTTCTCGAGATCGCTCAGCTCCCGGCGGATCGAGGCGTACTCGAGGAAGTCGCCGTGGTCGCAGACCATCGCCGCCTTGTACCCCTCCAACGACTCCTCCGCCTCGCGGACCTGGCGAGCAAGGCCGACGACGGCGCGGTCGGCCTGGAACTGTGCGAACGACGACTCGAGCACCTCGCGGGCTCGCTGTTTTCCGAACAGATCGATCAGGTTGACGGCCATGTTGTACGTCGGTCGGAAGCTGGAGTTCAGCGGATAGGTGCGGCGGGAGGCGAGAGCGGCGACCGCCTGCGGGTCCATCCCCTCGGTCCACTGCACCACCGCATGACCTTCGACGTCGATTCCGCGTCGTCCGGCCCGGCCGGTGAGCTGGGTGTACTCCCCCGACGTGATCGCGACCCGAGCCTCGCCGTTGAACTTCTCCATCTTCTCGAGAACCACGGTTCTCGCGGGCATGTTGATGCCCAGAGCCAGCGTCTCGGTGGCGAAGACGACCTTCACCAGCTTGCGCTTGAAGAGATCCTCGACGACCTCCTTGAAGGCGGGCAGGAGACCCGCATGGTGCGCGGCCACACCGCGCTCGAGGTTCTCGAGCCACTCCCAGTAGCCCAGGACCCCGAGGTCCTCATCCTGCAGCGAGCGGGTCCGGTCCTCGACGATCGCTCGGATCTCTGCGCGTTCTTCCGACGACGTCAGACGCACTCCCGACCGGCGGACCTGCTGCACCGCCGCGTCGCAGCCGACCCTGCTGAAGATGAAGAAGATCGCCGGCAGAAGATTCGCCTGCTCGAGCAGTCGCACGACGTCGGGCCGATCCATGCGCTCGATCCGACGGACGTTCGCGGAACGGACGGGACGGCGTCCTCCTCGTGGCGGGCGCTGAGCCTGTCGCCCCGCATGCCTGTTGCTGCGGTACTCCTGCGCCGAGCGATTGTTGTCGTAGTGCGAGCCGGTGAAGGAGCGGATCCGCATCAGCTCCTGATTGACCTGCGCGGTCGCGATCCCGGCCCGATCGTCGAAGAGCGGGAGAAGATCATCCCGAACGAGCACATGCTGCTCGAGCGGCACCGGACGGATCTCCGAGACGATCACCTCGGTGTCCCCGCGAACGGTGTCGAGCCAGTCGCCGAACTCCTCGGCGTTCGACACGGTCGCGCTCAAGGAGACCAGCCGCACATGCTGCGGCAGGTGGATGATCACCTCTTCCCACACGGCGCCGCGGAAACGATCGGCGAGGTAGTGGACCTCATCCATGACCACATAGCGGAGGTCGCGGAGGGCCGCAGAATCCGCGTAGATCATGTTGCGCAGCACTTCGGTCGTCATCACGACGATCCGGGCGTTGCCGTTGATGTTCGTATCGCCGGTGAGCAGACCGACGTCGTCCGGGCCGTACACGTCGACCAGTTCGCGGAACTTCTGGTTGGAGAGCGCCTTCATGGGCGTCGTGTAGAAGGCCTTGTCTTGCGGGGTCTGCATCGCGAGATGGATCGCGAACTCGCCCACGATCGTCTTGCCGGCTCCGGTCGGCGCGGCGACGAGCACGCTCTGGCCGTCTTCGAGTGCGTGGCACCCCTCGACCTGGAAGGGATCGAGTTCGAATCTCTGGCCGGCCGCGAAGGCTACGGTCGCCGGGTGCCCTGCCGCCTGTCGAGCCGCGGCGTATCGTTCGGCGGGCGAGCTCATATGGCCACGGGTTCGATGCCTGCAGCCGCGTCGCGCTTGCGCTTGCGACGGTCGAAGAGCATCGAAATGAAGGTCGCCGCGAAGTACAGCACGATCATGGATCCCATCAGCAGCAGCATCGAGAACACGTCAGCAGGCGGCGTGCTGACAGCGGCGAAGACCGTACACACCAGGATGGCGACTCGCCAGCCCTTCAGGATGTCGCGGCCCGACACGATGCCGGCGAGGTTGAGTGCCACCAGGAAGACGGGCAGCACGAAGGCGATGCCGAGCACGAGCAGGAACTTGAAGACGAAGTCGTAGTAGGTGGAGTAGTCGAAGAACTGCGCCATGCCGGTCGGGACGAACGACGCCATGACTTCGATCACGTGGGGCAGCACGAAGAACGCGACGGTGCATCCTGCGAAGAACAGCGGAATGGCCGAGCCGAGGAACCCCCAGGTGTACTGAGTCTCCTTCTTCGTGAGCCCCGGCATGACGAACGCCCACACCTGCCACAGCCACACAGGAGCGGAGATCAGCAGTCCGATCGCGAAGGCGATCCGCATGCGCAGGTCGAAACCGCTCGTCACGGTGGTGAAGTTGAGACCGGTGTACTCACGCCCCGCCTCTGCGGCGATCGTGCGGATCGGCACCGACAGCAGCTCGATGATCGGCTCCGTGACGATGAAGGCGATGATCATGCCGACCACCAGGGCGGCTGCCGCGATGAACAGACGTTTACGGAGCTCGATCAGGTGCGCGCCGAGAGACATCCGCCTGTCACGGCCCGGCGTCTCCTGGTCGGCGGAATCGAGAGCGGACACGAACTAGGCGGATCGAGGGGGCTGACCCGGATCCGTGTCGCGAGCCGTCACCGTGGTGTCCGCGACCGAGGTCGTGGTGGTCGGGGATGCAGGATCCGCGGCATCAGTCGCGTCCTCGTTCTTCATCGCCTTCATCTCGCCCTTGAACACGCGGGCGGACTGACCGAGGCTCTTCGCCAGTGCCGGCAGCTTCGCCGCACCGAAGAGCAGCAGGATGACGGCGAGGATGATCAGCAGATGTGGCCAACCGAAAGCGCCCATGATTCTCCTTCGTCGTTTGGTGAAAGTCTAACGGGCGTTGTCGCCCTCGGGGTGGCGATACAGGGCGAGTCCGGCCGCAGCCCACTCTCGGGCCGCTGTTCGGGCGATGCCGGGCTCGACCACTTCGAGAGCGCCGCCGAACTTCGCAGCCAGCCGCTTCACTCCCCGAGGGTCTGCGAGATGCAGCCGAACAGTGACGATCCCATCGCTGACCTCGGAATTGTCCGCGGTCAGGAAATCTCCGAGCAGGGGCGCCATCCTCTCGGGCACGCGTACGCGCACCTCCCCCTCGTCCTCGACGGCCGAGAAGGCCTCCGGAACGTGCTCGCCGGCGTGGGTGATCGGGATGTCGGTCAGCCGGGCCTCGCTCACGCGGTCCAGGTGGAACGTGCGCATGGCCCGTCGCATGTGGCACCAGCCCTGCAGATACCACTGCGCGTTGGTGATGAGCACCTGCACGGGATCCACAGTGCGCGTCGTCGGCGCGGCATCGGGGGCCTGATAGGTGAACGACACGGCGACACCGTTCTGCACGCCTTGCGACACGACCTGGCGCACTTTATCGACCGCACTCGGGGCGACGACGACCTCGGCCGGCGCGTCTGCGGCGCCGCGGGAGAGCTTGGAGATGAGTCCGCTGACCAGGCCCGAGTCCGATACCGCGGGCACGGCGGCGACCATCTGAAGGCCGGCGAGCAGTGCGGCGGCTTCGCGGGCGGTGAATCGCGGCACTCGCCGAAGGGCCACGTCGTTCGTGATCTCGATGACGTCTTCTTCGTCGAGAAGATCCCAGTTGATGTCGAACATCTCCTGCGGCTGCTGCCAGAAGCCCGAGTCACCCGGCAGACCGATGACCGTCAGCTTCTCGACCATCTGGCGCATCTCCGCCGGAGTCACGCCGAACTCGGCAGCCGCCTCGGCGAGCGAGACCTGTCCGTGTTCGAGGAGGTAGGGCACGAGCGTCAGATAGACCCGGACTCGGTCGGCGGCGAGCAGCGGCTTCCCCTGCGCACTCATCGGGCGTCCTCCGCATCCGTGTTCGCGGAGGCGACCGCCGTCAGTCGGTCGACGACGGCGGCGCGGAGTGCCGCCGGCTCCACCACGCGCACCTCGGGACCGTAGGACGCGAGTTCGTCGGCGAAGATGTGCAGATCGACGAATGGGACCAAGATGCCCTGGGTCGCCGCCGGCGTCGCTCGTCGTCCCAGCCGCAGCGACGCCTCGGTGCCCGGTGTGACCTCGAGCAGCGCGGAGTTCTGAGCGGCGACGCGCTCGAGGCCCGCCAGGGCTCGCTCCCCCGCTCCTTCGCGCAGGGCCGGGTCGAACGCCTTGGCCGTGATCTTCACATCGCCGACGATCCTGCTGAGGAGGAACATGCGGTCCTGCTCGATGTCTACATCGACGCCGAACACGTGCCATCTCGCCTCATAGTCGACCAGGACGAGCGGACGGATGCTGCGCCGCCTCGGCGCGCCCTCGCCCGGCTTCAGGTAGTCGAAGACGACGACCCGGCTTTTCTCGATCGCATCCTGCAGCGGAGGGAACGCGGCATCCCGAGCGGTGATCCGCGGTGCGAAGCCGATGATCGGCTCGTCACCGTCGATTCCGAGCGCCCGGATCTTGCGCACGCCGGCTTTCGCATCGCCCGAGGCGGACTCGGCGCTCCATACGCTGCCCGCGAGTTGGAGCACGGCGAGTTCGGCGGCCGTGAACTCGATGTCGTTCGGCAGGTCGTATTCCGCCTGCGGAATGCGGTAGCGCGCTTCACGGAGATCGTTCGGATCGGCCTGGTCGCCGATCGTCTCGACAGGAACTCCGAGGGTGCGAAGCTCGTCCTTGTCGCGCTCGAACATCTTCTCGAGAGCATCCGAGCGCACGCCCGCGTCGGCGCGCTGACGGTATCCCGACACGTTGTCGAGGATCTGCTGCTTGGTGAGCCCGATTTCCGTGGCCATGAGCGCCACGACGAGATTCGTCAGGCGTTCCTCCGCAGGAATACGGGCCGCCATCACTGCTCCGGGACGGGGACGACACCCAGGATGTCCACCACGATGGCGGTCGCCGGGTTTCCGTCCGCCTCAGGCACGACGACGAGCAATTGAGAGCCGACGGTCGCGCCGACGAGCTCCTTCGCAGCCGGGCCGATGTTCGGCTCAGCGCCCCACGTGCTCGAGGTGACCGTCTTGTCGTCCCATCCGAGCGCCATGATGTTGGTGACGATGGTCGAGTCCTTCTCGACCTTCTCACCGTCGCCCTTGATGAGCGTCTGAGTGACCGTCTCGGTGGGAGCGTCGCTGTCGGGGATGATCACGCCGGGGGTGCCGTCGGGAGCGCGGACCACGGTAGGCAGGCCTCGGGCGTCGTTGAACTGCGATGCGCCTTCGGCGTGAGCGAGGTAGACATCCTGCAGGTCGATTATCGCGACGACGTTCTCGTCCTGCTCGAGTCCGAATGCCTCGACATTCGCTTCGCCGAAGTCCTCAGGCGTCAGCACGGCGACGATCCGACTCCCTCCGGTGGCGCACTCCAGAACGGTCTCGAGACCGGCCGACCGCTCGGCCCAGTAGGAGATGCTGTGCACCCGGCTCGGGTCTCCGTTGAACTCGGACTCGTACAGCTTCTCGCCGCTCTCGCCGCCGTAGAAGGCGATGTCGAGGACCATCGGCTGAGACGTCGACGTGAGGACGTCTCCGTCTCCCGTCACCACGTCGGCGAACGACGTCTCTTCGGCCTTCACCGGGCTGTACACGGTGACGTCCGGGGTCTCCCCGAGGTCGCCCTCCACGGTGACCGAATCCTTGACGGACGGGGTCGACGCGGCCGCACGATCGCATGCGTCACCGGCGAACGACGGCGCCGAGGCGCACCCGGTCAGAGTGAGGACGGCGAGGCTGAGGGTTGCCAGAACGGCGGACGTTTTACGCACGCGCTCCAGTCTATTCCGTCGGGGGTGCGGATTCGCGCGATCCGGCGGCGAGACGAGCCCCCTCGGCGGCCTTCGCGGCCTCTCTCGCCCGCTTGCGCAGGTTCTTGTCTGTGATCTCACGGTCGCCCACGGCGCCGGGCGTCCACGCCTCGACATCCGCATCGCCGTAGCTGCTCTTCGAGGCCCGACGCTTGACCTGCGGAGGAACGGCTCCCGGCGCCAGCCGGCGTGCGGTGAGGAGGAATCCGGTATGTGCCACCATGCGGTGGTCGGGTCGCACCGCGAGGCCCTCGACGTGCCAGCCGCGCACCATCGTCTCGGAGGCCTCGGGGTCGGTGAACAACCCCGTGCTGCGGATGTACTCCGCGACCCGCGAGAGCTGCGTGGCCGTCGCGACGTAGCACAGCACGACACCCCCGGGAGTGAGGGCGTCGGCGACCACGTCCACGCATTCCCATGGCGCGAGCATGTCGAGCACGACGCGATCCACGGTGCCCGCGGGGAACTCCGCAGGCAGCGACTCCGCGAGGTCTCCGACCACCACGTCCCAGGTGCCGGGAGTCTCGCCGAAGAAGGTCTCGACGTTGCCTCGCGCGACCTGAGCGAAGTCCTCGCGGCGCTCGAACGACACCAATCGGCCGGCCGGACCGATGGCCCGCAGCAGCGAGAGCGAGAGGGCACCTGATCCGACACCCGCTTCCACGACGACGGCGCCGGGGAAGATGTCGGCCTGCATCACGATCTGCGCGGCGTCCTTGGGGTAGACGATCGCGGCGCCGCGAGGCATCGACATCGCGAAGTCGCGGAGCAGCGGCCTGAGTGCGAGGTACTCGTGCCCCGAGCTGTTCGCGGCCACGGAGCCGTCGGGCAGGCCGATGAGGTCGCGGTGCCGGAGCACGCCCTGATGCGTGTGCAACTCGCCGTCCTCACGCAGGGTCACGGTGTGCAGGCGCCCCTTGGGTCCGGTCAGCTGCACTCGATCGCCCTCTCGGAACGGCCCGCTCGGCCGCTGTGAGGTGGTCTCGGTCATCGGGTGGCTCCCGTCATGGAGGTCTTGCGGTCGAAGAGTTCGATCAGGTCGGCGGCACTGCGTCCCTCGAGGCTCGGCCAGAGCTCGTGCGCCCCGACGTGATCGAGCGGGACGATGTGCGGCACCCCGAGGGCGACGGCGCCGGACGCGATGCCCGCGCGGAGTCCGGTCGGGGAATCCTCGATGACCACAGCCTCGGCGATGTCGATCTCGAGCAACGACGCCGCGTGGAGGTAGGGCTCGGGATGGGGCTTGGGATTGGTCACGTCGTCACCTGCCACGACGATGTCGAACGCGTCGAACTCGATCAGGTCGACGACGCTCAGCGCCATGCGGCGCAGCGACATGGTGACGAGGCCCGTGGGGATCCCGGCCGTCCGGAGGTCCTGCAGCAGCTCTCGCGCACCGGGACGAAAGGGCACTCCCTGCGTGCGCAGCGCGTCCTGCACACCGTCGGTGAGGAGCGACACGATCGCCTCGGCATCCATGTCGACGCCCGCGTTCTGGAGGATGATCGCGCTGTCGATCAGGCCGTTGCCGACGAGTTGCAGTGCGTCCTCGTGGCTCCAGGTGCCGCCGAACGATTCGACGAGTGCGGTCTCGGCCGCCATCCAATACGGCTCGGTGTCGACGAGTGTTCCGTCCATGTCCCAGAGGATCGCGCGGGGCTGTCTGCTCACCGAACCATGTTACCCGTGGCTCCGCCCGGTCCCCGCGCCGTCGGACTAGCCTGGGGTGATACCGATCCGGAATCCACGAAGGGAGCCCACGATGGATGGCCTCGGTTCACGCATCGTCATCGTCGCCTTCGACGGGTGGAACGACGCAGGAGAAGCCGCGAGCGGCGCTGTCGCCGCACTGCGCGAGACGACCGACTACGACCTCGTCCATTCGATCGACCCGGAGCTGTACTTCGACTACCAGTACACGCGTCCGGCGACGAAGATGGACGCCGAAGGGCGTCGCCAGCTCACCTGGCCCGAAGCGGGACTCTGGCGTCCGCGCGACCCTGGCCCAGGACCCGAGTTCTGGGTCCTCACGGGTGTGGAGCCGGCGCGCACCTGGCAGGCCTTCGCCTCCGAGTTCATCGACGTCGCGCTCCGCGACGACATCACGGGTTTCGTCACCCTGGGCGCGATGCTCTCCGATGTGCCCCACACTCGGCCGATCTCGATCTTCGCCTCGAGCCAGAACGAGCAGATCCGCGAGGCTCACGGCCTCGAACGCTCGCTCTACGAGGGCCCGGTGGGCATCCTGAGCGTGATCGAGCACTTCGCTGAGAGCGCCGGGATCCCGACGGCCAGCCTGTGGGCGAGCGTGCCGCACTACGTCGCCTCGGCCACCCCGTCGCCCAAGGTGACTCTCGCCCTTCTCGACCGCCTCGAGGAGCTGACGGGCGTCGACGTGCCCCGTGACCACCTGCGCACGGAGGCCGCCGCCTGGGAGGCGTCCATCGATGCCGCGGCAGCGGACGACGAGGACATGACCGAGTACATCCACCAGCTGGAGCGCACCCGCGACACGTGGGACTCCCCCGATGCGTCGGGTGATGCGATCGCTCAGGCCTTCGAGCGCTACCTCAAGCGCCGTGGCGACGGCCCCGGCGACCACAAGCGGTAGACGACGGGGCCGACGGCATCAGGCCGCGATGACGCCCGTGCCCAGCAGCACCAGCAGGACGGTGCCCAGGAGGATGCGGTAGATCACGAACGGCAGGAAGCTCCGCTTCGAGATGTAGTTCATGAAGAACGCGATCACGCCGAGCGCCACCACGAAAGCGATGCCCGTCGCCGCCAGGGTGTCTCCGAACGAGAAGAAGGACGGCTCGTCCCAGCTCTTGAAGACCTGGTAGAAACCGCTGCCGAACACCGCGGGGATCGCGAGCAGGAATGCGTAGCGAGCGGCGGCGGCGCGCTCGTAGCCGAGGAAGAGTCCCATGGTGATCGTCCCACCGGATCGCGAGACTCCGGGGATCAGCGCCAGGGCCTGAGCGAACCCGTACGCGATGCCGTGCGGGTAGGTGAGCTGGTCGAGCTTGCGGCGCTTGGCGCCGACGTGGTCGGCGACACCGAGGAGGATGCCGAAGACGATCAGCATGATCGCGACGATCCAGAGCGAACGGAAGACCGTCTCGATCTGGTCTTGGAACAGGAGCCCCAGGAGGACGATCGGGATGCTGCCGATGATGATCATCCATCCCATCCGCGCATCCGGATCGCTGCGCGGAACCCTGCCCGCCAACGACCGGAACCACTGCGCGATGATCCGCACGATGTCGCGCCAGAAGAACACCACAACGGCCGCCTCGGTGCCGATCTGGGTGATCGCGGTGAACGCGGCACCGGGATCCTCGCCGGACGGCAGGAACGTGCCGAGGATGCGCAGGTGGGCGCTGGAGGAGATCGGCAGGAACTCGGTGAGTCCCTGGACGATGCCGAGGATGAGCGCTTCGAGCAAGTGCATGGAGGAGCTTTCTGAGTCGATGTGCGCGAACGTGGAGCCGAGAGCTCAATACGTGCGCAGCAGATCGGCCAGCACCCGCTGACCGAAGACAAGCGATTCTACGGGCACCCGCTCGTCGACCCCGTGGAACATCCCCGTGAAGTCGAGGTCGGCGGGCAGCCGAAGAGGCGCGAAGCCGTACCCGGTGATGCCGAGGGACGCCAACGCCTTGTTGTCGGTGCCCGCACCCAGCAGGTACGGGATGACCGGCACGCCCGGGTCATGCCTGCCGAGACTCTCCACCATCGCTTCGACGAGCTCACCGCCGAAGGGCGTCTCCATGCCGATGTCCCGCACGACGGTCTGGATCTCGATGTCATCGCCGACGATCCTCTGCAGCTCGGCGAGTACGTCGTCCTCCGTCCCGGGGATCACCCGCACGTCGATCAGCGCCTCCGCCCGCTCGGGGATCACATTGTGCTTGTACCCGGCCGTCAGCGCGGTCGGGTTCGTCGTCGTGCGGAAGGAGGAGCGCAGGAATGCCTCGGCGGGCCCGGCCGCAGCCGCGAGGGCGTCCGGGTCGTCGACGGGGCGCCCGGTGAGATCGCTCAGGCCCCGCAGCAGAGCCTCGGTGGTGGGCGTGAGGCGCAGGGGCCACCGCGTGCGCCCGAGGGCGGCGACCGCCTCAGCGAGCTTCGTGACCGCATTGTCATCGTGGAGGCGGCTTCCGTGCCCGGCGCGCCCCTTCGCCACGAGGCGGATCCAGATGAGCGCCTTCTCCCCCACCTGCAGCAGGTAGGCGCGGCGGTCGTCGACGGTGATCGAATACCCGCCCACCTCGCTGATCGCCTCGGTCGCCCCCTCGAACCACTCGGGACGGTTCTGCACGACCAGGGCCGACCCCTCGACGCCACCGTTCTCCTCATCGGCGAAGAACGCGAGCACCAGGTCGCGTTCGGGCTGCTCCCCCGCGCGCAGTATGTCCGCGACAGCGGTCATGATCATCGCGTTCATGTTCTTCATATCGACCGCACCCCGCCCCCAGAGCATGCCGTCCTTGACGATCCCGGCGAAAGGGTCCACGGTCCAGTCCTCCGCCATGGCCGGGACCACGTCGAGGTGCCCGTGCACGACGAGCGCAGGCTTGCTCCGGTCGCGCCCCGGCACCCGCGCCATGACGTTCGTGCGCCGCGGAATGGGCTCGTAGTACTCGACATCGAGGCCGAGGCCCTGGAGATAGCCGCCGACATACTCGGCCGCCTCCCGCTCGCCTGTGGCATTGCCTCCGCCGAAGTTCGAGGTGTCGAATCGGATCAGGTCGCTCGCGATGCGAACCACCTCGGGAAGAGACACGTCAGTCATGGAGTCCAGGCTATCGAAACGACGTGGCGCGCCCGGGCGTCGGCGTCGGTTTCTGAGTGCCGCGAAGCTCGTGCTAATGTAAATCTTCGTTCGGCAACGAACATCCAACACCTGCGCGGGTGGCGGAATGGTAGACGCGCTACGTTGAGGTCGTAGTGCCCGTAAGGGCGTGGGGGTTCAAGTCCCCCTCCGCGCACGGACAGGCCCCGGATATCCCCGTGATATCCGGGGCCTTCTTCGATTCTGCGTCGCTGCCCGTTCGGACAGGACTCGAAACGACAGCTCGAGCCCTGTCCGCTGCGTCCGGGTGGTGCCGCGGTCAGACCGCGCCGACCCCGAACACCAGACCGAGGACGTAGGTGATCGCCGCGGCGCCGAAGCCGATCGCCAGCTGACGCATCGCACGACGCAGAGGCGGCCCTCCGGAGAGGATGCCGACCATCGCCCCGGTCGACAGCAGCGCGACTCCCACCAGCACGAGCGCGACGATCACCGCCGTGGCCCCCTCGAGCCCGAAGATCCAGGGCAGGACCGGGATGATCGCGCCGGAGGCGAACAGCAGGAAGCTCGAGATCGCAGCGGTCCAATCGCTGCCGACGATCTCGTGGTCGTCTCCGGAATGCACGTGGATCGGGCCTGTGGCGGCGCGTTCCACGCCTGCGCGCGCCGCGTCGACGATGCGCCGCGCGCGCTCCAGCGCCTCCTGCTGGCCGATCCCGCGCGCCCGGTAGACCAGCGCGAGCTCGTTCTCATCGATGTCGAGGTCGGCGGCGCTCGCCGCGGCATCCTCGTTGGCCTCCGTCGAGGCGAGGAGTTCGCGCTGGGAGCGCACCGACACGAACTCTCCCGCTCCCATCGACAGCGCCCCCGCGAGCAGACCCGCGATACCGCTGAACAGGACGAATCCCGAGCTCACACCCGTGGCGCCGATGCCCAGCACGAGGGCGAGGTTGCTCACGAGGCCGTCGTTGGCCCCGAAGACGGCGGCGCGGAACGAACCTGACAGACGGCGTCGGCCGCGCGCGGCGAGACCCCGAACCACCTCGTAGTGCACCTTCTCGTCGGCTCGCATGGCAGGTGTCGCGTACTGCTCTGAATCGTAGGGAGAACGCGCCTCGGCGCTCTGCGCGAGCGCGAGCACGAAGATGGATCCGAAGCGGCCCGCCATCCAGCCGAGCAGGCGTGAGCGGATGCCGGCACGCGGCAGTCGACCGGGTTCGTCGCCCAGAAGATCGAGCCAGTGCTGCTCGTGGCGTCGCTCCGCGTCGGCGAGGCTGAGGAGGATCTCGCGCTCCTCGCCCGTGCGGCGGCTGGCCAGTTTCTGATAGACGTGCCCTTCGGCACGTTCCTCGACGAGGTAGCGCGCCCAGCGGCGGCGGTCTGTGGCGGTCGGTTCGGCGGCAGCGGGGGCTGTCATGAGGTCTCCTGATCGACGGTCCCCGAGAGTCGGGGCAACCGTTCAACGCTAGCTTCGTGAACCGTTCGCAGACGTACCAGGAGCAGTATTGCCAGGTTTTCGGGCTTCCGAACCGAGCGAGGGAATCAGGAGCGGACGCGCTTGCGCAGCACGTCGATACGCGACTGCAGCTGCGTCACGGTCGCCTGGGCGACTGCGGGTCCGCCGCAGATCCTGCGCAGCTCGGCGTGCACTGCGCCATGCGGCTCGCCCTTCTGACGGGCGTACAGGCCCACCAGGCTGTTCAGCAGCTGCCGCTGTTCGCGCAGGGTGCGGTGCAGCGGCGCCGGGAGCGTCGTGGCCTCGGTCGGGCCCGCCTCGGCTTCCCTCGTCTCACGCAAGCGGGTCTGCCGCGCCTGACGCTGCATCAGCAGCTCATGGACGTGCTCGGGCTCGAGGAGGCCAGGGAAGCCGATGAACTCCTCTTCTTCGGGCGTGCCAGGCTCGGCCAGCTGACCGAACTCCTGGCCCTCGAACACGACCCGGTCGAAATGGGCCACCGATGACAGAGCCTGGTAGCTGAACTCCTGCGTCAGCGCATCGGACGCGTCGTCCTCGCGGTTCGCGGAGTCCAGCAGCGAGTCCTCGAGTCCGTCGTCGTCTGCCGACTGGCGATCGAGCGCGTGATCGCGCTGCTTGTCCATCTCGTTCGCGAGCCCCATGAGCACGGGCACCTGGGGCAGGAAGACGCTCGCCGCCTCGCCCCGACGGCGTGCACGCACGAAACGGCCGATGGCCTGGGCGAAGAACAGCGGCGTGGACGACGACGTCGCGTAGACGCCGACCGCGAGACGGGGCACGTCGACCCCCTCGGACACCATGCGCACGGCGACCATCCAGCGGTCTTCGCTGTTGCTGAACTTCTCGATGCGCTCGGACGCGGTCGCGTCGTCGGACAGGACGATCGTCGGCTGCCGACCGGTGATGCTGTGCAGGATCTTGGCATACGCACGGGCGACGGTCTGATCGGTCGCGAGCACCAGGCCACCGGCATCCGGCACGTGGTGCCTGATCTCGGTCAGACGACGATCCGCCGCCGAGAGCACAGCCGGCATCCACTCGCCCTCGGGATCGAGCGCGGTGCGCCAGGCCTGGGAGGTCACATCCTTGGTGTTGTCCTGGCCCAGATGAGTCTCGAGCTCGTCTCCGGTGCTCGTGCGCCATCGCATCTTGCCGGCGTACATGTGGAACAGCACCGGACGCACGACACCGTCGGCCAGGGCGCGCCCGTAGCCGTAGTTGTAGTCGGTGCGAGAGATGCGCGCGCCCGACTCGTCGGGGTGGTATTCGACGAACGGGATGGGCGCGGTGTCGCTGCGGAACGGGGTGCCGGAGAGCAGAAGTCGTCTCTTCGCCGGACCGTAGGCGTCTCGGATCGCGTCACCCCAGCTGAGAGCGTCGCCGCCGTGATGCACCTCGTCGAGGATGACCAGGGTCTTGGCGTCCTCGGTCAGGTGCCGGTGGACCGACGACTTCGCGGCGACCTGCGCGTAGGTGACGACGGCGCCGTGGTAGTGCCGCGCCGGCGCCCAGTGACTGTTGCGGAACCGAGGATCGAGACGGATGTGCACCCGAGCGGCGGCATCGGCCCACTGCGTCTTGAGATGCTCGGTCGGCGCGACCACGATGATCCGGTTGACCTCGCCCATGCGCATGAGCTCGACCGCGAGGGTGAGGGCGAACGTGGTCTTGCCTGCGCCGGGCGTCGCTGCGACGAGGAAGTCGCGCTGATCGGCCTGGAAGTACTGTTCCAGCGCCTCTTGCTGCCAGGCACGCAGCTTGTTCGCAGTGCCCCAGGGGGCACGCTGAGGGAAGGACGGAGAGAGCATCGAGTCAACGATAATCGCTGGCGCCGACACTCGGCACGCTCGCCCGATCCGCCGCGCGCGTCCTCGCTGCCGCCCTCGCATCCGAGTAGGCTCGGTCACTGCGCGGCGCCCTGTAGCGGCCCGCGTCCGTTCGCGAAGGAGAGCTGGATGACAGACCAGGATTCGATCCGAACCCCGGAACTCGACAACGAGAACCCCCACCCGTGGCGGCGGTTCGTCGCGATCGGCGACTCGTTCACCGAGGGCATCGGCGACCCGGATCCCTCTCAGCCCGGCAGCCATCGCGGCTGGGCCGACCGCGTCGCGGAAGTGCTCTCCCGCCAGGTGGACGACTTCGCCTATGCCAACCTCGCCGTGCGCGGCAAGCTGATCGCCCAGATCGTCCACGACCAGATCGAGCCGGCCGTGGCCCTGCATCCGGATCTCATCTCGATCTGCGCGGGCGGCAACGACGTGATCCGTCCGGGGACCGACCCCGATGCCATCGCGGTGCAGCTCGAGGATGCCGTCGCACGACTGTCATCGACCGGAGCGGCCGTGCTGCTCTTCACCGGGATCGACACCGCCTTCACTCCCGTCTTCCGAGCGTTCCGCGGCAAGGTGGCGATCTACAACGAGAACGTCCGCGCGATCGCCGAGCGCCACGACTGCATCGTCGCCGACCAGTGGGCGCTCAAAGTCGTGCAGGACATGCGGTTCTTCGACGATGATCGCCTGCACTACAACTCGCTCGGCCATCACGAGGTGGCCCGCATGGTGCTCCGAGCGCTCAACGTGCCCAACGACCTCGAGGCGATGCAGCCCGAGCCTCTGCCGCTGCGCACGTGGCGCGAGGCACGCACCGAGGACTTCGGCTGGGCGCGGGAGCACCTCGTCCCCTGGGTTCTGCGTCGCCTCCGCCACCAGTCCTCCGGGGATCACGTCGTGGCGAAGCGCCCCGAGCCCTCGCCGATCGTCTTCCCGTCGTCCGACTGACGATCCTTCAGCTGATCAGCGGGTCCCGAGGGCCCACAGCGCCACGGCGGCCGCCGAGGCGACGTTGAGCGAGTCCACGCCGCCCGACATGGGGATGGTCACGACCGTGTCGGCCTCAGCGAGCGCGGTGCGCGAGAGCCCATCGCCTTCGGACCCCATGACGAGTGCGACGCGGTCGGGGCGGGACGCGACATAGGCGTCGAGCGTCACGGCGTCCTCGCTCAGCGCGAGAGCCGCGACGTCGAACCCTGCGGCGTGGAGATCGGTCACCGCCGACGCCCAGTCCGTGATGCGGGTCCACGGGACCTGGAACACGGTTCCCATGCTGACGCGCACGCTGCGTCGGTAGAGCGGGTCCGCTCCCCCGGGCGACACCAGCACGGCATCGGCTCCGAGAGCGGCAGCCGCACGGAATGCGGCGCCGACATTCGTGTGGTCGCCGACGTTCTCGAGGATCAGCACGAGAGTCGCGGAGTCGATGACCTCGCGCACGCTCGGCAGCTCGGGACGATGCATGGACGCGATCGTGCCCCGGTGCACGGCGAACCCCGTCACCGCCTCCGCCACCTCGTCGGGAACGACGTAGACCGGCACATCGAGGTCGCCGACGATCGCTCTGATGTCCTCCACCCGACGCTCTTGGACCAGCACGGATCGCGGGCGATGCCCCGCGGCGACCGCCCGCGCGATGACCTTCGTCGATTCGGCGATGTACAGTCCTCCGGCCGGATCGCGCACGCTTCGGAGTGCCGTGTCGGTGAGTGCACGATACTCATCGAGTCGTCGATCGTCCGGATTCGTCACATGCTGCAGTTCCACGAGCCCCAGTCTGCCATCGCCCTCCGTGCCGCTTTCGCCCGCACCCGCGACGCGTCGCGTGCTCCGAGCACGCCGTAGACTCGCACAGGGAGGTCCTGTGAGCGCATCGAGTCCGGTCGAGCTGTCGGCCACCATCGCTCGCACCGCCGAACTCCTGCGCGGCCGCAGGATCGCCTTGCTCACCGGCGCCGGGATCTCCACGGACTCGGGAATCCCCGCCTACCGCGGCGAGGGATCGCGCAACCGGTCTGATCCGATGACCATTCAGCGGTACCTCGCGGATGAAGCGGCTCGTCGTCGCTACTGGGTCGGCGGGCATCTCGGATGGCAGGCGTTCGCCCGGGCCGAGCCGAACCCCGGTCACCGGTCTCTCGCAGCCATGGAGTCGTCCGGCCACGTGACCGGCGTCATCACCCAGAACGTCGACGGACTGCATCTGCGCGCGGGCAGTTCGCACGTGATCGAGGTGCACGGCACCATGCGCCGGGTGCTCTGCCTGAAGTGCGGCCAGGTCTTCGACCGCCGCGACATCGCCGTGCAGATCGAGGAGCGCAATCCCTGGATCGCGATCCCCGAGAACGTGGCACTCGCTCCGGACGGCGATGTGCTCCCCGAGAGCACCGAGGGCTTCATCGTCCCCGTGTGCACGGTGTGCGAGGGGATGCTGAAGCCCGACGTCGTGTTCTTCGGCGAGTATGTGCCGCAGGGCCGCTTCAAGGCCGCCGAATCGCTGCTCCGAGCGAGTGACGCGATGATCGTGGCGGGCTCATCTCTCGTCGTGAACTCCGGGGTGCGCCTGGTCGAACGCGCACGGCGTCGCAGCATCCCCCTCATCATCATCAACCGCGAGCCGACGCGCGCGGATGTCTGGGCCGATGCCACCATCGCCGCAGGCACCAGCGATGTGCTCCCCGCGATCCAGGAGCTTCTCCGATGACACTGCTCACGCTCATCCGCCACGGCCAGACCGATTGGAACCTCGCTCGGAGGATCCAGGGTTCCACCGACATCCCTCTGAACGAGAAGGGCCGGGCCGACGCGCGGACCGCCGCCGGCCACCTCGAAGGCGTCACCCATCACTCGATCTACGCCAGCCCGCTGAAGCGGGCGCGGGAGACCGCCGAGATCATCTCCGAGAGCCTCGGGCTCGGATCCCCCGTGCTGGTGCCGGACATGCGGGAGCGCGAGTTCGGCGAGGGCGAGGGCATGCTCGTCTCCGACTACATCGAGAAGTACGGCGACTGGCTGTCGCCGGTCCCCGGCGCGGAGACCTTGCAGGGGGTCGCCGACCGAGCGTTGGTCGCACTCGACGCGATCGCCCGCGACGCGCGCCGTCGCTCGGCTCCGGTCGCGGAATCCGTCATCGTCGTGACGCACGGAGGCGTGATCCGGTCTCTGATCGATCACGTCTCCGGGGGAACGCTCCCGCGGCCCGGCGAGGTTCTCGCAAACGGCTCAGCTCATCGCTTCGAGGCCTCACCCGGGTCTCTGCGTCTGATCGACCAGGCGATCCTGGTCTGATCGCACCGCCGCTCAGCGGCGACGGAGCACCGAGCGAGCATGCCTGAGCACGGGCTCATCGATCATGCGCCCCTCGAAGCGGAAGACGCCCCGTTCGCCTTCGGCGGCGGCGAGTACCCCGCGCGCCCAGTGGAGCGTGGCGTCGTCCGGCGCGTATGCATCGCGGATGACCGCCACCTGGCTGGGGTGGATGCACGCGGTCGCCGCGAATCCGGACGCGACGGCATCGACCGCCTCTGCCTCCAGACCTGCCAGATCGCAGATGTCGATGTGCACCGCATCGATGGCGGCCTTGCTGTGAGCCCCGGCTTCCAGGAGAACACGGGAGCGGGCGTAGCGCGCGATATCCCGGTAGCCGCCCTCGGCGGTGCGACTCGACGTCCCGCCGAGCGACGCCACCAGATCCTCCGCGCCCCACATCATCGCCACGACCTGCGGGTGAGCCGCGATGCGATCTGCCGCGTGGACACCCCGCGCCGTCTCGCACAGAGCGATCAGCGAGAACCGCTCATCGACGGCGTCCAGACTCTCGGCGCTCTCCGTCTTCGCCACCATGACCGTGCGGAGGTCGGTCTGGGCGAGCATGGCGAGGTCGGCGACGAAGGCGGCCGAGCCGGGTGCGTTGACCCGGACGATCACCCGTTCGGGATCGAGATCGGCATCGATCACGTTCTGACGGGCAGCGGCCTTCGCCTCGGGGAGCACCGCATCCTCGAGATCGAGGATGACGGCATCCGCCTTGTCGAGAGCACCGCGAAAACGCTCGGGGCGGTCCGCCGGGCAGAAGAGCAGCGCCGGTCCGAGGGCGAAGGTCATCGTTCCCCCTCGGGCAGGCAGTTCACGAGGACCGTGCGGGTGGCTGTGGCGACGACGATGCCGTCCTGATTGCGTCCGGTGTGGGCGATCGTCACGATCCCCTGCCCCGCCCGTGATGTCGAGAGCCTCTTCTCGACGACCACGCTCTCGGTGTACAACGTGTCACCGGCGAACAGCGGATGGGGGAAGGTCACGTCTCCGAGCCCGAGCTGCGCCACCAGCGTGCCCTGGGTCAGCTGCGCCACAGACGTTCCGACCATCGTCGAGAGGGTCCACATCGAGTTGATCAGGCGCGCTCCGAACGGCTGCTGTCCGTCGGCGAAGGCCGCATCGAGGTGCAGCGCCTGGGTGTTCATCGTGAGCGTCGTGAAGAGGACGTTGTCCGCCTCTGTCGCCGTGCGCCCTGGGCGGTGCAGGTAGCGGGCGTCGGTGATGAACTCCTCGAAGAAGAGACCGCGCTGGACGATGTCGTGCACGGTCACCTCACCGTCCCTGTTCGCTGAGCGGATCGCATCCTGACACGCTACCCGGCGAGCCCGAGCGCCCGCGCGATCACGAGCAGCTGCACCTCGGTGGTGCCCTCGCCGATCTCCAGGATCTTCGAGTCGCGATAGTGACGGGCCACGGGGAACTCGTTCATGAAGCCGTTGCCGCCGAAGATCTGCGTCGCGTCTCTGGCGTTGTCCATCGCGGCCTCCCCTGCCACGAGCTTCGCGATCGCGGCCTGCTCGGCGAACGGCCGTCCGGCGTCGCGGAGTCGAGCCGCGTGATGCCAGGCGAGGCGCGCCGTGTGCACTCGGGCACGCATGCGCGCGAGGGTGAACTGCGCGTTCTGCCTCGTGCTGAGGGCGCTGCCGAAGATCGTGCGGCTCTTCGCGTAGTCGACGGCTGCCTCCAGACAGCCCTCCGCCGCGCCGGTGGACAGCGCGGCGATGGCGATCCGTCCCTCGTCGAGAATGCTCAGGAAGTTGCGGAAGCCGCTCCCCTGCTCGCCCAGAAGGTTGCCGACCGGCACTCTCGCCCCGTCGAAGCTCAGCGGGTGAGTGTCGGACGCGTTCCAGCCGACTTTGTCATACGGTGCCTCGACGGTGAACCCGGGTGTGCCGTTCGGCACGATGATGGTCGAGATCTGCTTGCGGCCGCCTTCGTTCCCGGTGACAGCGGTCACGGTGACGAAACGGGTGATCGGCGTTCCGGAGTTCGTGATGAACTGCTTCGAACCGTCGATGACCCACTCGTCTCCGTCGAGCCTCGCCGTGGTGCGGGTCGCGCCCGCGTCACTTCCGGCCTCGGGCTCGGTCAGGCCGAAGCCCGCGAGTGCTCGTCCGGCGAGCAGATCAGGCAGGTACTCGTGCTTCTGCTCCTCAGTGCCGAAGCGGAACACGGGCATCGCCCCGAGGCTGACTCCGGCCTCGAGGGTGATGGCGATGGACTGGTCGACGCGTCCGAGCGCCTCGATCGCGATGCCCAGGGCCATGTAGTCGCCGCCCTGACCCCCGTACTCCTCAGAGAACGGAAGGCCGAAGAGTCCGAGGTCGCCCATCTGGGCGACCACATCCATCGACAGGGTATGCGTGCGGTCGGCCTCATACGACTGCGGGGCGACCACCGTCTCGGCGAACTCGCGCACCATAGCGGCGAGTTCGCGCTCCTCATCCGTCAGCTCGTGCATCGTCATCTCTCCTCCGTCGTCATATGCGCGACCGGCTGGTCGCGTCGAACCTGATCGCCGACCGCGACCGTGAGGCGCACCGCGCCGTCGTGCGGTGCGAGCACCGGGTGCTCCATCTTCATCGCCTCGATCGAGACGAGCGGCGTGCCGGCCGTGACGACATCGCCGTCCTGGACGTGCACGGCCACCACGCTTCCCGGCATCGGCGCACGGGCATCCGGACCGCTCGCCGATTCGTTCTGCTCCCGCTGCTGCAGGCGGTGACGCAGCAGTCCTCGGCGGTCGAGGGGTTCGAGGCGCACGGTCCTGCCGCCCTCGCTCACCCACACCGCGCCGTCGTCATCCGTCGCCGCGGCTGCGGCGAGCCGCGAGCTCGTCGTCGCAGGAGCCGGGATCACCTCGCCGCGATCGGTGAGAAACGAGATCTCGCGCCGATCGCGCCGAATGCGGTCGTTCCACACGACACCGGCACGTCGAGTCGCAGTGGTCGCCCCGGCGGCGTCCACCGCGTCCGTCACCGTTCGGCGCGCGGCCGCCAGCATCGTCGGCGATGGCGGCTGCTCGACGAACGGAAGGAGTGCCTCGATGAGTCCGGTGTCGAGATCGCCGGCCATGACCCGCTCATCGCGACACAGCCTGCGCAGGAACCCGATGTTCGTGTCCACACCCAGCACGACGGTTCTGCCCAGTGCCTCGTCGAGCAGGCGGAGTGCCGTGCTGCGGTCGTCCGCGACGGCGATGATCTTCGCGATCATGGGGTCATAGAAACCAGTGACGGCGCTGCCGGTCTCGACAGACGCATCGACCCTCACGCCGCTGGGCGGAGCGAAGAGCAGCACGCGTCCGGTCGAGGGCAGGAACCCGCGCTCGGGCGATTCCGCATACACGCGTGCCTCGACGGCGTGCCCGCGCACAGCCGGCGCGGGGTCGAGATGTCCTCCCGCGGCCACATGGATCTGGAGCGCGACGAGATCGAGACCGGTCACCCCCTCGGTCACCGGATGCTCGACCTGCAGACGCGTGTTCATCTCGATGAAGAAGACCTGGTCGGGAGCATCGGCGTCGACCAGGAACTCCACGGTTCCGGCACCGACATACGACACGCTCAGTGCGGCCTGCGTCGCGGCGGCGAGGAGCCGATCGCGCGTCGCCTCGGGGATGCCCGCGGCGGGAGCCTCCTCGATGACCTTCTGGTGACGCCGCTGCAGCGTGCATTCGCGCTCGCCGAGGGTGATCACCGTCCCCTGGGAGTCGCCGAACACCTGCACCTCGATGTGGCGAGGACGTCGGATGAGCCGCTCGAGGATGAGGGAGTCGTCACCGAAGGCCGAATGCGCCACGCGCCGTGCCGACGCCAGTGCGACGCCGAGGCCGGCTGCCGCCTCGACGACCTCCATCCCCTTGCCGCCGCCGCCCGCACTCGGTTTGATGAGCAGGGGGTAGCCGACAGCGTCGGCCTCCTCCGCTATCTCCGCATCCGACAGGCCCCTCGCATCGAACCCGGGCACCACGGGCACCCCGGACCGCGCCACATGATCACGCGCCTTCGCCTTGTCCCCCATGATCTGAAGGGCGTCGATGCCCGGACCGATGAAGACGATGCCGCTCCCCGCGCACGCCTCGGCCAGCCCGACGCTCTCGGAGAGGAACCCATAGCCCGGATGGATGGCCTGCGCTCCGGTCGCGCGCGCTGCCGCGATCACCGCGTCGATGTCGAGGTACGACTCGGCGACGGGGGCCGGACCGATCCGTACGGCGTCATCAGCCTCGCGCACGTGGGGGGCGTCGGCATCCGCGTCGCTGTAGACCGCGATGCTGCGGATGCCCAGGGAGCGCAGAGTGCGAATGATCCGCCGTGCGATCTCGCCGCGATTGGCGACCAGGACCGAATCGAAGCGCTGAGTGGTGGTGGGGCTGTTCGTCATGGCGGTCACATTCGGAAGAGGCCGAAACGCGGCTCGGGCAGTGGGCTTCGCGCGACCACGTCGAGGGCGAGCCCCAGGAGGTCACGGGTCTGGGCAGGATCGATGATGCCGTCGTCCCAGAGGCGAGCAGTTGCGTAGTACGGCTCCCCCTGCGTCTCGTACTGCTCGCGGATCGGCTGTTCGAACGCTTTCCGCTCGTCGTCGCTCCAGCTCTGTCCCCGAGCTGCGAGCTGATCGTCCTTGACCGTCCCCAGCACGGAGGCGGCCTGCGCGCCGCCCATCACCGAGATGCGGCTCGCCGGCCAGGTCCAGAGGAAGCGAGGCGAGTAGGCGCGCCCGCACATCGAGTAGTTGCCTGCCCCGAAGGATCCGCCGATGATCACGGTGAGCTTGGGCACGCGGGTGCTGGCGACCGCGGTGACCATCTTCGCCCCGTCCTTGGCGATGCCGCCCGCCTCGGCGTCCGATCCGACCATGAAACCCGTGATGTTCTGCAGGAACACCAGGGGGATGCCGCGTTGGTCGCAGAGCTCGATGAAGTGTGCGCCCTTCAGGGCCGACTCGCTGAACAGCACCCCGTTGTTCGCGATGACCCCGACGGGATGCCCGTGGAGCCGCGCGAAGCCCGTGACGAGCGTCGTGCCGTACTCCTTCTTGAACTCGCGGAACGAGTCGCCGTCGACCAGCCGATCGATGACTTCGCGCACGTCGTAGGGCGTGTTGACGTCGACCGGGACGACATCGTGGAGCGACCCGGTTACCGAAGGTCGACGGGTCTCGGCCACATCCCACGCCGGCGCTGCCGGTTCCGGGAGGGTGGCGACGATGTCGCGCAGGATCTCGAGCGCATGCTCGTCGTCTTCGGCGAGATGATCGACGACTCCGCTGCGCCGGGCGTGCAGTTCACCGCCGCCGAGCTCCTCCGCCGTCACGATCTCGCCGATCGCCGCCTTGACGAGCGGCGGGCCGCCCAGGAAGATCGTCCCCTGGCCTCTCACGATCACGGTCTCGTCGCTCATGGCCGGGACATAGGCTCCGCCGGCCGTGCACGACCCAAGCACGGCGGCGAGCTGCGGGATCCCCTCAGCCGACATCCTGGCCTGGTTGAAGAAGATGCGTCCGAAGTGCTCTCGGTCGGGGAACACCTCGTCCTGCTTCGGCAGGAAGGCGCCGCCGGAGTCGACCAGGTAGAGGCACGGAAGTCGGTTCTCGAGGGCGATCTCCTGAGCGCGCAGGTGCTTCTTCACGGTGAGCGGATAGTAGGTGCCGCCCTTGACCGTCGCGTCGTTGCACACGACCATCACGTGTCGCCCGTGCACCAGTCCGATGCCCGCGATGACTCCTGCGGCCGGGGCCTCTCCCCCGTAGAGTCCGTCCGCCGCCAACGGAGCGATCTCGATGAACGGGCTGCCTTCGTCGAGAAGCCTGGTCACGCGATCTCGCGGAAGGAGCTTGCCGCGAGCGACGTGCCGTTCCCGGGAGGCCTCAGGGCCGCCGAGCGCGGCGGCACCCAGTCGTTCGTGCAGCTCGGCAGCGAGGGACTGCTGGGTTGCGGGCATCGTGACGTCCTCCTCGACCACACCGCGCCGGCGTCATCGCCCTGGCGCATCCGATGCTTTCTCGGTTAGTGTGCACTAACCGATCGCATCAGGTTAGCGAGGATTAACTGAGATGACAAGCCCTCCCACTGCGCGAGACCGCGCCAAAGCCGAGCGGTCGGACGCGATCCTCCGAGAGGCGGCGCGGCTCTTCGCCGAGAGCGGATACAACGGGGTGAGCCTCGAGGACATCGGCGCGGCAGTCGGCGTCTCCGGACCGGCGGTCTACCGTCACTTCGCAGGCAAGCAGGCGCTGCTCGGCGCCGTGCTGGTCCAGGTGAGCGAGGACCTCGTCTCAGGAGGCACCGGGGTCGCGGCGCGAGGATCCACGCCCGAGGAGCGTATGCGGGCGCTCGTGGCCTTCCATGTCGAGTTCGCCCTGGGCCACGCCGATGTGATCCGTGTGCATGACCGAGATGTCGCGCACCTCGCCCCCCAGGACCACGCCGAGGTCCGGCGGTTGCAGCGCGCCTACATCGAACTCTGGATCGAGACCCTGAGCCCTCTGGTCGACGCCGATGCCGACGAGCTGCGCCTGCGAGTGCAGGCGTGCTTCGGACTCATCAACTCCACACCGCACAGCACGCGCGCGGCAGCCAGACAGCGCTCCGCCACCGCGACAGTGCTCGCCGCGATGGCGGAATCGGCGCTCCGGGCGACTACCTGAGGAGCATCGCCCTCCCCGGCTCCTCCAGCACGTCCGCCACGTCTTTGAGGAACCTCGCACCCTCGGCGCCGTCGACGATCCGGTGGTCGAAGGAGAGGCTGAGCGTCATCACCTGGCGAAGCGCGATCTCGCCGCGGTACTCCCACGGGCGGCGCCGGACCGCGCCGACGGCGAGGATCCCCGACTGCCCCGGGGGCAGGATGGGGGTGCCCGCGTCGATCCCGAACACTCCGATGTTCGAGATCGAGAACGTGCCGCCGGCGAGCTCCACGGGGGAAGTCCGCCCCTCACGCGCGGTGACGGCGAGACTGGTCACGGCATCGGCGAGCTCGGCGAGACTCAGAGACTGCGCGTCGCGGATGTGAGGCACGATGAGTCCACGGTCGGTCGCGGCGGCGATCCCCAGGTCCACGTACCCGAACTCCACGATCTCACCCGCCGACTCGTCCCACCTGGCATTGAGCCCCGGCGTGCGACTCAGCGCGAGACAGGCCGCTTTCGCCACCACCGCGAGCGGACCGATCCGGTGCTCCGACAGCGAGCGGTCAGCGCGCAGCGATGCGATGAGGTCCATCGTCGCCGTGACGTCCACGGTGTGGAAGACGGTGACATGCGGCGCCGTGAACGCGCTCTCGACCATCGCCGCGGCCGTGTGCTTGCGAACTCCGCGAATGGGGATCCGTGTTTCCCGGGCACCGTCAGTGAGACTCGCCGCGTCGTTCGGGACGCCATGCCGTCGGAGCGCGGGGTCGGGCTGTTGCGCGGTCGGCACCGTGCGCGATGCATACTCGTCGACGTCGGAGCGACTGATCACGCGATCGCCCACCGACGCCGCCACCCGCGCGAGATCGATCCCGAGCCGTTTGGCATATGCGCGCACGGGCGGAGTGGAGCGGGGGCGCTCGGCGACGACGTCGACGGTCACGGCCGGTGACGCATCATGTGGCGCCGCCTCGAGCACTGCCGTGTCATCGGCCATCGCCCGGACGACTGCGCGTCGAGCACGGCGGGCGGGTCGCCCTGATGCCGAGGGCGCGGCGCCGTAGCCCACGAGGTTGGGCTGGGCCTTCTCGTCCGTCTCGACGCGGTCCGACCCCCTGGACGGGGCGTCGTCCACACCCTCGACATCGAACTCGATCAGTGGCGCGCCCACCGCCACCGTCTCGCCGGCCTCGGCGTGGAGGGCCGCGACGACACCTTCATACGGAGAAGGCAGCTCGACGATCGCCTTGGCCGTCTCGACCTCGGCGAGGGTCTGATTGAGCGCGACCGTGTCGCCGGGTGCGACGAGCCACTGGACGACCTCCGCCTCGGTCAATCCCTCGCCGAGGTCGGGGAGTCGGAAAGCGGCGTTCACGCGTCGGCTCCCGTCAGACTGTTCGGTCGGTCGAGCACGCGGTCGACCGCGTCCAGCAGCCGGTCGAGGTCGGGCAGGTGATACTTCTCGAGTTTTGCCGGCGGGTATGGCACGTCGTGTCCGGTGACGCGCAACGGTGCCGACTCGAGGTACTCGAAGCAGCGCTCCGTGACGCTCGCGATCACCTCGGCCGCCATGCCGGCTTCCCTGGACGCCTCGTGCGCGACGACGACGCGGCCCGTCTTGCGGACCGATGTCGCGACGGTGTCGTAGTCCACCGGCGACAGCGAACGCAGATCGATCACCTCCAGGGAGATCCCGTCGTCCTCGGCGGCCTCGGCTGCCTGCAGAGCGGTCGTGACCATGGCCCCGTACGTGATGACCGTCGCATCTCCGCCAGCGCGGACGACCCGCGCGAGACCCATGGGTGGGGCATCCGCCAGCGGTGAGTCGAGGTCGATCTCTCCTTTGTGGTGGTACAGCCGCTTGGGCTCGAAGAAGATCACCGGGTCATCCGAGGCGATCGCCTGACGCAGACTCCGATAGGCGTCTTCGGGATTGGACACGGCGATCACCCTGAGTCCAGCGGTGTGCACGAAGTACGCCTCGGGCGATTCCGAGTGGTGTTCGGCAGCTCCGATCCCGCCCGCCCAGGGAATGCGGATCGTGATGGGCATCTTGACCCGGCCCTGTGTGCGGTAGTGCAGCTTCGCGACCTGGGAGACGATCTGATCGAACGCGGGATAGACGAAGCCGTCGAACTGGATCTCGACCACGGGCCTGTAGCCGCGGAACGCCAGCCCGACCGCCATGCCGACGATGCCGGATTCTGCGAGCGGCGTGTCGATGACGCGTGTGGGACCGAACTCGTCGAGAAGTCCGTCCGTGATGCGGAAGACTCCGCCGAGCTTGCCGATGTCCTCACCCAGCAGCACGACCTTGTCGTCGTCCCGCATCGCCCGGCGGAGCCCCGCTCCGAGCGCTTTTCCGAGAGTGATCTGAGTCATGCTCGCACCTCGTCATCGAACGAGGCGAGGTAGGCGGCGTACTCGGCGCGCTGACGCTCGAGACCGGCGTGCGGTTCGGCATAGACGCCGTCGAAGACGGCGAGCGGGGGCCGCGTCGCCATGCTCAGGCACTCGGCACGCATCTCGCGAGCGGCGATGTCGGCCGCGCGCTGCGTCTGCGCCATCTGCTCGTCGTCCAGCTCTCCGATCGATCGCAAATGCGCTTCCAGGCGCGCGATCGGGTCGCGACGACGCCACTCCTCCAGTTCTTCGTCCCTGCGATATCGCGTCGGATCGTCCGCCGTCGTGTGCGGACCCATCCGGTAGGTGACCGCTTCGATGTACGCCGGCCCCTTTCCGGATCGCGCGTGCGCAAGAGCCCAGCGCATCGCGGCCATGCAGGCGAGGACATCGTTGCCGTCGACCCGGAGGCTCGGGATGCCGAAGCCGGGCGCCCTGCCCGCGATCGGATACTGGGACTGCACAGCCACGGGCTCGGAGATGGCCCAATGGTTGTTCTGGCAGACGAACACGACCGGAGCCTGATAAGAGGATGCGAAGATCATCGCCTCGTTCACGTCGCCCTGGCTCGTGGCGCCGTCGCCGAAGTAGGTGACGGCGACTTCGTCCGTGCGCTCGTGACGGATGCCGAGCGCATAGCCGACCGCATGGAGCGTCTGGGCTCCGATGATGATCTGCAGCGGAGCGACCCTGAGCGCGTCCGGATCGTGGCCCGCTCCCTCTTCGCCACGCCACATGCGGACGAAGTCGCCCGGCTTCGCGCCCCGCGCGAAGATGACTCCCGTCTCGCGGTAGCTCGGGAAGACGTAGTCCTTCGACGCGAGCGCCCTGGCCGTTCCGATCTGGGTGGCCTCCTGCCCCTGGCACGGCGCCCAGAGTCCCAACTGGCCTTGACGCTGGAGCGCGACCCCCTCCGCATCGATGCGTCGGAGGATGACCATGTCACGGTGGAGCGCCCGCAGCTGTGAGCCGTCGACGTCGGCGATGAACTCGTCGAGCGGAGTGTTCGCGATCCGCTCGCCGTCCGGGGCGAGGATGCGCTCGGCGAGTTCGAGGTCCTGCGCCGTGTCGGCGATCGGGGTGATCTGGGGTGACATCATCGTCCTCCTCGTTCATGGCCGTCGTCACGGGTTCTACGCTCGGCCCCGGCATCAGCGCCGGTTCACTCGAGAGTACGTCCGCTCATCACCTCGCTCAAGCAATGGAGAGCAGCTTGAGCATGTTGCCAAATCCGGGGTGCATCGTCGGTGCTATCGTTTGGCACTATGGCCGGACTTGACCGCATTGATCTGGAGCTTCTCGCCGCACTCGCCGATGACCCGCGCGTGACGATCGTGGCACTGGCGGAGAATCTCGGGCTGTCGCGCAACACGATCCAGGCGCGCATGGCGCGACTCGAGCAGACCGGGATCTTCCAGTCGTACGAACGATCGTTCTCGACCGACGTGCTGGGATTCCCCCTCCAAGCCTTCGTGAGCATCGGGGTGCGTCAGACCGAACTGCCGCGCATCATCAACGAGCTGGCGCGCATCCCCGAAGTCGTACAGGCGCACGGGCTCAGCGGATCGATAGACCTGCTGGCACGCGTCGCCTGCAGAGACGCCCGACACCTGTTCGACACCGATGCGCGCATCCTGTCGATCGACGGGGTCGAGCGCACCGAGACATCTCTCGCGATGGGCGAGGTCATCCCCTTCCGGGTGGCCGGACTCATCGGCCTCGCGAGACGGGAATCCTGAGGAAGCGACGCACGGCGCCCGCAGCCTCGGCGGGCGTCTCGTAATGGATCAGATGGCCGACCTCGGCGATCTCCACCAGGGTCGCGTCGTCGAACCGGGTGGCGAGTTCTCGCTCGACCTCGATCGGAGTGATGTCGTCGCGCTGGGCGGCGATGAGGAGGGTCGGCGTCGAGATCGATCCGGCGAATTCGCTCACGTCATGCGACACGCTCGTCACGAACGCGTCCCGCAGGACGTCGCGATCGGCGAAGCGTGAGAAGTAGGTGTCGTGCTGATCGTGGATGAAGCGTCGCAGGTGCGGATCGGACGTCTTCGCCATCGCGATGCTCATGACTCTGACGATCAGTCGATTCCGCAGCAGCGCCGTTCCCGCTCGCTCGGGTAGTCGCGCTCCGAGTGAGTAGTACAGGACGGCCAGGCGCGTCATGATGCCCTTGGGACCTTCCAGGGCGGGTGCGCCGATCGGATTGATGAGGATCAGCTTCGGCGTCTCAAGTCCTGCTGCCACCGCGGCGGAGGCGACGATCGAACCGAAGGAATGGCCGAGGATCACCGCGCCTGGCGCCACGGCGGTGACGAACTCGGTCAGCCAGGCGACGTACTCGTCGAGATCGTACGAGCGCCCCGCGACGGGTGCCGTCTCGCCGAAGCCGGGGAGATCAGGCGCGATGACGCGGACCTCCGGGAGGAATGCGAGAACCGGCTCGAGGCCGTGGTGCTCGCCTCGGAAACCGTGCACGGCGACGACCGTGACATCCGCGTCGGCCGGACCGTACTCCCAGTACGCGGTCGTCCCGCCTCGCACCTCGACCTCATGACGCACGACCGGCAGTCGGCTCAGACGGTCGGCGTAGGGCGAGGGCACGGTCATGGCTCAAGTCTATGGTCGACGAATGCATGATCTCCGTGTGGCTCCGCCCGATGTCAGAGGCCGGTTCTACGGTGGGATCATGCCCCCGGCGTCCTCACTCCCGCACTGGATCACCCGTGTCGGCGTGTTCGACCTCGAGACCACCGGCATAGATGTGGAGCACGACCGCATCGTGACCGCCCACGTCGGACTCCTCGACGCCGACGGTCGCGAGATCGCCGCACGGGACTGGCTGTCGGATCCCGGAGTTCCGATCCCCGACGGCGCCACCGCCGTTCACGGGATCACGACCGAGCACGCTCGTCGCCATGGACGGCGAGCTTCCGAGGTGGTCCGGGAGGTCACCGGAGCGCTGCGATCCCTGCTCTCTCAAGGAGTCCCGATCGTCGCTTACAACGCGGCATACGACTTCTCCCTGCTGGCGCACGAGGCGCATCGCCACGGCATCCCTCCGCTGGAGAATCCGTCCCCGATCATCGACCCTCTGGTGATCGACAAGGCGTACGACCGCTATCGCCCGGGCAAGCGCACCCTCGCCGTCGTCGCCGCCCTCTATGCCGTGCGCCTCGAGGACGCCCACGAAGCCGCTGCGGATGCGGTCGCCGCCGGCCGGGTCGCGCAAGCCCTCGCGCGTCAGTTCGTGCTTCCGGACACCCTCGAGGAGCTGCACACGCGCCAGGTAGGATGGGCACGGTCCCAGGCGGCGAGCCTCACCGAGTACTTCATCCGCATCGGGCGCATCGAACCCGACGAGCGTCTCGATGGGACCTGGCCGGTGCGAGCGCACCGAGTGATCGAGGAGGTCTCGCGCGATGCGATTCCAAACCCGTGACGTCTCGCGCGTCGAGAGCACCTGGAAGCAGTTCGTCCCGTCCGCCGTCCTGCATGACGTCGACCCCCACCGGTTCCGCTTCGACTGGCTCTCCGCCGACCTCGGGGCGGTGAGTCTCGTGCGTTACGACCTCGCAGCGGAGGTGCGCTCGACAGCGGAGCCCCAGAATCAGGTCCTGGTCTGCCGAGTCGATGGCCCCGACGCCCGCGTGTACTCCGACCGAGGAGATCTCGACGCGAGCCGGCCGTGGATCTCCGACGGTCCGAGAGTGCACGCTCGTTGGGAGGCGGGCGCCAAGGTCACGGCACTCGTGTTCGAGCAGGACACCCTGACGAGCCTCGCGCGAAGGATCAGCGGTGACGACACCGTATCCGTCCGGGTGAACGATCTCTCCCCGCGCTCCGCGCACGCGGGCGCCGCATGGGACCGCATGTTCGCGTACCTCGAAGGGAGCGCCGGAGAGCTCGCCGACGGTGCGGACGACGACGATCTCGTGCGCGCCGAACTGGCACGGCATGCCGCGGCGACGACCCTGGCAGCCTTCGCGACGGCGAGCAGCCTCGAGCGCCATCGGCCGGCGCAGGGCGCGCCGGCGCCCGCGACCGTGCGTCGCGCGCTCGATTTCATCGCCGAGAACTCGCACCGGCCGATCACCGTCGACGACGTCGCGGCCGCCGTTCACATCTCGACGCGGGGACTGCAGTACGCGTTCCGTCGCGCGCTCGACACGACACCGGCCGACTCCCTGCGGCAGGCGCGCCTCGACGGAGCACACCGCGACCTGCGATCGGGGTCGCAGATGACCGTCGCCGCTGTGGCGCGCAGGTGGGGCTTCTCGCATCCTTCCCGCTTCGCCGCGGCGTACCGCGAGAGCTTCGGCGTGCTTCCTTCTGTGACGGCGGCGAAGCACCGTCGATGACACTTTGCGAACAGATTGTTCGCAGCCCTCGCGCGCCGCGACCGGGACGTGCAATGTAACCGGCGCTGGCACATATATTCCGAGATATGGGTTCTCTCTATTACGGCGGCTCCGATCCGATCCACATCGAAGATCGGGCGTTGGCGCACCTCAAGGTCGTCGTCGCGACGAAGCTGCGTCGCAACGAGAGCTTCACGCTGACCTGGAAGCACCCCGACGGCGACACCGAGGGCCGTTCGACGGTGTGGCTGCACCCCTCCATCCCGTTGCGCTTCGTCTTCGACGAGAGTGAGACGCCCGAGCTCAGCCGCCGGTGGATCGAGGATCTCGCTCACTCCGCGAACTCGAGCGGCGGTATCACCCTCGTCGACGAGGTCATCGAGCCCTCCCTCGATGTCGAGGCCGCGGAGGCCCCCTGAGGCGCCCCCAGCTCGACTGAGCCGGTGCCTGCCCGCCGCTGTCAAGTCCCTCGCGCCCTTCGTCGGGTGATGACAGCATCGATGTGATGACGACACACGGCGATAAGCCCCTGAGGGAGGCGGGCGAGACGGCAGCGTCGCCGAAGGGCAGGGCCGCGGCGCTCACCACATCAGTGGTCATCCCGGTCAAGGATGACGCAGAGCTGCTGGCGCGCTGCCTCACCGCTCTGCACGCTCAGGACTCGCCGGCAGACGAGGTCGTCGTCGTCGACAACGGATCCTCCGACGCATCGGCGTCCGTCGCGCTGGCGTGGGGAGCGCGTGTACTCGCGTGCGACGAGCCCGGCATCCCCGCTGCGGCGTCCACCGGGTATGACGCCGCCCGCGGAGACCTGATCCTCCGCCTCGATGCGGACTGCGAGCCGGATCCGGGCTGGATAGCCGCGATCGTCTCGGCATTCGATGACGACCGCCACCTCGGGGCCATCACGGGGGCTGCGCGCTTCACCGACGGACCTGCTGTGCTGCGCACGCCGCTGGCTCGGCTCTACCTCGGGGCGTACATGACTCTCTTGAGCGTCACGCTCGGCCACCTGCCCCTCTTCGGTTCCAACCTCGCGTTCCGCCGCGAGGCCTGGCAATCGGTGCGGACCACCGTGCACCGCGACGATCCGGAGATCCACGACGACCTCGACCTCGCCTTCCACCTCGGCGAGCACCACCGGATCGCTCGGCTCTCGGGCGCCTCGATGGGGATGTCGATGAGGCCGCTCACCGCCGGCCGGTTCGGTCGACGTGTGCATCGAGGAGTTCGCAGCGTGGTGGTGCACTGGCCACGAGACTTCCCGCCTGTGCGATGGGGACGACTGATGATTCGACGTCGCCTGCTCAGCTCGGGCCCGCGGGCGCTGCGATGACGGTCGAGCCGCTGATCGGTCCCGCCGCCGCACCCGACCTGCACGTGATGACTTTCAACATTCGCCGGGCGATGGAGGGCGCCGTGCGTCCGAAGCGTGATCGCTGGAGCGTGCGCGCGCCGGCGGTCGCCGCGATGCTCCGCTCGGAGCGACCGACGATCATCGCACTGCAGGAAGCACTCCCCCGATCGCTGAAGGTCGTCTGCGCCGCGCTCGGTCCGGACTATCGCTACGTCGGTCGAGGACGAAACCGTGACGGCACAGGCGAGGGGACGCCGATCGTCTACGACGCCTCCCGGCTTGAGCTCCTGGCATGGAGACAGCGGGCCCTCTCCACCCGGCCGGACGAGCCGGGCAGCCTGTCATGGGGGACCCTCTTCCCTCGTATCAGCGTCTCCGCCGAGTTCTCGGACAGGTCGACGGGCGTCCGATTCGCAGTCATCAACACCCACCTCGATCACCTGTCATCTCGAGCTCGGCGACGGTCGTCGGAGATCATCGCAGAGGGGGCTCGCACGCAGGCCCTGCCCACGATCATCGCCGGCGACCTGAATGCCGGTCCTGGGTCAGACGCCGTTCGTACCCTCCTGTCGCGGGCTGAGTTGGTCGACGCCTGGGACACCGCGGAGAAGAGGCTGACGCCCCTGTGGAGTACCCTCAGCGGATATCGGCGTCCGCGACTGAACGGCCGACGCATCGACTGGATGCTGGTCAGCCCTGACGTCCGAGTCCATGCCGCTGCCGTGAACGCGCACGTCTTCGACGGGGTCGCTCCATCGGACCATCTGCCGGTGCAGGCGCTCCTGCGTCCGGAAGGGAGAGCACTGTGAAGGAAGACTTCCTGCGACCGCCTCGCACCATCGCCGAGTGGGCGGCCGACGCGGTTCGGGCAGTCGGCGTCGTCGGGGTCGCGGTCGCGCTGATCTGGCTGTCGCCGACCGATGCCGGCATCGCTGCCCTGGCTCTCCCCGCTCTCATGCTGCCGCGAGTTCTGGGCATGCGCGGGGCGTTCGACCTCACCGCGTGCGTCACCGTGATCGTGGCGGCGTGGAGCAACGTGCTCGACCTGTACCGGTCGATCTCCGGATGGGATCTGCTCGTGCATCTGGTCTGCACGGGTGTTCTCACGGTCGTCGCCGCCGTGATCCTCTCCCGGACGGATGTCGTGCCCATGACTCGCGACGCGGGGGCCAGCCCGCGCACATCGCTCATCCTCGCGCCCGTGGTGGCCCTCGCGCTCAGTGCCGTGTGGGAGATGATCGAGTGGCTGGGCTGGGCGTACCTGAGCGACGAGATCTTCGTCACCTACCAGGACACGATCGGCGACATGGCCTTCGGCGCACTGGGCGGAGTCGCCGCGGGAGTCGTCCTCGCGACGTCATCTCCGGATCGTGCACGCTCGGCCCACCACGTCGATGAGACGCGAAGCAAGAGTAGGGCGGGCGGGACTTGAACCCGCGATCGTTGGGTTATGAGCCCACTGCCTTAACCAGCTTGGCCACCGCCCCGTGAGGAACAGCCTATCGGTCGACGCCGATCAGACCGGTGTCGCGGCAGCGTGCGTCCGGACGTGCGCGAGATAGACGTCCGCGTTCGCGAGCAGGTCTGCGCGTTCCTGGTCGCTGAGCGCTCTGCGCACTGTGGCGGGAACCCCCGCCACCAACGAGCCGTCAGGTACCTCGGTGCCCCCGAGCACCACGGCTCCACCGGCGACGAGACAGCCGGCGCCGATGACGGCGCCGCTGAGCACGACGGCTCCCATCCCGATGAGCGAACCGTCTCCGATCGTGCAGCCGTGGACGACCGCGTTGTGACCGATCGACACCTTCGCACCGACGACGACCGGGTGCGACGCATCGACGTGGACCGAGACGTTGTCCTGGATGTTGCTGTCGCGTCCGACCACGATGGATGCCGAGTCGCCCCGCAGGACTGCGTTGTACCAGACGCTCGCGCCGTCGGCGAGCGACACGTCTCCGACGATGCGCGCACCTTCCGCGATGAGCGTGTCGGCGGCGATCGACGGGGTCCTCCCGGGGAGGGCGAGGACGGAGGCTCCGGCTGCGATGGTCATAAGGTGAGACTATCCTCTGGAGCCCGGATTTCCGCGTGATTCCGGGCCACTAAGCCGAGCCTTCGCTTGCTTGCGGAATGAATTCAGGCGAGTAGCGTTGTCTTCATCAGGCACGAAGAGACCACTCCGGAGGAGTCACCATGAGCAAGGTACAGACCGTTTCGACCACCGCCAGCGACCCGACCGTGGCCGCTGCAGCGTCGCAGTTCCTCTCCCCCGTCGTTCTCGGACTCCAGGCCCTGACGATCGACGGCAAGCAGGCCCACTGGCATGTCCGTGGCGCCAACTTCGTCGGAGTCCACGAACTCCTCGACACGATCGTGGCGCACGCCGGCGACTTCGCCGACACCGCCGCCGAGCGGATCGTCGCGCTCGGTCTTCCGATCGACGCACGCGTCAGCGCCGTCGCGGCCAAGGGCGGCGCCACCTCCGTTCCCGCCGGTTTCACGCAGTCGGATGAACTCGTGCGCGCTGTCATCTCCGACATCGACGCGATCCTCGTCGATGTGAAGGCTGCGATCGACGGACTCGATGAGGTCGACCTCACCAGCCAGGACGTCGCGATCGAGATCATGCGCGGACTCGAGAAGGACCGCTGGTTCCTCGTGTCCCACATCGCCGCCTGAGCATCCATGCGCACAACGAAGGGCACCGGACATCCGGTGCCCTTCGTCGTATGCGCAGTCAGTCGCCGTAGGTCAGCCGCCCGGACACCATCGTCGCGATGACGGGCATCCGCCGCAGGTCCGCACCCGACGCAGACAGCGGGTCGTAACCGCAGAGAGCGATGTCGGCGGGCTCCCCCGGACGCACGGCCGTGCGGACGCTCGCCTGGATGGCCTGGTCCCTCGTCAGTCGCTGTTCGGGGTGCCAGGCGTCGCGGCCATCGTCGGTGCGGGTGACCGCGGCAGCGATCGCCTGCCACGGATCGAGGGGCGCAACGGGCGCATCCGATCCGAAACGGAGTTCGACCCCGGCGTCTCGGAGAGCGCCGAGTGGATACCCGATCGAAGTCTGGTCCGCCCAGTGCCGCCCGACGAGATCCCTGTCATCGAGCGCGTGCTGCGGTTGCACGCTCGCGACGACGCCCAGCCTGCCGAACCGCGCGAGGTCGGAGTGCCGCACGAGTTGAGCGTGCTCGATGGTTCCGACCGCCCCCGACACCGTGAAGGCGTCCAGCGCCCCGGTAACGGCACGGTCGCCGATAGCATGCACCGCCACCGACAGGCCCGCACCGGTGGCTGTCGTGAGCAGCTCAGCGAGTTCGGCAGTCGGCACCGTGAGCACCCCGAAGTTCTCCGAATCATCCGGATACGAGTGCGAGCACGCCGCGGTCCGCGTGCCCAGCGAGCCGTCGCTGATGACCTTCAGCGATCCGACGCGGATCAGGCCGCGCCCGGCATCCGGAGCGTCCGCCGTCTCGTGCAGCTCACCCGTTCTCAGCCCAGCCCGGATCGCCCGGTCAAGGTCGTGCGGGTAGATCGCGAACTCGACGCGATGCGCGGCGAATCCGGCCGTGACGCGACGCAGCCAGGCATCGGCGTTCCAGGCCATGTCGAAGTCGACCAGGCCGGTGACGCCGCGCGAGGCCGCTCGCTCGCCGGCCTCGCGAACCGCCTCGTCGCCGCGTTGCGGATCGACGGCGTTCAGCCGACGGGAGATCTCGAAGGCATCCTGCTCGCGGAGCATTCCGTCGTCGCCCTCGAAACCCTCGAGACGCAGGGCCGCCGAGTTGAGCCACGTGCTGTGCACATCAGCATTGATGAGATACGTGGGCACCTCCCCCGTGGCGCTGTCGAGCAGAGCGAGCGACGGCCTGTCGGGCCACATCGCATCACGGAAGCCGCTGCCGACCTTTCGCCCGTCCGGAAGGGGCGCCGCAGCCGCCATGATCGCAGCCGCTTCCGCCGCGGACGCCGCACCGCCCAGTGCGACCCGCTCTGCCGCCAGAGCCCATTGCACCGTGTGCACGTGGTTGTCCCAGAGGCCCGGCAACGCCCACGCCCCGTTCGCCTCGAGGACCCGACCCCTCGCCCGGATCGCGCCGGCGGGAGCGATGTCGCTGATCCGCCCATCGTCGATGAAGATGTCGACCGGCTCATCATCGATCAGGAACTCCCTGCCCGGACCGGAGATCCGGACGCCGGCAATGGTCGCGATGTGTTCTCCGACCCCGGTCACGGACGGGCTCCGGCACGCGCCTGCTGCGCGCGACGCATCTCGGCGGCGAGAGCGTGCTGCGCATACGGCCCGTCGGAGTCGAGTTCGGCGATGATCGTCTCCACGGTCTCGACAGGCTTGTTCTGGCTCAGTTTGCGTTTCGCGACGACGCGTGTCGGGGTGAGTCTGAAACCCACAGTTCCGGCCGCCAATCGGGCGACGAACGCAGGGTCATTCGGTCGCTCCCACATCTTCCGTGGCTCTGGCATCCGCCCTTCGAAACGATCCACCAGTCGATCGAGCACGGCGAGGTTCTCCTCGTCGCTGAGGATCTCAGGAACTCCTGCGAGATGCACGGCTGTGTAGTTCCATGTCGGAACGGACGGAACATCGCCGTACCACCCCGGTGAGATATAGCCGTGCGGTCCCTGGAACACGACGAGCAGCTCCCTCTCGCCGAGGCCGTGGATCAGGTCATCCGGGCGGCCGACGTGACCCACGACCGTGAGATCGTCGCGATCCTGGTCGAGCAGCACGACGTAGTGCGAGGAGACCAAGCCCTCGGGACCGTTGCTCACCATCGTCGCCCACGGGTCGGCGTCGACCACCCGACGGATCTCAGCCACATCGGCGAGTGTGAAACTGGGGTTCTGACGCATCCTCTCAGCCTACGGCCGGCCGGTCACGCCTGGCAGCGGGGGCACCAGTACAGTTTCCGCGCCCCGATCTCCTCGAGGGCGATCTCGGTGCCGCAGATGCGGCACGGCAGACCTGCGCGGTGGTAGACCCAATGGCGGTCGTCTCGACTCGCCATCGCCGCCCGGTACGCATCGGGCGAGAGGTCGTCCATGGTCATCATCTGACCCGTTTCCACGCCGATGGCCAGAAGCCGCACCCAGTCGTGCCAGAGCGCGCGCACCACATCCTCGGGCACCTCGCGGCCTGGCGTGTGCGGGTTCAGCCGCTGACGGAACAGCATCTCCGCCCGATACACGTTGCCGATTCCGCTGACCACAGCCTGGTCCATGAGCAGGAGCGCGATCACCGTCTGCTTCTTGCGGACGGCTCGGACGAAGCGCTCCTCGTTCTCTGCAGGATCCCCGACGAGCGGATCCGGACCGAGCTTCGCGACGCTGGCGAGCATCTCCTCCGGGGTCTGGAGCACGCAGGCGGTCGGGCCGCGCAGATCTGCGCTCGTGATGTCGGTCATCAGCCGCAGCCGCACCTGACCGACAACCGGCGGCGGCCATTCGAGCCCCTCATCGGCGAGCCCTTTCGTCTGCTCCGACATCCGCACGTGCACGCGGGTGCGACGAGGCGCGCCGATCGAGGCGAGCGAGTTCTCCCCGGCGTCGTCGAGTATCTCCTCGTCGACCACCGTGCCCCGCTGGTTCGTCTGGCCCATCCGGCCGTTCGCGGACGCGATCGTCGGGTCGACCAGGATGTCACCGGCGAAGTCCCACGCTCCATAGAGGCCGAGGTGCACACGCAGCCACACATCGCCTTCGGCCTCGAGGAACATCTGCTTCCCCACCGCCTGCACGCTGATCGCCTCACGCCCGTTCAGGACGGCTGCGCCCTCGGCGAAGCGCCCCTGCGGGCTCGACGCCAGCATCGGCTTGCCGACGAAGTTGCGGTCGAACTGGCGCGCGATGCGGTGGACCGAATGTCCCTCGGGCATGTCAGGCTCGCGGGTCCGGCAGCAGCGAGCCGTCGCGCTCGAAGTCCGCGATCTGACCGATGCGGCGAACGTGACGCTCGTCATGGGAGAACGGCGTCGCGATGAAGGTGTCGATCAAAGAGATCACCTCGTCGAACGAATGCTGACGGGCCCCGATCGAGATCACGTTCGCGTCGTTGTGCTGCCGAGCGAGCTCGGCGGTCGAGGTGTTCCACACGAGGGCGGCGCGCACACCCTCGACCTTGTTCGCGGCGATCTGCTCGCCGTTTCCCGACCCGCCGAAGACCACGCCGAGCGTCTCGACGCCGACTGCCTGATCAGCCACGACGGCCTGGGCGGCGCGGATGCAGAACGCAGGATAGTCGTCGAGCGCGTCGTACTCGATCGGCCCATGATCGACGACCTCGTGACCCGCGCTGCGCAGGTGGTCCTGCAGCTGCGTCGAGAAGTCGAGACCGGCGTGATCGGTGGCGATATGGATGCGCATGGCATCCATCCTAGAAGCGCTGAGGGTCAGCGGGCGCTCAGGGCGCGACGCCCGCGGCGGCCGGCTTGAATCCGGCGCGGACGTTCTCGCAGCAGCCGGGACGACACACGTCGAACGCGCCGGGCAGCGAGGTCACGTGGGGCCGCTCCTCATTGGGTCGGCCTTCCAAGCGCTCCACGATGAGGTCGACGATACCGGTGACGAACGACGGCGCCACCCCGGGCGTGGGAGTGCGGGTGAAGGCCAGTCCGGCTTCTTCAGCCGCTTCGGCCGCCTCGGTGTCGAGGTCCCAGAGCACCTCCATGTGGTCGCTCATGAACCCGACAGGCACGACGGCGACAGCCTTTCGGCCCCGCTCAGGCAGCTCGCCGATGACGTCGCACACATCGGGCTCCAGCCACGGCTGCGACGCGGGGCCGGAACGCGACTGGTAGACAAGCTCCCACGCGACATCGGCCGATGCGGGGACCGTCTCGCGCACCCGGTCCATGACCCAGGCGGCGACAGCGAGATGCTGGGCAGCGTAGGCGCCGCCCTCTCCCCAGTCGATGTCGCGTGCGCCGGACCGCTCCGCGTCCGCCGTCGGGATGCTGTGGGTCGAGAAGAGGATCTGGATGTCCTCGGGGGCGATGCCCTGACTGAGGAACGTCTCGATCGCCTCGCGGACGCCCGTCTCGAACGACTCGACGAAGCCGGGGTGGTCGTAGAAGGGCCGGATCTTGTCGATCGTCACCGTGTCGCCGAGCTCGGTCTCCTCGAGCACCCGCGCGAAGTCCTCGCGATACTGCCGGCAGCTCGAGAACGAGCTGTACGCGCTGGTGGCGAAGGCGAGAAGCGTCGTCTTCCCGTCGGCGGCCGCCTCCGTCACGACCTCCTCGAGGTAGGGGCTCCAGTTCCGGTTCCCCCAGTACACGGGAAGATGGATGCCCCGGCGTGCGAGTTCGCCTTCCAGCGCCTCCTTGAGGATGCGGTTCTGACCGTTGATCGGGCTCACACCGCCGAAGTGGCGGTAGTGATGCGCCACCTCCTCCAGACGCTCATCGGGGATGCCACGACCGCGCGTGACGTTGCGGAGGAACGGGATGACGTCGTCCTGTCCCTCCGGCCCTCCGAATCCGGCGAGAAGGATGCCGTCGTACGCCGTCGGCGTCGACACATAGGGCGCACCATCGGCAGCGGCAGCAGAGGCAAAGAGGACGTGGTTCGGCTCGATCGCGGTCACCTCTCCATCCTTTCACCTTCCGGACGTGAGACAGGCCGCCGTGCTGGCGTAGGCTGTCATGGTTGCCGTGGGCGCCAACTGCGCTGGGTTGCGGCAGCATCCCCTCACCCCTGGGAGTACAGCTGTGCCTGGAGAGAACCTCACCCGCATCGAAGCGCAGGAGCGCCGCGACGTCATCGACACTCAGTCGTACGAAGTCTCGCTCGACCTGACGAAGGGTGCGGAGGTCTTCGGCTCCCGCAGCGTCGTCCGGTTCACCGCGACGCCGGAGAGCACCACCTTCATCGATCTGATCGCCCGCGACGTACGCGAGATCTCGCTGAACGGCGAGCAGCTCGACCCCGACGAGGTCTTCGCCGACTCGCGCATCGCGCTCGCCGGACTGCAGGCGGAGAACGTCCTCGTGGTCGATGCGGACTGCCTTTACACGAACACCGGCGAGGGACTGCACCGTTTCGTCGATCCGGTCGACGAAGAGGTCTACCTCTACTCGCAGTTCGAGGTCCCCGACTCGCGCCGCGTCTTCGCGGTGTTCGAGCAGCCCGACCTCAAGGCGACGTTCCAGTTCACGGTCACGGCTCCGGCGTCGTGGAAGGTCGTCTCGAACTCCCCCACGCCCGAGCCCATCGTGCACGATGACGACTCGGTCGCCACGTGGGGGTTCGAGCCCACGCCCCGCATCTCCTCGTACATCACGGCCCTGGTCGCCGGTCCCTACGAGGCGACGTTCTCCGAGCTCACCAGCGCATCGGGCCGCGTGATCCCGCTCGGCGTCTACGGCCGCAAGAGCCTCTGGCAGCACCTCGACGCCGACTACATCTTCGACAAGACACGCGAGGGCTTCGAGTACTTCGAGTCGAAGTTCGGCGTTCCCTACCCGTTCGCGAAGTACGACCAGCTGTTCGTCCCGGAGTTCAACGCGGGCGCCATGGAGAACGCGGGCGCGGTGACCTTCACCGAGACGTACGTCTTCCGCAGCAAGGTGACCGACGCCGTCAAGGAACGTCGCGTCGTCACGATCCTGCACGAGCTCGCACACATGTGGTTCGGCGACCTCGTCACCATGAAGTGGTGGAACGACCTCTGGCTGAATGAGTCGTTCGCCGAATGGGCGTCGACGATCGCGACCGCCGAGGCCACCGAGTGGACCGAAGCGTGGACCACGTTCAACGCCATGGAGAAGACCTGGGCGTACCGTCAGGACCAGCTCCCGTCCACCCACCCGATCGTGGCCGAGATCAACGATCTCGAAGACGTGCAGGTGAACTTCGACGGAATCACCTACGCGAAGGGCGGCTCGGTCCTCAAGCAGCTCGCCGCATGGGTGGGCATCGAAGAGTTCTTCGCCGGTGTCTCCCAGTACTTCCAGAAGCACTCGTGGGGCAACACCGAGCTCAGCGACCTGCTCACCGAGCTCGAGGCCACCAGCGGACGCGATCTGAGCACCTGGTCGAAGAAGTGGCTGGAGACCGCGGGCGTGAACACCCTCGAGCCGGTCATCGCAGACGACGTCGACGGCACGATCACGCGATTCGCCGTCACGCAGACCGCCCCGGCCGACTACCCGACCATCCGTCCCCACCGCCTCGGCATCGGGTTCTACACCCTCCAGGACGGCGCACTCGTGCGCACGCACTACGCGGAGATCGACGTCGACGGCGACCGCACGGAGGTCCCCGAGCTGCACGGTCTGAAGCGCCCGGACCTCGTGCTGCTCAACGACAACGACCTCGCCTACGCGAAGATCCGCCTCGACGAGCGCTCTCTCGCCACGGCCATCGCGCACCTCGCCGACATCACCGATCCCCTCGCCCGCTCCCTCGTCTGGGGCGCCGCGTGGGATCAGACCCGCGATGCCGAGACCGCAGCATCGGACTACATCGACCTCGTGCTGGGCAACATCGGACGCGAGACCGAGTCGACCACGGTCCGCACCACTCTCGCGCAGCTGCGCACCGCAGCCACCCTGTACGTGAGGCCCGAGGCTCGCCTCGCCGCTCGCCAGAAGGTCGCCGACGGTCTCTGGGCGCTCGCGGAAGCCGCCGAATCGGGCAGCGACAGCCAGCTCCAGTTCGTCACGGCGTTCGCCAACGCGCTGGTCACGCCGGAGCACGCCGGCATCATCGGTCGTCTCCGCTCGGGAGAGGAGACGCTTCCCGGTCTCGAGATCGACGCCGACCTCAGCTGGCAGCTCCTGGTCGGTCTCGCGACGATCGGCGCGACTGACGCGGCATCGATCGACGCCGCGCTCTCGTCGGACAACACGTCGAAGGGCGGGGAGTTCGCCGCTCAGGCGCGCGCTGCACTGCCGGATTCCGCGTCGAAGAAGGCGGCGTGGGCGTCGCTGATCGACCGTGACGATGCTCCGAACACGATCGTGCGTTCGGCCGCTCTCGGCTTCGTCCACCCGGCGGGAGTCGAGTCGCTGCGCGAGTTCGTCCCCGCGTACTTCGACATGCTCGTGCCGATCTGGGAGTCCCGCACCTATCAGATCGCGCAGTATCTGATCGTCGGCCTGTTCCCGACCGCGATCGCGGATGTCGAACTGCGCGACGCGACGCGTGCCTGGCTGTCCGCCAACCAGGATGCCGCACCGGCGCTCCGCCGTCTCGTCCTCGAGAACCTCGCAGACGTCGAGCGGTCTCTCGCCGCGCAGTCGCGCGACGCTGAGGACTGAGCCGACCTCTCCTGATCAGGCCTCTGCGCGGTGCGTCCAGCCCGCGCAGAGGCCTGATCGCTACTCTGGAGGGGATGATTCTGCCATTCGAAACGAACCCCGACCCTGCTGAGACCACTCTTCCGGACTGGTGGATGGACGCGATCACCGTGCTTCGCGACGTGGGGCTTCAGGCGCTCGGCGTCGTCGCGATCATCGCCGGCTGCATCTTGATCGCGCTGGTGCTTCGCGTCGTCATCCGTCGGATCGTGCATCGCATCGTCGACAGCGCCAAGAACAAGGCGTCCGTCGATGACACGCAGGCGCTCGAGCGTTCCCCCCTCGCAGACATGCGCCTCGTGCAGCGGACGCGCACCCTCGGGACGATCCTGCAGAACATCGTCAACGTCATGCTGGTGGTCATCGCGATCGTCTTGGTGGTCAATCATCTGGCCCCCACTCTGCTCGGATCGCTGACCCTGCTCACTGCGGCGGTCGGTGCGGGTCTCGGTTTCGGGGCCCAGAACATCGTCAAGGACGTGCTCAATGGCATGTTCATCGTGGCCGAGGATCAGATCGGCATCGGCGACGTCGTGGATCTGGGTCTCGCCTCGGGTGTCGTCGAATACGTGAGTGTGCGCATCACGCAGGTCCGGGACGTGAACGGCACGCTCTGGTACGTCCGCAACGGCGAGGTGCTGCGAATCGGAAACATGTCGCAGGGCTGGGCTCGGGCGATCATCGACGTCGGTGTGCCCGTCGACTCCGACCTCGAGACGGTCGAGCAGACGCTGCTCGACACCGCCCAGGGGCTGTCCAAGGACCCGAAGTGGCGGACCCGCATCATCGAGAAGCCCGAGCTGTGGGGTCTCGAGTCGATCGACGGCGAGGCGCTGGTCGTCCGTGTGGTCATCAAGGCTCGCGCCAATGCGAAGGACGACGTCGCTCAGGAGCTTCGGAAGCGCCTGCGGTCGGCGCTGCTCGAGAAGGAGATCCAGCTCCCGAGTATGACGACTGTCATGCCCACCGGCCTCGACGGCGCACGCCGCGTGCGGGGGGCGAACCCGCCGAAGACCCGTCCGAACGCGGTCACCGGCGTTCCTGTCATCCCGGATCGGGGAATCTGGCGACGCAAGAAGACGACCGACGACGGAGGTTCTCAGAAGTGACTTTCTACGACGAGGTCGGCGGTCGCGAGACGTTCGCGAAGATCGTGTCGGTCTTCTACCGTGAGGTGGCGCTCGACCCGGTCCTGAAGCCGATGTATCCCGAGGAGGACCTCGGTCCTGCCGAAGAGCGCCTGCTCCTGTTCCTCGAGCAGTACTGGGGCGGCCCCACGACCTACGGAGAGACCCGTGGCCACCCCCGTCTCAGGATGCGCCACATGCCGTTCCACGTCGACCCCGACGCCCGCGACCGGTGGCTGCGTCACATGCGAACGGCCCTGGACGAGGCGCAGTTGTCGCCTCTCCACGAATCGACGCTGTGGGACTACCTCGAACGAGCCGCGTATGCCATGGTGAACACATTCGAGCCGTCCGGCATCGGCGCACCTTCCGCCGGGCGCCCCACGCTCGAGACACGATCACGTCAGGAATCACCGGAGAGCACATGACGAACACGCCCCTGTCTGCAGACGTCCTGGTCATCGGATGGGGGCTCGCCGGTCTCGTCGCAGCGAGCGAGGCGGTCGATGCCGGGCGCCGCGTGATCCTGATCGATCAGGAGCCGCGTACGAATCTCGGCGGACAGGCCTGGTGGTCGTTCGGCGGACTGTTCCTCATCGATTCGCCCGAGCAACGACGCATGGGCATCAAGGATTCCCTCGACCTGGCGACGCAGGACTGGTGGGGAACTGCCTCGTTCGACCGCCCCGAAGACCACTGGCCTCGTCGGTGGGCCGAGGAGTATCTGCAGTTCGCCGCAGGAGAGAAACGCGCATGGCTGCGCCAACGCGGCGTCGGATTCTTCCCTGTGGTCGGGTGGGCAGAACGCGGAGGATACGGTGCGCTCGGGCCGGGCAACTCGGTCCCGCGGTTTCACATCACGTGGGGCACGGGGCCGGGGATCGTGGCGCCGTTCGCGGCCACCGTCGAGCAGGGCGAACGGGAGGGCCGGGTCACCATCCTCCCTCGCCATCGCGTGACTGAGCTCATCACCACCGACGGCACCATCACTGGCGCGCGGGGAACGATCCTGGAATCCAGCCCGGCGCGTCGCGGAGTCGAGTCGTCACGGCACGTGATCGGTGATTTCGAGATCCGCGCTGCGGCGACGATCGTCTCGTCCGGCGGCATCGGCGGCAATCACGATCTCGTGCGCGCGGCATGGCCTGCGAGCCTCGGCACGCCCCCCGAGCACATGCTGACAGGGGTACCCGCGTACGTGGACGGATCGATGCAGGCCGTCTCCGACGCCGCCGGTGCTCGTCTCGTGAACAGCGACCGGATGTGGCACTACGTCGAAGGGATCACGAACTGGGATCCGGTGTGGCCGTCGCACGGCATCCGCATCCTTCCCGGTCCCTCGTCGCTGTGGCTCGACGCCACGGGCCGACGGTTGCCTACGCCGCTGTTCCCGGGCTTCGACACGTTGGGCACACTCGCTCACCTGCGCAGCACCGGCTACGACCACTCGTGGTTCGTCACCTCTCGCCAGATCGTCGAGAAGGAGTTCGCCCTCTCCGGGAGCGAACAGAACCCGGACCTGACGGGCAAAGACATCGGGCTGCTGGTCAAGTCCCGTCTCGCCAAGGGACCGACCGGTCCCGTGCAGGCTTTTCTCGACGAAGGCGAGGACTTCATCGTCGAGAACGATCTGGAATCCCTGCTCGAGCAGATGCAGCGGCATCCCGGCGGGGAATCGCTCGACATCGACCACGTGCGACGAGAGGTCGTGGCGCGCGATCTCGAGATGGCCAACGGGTTCACGAAGGACGCCCAGATCGGGATGCTGCGTTCGATGCGCGGGTATCGCGGTGACAGACTGATCCGCACGGCGGCGCCGCATCGTCTGCAAGACCCGGATGCCGGCCCTCTCGTCGCGGTGAAGCTGCACGTCCTCACGCGGAAGTCTCTCGGTGGGATCAACACCGATCTCGACGGCCGCGCTCTCGGGGTCGACGGCGAACCCATTCCCGGACTCTACGCAGCGGGCGAGGCGAGCGGCTTCGGCGGCGGCGGCATGCACGGTTACCGAGCACTCGAGGGAACGTTCCTCGGCGGCTGTCTCTTCTCCGGCCGTCAGGCGGGGCGCGCTGCGGCCCGGTGAGTGCTGGCTCGCCGCTACTGTGCGGAGCCCGTCCCCCGGACGGCGGTCAGCCCTGAGGCGACTGGACCGCGGGCAAGAACATGTCCGCGACGGAACGCGAGTCGATTCCACCGCCCCGACTGCATCACCGGAACGTCCTCCTCGCCGGAGATGAAGCCGAACGCGTCGGCCGCGAACGCGACTCCGCGCGGCAAGCCCGCCAGATCGTCGTCCGCCTCGCCCCAGATCGCGGCGCGGAGGGCCCGAACAGCCTCCTCCCCCGAGCCTGGACTCGCTCCTCGAGCCACGGCGCTGATCCCCCATTGAGCGCGCTGGGCGATGGTGGATGCCGCCAGAGTCGCAGCAGCTTGCCAGCCGGCGCGCGGAGGGGCTATTCCTGCCCAGGCTGGCGACAGCCCCGTCTCGGGGAGCGTCAGCGTGCGCTCGTCGTCGGTCGCGGTGAGCGCGGAGACGACGACATCGCATTCGAGCTCGGGATCGGCCTGCACGATGCGCATCGCCAGGACGGTCGGGGTCTGATCGAACAGCCCGTGGGGCGAGAGGGCGGCACCCGTGAGCGCCAGAACACCCCGCGCCGCCTGCAGCCGAATGCCTTCATCCGAGATGCGGGTCGCTCGTCCGACGAACGTCAGAACATCCTTCGCGGTCTCGGCATCTGCGAGAAGAAGCTGGTGGGGCACACCCTCTAAACTAGCAACGCCAGAAGCATCCGCAGTCGCGGGAAGGAAGTCATGACCGCCGACGCCCACGCGATCCGAACCGTCGAACAGCTCCTCGACGTCCTCGATCTCGATTCGACCCAGGCCCGCACCACTGAGGACATCTTCACCGGATCATCGCATCCGATGCCGTCCGGGCGGATCTACGGCGGCCAGGTGCTCGCGCAGAGCCTGCTGGCCGCAGAGCGGACGCTTCCGGAGGATCGCGCCGTGCACTCGATGCACGGCTACTTCCTGCGGCCGGGCGACGCGAGCCAGGGAATCACGATCGCCGTGGACCGCATCCACGACGGACGATCCTTCTCGACCCGGCGTTCGCAGGCCTATCAGAACGGCGTGCCCATCTTCTCGATGATCGCCTCCTTCCAGGACGACGATCCTGGACTCGAGCATGCCGTGCCGATGCCCTCCGGTGTCCCGGGTCCGGACTCCCTGCTTCCTGACGAGAAGCGTGTCGACGGTCTGCCGTCGGGCGTGGTCCGGATGCTCAGCGATCGTGCCGCCGATGTCCGCCACATCGACTCGCCTCTGTTCCTGCCGAGCGACGACCCGCGGGTTCCGCAGCAGGGGGTGTGGATGCGCATGAAGGCACCTCTGCCCGATGACCAGCGCATCCATCGGGCAGCTCTCGCGTACCTCAGCGATATGACGATCCAGGAGTCGATCCTCCGCGCCCACGGCGTCTACTGGGGTCTGCCGGGGCTCAAGGTCGCAAGCCTGGACCACGCGATGTGGTGGCATCGGCCGGCCCGCGTCGATGAGTGGCTGCTCTATCTGCAGGAGTCGCCGAACGCGCGCGGCGGCCGCGGGCTGGCTCAGGGGCGCATCTACACGCAGTCGGGTGATCTCGTCGCGTCCGTCGCGCAGGAGATCATGGTCAGGGTGCCCGCATCGGAGTGATGCGCGCGGCGCACGGGGTGCGAGCTCACCTCACCTGTGGGAGTACTCGATGGACGGCCCGACGTACGGTTCCCAGGCGTCGCGCATCTCCTGGGTGAGGCGCGTGGGCCGGCCGGTCTTCGCGTCGACGAGGACGATGATGGCCGTCGATCGCGCATAGATGGTGCGAGGTTCGGCGGCGGGATCGTTGTGCACTTCATAGCAGACCTCGACGCTGGACCCGCCGAGCTTGCCGAACCACATCTGCACCTCGAGCGGTCGTCGCTGGTACGGCACCGGCGCGAGGTACTCGATCTCCTGGCGCGCGATGAGCGTCAGCGTCCCCTCGTCGATGCCTGAATCGAGCACCGCTGTCGAGGGAGCCTGCTCACCGGGACCCGCACGCCAGAACGCGCGCACGCGCGCCTCCTCGAGCAGCTTCAGCATCGAGGTGTTGTTGACGTGGTTGAACGCGTCCAGATCCCCCCAACGGAGGTGGATCGGGATATGCAGCCGGGGTCCCGGTGTCAGGTCGGACATCGAGCGATCAGTCGCGCGTGAGCTTGCGGTGCGTCGAACGGTGCGGCTTGGCCGCATCTGCACCGAGGCGCTGGATCTTGTTCTCCTCGTAGGCCTCGAAGTTGCCCTCGAACCAGTACCACTGGTCGGGCTTCTCGTCCGTTCCCTCATACGCGAGGATGTGCGTCGCGATGCGGTCGAGGAACCACCGGTCGTGCGTGATCACCACTGCACACCCGGGGAACTCGAGCAGCGCGTTCTCGAGCGAACTCAGCGTTTCGACATCGAGGTCGTTGGTCGGCTCGTCGAGGAGCAGCAGGTTGCCGCCCTCTTTCAGCGTGAGTGCCAGGTTGAGTCGGTTGCGCTCACCGCCGGAGAGCACCCCGGCCTTCTTTTGCTGGTCCGGACCCTTGAAGCCGAATTTGGAGACATATGCTCGCGACGGGATCTCGGTCTTGCCGACGGTGATGAAGTCGAGTCCGTCGGACACGACCTCCCACAGCGTCTTGTCCGGGTCGATGTTCGAGCGGGACTGGTCGACGTAGCTGATCTTGACCGTCTCACCGATCTTGAGATCCCCGCCGTCGAGCGGCTCGAGACCGACGATCGTCTTGAACAGAGTCGTCTTGCCCACGCCGTTCGGGCCGATCACTCCGACGATGCCGTTCGGCGGAAGGCTGAAGCTCAGGCCGTCGATGAGCGAACGGCCGTCGAAGCCCTTCTTCAGGTTCTTCGCGTCGATCACGACGCTGCCGAGTCGCGGACCCGCGGGGATCGTGATCTCCTCGAAGTCCAGCTTCCTGGTCCGCTCTGCCTCGTTCGCCATCTCCTCGTAGCGCGCGAGACGAGCCTTGGATTTCGTCTGACGCCCCTTCGCGCTCGAGCGCACCCACTCGAGCTCCTCCTTGAGGCGCTTGGCGAGCTTGGCGTCTTTCTTGCCCTGGATCTCGAGGCGCTCGCCCTTCTTCTCCAGGTAGGTCGAGTAGTTTCCCTCGTATCCGATGAGCCGGCCGCGGTCGACCTCCGCGATCCACTCGGCGACGTGGTCGAGGAAGTACCGGTCGTGGGTGATCGCGATCACCGCGCCCTTGTAGGCCTGCAGGTGCTGCTCGAGCCACAGCACGCTCTCGGCGTCCAGGTGGTTGGTGGGCTCGTCGAGCAGCAGGAGGTCGGGCTTCTGAAGAAGGAGCTTCGCGAGCGCGACACGGCGCTTCTCTCCACCCGAGAGAGGTGCGATCGCTGCATCGGCCGGCGGCGTGCGGAGCGCATCCATGGCCTGCTCGAGCTGCGAGTCGAGATCCCAGCCGTCGGCGGCGTCGATCTCTTCCTGGAGCGTACCCATCTCGGCCAGGAGCGAGTCGAAGTCCGCGTCCGGGTCGGCCATCAGCATCGAGATCTCGTTGAAGCGGTCGACCTTCGCCTTGATGGCGATGCCGTCCTGGATGTTCTCGATCACCGTCTTGGTCTCATCGAGCTCGGGCTCCTGCATCAGGATTCCGACTGAGAATCCCGGAGAGAGCTTCGCCTCGCCGTTCGACGGCGTGTCCAAGCCGGCCATGATCTTGAGGATCGTCGACTTACCCGCACCGTTGGGACCCACCATGCCGATCTTGGCACCGGGCAGGAACGCCATCGTGACGTCATCGAGGATGAGCTTCTCGCCCACCGCCTTGCGTGCACGAACCATCGAGTAGATGTACTCAGCCACCGAAAACCGCTCCTTCTGTTGGCGTCGAAGATCGACACTCCAGCCTACCGGCGATCTCAGACGGCGCTAGCGGAGGCGTCGCATCACCAGTCGATCGCCCGCGTCGCGCCGACGAGGCAGCGTCCCTCTGCGAGCTGCGGCATGACGACCGTGACCGGCTCGCCGGTCGACGGACCCACCTGTCCGACCAGACATTCTCCGTCGCCCCATCGCACTGCGAACTGCAAGCTCTCGACCGGGTTCCCGACGGTCGTGACGTCTGCGGTCACCTGCATGGCGGTCTTGTCGAAGCCGGCCGCGGTCAGCGCATCGATGTACGCGCGTCCGGATGCCCTCTGCTCAGAAGCCCATACACCGCTTGTCACGGCTGTGAAGAGCGGGAGATTGTCATCCGCAGTACCGCCTGCAACGAGCACCGGCCCCGACGGAGAGGCCGACGGGCTGGGCGAGGCAGCGTCGCCGGTCGACCCGGGTGTGGGTGCTGGCGATGCGGTCGGACCGCACGCCGTCAATGCAACCAACAACGTCGTCGCGACGCTGACCGCGAAAGCCGAACGCGATGCGGAGGAGGCCGGTCGTCGAAGCACGAACCGAGTCTACGGGCGTCCCCCTCCGCATCCGTGCGGATCATCACGATCGAGCACGTCGACGGCGATTCTCACCCGCCGTCAGAACAGGTCAGACCCTGAGTGAGCGGATCCCGCGAGGGCGCTCTCCGGCTCCTCGTGGTCGCCGTCGTGCGCGGCCCAGGACGTGTCGATGTCGGTCGCACGATCACGTGGTTCTGAGGGAGTCTCTGCATCGCGCTGCGGATCCGCTGGTGTCGAGCCGCCCCTGGCAGACGCGTCGGCGGCCGATCGGGCACTTCGGCGATACGCCGTGGTGCCCCACCGGAGGTCGTGGCCGATCGCGTCGGCGTCGATGTCCACGCTCGTGCCCTGCTTGCCGTTGTTCTCCCAGGCCCGGATCTTCATCCTTCCGGTCACGATCACGCTGTCGCCCGCCCGCAGCGAAGCCTTCGCGTGCTCCCCCAGCTGGCGGAACGCCGCGACGGAATACCAGTTCGTGACGACGTCCACCCAGGTCCGCGTCGTCTCATCGAACCGCCGATGAGTGCTCGCGAGTCGAAAGTTCGTGACGGGGATTCCGCTGGTCGTTCGTCCCTGAGTGGGGTCGGTGGCGACGTTCCCGACGATCGTGACTGTGTCGTACATGTTCTCTCCTCTGTGCCCGGAGCGCGTGTCCGGCTCGCTTCAGAGTGCGCCCCGTCGGCGCACCGTGGGCACGGGGAACGCGGGATCCTGGACAACCCGGGTCGACGTCGGCATGTGCAGGAGGACTGCCCGGTCTCGGCGCTTCGCCAAGCCGACGATGTCGGTGGTGGGTCATATGTTCGAGTCAGGAGAGGAGATTCGATGACCGTCACCCTGACCACGTCCGTCCCTGAGGTTCCTCACGCCACGCCGCGGCTGTCGACCAAGAAGGAGCGCCTCGTGCGCGCTTCAGCTCATCTCTGGCGGGTCCAGGATGCGAGAGACCGGGTGCTCGGGCATCTGCGCCTCGTCCCGGATCCCCTCGGGGTGAGGTATCGGGCCGAGCGCCTTCACCTCGCCAGCTCATCCTTCCGCCTCGTCGGCGACTTCTGGAGCGCGGACGACGCGGTGGCCGCGTTGCGGAACGGATGAGTCGCGCGACGACTGATGCGATGGTGCCCCCGGCAGGATTCGAACCTGCGACCAAGAGATTAGAAGGCTCCTGCTCTATCCCCTGAGCTACGGAGGCGCACAGGACTACCGTACCGCGCCCGGCTCGGATGTCGGAGCCGTCGATAGGATGGCGACATGGTATCTGCCTCAGAGAACGACCGCCTCGTCTGGATCGACTGTGAGATGACCGGTCTCGATCTGTCCGTCGACGAGCTCGTCGAGATCGCTGTCGTCATCACCGATTTCGAGCTTCGTCCGGTCGACCCCGGCTTCCAGATCGTGATCCGTCCGAGCGACGCAGCGCTCCAGAACATGAACGACTTCGTGACGAAGATGCACGAGACGTCCGGGCTCATCACGGAGATCCCCAATGGGGTTTCGCTCGCGGAGGCCGAGGAGCAGACGCTCGCGTACATCAAGCGGTTCGTTCCGCTCGAACGCAAGGCTCCGCTCGCAGGAAACACCATCGGCACCGACCGCATGTTCCTGGCGAAATACATGCCCCTGGTCGACCATTGGTTGCACTACCGCAACGTCGACGTGTCCAGCATCAAGGAGCTCTCGCGGCGGTGGTACCCCCGGGTGTTCTTCCAGGCGCCGGCGAAGGACGGCGGACACCGTGCTCTCGCCGACATCCTCGAGTCGATCCGCGAGCTCCGCTACTACCGCGAGGCGGTCTTCGTCGACGAACCCGGACCGTCGAGTGACGATGCCCGCGGTATCGCCGCGCGCACCGTGTCAGAGTTCACTCCAAACATGTAATAGACTCATCTGGTTGCCGATCGTGATCGGCACATGGTGGGTATAGCTCAGCTGGTAGAGCGCTGGCTTGTGGTGCCGGATGTCGCGGGTTCGAGTCCCGTTACTCACCCCACTCAGAGAAGGTCCGAGTCGAAAGACTCGGACCTTCTCTGTTTCGCTCGTCGAACGCCGCCTCGGTGTCGGACCCGAGCGACCGTGATCGAGAGCGCGAGCGCCACGCATAGGATTACGAGGTGTCGCTCGCCGTGTGGTTCTCTCTTCTGCCCGCCTGCGTGGTGATCAGCTTCACGCCGGGGGCCGGTGCCATCAATACGATGTCGAATGCTCTGAGCCAGGGCTGGCGTCGTTCCATCTGGGGAATCCTGGGGCAGCAGCTCGCCCTCATCGTCCACGTCGTGATCGTCGCAGCAGGCCTGGGTCTTCTCGTCTCGCAGTCCGAACTCCTGTTCAATGTGATCCGCTACGCCGGCGCCGCCTACCTGGTCTTCCTCGGGATCCGTCTCGTCCTCACGAAGCCACAGCCTGCCGCTGATGATGACGCGGCCACCGTCGATCTCCGCGAGGGCCACTGGTCGATGATCAGACGAGGGTTCTGGGTCAATCTGCTCAACCCCAAGGCGATCGTGTTCTTCCTCGCATTCATACCCCAGTTCATCCGCCTGGACGAGCCTCAGCTCCCCCAATACATCACCCTGATCGGCACCGTCATCATCGTCGATGTTCTGGTGATGTGGGGGTTCTTCGCCACCGCAGCCAGGCCGTTCCGCCGGCTCACGCGATCCGCGCGAGGGCAGCGCACGCTCAACAGTGTCTTCGGAGTCCTCTTCATCGCGGTCGCGGGCCTCCTCGTCGTTCTCCACTGACACGCGGTCCGTCGGACGGCAATAAGCTGGGATCGATGGAGATGGATGCGACGGCCTTCGAAGAGCTCGTGATCGACGAGCTCGATCGCCTGCCCGACGAGATGGTCGACGGGCTGGAGAACGTGGTGTTCGTCGTCGAGGACCGACCCGAGGACGGGAGCCTCGACCTGCTCGGGCTCTACGACGGCTTGGCTCTGACCGAGCGCACGCAATACGGCTCTGGCGAGCTGCCGGACCGGATCGTGGTCTACCGCGAACCTCATGTCGCCTCCTGCGAGACCGACGAAGAGCTTCGCGACGAGATCCACACGACCCTCGTGCACGAGATCGCGCACTTCTACGGCATTGACGACGAGCAGCTCCACGCGCTGGGGTGGGCATGAGCCCCCTCGCTTCGCCGGACGTCGACGAGCAGCTCGACCTCTCCGCGGCTCCGCTCGAACCCTGGGAGGTCGTCGTGTGGAACGACCCGGTCAATCTGATGAGCTACGTCGTGCGCGTCTTCCGCACGTACTTCGGCTACTCGGTGGAACGTGCCACCGTGCTGATGCGGCAGGTCCACCACGACGGACGGGCCACCGTCGCGACAGGGCCGCGCGAGACGATGGAGGTGCACGCTCAGGCGATGCACGACTACGGTCTGTGGGCGACCGTGCGAAAGGCTTCCCGATGAGCGACGCGACCGTACGCATGCGAATGGCCCGCGTCGAGGGGGCGCAGCTGGCGCACCTGGTCGACGACTTCCGTGAGCTCGTGGGCGCCGACCGCGACGTCGAGGATCCCGCGATCGTACGCCTGGTTCCCGATCCCTATCCTGAAGACGACGAGGCGTCTCGCGCCTTCCGCGACGCGACTCGAGACGACCTCCTGGATCGACGCGCTCTGGACGCGGACATCATGCGCACCGCGCTCGCCGGCATGCGTGGTGACATCGGCGACATGACCCAGAGCGAGGCCTTCACCGAGCACGATATCGATATCCCCCTGTCCGATGTCGACGCGTGGATGCGCACGCTCACCGCTCTTCGACTCGTCATCGCCGAGCGCCTCGGGATCCAGAGCGATGACGATCACGACCCCGAGGACGCACGGTACGGCGTCTACGACTGGCTCGGGTATCGACTCGAGTTGACCATCGAAGCGGCCGACCAGCTTCTCTGACCTACGGCACCTCGACGACTATGGTCGCCAGCGAGCGAGGATCATCGCGTGCGATGTGATCGGATTCCTGCCGCGCCCACTGCTCCCAGTGCGGCCGGTAGCTGTCCCCATCCCGCGCCAACGCACGCGCTTTGCGGCTGGTCTCGGCGGACTCGACCCACACCCGTACGTCTGCGATCCCCGCGGTGGCCGGCGTCAGTATCCCGCTACCCTCGACGACCACTCCGAGCGAGGGGTCCACGGCGTGAATCTCGGCCTCCCTGCCGTTCTGCCAGTCCCAGCGTCGCCACTCCCCGAGATACCCCCGGCCATGGGGGCGCAGAACGCCGTTCAGGGCTCTTTCCACCCCGTCGCTGAGGCCGTCCCAGCCGGGATAGATCGAGTCGAGCGCGATGCACTGCACGCGTCCGGCGATCGGCCAGCGGTCGACGAGCATCCGAGCGAGGCTCGTCTTGCCCGCACCGCTGCGGCCGTCGATGAGGACGACGGGGTTCGCCGCCGCCAGCATCCGAATGTCCTCGATGATGTCGGTCGCCGCGCGCTCGAGGGCGACGGCGACCGGGTCATCACTTCTTGAGGGCACGGATGATGCGAGAGAGAGCGCGTCCGGTCACCCAGATGAAGGGCACCGCGACGACCAGCAGCGTCACGATGTTGGGCTCGAAACGGAGTCCCTCCTCCCGGCGGACATAGACACCGACCGGAACGGAGACGCCGCCTCCGCCACCCCCTTCGGCGCCGTCACCGCTGCCTCCGCCGAAGCCGGAGTAGGTGAACGCCACGGGAGTGATGCTCACTCCGTCGACATTCTGCTGTTCGCCGTACGCGCTCTTCACGCCGAACGCCGCGGCCTGCTTTCCGAGTTCCAGTGCAATGTTGGGCATGGCTCCACGCTAGCCCAGGATCGGTCGACGGGAAGGGTCAATCCAGTCCGTGTGCCTTGGGATGCCGGGCAGCGCCACGGCCGTCGCCTCGGCCGATGTGTCGTGCGCGGCTGATCGTGGCGCTGCCGAATCGAGCGACAGCGTCGTCGACCGCTCCCTCGACCCGTCGCCAGTCCTCATCGTCGTCCCACAGGCCGAATCCCCCGCCTCCGGCCGGACGCAGCTTCTCTGCGCGCACCCCGACCAGGCGCACAGGATCGTGGCGCTCGATCTGGTCGAAGAGTGCTTGGGCGGCTTCGCCGATGCGCTGACCCACCGCAGTCGCCTCTGCGAGCGTCTGCGAACGACTGATGGTGCGGAAGTCATCGAACCGGATCTTTATGGCTACGGTCGATGTCTCCCACTCGGCTTTCCGCAACCGCGACGCGACGCGGTCAGCCAGCCGGAGCAGCTCCGCCCGCAGGAACGTTCGGTCGGAGATGTCCGTGTCGAAAGTCTCCTCGTGTCCGATGCTCTTCTCCACACGCTCGGTCTCGACTGCCCGGGGGTCCTCTCCCCGGGCGAGTTCCGAGAGCCGTGCGCTCAGAGCCGGCCCGACGGCTCGTTCGAGCATCGCCCGAGAGGACATGCGGACATCCCGCACCGTGCGGATGCCTCGTCCTTCGAGCGATTCGGCGGCCTTCGGCCCCACGCCCCACAGCGCACGCACCGGACGCGGATCGAGGAAGTCCTGGGTCGCGGACGCCGCGATGACCAGCATCCCGTCGGGTTTCGAGATCGTCGACGCCATCTTCGCCACGTGCTTGGTGGCAGCGACGCCCACACTGCAGGTGATCCCGACTTCGTCTCGAACGCGCTCGCGCACGAGGTGCGCGATCTTCGCAGGACTGCCCCAGAGCCGACGCACTCCGCGCACGTCGAGGAATGCCTCGTCGACCGACAGCGGCTCGACGAGCGGAGTGAACGACTCGAAGATGGCCATGACCTGTCGCGAGACGGCGTGATAGCGGTGGAAGTGCGGAGGGACGATTCGCGCGGAGGGACACAGGCGCAGAGCCTGCGAGACCGGCATCGCGGCGCGAACACCGTATCGGCGGGCCTCGTACGACGCGCTGGACACCACCGAGCGCCCATCGGGCGCACCGATGATCAAGGGAAGACCCCGCAAGCTCGGATCGTCGAGCACCTCGACCGCCGCATAGAACGCGTCCATGTCGACGTGCAGGATGCTTGTGCCCGTGTCGTCGGCATCCGCAGACGACACGATGCGCCCTCTGCCGTCACCGTGACCCATGAGACCATTCTCCCCCGAGCCTCGGACATGAGGCCCGGGGGAACCGGCTACTGCGCAGCGCGCTCGAGGACGAGTTCGCGGACACGCGCCGCGTCGGCCTGGCCCTTCATCGCCTTCATGACAGCGCCGATCACCGCACCGGCGGCCTGAACCTTGCCGTCCTTGATCTTGGCCAGCACGTCGGGCTGCGCCGCGAGTGCCTCATCGATCGCCGCGATCAGCGCGCCGTCGTCTGAGACCACGGCGAGGCCGCGGCCGTCGACGACCTCCTGGGGCGTGCCTTCCCCGGCGATGACGCCCTCGAGCACCTGGCGGGCGAGCTTGTCGGTCAGCGTCCCGGCGTCGACGAGCTTCTGCAGTTCGGCGACGTTCTCAGGCGAGACCAACTCGGTGGCATCCTTCTCCTGCGAGTTGGCGAGGCGGGTGATCTCCCCCGTCCACCACTTCCGCGCCGTGGCCGGAGTAGCACCGGCGGCGATCGTCGCTTCGACGACCTCCAGCAGCCCTCCATTGCGCACGTCCTGGAACTCGAGGTCGGTGAAACCCCATTCAGCCATCAGACGGCGGCGACGAGCCACCGGCTGCTCGGGCAATTCCGCGCGCAGTGCCTCGATCAGCTCCGCCGCCGGCTCGACCGGCAGGAGGTCGGGCTCGGGGAAGTAGCGGTAGTCATCGGCATCCGACTTCGGGCGACCGGGCGACGTCGTGCCGGTGTCCTCGTGCCAGTGCCGAGTCTCCTGCGTGATCGTCCCGCCGTCTGCGAGGATCTGCGCCTGACGCTGGATCTCGTACCGCACGGCGCGCTCGACCGAGCGCATGGAGTTGACGTTCTTCGTCTCGGTGCGCGTGCCGAGCTTCTCCTGCCCGCGGGGACGCAGCGACACGTTCGCATCGCAGCGGAGGTTGCCGCGCTCCAGTCGCGCCTCGGAGATGCCGAGGCTGCGCACGATGTCGCGGATCGTCGCCACGTAGGCCTTCGCGACCTCGGGGGCGCGGTGCTCGGTGCCGAAGATCGTCTTCGTCACGATCTCGACGAGCGGTACACCGGCGCGGTTGTAGTCGACGAGCGAATACTCGGCTCCCTGGATGCGGCCGGTCGCGCCTCCCATGTGGGTGAGCTTTCCGGCGTCCTCCTCCATGTGGGCACGCTCGATCGGGATCTGCACGAGCGTGCCGTCCTCGAGCTCCACCTCGACCGAGCCCTCGAAGGCGATCGGCTCGTCGTACTGGGAGATCTGGTAGTTCTTGCCGAGGTCGGGGTAGAAGTAGTTCTTCCGCGCGAAGCGGCTCGACGGGGCGATCGAGCAGCCGAGTGCGAGGCCGAGGCTGATCGACGAGCGGATCGCCGTCTCGTTGACGACCGGAAGCGAGCCGGGCAGGCCCAGATCCACCGGCGCGATGAGGGTGTTCGGCTCGGCCGCGTGATAGAGCTCGTTCGCCGGGTTCGGCGCGTCCGAGAACATCTTGGTGTGGGTGTTGAGCTCCACGTGGACCTCGAACCCGAGCACGGGCTCGAACAGTTCGAGTGCCTTGTCGAAGTCCATGAGCTTGGCGGTGGCCATCAGCGGGTCCCTCCCACGAGCTGCGGTGCACGGGTGAGGAGCGGCGCTCCCCACGAGTCGACGAGCAGAGTCTCCACCGCGGCGCCGACCCTGTAGAGTCGTGCGTCTTCCCGGGCCGGAGCGATGAACTGGATGCCGACGGGGAGACCGTCGTCTGCGGCCAGACCGCTGGGAATCGAGATGCCCGGAACGCCGGCGAGGTTCACGGGGATCGTGGTGATGTCGTTCAGGTACATCTGCAGCGGGTCGTCGATCTTCTCGCCGATCTTGAACGCCGTCGTCGGCGCGGACGGCGTCGCGATGACGTCGACCTCGGCGAAGGCGTTCGCGAAGTCCTGCTGGATGAGCGTGCGGACCTTCTGCGCGCTGCCGTAATAGGCGTCGTAGTATCCGGCCGACAGCGCGTAGGTGCCGAGGATGATGCGACGCTTCACCTCGTCGCCGAAACCGGCGTCACGCGTTGCGGACATCACATCCTCGACCGTGGGCGTGCCGTTCGGTGTGACACGCAGGCCGAAACGCACCGAGTCGAACTTGGCGAGGTTGCTCGACGCCTCTGCGGGCAGGATCAGGTAGTAGGCGGCGACTCCGTACTCGAAGTGGGGAGCGCCGATCTCGACGATCTCCGCGCCCTGCGCCTCCATCACCGCGAGAGCGCTGCGGAACGACTCGGCGACCCCGGGCTGGAACCCGCTGTCGGGCAGCTCTCGGATGACTCCGACCTTGAGCCCCTTGAGCACGTCGCCGCGCGCGCCCTCGCGTGCGGCGTCTGCGAACGAAGGCCACTCATCGCGCAACGACGTGGAGTCCTTCGGGTCGTGACCGCCGATGGCGTCATGCAGAAGACCCGCGTCGAGCACAGTGCGGGTGACGGGTCCGACCTGGTCGAGGCTGGAGGCCAGCGCGATCGCACCGTAGCGGCTGACGCCACCATAGGTCGGCTTGACGCCCACCGTGCCTGTCACGTGGGCAGGCTGACGGATCGATCCGCCGGTGTCCGAGCCGAGTGCCAGCGGAGCCTCGAAAGCGGCGACCGCTGCCGCGGATCCGCCACCGGAGCCACCGGGGATGCGGTCGAGATCCCACGGGTTCCGGGTGGGACCGTAGGCGGAGTGCTCCGTGGAGGACCCCATGGCGAACTCGTCCATGTTGGTCTTGCCGAGCGGAATGAGACCCGCCGCCCGCGAGCGGGCGACGACGGTGGCGTCGTACGGCGAGCGGTACCCCTCGAGGATCCGCGACCCGCTCGTCGTCGGCTGGTCGGTCGTCACGAGCACGTCCTTGATCGCCAGCGGCACGCCGGCGATCGGGCCCAGCTGCTCGCCCGCGGCGCGCTGAGCGTCGACTGCCGCAGCCGCGTCGAGCGCACCCTCGTTGACGTGCAGGAAGGCGTGGACGTCACCGTCGACGGCTGCGATGCGGTCGAGGTGCGCGCGAGTGGCCTCGACGCTCGAGATCTCGCGGCTGGCGAGCTTGTCGGCGAGCTCCGCCGCGGTCATGCGGATGATGTCGCTCACTGCTCTTCTCCCAGGATCGCGGTGACGCGGAAACGGCCGTCGGCCTGATCCGGTGCGTTCAAGAGCACCTGCTCGTGCGTGAGCGTCTCGCCCACCACATCGGGACGATAGACGTTGCTCAGCGGAATCGGATGACTCGTCGCTGCGACGTCGGGCCCTGCGACCTCCGACACCTTCGCGATGTTGTCGACGATGGCGTCGAGCTGGCCCGTCAGTCGGGACACCTCGTCGTCGTTGAGCTGGATGCGCGCGAGCACGCCGAGATGGCGCACAAGTTCAGGGGTGATTTCAGACACCGCTCCAGTCTAGTTGCCGGGGTCGCCGGGTGCCTGCAGTCCTGCGGAGCCCGCCCTATGCTGGGCGGGTGAGCTCGTATCAGCCTCCTCGCCCATGGATCGCCAGCTATGCCGCCGGCGTCCCGGAAGACCTCTCTCCGGTGTCGGGGTCGTTGGTCGACATCGTCGCCGCATCGGCCCGCGACTATCCGGATGCCCCCGCACTGCAGTTCTTCAATCGCGAGACGTCGTACTCGGAGTTGCAGGATGCCATCGATCGAGCCGCCGCGGGACTGCGCGACCTCGGTGTGCGGGCGGGCGACCCGGTCGCGATCGTCCTGCCGAACTGCCCGCAGCACATCGTCGCGTTCTACGCGGTCCTCAGACTCGGCGCCGTCGTGGTCGAACACAACCCGCTCTACACCCCGCGCGAGCTGCGCAAGCAGTTCGAGGACCACGGCGCGAAGCATGCGATCGTATGGAACAAGGTCGTGGCCACGGTGCAGGAGTTCCCTGACGACCTCGCCGTGACGAACCTGATCTCGGTGGACGTCACCCGTGCGATGCCCCTGCTCACGCGCGTGGCGCTGCGACTCCCGGTGGCGAAGGCCCGTGAGTCTCGCGCGGCTCTGACCGAGAAGGTGCGCGGAACCGTCACGTGGGAATCGCTGGTGCACTCCGCACCGATCTCCGCCGCGCACCCGAAGCCTTCCACCGAGGACCTCGCGATCATCCAGTACACGTCGGGCACGACGGGAACCCCCAAGGGCGCCGCTCTGACCCACGGCAACCTGCTCGCGAACGCCGCTCAGTCGCAGGCCTGGGTGCCGTCGATACAGCGAGGCAAGGGCTGCGTCGTGTACGCGGTCCTGCCGATGTTCCACGCGTACGGACTCACCCTCTGCCTGACGTTCGCGATGTCCATGGGAGCGCGCCTCGTGCTGTTCCCGAAGTTCGATCCCGACCTCGTGCTCGACGTGATGAAGAAGCATCCGGCGACCTTCCTGCCGCTCGTCCCGCCGATCGCCGACCGCCTGCTGTCGGCAGCACAGGCGAAGGACGTCTCCCTCGACGGCATCGAGGTGGCGATCTCCGGCGCCATGGCTCTACCGCACGAGCTGGTCGTGCCTTTCGAGGCCGCGACGCACGGCTTCCTGGTCGAGGGGTACGGACTCAGCGAGTGCTCTCCCGTGCTGATGGCGAACCCGGTCGCCGACAATCGCGTGCCGGGCACGGTCGGACTACCTCTTCCGGGAACCGAGTGCCGCGTCGTCGATCCGGAGAACCCGACGGTGGACGTCCCTGAAGGTTCCGCAGGCGAACTCCTGGTGCGTGGGCCCCAGGTGTTCTCCGGCTACTACGGCAAGCCTGAGGAGACGGAGGCCGTCTTCGTCGACGGCTGGTTCCGCACCGGTGACATCGTGACGGTCGACGAGGCGGGATTCATCCGAATCGTCGATCGGATCAAGGAGCTCATCATCACCGGCGGCTTCAACGTCGCCCCCACCGAGGTCGAGAGCGCGCTGCGTCAGCATCCTCAGGTGGTGGATGCCGCCGTCGTCGGCCTTCCGAGCGACCACTCCGGCGAAGAGGTCGTCGCGGCGATCGTCGTCGACCCGGGTGCCGAGGTCGATGTCGAGGCCATCCGAGAGTACGCACGCAGCATCCTCACGCCCTACAAGGTCCCCCGCCGCCTGTTCATCGTGGATGAGCTGCCCACATCCCTGATCGGGAAGGTGCTGCGTCGCCAGGTCAAAGAGAGGCTGCTCTCCCTGACCGCCGGCTCCTGAGGTCTGGCTGCCGGCTCCTGAGGTCGCCCTCACAGGCGCGTGATCCCGCGAAGCGCTACCCTTGGTCAGTGACTCCTGAAGACGCTGTGCCCACCGACGCCCCCGAGACCCCTGGATTCGAGGAGCTCGGCATCTCCGGCCCCGTCCTCAAGGCCATCAAGGACCTCGGCTACGAGACCCCCTCCCCCATCCAGGCCGCGACGATCCCGACTCTCCTGTCCGGTCGCGATGTCGTCGGCATGGCGCAGACCGGAACGGGGAAGACCGCCGCATTCGCGCTCCCCGTGCTCGAGCGCCTCGACGTGTCCCAGAAGACCCCGCAGGCGCTCGTCCTCGCTCCGACCCGCGAGCTCGCGCTGCAGGTGTGTGAGGCCTTCGAGTCGTATGCCTCGAAGATGAAGGGCGTGCACGTTCTCCCCGTCTACGGCGGTCAGGGCTATGGCGTCCAGCTGTCGGCGCTCCGCAGAGGCGTGCACGTGATCGTGGGAACGCCCGGTCGCATCATGGACCACCTCGCCAAGGGCACTCTCGACCTGTCGCAGCTGCAGTACCTCGTGCTCGATGAGGCCGACGAGATGCTCAAGATGGGCTTCGCGGAAGACGTCGAGCAGATCCTCGCGCAGACGCCGGAAGAGAAGCAGGTCGCCCTGTTCTCGGCGACGATGCCGCCGCAGATCCGCCGACTCGCGCAGAAGTACCTGCGTGAGCCCGAAGAGATCAGCATCAAGTCGAAGACCGCCACCGGCACGAACATCACGCAGCGCTACCTCGTGGTGTCGTACGCGCAGAAGGTCGATGCGCTCACCCGCATCCTCGAGGTCGAGAACTTCGACGGCATGATCGTCTTCGTCCGCACCAAGAACGAGACCGAGACTCTCGCCGAGAAGCTGCGCGCCCGCGGATACTCCGCGGCCGCCATCAACGGCGACGTGCCGCAGGTGCAGCGCGAGCGCAGCGTCAATCAGCTCAAGGCGAGCAAGCTGGACATCCTGGTCGCGACCGACGTCGCGGCCCGCGGTCTCGACGTCGAGCGCATCAGCCACGTCGTCAACTTCGACATCCCCACCGACACCGAGTCGTACGTGCACCGCATCGGCCGCACCGGCCGAGCGGGGCGCACCGGCGATGCCATCAGCTTCATCACGCCGCGCGAGCGCTACCTGCTGAAGTCCATCGAGAAGGCCACGCGCCAGCAGCCCACGCAGATGCAGCTGCCGAGCCTCGATGACGTGAACACCACACGCCTCGCCCGCTTCGACGACGCGATCACCACGGCGCTCACCGACGCGGCGCGGATCGAGAAGTTCCGTGACATCATCGACCACTACGTGCGCAACCACGACGTGCCGGAGGCCGATGTGGCCGCCGCTCTCGCTGTGGTCGCCCAGGGCGACACCCCGCTGCTCCTCGATCCGGCCGACGACGCTCTGTCGAGGGCCGTCGAGTACGACAACCGGCCGCCGCGCGAGAACAGCGGCCGCGGTGACCGCCGAGAGCCCCGCGAGCCGCGCGAGCGCCGTGGGCGCGGCGACTACAAGCCGTTCCGCATCGAGGTCGGACGACGTCACCGCGTCGAACCCCGTCAGATCGTGGGCGCTCTCGCGAACGAGGGCGGCCTCGGCCGCGATGACTTCGGCGCCATCAACATCCGTCCGGACTTCACGATCGTGGAGCTGCCCGCGAACCTCGACTCATCGGTGCTGGACAAGCTGAAGGACACCCGAATCTCGGGTCGCCTCATCGAGATCAAGCCGGACCGCGGACCGGGAGCGCGTCGCAATGACGGGCCACGCGATGCCGGCTCCCGAGGCGGCTACGACCGCCGCGACGACCGTCCGCGCTACGATCGCGACGACCGTCCTTCGCGCGGCGACGACCGGGGCGAGAAGCCGTTCCGCAAACCCCGGCACAAGGGCTGATCAGCCGCAACGCATCGAGCGCGCCCCGCCCAGACGGATGTCCGGGCGCGGCGCGCTCGCGTATACCGAGGTCTCCGACCTCTGACAGCGGCCGATGCTCTGGGAACCCCGATCAGGGGTCCCCAGAGGTTCACCCGAGAGCGCCAGGCCCTTCGGTGACGAGAATGTGGAACTGGGCGGCATCGAGGATGCGGATGCCGAGCTCTTCCGCTTTCGCGAGCTTCGACCCGGCTCCCGGCCCTGCGGCGACGAAGTCGGTCTTCTTCGAGACGCTCGACGCCGCTTTGCCGCCCGCATTGATGATGGCTTCCTGTGCTCCGTCGCGGGTGTAGCCGTCGAGTGACCCCGTGGCCACGACGGTCAGTCCGTCGAGCACTCCGCCTTCGACGACCGCGGCGCCCGGCCCTGGGTGCCCCGGCGTAGCCCACTGCACGCCCGCTTCCGTCCAACGCCGCACGATCTCCTGATGCCAGTCCACCTCGAACCAGTCGAGCAGCGAGTCGGCGATGATGCCGCCGACACCCTCGACAGCCGCGAGCTCCTCCCGGGATGCCGCCCGAATGGCGTCGAGCGAACCGAACCACTGCGCGAGCGCGCGAGCCGCCACTGGTCCGACATGACGGATGTTGAGGGCGACGAGAAGACGCCAGAGATCCTTGGTCTTCGCCTTCTCGAGTTCGGCGAGCAGAGTCACCGCCTGCGATGAGGGCTGCGGACCCTCGAGACCGGACTTCTTCTCGGCCGCCGTGGGGTTGCGGCGGAAGGGGGCCCGCGTCTTGACGAGACCGTCGTCGTCTTCCTTGGGGAGCCCCGTCTCGGCGTCGCGTACGACGAGCTGAATCGGCACGATCTCCTCGAGGGTCAGCGCGAAGAGCCCGGCCTCCGTCTCGAGCGGCGGAGTCGCCGGCGACGTCGGCTGAGTGAGCGCGGCGGCCGTGACCTCCCCGAGGGCTTCGATGTCGAGCGCGCCTCGGGATCCGATGTGCTCCACACGCCCGCGAACCTGGGCCGGGCACGAGCGCGCGTTGGGACACCGAAGATCGATGTCGCCCTCTTTCATCGGACGCAGGGGCGTGCCGCACTCGGGGCATTCACTCGGCATCACGAACTCCCGCTCGGTGCCGTCGCGTTTGTCGACGACCGGACCGAGCACCTCGGGGATCACGTCACCCGCTTTGCGCAGGACGACCGTGTCGCCGATCAGCACGCCCTTGGCCTTCACCACGTCTTTGTTGTGGAGCGTCGCCTGCCGGACGACGGACCCTGCGACCTGAGCCGGGGCCATCACGGCGAACGGCGTCGCCCTTCCGGTGCGGCCGACCGACACCACGATGTCGAGGAGCGTGGTCTGCACCTCTTCGGGCGGGTACTTGTAGGCGATCGCCCAGCGAGGGGCACGACTCGTGGCACCGAGTTCATCGTGCAGCGACAGCTCATCGACCTTCACCACGATGCCGTCCAGTTCGTGCTCGACGTCGTGCCTGTGCTCTCCGTAGTACTCCACGAAGGAGGTCACCTCGTCGATGCTCGTGCAGACCTTCGTGTGCGGGCTTGTCGGCAGCCCCCATTCCGCGAGCTGCTCGTACACCTGGCTCTGCGCGGCGACCGGCGGATCGTCCCAGGCACCGATGCCGTGCACGTAGAGCGCGAGCGACTCGATGCGCAGCATCCCCGCCTCGAGCTCGAGTCCGTCCTTCTTGTCAATCTGTTGACGCAGACCGCCACTCGCCGCGTTCCGCGGGTTGGCGAATGCGGGGAACCGCCGGGCTGCCGCGGTGCGCGCCTTCTCTTCGTCGAACGGCTTCTTCGCACCGCCCCGAGCCTCCCACCGGGCCAGCGCGTCGGCGAACGCCCTCTCGCGGAACTGCGCCTGCGCAGCGTTCAGACGCTCGAAGGCGGCCACCGGGATGAACACCTCACCGCGCACCTCGACGAGGGGCGGGTGGCCTTCACCACTGAGCTGGAGCGGGATCTCGGGAAGACGCAGTGCGTTCTCGGTGACGATCTCGCCGACCCGGCCGTCGCCCCGGGTCGCGGCGGACGTCAGGCGACCGTTCTCATAGCGGAGATTGATGGCGAGCCCGTCGATCTTGAGCTCGGTCAGCCAATCGACATCCCTCCCGGCGGACGCACGCGTCTTCGTCGCCCATTCGCTGAGCTCGTCGATCGAGAACACGTTGTCGAGACTCAGCATCCGCTCGGCATGCTCGATGGTCGCGAGCCCCGTCGCCTCGGCCGCGCCCACCATCTGCGTGGGCGAGTCCTGACTCTGAAGCTCGGGATGCATCCGCTCGAGCTCTTCGAGTCTGTGCATCCACCCGTCATACGTGAAGTCGTCGACGAGCGACGTGTCGCGCCCGTAGTACGCGTCCTTCGCCTCGAGGATGCGAGTGGTCAGCTCGTCGGCTTCGATACGGGCGTCTTCCAGCGAGATGTTCTCCGGCACCCCGCCAGTCTACGAGCGGCCACCGACATCCCGAGGCAGGTGCTACGCGTCGACGGGGACGGCAGACACCGTCCGGTCGATCGTGAACTGACCGAGCACACGGGTGCCCACATAGAGAACCGCGGTCTGACCTGGCGCAACCCCGTTCAGGGGATGCTCTGGCACGACGCGCACCCCGTCAGTCGAGACGAACGCGCGAGCGACTTCAGGCTCGGCATGCGCACGGATCTGAACCTCGCAGTCGAACTCCGACTCCCCCGGCGCAGCGCCTGCCCAGCTGTACCGGCCACCCGAGATCTCCCGGATCGCGAGGGCCTCCTTCGGCCCGACGACGACGGTGTTCGACACCGGTCGCACTTCGAGCACGAACCGCGGCTTGCCGTCGGCAGCGGGGACTCCGAGCTTCAGTCCGCGACGCTGACCCACCGTGAACGCGTGCGCGCCCTCGTGGGAGCCGACGATCTCCCCCGCGCGGTCGACGATCTCACCCGTCGCCGTGCCGACCTTCTCCGCCAGCCACCCTCGGGTGTCTCCGTCGGGGATGAAGCAGATGTCGTGGCTGTCGGGCTTCTGCGCCACGGTCAGACCGCGCTCCGCCGCCTCTGCTCGCACGACGGCCTTCGACGGAGTCGTTCCCAGAGGGAAGTAGGTGTGGGCCAGCTGCTCGGCCGTCAGGACGCCGAGCACGTAGGACTGGTCCTTGGCGTTGTCGGCCGCGCGGTGCAGTTCTAGGCCCGCGTCCGTCGGGATCAGAGTGGCGTAGTGCCCGGTGCACACGGCATCGAACCCCAGCTCGATCGCGCGCTCGAGAAGCGCGGCGAACTTGATCTTCTCGTTGCAGCGCATGCAGGGGTTGGGGGTGCGCCCGGCCTGGTACTCCGAGACGAAGTCCGCGATCACGTCCTCGCGGAAGCGCTCCGAGAAGTCCCAGACGTAGAAGGGGATGCCCAGGAGATCGGCCGCTCGACGCGCGTCGAGGGCATCCTCGATCGTGCAGCATCCCCGGCTTCCCGTGCGCAGCGTGCCGCCCGCCCGGGAGAGCGCGAGATGCACGCCGACCACGTCGTGCCCCGCGTCCACAGCCCGTGCGGCCGCGACTGCGGAGTCCACTCCGCCACTCATGGCCGCAAGAATCCTCATGCGACAAGTCTACGAGCGTGCGGCTGAGCCGGAGCCGGAAGCCCGCAGGTAGGCCTCGGCGATGGATGCGAGGACAGCATCGACGTCGGCCTCCGTCGACGTGCGTCCCAGCGTGAAGCGGAGCGCGCTGCGCGCGTCCTGCTCGCTGCGGCCCATCGCCATCACCACGTGCGATGGCTCGGCCACACCGGCCTGGCAGGCCGAGCCGGTCGATGCGGCGATACCCGCCATGTCGAGGAGGAAGAGCAGGCTCTCCCCCACTGCACCGGGGAACAGCACGTGCGCATTGCCGGGAAGGCGGCGCGAGTCGTCTCCGAGGAGCTCGGACTGAGGGACTCGTGCCCGGATGCCGGCGATCAGGCGATCGCGCATCGTCGTCAGTCGGGCGGTCTCCGCCTCCCGCTCCGTCTCTGCGAGCTCGAGCGCGGTGGCGAATGCGGCTGCGCCTGCCACGTCCTGCGTTCCGGCGCGAAGCCCGCGCTGCTGGGCGCCGCCGCGGAGGAGCGCGGCGAGCCGCGCGGTGCGGGCGGCGACCAGCGCGCCCACGCCGACCGGCGCGCCGATCTTGTGTCCCGCCACGCTCATCGCGACCAGGCCGACGGCATCGGGGGCATCGCCTCTCAGTGCTCGGAACGACAGTGGGAGATGACCGAGGGCCGCGACCGCATCGAGGTGGAGGGGAACGCGCGATCCCGCCGCCGACGAGGCCAGCGCCGCGGCGTCATTGATCGTCCCCGCCTCGTTGTTGGCGACGAGCGCGGTTGCCACGGCGGCGCCCGGTAGCTGTGCGGCGAATGCGTCCAGGTCGACTGCCGCCGTGCGATATACCGGAACAGCACGCAGCACCGCTCCCGCCGCCACCAGGGCCTCCACCGTGTCCATCGTGGCGTGATGCTCGGCGTCCGGCATCACGATCGCATCCGTCTGCGCCGGTCGCGCCTGCCACAGCCCCTGGAGCGCGAGATTGATCGACTCCGTGCCGCCGGAGGTGAAGACGACCTCGATGGGATCGCAGTCGAGCACTGCCGCAGAGCGCTCCCGCGCCTCCTCGAGCAGCCGCCGCGCACCCTGCCCCGCGCCGTGCGTCGACGACGCGTTTCCGACGATCTCGGCGGCTTCGAGCCACGCGTCCCGCGCCTCGGGTCGCAGCGGTGTCGTCGCGGCGTGGTCGAGATAGTGCTGCATCCTTCCACTCTCCCCCATTTCCGCGGGCGTGGCGCGCATATGGAACTGAGTACATGCGGTCTTGAGACCCGAGCGCAGACCTCTATGGTGTACTCATGCCCGCGATCCGAGACATCACCGTGCCCGGCGGTACTGCACTCGACAACCTCGGTGTGCGCCTTCACGACGGCGTCGGAACCCTCCGCGTCTGGTCGCAGAACGCGTCATCCGTCGAACTCGTCGTCTTCGATGCCACCGACCTCGACTGGGTCATCGACCAGGTCGACCTCGCACGCCGTCCGGGCGGCATCTGGGAAGTGACCACAGAGCTGCTCCAGCCGGGCACGCGATACGCGATCCGTGTGGGTGGCCCGCACGGTCCGGGCAACACGTTCAACCCGGAGACACTCCTCCTCGACCCGTACGCGCGCGGTCTCGCCCAGGGCGACGGCTACGAGGAGTGGCGCTCGGTCGTGATCGTCGACGGATTCGACTGGGGCGAGTCCGAGAAGCCCCGGATCCCGCTCGACCGGACCGTGATCTATGAAGGACACCTCAAGGGGCTGACCAAGCGCCAGCCCGATGTGCCGCCCGCTCTGCACGGGACATACGCCGGACTCGCTCACCCCGCCATGATCGAGTACTTCCACTCGCTCGGCATCACGTCCATCGAGTTGCTGCCCGTCCAGGCCTTCGTTCCCGAGCCGCGGCTGCTCGAACGCGGCCTCACGAACTACTGGGGCTACAACACCCTCAACTTCTTCACACCTCACAACGCCTACGCGACCGAGGACGCGCGCAAGGGCGGCCCCGAGGCCGTTCTCGCCGAGTTCAAAGGCATGGTGCGGCTGCTGCACGAAGCCGGACTCGAGGTCATCCTCGACGTCGTCTACAACCACACCTCGGAAGAGGGCCTCGGTGGACCGCGGTCCAGTCTGCGCGGCATCGACAACGCCAGCTATTACCGACAGGACGCATCGGGTGCCTATATCGACACGACGGGATGCGGAAACACGCTGGACACCTCGACGGATGCCGGAGCGCGTCTCGTCCTGGACTCTCTGCGCTACTGGGCGCAGGAGATGCAGATCGACGGCTTCCGCTTCGACCTCGCCGCCGCGATCGCACGCGACGGCGCGCACACCTATACTCCCGATCACCCGCTGCTCACCGCCATCGCGAACGATCAGATCCTTCGGGACAGCAAGCTCATCGCCGAGCCATGGGACGTCGGCATGGGGGGTTGGCAGACGGGTAACTTCCCGAACGGCTGGATGGAGTGGAACGACCGCTACCGCGACCGGGTGAGGAACTTCTGGCTCAGCGACATCGACTACGCTCGTCGTGCGTCCGCTCCTGTGGGGATCGGCGGTTTCGCCACCCGTCTCGCGGGATCGTCGAACACCTTCGCAGACGAGCGTGGCCCGCTCGCGAGCATCAACTTCGTCACCGCGCACGACGGGTTCACGCTGCACGACCTCGTGTCCTACGACGTCAAGCACAACGAGGCGAACGGCGAGCAGAACCGCGACGGCGCCGATATGAATCGGGCATTCAATCACGGCATCGAGGGACCGACGGACGACCCGGCGATCCTCGCCGCCCGTCGGAAGGCGATGCGCAATCTGCTCGGCACCCTGCTCCTGTCGGCGGGAATCCCGATGCTCACCGCCGGCGATGAGGTCGGTCGCACGCAGCGGGGGAACAACAACGCCTATGCCCAGGATTCGTCGATGACATGGCTCGGTTGGGACGCCGAGCCCTGGCAGGAGGACCTGCGCGCGCACGTCGCCCGGCTCATCCAGCTCCGTTCCGAGAACCCTGCCCTGCGACCGAGTCGGTACGCCCGTCTCGGTGAGCACATTCCGAACGCCTCGGTCATGGACTGGTTCGACCAGAACGGCGACACGATGGAGAGCCAGCAGTGGACCGATCCCGGGAATCGCACGCTGCAGTATGTGGCGGCCTCGACGCCCGACCGCGAAGCGGCCAATCGGATCCTCCTCATTGTGCACGGCACGGAGTCGCCCATCGACGTGCGACTCCCCGAGGACCTCGAGGATGCGACGCGCTTCGTCTCGCTCTGGTCCAGCGCCGACGACCGCCCGGACGACGGCGGCGAGGTGTTCGCCCCCGGCGACATCCTTCCGATTCCGGGCACCTCCATGCGACTCTTCCGCGTGGAATGAACGGCGGCGCGCCGGTGCCCGCCGCGAGCTACCCGCTTCACGCCGTGAGCGGTACATTCGGGAGGTGGCCGCACGTATGAGCAGCATCAGTCCGAAGGCTCTCCGAAGCCCCGCACAGATCCCGTCGCGCCCCTTGGGCGCCGTCTCAGACGGTGACGGACTCGTCGCGACGCGCATTCCTCTGGTGAGCGGCACACCGTCCGTTCCCGGCGGCTTCGCACCGAAGGCGTTCGTCGGCGAGGTGGTGCCGTTCAGCGTGGTCGCGTTCCGTGAGGGGCACGACCTGATCGGGGTGCAGCTGCGATTGATCGCGCCCAGCGGAGAGGAGTCGCTGCACCGGCTCTCCCCCTTCCTCGACGGCACCGATCGCTGGGGTGCCGAGATCGCTCTGGACCTGCAGGGCCGTTGGAGTTTTCGTTTCGAGGCGTTCTCCGACGACTTCGCGACCTGGGCGCACGCCGCCGAGGTGAAGGTCGCCGCCGGCGTGGATGTGCCGGTCATGGCTGCACTCGGCGCCGAGCTTCTCGCGCGCGCAGCTCGCGAGAAGGATCGCCCCGCCGCGCAGCGCAGACGCCTCAGCGAACTCGCCGCGGCGCTGGCTGACGGCGATGCCGAGACCACGACCGCGGTGTCGACGGACGCCGAGCTGGCCGGTGTCTTCCGAGATCGGCCGCTCACGACGCTGCGTTCCGCATCAGCCGCGCACCCCCTGCTGGTCGAACGGACTGCAGCGGGTGTCGGCGCGTGGTACGAGTTCTTCCCCCGCTCGGAGGGCGCGAAGCGCCTCAAGGACGGCACGATCAAGAGCGGCACTTTCAGAACAGCGGCCAGGCGCCTTCCCGCGGTGGCCGCCATGGGCTTCGACGTCATCTATCTGGTGCCCATCCACCCCATCGGCACGACCAACCGCAAGGGGCGCAACAACACTCTGACGACCGAGCCCGGCGACCCCGGCTCGCCGTATGCGATCGGCTCTGCGGACGGCGGACACGATGCGATCCACCCCGAGCTCGGGAAGCCTGCGGACTTCCGCGCCTTCGTGAGGGCCGCCAGGAACGAGGGGCTGGAGGTCGCCCTCGATCTCGCGCTGCAGGCGTCTCCGGATCACCCGTGGGTCGATGAGCATCCGGAGTGGTTCACCACCCTTCCCGATGGCACGATTGCCTACGCCGAGAACCCGCCCAAGAAGTATCAGGACATCTATCCGCTGAACTTCGACAACGACCCGGCCGGCATCTACCGGGAGATGCTGCGCATCGTGCAGCACTGGGTCCGCGAGGGCGTGAAGATCTTCCGCGTCGACAATCCCCACACCAAGCCCCTGCAGTTCTGGGAATGGCTCATCGCGACGGTCAACGCGCAGGACCCGGACGTGATCTTCCTGGCCGAGGCGTTCACCCGCCCGGCCGTGATGCGAGCGCTGGCAGCCGTGGGGTTCCAGCAGAGCTACAGCTACTTCACGTGGCGCAACACCAAGGCGGAGCTCGAGGAGTTCCTCACCAGCGTCTCGCACGAGACGAGCGACTACATGCGGCCGAACCTCTTCGTGAACACCCACGACATCCTCACCGAGTACCTGCAGTTCGGCGGACGTGCCGCCTACCGGATCCGCGCCTGCATCGCGGCCACCGCGGCTCCCGTGTACGGCGTATATGCCGGCTACGAGCTCTTCGAGAACGTCGCGAGACCGGGTTCCGAGGAGAACATCGACAACGAGAAGTACGAGTTCAAGTTCCGTGACTGGGAGGGCGCTGAGGCCTCGGGCGACTCTCTAGCTCCTCTTCTGCGTCGGTTGAACGAGATCCGCCGCGAACACCCGGCGCTTCGCCAGCTTCGGAATCTCTCGGTGCACTGGAGCGACGACGACTCCGTGCTCGTCTACAGCAAGCACCTCGATGCGGCATTCACTGGCACGGGGCACTCCGACACGATCCTCGTGGTCGCCAACGTCGATCCGCATTCCGTTCGTGAGACCACCGTCCACCTTGACACCACGATCTGGGGTGTCGAGCCGGGCGAGCCGTTCGAGGTGGAAGACCTCCTCACCGGAGCCGTGTGGACGTGGGCTGATCACAACTACGTGCGCCTCGACGCATTCGCTGAGCCGGTGCACATTCTGAAGGTGAGGAGACGAGCATGAGCTACGTCGAAGATGCGACCACTTCCGAGGAATGGGCGGCTGTCGCTGCCGGGGCCCATCACGACCCGCACGCCGTCCTCGGCGCACACCCCTTCAGGGACGCGAGCGGTCGCACCGTCACGGTGATCCGCGTCCGCCGTCCTCTCGCGTCTTCGGTTGCCGCAGTTTTCGAAGATGGGAGCCGATTGGAGCTCGGTCACGTCGCCCACGGCATCTGGGAAGCCCAGCACGACGGCGCACCGGTGGCATATCGGATCGCCACCGCCTACGGCGATGACGCCGAGACGACTGCGGGCGACCCATACCGGCATCTCCCCACCCTCGGCGACATCGATCTCCACCTGATCGCCGAAGGGAGGCACGAGCGACTCTGGCACGTGCTGGGTGCGCACGCGCGAGTCGCGGACGGCGAGAACGGCGTCGCGTTCGCCGTCTGGGCTCCGAACGCCACCGCCGTGCGGGTCGTCGGTGATCACAACGGGTGGAACGGCGAAGCGCATGCGATGCGTTCGATGGGCGTGAGCGGCATCTGGGAACTGTTCATCCCGGATCTCGCGGTGGGAACGACGTATAAGTATCAGATCCGTACCCACGGAGGCGCCTGGATCTTCAAGGCCGATCCCATGGCGCAGGCTGCGCAGGTTCCACCCGAGACCGCTTCGGTGGTCACCCAGTCGACCTACGCCTGGTCGGATGGCGCGTGGATGACGCGCCGCGCGGCGACGCACGCCGTCGCTCAGCCGCTGTCGGTCTACGAGGTGCACCTCGGCTCCTGGCGTGGGGGCCTGAGCTACCGTGATGCGGCTGAGCCGCTGATCGCTCACGTCACCGAGGCCGGTTTCACTCATGTCGAGTTCATGCCGCTCGCCGAGCATCCCTTCGGCGGATCCTGGGGCTATCAGGTCAGCGGATACTACGCCGCGACGAGCCGCTTCGGCAGCCCGGACGACCTGCGCTACCTCATCGATCAGCTCCACCAGGCGGGCATCGGCGTGATCATGGACTGGGTGCCGGGCCACTTCCCCAAAGACGCCTTCGCCCTCTCGAGGTTCGACGGACAGCCGCTGTACGAGCACCCCGACCCCCGTCGCGGTGAGCACCAGGACTGGGGAACCCTCATCTTCGACTACGGCCGCCCCGAGGTGCGTGGCTTCCTGGTCGCCAACGCGCTCTTCTGGCTGAGCGAGTTCCACGTCGACGGCCTGCGAGTCGATGCGGTGGCCTCGATGCTCTACCTCGACTACTCGCGGAACGACGGCGAGTGGGAGCCGAACATCCACGGTGGCAGGGAGAACCTCGAGGCGATCCGCTTCCTCCAGGAGGTCAACGCGACCGCCTACCGCCTGCATCCCGGCGTGCTGATGATCGCGGAGGAGTCGACGAGCTTCCCCGGCGTGACCGCACCGACCGACCACGCCGGACTGGGCTTCGGGTTCAAGTGGAACATGGGCTGGATGAACGACTCCCTCCAGTACATCGAGCGCGATCCGATGTACCGCGCACACCATGAAGGCGAGATGACGTTCTCCTTCGTGTACGCGTTCGGAGAGAACTATCTTCTTCCGATCAGCCACGACGAAGTCGTGCACGGCAAGGGAAGCCTCCTCGCGAAGATGCCCGGCGACCACTGGCACAAGCTGGCGAATGTCCGGGCGTACCTGGGCTACATGTGGGGTCACCCGGGAAAGAAGCTCCTGTTCATGGGGCAGGAGTTCGGACAACTGGCGGAATGGTCGGAATCCCGCGAGCTCGACTGGTGGCTTCTCGACCAGCCGTCGCACGCGCAGCTGCAGGGCTTCGTCGGACAGCTCAACCGGACGTATCGCGCTCAGGCTCCGCTGTGGGAGCGCGACAACGACGGATCGTCGTTCTCACGCCTGGGCGCTCCCAGCTGGGATCCCACCGTGATCGCCTTCGAACGCCGTGACGCACACGGCGGCCGTCTCGTGGTGATCAGCAACTTCGCGGGCGTCGAACGCGGCGGTCATCGCCTCACGCTGCCGGTCGCGGGTGTGTGGCAGGAGATCCTCAACACGGATGCCGCAGAGTACGGAGGGCGCGGGTCCGGCAATCTGGGCATGGTGGTCGCGAACTCCGACGACGAAGGACGGGCGACGGCGACGCTCACGCTCCCCGCTCTGTCGACCATCTGGCTGCGCTACGAGAGCGACCCGCACGTGCCGACGATCAGCCACGGCTGATGAGCGAGGCCGAGCCGCCGGAGCGGCTCAGCCTCGCTCAGCGCGTCAGAACAGCAGAGAAGACAGTCGGTTGCGCGCGGAGATGACTCGCGGGTCCGAGACGCCGATCAGGCCGAACAGCTCGAGAAGGCGCTCCCTCACGGGTGTCCTCTCGTCCGATGACAGCTGGGCGAACAGGTCGAGCAGCCGCCCGAACGCGTCCTCGACGTGCCCTCCGGCGAGATCGAGGTCGGCGACATCGAACTGCGCCTGGATGTTCAGAGGTCCGGCCGCAGCCGCAGCCCGCGCGTCCTGGAGGTCGAGGTTCTGCACGCGGTCGAGCAGACGCACCTGTCCCAGACCGGCGATCGCATCCTCATCGCGAGGGTTCTCTGCGAGCGCCTTCTCGTAGGCGACGATCGCCGCGGCGTAGTCACCGTTCTCGATCGCGGCGAAAGCCTCGGCGTGCAGCGGTGGCATGGGCGGTTCCTCGGGCGTCTGCTCGCCCTGCTGCGGCTCGCCGACGTCCAGCGATCCGGTCACACCGTTCTGAGCCGCGAGCTGCAGCAGCTGCGCGAAGACCTCTCTGACCTGCTGCTCGGGCACCGCACCCGTGAACATCGGGACGGGCTGTCCGGCGATGAGCGCCACCACCATCGGGATCGACTGCGCGCGGAATCCCTGGGCCAGCTGCGGGTTGGCGTCGACATCGACCTTCGCGAGAAGGACCTTGCCCCCGAGTTCACGTGCCACCTTCTCGATGATGGGACTCAGCTGCTTGCACGGCCCGCACCATTCGGCCCAGAGATCGACGACCACGGGCACTGTCCGCGAGAGCTCGAGGATCTGACCGAACGACTCGTCGGTCGCGTCGACGACGATGTCCATCGCCCCGGAGGCAGGACTCTGCGCTCCCGCCGCGGGGGTGGCTGGTCGGTTCCGCAGGGATGAGAGGTCGACGGCTCCGCGGAGCGCGGCGGGAGAGATATCGGTCACTTGATCACCTCGACGGAGAGTAGGTCCTGTCGGACCGCCATGAGTCGGATCTGCTCCGTCGAACCCTGGGCGGGAACGGAGAAGAACAACTGGAATTCGTATTTTGTCGTGAAGCCCTTGGCAGATTCGGTGACGCCCGTCAGCGCCTTCGCCTGCGGATTCGCATCTCCGAGTCGGATGACGGCGTCAGCCGACGTCGGGGTGACCGACTCTGTGTCGATGAGCGAGACTGCGACGATCGCACCGCTGTCCAGCGTGGTCATGGAGACCGGCTCGGAATCCGCGGGAACGATATCGAAGGCCGTCTGAGACGTCTCGGCCGCGCCGTTGTCAGCCAGGTTCTGGACGACCGCCTGACGGCTGTCCCGAATCGACTGGGCGAGGTTCTGCGAGATCGGGTCGAACGAGCCCCACGATGCACTCTCCTCGCCCGCGTCGACGACGTCGGCGAAGGTCGCCGCGAGCTCTGCCGGAGGAATGCTGAGGAACGCGGAATCGTCGGGGACGAGCGAGGTTCCGAGCCACGATGCAGCCACGTCGGGGAAGACGGCATCCGCCGACATCTCGGCCATGTTCGTGACCTTGTAGTTCGACCAGGGATCCTGTTGCGTCATGGTGAGGATCACGGGCGGCACGGTGTCGTCGTCAGCGCTCTTCGAGAGCAGAAGCACCGTGCGCGGCCACCGGTCGGTGGCTTCGGGGAGCACGACCTCGACGTCATCCGTGGGCAGGGCGGCAGGAACCGGTGTCTCCGGAACCGCTGTCCGCAGTGCGTACTCCGTCGTGCGAGCCGTGAGCGCGGGCCCGTCGAGGCGCGTGCCTGCCAGAGCGATGTCCATCGCCGCGTCTGCGTCGGACAGAGTCGTTGACACTTCCTGCAGGATGCGTTTCGCCTGGGCCTCGGTCACTGCCGGGGGCTTCTGGTTGTCCGGTGCGATCACCGTCGCGCTGGGCGACGGCGAGGGCGTCCCCTCTCCGAGCTGCGGCCACGAGTCGGGCGAGCACCCGCTTGCGAGCACCGCCGTCACGGCCAAGGCGGGCAGCGCGAGCAGACGTCGCCGACGGTTCACCGGTCGCACACGCATCTCAGCCTTCTGATCGTGCTCCGAGCTCTTCGGGCCGGCTGCGTCCTCGGGGTGCGCGTCTCCGGCACGATCCGACTCGTCGTCGACACCCGTGGTCGTTCCGTCTTCGAGCGCCGCGCGTTCCGACGGCGGCAACTGAGCCACGTTGATCGGCTCGGTGGCCGGGAGGGGGCCGGGCCCCTTCCGCCGCGGTCCTCGCCCGCGACGCTGGTGACGGATCGCGAGCACGTAGAGCACGAGTCCGACCAGAAGCATGGCCGCTCCTGCCGCCATGAGCGGTCCGGCGAGGGGCGTGGACGTGTCCAGCGGCCACGACACCACGATGTCGTCCGGTGCATCTGCGGTGCCGTCGTACGCGATGATCAGGCTCACGCCCTCGGGCAGCTGCATGTTGTCGGCGATCAGCGTGTCCGTCTCGGTGAAGGAGTCCAGCCAGAGATCGGAGCCGGCGGGGTTGCGACCGGATTCGACCGCTGCGCCGTCGTCAGCGGGCGTTTCGGCCGGCGCGGGGGTCTCGGCCGCGGCCGGAGTCTCGGCAGGAGCCGGACTCTCGGAGGAACTGTCGCCGTCCGCAGCGGATCCCGCGGCGACCAGATCGACGTCGAGGTCACCGTCGTCGCCGACGGTCACGTGGTTGTAGGACGAGTCGGCGAGCCACGCCTGCATGTCGGCCGTTCGGCCGTACGCCGCGAAGATCTCGCCCTCGCCCCGAATCAGAAGGGTCTGAGACCCGGGGTGCTCGCGCAGGACGTCACCGTCCATGAGCACGAAGGGGGCGGGTTCTTCCGCAGCGACTGAGACCTCCTGAGTCGACGGACCCATGAAGATGGTTCGCTGCGCGATGCCCGCAGCGATCAGTCCCGCAGCCAGCACGAAGGCCACGACGGCCCATACGAAACGCACGAATAGTCTCCTCACGCGGCCCGGACGCACGCCCGAGTCGCAACACTCGACATTTCAGACTAGCGAAATCACCTGTGTGTTGCCCACGAGGGGCATGCGTCGACGCATGCGGCACGTCGTCGCGGCCGGTCGTGGTGCGGTGGATACGCTTGCAGAGTCGCCCATTCCGAGGAGCAACCATGAAGATCCACAACCCGTTCCGCACCGCTCTCGTGGCGACGCTCGGCGTGGGGCTGGGAATCCTGCTGATCGGAAGCGTGGAGAACCTCTCGACCGTGCTGCTGTATGTGGGCACGGCGCTCTTCCTCAGCCTCGGTCTGGATCCGCTGGTCTCGTTCCTCGAACGCAGGCGCCTGCCCCGCTGGCTCGCCGTGCTCATCACGATCCTCGCTGTACTCGGAATCTTCGCGGGGATCATCCTCATCGTCATTCCCGTGCTCGTCGATCAGATCTCACAGCTCATCGCTGAGATCACGGCCATCGTCCAGCGCGGGACGTTCCTCCTCGACCTGCGGCAGTGGATGGTCGACACGTTTCCCAATCTCAAGGTGGATGACGTCTTCGCCTATGTGACGGACTGGCTGGAGACGAACCTCGCCCAGATCGGCGGTTCGATCGGTCAGGGCGTACTCGCCGCCGGCGGGGCACTCGTGAGCGGTCTGTTCGGAGCGTTCATCATCCTGATCCTGACGATCTACCTCACCGCCTCGACGCCGTCGCTCAAGCGCGCGGTGTACCAGCTCGCTCCGGCGTCAAAGCGCGATCGCTTCATCGACCTCGCGGAGCAGATCACCGACTCCGTCGGCTACTACGTCATGGGCCAGGTCTCCCAGGGTGTCATCAACGGCATCCTGAGCATGATCTTCCTCACGATCATCGACGCGCCCTTCCCCGCTGTGCTCGCCGTCGTCGCCTTCTTCTTCTCGCTGATCCCCCTCGTCGGCACCCTCACCGGATCGACCATCATCGTGCTGGTGTGCCTGATCCCCGGACTCGGCTCGCCCGCCACCGCGATAGCCGCCGCCATCTACTACCTCATCTACATGCAAATCGAGGCGTACGTCATCTCTCCGCGGATCATGAGCCGGGCGGTGTCCGTTCCCGGTGCAGTGGTCGTCGTCGCCGCACTGGCAGGCGGGAGTCTCCTGGGGCTGCTCGGTGCGCTGATCGCGATCCCTGTGGCGGCCAGCATCCTCATCCTCTACCGCCAGGTTCTGATCCCGCGGATGAACGAGCTCTAGACAGCCGGCCATTCCGTCGGCAGCGGAAGGGCCGTCGGATTCACCGCCGCGACGATCTCGGTCAGGACACGCCGCGTCTGGCTCTCCCCCACCCAGAGATGCTTGCCGCCCTCGACGGCGATCAGTTTCGCATGCGGGATGGCGGAGAAGCGCTCGCGCGCTTCGGCGGGGCGGAGGTAGTCGTCGAGTTCGGGAACCAGCACGACGACGTCGACGTCGGAGTCGGCCCACGCCGCGACCTCGGCCTCCGTCGCCCGATGCAGCGGAGGGGAGAGCAGGATGATCCCCTCGACATCGTGCTCCCGTCCGTACTTGAGGGCGAGTTCGGTGCCGAACGACCAGCCGAGGAGCCACGGGCGCGGAAGACCTCTCTCACGGACGAACTCCATCGCCGCTGCGACGTCGAACTGCTCCGCTGCTCCGCCGTCGAATGCACCCTCGCTCGTACCTCGCGGCGAGGTGGTTCCGCGAGTGTTGAATCGCAGCACGGCGAGGTCCGCCAGTGCCGGCAGCCTGGCCGCAGCCTTGCGGATGATGTGCGAGTCCATGAACCCGCCCGCCGTCGGCAGCGGATGCAGTGTCACGAGCGTCGCCACAGGCTCGGAGTACTCGGGACGTGCCAGCTCTCCCACGAGAGTCAGCTCGTCGGCGGTCTCCAGCACGATGTCCTCGCGCAGAGCCGGCAGCTCGATCGGTCCACGGATCTCGATGCTCACGCAATCCTCCAACAGTGTGTGTGCCAATGCCGACGTGCGGCGAGGTCCGCGGCATCACCGAGGACACCGTCTGCGCGCCACACCACGAGGTGCGCGGTTCCCGGCACTACGGATCGCCCGCACCCGGGACAGACGTACTCCTTCAGCGCCTGCATCGCCGACACGGGCTGAACGGTCCACTCCGACCCGCGACGGACTTCGGTGCGCTTCCAGCTCGAAAGGAGGCGATCCAGCGAGTCGTCGGTGTCAGGGCGCGGTGGACGGCGCTTGCGGGAGCGGGCCATGAGGCCGACTCACCACCAGTGGTTGTTGGTCCAGAACGCGTGGGCGCCGGCCCAGCTTCCGTACCGCCCTGTGGCGTATCCCGTCGCCCAGCGCAGGTTGTCGACCGGGTCGTAACCATTGCCCGGGACCTTGCTGCACGGCAACGCCTGAACGAGACCACACGCACCCGACGACTTGTTCGTCGCGTTCGGGTTCCAGCCGCTCTCGCGAGACACGATGTAGTCGACATAGCCCCAGTCCGACTCCGCGATACCGGCCGCCGCCATCCACTCGGCGGGAGCGCCTCCGCCGGTGTAGAACAGCGGACCGCTGGGGCCGGGCTTGGACGACCCGGACGACCCGGACGAGGCGGTCGTCGGCGTCGGGGTCGGGGTCGGGGTCGGCTTGGGGGTCACGTAGACCGAGAACGTGCCACGCTGGATCGGAGCGATCGCGGCACCCTCTGCGGTGACCGTGAGATTCTGCGTCTCCGCAAGCGCCGCGGAGTACGCGGATTCGGGCCCGGCCGATTCCGGTTGCTGTGCGAGCGCGACGCCTGTGGGCGCGACCATGGCCGCCGCGAATCCCACGACCGCCAAAGCGCTGAAGAAACCTGCGACGCCCCGTCGGCGGCTGCCGCTGCGCGCCGAAAGAGTCGCCGATGCGGGCACAGGCGTGACGTCGTTGCGATGAGGTGTCATGTCGTTTCGGGAGTTCACGATGAGTGGGAGTCTACCGGGTGAGGCGCGAGTCAGCCATCGGAACGCTCAGCGAACAGCCAGGATCACATCCACGGTGGCGTCGAGAAGGGCGTCCACCTGCTCTTCCCGGTATCCCCCGCGCTGCATCCGGAAAGCTGCTGAGCGCAGCTGCTCGGCCGTCAGCGGTTCGCCGTCGCGCAGATAGCGCGCTATGCGGGTGCCCACGTGGTCGACCTCATCGATGCGATAGCCGAACGTGAGGAGTCCCGTGCGCGCGAATCGCTGCCGCTTCGGACGGGCAAGATGGTCGAGGATGATCTGGGCGTCGTCACGCGCCTGCTCGACCCACACCCCCGCACCCTGCGCACGAACGGCCCGATCGCGTGCGCGAGCTGCGAGCGCGTCCTCGACCCGCCCGAGCGCGGCATCGACCTCGGCCACGACGTAGCCGTCCTTCACGAGCGGGAATGATGCCACACGGACGTCGGCTGCGCTGAGGTCATCGGCATCTCCTTCGAAAGCGGCTCTGGCAGCCGCGAGGAACGTGTCGACGGCCGCGCGGTGGTAACCGCGCACGCGACCGCTCGTCACGGAGAACGCGGCCGTCGGCTGCGCCGAGGCGGCCGATGTCTGCACGTCGTCGGAGACCATCACAGCACCACCCAGGAGGAGAAGAGGAAATAGAGGCACAGCGCGGGGACCGTCGACGGAAGGATGCTGTCGAGCCGGTCGAGGAGCCCCCCATGACCGGGGAGCCACGAGCTCATGTCCTTGATCCCGAGGTCACGCTTGAGCATGGACTCCCCGAGGTCACCGAGTGTCGCGGACAGAAGGATCGCAACGCCGAAGATCACGCCGATCCACCACGGCAGGTGCAGGAGGAAGATCGCGAGGAGGACACCTGCGGCGATCGACCCGGCGACCGCCCCGCCGAAGCCCTCCCATGTCTTCTTGGGACTGATCTTCGGAGCCATCGGATGCCGACCGAAGGCGAGCCCGGCAGCATACGCACCCGTGTCTGCCACGACCGCGATCGCGATGAAGCTCAGCACCCACCACTGGCCACCCTCCTGCTTGAGCAGGATGAGGGCGACAGCCGCCAGAAACGGGACGTAGATCTGGACGAAGCCCCCGATGACCGCATCTGTCAGCACATCGCCGTATGTTCGGCCGTCTTTGGCGACCATCTGAGCGACCAGACGCCAGACCACGACGAACGCGACGGCGAAGAACAGCATGACCCAGACGAACCACAGATCGAGGAAGAACGCGGAGAGCACGAGCAGGGTCGCCGCGATGAACTGAGGCACCACATCGATCCGTCGCCCGGATGCCCGCAACGCCAGGGAGAGTTCGTACACACCGAGCAGCGCCGCTGCCAGCGCGAACGGCACGAAGAGGACCTTGATGAAGAGCAGCGACGCCAGGAGCGCAGCACCGAACGCGAGCCCGATCAGCGTCGCGAGGATCAGGTCACGGCCGGTGCGCTCCTTGATGCGCTCATTCGCCTGGTCGAGTTGTCCGCGAGCATTCGTGACATGCGTTCCGAATTCGTCGCGCGCGGCGCGCCACTGTTCCCTGATCGCGTTGTGATCGGCTGTGTCCAGGGGGGATTCCGTCATCGCGCGCTCCTCGGCGGGCAGAGGTGGTCGCGGCGGGATGCTTGTCACGTCGAACGCGGGCGCAGCGTTGTCGACCAGCGGGGTGCCGCCGGTCGCGGTCGACGAGTCGCGCGCCTCGCGGCGCGTCTGCGGCTTGTCGGTGCCGTCATCGGTGCGTTCGTCGGACATGCCGCCTACACCTCGAGGAGTTCGGCCTCTTTGCGCTTGAGTGCGTCGTCGATGAGGTCGACGTGCTGGCGCGTGAGGGCGTCGAGTTCCTTCTCTGCACGGGAGATCTCGTCTTCGCCCAGTTCGCTCTTGAGGCCGTCGAGCTCGTCCTTGGCCTTGCGACGGATGCCGCGAACGTGCACCTTGGCGTCCTCTGCCTTGGTCTTGACGAGCTTGACGTACTCCTTGCGGCGTTCAGCGGTGAGCTCGGGCATCGTCACGCGAACGAGATTTCCGTCGTTCGTGGGGTTCGCTCCGAGGTTCGGCATGTCCCGGATCGCCTGCTCGATGGCTTTCAGGGCGCTCTTGTCGTAGGGAGTGATGATGAGCGTGCGCGCCTCCTGATTCGCCAGCGAGGCGAGCTGGGCGAGCGGAGTCGGCGTACCGTAGTAGTCGACCAGGACCTTCTGGAAGAGCTGCGGGTTGGCGCGGCCGGTGCGCACGGTGGAGAAGTCCTCCTTGGCAGCCTCGACGGCTCGTGCCATACGGGAAGTGGTTTCAGCGAGGACGTCCGCGATCACGGTGACTCCTATCGTCGGGGTGTTCTGAAATTCTATCGGGCCAGGCCCTCGAGCACCGTCAGGCGCTCAGGCGGTGACGAGAGTGCCGATCGGCTCACCGAGGAGGGCACGCGTGACGTTGCCGGCCGGTTCCATGCCGAAGACGCGCATGTCCATGTTGTTGTCCATGCACAGGCTGAACGCGGTCGAGTCGACGACCTTGAGCCCGCGCTGGAGCGCGTCCCGGTAGGTGACGCGGTCGATGCGCTCGGCATCCGCGTGCTTGTTCGGGTCGGCCGTGTAGATGGCATCGACGCCGTTCTTGGCGACGAGCACCTCCTGCGCGCCGATCTCGAGCGCGCGCTGTGCGGCGACCGTGTCGGTCGAGAAGTACGGGAGGCCGGCGCCGGCTCCGAAGATGATCACGCGGCCCTTCTCCATGTGACGCTCTGCGCGCAGCGGGATGTACGGCTCCGCCACCTGCGTCATCGAGATCGCGGACTGCACGCGGGTGGGAGCCCCGGCCTGCTCGAGGAAGTCCTGCAGGGCGAGCGCGTTCATCACGGTGCCGAGCATCCCCATGTAGTCGGCTCGGCCGCGGTCCATGCCGCGCTGGCTGAGCTCGGCACCCCGGAAGAAGTTGCCGCCGCCGACGACGATCGCGATCTCGACCCGGTCTACGGCCGCGGCGATATCGCGCGCGATCTGGCTGACGACATCGGGATTGACGCCGAGCTGGCCGGCGCCGAACGCCTCTCCCGAGAGCTTCAGAAGGACGCGACGGCGTCCTGTGCGTTCGGTCATGGGTGTGATCCTCTCGTCCCGATTCAAGATAGTGCCTCGTGGGCATGAAGAAGGGGTTCGGATCGCGGTGATCCGAACCCCTTCTACGGTGTTACGCGCCGACCTTGAAGCGCGCGAAGTCCGTCACGGTGATCCCGGCGTCCTTCGCCACCTGAGCGACGGACAGCTTGCTGTCCTTCGCGTAGTCCTGCTCGAGCAGGGCGACCTGCTTGATGAACGCCGAGACGCGGCCCTCGACGATCTTGGGCAGAGCAGCCTCGGGCTTGCCCTCGTTGCGGGAGATCTCGGTGACGATCTCGCGCTCCTTCTCCACGGCCTCGGACGGGACGTCCTCGCGGGAGAGGTACGACGGGTTGGCGAACGAGATGTGCTGCGCGATGCTGCGAGCGGTCTCGGCGTCGTCACCCGTGTAGGCGACGACGACACCGATCTGCGGCGGGAGGTCCTTGCTCGTGCGGTGCAGGTAGACCTCGACCTTGTCGCCCGAGATCGTGCGCACCTTGCGCAGCTCGACCTTCTCGCCGATGATCGCAGCCTCTTCGGAGATGACCTGCTCGACGCTCTTGTCGCCCGCCTGGGCGGACAGAGCAGACTCGACAGAATCAGCCTTGACGGCTGCGACGGCGTCGGCGACCTTGTCGGCCAGTGCGATGAATCGATCGTTCTTCGCGACGAAGTCCGTCTCGCAGGCGAGCTCGATCAGCGTCACTGCGCCGTCCTGCTCGCGAGCGACGATGAGGCCCTCGCTGGTCGAACGGTCGGCACGCTTCGCATTGCCCTTGGCACCCTTGAGACGCAGGATCTCGGTGGCCTTCTCGACGTCTCCGTCAGCCTCCTCGAGCGCCTTCTTGGTGTCGACCATTCCCGTGCCGAGCTGCTCACGCAGCGCCTTGAGGTCGGCGATGGTGAAGTTGGCCATGTGTGGTGGCTCCTTGCTTCGTGATGTGTGTGGTGGTCGCGGAATTACTTGGCGTCTGCCTCAGCGGGGGCCTCAGCGGCCTCTGCTGCGGGCGCGTCGGAGGCAGCTGCATCCTCGACCGGAGCCTCAGCCTCGGTCGCGGAGTCGGCGGGAGCCTCGGTCGCGGAGTCGGCGGGAGCCTCGAGGAGCTCCTTCTCCCAGTCGGCGAGCGGCTCAGCGTCGCCCGTCTCGGGGTTGTGCTTCTGCTGCAGGCCCTCTGCCGCTGCGTCCGCGATGATGCGGGTGAGCAGCGAGACCGAGCGGATCGCGTCGTCGTTGCCGGGGATCGGGTACTGGAAGTCGTCCGGGTCGGCGTTGGTGTCGAGGATGCCGATCACCGGGATGCCGAGCTTCTTGGCCTCATCGATCGCGAGGTGCTCGCGCTTCGCGTCGACGACCCACAGGGCGGACGGCGTCTTGGTGAGGTTGCGGATACCACCGAGCGACTTGTGCAGCTTGTCGAGCTCGCGCTTCTTGAGAAGGAGCTCCTTCTTGGTGAAGCCCGAGGCAGCCGGGTTCTCGTAGTCGAGCTCCTCGAGCTCCTTCATGCGAGCGAGGCGCTTCGCGATGGTCTGGAAGTTGGTGAGGAGTCCACCGAGCCAGCGCTGGTTGACGTAGGGCTGGCCGACACGCGTGGCCTGCTCCGCGAGGATCTCCTGCGCCTGCTTCTTCGTGCCGACGAAGAGGATGGTGCCGCCGTGTGCGACGGTCTCCTTGACGAAGTCGTAGGCCTTGTCGATGTAGCCGAGCGACTGCTGGAGGTCGATGATGTGGATGCCGCTGCGCTCCGTGAGGATGAAGCGCTTGACCTTCGGGTTCCACCGACGGGTCTGGTGTCCGAAGTGCACGCCGCTGTCGAGCAGCTGGCGGATGGTGACCACAGCCATGGTCGTCTCCTTGTTCCGGCGCGATTCTGCGCCATTGAGGTTGTCAAGTCGATCGGACGATCGAACTCCCTGGTGCCCGGCGCACCCCCGCCTGAGTCGAATCAGGACCTGTGGGAGTGGATGCCACGACCGAGGTCGCTCTGGGCACGCGTAGTCACCCCGAGATCGAGGTGCCCCATCAGCATACAGGATGCAGCGTGCGCGCTCCTCCTGCACAGCGCACCGATATCGCGGCTTGCCCACACGGCTCGCGTAAGTAGCGATGGCCCGTTCCGCGACCGGCGAGAGCGCCGGACCATTGTCCGATGAAGCTGCTTACACGCGCGACGATCGCGTTCATCACTCTGATCGGCCTCGCTCTCGTTCCTCCGCTCCCGACGATTGCGCACGCATCATCGTCGTCCGCTGAGTCGGTTCCCGTCTGGCGCTGGCCGAGTGATGGGCACCGCGTGATCGTGACGCCGTATCGCGCGCCCGCACACGACTATGGAGCGGGTCATCGAGGGTTGGACCTCGAGACGGCGCCCGGCGCGGTGATCCGAGCTCCCGCCGACGGGACGGTCGCCTTCCGAGGAACCGTCGTCGATAGGCCCCTGATCACCATCGAGCACCCCGGCGGCTATGTGTCGACGCTCGAGCCACTGTCTTCCGAGCTCTCGCCAGGAGACACCGTCTCGTCCGGAGACGAGATCGGCACGCTGGCCACGGGGGGCCACGCAGCGCCCGGCACTCTGCATCTCGGCGTGCGTCTCGACGGCGCGTACATCAACCCCATGCTCCTCTTCGGCACCGTGCCGAGGGCCGTACTGCTCCCCTGCTGCACAGCTCCGTGACACCGGTCGCCTGTGGTTCACGCGCGAGGGTGCGCGAGACGATATGTCGCAGTGAGCCGCTCGGCTGACACATGCGTGTAGATCTGGGTCGTGCCGAGGCTTGCGTGACCGAGGATCTCCTGGACAGCGCGCAGGTCTGCGCCACCGTCGAGAAGATGGGTCGCCGCGGTGTGTCTCAGCGCATGCGGGCCCACTGTGTCCGCCCCGATGTGAGGCCCCAGCACCTCCGCGACCAGCGCATACACGGCGCGCGGTCCGAACCGCCCACCACGGGTGCCGAGCAGCAGAGCCGAGGACGGTCGCTCCGCTCTGCCGGCGAGCGAGGGGCGCCCTCGCGTCAGGTAGGCGCCGGCGGCATCCCGCGCGGGAATCCCGAAGGGCACCACTCTCTCTTTCGAGCCCTTTCCCAGCACCCGCACCGTCCCTCGATCCAGGTCGAGGTCGTCGACGTCCAGTCCGCACAGCTCGGAGACACGAATACCGGCCCCGTAGAGAAGCTCGAGAATCGCGTGGTCGCGGAGAGCGATCGGATCCCCGCCCTCAGCGGCGAGTCGTTGCGCATCCAGCAATGTCGTCATCGCATCGTGAGAGGCGACGACGGGCAGCGTTCGCCCTCGCTTGGGAGTAACGAGGCGCAGGCTCGGATCGTGGGAGACGAGCTGCGTCTCGTGCGCCCAGCTGAAGAAGGACCGTGCCGCTGCGGCTCGCCGTGCGAGTGTGGAACGCGCGTCTCCTCGTTGAGTCGCCCGCCACAGCCAGTCGCGCAGCGTCTCGAGTGTGACGGCGTCGAGTTCGAGAGCGCCGACGGTCTCCGCGAGATCGCGGAGGTCCGATCGGTACGCGCGAACGGTCGCCGGAGACAGGCGGCGCACTCGGGCAAGGTGCTCGATGAAGTCGTCCGTGGCCGCCTGGAACTGCATGGAACAAGTGTGCAGGAGCGCGAATCCGCGCCGCGTCAGCCGCGCCGCTCTCCCTCCCGCCGCTTCTGCCATCCGCTCTCGATCCGCGTGACCACTCCATCCAGCTCCAGCAGTCCGAGGAGCGAGCCGATCCTCTCAGGAGCAAGCCCCGATCGTCGTGACAGCTCGAGAACGGGACGCGGCGCGCGACTGCTCAGGGCGTCGAGCAATCGAGACCTGTCCGGATCTGACGTCGTCGCGGTGGACCCCCCGGACACGACCTCGCCCCACAGCTCGCGAATCTCGGCGGTCGTGGTGACGCATCTCGCGTCGTATTCGCGCAGGAGCCGATGACAGCCCGCCGACGATGCGGAGGTCACCGGGCCGGGCACAGCGCCGAGCGGTCGCCCGAGCGCAGCGGCATGCCCTGCCGTGTTCAGCGACCCGCTTCGCCATCCGGCCTCCACCACGACCGTCGCGTCGCTGAGAGCCGCGATGAGTCTGTTCCGTGACAGGAATCGCCACTTCGTGGGCGCTGTTCCGCAGGGCACCTCGCTCACCACGGCGCCGGTCTCGACGATTCGCCGAAGGAGTTGCTGATGACCTTGGGGGTACGCTCGGTCGACTCCCCCGGCGAGGAAGGCGACGGTGTTGCCGCCGACGCCGAGGGCCGCCCGATGCGCCGCCCCGTCGATGCCGTACGCTCCGCCGGACACGACGACCGCGCCGCCCGCTGCGAGTTCGCCGGCGAAGTCGCCTGCGAGCATCTCGCCATATGCGCTCGCCGCCCTCGCACCGACGATCGCGACCCGGATCGCGCCGGTGAGGAGGGCCGGGTCTCCACGGACCCAGAGCAGCGTCGGCGCATGCACGCCGAGGTCGTCGAGCGAGTTCGGCCAGAGGGCATCACCGGGAAGCAGCAGTCGCGCTCCGACGTCGGCAGCGCCGCGGATGGCATCCACAACGCGGTGCGCATTCGCTCGGGGAGCCCACCGGGCTCGCGCCTCCGAGAGAGCCTGACCGCCGACATCGGAGCCGGCGAGAGTCCCCCCGCCGAGCGCCGATTCGAGCGCGCTCACAGCGCCGGACTCCGCGATGAGCGCTCCCGCGACCCCATCGCCGGGCTCAGTGAGCACGGACCACGACACACGAGCCAGCGCCTCCTCAGCGTCGGGGTGTGGTCGAACCCGCTCGAGTGCCGCCCGGACTTCCGGATCGGCTCCGACTGACTGCATCATGACGCGTGTCCCCCCTTCAGAAACAGTGCCCGGCCGACTTCATCGCGTCCGGGGCTGTCGACGCCCGCGAGATCAGCCATCGTCCAGGCCAATCGCAGCACCCTGTCGTAACCGCGAAGTGTGAGTGTTCCGCGCTCGAGAGCCCTGTCCAGTGGCAACCTCGCCTCTGCGGGGATCCGCAGGTCCTGCTGCCTCAACCGGGCCCCGGGCACCTCACTGTTGCGCAGCCACGGCGTCCCCCGCCACCGTGCGATCGCCCGCTCGCGCGCCTGGATGACCCTCGCCCGAGCGTGCTCGCTCGTCGTACCCGAACGGTCAGCGGTCATGGCCCTGGTCGCGGACACGCGCGAGACATGCAGCTCGATATCCACTCGGTCCCGAAGCGGACCGGAAAGTCTCGTCGAGTATCTTCGGATCGCCAACGACGGGCACGTGCATTCTGCGCCGCGCACGCCGTAGTTGCCGCACGGACACGGATTGAGCGCCATCACCAGCTGGAACCGCGCGGGGAAGAGCGCAGTGACGCCCGAGCGGCTCACCTCGATGACGCCGGATTCGAGTGGCTGACGAAGCGCATCGAGCGACACCCGCGAGAATTCCGCTGCTTCGTCGAGGAAGAGCACGCCGCGGTGTGCGCGAGAGATGGCCCCGGGTCGGACGGACCTCGTGCCGCCTCCGACGAGCGCTGCGACCGAGGCACTGTGGTGCGGCGACTCCATCGGCGGCGTGGCGTCGAGAGATCGAACTGCCTCCCCCGCGAGTGAGCGTATCGACGCCACCTCGAGGGCCTCATCGTCGGTGAGGCTCGGAAGGATACCGGGCAGCCTCCGTGCCAGCATGGTCTTTCCTGCGCCCGGCGGACCGCTGAGCAGCATGTGGTGGCCCCCTGCTGCAGCCACGATCAGGGCCTCGACAGCCTCCTCTTGGCCCACGACGTCGGAGAGGTCTAGCCTCTCACGGTGCTCGGGGGCGAATGTGGCAGGCGCCACCGGATCGGCATCGAGCACCTCGATCTCGGCCCCGTGCCAGACGGCGACCTGCGAGAGACTGGCTGCAGCGCGAACTTCGATCCCCGGCACGAGCCTCGCCTCCGCCTCGTTCCCCCACGGCACGACCACGGTGTCGAACCCGGCCCGCGCGGCGGCGAAGACGGACGGCAGCACACCGGCGACCGGCCTGAGTCGACCGTCGAGCCCGAGCTCACCGAGATGCACCGTGCCCGCGATCGACCGTCTCGACAGCGATCCGCCTGCGGCGAGAGCGGCGACGGCGATGCTCAGGTCGAAGCCGGCGCCCTGCTTGGGCAGGCTCGCGGGCGACAGGTTGACCGTCAGTCGGCGGCGCGGCAGGTCGAGCGACGTGTTCTTGCAGGCGTTGTGAACTCGCTGCACTGCTTCACCGAGCGCTTTGTCGGGCAGGCCGATGATCTTGAAGTCTGGCGTCTGATTCGAGATATCGGCCTCGACCTCGACCATGTGTCCGTCGACCCCGGTGAGCGCGACCGCCCACGTTCGAGCCGTCTTCACGACACGTCCACGAGGTGCTCGAGCGTGCTGTGCTGCGGATCCGCGCCGATGATCCCGATCGCCTCGATCCGTATCGCGAGGCCGCCCGCCAGATCCGGATGTTCAGCCGCCCACGCGTGAGCCAGCTGCCACAGTCGCCGGATCTTGCGTGCGTCCACCGCTTCGAAAGGGTGTCCGTGAGAGATCGTCCGTCGTGTCTTGACCTCGACGATCGCGAGGTGGTGACCGCGAGACGCGACGATGTCGATCTCGCCCTGCGCGCACCGCCAATTGCGGTCGAGCACCGTGTATCCGATACCGCTCAGATACCGAACCGTATGTTCTTCGCCGGATCTCCCCAGCTCGTCTTTCGCTGCCATGATGACAGCCTGTCGACCGGGATCGACGATCTGCGCCTCAGGAACCCGGAAGTCGCGGAGGGCGGGGACAGCCCGTCACAGAGCCGGACTGTGCAGGAGTGGTCACTCTCCGTCGAGCGACAGCTCCTGGGGCAGCTCGAACTCGCGCCGCTGAAGCTCTTCGACGTTGACGTCCTTGAACGTCAGCACGCGCACAGCCTTCACGAAGCGGTCTGCACGATAGATGTCCCACACCCAGACATCGCTCATCGAGATCTCGAAGTAGAAGTCGTGCTCGGTGTCACGACGCACGACGTTCACCTCGTTGGCGAGGTAGAAACGCCGTTCCGTCTCGACCACATACTGGAACTGCGCGACGACATCGCGGTATTCGCGGAACAGCGCCAGCTCGAGCTCGCGGTCGTAGTCGTCGAAGGCTTCCTCATCCATGATGTGTCCATCCTAGAGTCGGCGACGCGTCGATGCCGCACGCCGGCTCAGAACAGCGTAGGGACATCCGCGATCGCCCAGGAGGCGCGGTGGTGTGGCGACAGGCCGAGGCTCCTGATCGCGTCGCGGTGCTCGAGGCTCGCATACCCCTTGTTCCGGTCCCACTGATACAGGGGATGAGTTTCGTGAAGCTCGGTCATGTAGGTGTCGCGGGCCACCTTCGCGATCACGGATGCCGCCGACACGGAGGCGCAGTCGCGGTCGCCCTTGACGACCGGTCGGACGCGTAGCGGCACCGGATGAACGGGCGAGACGTAGTCGTGATTGCCGTCGAGAAGAACCACCGCGCCATCGAGCGCCGCTCCCGAATCGACCACGCTCTGCACGGCCCGAGACGCTGCCAGACCGAGCGCTCGCATGATGCCGACCTCGTCGACCTCGGCCGCACTCGCCCAGCCCACTCCGCACGCCTGCACCCACGCGGCCGCCCTCGCGGCGACGTCGGGCCGACGCTTCTCGGTGACGAGCTTCGAATCACGGAGCCCCTCGGGCACGCGACGGCGCGCTCCGGCCGCATCCATCACGGCTGCTCCGACCGCGACCGGCCCGGCAAGCGCGCCTCGTCCGACCTCATCGAGGGAGATGATGAGATCGCACTCGTTGAGCAGCCTGCGCTCCAGAGTGAGCTTGGGAGCGACGACGGTCATTCCGAGTCCGGGACGCCGTTGAAACTGTCGTGGTGGCCGTCGATCGTACCCATGCGATCGAGCGGCCACGTGGTGAAGAACGCCTTGCCCACGACGTTCTCGACCGGCACGAAGCCGCCACTGGGAAGGTCCTGGTGCGCCCGGGAATCACGCGAGCGATCACGGTTGTCCCCGAGAAGCCAGAGCGACCCCTCCGGCACGACCACGTCGAACGGATCGTTTGAGGCCGCAGTATCGCCCTCGGGCAGATTGAGGTAGCTGAGTTCGTCGATGGGGGCGCCGTTGATGGTGATCTGGCCAAGAGCGTTGCAGCAGACGACATGGTCGCCCGGAAGACCGATCACCCGCTTGACGAGGTGATCCTGCGAGTCCGTGGCCGAAATGCCGACGACGTTGAGCACCCAATCGAAAGCTTCGACGAGAGGGGGCTGGGCAGGAGTCTGCGGCTGACCGTCGAGCCACCCGCCCGGGTCCTTGAAGACGACGACGTCGCCACGTTCGTACGATGTCCACCGCGGCGTGAGTTCGTCGACGAGGATCCGATCGTTGACCAGGAGCGTTCGTTCCATCGAAGCCGACGGGATGTAGAACGAGCGGACGATGAAGGTCTTGACGACGAACGAGACGAGCGCAGCGATGACGATGATCACGAGCACGTCCCGCAGGAACACGAGGAACCCGCGACGCCGCTTCGTCGGAGGCTTGGACGCGGCGGCGGATTCAGTCGTCATGGGGTTTCCTTCACAGTGTCGCACCGCACGGAGACGGCAGTATCAAGGGTCGCACACCCCGGAGAGAACACAGCACCCCGGGACATCGTGTCCCGGGGTGCTGTGGAGAGCCTGCGCGTCAGTTGTCGCGCTTCTCCTTGATCTTGGCCTTCTTGCCCCGCAGCTGGCGCAGGTAGTAGAGCTTCGCGCGACGCACGTCACCGCGGGTGACGACCTCGATGTGGTCGATCACCGGGGAGTGCACCGGGAAGGTGCGCTCGACGCCCACCTGGAAGCTGATCTTGCGAACGGTGAAGGTCTCACGCACGCCGTCGCCCTGGCGGCCGATGACGACTCCCTTGAAGACCTGGATACGCGAGCGGGTGCCCTCGGTGATGTTCACGTGCACGTTGACGGTGTCACCGGGGTGGAAGACGGGAACGTCTGAACGCAGCGATGCTGCGTCGACGGCGTCGAGGATCTGCATGATCGTCTCTCTCTGCACTCGCCTCAGGTCGGTTGCATGATGTAAGTAGGAATAAGAAGAAGTGTGTGCTGAACGGCGCCGAAGCGTCCGCGGGCTCCCCTGAGGCAGAACCGGTCACGGCACAATCATTCATTCTGCCATGGATGCCGCACACGGCCAAAACGCCGTGCGCGATGCCATCACTCCGGCGAATCCTTCTCGCGGATCACGAACACCTCGCGCGCTCGGGTCTCCGGCGCGGACTCGTCGACACCGGGCACGGTGGACCACGAGATGGTCTCGCGGATCCGCGCACCGCTTCCCTTCGCCTCGTTCCACAGCTGCCACAGTTGCAGCCAGACCAGAGCGATGCCGACGACGACCGCTGCAGCGAGAAGCCACCCGAAAGCACCGTCGATGAAGCATCCGACAGCGATGGTGAGCCCGTGCCAGAGCGAGAACCCTGCGACATCCCACCAGGAGACCGCGCGCTCGACCCGCACGGATGGGCGGGATCGGGTCAGGAGCGTGAGGAGGAGCTGTCCGACGAAGACGGACGGGATCGCGATGAACAGGACCCAGAGGATCGCCCACCCGCCCTGGAAGACACCCCACCCGACCAGCAGCCAGAGCGGCAGCAGGAAGGCTGCCGGGATCAGCCACCGGAAGAACGCCTGACGCAACCACATGTCACAAATCGTACGCCCGCGTGCCGTGACCGATCCAGGTGTTCGCTCTGAGCGCCCGCTCCCGAGGCGGACGACCGAGACCGGGAGATCGGGGAGAATGGAGAGGACGAGAGGACACACGATGATCGAACTGCGCACCCCTGCCGAGATCGACGAGATGCGCGCCGCCGGTCGCTTCGTGGCCGAGACCCTGGCGACCCTGCGGGAAGAGACGAAGGTCGGCACGAATCTGCTGTCGATCGATCGACGCGCGCACGACATGATCCGCAAGGCCGGAGCCGAGTCGTGCTACATCGACTACCACCCGTCCTTCGGCGCGAGCCCCTTCGGCAAGGTCATCTGCACCTCGATCAACGACGCAGTGCTGCATGGCCTCCCCCACGACTACACGCTGCGTGACGGCGACCTGGTGTCGCTCGACTTCGCTGTCTCCGTGGACGGATGGGTGGCGGACTCCGCGGTCTCCTTCGTCGTCGGCACTCCCCGCGACGAGGATCTCCGCCTCATCGAGACGACCGAGCGCGCCCTCGCAGCCGCCATCGACGCTGCCGTGGTCGGCAACCGGATCGGCGACATCTCCGCCGCGATCGCAGCCGTCTCGCACGGCGAGGGGTACTCGATCAACACCGACTTCGGCGGTCACGGTGTCGGACGCATCATGCACGGCGACCCCCATGTTCCCAACGACGGCCGGGCCGGGCGCGGATTCCCGCTGCGCGAGGGCCTGGTGTTCGCGCTCGAGCCGTGGCTGCTCGAGACGACGGACGAGCTCGTGACCGACCCGGACGGCTGGACGCTGCGCAGCGTCGACGGATCGAGGGGCGCCCATTCCGAGCACACGGTGGCCGTGACCGCCGAGGGACCGATCGTGCTCACCGACCGGTCGTTCCTCGGCGTCGACTGAGCACGCGGCTCATCCCTCGGGCTGAACGCGCTCCCACGGGGCGACCGGACCGTCGAGCACATGGAAGAGCGGATGCGGGTCGGGCACCGACACCGATGACCACAGAGCGAGCAGATCGGGATTGCGAACAGCCAGCTTCGCGCTGAGATGCGCCCATTCCAGCTCGAGCTGTCCGGTCGTCACCATGAGGATCTCGTCCCCGCGTGCGTCCGGACGGTCGATCCTCGATCGGTCGAAGCTGTAGCCGCGGGCATCGGCTTCGACAGCGATCCCGCGAAGGTACGCCCCGATCACCCCGATCGGGTCCGCGTGAGAACGGAATCTCTCGAGCTGCGGATGTGCGAGGTACCCGCGTGTCCGTTCCGCGAGCACCGCCTGTGCGAGCAGCGTCTCGCGCCAGCACGCGACGAGACCCTGTCGATCGAGGTACCTCGGGTGCAACGACCAGATCCTCATGCGCGTCGGTACACGAAGACGTCGGTCACGATCGGCAGCTCGAACTCGTCTCTGCCGCGCGTCTCGGGATCGGAGTCGAGTACGGATCCGATGGCAGCGAGCTTCTCGGCGCGCGCTTCTTCACCCGCCACCAGGAAAGTGCTCACCGTGGACCAGCGTCGGAGATAGTCCGCGCGCGTGACCCGCTCGGCCCACGGAATGCGCTCCCGTGAGACGAACTGCAGGCCAGGAAGCTCCTCCGCCGCGCTGCTCGTCGTGTCGTCCGCTTCTGCGACCGCCGGGTGCGCGATCCGGTGTGCGGCCCTGTCCCACGTGCTGGCCGGATCCGAGTGATTCCACACGAGCCCCAGGTGCCCGCCCGGCACGAGGACGCGAGCGATCTCCGCACATGCCTGCTCACGGTCGAACCAGTGGAAGGCCTGAGCCGCCGTCACCAGGTCCACCGAGCTGTCGTCGACCGGGATGCGCTCCGCGCCGGCAAGGATGGCATCGACCCCCGGCAGCTTCTGCCGCAGCACAGCGAGCATGGACTCCGACGGCTCGACGGCGATCACGTGATCGGCGCGCTCGGTGAGGAGCGACGTGAATTTGCCGGTTCCCGCGCCCAGGTCCAGAGCCATCCTCACCCTGTCGGGAGCCACGATCTCGACCGCGCGACGAGGGAAACCCGGACGGTAGCGGTCGTAGTCCTCTCCGATGTGCTCGAATGACTTCGCAAGAACCTGGTCGACCATGCTGCGACGCTATCAGGGCGACGGCGTCGCTCGTCCGTGTGCGTCGCGCCTATGCCATCCTGAGTGCATGATTCCGCAGGATCGTCGTGTTCCCGAGCTCCTGTTCCTGGTGCGCCACGGTCAGACGGTGTGGAACCGCGAACACCGCCTGCAGGGGCAGCTCGACTCGCCGCTGACGGACGAGGGTATCCGTCAGGCGAAGAACCTGGCCGAACGGCTCACGGGCCGCGGGATCACCACCGTCTGCTCCAGCCCTCTGGGTCGAGCACTGCGGACGGCGGTGATCATCGCCGACCGGATCGGCGCCGATCTGGTGGAGGTCGCCGACCTCGCCGACGTGCACCACGGCATGATGGCCGGGCTGACGTGGGACGAAGTGGACGAGCGCTACCCCGGCGCACGATCCGACAGGGCGGAGAATCGCTACGGCTGGGCTTTCCCCGGTGGCGAGAGCTACGCTCAGGCCAGGGCGCGCGCCCGACGATCACTGTCGGCGTGCGGCTGGGCGTCCGAGGGCACCCCTGTCCTCGTGACCCACGAGATGCTCGGCAGGATGCTCAGAGCCGACCTCCGAGGACTGGACCCCTCGTCGGCGCTCTCGCTGCGGCATCCGCACGATGTGGTCTTCGAGATAGACCGAGGCGAGGAGCGGATGCTCTAGGACTCGTCGGCCGGCAGGAGGTCGGGACGACGCCGGCGCGTGCGTTCGAGCTGCTGTTCGCGACGCCACGAAGCGATCAGCGCATGATTGCCGCTGAGGAGGACGTCGGGCACCGGCCGCTCGCGCCAGACGGACGGCTTCGTGTACGACGGGTATTCGAGGAGGCCGTCTTCATGCGACTCCTCGACGAGGCTCTCCGGATTGCCGACCACGCCGGGGATCAGACGCCCGATCGCCTCGATCATCGCCATCGTCGCGACCTCGCCGCCGTTGAGGACGTAGTCCCCGAGGCTGATCAGCCGCACCTCGCCCAGCGACGCGGCGTACTCGAAGACCCGCTCGTCGATGCCCTCGTAGCGACCGCAGCCGAACACGAGATGCTCACGGGTGCTGAGATCGCGGGCCGTCGCCTGTGTGAAGACCTCACCAGCGGGCGAGGGGAAGATGATCGTCGGTCGCGTCTCCGACGACGCAGAGTCGGAGGATGTCAGCTCATCGAGCGCCAGCCCCCAGGGCTCCGGCTTCATGACCATGCCGGCTCCGCCGCCGTACGGAGTGTCGTCGACGGTGCGGTGCCGGTCGGAGGTCCAGTCGCGCAGATCACGCACCCGCAGATCGAGGATGCCGGCGCTCTGCGCCTTCCCGAGCAGGGAGAGAGTCAGCCCGTCGAAGTACGACGGGAAGATGGAGAGGACGTCGATGCGCACTGGCGAGCCGTACGGGGTGATCAGTCGGTGCCGTCGGAGTCCTGGGACTCCCCCGCATCCGCTGCGTCCACGGCATCCGGGAGCTCCTCGAAGAGCCCGGCAGGCGGGGTGACGATGACGCGTCCGGCGTCGACGTCGACCGTCGGCACGATCGCCTTGACGAACGGCACCATGATGTCCTGCTCGCCGGATCGCACGATGAGCAGATCCTGAGCGGGGAAGTGCTCCACGCGAGCCACCTTGCCCACGACGACATCGTCACGGACGACGTCGAGACCCACGAGCTGATGGTCGAACCACGCGTTGTCCTCGACCTCGTCGTTGTCCTGATCGATCCAGAGGATCGCGCGCACGAGACCTTCGGCGCCCTCTCGATCGTCGACATCCTTGAGGAAGACGACGGGGTTGCCGTTCATCACGCGGTATTCACGCACGACGACGGTCTTGCCATGCCACGGAGATGCCTCAGGCACCTGCAACGTGAATTCGGCTCCCGGTGTGAAGCGACGTTCCGGGTTGTCGGTGTACAGCTCGAGCTTGAGCGCACCCTTCAGACCATGCGCCTTGACGAGTCGACCCACCCGCAGCTGGTTCTTGCCCTGTTTGCGGTCTTTGGACACCACGTCAGTCATCCGCGACGTCGACACGGACGCGCCGCCCATCCGCGAGAGCGGTGATGAGCGTGCGCAGAGCTTTCGCGGTGCGGCCGCCGCGCCCGATCACTCGACCACGGTCGTCGGGGTGCACACGCACCTCGAGCAGATCGCCTCTCGGCGAGGTGGAAGCGTTGATACGGACATCTTCAGGGTGATCGACGATCCCCTTGACGATGTGTTCGAGCGCGGCGGCGAGCACGACGAATTACTCTGCGTCGGTTGCGGGAGCCTCTGCGGCCTCCGCGTCGGCCTTGGCGGGAGCCTCCTCTGCAGGAGCCTCCTTCTTCTCGGCCTTGGGCTTCACGACGGACTTCTTGGACGCGTCGATCTCGAACGGAGCCTTGGGCTCCCGGACCTTCAGCGTGGACTTCGCGTCCTTGTCGCCCTTGAACTTGCCCCAGTCGCCCGTGATCTTGAGAAGGGCGGCGACCTGCTCGGTCGGCTGCGCGCCGACGGAGAGCCAGTACTGTGCACGGTCGGAGTCGATCTCGATGAACGAGGGCTCCTCGGTGGGGTGGTACTTGCCGATCTCCTCGATCACGCGACCATCGCGCTTGGTCTTCGAGTCGGCGACGACGATGCGGTAGTACGGCGCACGGATCTTGCCCAGGCGCTTGAGACGAATCTTGACAGCCACGATTCTCCTGAATTGTGTGGAAGGTGACGAACCGATCGCCTGGAGAGTGGGGTGCACACCCGGCGGAAGCTCAAATAGGGAGGACGAGTGCTGGATAGAGGGTCGAGCACGTCGTCCGACCCTCTATTCTGCCAGATCCGCGGCTCAGAGGCGAAACGCGGCGACACGGCCGTTGCCGTGTCGCCGACAGCGCGTGTCAGACTGTGCTCGTGAAGCTCGATTTCGCGCCATCGGCCCGGTCCACCGTCGGTCTCGAGTGGGAGATCATGCTCGCCGATCCGGTGAGCGGTGATCTCGTCGGTCGCGCCCCTGAGCTATTGGCGGCGCTCGAGGACGAGAGCGCAGACGAACGCCACACGGTGACGGGCGAGCTGCTCACCAACACCATCGAGGTCACGAGCGGCATCGGGGACTCGGTGGCCCACGCGGTCGACGACATCGCGAACGCCATCACCGCTGTGCGCTCCGCAACCGATCCGGCAGGCATCGAGCTGCTCTCGGCAGGCAGCCACCCGTTCGCCCAGTGGTACCACCAGGAGGTGACCGACAAGACCCGCTACCACACGCTGATCGAGCGCACCCAGTGGTGGGGTCGGAACATGATGATCTGGGGGATCCACGTACACATCGGCGTCGAGGATCAGCTCAAGGTCATCCCGATCATCAATGCCCTCGCGGCATACCTCCCGCATCTGCAGGCCCTCGCGGCGTCGAGCCCGTTCTGGGCGGGCGAGCGAACCGGCTACGCATCCAACCGGGCGCTGGTCTTCCAGCAGCTGCCCACCGCTGGACTCCCCTGGCCCCTGAAGGACTGGTCGGAGTATGAGGCGTACCTCGAGGACATGGTGCGCACGGGCGTGATGGCCGACGCGACCGAGGTGCGCTGGGACATCCGGCCGGCGCCACGGTGGGGAACGATCGAGGTGCGTGCGTGCGACGGGCTGTCGACCCTGCCCGAGCTCGCCGCCATGGCCGCCCTCGTGCAGGTCCTGGTGGAGCACCTCTCCCGGCAGCTCGACGAGGGTCGCGACCTCTCCGAGATGCCGGCCTGGTTCCACCGCGAGAACAAGTGGCGCGCCGCGCGGTATGGACTCGACGCGCGCGTGATCGTGGATGCGGCCGGCACGCAGCGCCCGGTGCGCGACCATCTCGCGGAGATCGTCGAGGAACTCGCACCGGTCGCAGTCGAACTCGGCTGCGTGCGCGAGTTCGGCAGCATCGAGTCGATCCTCACGGACGGCGCGAGCTATGAACGCCAGCTGACGATCGCGAACGCCACGGGCGGCGACCTCGGCGCGGTCGTCCAGCACCTGATCCGAGAGTTCCGTTCCGGCCCCGAGGCCTCGACAGACGAGCCGTAGGGTCAGTCGTCGACGAGCCGTAGGGTCAGTCGTCGACGAGCCGACGCGCGAGCCCCTCGTCGAGCACGACGTCGGTGATGAGTTCTGCGGTGATCGCGGCGCGGAGGCTCGCGAGCTTGGGCACGCCGGACACCACGCACACGCGTCGCGGCACCCGCCGCAGTCTGTCGAGCCCCGGACCCGTCGCACGGGCATTGACGCGGATGTCTCTCCAGGACCCGTCACCACGGAAGAAGACAGTCGCCACGTCGCCGATCGCATGATCCTCGCGAAGGCTCCGGTAGTCGTCGCGCCCGAGATAGCCGCCGACGTACACACGGCTGGGGACCTCCGCGGCCGGGGAGCCGAGACTGAACACGGCGATGTCCATCTTCGACTGCAGATCGAGCACACGTCGCGTGCTTCGCTCTCGCCACATCGCCTCGCGCGTCGAGGGGTCGTCGAAGAAGGCCGGCACCGGGAACTGCTGCACCTGGGCGCCGAACGCGCTGCCGAAGCGCTGGAGGATGTCGCTCGAGTACTCGACCCCGCTCGTCTGCGTGTTGCCTGCGCCGTTCAGTTGCACGAACGTGGTGTTGTGCGTCTCCTTCTGCGTGAGACCACGACTCACGGCACTGATGGTGGATCCCCAGGCGACGCCCACGATCATGTTGGAGTCGACGAACTGCGACAGCAGGCGCCCGGCAGTGAGAGCCACCCGCTCGAGCCGCTCGACCTCGCTGACGATCTCGGGGATCGGCACGACGTGCGCGACCACGCGGTGTCTGTCCCTGATTCGCTGCTCGAGCATGCCGAGTCGCTCGAGGGGCGAATTGATCCGGATGTCCACGAGTCCGCTCTCACGGGCGAAGCTGAGCAGCCGCGACACCGACGATCGCGACGTCTTCAGCTCTTTGGCGATGACCTCCATGGTCTTGTCCTGCATGTAGTAGAGCTGGGCTGCGGTGAGCGCGGCGACCAGCTTGGAATCGCGCGATCCCGCGTCTGACTGGCTCATGTCGACCTCCTCGGGTCGATCTTTGCACATATGTGCAGCTGGCTTGCGCGCGCTGGGCGATCGGGTCGAAGCTGGGAGGACGCACAGAGAAGGGTCGAAGATGATCGAGTCGACACACTCATCACCGGAACGCGCCGAAGTTCGCGCCGTCCGGGAATCCGGACGCACGAGCGTCCTTGTCATCGGAGCAGGGATCAACGGGATCTCCGCGTTCCGTGACCTCGCGCTCCAGGGCGTCGACGTCCTGCTCGTCGAGCGAGGAGATTTCGCCTCCGGCGCTTCGGCGGCGTCGAGCCACATGATCCACGGCGGCATCCGCTACCTCGAGAACGGCGAGTTCCGACTGGTCCGTGAGTCCGTCGAAGAGCGCAACGGCCTGCTGAAGATCGCGCCGCACTACGTGAAGCCGCTCGAGACGACCATTCCGATCTACTCGACGTTCTCGGGCATCCTGTCCGCTCCCCTGCGCTTCCTCACGCACAAGAGCGGCAAGCCCCAGGAGCGCGGAGCGTTCCTGATCAAGGTCGGCCTGACGATCTACGACACATTCTCGCGCGATGGCGGCATGGTGCCTCGACACCGCTTCCTGGGTCGTAAGCGCTCGCTCGCCGAGCTGCCCTCGCTCGACCCGAACATCAAGTACACAGCGACGTACTACGACGCCTCCATGCACGACCCGGAGCGCCTCGCACTCGACGTGCTGCAGGACGGACGTGCAGCGCACCCCGGCGCCGTCGCGCTGAACTACGTCGAGGCCGTCGCCCGCGACGGCGAGAAGGTCGTGCTCCGTGATCGCGAGAGCGGCACCGAGTTCTCGGTCACCGCCGATGTGGTCGTGAACGCGTCCGGCCCGTGGACCGACCTCACCAACGACGCCCTGGGCAACGACACGCGTTTCATGGGCGGGACCAAGGGCTCCCACATCGTCCTGGACCACCCCGAGCTCCTCGAGGCGACCCGTGGACGCGAGATCTTCTTCGAGCACTCCGACGGACGTATCGTCCTGATCTACCCGCTCAAGGGCCGCGTCCTCGTCGGCACGACCGACATCGATGCCGATCCGCGCGAGGTCCCCGTGTGCACGGATGAGGAGATCGACTACTTCTTCGACCTGATCCACCACGTCTTCCCCACGATCGACGTGTCCCGCGAACAGATCGTCTTCAACTTCTCGGGCATCCGACCGCTTCCCCGGCACGAGGACACCGCTCCGGGATTCGTGTCTCGCGACTACCGCATCGAAGTCGACGAGAAGGGTGCCTCCCCTCTCGTGAGCCTCGTCGGCGGCAAGTGGACGACCTTCCGCGCGCTCGGCGAATCGCTCTCGGATGTGGTGCTCGGTCTGATCGGCCGCACCCGCACCGTGTCGACCAGTGGCCGCGCGATCGGCGGCGGCCGCGACTTCCCGCGCACCGAGAAGGCCCGTCGCATCTGGATCCAGGAGAACCTGCCCGGCGCCGGCGATCGCTCGCAGCGACTTCTCGCCCGGTACGGCACCCGCGCCGCACAGGTCTGGGAGTTCATCGAGCAGGGAGACGACGCTCCTCTGGCCGGCGGCGACCTGTCGACCCGTGAGCTGGCCTGGATGGTGGAGAACGAGATGGTCGCTCGACTGCAGGACGTCGTTCTGCGCCGCACCAGCATCGCGTTCACCGGACACGCCGACGCCGACGTGCTCGAGGAGATCGCAGACGCGCTGGCCCCGCTTCTCGACTGGGATCGCTCGCGCCGCGATACTGAAGTCGATCAGACGCGTGAGCTTCTGAACGAACGGCATGGACTCCAGATCTCGTCACGCGCACGCGGCTGACGAGACATCCGAACACCGCCCTCCACGCGGTGTAATTCCCAACAAGTGCCAGGGCTAAGGGGCCCTGGCACTCGAGAAAGGTCAATGAAGACATGACTGAAGTGAATCTCGGTCTCTACTTCCTCTCGGAGTTCGTCGGCACAGCGCTGCTGATCCTCCTCGGATGTGGTGTGGTCGCCAACGTCGCGCTAGCCAAGAACAAGGGCTTCGGCGGCGGTTTCCTGATGGTCAACTGGGGATGGGGTCTCGCGGTCTTCGTGGGTGTGCTCGCCTCGGCATACTCCGGCGCCATCCTGAACCCGGCCGTCGGCATCGGTCTCCTCACCGCCGGCAAGATCGACTTCTCGCAGTTCGCCGTCGCCACCGGAGCGGAGCTCCTCGGTGCGATCGTCGGTGCGATCCTCACCTGGCTCGCCTACAAGCAGCACTTCGACGAGGAGCCGGACCCGGCCAACAAGCTCGGGGTCTTCTCGACCGGTCCCGCGATCCGCTCCTACGGCTGGAACCTCGTCACCGAGGTCATCGGCACCTTCGTCCTCGTGTTCGCCGTCTTCGCGTTCGCCGACTACGGCGACATCGAGATCGGCGTGCCCGGAGGCCTCGGACCGCTCAGCGCCCTTCCGGTCGCTCTCGTCGTGGTCGCGATCGGTGCATCGCTCGGTGGCCCGACCGGCTACGCGATCAACCCTGCGCGTGACCTCGGTCCCCGCATCGCACACGCCATCCTCCCGATCAAGGGCAAGGGTTCCAGCGACTGGTCCTACTCGTGGGTCCCGGTCGTCGGTCCGCTCATCGGTGGTGTCCTCGCCGCCGTCGCCGCGCCCGTACTGCTCAACCTCGCTTGAACCCGAACCTGACGTCAAAGGAGAACACAATGGCCGACTACATCATCGCCATCGATCAGGGCACCACTTCCAGCCGCGCGATCATCTTCGACAAGAAGGGCAGCATCGTCGCGACCGGTCAGAAGGAGCACGAGCAGATCCTCCCCAAGGCGGGGTGGGTCGAGCACGACCCGGCCGAGATCTGGCGCAACGTGCAGGAAGTCATCGGTCTCGCTCTGAGCCGCGCCGACCTGACGCGCCACGACATCGCCGCAGTGGGCATCACGAACCAGCGCGAGACCGCGGTGGTCTGGGACAAGACGACCGGCAAGGCCGTGTACAACGCCATCGTCTGGCAGGACACCCGCACGCAGGAGATCGTCGACCGCCTCGCGGCCGACGGCGGCGTCGAGCGGTTCAAGCCGGTCGTGGGACTTCCCCTCGCCACCTACTTCTCCGGCACCAAGATCGCGTGGATCCTCGAGAACGTCGAGGGCGCTCGCGAGAAGGCCGAAGCGGGCGATCTGGTCTTCGGTACGACCGACAGCTGGGTGCTGTGGAACCTCACCGGTGGCGTCGACGGCGGAGTGCACGTGACCGACGTCACGAACGCCTCCCGCACGATGTTCATGGATCTCGAGACGCTCGAGTGGCGCGACGACATCCTCGAGGCGTTCGGCGTTCCGCGCTCGATGATGCCTGAGATCCGTTCCTCTTCCGAAGTGTACGGCGCGGCCGAGGACTCGTCGCTGCTGCGCGAGACGCCGATCGCCGGCATCCTGGGCGACCAGCAGGCGGCGACGTTCGGCCAGGCCGCATTCAACACCGGCGAGAGCAAGAACACGTATGGCACCGGCTGCTTCCTCATCTTCAACACGGGCGAGGAGATCGTCCACTCGAAGAACGGGCTGCTGACCACGGTCGGCTACAAGCTCGGCGACGGACCGACGCACTACGCGCTCGAGGGATCGATCGCCGTCACCGGATCGCTGATCCAGTGGCTGCGCGACCAGCTCGGCATCATCTCCTCGGCCCCCGAGGTCGAGGAGCTCGCCGACAAGGTCGAGGACAACGGCGGCGTGTACATCGTCCCCGCGTTCTCGGGCCTCTTCGCCCCGTATTGGCGTCCCGATGCGCGTGGAGCGATCGTCGGCCTCACCCGCTACGCGAACAAGAACCACATCGCTCGCGCAGCGCTCGAGGCCGTCGCATTCCAGACCCGCGACGTTCTCGACGCGGTCAACGCGGATGCCGGCGTCGACCTCACCGAGCTCAAGGTCGATGGCGGCATGGTCGCCAACGACGCGCTCATGCAGTTCCAGGCCGACGTCCTGGGTGTGCCCGTGGTTCGCCCGGTCGTCGCCGAGACCACCGCCCTGGGTGCCGCCTATGCGGCCGGTCTGGCGGTCGGCTTCTGGAACGGACTCGACGACCTCTCCGCCAACTGGCAGGAGGACCGCCGCTGGGAGCCGTCGATGGAGGACGCCGAGCGCGACCGCCAGCTCCGTCTGTGGCGCAAGGCCGTCATCAAGTCGATGGACTGGGTCGACGAAGACGTGAAGTGACCTCAGTGATCTGAGGAGGCGGGCCCGGAGGATTCCTCCGGGCCCGCTTCGTCGTCTCAGGGGCTGGGGATGGGAGCGGTCGGCGGGAACGGCGACATAACGCCGCGGCGAGCAGTACCTGACGACTCAGTTCTTGCCGAAGAGCTTCTGGATCTCGGCGAGGTCGGCCTCACTCGGCGCCTTCGCGCCGCCCAGGCCGAAGCCGGAGCCCGTCGGAGTCGAGGCCGGTGCGAGACCGGCGTTCTCGGCTGCGCGCTTCGCCGGGTTGCCGGAGCGCGAACCGCCGGAGGACTTGCCCTTCTTGCCGCGCTTCGAGGATGCACCGGGCTTGCCCATGCCGGGCATCGCCCCCATCCCGGGGATGTTCGGCGTGCCGCCGCGCGCGACGGTCTTCATCATCTTGGCCGCCTGGTCGAACCGCTGGACGAGCTGATTGACATCCGTGACCGTCATGCCCGAACCGCGGGCGATGCGCAGGCGTCGCGAGCCGTTGAGCACCTTCGGGTTGCGTCGCTCACCCGGCGTCATCGACCGGATGATGGCCTCGGTGCGATCGATCTCGCGCTCGTCGAAGTCCTCGAGCTGCTGCTTCATCTGCCCCATGCCGGGAAGCATCCCCAGCATCTTCTTCATCGAGCCCATCTTCTTCATCTGCTGAAGCTGGTCGAGGAAGTCCTCGAGCGTGAACTGCTCGGTCGCGAGCTTCTCGGCCATCTTGACGGCCTCTTCCTCGTCGAAGGCCTGCTGGGCCTGTTCGATGAGAGTGAGGATGTCGCCGAGGTCGAGGATGCGGCTCGCCATGCGATCAGGGTAGAAGGGCTCGAGGTCTTCGAGCCGCTCGCCGGTCGACGCGAAGATGATCGGGCGTCCCGTGACGGATGCGACCGAGAGGGCCGCGCCACCGCGGGCGTCGCCGTCGAGCTTCGAGAGCACGACTCCCGTGAAGTCGACGCCCTCCTGGAAGGCGCGGGCGGTGTTGACCGCGTCCTGACCGATCATGGCGTCGATGACGAAGAGGACCTCGTCGGGGTCGGTCGCCTTGCGGATGTCGGACGCCTGCTTCATCAGCTCGGCATCCACGCCGAGCCGACCGGCGGTGTCGATGATGACCACGTCGTGCTGCTGACGGCGCGCGTACTCCACCCCGTCGCGGGAGACCTTGACCGGGTCGCCGACGCCGTTGCCCGGCTCGGGGGCGTAGACGGTGGCGCCTGCCTGCTCGGCCACGACCTGGAGCTGGTTGACGGCGTTGGGTCGCTGGAGGTCGGCGGCGACGAGCAGAGGCGTGTGCCCCTCGCCCTCGAGCTGCTTCGCGAGCTTGCCCGCGAACGTCGTCTTGCCCGAACCCTGGAGGCCCGCGAGCATGATCACGGTCGGGGCGGTCTTGGCGAACTGCAGACGACGCTGCTCGCCCCCGAGGATCTGGATGAGCTCCTCGTTGACGATCTGCACCACCTGCTGGGCCGGATTGAGCGCCTTGTTGACCTCATCTCCGAGTGCGCGCTCGCGCACCTTCGCGGTGAACTCCTTGACGACGCTCAGTGCGACGTCGGCGTCGAGCAGCGCGCGACGGATCTCGCGCACCGTGCCGTCGACGTCGGCCGCGGTGAGCTTTCCCTTCGTGCGAAGGTTGCGGAAGGTCTCGGTGAGCCGATCGGAGAGCGTGCCAAAGGTAGCCATGGTGATACCGAGTTTACGCGAATCCGGCCCCGCTCTCCGCGCCCGGGGCGGCGCCGATCGCGAGCTCGGCTCTGAGCTGTTCCTTCGCGCGCGCGTAGCGTCCCCGTGCCGTCGACGAGGGGACCCCCAGATGCTCTGCCGCCTGGGCGAGCGAGAGGCGCTCCCAGTGGACGAGTCGAACGACCTCGGCGAGATCGGGGGCGAGCCGCGCGATGGCGTCGCGGACCTCGAGCCCGTCGTCCGCCGGCGGCGAATCATTGCTCTCCCGGAGATGCAGGCGGAGCCGATCCGCGAGCGCCCACTTCCTGCGCTGGCCCCGCGCGTGGTTCGCCAACGTGCCGCGCGCGACGCCGAAGAGCCACATGCGCGCTCGTTCCGGCTCGTCGGGGACATCCGCGGAGCGTCGCCACGCGACGACCATGGTCTCTCCGAGGAGGTCCGCCGCATCGTCGGTCCCGACCCGACGCGACAGGTACGCGAGCAGGTCGGCCGAACTCGTCTGCAGCGCTGCCGTCAACCTCGTCTCAGGGGTCACTCCTCCTCTCCCCACTCTTCACCTTCACAGTGCACCTGACTGTGCGCGTCCGTGCCGGCCAGGACATCGCCTCCGAAGCCGTGGGCTCTGAGCTGGTCGTGGATGAGCTCACCGACGGCCTGCTCGTTCGCCGTCCATGCGTTCAGGTCCGCTCGCCGAGGGTCGGCCTCCGCGGACGCGTCGGCGTCGTCGGCCGCCTCCAGAGTCGCCAGATACTTCGGGACGAGCGGAGCCGCGGCGGCTTCGACATTCGTGGCGGCGAACCACTCGTCGACGATCCGGTTGACCCGGGCATTGGTGAACACGTCGTGCGTGTCCATGGCGCTGAACCGAAGCTCGCACTCCCCCCAGGTCGGCGACGTGTAGGTGTAGACCCGATCGAGATCGTCGAGACCGGGCCCCCAGAGCCAGTCGGATGACGCCACGGCGACGCCTGTGCCGCCGACGAGGAACAGCGTGAGCAACCCGCTGAGCACGGCGGTTCGGCGGCGGTGACGTGTCGGCGGCCTGCTCTCGTCGCGCGCGGCGACGATCATCGCATGGGTGACCGAAGGATCGGGTTCGTACCGTCCGGGGGCGGAACGATCGAGCATCTCGTCGAGCGGATCAGCGGTCATGGTGTCTCCTCGGTCAGTGGGTGCCTCACTCCTGACCTGTCCGGATCCCGCGAATCCGTCCGCGCGTCCGTCAGATGGCGGACGGACTCCACGGGAGCCGGGCGATCGCCCTCACCGCCTCCGCGAATCTGTCACCCACTGATCCTCGGCCGGCGCCGCTCTCCGCCCACGCCCGAACGGCCGCGAGAACGGCGGCCGCCCAGGTGGCTGCGGCGATGTCTGCCGTGAGTGAGACGACTCCGGACCGTCGTGCGAGATCGGCCAGTGCCGCGGCGAGCCGGGCCTGGCGGAGCGCGGCATCCTGCTCGAGCTCATCATCGAGGCCCATGGCCGAGGAGTTGGTCATGGCGAGAGCGAGACTGTCGGGAGCGAAGTCCGCGACGAGCGCCGAGAGGATGTGTCTGACCTCGGTGCCGTCGCGGTCGTGAGGCACCGCGGCGAGATCGTCGACAGCGGTCGTGATCCTCTCGTCGAGACCGGACCAGAGCACGTCGCTCTTCGACGAGAAGTAGTTGAAGAAGCTCGAGCGGCTCACACCGGCACGCTGGGTGATGTCGGCGACCGAGGTGGCGTCGTATCCGCGCTCCAGGAAGAGTTCGCACGCGGCCTCGGCGAGCGTCTCGCGGGAAGAAGCCTTCGGCCGCCCTGCTCGGCTCGTGCTGCTCATGCCAACACGCTACCGCGCGTCGCTGCCGTGCGCCGCTCGCACTGCGGAGGAGTATTCTTAGACGCAATCCATTTATCGATGAGAGCGGTGTCCATGCTCGAGATACTGACGGCGGGTCTCGCCCCGGCGTACGTCCCCTACACGACAGGCTGGGATCTTCAGCGCAGCATCCATGCCGACGTCGCCTCCGGCGTCCGCCCCGACACGCTCATCCTGCTCGAGCACGAGGCGGTGTACACCGCGGGCAAACGCACGGAGCCGCAGGAGCGTCCTCAGGACGGGACACCGGTGATCGACGTCGACCGCGGCGGCAAGATCACCTGGCACGGCCCCGGCCAGCTCGTGGGCTACCCGATCGTCCGACTCCCCGAGCCCATGGACGTCGTCGCGCACGTGCGCCGACTCGAGCGCATCCTGATCGGCGTGCTCCGGCCGCTCGGCGTCGACGGATACCAGGTCGAGGGGCGCAGCGGCGTCTGGGTGCGCCGTCCCCTGTCGGAGGACAAGGTCGCCGCGATCGGGGTGCGCGTGCAGCAGGGCGTCACGATGCATGGATTCGCGATCAACTGCGACAACAGCCTTGCGGGGTTCGGCGGCATCATCCCGTGCGGGATCACAGACGCCGGCGTCACCACCGTGAGCGAGGTCGTCGGAGCCGACATCTCCCCGTCCGACATCGTGGACTCGGTGTCCGCCGCCTTCCTCGCCGAATACTCGACAGCCGACCACGTAGGAGCCTCCAGATGACCGCCGCACCCGAGGGACGCAAGCTCCTCCGCCTCGAGGTCCGCAATGCCGAGACGCCGATCGAGCGCAAGCCCGAGTGGATCAAGACCAAGGCGAAGATGGGGCCCGAGTACACCGCGCTCCACTCGCTGGTGAAGAGCGAAGGTCTTCACACCGTCTGCCAAGAGGCGGGGTGTCCGAACATCTTCGAGTGCTGGGAGGACAGAGAGGCGACCTTCCTCATCGGCGGATCGCAGTGCACCCGTCGGTGCGACTTCTGCCAGATCGACACGGGCAAGCCTGACGCCTACGACACGGACGAGCCGCGCCGGGTCGCCGAGAGCGTCGTGCGGATGAACCTCCGGTACGCGACCGTCACGAGCGTCGCCCGCGACGACCTGCCCGACACCGGCGCGTGGCTCAATGCGGAGACGGTGCGGAAGATCCATGAGCTGAACCCGAACACCGGGGTGGAGCTTCTCGCCAACGAGCACAACGCCGATCCTGCCTTCCTCGGCCAGATCTTCGACGCACGGCCCGAGGTCTTCGCCCACAACGTCGAGACGGTGCCGCGCATCTTCAAGCGCATCCGTCCGGCATTCCGTTACGAGCGCTCGCTCGATGTGATCACCCAGGCACGCGACGCGGGGCTGATCACCAAGTCCAACCTCATCCTCGGCATGGGCGAGGAGCCCGAAGAGGTGGTGCAGGCCCTCAACGACCTGCACGACGCCGGATGCGACATCATCACCATCACGCAGTACCTGCGGCCGTCGCCCCGCCACCTGCCCGTGGCCCGATGGGTCAAGCCCACGGAGTTCGTGGAGTTCAAGGAGGAGGCGGAGCGGATCGGCTTCCTCGGTGTGCTGGCAGGACCACTCGTGCGCTCGTCGTACCGCGCCGGTCGGCTGTGGGCGCAGTCGATGGCGTCGAAGGGACGCGAGATCCCGCCGCACCTGGCGCACATCGCCGAGAGCGCAGACCTCGGATTCGCCCAGGCCGTCTGAGCGGATGCGGCCCGAAGGCGGGTCAGTCCGCGCTCATCACAGACTGCACGCTGCCGTCTGAGCCGAGATTCACGAGCAGGACATCGTCGGTGGTCGTGGCGTCGAGCGCGTACTCCAGCACAGCGAAGGGCTCGGATCCCCCGTGCTCATCCGCGAGGATCGTCATGCTCATGAGTCGGAGCGACCGGATGATGTCCACGGCGGCGTCACCGCTGACATCGACGAGGACGTCATCGAGCTCATCACCGTACGCCTCCTGCTGCTGCAGGATGTATTCAGTGACCTCGCTCGTGCGATCATCGACCTCCGCGAGCATCCCGCGTCGGGAGACCGCGTCGACGTTCTCGATCCCCGCGATGAGCGAGGCGGCGATGTCGAGAGCGTCCGCCGAGACGTCGTCCTGGTCAGGGGCCGTGAGATCGACGGTGACGCTCTGGTCACCGAGCTCCACCGTCTCAGACCAGAAGATCGAGCCGTCGGGCCCTGAGGACAGGAGTCCGAAGTAGTCGTGTTCGATCGCCATAACGCTATGAAACCAGCCTCGTGCTCGCGGCGGTAGTCCCGTCGTCAGCCGACGAGCGACTTGACGAAGACATGGGGGGTGAATCCGGTCAGGTCGTCGATGCCCTCGCCCTGCCCGAGGAGCTTGACGGGGATGCCGGTGCGCTCCTGAACGGCCAGGACGAAGCCGCCCTTCGCCGATCCGTCGAGCTTGGTCAGGACGAGACCGGTGACGCCGGCGTGCTGGAGGAACGCCTCGGCCTGCATGACGCCGTTCTGTCCGGTCGTCGCATCGAGCACCAGAAGGACCTCGCTGATGGGAGCCTGCTTCTCGACGACGCGACGGATCTTCCCCAGCTCATCCATCAGCCCGCCCTTGGTGTGCAGGCGCCCCGCCGTGTCGATGATCGCGATCTCGATGCCCTCGCGCTGCGCGAACTCGATCGTCTGATATGCGACGGATGCCGGGTCCTGCCCCTCCTGCTGGGGACGGACGATCGCCGCTCCCCCGCGCTGGGCCCAGGTGGCGAGCTGGTCGACGGCTGCGGCACGGAATGTGTCTGCGGCGCCGACGACCACGCTGCGCTGGAACCCGCGCAGGAACTTGGTGAACTTGCCGATCGTCGTGGTCTTGCCGACGCCGTTGACGCCGACGACGAGAACGACCGCCGGTCGCTCGGTGAGCTTGAGCGTGGTGTCGAACTTCGCGAAGTGCTCCTCGAGGGTCTCACGCAGCATCCGCTGAAGATCCTGCGGGTCGGTCGTGCGATACCGCTCGACCTTCTCGCGGAGCTCGTCGACGACCCTCTCGCTGATCTCGGGACCGAAGTCCGCCGTGATGAGTGCGGTCTCGAGGTCCTCCCACGTCGTCTCGTCGATAGTGGGCTTGACGAACATCCCGCGCAGCGCACGAGTGAGGGACCACGACTTCTCCGCCATGACTCCAGCCTACGGGTCGCGCGGTCAGCCGGCAGCCGCGCGGTCTCCCACACGCTGTCCGACGACCGCCGAGACGCCGTCCTGACGCATCGAGACCCCGTAGAGAGCGTCGGCGATCTCCATGGTGCGCTTCTGGTGAGTGATGACGAGCAGCTGCGAGCTCTCCCTGAGCTGCTCGAACACGGTCAGCAACCGGCCGAGATTCGCATCATCGAGCGCGGCCTCGACCTCGTCGAGGATGTAGAAGGGACTCGGCCGGGCCTTGAAGATCGCGACCAGCAGCGCGACCGCCGCGAGCGAACGCTCGCCGCCGGAGAGCAGGGAGAGACGCTCGATCTTCTTGCCGACCGGGCGCACCGAGACCTCGATGCCCGTGGTGAGCATGTTCTCGGGATCGGTGAGCGAGATACTTCCGGAGCCGCCGGGGAAGAGCAGAGGGAACACCTCGCCGAAAGCCGTCTTGGTGTCCTCGAAGGCGCTCGCGAAGATGGTCTGCATCCGTTCGTCGAGGTCGGCGATGATCGTGAGCAGGTCCTGTCGTGTCTGGGTCAGGTCGGCGAGCTGCTCGGTGAGGAACGCATGGCGCTGCTCGAGCGCCGCGAACTCCTCGAGCGCCAGCGGGTTGACGCGTCCGAGCTGAGCGAGCTTGCGTTCCGCCTCAGCCAGCCGGCGCTGCTGGATTCGTCGGTCGAACGGGATCGCCGTGTCGTCGGCCTGCGCGTCGTCGCCTGGGTCGGCCCCGGGATCACGGGGAACGAGCTGATCAGGTCCATATTCCGCAATGAGAATATCTTCATCGAGCGCGAGCTCTGACCCCACCCTCTCGAGGAGGCTGTTGAGGTGGAGCTTCTTCTCGTGGATCTGCAGCTCGAGCCCGTGCACACTCTCGGTGAGGCCGGCGAGTCTCTCCCGCAGGGAGGTCTCCTGCGCACGGAGTCCCGTGAGCTCCTCGTTCTGCGCGGACCGCGCCGCCTCCGCCTCCGCCAGCGCGACACGGGCCTCCGTGACGGAACGATCGATGGAGTCGAGGATGCGGGGCAGCTCCTCGGCGACACCCGATGCCGCCTCGCGCTGTGCTCGACGGATCACGGCCCGGCGCGCAGCCTCCGCCGCTGCGTCGCGCTCCTGCTCGCGCTGCCGTTCGAGGCTGGCGACACGAGCCTGAGCAGCACGGACGCGCTCGCGCAGCGTCTCGATCTCCAGGCGGGCTCGCACCTCGCCCTCTCGGGCGAGCTCGAGGGCTTCGAGCAGACCGTCGCGAGCAGAGGCGTCGAGCACCGGGCGCGGGGCCGAGACGGCATCATCCAGTTCGGCTTTCGCGGCCTGGGCCTTCGCCTCAGCCTCCTCGACCGCGCTCTCCGCCTGGGCGAGCCCCGATTCGAGACGCTCGCACTCGGCCACCGCCGATTCGTGAGTGACGGTGATGCGGTTGGTCCGCTCGGCATGGCTCGCCAGAGCTGCGTCGTGCTCCCGCAGCGCGCGAAGAGCGTCCTTCGCCTGGCGGCGGGTGTGCTCGACCTGCTCGATCGCTTCCTCGCGCGCTTCGCGCAGCGAATCCACGATCACACGGACCTCCGCGAGCCGCTCGTTCGCCGCGTCCCGCTCGGCGGCCAGTTCGAGACGCGACCTCTCGCCACCCCAGCCGGTCCGCAGAGTCTGCGCCGTCACGACGGCTCCGTCGGCCGTGACGATCGTCGTGGTCGTGTCGCCGGTGACATCGAGAACATCCCTGGCGGCGCGCGCAGCATCGAGCGTGTCGGCGATGAGCACGTGGGAGAGGATGCCGAGGACGCCGTCGGGAGCCGTCACGATGTCGACTGCAGGTGTCACTCCGACGATGGCCGGCAGCTCGACCGCATGCCGCGGGGCGCTCGCGATCACGAAGTCGACCACTCCCCTGCGCTGGTCGGCGGCTTCGTCGGCGAGCAGGAAGGCATCCGCCGCGGCGTCCACGAGGACGCCCTCGGCGAGTGACCCGAGAACGGCGGCGATCGCGGTCTCGAAACCCGCGGTGACCTGCACGGAGTCGCCGACGAATCCCCTGATGCCCGAACCGCCGTCGGAGACGATCTCGGCGGCTCCACCCGAGATCGCGAGCGCACTCCCGAGCGCGGCCGCCTTCGCGGTGAGAGCGTCCACCTCTCGCTCCGCTGCGTGCAGCCGCTCGCGAAGCGTCTCACGCTCGGTCTCTGCCGCCGTCGCTGCCCGCTGGGCGCTCTCGTAGGCTGCGGAGTGCTCGGCCGCGGTCCCCTCAGGGGCCTCCGCGTCATCCATCGCCTCGAGCGCCTCGGCGGCCTCACGGCGCCGGGTGTTCGCGGCCTCCAGCGCGTTCTCCTGTCGCAGCACCGCGCCCCGCACTGCTGCGAGGGCCGACGCCGCCGCCTCGGCCGCGCCTCGCAGCGCACTGACGCGCATGTCGTACTCCGATACGAGCGCGCTCTGCTCGGCGATGTCCACGTCGAGGGTGTCGAGCTCTGCGCGCGCGAGCACGACGTCGCGGCTCGCGACGGTCGCGGCGTCTTGAGCGTCGCCGAGCCCCGCCGCGATCTCGGTGATCTCGTCCTTCGCCTCGTCGATCGTGCTCTGCGTCACGGTGACTGCGGTGACGGCCGCGTCATCCGCTTCCGAGCCGAGCAGCGCGAGGCGCTGATTGGCGAGCGTGTACAGCCCGCGCATCCGCTCCTGCACCTGTTCGAGACCGAAGGCCACGCCTCTCGCCTGATCGACGGCGACGGAGTTCTGGTCCTGCTCGAGGCGCACGATGCTGGCCCGCACTGCCTCAGCCTGATCGGACAGCACCAGGCGCTCGGTGTGTCGCTCATGCTCCGTGCGCGTGTGATCGGCCAGCGCTGTTCGCAGTGCCACGACGTCGTCCGCGAAGATGCGGGCCTTGGCGTCGCGCACGACCGCTGCGATCGTCTGCGCCTCCCGCGCGATCTCGGCCTGCCGCCCCAGTGGCTTGAGCTGGCGGCGGATCTCGCCCGCGAGATCGCTCAGGCGGGTGAGGTTCGTCTCCATCGCATCGAGTTTGCGGAGGGTCTTCTCCTTGCGCCGTCGGTGCTTGAGAATCCCAGCGGCCTCCTCGACGAAACCACGCCGGTCCTCCGGCGATGCCTGGAGCACGGTGTCGAGTCGGCCCTGTCCCACGATGACGTGCATCTCGCGCCCGAGCCCCGAGTCGCTGAGCAGCTCTTGCAGGTCGAGCAGCCGGCAGTTCTCGCCGTTGATGGCGTACTCGCTCGAGCCGTTGCGGAACAGCGTCCGGCTGATCGTGACCTCGGCGAACTCGATCGGCAGCGCCCCGTCGCTGTTGTCGATCGTCAGCTGCACCTCCGCTCGGCCGAGCGGTCCTCGCGTGGACGTGCCGGCGAAGATGACGTCTTCCATCTTGCCGCCGCGGAGCGTCTTGGCCCCCTGCTCGCCCATGACCCAGGCGAGGGCGTCGACGACATTCGATTTGCCTGATCCGTTGGGTCCGACGATGCAGGTGACACCCGGTTCGAACACGAAGCTGGTCGGCTGCGCGAAGGACTTGAACCCCTTGAGGGTCAGGCTCTTCAGATGCATGCGCGTACCGCGTCTCGGGGGTGAATCACGGCCATACGCTACCGGAACGGCGGCTCAGGACGGGCATCCCGCGCGGGTTCGCCGTGAACCGGAATCCCGCGCGACACGCCGATCCACGACACCGATGCTTGACGGACACGCCCGGGCTTCGCTACCGTAACCTCCGGATCGCCACACGAAAGGAGGTTACCGATGATCACTCAGCTCACTGCACAGGCCACTGGCCTCGCCGCGCCATTCGCGCCGCGCTCTGCGCACTCGGTAACCGCCGGCGTCCGTCGAAGCGCTCTCTCGTAGAACCGCAGCCCGAGAACTCCGCCCCGTGCCATCCGCCGGTCTCCGACCTGTGACGGGAATTCTCGCCTCCGCGTCTCCGCGCTCCACCCTCTGATCCTCTCCGGATCATGGTCTTCCGCCGACCCCGGCGACCGCCCCTCGGCGCCCCGGGCTCTCGACTCTCACGGCGCCGCCCGCCCCTCCGCCGGAGGGCTGTGCGACGCGTCTCCACACCCATCATCACCACTCATATCGAAGGAACCGTCGTGAACACCACGCTGTACCGCAGCATCCCCCACCCTCCCGATACCCAGGACCAGCAGGTCCTCCACATCCCCGCACCCGACGAGCTGCGCCGCCTCGCGCTGTCAGATCGTCTCTCGCTCCGGATCGGCCTCTGGCTGCTCCAGAGGGCACAACGCCCTCACCCGGTACGGCGCATCACCGCCGCACCGGCCGATGCGATGCGACTCGATCGACGCGATCGCACGCCGAGCGAGGCGTATGCCCTGCTCACCTACGACCTGCAGCGTCAGCTGCGCTGACCTGGAGATCGTCATGAGCATCTCGCTCACCCCCGATGCGTCGCTGCATCCGCTCGTGCTGCCAGCACGGGCGGATGCGGCCGACGCCGCCGAGTTCCGTGAGCTCGCCCGCGTTCGCAACGCCGTCTACCGAGAGATCACCGGACGCACCGAACAGGATCTGACGCCGGAGGGGCTTCTTCCCCTCCTGCGCTCCCGCCCGGAGCGCACGACAGCGGTGTGGGCTGTGCGCGTCGGAGACGAGATCGTCGGGCGCACGGTCATCGACATCCCTCTCGAGGAGGGTTCGCGTGTCGCGATCGCCGCGATCGAGATCCACCCTCGGGTCTGGGGCCGCGGGATCGGTTCCGCCATCCTGCCGCACGTCGAGGCCTTCGCCCGTCTGCACGGCCGCACAGTCATCCAGAACTGGACGGAGCAGCCCGCGAGCGACGGCCCCCGACTCGCCGCCAGGTCGGGCTTCGGGAGCGTGCCGGACGATCACGTCGCGCGATTCCTCGTACGGCACGGATTCGCCCTCGAACAGGTCTACCGGGTGAGTCGCCTCGCTGTGAGCGACCAGGCGGTTCGGCGTGCTGCGGAGCTGCGCGACGATGCGCGCGCGCTGTCCCAGGACTACCGCGTGCTGCAGTGGATGCTTCCGACACCGTCAGAGCATCTCGACGGCTACGCATGGCTCAAGTCGCGGATGTCGACCGATGCGCCCTCAGCCGATCTCGAGACCGACGAGGAGGTCTGGGACGCGGAGCGTCTCATCGCGGCCGAGAAGCGAGTCGAAGAGATGGGACAGATCATGCAGGTCACGGTGGCCCAACACATCGCGACCGGTGGGCTCACCGCCTTCACCGAAATCGGAATCGGTCCGGACCGTGCGGCGACCACGCATCAGCACGACACACTGGTTCTCACCGAGCATCGCGGCCATCGTCTGGGTCAGCTCGTCAAGACCGAGGCGCTGCTGTCATGGACGCGCATCGCGCCCGAGTCCCGCGACGTGATCACCTACAACGCCGAGGAGAACCGGCCGATGCTCGCCATCAACGAGGCGATGGGGTTCGCGCCCATCGCTTACGAGGGCGCGTGGAAGAAGGAACTGTCATGACGATCAGCACGCTGACGATCACACCGCTGACCGTCCCTCGCTCGCTGGACGCGGAGGACGCTGCAGACTTCCGCGCGTACGGAGCGCTCAACCGGCAGATCTGCGCGGAGCTGGTCGGCCTGCCCGACATCGCGCCCGACGCCGCACAGATGCTCGCGTCCTGGCAGGACCCCAGCGACACTCTGCAGACCGGGTTCGTCGCCCGGCGCGGTGCCGAGATCGTCGGCATGATCACTCTCGCGTACGCCCAGGAGGCAGACGCCCACGCGGCGGAGGCGGACCTCCTCGTGCCGGAGGAGCACTGGGGACTCGGTGTCGAAGACGCTCTCCTGTCGCTCGCCGAGTCGGAGGCACGCGCACACGGCCGGTCGCTGGTGCAGACCTGGACGCTGCACAGACCGCTCGAAACAGGGCGGATGATCTCGCCGAGAACGGGATGTGGTCGCATCCCGTCGATTCCGCTGTCGGATGCACTCGAAGCCCGCGGGTACGACCTCGAACAGGTCGAACGCAACAGCGAGCTCGATCTGCGCGCCGACCCTGCTCCGCTGCGAGCCGCTCTCGAATCGGCGCAGGCCGCCGCCGGCGGCGACTACCGGGTGCTGCACTGGATCGCGCCGACCCCGCCCGAGTTCCGCGACGGGTACGCGGCCATCCTCGCTCGTCTGTCGACGGACGCCCCGAGCGGCGACATGGACTTCGTGGCCGAGGAGTGGGATGCGGAACGCGTCGTGCGACGGGAGCGACGGCTCACGGGCGCCGGCCAGGCTCTGTCGATCGTCGCGGTGCAGCACGCCCCGAGCGGCGAGATGGTGGCCTACAACGAGCTCCTCGTCGGAGCTGACCGCTCAGGGGCCACCCACCAACTCGGCACTCTGGTCTCTCGCGAGCATCGCGGGCATCGGCTCGGAACCATCGTGAAGTGCGCGAATCTCCTCCGGTGGCGGGAGCTCATGCCGCTCACACCGACCGTCTCGACATTCAATGCCGAGGAGAACCGACCGATGCTGAGCATCAACGAGGCGATCGGCTTCGTCCCGGTGTCGTACGCCGGGGCATGGCAGAAGCGGATCTGACCGGGATCATCCCCTGGGAGTACACGTCGGTCGGGCGGATCATCCGTCCGACCGACGCCCCGCCGGGATGCAGTCGCGAGGCTGGAAGCATGAACACCACCGTCGTCGAGGCCCGCTCACTGATCAAGTCCTATGGAACGACCCGCGCACTCGCCGGGGTGGACCTCACCATCCATCGGGGCGAGTCCGTCGCGATCATGGGTGCGTCCGGGTCGGGCAAGACCACGCTGCTCCACGTGCTCGCCGGCATCATCACGCCCGATTCGGGCACAGTGACGGTCCAGCCCTCGGCCGGTCAGACGGTCGAGCTCTCCGAACTCGGGGAATCCGCTCGTTCGCGGTTGCGAAGAGAGCGGTTCGGCTTCGTCTTCCAGCAGGGGCTGCTCATCCCCGAGCTCACCGCCGTCGAGAACGTCGCACTGGCATCGATGATCAACGGGGTGAAGAAGGCGGATGCCACCGCGCACGCAGCATCCGGGCTCGCCGCCCTGGGGCTCGCCGGGATGGAGGACCGCAGAATCGGAGAGCTGTCCGGCGGTCAGGCCCAGCGCGTCGCGATCGCGCGTGCGCAGGCCACCGGCGCGGATCTCGTCTTCGCCGACGAGCCGACCGGTGCGCTCGACTCGCACACATCGCAGGACGTGATGAACGCACTGCTCTGGTCGACGACGGGACATTGGCGAACCCTCCTCGTCGTCACCCACGACCCCGAGGTCGCGAATCGCTGCTCGCGCGTCGTCTCGGTTCGCGACGGTCGGATCATCTCGCCGGCGGTGGCCGCATGAACGCACGGGTGATGGCGCTCCTTCTCCGGCCCGCACGAGGTGAGAACGCAGTCGTGGTGCTGCCTGTCGTCGCCTTCGGCACGGTGACGGCTCTCGTGCTGACCGTCGTCGGCGGAGCCCAGTCCTTCTGGAGCTGGACCGACGACTACGCGCCGGTGTATCAGGCGCTGGCCGCCGTTGCTCTCGTCCTCCTCGTCGTCCCGCTGGTGAACCTCGGAGGCGCGGCCGCGCGCCTGTCGGCCCGCCGCCGCGACGACCGGCTGTCCACCCTGCGTCTGCTCGGTGTGACTCCGTGGGGTGTCGCGGTGATCACAGTGGTCGAGTCCGTGCTGGTCGCGGGCGCAGGTGCGCTCGCGGGTGTCGTCGTGCACCTCGCGGTCACTCCCCTGGTGGGCCTGATCCCGTTCCGGGGCGTCGCACTCGGCTCGGATGCAGTGACGCTGACTCCCCTCGGCATCCTGACCGTCGTGGGAGCCGTGCTTCTCGTCGCAGCCGCCAGCGCCGCTCTCAGCCTCCGACGCGTGGTCGTGTCCCCTCTCGGCGTGCGTCTTCGGGCCACGGCTTCCCCCGTCCATTGGTTCCGTGTGGTCCTCGGGCTCTCGGTGCTCGCTCTCGTCTTCGTGCTCGTCACCGTCTTCCCGTCTATCGCGGGGCTGGCGGTGACCATCACGGTGCTCGCGCTGCTGTTCGCCGCGGCACTGGCCGTGCTCAACGTGATCGGCCCCTGGGTGCTCAAGGTCACGGCAGCGCGCCAGCTGCGCCGGTCTGAGAGCGCGGACCGACTGCTCGCGGCACGCATGGTGTCGGACTCCCCCACAGCCGCGTGGCGTCAGGTGAGCGGGATAGCGATGGCGAGCTTCATGGCGGTCTTCGCCGGCACCGGCGTCGCACTGATGAACGTGATGAACGACGGCGAGGCGAGCGCCGCGGATGCCGCGCTCGCTGCGGACATGCGCACCGGCCTCCTCATCACGCTGATCGCGTCGTTCCTGATGGTCGCGGCCTCCGTCGGCGTCAACCAGGCGGCATCGGTTCTCGATCAGCGCGATCTGCACCGAAGCCTGCACCACCTGGGGGTGCCGCTGGCGACGGTCGACAGCGCGCGTCGACGCGCAGTCATGTCCCCACTGCTGATCACCGCCCTCGGCTCTGCCCTCTGCGCCGCCTTGCTGGTGTTCCCTCTGCTCGGGACAGCGCTCATCACCGCCCCCGAATCCCTGCTGACGATCGGGGTCGTGCTCGCTGTGGGCATCGGCGTCGTCTGGGCGAGCATGCGCGTGACGAGGCCCCTGCTCGACCGATCGTTCGAGTCGGCCTGACGGTCAGCGGCGACGCTGGCAGCGCGGGCAGAAGTGACTCGAGCGGTTCATGAACGCCTCGCGCCTGATGAGCGTGCCGCACCGGGGACACGGCTGGCCACCGCGACCGTACGCGTTGAGAGAATGCGCGAAGTAACCGGCCTGGCCGTTCACATTCACGTACTGCGAGTCGAAGCTCGTGCCGCCCTCGGCCAGTGCCTTGGCGAGGACCGTGCGCACTTCGGCCAGAAGACGCCGCACCGCCTGGGTCGAGAGCGTGCTCGCGATGCTCTCCGGGTGGATGCGCGCGGCCCACAGCGCCTCATCGGCATAGATGTTTCCGACGCCGCTGATCACTCGCTGATCGAGCAGCACGCGCTTGATCGCGCTGCGGCGACTGCGCAGCGCCCGCAGGAAGACGTCGTCGTCGAACAGCGAGTCCATCGGATCGCGCGCGATGTGCACGACCTGCGTGGGAATCATGGTCGGCCCATCCGGCACGAGACGATCGACCGCGAGCGAGCCGAACGTCCGCTGATCGGAGAAGACGATGGCGAGCTCTCCGTGCTGGGGATGCTCGATGCTGAGACGTATGCGTTCGTGGCGTTCGGCGTGGGCATCCGGGGTGCGCAGGAGCATCTGCCCGCTCATCCCGAGGTGCGCGATCAGAGCGGAGTCGTCCGCGTCCAGCGGGAGCCAGAGGAACTTGCCGCGTCGCTCGGCAGAGGCGAAGGAGCGGCCCTCGAGACGCGAGACGAAGTCGGCAGCGCCCGCCGCATGACGCGTCAGAGCTCGTTCATCGAGCACGCTGACCGCGGTGATGAGCGAACCGATAGCCGCGGGAGCGAGACCCGCGCGCACGACCTCGACCTCGGGGAGTTCAGGCACGCTCGTTGAGGAGGCGCCACGCGCTGAGCGCCGCCGCCATCTCAGCGGTCTTCTTGCTGCTGCCCTTGCCGGTCATCGTCAGCTCGCCGACGACCACCGTTGCGAGGAACCGGCGATCGTGGTCGGGCCCGCTCGCCTCCACCGAGTACTGAGGCGGTGTCGCACCGACTCGCGCTGCCAATTCCTGCAGGCTCGTCTTCGGATCCATCGCCGCACCGTAGCGTTCGGGGTCGGCCAGCAGCGGCTCGGTCAGTCGCAGCACGAGCTCGGTCGCCGCGTCTGGACCCGCTGACAGATATGTCGCGCCGATGACGGCTTCCATCGTGTCGGCGAGGATCGAATCCTTGTCGCGCCCGCCCGTCTGCTCCTCACCACGACCCAGCAGCAGATGGCTTCCCAGGCCGATGCCGCGTGCGACCTCGGCCAGAGCGACCGTCGAGACGACGCTCGCTCGGCGCTTGGCCAACTCCCCCTCGTCGAGACCCGGATGGGTCGTGAAGAGCATCACGGTCACAGCCTGACCGAGAACGGAGTCTCCGAGGAACTCGAGACGTTCGTTATGCGGGATGCCGCCGTGCTCATAGGCATAAGAGCGATGGGTGAGCGCCAACTCCAGAAGCTCCGCGTCGATATCGACGCGGAGCTTCTCTGGGAGCGGTCTCGTCCCCCCAGGGACCTCAGTCACAGTAGTGAAGTCGCGACTCAGACGTCGGCGACCTTGCGACCCTTGTACTCGAGGAAGAGCTCGGTGCCCTGCGAGTCGGTGACGACCTTGGCCTGGTGAGGACGGCTGTAGACGACCTGGCCGTTCTCGATGGTCTTGACGAGTGCGACGGGAGCCGCCTTCCACTGCGCACGGCGCGAGCGGGTGTTCGAACGGGATACCTTGCGCTTCGGGGGGTTACCAGCCATGACTAGCTCTCTTCTTTCTCGGCGGCTCGGCTCTCTGCCTCACCGTCTTGGTCTGTGATCTGCTGGAGCGCGCTCCACCGAGGATCGATGGGAGCCACCTGCTCCGTCCCGGTGCTCGCGGTCAGCCTCTCGCCTGTCTCCGGGTCGAGCCCGGGGCAATCCGGCTGACACACCGGCTGAAATGGAAGTGCCAATACGGCCGCATCCCTGACTAGAGTTTCAAGATCCACGTGGTCGTCTTGAACCTCGAAGTCAGTTTCTTCCTCACCAGGATACGCGAAAAGCTCCTGGAACTCGACTTCGACGGGCCGGACGATGTCGATCAGGCATCTTCCGCACACCCCGGAGTACTCCGCCTCGGCGGTTCCGGACACCAGGATGCCCTCGTGGACCGATTCGAGACGCACGTCGAGGTCGAGGGCCGAACCGGCTTCGTAGGCGACGATCCCCTCGCCCCATGCCTCGCCGAGAGTCACCGAGTACTCGTGCTCGCGCATCTCGCCCGGCTTGCGGACGATGTCACGGACAGGCAGGACGAAAGGACCATTCATTCGGGAACGCACCCGGCAATCGTACCGGCTCATCCGCGGTGGAGGCTGGTTTCGCGCTGTATGGAGAACGCCCCGCCGGATCAGATCCCGCGGGAACCCGTGTCGAGGAAGGACGCGACCGCCGGGGGGACGAACGGGGACACATCTCCTCCGAGGCCGGCCACCTGGCGGACCAGGGAGCTCGACACCAGTGCATGCGCCGGGTCGGGAAGAAGGAACACCGTCTCGATGTCGGCGAGGTGCCGGTTGACGATCGCCATCGGGGATTCGTACGCGACGTCGATCTGGGAGCGGATCCCCTTCACGAGCACGCCCGCCCCGACATCGCGGGCGTAGTCCACGAGCAGTCCCATGCTCCATGAGCCGACCACGACGTTGTCGTCGATCCCGTCCTCCGCGATCGACTGCTCGAGCAGCGACATCCGCTGAGCGATCGGCAGCAGCGCCTCTTTGCCGGGGTTGTGGACCACGAGCACGTGGAGTTCGTCGTACAGCTTGGCTGCGCGACGGATCACGTCGAGGTGACCCAGGGTCGGCGGATCGAAAGAACCAGGGACGACGGCGATCCGGCTGCTCATGCCCCCAGCCTAAAGCACGCGATGAGCGACTCAGTTCTTGGCGAGGGCCGCTCGATCGTCATCGCTCACTCGTCGTTCGATCGCCGATCGCAGACCCGGATTCGCCCGCAGATCGGGGTCTGCGGAGAGGATGGCCTCGGCGAGTTCCCGAGCGCGGACGATCAGGCCCGAGTCCTTGACGACGCGCAGCAGCTTCAACGAGGACCGCGAGCCCGCCTGCGCAGCACCGAGCACGTCTCCCTCACCCCGCAGTTCGAGATCGACCTCGGCGAGAGCGAAGCCATCGAGAGTCGCAGCCACAGCGTCGACACGCTCGCGGGCGACGGAGCCCTCTTCGGCCTCGGTGACCAGGAGGCACAGCCCGGGCACGCCCCCTCGACCGACCCGGCCCCTCAGCTGATGCAGCTGGGAGACGCCGAACCGGTCGGCGTCGAGAACGATCATGGTCGAGGCGTTCGGCACGTCGACGCCGACCTCGATCACCGTCGTGGCCAGGAGAAGGTCGATCTCGCCCCGCGCGAAGGCCTGCATGACTGCGTCCTTCTCGTCGGACGGCATACGCCCGTGCAGCACTGCCCGACGCACGGTCGCGAGTGTGGGATGCGTCGCCAGAGCCTCGTCGAGCTGCACGACTCCCCAGCGAGGACCCGCCGCCCCTTCGGGCTGCAGCAGCGGCTGCTCCCCCGCTTCGGCGGTCTTCTTCGTGGTGTCGATCGCCGCGCACACGGCGAACACCTGTCGTCCCTGGGCGATCTCCTCGGCCGCGCGCTCCCATACCCGGTTGAACCAGCCGGGATGCTCGGCGAGCGGAGCGACGAACGACTCGATCCCGGCTCGGCCCTTGGGCATCGTGCGGATCACCGATGTGTCGAGATCACCGAACACGGTCATCGCGACCGTCCGCGGGATCGGGGTCGCGGTGAGGACCAGCGCGTGAGGGCTGGATCCCTTGGCGCGGAGCGCCTCGCGCTGCTCGACCCCGAACCTGTGCTGCTCGTCGACGACGACGAGGCCGAGATCCGCGAAGGTCGTCTTCTCGCCGAGGAGAGCGTGGGTGCCGACGACGATCAGCGCCTGTCCGGAGGCCACACGGAGCGCGGCCTTGCGACGCTCGGCGGCGGGCATCTGACCGGTCAGCAGTGTGGGCAGGACGAGCGGTGACAGCTGCGGCCCGAGCATCTTCGCGATCGATCGCAGGTGCTGTCCTGCGAGCACCTCGGTCGGGGCGATCAGCGCAGCCTGACCGCCGGACTCAGCCACCTGGAGCATCGCGCGCAGTGCCACCAGGGTCTTGCCCGAGCCGACCTCGCCCTGCACGAGACGGTTCATCGGCCAGGCTGCCATGAGGTCGCTCGCGACCTGTTGGCCGACGGCCTTCTGGTCTGGCGTGAGGTCGTACGGCAGGGAGGCATCGAAGCGCTCGAGAAGCCCGCCCGGCTTCGCCGGACGTGCTTTCGCCGAGAGCGATCGCACCGCGTCGCGCTGCTGGAGAAGCGCGGTCTGGAGGGTGAGCGCCTCATGCATCCGAAGCGTTCGGACCGCCGGATCGATGTCGTTGCGGGTCTTGGGCCGATGAATCTGCTCGAGCGCCTCCCTGGCGGTCAGCAGCTCCTCCCGCGCGCGGACGTCGGGGGCGAGAGGCTCGGGCACCTCCGCGAGCCCGTCGAGGACTCTCGTGATGAACTTCGCGATCTGCCACGTCTGCAGAGTCGATGTCGCGGGATAGATCGGAATCAGCACGGCTGCACGAGCATCCGCCCGGCGCCTGGCCGCGTCCTCGTCGTCGAACAGCTCGTACTCGGGGTGCGCGAACTGCGTCATCCCGTTGAACTCGCCGACCTTGCCGGAGAAGACACCTCGTCGCCCGACCGCGAGGTCCTCTGACCGCCACTTGGCCGCACCGAGGTTCTTCGCGAAGAAGGTCAGGGACATCTTGCCGATGCCATCGCCGATCACGACGTCGACCATCGCGCCGCGACGATTGCGCATCGCCCGGGCGCTGGACGACAGCACCTCGGCCACGATCGTCACCGTCTCGCCGAGTGGAAGCTCGCGGATCGGCGTCAGCTCACCGGGATCGGCGTATCGCCGAGGGTAGTGCGACACGAGATCGCCGACCGTGTTCATGCTGAACGCCCGGTCGAGAGACTTCGCCGGAGTGGTGCCCAACGCCTCCTCGAGCGGCGAATCCAGCGTGAGCGACATGATCCGAGTCTAGAAGGCCGCACCGACACGACGTGCGCCACGGCTGTCGTATCGTGAACGGGTGACGAGGATCATCGCCGGAAAGGCACGAGGTGCGCGGCTCGACGTGCCGCATGCGGGAACCAGGCCCACCAGCGACCGCGTGCGGGAGTCGCTCTTCGGCGCGCTGGAGTCGGCGGATGCGATCGCGGGCGCCCGAGTGCTCGACCTCTATGCCGGCTCGGGTGCGCTGGGATTGGAGACGCTCAGTCGCGGTGCGACGAGCGCCGATCTCGTCGAGCACGGCCGAGAGGCAGCGGCCGTCGTGCGCCGCAATGCCGCCACCGTCGCGAAGGCCGGGGCGCCGAACGCCACGGTGCACCAGAGCACCGTTCGGGCTTTTCTGACGCGCGCCTCCGGCCCTTTCGATCTCGTCTTCTCGGACCCGCCGTACGATCTCGACGACGAGGCGATGACCGCGGACCTCATCGCCCTCGCGCCGCTTCTCGCTGACGACGCCCTCGTGATCATCGAGCGCGCGCGGCGATCCACCCCTCCCGACCTCACTGCAGCCGGCATGGAGCTGATCCGGGAGAAGGCCTACGGCGACACCGCACTCTGGTGGGCCGGCACCGCATCCCCGATGGAGCCGTCTCAGCCCGAGGCCGAGTCCCAGTCGCGATAGGGGTCCCACCCCGTGGCGTCCGCGGGCGCGCCGTCGACCAGCAGGTCGTGCTCCCCCTGAGGCACGACCGCGCCGACGATGCGGAACCCCGACGGCACGATGCCCTCGGGGAACGTGGCGAGCAGGGCATGGTCCTCGCCCCCCGCGAGTGCGCGGTGAGGGTTGTCGCCGAGAGCTGCACTGTCCAGCGCGATCGTGACCGCGGAGGCCGCAGCCATGCGTCGCGCGTCGAGCGCGAGTCCGTCCGAGATGTCCATCATCGCGGTCGCTCCCGCGGTTGCCGCGAAAGGGCCGAGACCGATCGGCGGCGACGGGCGGAGCTGAGCGGCGAGAGCAGCGGTCTCACCCGGTGCGAGCAGCGACGGATCCACGGCGACCGGTGTCTCACCCTCGCGGAACCGACCGAAGAGAACCGCGAGTCCGTGGGCCGCATGACCGAGTTCTCCCGCCACGGCGACCACGTCACCGACCCGCGCGCCCGATCGCGTCACGGGTGGGCGGCCCTCGAGGTCACCGAGCGCGGTGACCGCCACGGTGAGGACGTCCGAGACGGTGAGATCGCCCCCGACCACCGCGCAGCCCGGCGCGAGTGCGGTGCACGCCTCACGGAACCCGTCCGCGAGGCGCTCGACGAACGACAGGCGCAGGTCGCGCGGCACGGCCAGAGCGACCAGGAGCGCAGTCGGACGCGCGCCCATCGCCGCGATGTCTGCGAGGTTGACCGCCGCGGACTTCCACCCGAGGTCATAGCCCGACGACCACGCGAGGCGGAAGTCCGGGCCCTGCACGAGGGTGTCCGTCGTGGCGACCACAGAACCGGACGGAGCGGCGATGACCGCCGCGTCGTCTCCCGGACCGACGATCGCATGAGCGGCACGGGCTGTCCTCGCGAGGATCGCCCGGAGGACCTCCCCCTCGGAGAGTTCGCCGAGGGTCGGATCATCGTCGCGAGGTCGGGAGGGCATGCAGTCAAAGGTAGCCTGGATGCATGCCCCGCTCTCGCCGTCTCCCCGTCGTCGCGGGCTCGCTGGCCCTCGTCGCAGCTCTGTCCGGCTGCTCCACGACGATTCATCTCGGGCCGGCCGAGAGTGCGAACGACCCTGCCTGCGCCGAGGTGTCCGTGTTGCTCCCCGACGCGGTCGGCGACCTCGATCGGGTGTGGACCGACGCTCAGGCGACCGGAGCATGGGGCGACCCCACTGTCGTGCTGCGCTGCGGCGTCGAGCCGCCCGCACCGTCGACAGAGGTGTGCACCACTATCGGCGGCGTCGACTGGCTCGTGCTCGACCAGGAGGAGGATCGCCAGCGTCTCGTGACCTACGGTCGCGAGCCCGCCATCGAGGTGATCATCCGCCGCGGTGAGGAGATCGACTTCCGCACGGTGGTGGAGAGCCTCTCGACCAGCATCCGGTCAGGCCTTCAGCCGGCGACGGCGCGCTGCACCGACCGGGTGCCCACGGACGACGCCCCTGATGAGGGATCGACCGAGGGCTGAGCACCGGATGATCAGCGGCGAAGGCCCGCCTCGATCAACTCGGAGATCAGGTCGCCGTAGCTGAGCCCGGATGCCACCCAGCACTTCGGGAACATCGAGATCGGTGTGAATCCGGGCATGGTGTTCAGCTCGTTCACGACCAGTTCGCCCGTCGATGTGAGGAACATGTCGACGCGCGCGAGACCCCGCCCGTCCACCGCCTCGAACGCACGGATCGCCGCGTCCTGGATCGCGGCGACCTCGGAGTCCTCGAGCTCGGCCGGGCACACGACGTCGACGCCGTCGCCGCCGAGATACTTTCCCTCGAAGTCGTAGAAACCGCGGGTCGTGAGCACGATCTCGCCCGGAAGCGAGGCACGGACGCCGTCGGCTCCTTCGAGCACCGCGACCTCGATCTCCCTGCCGACGATTCCCGTCTCGATGAGGACCTTGTCGTCTTCGGCGAAGGCGATCGCGAGCGCGGCATCGAGCTCGCTCGGGCTCTCGACCTTGGAGACGCCGACGCTGGACCCGGCGCGTGCCGGCTTCACGAAGAGCGGGAGCTCGAGCTCGGCCGCAGCCGCGCGGACCGAGTCGGCGCCCTGCTCCCACTCGCGCGCTCGCACGGTGATCCCCGCCGCGACCGAGATGCCGGCAGCACGCAGGGCGATCTTCATGAAGTGCTTGTCCATGCACAGCGCCGAGTCGAGCACACCGCCACCGGCGTATGGCACCTCGAGGGTGTCGAAGTACCCCTGGATGGTTCCGTCTTCGCCGTGAGGGCCATGCAGGATCGGCAGCACGATGTCGACCTCGCCGAGTCCCTCCGTCGTGCCGTCCGGGCGCACCACCCGCAGCGTGCGGTCTCCGCCGGGCTCGGGCCACAGAACGCGGGTGCCGTTGTCGGCGACCTCGGGCAGATGAGCGGCATCCAGCGGGAACTTCGCCGGGTCGTCATCCTCGAGGACGAAGGCGCCCTCGCGGGTGATCCCGACCGGGATCACCGCGTAGCGGTCCCGATCAATCGCGCCCAGCACCCCTCCCGCCGTTGCGGAACTGATCGAATGCTCGCTGGAGCGCCCGCCGAAGAGCACCACCACCGTCTGCTTGTCCATGGTTGGTCCTCTCACCCTGCGGGGTGTCGTCGTCCGTCGTCAGGTGGGGTGCGATGTCACGGGGATTCATCTTGCCGTCGAGCACCATCTTCACCTGCTCGACGATGGGCATGTGCACGTCGGATTCGCGGGCGAGCTGCAGCACGGGCGCCACGGAGGCGAGGCCCTCTGCCGTCTGCTGCATCTGCTTCACGACGTCTTGGAAGCTGTATCCCTGGCCGAGCAGGCGCCCGGCCGTGTTGTTGCGGCTCAGCGGGGACTGACACGTCGCGATGAGGTCCCCCAGGCCCGCAAGCCCCTGCAGGGTCTCGGGGTGAGCGCCGTTGGCCACGGCGAAATCGGTCATCTCGACGAGTCCTCGGGTGATGATCGACGCCTTGGTGTTCTCGCCGTATCCGACGCCGTCGACGATCCCGATCGCCACGGCGATGAGGTTCTTCAGGACTCCCCCGAACTCCGTGCCGATCACGTCGGTGTTCACGAAGGTGCGGAAGTAGCTGTTCCGCGCTGCGCGCGCCACCTCTTCGGCGGTCTCCTGGCTGCGCGAGGAGATCACAGCGGCAGTGGGCTGTTCACGAGCGATCTCGAGCGCCAGGTTGGGACCGGACGCGACCGCGATGCGATCGGGATCACAGCGCAGCTCCTGCTCGATGACCTGGCTCATGCGCAGGCCTGTCGTGCGCTCGACGCCCTTCATCAGGCTGACGATCTTCGCGTCGTTGTCGGCGAGCAGCGGTCGGAGAGCCTTGAGGTTCTCGCGCAACGACTGGCTGGGGACCGACAGGTACACCTGGTCGACATCACGCAACGCGATCGCGAGCTCATGGGTCGCCGACATGGTGCGCGGCAGGTTGATGCCGGGCAGGTAGCGGGAATTGCGCTTGGCCTCGTCGATCTCATGAGCGAGCTCGGCCCGGCGCGCCCACATCGTGACCTGCGACCCGCCGTCGGCGAGGATCTTCCCGAAGGTGGTGCCCCAGCTGCCGGCACCGATCACCGCGACGCGTGGCCCCGCGGGGGCGTTGCGCTTAGGAGTCAAGGCGACCCGTCTCCTTCTGTCCGTGGGCCGACGGGTTCCAGCGCTCGGCGGGAGCCTTCTCGTCGCGCAGATCCTCGAGCAGGGCGGTGATCGCCTGCATCAGTCGGTCGGTGGCCTCATTCAGCGCCGATGCCTCGCCTGCACGGCCGCGGAGGTCGGACAGGTCCACAGGATCCCCGATGATGACATCCACGGGCTTGCGCAGGGGCCAGAGGCTGAGACCCTTCTGGTAGCGCGCCATGATCTTCTGCGTGCCCCAGTGAGCCATCGGAATGAGCGGGATGCCGTCGGTCAGCGCGAGCCGGACCGCTCCGGACTTCCCGCGCATCGGCCACATGTCGGGATCACGAGTCAGCGTGCCCTCCGGATAGACGATCACGCCGCGACCGTGCTCGACGAGCTCGGCCGACTGCGCGAGTGTCTGCTTCGCCGCTGATGCCGACGACGCGCGAGCGACCGGGATCATCCCCGTCGCACGGAGCACCGCACCGAGCACGGGCACCTTGAAGAGACTCTCCTTCGCCATGAAGCGCGGCGCACGGCCGATGCGCCACACCGCGAGTGCGACCACGAGCGGATCGAACTCGGAGTAGTGGTTCGGAGCGAGCACGTACGCGCCCTCACGCGGAAGCTTCTCGCCTCCCGTGATTCGGAGCTTCGCGACGAGCGAGATCAGGGGTACGGCGATCGCCGCGACCGGCCAGAACGCACTGGGTCGCGTGGTCTCCGTCGAGCGAGAACCCACGACGGTCACCGGATGACGTCGAAGTCGGCGCCCACGGCATCGAGCTTGGCGAGGAACTTCTCATACCCGCGGCTGAGGATGTCGACTCCGGACACCCTCGACTCGCCCTCGGCGGTCAGCGCCGCGATGACATGGCTGTATCCACCGCGAAGGTCGGGAACGACGATGTCAGCGGCATGCAGCGGCGTCGGCCCGGTGATGACCGCAGCCTGCTCGAGATCGCGTCGCGGGACGCGGCGCGGTCCATCCTGCAGCCCACGGGGATGCACGACGATGTCCGCGCCCATCTTGACGAGCGCGTCGGTGAAGCCGAGACGGTTCTCGTAGACCGTCTCGTGCACGACCGATCGACCGTTCGCCTGGGTCAGCGCCACCACGAGCGGCTGCTGCCAGTCCGTCATGAAGCCGGGGTGCACATCGGTCTCGACGACGACGGGCTTGAGCTCGCCGTCACGACGGAAGAGGATGCCGTCCTCCTGGATGTCGAACCAGCCGCCGGCCTTGCGGAAGACGTTGAGGAAGGTCAGCATCTCCTGCTGCTTCGCTCCGCCGACGAAGATCTCGCCGTCGGTCGCCAGCGCGGCGGACGCCCAGGAGGCAGCCTCGTTGCGGTCGAAGATCGACCGGTGATCGTAGCCGCGAAGCGTCTCGACGCCCTCGATGAGGATGACGCGGTTCGGCTCGTAGGAGATGATCGCGCCCATCTTCTGCAGCACGGCGATCAGGTCCATGATCTCGGGCTCGATCGCGGCGTTGCGAAGCTCTGTCGTGCCCTCGGCGCGGACGGCGGTCAGCAGCACCTGCTCGGTGGCTCCGACGCTCGGGTACGGCAGGTGGATGTTCGCGCCGTGCAGACGGGAGCCGCCCGTCGAGAGGCGGATGCCGCTGGGCAGCTTCTCGACGATCGCGCCGAACTTGCGGAGCGCGTCCAGGTGGAAGTCGATCGGGCGGTCGCCGATGCGGCAGCCGCCGAGGTCGGGGATGAAGGCCTGACCGAGACGGTGCAGCAGCGGACCGCAGAAGAGGATCGGGATGCGCGAGGCACCGGCGTGGGCATCGATCTCCTCGAAATGCGCCGACTCCACATCGCTGGGGTCGAAGACGAGAGCACCTGGCTCGTCGCCGTCCGAGACCCGCACACCGTGGACCTCGAGCAGGGAACGGACGACCGCGACGTCACTGATGGCCGGTACATCGCGGAGCACACTGACGGTCTCGCCGAGGAGGGAGGCGACCATCGCCTTGGTCGCGAGATTCTTCGCGCCCTTGACGTCGACGCGGCCGCGCAGCGGGCGTCCACCGCGAATGGCGAGGACGTCTCCGGTGAGTGGGGGAACTCCGTCCGGAAGAGCGTCGCGCACAGGTGTCGTCATTCGGAGCCTCACTTCATTCAACGGATTCGGGGCGGGGTCGCCCTCGGCTCCCCCGCCCCGCCGTTCACTGCTGAACGGGAAGGGTCCGGGGCCGCCACGACTCGCGACGGGCCTCGAACTGCGCGATCTTGTCTTCGTTGCGCAGCGTGAGCCCGATGTCATCGAGCCCTTCAAGGAGCCGCCATCTAGTGTAATCGTCGATCCCGAGGTCAGCCTGGATCTCGCCGATCGTCGCGACCCGCGCCTCGAGGTCGACGGTGATCGAGGCCCCGGGATTCCGGTCGATCTCGGCCCAGATCCGCTCGAGGTCCTCTTCGGAGATGGTGGCTGCGAGGAGTCCCTGCTTGCCCGAGTTGCCCCGGAAGATGTCGGCGAATCGCGGGCTCAGGACCACCGCGAAGCCGAAGTCGCGCAACGCCCAGACCGCGTGCTCACGGCTCGATCCGGTGCCGAAATCCGGGCCCGCGACCAGCACCGACGCGCCCTGGAAGACCGGCTGGTTGAGCACGAAATCGGGATCCTGACGCCAGCCGTGGAACAGCGCGTCCTCGAAGCCCGTTTTCGTGACCCGCTTGAGGAACACCGCAGGGATGATCTGGTCCGTGTCGACGTTCGAGCGCTTCAGCGGAGCTGCGATGCCGGTGTGGGTGGTGAACTTCTCCATGATCAGGCCTCCGCCATCTCGAACAGGTCACTGGGGCTCGACAGGGTTCCGCGGATCGCGGTCGCGGCGGCGACGAGCGGCGACACCAGATGCGTGCGGCCGCCCTTGCCCTGCCGGCCCTCGAAGTTGCGGTTGGAGGTCGATGCGCAGCGTTCCCCCGGAGCGAGCTGATCGGGGTTCATCCCGAGGCACATCGAGCACCCCGCGAACCGCCACTCGGCACCGAAGTCCTCGATGACCTGGTCGAGCCCCTCGGCCTCGGCCTCGAGGCGCACCCGAGCAGACCCGGGAACGACCATGACGCGGACACCGTCTGCCTTCTTCTTGCCCTTGACGATCGACGCGAAGGCGCGCAGGTCTTCGATGCGGCTGTTGGTGCACGAGCCCATGAAGACAGCGTCGACCGGAACCTCCTTGAGCGGAGTGCCCGGTGTCAGATCCATGTACTCGAGCGCCCGTTCGGCCGCTGCGCGCTCGTTGGCGTCGGCGATCTCAGCCGGGTCGGGGACGGCTGCCGACAGCGAGCTGCCCTGGCCGGGGTTCGTGCCCCAGGTCACGAACGGCTCGAGCTCGTCGGCGTCGATGAACACCTCTGCGTCGAAGGTCGCGCCCTCATCGGTCGGCAGCGTTCGCCAATACGCGACGGCGTCGTCCCAGTCCTGGCCCTTCGGAGCGTGGGGTCGACCCTTCAGGTACTCGAAGGTCGTCTCGTCGGGCGCGACCATGCCTGCGCGCGCACCGGCCTCGATCGACATGTTGCAGATGGTCATGCGGCCCTCCATCGACAGCGCGCGGATCGCGCTGCCGCGGAATTCCAGGACGTAGCCCTGACCGCCGCCCGTGGTGATCTTCGCGATCACCGCGAGGATGATGTCCTTCGCCGTGACGCCGGGGCGCAGCGTGCCCTCGACGTTGATCGCCATGGTCTTGAACGGCTTCAGAGGCAGGGTCTGCGTCGCCATGACGTGCTCGACCTCGCTCGTGCCGATGCCGAATGCCATGGCCCCGAACGCGCCGTGCGTCGAGGTGTGCGAGTCGCCGCAGACCACCGTGATGCCGGGCATCGTGAGACCGAGCTGCGGGCCCACCACGTGGACGATGCCCTGCTCGGAGTCGCCGAGCGAATGCAGACGCACACCGAATTCGGCGGCGTTGCGGCGCAGCGTCTCGATCTGCGTGCGGCTCGTGAGGTCGGCGATGGGCTTGTCGATGTCCCACGTCGGCGTGTTGTGGTCTTCGGTCGCGATCGTCAGATCGAGGCGACGCAGCGGACGCCCCTCCGATCGCAGACCGTCGAACGCCTGCGGGCTCGTCACCTCGTGCACCAGGTGCAGGTCGATGTAGATGAGGTCCGGCTCACCGTCCTCGCCCTTGACGACGAGATGGTCGTCCCAGACCTTCTCGGCGAGGGTCCTGGGGCGTACGGGAGCGGTGTCTGATGCGGGGGTGTTCATGGCGTTTCTCCTGAAGCTGGCGGTTCGGCCCACGATGGACTCCGCGACGAGGAGGGGCTCAGAACGAGGTCTCGTCGCGGCCGCTAAGAAGGAGCACGATCCGCATGACGTCAGATTACCACCGCTTCAGCACGCCGAGTCTCCGCGTGACACGCTACTGTCACCCGCACCTTCGAGAGGCACCAGCATGACCGACGACAGCACCGGCTTCGCCACGAGAGCGGTTCACGCCGCCCGCCATCAGGGGCCTGCATCGTCGAGGGCCACGCCGATCTACCTGACGGCGGGATTCGAGTTCGACGACTTCGACCACGCCGCCGACCACTTCGGGACCGGTGCGGGATTCGGGTACACGCGCACCGGGAATCCCACCGTGCGCGCTGTCGAGCGGCAGCTCGCCGCGCTCGAATCCGCCGCGGAGGCGGTGCTCGTCGCGAGCGGCCAGGCCGCGGTCGTCACCGCCCTGCTGACGGTCGCCGGAGCGGGCGATCACATCGTCTCGTCGACGCACATCTATGAAGGAACCCGAGGGCTTCTGCTCGACAACCTCGCACGCCTCGGCATCGAGACGACATTCATCGACGACATCGCCGACCCCCAGGCGTGGCGGGACGCGATCCGCCCCACCACCCGGGCACTGTTCGGCGAATCCATCGCGAACGCTCGCAACGACATCCTCGACATCTCGGCCGTGAGCGCCGTCGCCGACGAGTTCGCGATCCCGCTCATCGTCGACAACACCCTCGCGACGCCCTTCCTGCTGCGTCCGATCGAGCACGGTGCCGCCATGGTCGTGCACTCCGCCTCGAAGTTCCTCGCCGGCCACGGGTCGGTGCTCGGCGGTGTGATCCTCGACGACGGTCGTTTCGACGCGGCGAAGGCAGGACACAACGCCCCGCACCTGGTGCTCCCGGGACGCGGCGGGTTCCCGAGCGTGGCGTCGCGCCACGGGGGCAATGCGCGCATCGCGTACGCACGCGAGTCCGTCGCGCCGCGGTTCGGCGCGTCCCCCTCTCCGCTCAACGCGTTCCTGATCGGTCAGGGCGCCGAGACCCTCGGTCTGCGCGTCGAGCGTCAGTCGCGGAATGCGCTCGAGGTGGCTCGCTGGCTCGCCTCCCAGGAGGCGGTCGAGAGTGTCGACTACGTCGGGCTCGACACGCATCCCGACCACGGTCTCGCCGACACGTACCTCTCCAGCGGGTACGGATCGATCTTCACCTTCACGCTCCGCGGGGGCCTCGACGCCGCACGCGACTTCGTCGAGAGTGTGGAGGTCTTCACCCACATGACCCACATCGGCGACGTGCGCTCGCTGGTGCTGCACCCCGCGACCACCAGCCACTCGCATCGGACACCGGCAGAGCGCGACATCCTCGGAGTTCAGCCGGGGACCCTGCGGCTGTCGGTCGGCATCGAGGACGTCGCCGACCTCCTCGCCGACCTTGCCCGAGTGCTGGAACCCGCACGCGAGGCGGTCGCATGACCAGGCCCCAGCACTTCGGGTGGTTCCTGGCCCGGGGCTTCGGTCCGCAGGGGTGGGGCTTCCCCTCGCTGGACTGGGACTACGACTGGACCCGACCCGAGATCTACCAGGAGGCGGCTCGCACGCTCGAGCAGGCCGGATTCGACCTCGTCATCATCGAGGACGCCCCGTCACTCGGCTCGCCCGACACCATCGACCTCCGCGTGCGCCATGCGTTCGGCGGCCCCAAGCACGACCCCCTGCTGCTGGCTCCGTATCTCTTCCAGGCGACTCATCACCTGGGTGTCGTGCCCACCGTGAACCCGGCCGCGTACCTCCCGTACACGGCGGCACGACAGTTCTCCACCCTGCAGCACCTCAGCGGCCACCGCCTCGGGCTCAACGTGGTGACCGACACCGGCAGCGCGCGTCACTTCTCCGCCGCGGAGCAGCTCGGGCACGACGCCGCCTACGACCGGGCTGAGGAATGGCTCGCCGGCATCCGCGCTCTCTGGCGCAGCTGGGACGACGGTGCGCTGATCCGCGATCGCGAGACCGACGTGTTCGCCGACGGGTCGAGACTGCGCGCCGTGCAGCACCGCGGAACGCATTTCGCGTTCGACGGGCCGCTGAACGCCGTGCCGTTCACTGATGGGGAGCCGGCGATCGTGTCCCCCGGCGGCTCCGGTCGGGGCCTCGGATTCGCCGGCGCCAACTCCGACGTGCAGCTCGCCCTCGCGCCGCTGGACGAGGCCTCGGTGCGCGCGTACCGCGCGAAGATCCGCGATGCGGCGACCGCCGCCGGCCGCTCGCCCGACGACATCAAGATCCTGTTCGCGATCCAGCCCGTGATCACCTCCTCCGCTGAGGAGGCCGATCGTATCGTCGCCGCGTCTGCGCATCCCGACGACGTCGCCCTCGTGCAGATCGCGCGCAAGCAGTCCAGCGATCTCGAGACCGATCTCACCGCACTCGACCTCGACCGCCCCCTCGACATCTCGGTCTTCGGCGAGCACGTCTCGCGCGGCAGCATCCAGCGTCTGATCGGCGACCGTGGAGAGGATGCGCCGCTGAGAGCCCATCTCGCGGCCCTCGCTCGAACGGGCCGTATCTCCGATCGCTCGGGATTCGTCGGCACGGCCGAGGAATTCGCCGACCTGATCGAAGAGCTCGGCGACTGGGGCAACGACGGCGTGCTGCTGTGGGGCGACTTCCACCCCGTCACACTGCATCGGACGCTCGACGAACTCGTTCCCGTGCTGCGACGCCGCGGAATCCTGCGCAGGGACTACCTCGACGGAGGCCTTCAGGCGAACCTGCGCGCGTTCTGACCCACCGGCCGACAGGGTCACCAGCCCATGGTGCCCGGTTCCCCCTTGAAGGGGCCGACGACCCTCGACGTGACCCATCCGCCGTAGAACCCGCCCGGCTGCGGCGTGACGATCTCACCTGCGACGGTGCACTCGTCCATGGGCCCCGCGTAGACGGCGACCCGCTCTGCCAAGACCTCGAAGCCGCGAGAAGGGTTCGGGTAGTTCCACGCCGCTCCCCTCGCCACCTGGCTTCCGCCGAGAACGTCAAGGTAGCGCGCAGCGCCCTTGAACTCACAGAACGAGGAGCCCGGCGCATCCGAGAGCGAGCCCGCGATGAAGTCGGCGATCGGCAGGTAGTACACGGGAGGATGGCTGGTCTCGAGGACGCGCACCGCGTTCCGGGTCTCGGCGATGAGCTGACCGCCCAGGCGTATGGTGATTCGCTCGGCGATGTTCTCGACCCTCGGCGGTCGAGGATAGTCCCAGACGGACTCCTGACCGGGCGACGGCACGAGAGGGCGAGGGCGGCGCATCTGTTCACTGTACGTCGCACGGTGTTGACTGGGGGCCATGTCAGAAATACCGATGTTCCCGTTGGGGTCGGTGCTCTTTCCCTACACCCCCCTTCCGCTCCGCGTCTTCGAGCCGCGGTACCTCACGATGATCGGGCAGCTGCTGGAGGAGGACCACCCGCAGTTCGGCGTCGTGCTCATCGAGCGCGGCCATGAGGTCGGCGGCGGCGATCGACGCAGCGGAGTGGGGACGATGGCGCGGCTGGTGAGCGTGGCCGCCGACGCCGAGGTGCTGCACACCATGGCGGTCGGCACGTCGCGCTTCAGCGTCACGCACTGGCTCGAGGACTCTCCCTACCCACGCGCCGAGGTGGCGGAGCTGCGGGAGCTGACATGGAACGACGCCCTCGCTCCCCTGCGCAGGGAGGCCGAGGCGATCGTTCGTCGGGTGCTCGCGCGTACGGACTCGCCCTGGGATGCCGAGACCGAGCTCTCTGACGACCCGCTCGCCGCCTCCTGGCAGCTCGCCGCGATCGCACCGCTGGGCGAATACGACCAGTACACGCTGCTGCAATCGACCACGGTCGGCGCTCTGCTGCGTCAGGTGATCGACCTCACGCTCGAAGCCGAGCTCCTGTGGTCAGCGGAGTGACACGTCCGTCACACTTCACCGGCACCCCTCGCATCGCAGAGAGCGGCGCACTCACTCCACCGTCGGGCCGACCCGCTGCGCTCGCTTCTCGCGCGATGAGGCGATGAGGCTGGCGACGGTCGCCACCGACATCGCGACGACGATGACACCCAGCGACACCATGTTGTCGATGTCGGGAACCCATTCGACGGGCTGCCCGCCGTTGATGAACGGCAGCTCGTTCTCGTGCAGCGCGTGCAGGATCAGCTTGATGCCGATGAAGCCGAGGATCACCGCGATGCCGTAGTGGAGGTAGCGCAGGCGATCGAGCAGGTCGCCGAGCAGGAAGTAGAGCTGGCGCAGACCCATGAGCGCGAAGATGTTCGCGGCGAAGACGAGGAACCCGTTCGTCGTGATCTCGAAGATCGCCGGGATCGAGTCGATCGCGAAGATGAGATCCGTCACGCCGATCGTGATGAAGACGATCACCATGGGCGTCCACATGCGCTTGCCGTCGACCGTCGTCCGCAGCTTCGAGCCGTCGTATGTCTCGCTGATGTCGATGCGGCGGCGGATCAGCCGCACGATGAAGTTCTCCTTCTTCACATCGTCTTCGTGCTCGCCCTCGGGCATCGCCTGCTTGATCGCGGTGTAGATCAGGAATGCGCCGAAGATGTAGAAGATCGGCGAGAAGTGCTCGACGATCGTGACGCCGACGAGGATGAATGCACCACGGAGCACGAGGGCGATGATGATGCCGACCATCAGCGTCTGCTGCTGCAGGCGGCGCGGCACCGCGAACTGCGCCATGATCAGCACGAAGACGAAGAGGTTGTCGATCGAGAGGCTGTATTCCAGCGCCCAGCCCGTGATGAAGTCACCGGCGTTGCGCCATCCTCCGACGTTCCCCAGGAGGACCGCGAACAGCAGTGCGAGTCCGACGTAGAACACGACCCACAGCGTCGACTCCTTCGTCGAGGGGATGTGCGGCCGGAGTCGGATGAGCAGCAGGTCGCCGATCAGGATGATCGTGAGCACGATCATCGAGGTGATCTCGAACCAGACGGGGATTTCCAAGGGCGTACAGCACCTTTCGGGAGGGTCGGAACAACGCCGAAAGTCTCTCCCACGCACAGAGTGCGTCGCACGACCGGAGCAACGACGTCGCTGCTCGTGATGACGGTGGATGCGCTTGCGGGATACTCCCTCTCGCGTCAGCAATGCTAGCGGAGTCGACGACGGCGCGGTCGTCGTCAGACGGATCTGAGACGATGGGACGTCGTCCGACACTTCCTGGGTGAGAGACACCGAACGGAATCGGGATGCCAGTGCAGACGAATGACCAGAGAGTGGCGGCGCAGGCCGCGGCGGGAGACGAGAGCGCCTTCCGCGAGCTGTACCGTGCGTACGTCCGCCCGGTCTACTGGATGGCGCACGGGATCGTCGGCGCCGCGGATGCCGAGGACGTGACGCAGGAGACCTTCGTCACGGCCTGGCGGAAGCTGCCGGGGTTCGAGCTGCAGGGAGACTCCATCCTCCCCTGGCTCGCGACGATCTGCCGCTTCCAGGCCGCGAATCGTCTGCGCCAGCACAGACGCGATCGTGCCCATACGGCGGACGCGGTCGACGAGAGCCTCCCGTCGACGGTCAGCGTGGAGGAACAGGTGATCACGGCCGACCTCGCTGAGCGGATCGCGGCGGAGGTCGGAACCCTGAGTGACCTCGATCGCGCGATCTTCCGGCTCTGCGCGGCAGAGGGTTACGCCTATCAGGCTGCCGCGGAGGAGCTCGGAGTCAGCCACGCCATCGTCCGGAACCGTCTCTCCCGAGTCCGCACCCGACTGCGCGGTGCCGTGAAGGAAGCGAGAGACGCATGAACGAGAAGAACAGCACCGAGCAGCTGCCCGAGCTCACCGATGCCGCGGTCGACCGCATCGAGAGGGCCGTGTTCGACGGCATCGCCGCCGAACGGCCGCGGCAGGCGCCCGCAGAGAAGCAGAGTCGGGCTCGTCGGCGTCGATGGCTCACGGCCACCGGCATCGCCGCCGCGTTCGTCGTCGGGGTCCTCATCACGCCGCCGATCCTCGACGCCGTCGGCGGTTCTGCGACGAGCTCGGCCGACGGCGGAGGTGCCATCGTGACGGAGGAATCGCGCTCGGGCGCTGCCGACCAGAGCGCCCCGTCCGGTCTGGCCGATTCCGCCGAATCGGGCGCAGTCGCCGGAGATGCCGTCGAGGGCGATCGTGAGATCATCGCCACCGCCAACGCGACCGTGGAGGTGAACGACATCGCGGACGCTGCCGCGGCGATCGGAGCACTGGCCGAATCGTACGGCGGCTATGTCGAGAGCACCGAGATCGGCGGAAGTCTCGTGGTCGACGACACCTCCGACCCGGCGGCGGACGGCTCCAGGAGCGGCTGGATCAGCATCCGCGTGCCGTCGGCCGATCTCCCCGCCGTGATCGATGAGCTGGCGGGATCGGGCGAGGTGCTCTCCTCCTCGATCTCGCAGCAGGATGTGACCTCGAGTGCGATCGATCTGCGTGCGAGGGTCGACGCGACCAAGGCATCCGTCCAGCGACTCACCGAGCTGATGTCTCAGACCGGCAGCGTCGCCGAGCTCATCGAGGCGGAGGTCGCGCTCACCGACCGTCAGGCACAGCTCGAGTCCTACGAACAGCAGCTCGCCGCGCTCGAGGATCAGGTCGCGATGTCGAGCCTGTCCGTGCAGCTGACCCGCACCGCGGCCCCGACCTCGGCCGATCCTGCGGGCTTCTCCGATGGACTGGTCGCCGGGTGGAACGGTCTCGTGGTCTCGCTGAACGCACTGGTGATCTCGGTCGGCTTCCTGCTGCCGTGGCTCGCACTCGCAGGGTCGGTCGTGCTGGTCGTGTGGATCATCCGCCGAGCGCGCCGCAACCGTCGCAGTTCCCCCGTCACCGGCAGCGAGGGCTGAGTCCGTCGACGAAGGAGGGGTCCTCGGCGATTGCCAGGACGCCTCCTCTGTTGATTTTTCGCGGTATACAAGAAGTCTTGTGAGAATCGTCGACCGCTTCTAGCGTGGCGTCCATGGAAGACATCTCGGTCATCACCGCCGTGCACCACCCGCTGCGACGACGTATCTACGACTATCTGCTGCTCTACGGCACGGCGAAGGTGACGACGCTCTCGCGGGCGCTGGATACCCAGGTCGGCAGCATCAGCCACCATCTGCGGATGCTGGAACGGGCCGGTCTCGTCGAGCGTGCCGACGACCCGGCGGGTGACCGGCGCACGAGCTGGTGGACCGTCGCCCGACGCGGCCTGACCTGGTCGGCGGAAGACTTCGCAGACTCCCCTGCCGACGCGCTCCTTGCGCGTGAAGCTCAGCGGCAGAGCATCCGGATGCAGATCGAGCGTCTCCAGCGCTGGCAGCGCCGGCACGACGACCCGGCCTTCGCGGCCTACGACGCCTCGAACACCGAGATCACGGCATGGGCGACGCCCGACGAACTGCGTGACCTCAGCACTCGGCTGCTGGCGGCACTGAACGAATGGCGTGTCGCGGTCGACCTCGAGGATGGGCAGAAGCGGACGCCGATCTTCTTCTTCGCACACGCCTTCCCCACCACCCCATGACCTCCGCAGAGCCGGTGCAGCTCGCCGAGCCGCCGGCGTTCCGACGAGACCACCGGATCCATGCGTGGATCCTCGTCAAGGCGCTCTCGGACGCCGGCGATGCACTGTGGACCATCGCGCTTGCGTGGACCGCCGTACAGACCGCCTCGCCCGCGGTCGCAGGACTCATCGTCGCCGCCGGCACCCTGCCACGCGCGGTCGTGCTGCTGTTCGGCGGGGTGATCGCCGACCGCTCGGACGCGCGGCGCGTGATGATGCTGTTCAATGCCGTCCGCGTCTGCGTTCTCGTGACGGTCGCGCTCTGGATGCTCGCCGCGCCGCCCACGGTGGGGGCGCTCCTCTTCGCCGCCGTCGCATTCGGCGTCTGCGATGCGTTCTACGAGCCCTCGGCAGGCACCATCGCCCGCCGACTCGTGCGAACGACCGACCTGTCCTCCTACGGCGCTTTCTCGCAGACCGCGTCGCGACTCGGAACGATGGCCGGCGCCGCCGTGGGCGGTGTGATCGTCGCCTACGCGGGACTCGTCGGAAGCGCGACGATCAACGCGGTGACCTTCGCCGTCGTCATCGCGTTCATCGCGATCTGGCTCAGACCGCGGTTCCTGCTCGCCCGCGCAGACCGACAGTCCGCTCTTCGAGAGATCGCCGGCGGATTCAGGCACCTCGCGGGCAACCCGACGACCCGCACGCTGGTCGTCGCCCTCTCGGGACTGAATCTCGCGGTCGGTCCTGCCGTGGGGATCGGCCTCGCGCTCCGCGCACAGGACGAAGGCTGGGGCGCGCAGGCGGTGGGGCTGTTCGAGGCGCTGCTGGGACTCGGCGCGGCGCTCGGCGCCGTCTCTGTCGCCCGATGGCGCCCGCTGCGCGAGGCACGCGCGGGGTTCCGTGCTCTGGTCCTGCAGGGCGCGGCGATCGTCGCGCTCGGCTGGGGTCCGGCCTGGGGCGTCGCTGCGTCCGCCTTCGTGATCGGCGCGACCGCCGGGTACGCGTCGGTGGTGTTGAGCGCCACATTCTCGGCAACCGTCGACACGGCCTTCCTCGGGCGGATGGGGTCCCTCACGCGGCTGGGCGACGATTGTCTGATGCCGCTCGCGATGGCCGCATTCGGGATGCTCGCGTCGACGACGGCCCTGTGGGTCCCGTTCGCGCTCTTCGGCGGAGCGATGATGGCGCTGATGATCGTCCCGTTGACCACACCCGCGTTCCGCACCATGTCGCTGCGAGCCGCCGGGTCGGCATGATGCCCGGAGACGACGAAAGCCCTCGGAGAACCGAGGGCTTTCGCTCGTTGTGACCCCAGCGGGATTCGAACCCGCGTTACCGCCGTGAGAGGGCAGCGTACTAGGCCGCTATACGATGGGGCCGTCTTGCGGAACGTTTCCGTGCCGCGACAACTGTTCAAGTATGCCACGACGATTCTCACGTCGCCAAATCGAGCGGGGCAGTCCGCTGATCCCGGGCGTGGCGCGGGTGGGCAGGAGTTTGCCAGGGCGCCTGTGAAGGAGTTGACTCATCTCATGCGCGTCACCAAATTCGAACATGCCGCTCTTCGCATCCAGCAGGGCCAGGACGTCCTTCTCATCGATCCCGGCTCGTTCACGTCTCCCCTGAGCGATCTCTCCGGTCTCGTCGCGGTCGTGATCACCCATGAGCACCCGGATCACTGGACTCCCGAGCATCTGGATCGGATCCTTCGCGCCGCCCCCGGCACTCCGATCTACGCGCCGGCGGGCGTCGCTCGCGCAGCCGACGGCTATGACATCTCCGAGGTCGCCCCGGGCGACACCGTGGAGGTCGGCCCGTTCACGCTCCGCTTCTTCGGCGGCTCGCATGAGGTGATCCACTCGTCGCTGCCTGTCGTCGAGAACGTCGGCGTATTGATCAACGACGCCCTCTACTACCCGGGCGACTCGTACGCGGTCCCCGAGGGCGTCGAGGTCGGCACTCTCGCCGCTCCGCTCGGAGCGCCGTGGCTGAAGATCGGCGAGGCCATGGACTACGTGTTGGCGGTGAAGCCGCGGCGGGCGTTCGGCACGCACGACATGACTCTGTCGGTCGCGGGCAAGACGATGCACCGGCAGCGACTGCAGTGGGCGACCGAACAGGGCGGCGGAGAGTTCTCGATCCTCGAACCGGGCGACTCGCTCGACCTCTGACCGTGGCGGACTCCCCTCCCGCCGACTATGCGCTCGACGAAGACGGCGTGCGAGACCTTCTCCGAGGAACCGCCCCCGACCTCGCCACACTGACGCTCACGCGGTGCGCCGACGGCTGGGACAACTCGATCTGGCGCCTCGGCTCCGAGCTCGCCGTGCGGCTGCCTCGGCGCAAGCTCTCGGTACCGCTCATCACCCACGAACAGCGTGCGCTCCGCGCGATCGGTCCGGCCCTCGAGGCCGTCGGCATCCGTGCTCCCGTGCCCGTGGTGGCGGGTGAACCGAGCGAGCACTTTCCGCACCCCTGGTCCGTCGTGCCGTGGATCGCCGGCACGACGGCACTCGGATCATCCCGCGCAGACAACGCGAGGTGGGTCGACCGGCTCGCGGACGCCCTGCGGGCTCTGCACGTGGCTGGCCCGGTCGATGCTCCCCGCAACCCGGTGCGCGGACGTCCTCTGTCCACACGCGACGCCGCGATGCGACCGCGCCTGCAGGCTCTCGACCGCCGGACGGCGCTTCGCGGCGCGTGGAACGCGGGTCTCGACGCATCGCTCGCCTCAGAGCACGTCTGGATCCATGGAGATCTCCACCCGGGCAACCTGCTGGTGACCGACGGAGCTCTCACCGCGCTCATCGACTTCGGAGACGTGACGGTCGGCGACCCCGCCTACGACCTCGCCTCGTCCTGGATGCTCTTCGACGCCGCTGGCCGCGAGGCCTTCCGGAGGGCGACGAAGGAACGTTACGACGAGGCCACCTGGACCCGGGCCCGAGGCTGGGCGGCGTACATCGCCATGATCTTGCTGACTCAGAGCGACGACCGCCCCGAGTACCTCGCCGTAGGAGCGAGCACGGCTGACGCGCTCGATGAGGACTAGCCCTGCGCTGCTCGAACGCGCAGAGCCCGAGCCAGGTGATCGCGCTGCTCGATCACGATCCGGCGCAGCGCAGCGGGAGCCGCGCCGTTGCCCGCGAGCCACGCATCGACGGCATCGAGTGTGGGCGACGCCGGAAAGAGCCCGACCACCAGCCGCTGCGCCAACTCGATGCTCCGCGTCGCCCAGACGTCGCCGATCCTCTCGAAGTACTCCGCATCGAACCTCTCGATGAGGTCGCGGCGTCCACCGGCACGGAATCCGCCGATCACCGCGTCGAGATGATCGTTGCTGAGTGAGTCGTCGTTCCACGCCGTGTCCCACGCGGCAGCCCGGACCTCGGGGTCGGGGCGCGAGCTCAGGGCTCGACGAGCGGCGGTGCGCCCGCTGCCCGTGTCATCGGCCTCCAGCTCTGCAGCCACCTCATCGGCATCCGCGTGGCCCGTGGTGACGAGGGCGGTGAGCAGCTGCCACCGCAGATCCGGATCGACGGTGAGCCCGTCAGGGCCGTCGCCCCGCAGGATCGCGCGGATCTGGTCTGCACGCGTGTCGTCGAAGGCAGACGCCGAGGCGAGCGCGCGCGCCCATGAGAGCTGCGCGTCGCTGCCGGCGTCGGATGCCTGAAGAGCGGCACCCGCGGTCTCCACCCACGCCGTCAGTTCACGCGGCCGCGCATCGTCGCTCGCGTAGTTGCGGATGGCGAAGAGGACGTTCGCGAGCACGCCGACCAGCAGACCGATGTTCGACTCGCCCGGCGCATGCTCGCGCACGATCTCGGCGTAGCGGTCGACCGTGAGTTCGCCGTCGCGAGTGGCATTCCACAGTGACGACCAGATGACGGCCCTCGCGAGAGGATCGTCGATGGACGACAGCGATTCCTGCACCGTCGTCAGGGAGGCCTCATCGAGACGCACCTTGGCGTAGGTGAGGTCGTCGTCGTTGAGCAGCACGAGATCTGCGGGCGGGAGGACGACCGGTGTGCGCTCCTCCCGGATGTCGAGCGAGACCTGATCTCTGCGGACGACTCTGCCGTCGACGTGGTCGTAGAGGCCGATGCGCAGTCGATGCGGCCGGGAATCCGTCTGCACGAGGACGGCGCCGCCCTCGGCGTCCCGCTCGAGCCACAGCGTCGAGACGCCGGTGGTCTGCAGCCACGCGTGCGACCACTCGGTCATGTCCCGCCCGGAGACGGCACTCAGCTGCACGAGGAAGTCGTCGAGGGTCGTGTTGCCGAACGCGTTGGCGGAAAAGTAACGGCGTGCGCCCTCGAAGAACGCCTCGTCGCCGACGAACGCGACGAGCTGCTTGAGCACGGCGGCGCCCTTGGCGTAGGTGATGCCGTCGAAGTTCAGCTTCGCCGCCTCGAGGTCCTGGATGTCCGCGACGATGGGATGCGTCGTGGGCAGCTGATCCTGCTGGTACGCCCACGCTTTGCGGTTGGCGGCGAACTTCACCCAGGCGTCATGAAAGCGGGTCGCCACCGCGGAGGCGTGGGATCCCATGTAGTCGGCGAAGGACTCCTTGAGCCACAGGTCATCCCACCACTTCATGGTCACGAGGTCTCCGAACCACATGTGGGCCATCTCGTGCAGGATCGTGTTCGCCCGCGCCGCCCGCTGGGCGTCCGTCGCGGCACCTCGGGAGAGGTAGGCCTCGGTGAAGGTGACGAGCCCCGGGTTCTCCATCGCGCCGAGGTTGTACTCGGGGACGAAGATCTGGTCGTACTTGCCCCAGGGATAGGGGTAGGCGAACGCATCGGTGAAGAAGTCGAGGCCCTCGCGAGTGATCTCGAGGATCTCATCCGACTCCAGGTACTGCGCGAGCGACTGTCGCACGAAGACGCCCAGCGCTATGTGCTGATCGTCGCGCCGCCACTCGCCGTCGACCCGAGCGTACGGGCCCGCGGCGACGGAGGTGATGTAGCTCGAGATCGGGAGCGTCGGAGCGAACTCCACACGCTGCACCCCGAGGCCGGTGTCGACGGCGACCGCAGCCTGGTTCGACAGCACCTGCCAGCCCGCGGGGGCATCGATCACGAAGGTGTAGGCGGCCTTCATGTCTGGTTGCTCGAAGCACGCCATGACGCGTCGCGCGTCAGCCGGCTCGTACTGCGTGTAGAGGTAGGTCCGGTCGTCGACCGGGTCGTGGAACCGGTGGAGCCCTTCGCCGGATCGGCTGTATGCGCCCGTCGCCTCGACGCGGACCACGTTCACGTCGACGAGGTCCTGCAGCTCGATGCGGGACCCGTCGTAGTTCACCTCACGGTCGACGCCGTTCACGACGAGTCTGCCCACGTCCTCCCCGATGAAGTCCAACCAGGTCGAGTCCGTCGTCGCGGTGAACTCCAGAGTGGTGATCGTGGAGAACCCGCTTCGTGCGCGCTCCGGGGCACCGGTGAGGTCGAGCTCGACGCGGATGCTGCTCACGGAGACGGCGGCGGAGCGCGCCGCGGTCTCCTCCCGGGAGAGGTTGGCTGTGTCCATGCCTCCCATCCTTTCATCTGCGTTCTCGCAGAGCGGACGGGCGCAACGTTGCATCATGCAACGAAAGGCGTAAAGTTGTCATATGCAACAAGAGCCCGACGCAGACGGACGCCGCGTCGACAGCGCGGCCGTCCTGAAGTCGCTCGTCGCCATCACGCGCCGTGGCCTCGTCGACGCCCGCGCCGGCGAGCCGACCCTGTCGATGACCGATCAGTCCATCGTGATGGCGATCGCCGAGCAGCCCGGGATCCGCTCGACAGACATCGCGCGGATGTTCCGACTGAACCGGTCGACCGTCTCGCGCCAGCTCTCTGCACTCATGTCTCTCGGCCTGGTCCAGGAGACCCCGTCGAGTTCCGGGCGAGGCCGCCCGCTTGAGCTGACCACGGAGGGCGAGGATGCCTTCCGTGGCACGCTGCGCTCGCTGCAGAACGTGATCGACGCCCACCTCTCGCAGTGGACGGATGCCGAGGTGCAGCGCTTCGCACACGACCTCCGGCGCTTCGACAGAGGCGACGAACCAGCCTGACCACGGCCCACGAGGCCATCAGAGGAAGAAGAGAAATGAAGAACATCACTGTTCTCGGCACCGGCGTTCTCGGATCGCAGATCGCGTTCCAGACCGCCTTCCACGGTTTCGACGTCGTCGCGTACGACATCGATCAGGCGGCGCTCGACCGCGCGGCGGAACGGTTCGAGGGCCTTGCGTCGCGCTATGTCGCCGACGGCGTGGAGAACGCCGCAGACGGCGCCGCCCATGCGGCGATCGAACGCATCCGGCTCACCGCCGACCTCGCCGACGCCGCAGCCTCGGCCGACCTCATCATCGAGGCCGTTCCCGAGAACCTCGAGCTGAAGCAGAGCATCTACCGGACCCTCGCCGACGCCGCACCCGCGACCACGATCTTCGCGACCAACTCCTCGACGCTGCTGCCCAGCGCGCTCGCCGAGGCGACGGGTCGCCCCGACCGGTTCCTCGCGCTCCACTTCGCGAACGAGATCTGGTCGCACAACACCGCCGAGGTCATGGGAACCCCCGCGACCGACCCCGCCGTCTACGAGACGGTCGTCGAGTTCGCGACCCAGATCGGCATGGTCCCCATCCAGATCAAGAAGGAGAAGGCGGGGTACCTGCTGAACTCGCTTCTCGTACCCTTCCTCCAGGCCGGTGCCGAACTGCTCGTCGACGGAATCGCCGAGCCGGAAGACATCGATGCGACCTGGCGGATCGGCACCGGTGCGCCGGCGGGACCGTTCGAGATCTACGACATCGTCGGTCTGACGACCGCCTACAACATCTCCCGGATGGGCGGCGAGAAGCAGCAGCGGTTCGCGGACCTGCTCAAGGAGCAGTACATCGACAAGGGCAAGCTGGGCGTCGCGACTGGCGAAGGGTTCTACACCTACCCTCGGGAGAGCTGAAGCCCCTCAGCGCCCGAGGAGCTTGCGGATGGCGGTCTCCGGCGACACCGTGAGGTCGAGAGTGCGGCCGCGCGCGTAGAGCCGGAACACGCGCGGGTCGATGTAGCTCCCCCGCGCGACCGCGATGGTGTTGCCGAGCGCCGAGGCCGTGGCCTGCACGGCCAGGCGCTCGGCGCGCCGTCGCTCGCTCGCCGTCTCGAGGCGGCCGATGCGGGCGAGCGCATCCGCGGCGAGGATCGTGCCGTGCAGAGTGCGGAAGTCCTTCGCGGTGAACGACGACCCCGCGACCTGACGCAGATAGGCATTGACCTCGCTGGAGGTGAGGCGCACCCTGCGACGACCCTTGCGGTAGGCGAGCAGTGGCGCCTTGGCGGAGCCGACCGCGAACTCCGACAGGGCCTCGGCGAGAGCCTCATCGGTGATCTCGATCGAGGCGAGCTGCTTGCTCTTCGCCGGAAAGCTGAGGGCGACCGTGCTGCCGTCGATCCGCACGTCACGTCGCCGAAGCGTGCTCAGACCTCGGCTGCCGTGCTTCACGAGGTAGCGCTCGGAGCCGATGCGCAGTGCGGCGTCATCCAGCAGCCGGAACGAGACCGCGAGGGCTCTCTCGCGCGTCAGTCCCGGTTGACCGATGGCCCGGGTGACCTTCGCCCGTGCGGCGGGCAGTGCCTCCGCCAGCTTGAGCGCCCGGGCGAACTTCCGCTGATCCCTGCCGGTGCGCCAGAGCGGATGGTAGAGATACTGGCGCCTGCCCGCATCGTCGGTGCCGACCGCCTGGATGTGGGCGAGCGGATCGGCGGCGATCCACACGTCCTTCCAGGCGGGAGGTATCGCGAGGTCGCGAATCCGCTCCCGGTCGGCCTCAGCGACCGGTGTGTTGCCGGCATCGAGGTATCGGAAGCCGGACCCTGATCGTACGCGGCTGATCCCTGGCGTCTCGCCGGGGACGACTCTCGTGAGCGCCATTCGCATCCTCCCTGTCAGCCGCGCCGGCCATCTGGGATCAGGCTGCCCGACCCGCCGACGGCCGTGAAGGGCATGGCGCGACAGGGGCGCGACCTGCTAGGCGACACAATTGCCCGGCACCGACCCGAGAACGACAAAACCCCCGCCTGAGCGGGGGTTTTCGTCTTGCTGGGGTACCTGGACTCGAACCAAGAATAACGGAACCAGAAACCGTCGTGTTGCCAATTACACCATACCCCAAGGGCGAAACCGGAGCCTCGCACCGAGAGTCAAGCCTACCCGAGCCGCGGTCCGTTTGCCAAAACGCCCCCGTGCATCCGGGCGCGTCGCGGTGGAAATGACGAGGGAGCGCACCCGTCGGGCGCGCTCCCTCGTCGATCGGGCCGCCTCAGTCGGCCAGGAACTCCGACAGCGACCGAAGTCGCCGCACAGACTCCTCCTTGCCGAGGAGCTCCATGGACTCGAAGAGCGGCGGCGAGACGCGTCGCCCGGTGATCGCGACACGAGGAGGGCCGTAGGCGACCCGCGGCTTGAGCTCGAGCTCCTCGACGAGCGCCTCCGCGAGCGCCTCCTGGATCTTCTCGGGGGTGAAATCCGTCACCGGCTCGAGCGCCGCGACGCAGGCGTCGAGGACCTCTCCGGCGTTCGCGGGCAGCCCCTTGAGCGCGTCGGCGTCATACGAGACGTCGTCGGAGAAGAGGAAGCCGACCATGCCGGGCACGTCGCCGAGGAGCTGCACGCGCTCCTGCACGAGCGGAGCGACTCGGAAGGCGAGCACGAGCTGCTCGTGTGTCGGCTCGTCGAAGAGGCCGGCAGCAGCGAGGTACGGGATCGTCCTCTCGGCGAAGTCCTTCTCGGCGAGCGTGCGGATGTGGTCGCCGTTGATCGACTCGGCCTTCTTCTGGTCGAATCGTGCCGGGTTCGGGTTCACGTCGACGATGTCGAACGCCTCGGTGAACTCCTCGAGCGTGAAGACATCGCGGTCATGACCGATCGACCACCCGAGCAGCGCGAGGTAGTTCAGCAGACCCTCGTGAATGAATCCGCGATCGCGATGCAGGAACAGATCCGCCTGCGGGTCGCGCTTGGAGAGCTTCTTGTTGCCTGTCTCGCCGAGCACCAGCGGCATGTGGGCGAAACGCGGCACGAACGTCGTGACGCCGGCGTCGATCAGGGCCGCGTAGAGCGCGAGCTGACGAGCTGTGGACGGCATCAGATCCTCGCCGCGCAGAACGTGCGTGATGCCCATCAGCGCATCGTCGACGGGATTCACGAAGGTGTAGAGGGGAATCCCGTTCGGACGCACGACCACGAAGTCAGGGAAGGAACCAGCGGGGAAGGTCACCTCACCGCGGATCAGGTCGACGTAGGTGAGGTCCTCGTCCGGCACGCGCAGCCGGAGTGCCGGCTGGCGACCCTCCGCACGGAAGGCATCCTTCTGCTCGGTCGTGAGATCCCGGTCGTGATTGTCGTAGCCGAGCTGCTTCGCGCGTCCGGCCGCCTCGTTACGGGCGTCGATCTCCTCCGCCGTGGAGAAGCTCTCGTACAGGGCGCCTGACGCCAGGAGCTTGTCGATCACGCCGCGATAGATGTCGTGTCGCTCGGACTGGCGGTACGGCGCGTGCGGTCCGCCGACCTCGACGCCCTCGTCCCAGTCGATCTTGAGCCATGTCAGGGCGTCGACGAGCTGACGGAAGCTCTCCTCGCTGTCGCGCGCGGCATCGGTGTCCTCGATGCGGAACACCATCTTCCCGCCGGTATGGCGTGCGTACGCCCAGTTGAAGAGGGCCGTGCGGACCATGCCGACGTGCGGCAGTCCGGTGGGCGAGGGGCAGAAGCGGACGCGTACGTCAGCGCCACTGGCGGTCGTGGTGAGGGGGTGCGGGGTAGCCATATCTCCTCGATTCTACGGCTCGGTGTCACGGCGCCGTGCGGCATCAGCCCTGGATCCGATCGCCACGGCGGCGGAATGCTCGAGAGGAAGAGCACCGTCGATCGCGCGCTCTCGGCACACCGACTCGAACGCGCTGCGGAACGACGCGCGATCCGTGCTGTCGAGCTCACGATAGAACTGCCCCGCTCCCCCGACGCCTCCTTCGGCAGAAGCCCAGAGCGCGGATTCCTCCGCCGACCAGGTCCAGGTGTACTCGATTGCCCGCACGAGGCCCCAGCCCGCCTCACCGAGCATCGTGGCGAAACCGTCGACCGTCCTCTCGAAGTCCTTCTCCGGCGGCAGTCGTTCCCCTGCCGCGGGCATGAGCGCCGCCCGCTCGCAGACCTCCCGCCAGAGCCAGGTCGGCGAGTTCGTCCAGATCGTCGCCGCCACGAGACCTGCGGAGACGCGCAAGAGCTCCGCAGCGGATGCTCGGGGGTCGGCGACATGGTTCAGCACGAAATTCGCCACGACGACGTCGAACTGCCCCTCGCAGAAAGGCAGCAAGGGCAGCGATCCCTCGTGCACCGGAATCGCGGGATGCTCCCGCAGTGCGATCTCCCGCATCGTCGACTCGGGCTCGCATCCGACCGCATCCCAGCCCGCATCGGCGAACGCGGCGGTGACCATGCCCGTGCCGGAACCCACGTCGAGCAGCGTCCGATTCCCGGGGGCTCCGAGCTCGCCGAGCAGCGTCCCCGCCGTCCCGACGCACAGCGAGGCGTAGGAGTCCGCGTACGCACGACCGGTGCCCGCCCAGTCCTTCATCGGCGATAGCGCCCGAGCGGCGACAGCGCGACGATCGCGACGACGATCACCGACGCGGCGATCCCGAGCCCGGCGTACTGGAAGTTCGAGAGCACGACACCCGCGAGCACCGCGCCTGCCGCGGCGGAGAGACTCATCAGAGAGTCGCTGCGACCCTGCCTGCGCGTGCGGATCTCAGGGGAACTCGACTCGGTCAACAGCGCGGCCCCCGCGACCGTCGCCGCGCTCCACCCGAGTCCCAGCAGGATGAGGGCGACGATCACGCCCCACTCCCGGTCGTTCGCGAAGACGGCGAAGGCGAGGGCCCCGCCGAGAAGGAGCTGCCCCAGCAGCACCACGCGCAGCCGCCCCCACCTGTCGGCGAGGATGCCGAAGACCGGCGACAGGGCGTACATGCCTCCGACGTGCAGGGCGATCGTGATGCCCACGAGGCCCGAGACGTCGGCCGGGGTGGGCGCCATACCGTGAGCGCCATGCGCCATATGGGCGAGATGGACAGGGGTCATCGCCATCACGGAAGCCATGACCACGTGCGAACCCGCCACCGCGAACATCGCGTACCTCGCGATCACAGGTCGGTCGGTGATGACAGCGCCCGTCGCCTTCGCGGCCACCGAGGCGAGCCGCTGAGCCGCGAGAAGAGGATCGGGCCGGAGCGCCACGAGGTAGAGGATGAGGGCCACACACTGAGCGACGAATGAGAAGGCGTAGGAACCGGTCTGCGGCGGCATCCCGATGGCTGCCCCGACGATCTCACCGGGTCCGAGCAGCAGGGGGCCTGCGACTCCGCCGATGGTGGTCGCCCAGACCACGATCGAGAGGTCCCTTCCGCGATGCTCAGGGGCGGCGAGGTCGGTTGCGGCGAACCGCGACTGCAGGTTGCCCGCATTGCCGGCGCCGATCATCAGGATGCCAATGAGCAGCAGCGGGAACACCCGCAGGGACGCCGCAAGGATCACCACCGCGATACCGACGAGTGCGAAGAGGTTGCCCAGCGTGAGGGCTCGACGCCGGCCCATCGTCGCTGCCAGGCGCGCGAGCGGGATCGCGCACACCGCGGCGCCCAGAGTGACGGATGCCGTCGCGAGCCCCGACAGCGCATCGCTGCCCGAGATGTCCGCCGCGAGCAGCGCACCGAGAGACACGGTCGCCCCGAAGGCGATGCCACCCAGCACCTGGCCCGTTGAGAGGACGAGCACGGTTCGCCGCTGCACCGCCACCTGCTGGGCAGGGGTGAGGGCGGCGACGGTCATGATGCGCGCACGGCGTCGCGCACGGTGTTGCGCAGAATACCCAGTCCCGTGATCTCGACCTCGACGGTGTCTCCGGCGACGAACTCCCCCACACCGGCAGGAGTGCCGGTGAGGATGACGTCGCCCGGAAGCAGGGTGAACGCGGCCGAGGCGTGCTCGATGATCGCCGCGACCGAATGGATCATGTCGGTGAGCGGCGCCTTCTGCCGCACCTCGCCGTTGACGCGAGTCTCGATCGTCGCGACCGAGGGGTCGAAGTCCGTGCTGATGGTCGGGCCGAGAGGGCAGAACGTATCGAACCCCTTCGCCCGCGTCCACTGGCCGTCTTTGCGCTGGAGGTCACGCGCGGTGACATCGTTGGCGATCGTGTAGCCGAGCACGTGGTCGAGGGCATCCGCCGCCGTCACGTTCTTCGCGACCCGCCCGATCACGACGGCGAGCTCGCCCTCGTACTCCGTCTGCTGCGAGATCGAGGGACGCACGATCGCGTCGCCCGGGCCGATGACGGCCGTGTTGGGCTTGAGGAACAGCAGCGGCTCCTCGGGGGCCACTCCCCCCATCTCTGCGGCGTGGTCGTGGTAGTTCTTGCCCACGCAGACGATCTTCGAGCGCGGGATCACCGGAGCGAGGATCACCGCATCGGCGATCGGCACACGGTCTCCGGTGGGCTCATATCCGGCGAAGAGCGGATCGCCCGAGAGGACGACGAGGTCGGTGTCGTCGACGATCCCGAAGAGGATGGCGTCGTCATGGCTGAATCGGGCGATCTTCATGCCCCCAGCCTATCCAGCGCGGTGAACGACGAGACCCCGCTGCGCGGCGGCGCAGCGGGGTCCGAAGGGTGGGAAGGTGCTCAGGCGTCGAGCCGCAGCAGCCACCCGTGCTTGTCCTCGCGGCGGCCGTACTGGATGTCGGTGAGCTCTTCGCGCAGCGACAGCGCGAGCTCTCCGAGCGGCTGCGGCTCATCGAAGCCCTCGCCCACCAGAGCGCCGATCGGCGTCACGACTGCGGCGGTTCCGCACGCGAAGACCTCGACGATGTCGCCGGAGGCCACGCCCTCGCGCCACTCGTCGATGGAGATGGGGCGCTTCTCGACCGTGTATCCGCGGTCTTCGGCGAGCTGCAGCAGCGAATCGCGCGTGATCCCCTCGAGGATGCTGTCGGATTCAGGGGTCACCACGCGGCCGTCCTTGAACACGAACACGACGTTCATGCCGCCGAGCTCTTCGACGTTGCGCTCCTCGTTGAGGAACACGACCTGGTCGCATCCCTTCGCGCTCGCCTCGCTCTGAGCGAGCAGGCTCGACGCGTAGTTGCCGCCCGTCTTCGCCTTGCCCGTGCCGCCCTTGCCTGCGCGGGCGTAGTCCTCGGAGAGCCAGATGCGCACCGGCTTCACTCCCCCGGTGAAGTAGGCGCCTGCAGGGCTCGCGATCACGTAGTACGCGACCTTCTGAGCCGCGCGGACTCCGAGGAAGGCCTCCTTCGCGAACATGAACGGGCGCAGGTACAGACTCTGGTCCTCGCCCGAAGGAACCCAACGGCCATCGACGGCGATGATCTCGCGCAGCGACTGGATGAAGTACTCCGTCGGCAGCTCGGGCAGTGCGAGACGACGGGCACTGGCCTGCAGTCGTGCGGCGTTGCGGTCGGGGCGGAACGTGTGGATCGAGCCGTCGGCGTGACGATAGGCCTTGATGCCCTCGAAGATCTCCTGGGCGTAGTGCAGGACCGACGCCGCGGGGTCGAGCGGGATGGGTCCGTAGGGCTGCACGCGCGGACGATGCCACCCACCCTTGGCCGACCAGCAGATGTCGACCATGTGGTCCGTGAACACGACACCGAACCCCGGATTCTCGTGCACCTCTGCGACCCGCGACGGCGAGGCCGCCGTCAGGTTCCTGGTCACAGCGAACTCCAGCGGAGCCGTGGCGGTCTCTGCATCGATCGTCGTCATGTCTTCATTCCGTTCCTTGTGGGTGGGCGCCTCATCGCGCCGCTTCAGCCTACGCCTGCCGCTCAGAGCAGCGCGGTGATCGCGGAGCCGATCTCCGCGGTCGTGCGTGCGCCCGAGCGGGCGGCGATGTCGGCCTCGACGGCGGCGCTCACACGAGCTGATTCCGCGGGGAGACCGAGATGGTCCAGCAGCAGTGCGATCGACAGGATCGCGGCAGTCGGATCGGCCTTCTGCTGCCCCGCGATGTCCGGCGCCGAGCCGTGGACGGGCTCGAACATCGACGGGAAGGTGCCGTCGGGATTGATGTTGCCCGAGGCTGCGAGTCCGATGCCGCCGGTGACGGCTCCCGCAAGGTCTGTGAGGATGTCACCGAACAGGTTGTCGGTGACGATCACGTCGAAGCGTGAGGGGTGGGTGACGAGGAAGATCGTCGCCGCATCGACGTGCAGGTAGTCTACCGCCACGTCGGGATGCTCTGCCGCGACCTCGTTCACGATCCGCTGCCAGATCGCGCCGGCGTGCACGAGCACGTTGGTCTTGTGAACCAGCGTGACCTTCTTGCGACGCCGTTCCGCGAGATCGAATGCGTAGCGCACGACCCGCTCGACACCGAACGCGGTGTTGACCGAGGTCTCGTTGGCGACCTCGTGCGGTGTGCCCGTGCGAATGGCGCCGCCGTTGCCGACGTACGGCCCCTCGGTGCCCTCGCGGACCACGACGAAGTCGATCTCGCCCGGGTTCGCCAGCGGACCGGCAGCCCCGGCGTAGAGCTTCGACGGACGGAGGTTCACGTAATGGTCGAGCGTGAAGCGGAGCTTCAGCAGCAGGCCGCGCTCGATGTTCGCGTCCTTGAGACGGGGGTCTCCCGGCGTCCCGCCGACGGCGCCCAGCAGAATCGCGTCGTGCTGGGAGATCGCCTGCAGATCGTCGTCCGTGAGGGTGTCGCCCGTCTCGAGGAAGCGGGCGGCACCGAGAGAGAAGCGCGTCTTGTCGAATGTCACACCGCTCGAGGCGGTGACCGCGTCGAGCACCTTCTCGGCCTCGGCGACGACCTCTGGGCCGATTCCGTCACCGGGGATGACGGCCAGCTTCACGACACGCGACATGACACTCCTTGTATCGGGATGGACCGGCCGACACTCGGGCGCATGCCGAGCGGGCCGGTCCTCCCAGCGTACTGGTCAGTGCGAGGGCGCCTTGCGCAGTGTGACGGCGGCGATCACCCCGGCGACGACCACCAGCCCCGCGCCGATCAGCGAGGTCACCAGGACGCCCGATCCGAAGGCGGCGGATGCCGCATCCCACAGCGCATCTCCGAGCTGCGCGGGAAGATCCTTCGCCGCGGTGTACGCACCGGCAAGCGTCTCCTTCGCGGCATGCGCCGCCTCCGCGGGGATACCGGCCGGGATCACCATCGCCCCGCGGTAGAACGCGGTGATCAGACCGCCGAGCACGGCAGTGCCGAGCACCGCTCCCAGCTCGTATGCGGTCTCGGACACGGCGCTGGCCGCCCCTGCCTTCTCTGCCGGAGCACTGGAGAGGATCAGCTCGTTGGATATCGTCTCTGCCGCGCCGATGCCGATGCCCAGCACCACGAACGCGATGATCAGCGGTGCGACGCCGTGGTCCACCGTGGTGAACGCCACCAGAAGGTAGCCGGCCACCGAGAACGCCAGGCCGGCCGGCACGAGCACGTGCGGGCGCACCCGCCGCGAGATCGGCACGACCGAGAGCCCGGCGACGATCATCGCCGCCATGCCGGGGACGAGCGCTGCGCCGGCCATCATCGGCGAGAGACCGAGGACGAGCTGCAGGTGCTGGGACACGAAGTAGAGGAAGCCCACGAGCGCCACGACACTGAGCAGGTTGACCAGGATCGCCCCCGAGAAGGAACCACGGCGGAACAGCTGCATGTCGAGCATCGGAACCTCGGCTGCGAGCTGCCTGCGCACGAAGAGATACCCCATGACGACCCCGAGCAGCGCCCATGCACCCGCGGTGAGGCTGGGGCCGTCGACGGCGAGCGACTTGATCGCATAGACGACCGGGATCATCGCGGCCATCGAGAGCAGGATGCTGACGACATCGATGCGCCCGGGGTGGGGGTCGCGGCTCTCGGGAACGAGCAGCGGTGCGGCGATGAGGAGCGGGATCAGGACCGGCACCGCGACGAGGAAGACTGCGCCCCAGTCGAAGTGCTCGAGCAGGAAGCCGCCGACGATGGGCCCGAGGGCCGAACCCGCGGAGAACGCCGACGCCCAGACAGCGATCGCGAGACGTCGTTGGTCGCGGTTCGTGAAGATCGAGCGCAGCAGCGAGAGCGTGGACGGCATCAGCATCGCTCCGAAGAAGCCGAGCAGTGCTCGAGCGGCGATGAGGAGTCCCGCTGTGGGGGCGAAGGCGGCGAGTGCCGACACCGCGGCGAAGCCCGTGGCACCGATCAGGAGCATCCGACGGCGACCGAAGCGATCTCCGAGCGTCCCCATGGTCACGAGCAGACCGGCGAGCACGAGCGGATACACATCGATGATCCACAGCTGCTCCGCCCCGGTGGGAGCGAGGGCGATGGAGATCTCGGGGAGCGCGAAGCTCAGCACCGTGTTGTCGACCGACACCAGCAGCACCGGCAGCATGAGGACGACGAGTGCCGCCCAGCCACGGGCGCCGACGCGGGGGGCATCCGTCTCTGTCGTCGGGATCGACGCAGTACGGGTCATGGAACACCTCTCAGAATCCGGACGACATCGTTACTAAACCGTCCAGATGGTATAGTAACAGAATCGTCACACGTGCGCGCTACTGTGAATCGAGACCAACAGAGGATCCCCGATGCCCCGACCTCCCCTCGCGCGCGAGCGCGTGCTCGACGCCTTCGAATCGATCGTCATCGAAGACGGCGAACGGGCGGCCACGCTGGATGCGACCGCCAAGGCCGCCGGAGTGTCCAAGGGGGGCCTGCTCTATCACTTCGGCTCGAAGGAAGAGCTCGCGGCAGGTCTCATCGAGCGCCTCGATGCGCTCACGACACTCGATCTCGAACGCATGACCTCCGCCGACGAAGGCCCTGTCGCGTACTACGTGCGCACCTCCGTGATGGAGGACGACGCGCTGGATCGCGCCCTCATCGCCGCCACCCGCTTGGCACAGGGCGGCTCGGCACCCGCGGCCGACGCGCTGCGTCGCAATCGCGACCGCTGGGAGGACGCCATCCGTCCCCACGTGCGGGATGCCGCGAGCCTCGACCTCGTGATGCTGCTCAGCGACGGTCTGTACTTCAACAATTCGCTCGATGTGCACGGCCCCGAGCGTCTCGTGCCCCGAAGCGACCAGCTGACCGATCTCATCGCGCTCGTGCTGCGCGCCACCGCCCCCTGATCGGGGAACGACAGAGCGGGAGGAGTGACCGCCCGGCCGCTCCTCCCGCTTCGCGTGTCAGGGTCTCCCCCGATCAGACGTCGGTGATCTCGATCTGACGGAACAGGTCCGCGTCGATCTCGCTGCGAAGGTCGTCGAGCAGGTCGTCGGAGACCGGCGAGTCCAGCGTGAGCACGCTGAGCGCCTGGTCACCCGCGCCGAGACGCGAGATCTGCATGCCGGCGATGTTGATGCCGGCCTCGCCGAACTTCTGACCATAGACCGCGACGATGCCGGGGCGATCGGTGTAGAGCATCACGACGTGGTGCTTCTCGATCGGCAGTTCGAGAGCGTGATCGTTGACGGCGACCAGCTTCTCGGACTGCTTCGGGCCGGTGAGGGTGCCCGACACCGAGAGCTGCGAGCCGTCGGAAAGAGCACCGCTGAGGGTGATGACGTTGCGGTACTCGTCGCTCACGTCGTCCTTCAGCAGGCGCACCGCGATACCGCGCTGGTCGGCGAGCAGCGGCGCGTTCACGTACGACACCGTCTCGCTGACGATGTTCGTGAACACCCCCTTGAGTGCCGCGAGCTTCAGCACGCTGACGTCGTAGTCGTTCAGCTCGCCGTGCACCTCGACGTCGAGGCTCGTGAGAGGCGATGTCGCGAGCGCGGCGAAGATCTGGCCGAGCTTCTCGACGAGCGAGATGCCGGGGCGCACGTACGGGTCGATGACTCCCCCGGCGACGTTGACCGCGTCGGGGACGAGGTCGCCGCCGAGAGCGAGGCGCACAGAACGGGCGACCGAGACGCCGGCCTTCTCCTGCGCCTCCTCCGTGCTGGCACCGAGGTGCGGGGTGACGACCACGTTGGGGAGGTCGAGAAGCGGACGGGCCGTTCCCCCCTCGGCCGGGGGCTCGGAGGTGAAGACATCGAGACCCGCACCCGCGATCTCGCCGGCGACGAGAGCCGCGTGGAGCGCCTCCTCGTCGATGAGACCGCCGCGAGCGACGTTGACGACGAAGGCGGTGGGCTTCATCGCCGCGAACTGCTCGGCCCCGATCATTCCCGTGGTCTCGGGAGTCTTGGGCATGTGGATCGTGAGGAAGTCAGACTCCGCGACGAGCTCGTCGAGCGAGAGGAGCTGCACGCCGAGCTGCTGCGCGCGAGCCGAGGTGACGTAGGGGTCGTAGGCGACGACGCGCATGTCGAAGGCGGCGAGGCGCGCGGCGACGAGGGCGCCGATCCGTCCGAGTCCCACGATGCCGACCGTCTTCTCGAAGAGCTCGGCTCCGGTGAACGAGCTGCGCTTCCACTGACCGGCCGCGAGCGACGCGTGGGCGGCGGGGATCCGACGGGCGAGGCTGAGGATGTGTCCCACCGTCAGCTCGGCCGCCGAGACGATGTTCGACGTCGGCGCGTTGACCACCATGACACCCGCGGCGGTGGCCGCCTTGATGTCGACGTTGTCGAGCCCGACACCCGCACGGGCGACGACCTTGAGCTTCGGAGCGTGCGCGAGCGCCTCTTCGTCGATGTGCGTCGCCGAACGGATCAGCACCGCGTCGGCATCGGCGAGCGAGGCGAACAGCGCCTCACGGTCGGTGCCGTCGACGTTGCGAACGTCGAAATCGGGGCCGAGGGCCTCGATCGTGGCGGGAGAGAGAACTTCGGCGATGAGCACGACGGGCTTCGGCACAGGGATCCTTCGGGGCAGCGCGACAGGGGGCCGATGCGCCGCACACCGTGGGGGCGCGATCACCTTAACTGTACCCGAGCGGTTCTGCTGCTCCGTGCCGTGTGACGTCCTCGGTCAGGCGGCGACGGTCACGAGATCCGACATGTTGAGGATGCTGTAGCCGATCAGACTCAACCAGAACACCGCCACGACGCCGAGACCCGCCAGCAGCACCACCGCGAGCTCGCCCGCACGGCGCCGGCGGCCGATCGCGTAGGCGAAGACGAAGACCAGGGCGGGGAAGACCACTCCGAAGAGAAGGGTCGCCCACCCGATGCCGGTGAGTCCGCCCTGGGCCATCGAGAGGAGATGAGCGACCGCGTTCCAGATCGCGTAGGCGTAGAAGAGACCCGCGAGGCCGAGCACGAGTGCGCTGAGCCACCGTGGAGAGGCGCCGGTCACCGATGAGGTCGTCTGCTCGGTCATGATCCGATCACCCCCACTGTCACGAAAGGCCAGGGCACGAGCAGCACCACTCCGAGCAGGAGCAGCCCGATGCGGATCCAGGCCGCCTTGGCACGGGTCAAGACCCACACCGCGAGGAACCACAATGCCGGTGCCGCCACCGCGAGCACGAACCACGGCACGTACATCGCATCGGCCACGATCAGATTGGCGAGCGGCTTCAGCCGCATCCCTCCGACCACCCAGCCGATGCTGTACAGGAGGTAGACACCGCCGACGACCCCGAGAGTCAGGAGCATCGCGGTGCTCAGGTGCGGCGGGTCATCCTCGTCGGGCAGGGTGTCGGTGTCGTCGCTCTCGACACGAGCGACGGCTTCACTGCCTCGGCCGACGGCGTTCCAGCCATCCGGCAGCGCTGCCGCATCCTGTCGATGGGGCGGCACCGCGGCGTCACCCTCCGAAGCCTTCGGCGTGCGCGTCTTCGGCGTGCGCGTCGTCGGCGCGACGCCGTCGTCGCCGTCCCAGCTCAGGGCCTCGTCGGAATCGGAAGTCATGTCCCCAGCGTAGGACACCTCGTCCACTATGCTCGGGGGCGTCTGGGCCAGTGCGGCCCCATCCGGAAGGGAAACCAGTGGCCGAGCAGAACAAGAAGGTGGTCCCGGGCGCAGCGAGCGGAACCGAAGAGCCCGCCGCGGGATGGACGCCCACAGCCGCGGCGAAGTCGCAGGCGACGACCTTCCGATGGATCGCCGCGGTGCTGTGGGCTCTCGCGATCGCCGCTGAAGGGGCGTCGATCTTCTGGCTGCTCCGCCAGCGCGAGTATGTCGGTGAGGACGGCACGCTCGTGCGTGACCCCGACACCGGCCTCCTGGAGGAGCAGGGCGTCACGGCGCAGTTCCCTCAATGGGCGTTCGTCACGCTGCTCGTGCTGCTCGTGGTCATCGCCGCGCTCGCGATCACCGGCTCGATCCTCTGGAAGAAGGCCAACCGGCTCGATCCCGCACGCAGATCCGAGACCGTGCGCTTCTTCGTGCAGAACCAGCTCGGCGCGATCATCGCGATCGTGGCCTTCCTGCCCCTGGTCATCCTCATCTTCCTGAACAAGGACATGAGCAGGGGCCAAAAGACCTCCGCCGGCATCGTCGGGGTCGTTCTCGCTCTGCTCGCCACCGTGATCGGCGTCGACTTCGATCCGCCGTCCGTCGAGAAGTACACCGCCGACCAGTCGGCGGTGATCCTGATGCTCGGCAAGGACGAGGTGGTGTGGGTCGACGGCGGCGCGGTCTACCACGTGTGCGATGAGGTCTCCGACATCCAGACCGGAAGCGAGAAGCGCACCGGCACCACCGCCGAGGCCGTCGAGGCGGGCAAGAGCCGCCTCACGCTGAAGTTCGCCTCTGAGCTGCGCGCGTGCGGCCTCGCGGTGCCGGAGAACGACGAAGACATCGAGGCCGCGCTGCGGGAGATCCAGGGCGGAGCACTCGACACCGTGCTCCCCGCGCCCGTCTGGACCGACCCCGGAGACGCACCGATCGAGGTCGAGGACGCTCCGACGGAGTGATCGACGAGACAGAGAGGGCCCGGTGCGATGCACCGGGCCCTCTCTGTGTCACACGTCGTCAGCGCGCAGCGCTGCCGTCGACGTAGTCTTCGTCCTGCTGCTTCCACGCGAAGAGCGAACGCAGCTCCTTGCCGGTCTCCTCGATCGGGTGCGTCTCCTCCTTGGCGCGCAGCGCCAGGAACTCCTCGGCGCCGTTGTCCTGATCGTCGATGAAGCGCTTCGCGAAGGCGCCGCTCTGGATGTCCGCGAGGACCGCCTTCATCGACTCCTTGACCTCGGGGGTGATGACGCGCGGGCCCGAGACGTAGTCGCCGTACTCCGCCGTGTCGGAGATCGACCAGCGCTGCTTGGCGATGCCGCCCTCCCACATGAGGTCGACGATGAGCTTCAGCTCGTGCAGCACCTCGAAGTACGCGATCTGCGGCTGGTATCCCGCTTCGGTGAGCGTCTCGAAGCCGGCCTGCACGAGGTGGCTCACGCCACCGCAGAGCACGGCCTGCTCGCCGAACAGGTCGGTCTCGGTCTCTTCGGTGAAGGTCGTCTTGATGACGCCCGCGCGGGTGCCGCCGATCGCCTTCGCGTACGAGAGCGCGGTCGCCCAGGCGTTGCCGGATGCGTCGCGCTCGACGGCGATGATGTCGGGGATGCCGCGGCCCGCGACGAACTCGCGACGAACCGTGTGACCAGGCGCCTTCGGTGCCACGAGGATCACGTCGACGCCCTCGGGTGCGTCGATGTAGCCGAAGCGGATGTTGAAGCCGTGCGCGAAGGCGAGCGTCTTGCCCTCGGTGAGGTTGGGGGCGATGGACTCGCTGTAGATCGTGCGCTGGTGCTGGTCCGGCGCCAGGATCATGATGAGGTCGGCCCACTGCGTCGCGTCCCCGACGGTCTTGACCGCGAATCCGGCCTCCTCCGCCTTCGGTGCCGACTTCGACCCCTCCTTGAGGGCGATCGCGACCTCGACACCCGAGTCGCGAAGGTTCTGCGCGTGCGCGTGACCCTGCGAGCCGTAGCCGACGATCGCGACCTTCTTGCCCTGGATGATCGACAGATCAGCGTCTGCGTCGTAGAAGATCTCGGTGCTCACTGGTTTTTCTCCTTGATTGATGTTCGTGTACGTGTGTGAAAACTGATCAGCCGCGCAGGACGCGCTCGGTGATGCTCTTGCCGCCGCGGCCGATGGCGAGGAGGCCCGACTGCGCGATCTCCTTGATGCCGAACGGCTCGAGCGCACGGAGCATGGCATCGACCTTGCCCCGGTCCCCGGTGACCTCGATCACCAGCGCGTCGGACGCGTAGTCGACCACCGAGGCGCGGAACAGGTTCGCGACCTCGATGACGTTCGACCTGGTCGCGTTGTCGGTGCGCACCTTGACGAGCATGTGCTCGCGCTGCACCGACGTCGGGAAGTCGAGCTCGACGATCTTGATCACGTTGATCAGCTTGTTGAGCTGCTTCGTGACCTGCTCGAGAGGGAGGTCCTCGAGGTCGACGACCACGGTGATGCGCGAGATGCCCGGCACCTCGGTGACGCCCACCGCGAGCGAGTCGATGTTGAAGCCGCGACGGGCGAAGAGCCCTGCGACGCGGGTCAGCAGGCCGGGGGTGTTCTCCACGAGGAGGCTCAGCACGTGAGTCGACATGGTCAGTCCTCCTCGTCGAATGCGGGCGCGTGCTCGCGGGCGTACTGGACGTAGCTGTTGCTCACGCCCTGGGGAACCATCGGCCACACCATGGAGTCGGCGCTCACGACGAAGTCGATGACGACCGGGCGGTCGTTGGTCTCGAGCGCGAGCTTGATGGCCGCATCCACCTCCTCCTCCTTCTCCACGCGGATCGCGAGGCAGCCGTACGCCTCAGCGAGCTTCACGAAGTCGGGGATGCGGACGGTGCCATGACCGGTGTTCAGGTCGGTGTTCGAGTGGCGACCGTCGTAGAACAGCGTCTGCCACTGGCGCACCATGCCCAGCGAGGAGTTGTTGATGATCGCGACCTTGATCGGGATGTTGTTGATCGCGCAGGTGGCCAGTTCCTGGTTGGTCATCTGGAAGCAGCCGTCGCCGTCGATCGCCCACACCGCGCGGTCGGGTTCGGCGACCTTGGCGCCCATCGCAGCGGGAACGGAGTAGCCCATCGTTCCCGCTCCACCGGAGTTCAGCCAGGCGTTGGGCCGTTCGTACTTGATGAACTGCGCCGCCCACATCTGGTGCTGTCCCACGCCTGCGGCGTAGATGCCCTCCGGCCCGGTCAGCTCGCCGATCCGCTGGATCACGTACTGCGGCGCGAGGAGGCCGTCGGTCGTCGGCGCGTACCCGAGCGGGAATTCGTTGCGCAGCCCGTCGAGGTACGACCACCACTCCTCGGTGTCGGGGGTGATCGTGCTCGTCGCCGTGCGGAAAGCAGATTCGAGATCGACCAGCACGTCCTTGACGTCGCCCACGATCGGCACGTCCGCCGTGCGGATCTTCGAGATCTCGGCCGGATCGATGTCGACGTGCACGACCTTGGCGTTCGGCGCGAAGAGCGCGGCCTTGCCCGTCACGCGGTCATCGAAGCGTGCGCCGAGCGACACGATCAGGTCGGCCTCCTGCAGCGCCAGCACCGCCGGAACGGTGCCGTGCATACCTGGCATGCCCAGGTGCTGCTGGTGCGAGTCGGGGAACGCGCCGCGAGCCATCAGCGTGGTCACGACCGGGGCATTCGTCGTCTCGGCGAGGGCCAGCAGCTCGGCCGACGCACGACCGCGGATCACGCCGCCGCCGACATACAGAACCGGCTTCTTGGCCTCGGCGAGAAGCGCGGCAGCCGCTTGGATCTGCTTGCCGTGCGCCTTCGTGACGGGACGATACCCCGGCAGGTCGAACTTGGGCGGCCAGACGAACGGCGCCATCGCCTGCTGGGCGTCCTTCGTGATGTCGACGAGAACGGGACCCGGTCGACCGGTCGAGGCGATCTCGTAGGCCGCAGCGATGGCGCCGGGGATCTCCGACGCATCCTTCACGAGGAACGAGTGCTTCGTGACCGGCATCGTGATGCCGACGATGTCCGCCTCCTGGAACGCATCCGTTCCCATCAGCGTCGAGAACACCTGCCCGGTGATCGCGAGCAGCGGCACCGAGTCCATGTAGGCGTCCGCGATCGCCGTCACGAGGTTGGTCGCCCCCGGGCCCGACGTCGCGATGCAGACGCCCACCTTGCCGGACGACGAGGCATAGCCCTCGGCGGCGTGGCCCGCCCCCTGCTCGTGCCGCACGAGGATGTGACGCAGCTCGGCGGCATCCATGAGCGGGTCGTAGACGGGGAGGATGGCGCCACCGGGCAGGCCGAAGACGTCCTTGACGCCGAGAAGCTCGAGCGTGCGGACCACAGCTTCTGCTCCGGAGATCTCCGGTGCGGCTGATTTGGGTGCGGGCGGCCTCGGCACAGCCGAGACGGTGTCAGCAGTCATGACACTCCTTCTGATGGTCTGGAGGCGACGTCGGAGGCTGGGATGCCGGAGCCGACGCGGATCAGCCGGTCGTCGCGCCCTCGGCGGCGGACCGCACGAGACGCGAGTACTTGGCAAGAACGCCACGGGTATAGCGCGGGGGTAGCGGCTCCCAGCCAGAGCGGCGGGAGGCGAGCTCCGCCTCGTCGACGAGTAGGTCGAGAGAGCGAGCTGCGATATCGACCCGTATCAGATCACCATCGCGCACGAAGGCGATGGGACCTGCGTCCACCGCTTCGGGTGCTATGTGGCCGATGCACAGGCCGGTTGTGCCGCCTGAGAATCGTCCGTCAGTCAAGAGTAGTACATCTTTTCCGAGCCCCGCGCCCTTGATGGCCGCCGTGATGGCCAGCATCTCGCGCATGCCCGGTCCGCCCTTCGGACCCTCGTAGCGGATGACGATGACCGTGCCGGCCTCGATCTCGCCGTTGGCCACGGCGTCCATCGCTGCGCGCTCCCGCTCGAACACTCGGGCGGTGCCCTCGAACACGGCGGCGTCGAAGCCGGCGGTCTTCACCACAGCACCCTCGGGGGCCAGCGATCCGTGCAGGATCGTCAGGCCGCCGGTCGCGTGGATCGGGTTGTCGAACGTGTGGATGACCTCGCCGTCGATCGGCATCGGGTCGAGCTCCGCGAGGTTCTCGGCGAGCGTCTTGCCCGTCACGGTGAGCGCGTCACCGTGCAGCAGACCCTCGTCGAGCATCGCCTTCATGATCACGGGGATGCCGCCGTGGCGGTCGACGTCGTTCATGACGTACTTGCCGAAGGGCTTCATGTCGGCGACGTGCGGCACCTTGTCGCCGATGCGGTTGAAGTCGTGCAGGCTGAGCTCCACCTGGGCCTCGCGGGCGATCGCGAGGAGGTGCAGCACGACGTTCGTCGAACCGCCGAGGGCCATCGCGAGCGCGATGGCGTTCTCGAACGCCTCCTTGGTGAGGATGTCGCGCGTCGTGATGCCCTGACGGAGCAGATTGACGACGGCCTCGCCCGAGCGGTGCGCGAAGTAATCGCGACGACGATCCGCGGCGGGCGGCGCGGCGGAGCCGGGGAGACTCAGGCCGAGGGCTTCGGCGACCGATGCCATCGTGTTCGCCGTGTACATGCCACCGCAGGCGCCTTCACCCGGTGCGATCGCGCATTCGATGCGCTTGAGGTCCTCTTCGCTCATGAGACCCGCTCGGCATGCGCCGACGGCTTCGAACGAGTCGATGATCGTGACGTCCTTCTCGGTGCCGTCCGAGAGCTTGACCCAGCCGGGCGCGATGGAGCCGGCGTACAGGAACACACTCGACAGGTCGAGGCGAGCGCTCGCCATGAGCATTCCGGGGATCGACTTGTCGCATCCGGCGAGGAGCACCGACCCGTCGAGGCGCTCGGCCATCATCACGGTCTCGACCGAGTCCGCGATGACCTCCCGCGACACGAGCGAGAAGTGCATGCCCTCGTGGCCCATCGAGATGCCGTCCGAGACGGAGATCGTGCCGAACTGCAGCGGGTATCCCCCGCCGGAGTGGACGCCCTCCTTGGCGCCCTGCGCGAGCCTGTCGAGGCTCAGGTTGCAGGGCGTGATCTCGTTCCAGCTGGATGCGATGCCGATCTGGGGCTTGTCCCAGTCGGCGTCGCCCATGCCGACGGCACGGAGCATGCCTCGGGAGGTCGTCGCCTCGATGCCGTCGGTGACGACTCGGCTGCGGGGCTTGATGTCGATGGGCGCGCTGGTGGAGGGATCATGCGAGGACATGACGGAAGTCTATTCCCGCCGAGAGGTGCGCTCGTCCGCGAGCGCCTCCAGAAGCTGGGCCATCTGTTGTGGGTTGTCCACACGGAGCTGGGCGGCGCTCTCTCCCGGCCCCACGCGGACGCCCAGATCGTCGCCCGTGAGCACGCGCATGGCGTCCTCGTCCGTGACGTCATCGCCGGCGAACAGGATCGCGGTGGCGTCGAAGTGCTCGCGCAGTGCGGTCATCGCGGCATCCTTGCCCTCGTTCCGAGAGGAGAACTCGAGCACGCGGTGTCCGGAACGCCGTCGCCAATGCGGGAAGCGCTCTGCGACGAGCGCGTCGATCTCGGCGAACACCGCCTTCTCGACCTCGGGTGCGGCGGTGCGGGTGTGGACGCCCATGCCGAAGGTCTTGGGCTCCAGCTCCGCGCCCTCGTACCGGTCGATGATCGGCCGGGCAGCCTCCCACAGGTCCTCTCGAGAGCCCTCGGCGGTGTCTCCGTCGGCGTCGTGTGCGCCGATTCCGGGATACCAGTACTGGGCTCCGTGCGAGCCGGCCAGCGCGATGGGCGAGTCGTCCGTGTGCTCCGTGATCTCCCGCAGGTCATGCATGCTGCGCCCGGAGACATAGGCGACGACCGTGTCCGGGAGAGCGGTGAGGCGTGCGACCTGATCTGCGACCTCGGGCAGCGCCCTGGCGGCCATCGGATCAGGAACGAGCGGAGAGGCCGTGCCGTCGAAGTCCAGGGCGACGACCAGTCTGGGGGTGGCGGCGATGGCGCTCAGCGCCGGGTCTGCGGCTCCGGGGGTCCAGCTACGGGTCACAGGGTCTCCAATCGAAGCGGTGTCCTCCCAGTATCACCCGGCGGACCGGTGCGACCCGCCGGGTCAGCGTCGGCGGACGTCGGCGAGTGCACGCAGGAACGACGACGACCACGCGTTCACGTCGTTCTCCAGCACGCGACGTCGCAGCGACCGCATCCGCTTGCCCTGCTCAGCGGGCGTCATGGAGACCGCCGTCATGATCGCATCCTTCAGGCCGGCGATGTCGTGCGGATTGACGCGCACAGCCTGCCGCAGTTCGTCTGCGGCGCCCGTGAACTCGCTCAGCACGAGCACACCGCGGTTGTCGGCGCGCGTCGCGACGTACTCCTTCGCCACGAGGTTCATGCCGTCGCGGAGCGCGGTGACGAGCATCACGTCGGCAGCGAGGTACAGCGCCACCATCTCCTCGCGCGGATAGCCCTGGTGGAGGTAGCGGATCGCGGTGTGACCCATGGTGTCGTGATCGCCGTTGATGCGCCCGACCGCGAGTTCGATCTCGTCCCGAAGATGCACGTAGGCGTCGACCCGCTCGCGGCTCGGACTCGCGACCTGCACGAGGGTGACATCGTCGACACTCAGGCGGCCGTCTTCGAGAAGCTCGCCGTATGCCTTGATGCGATGGCGGATGCCCTTCGTGTAATCGAGGCGATCCACACCGAGGAGGATCTTCTTCGGGTTGCCGAGGCTGGCTCTGATCTCGGCGGCACGCGCCCGGACCTCCGGGCGGGCGGCCAGCTCGAGGTACGGGGCGGTGTCGATCGAGATCGGGAAGGCGCGGGCGACGGCGGTGCGGGTGCCGCCGTCCTCGGTGGGAACCGTGACCGCTGATCCCTTGACCTCGTGACGCAGACGGCGCCGCACCGCGGTGAGGAAGTAGGTGGCGTCCTGCGCGCGCTGGAAGCCGATGACATCGGCGCCGAGCAGGCCCGTGAGCACCTGGTCGCGCCACGGGAGCTGTGCATACAGTCCGTGCGCGGGGAACGGGATGTGGTGGAAGTAGCCGATCGTCACATCGGGCCTCAGCTCACGGATCATCTGGGGCACCAGCTGCAGCTGATAATCGTGCACCCACACCGTGCCGTCCTGTGCGGCGACGCCCGCTGCGGCCTCGGCGAATCGGCGGTTGACCCTGACATAGGCCTCCCACCATTCGCGGTGGTACTGAGGCGGCGCGATGACGTCGTGGTAGAGCGGCCAGATCGTGTCGTTGGCGAAGCCCTCGTAGTAGTCGGCGACCTCCTCGGCGCTGAGGGGCACCGGGATCAGGTCGATGCCGTTGATCTCGAAGCGGTCCAGTTCGACGTCCGGCTGACCGGCCCATCCCACCCAGGCTCCGCGCGCGCTGCGCATCATCGGTTCGAGTGCGGCGACCAGACCGCCCGGGGAGGTTCGCCACTCCTCGTCTCCGTCAGGACCCACGACCCGGTCTACGGGAAGTCGGTTGGCGACGACGACGAAATCTGCGACTGACATGGGTGAGTGCTCCTGACGATGCAGTGGGGGTGCTCCTCAGGCTACAGAAGCTCAGACCGAGGCTACGCGAGGTCGCGTGCGACCCAGCCACCAGTTGACAAGCCCGGCGGCGAAGGCTACCGCGGCAGCGATGATCGGCAGCACGAGGGCGCTGGCCGTTCCCGCGCTCTCGGCGAGTTCTCCCGCCACTGCCGCACCGAGGGACTGACCGACCACGATGCCGGAGCCGAGCATCGTCATCACGGTGGCCGAGCGTCCGAGCGGGCTGCGCGCAGCGCCGAAGCTGTACTGGGTGACGAGGGTCGGCCCGATGCCGATGCCCATGATCGCGAGAGCGATCATCATGGTCGCCGGCGAGTCGACGAGGAGGAGCAGCAGGCTTCCGCAGAGCAGCACACCCGAGAACACCAGCCAGCGTGCGCGAAGCGAGAACCGCACCGGAAGCCACGCGACACCGAGCGCGAGGATCGCCGAGCCGACGCCCATGACGCCATAGAGCAGCCCGGCCTGCTCCGCCGCTCCGCGATCCGCCATGAACGAGGTGAGCGATGTCAGCATGGTGCCGAAGAACATGCCGACGCCGAGGATGCCGACGACGACGATCAGCAGACGCGGACTGAGGAGCTCCGTCGCCGCCGACGGCGCCCGCCCGTCTCGATCTCTGTGCATGGAGACGGCACGGGCGCTCGGATGCAGGGCGAATGCACCGACGAACACCACCGTGAGCACAGCCGCACCGATGAGCGGCGCCCATGGCGCGATGGCCGACGCGAGGATGCCGACGATGAACGGCCCGAACACGAACACGGTCTCGTCGGCGGCGGACTCGTACGCCATGGTTCCCGAGACGGTGCGCGTGCGGGCTGCCTCAGGCATCCTCTCGGCGATCATCGTGACGAGTCTGGAGCGAGACATCGGAGCGACCTGCGGAGCCGTGGCGCCGATGCCGAACGCGGCGATCAGCACGAGCGCATCCGCACCCCCCGTGTAGACGACCGCAGTGAAGAGCACCAGCATCGCTCCGTTGGCGATCGCCAGGATCAGCAGCACCGTGCGCTGGCCGAAGCGATCGGCGGCGGCGCCCAGCAGAGGTCCGAAGCATGCCGTGCCCAAGCCGACAGCCGCCGAGGTGAGGCCGCCGAGCGAGAGCGAGCCCCGGGCGGCGACGACGACCGTGAGCACTCCCACGACCATCATCGCGAACGGAAGCCGGGCGATGAAGGCGATGATGAAATACGGGAGCCCCGCGATGCGGAGCAGTCCTCGCTGTTCCGTGGCCGGGATCGGGACGGGATGCTCGGGAGCGGGAGTTGCGTGTGTCATGGGCTCTCGCGCGTCGACGGACGCGGGGTCGGGTGCCGCCGCTGTCCGCCAGAATGCCGGCGGCCGGTAGATACACGGATTGCGGCCGCGGACCAGCCGCGACCCCTCCATGTTAGCGCGGTCGGCAGAACGACACCTGGGCGCCCGTCGGCCCACAGCCCTGGACCGGCTCTGACAGAATCCGCCCCGCATTGTCAAGGCAGCGCGCGAGGCGCCGTCGACAGGTAGCGTGAAGCCATGAACTACCTCTCGGGCACCGGAATCGTCGGCGCGATCATGACGGGCGTCACCCTGCTCCGCGGATCCCGCGACACCAAGCTCACCTGGCGCTCCGCCCTGGCCTGGGTGAGCTGGGGCATCACGCTCGCCCTGTCGATCGGCGCCGTCGTCGACACCCGTCGGGCCAAGCAGGGGCGCTCCGTCTCCCCGGACTCCCCCGTCTATGCGAAGCAGCAGAAGGAGCGCGAGAAGGAAGCCAAGAAGCAGCGCTCCCAGGGCGTGAAGCCCATCAAGCGCTGAGGCCTCATCGGGTGAGGATCAACGCCTCCCCCTGACCGCCTCCCCCACACAGTCCCACGGCGGCGACGCCGCCCCCTCGGCGCGCGAGCTCATGCGCGACGTGGACGACCAGTCGTGTGCCTGACGCGCCGATCGGATGACCGATCGCGATGCCGCCGCCATGGACGTTCACGGTGTCGCTGGAGAGCCCGAGCTCGAGCTGCGACCGGGCGACCACGGCTCCGAATGCCTCATTGATCTCGACCAGGTCGAGATCAGCGGGTGCGATGCCCTGCTTCTCGCACGCGCGTTCGATCGCGCGTGCCGGCTGCGCCTGCAGAGAGTAGTCCGGTCCTGCGGTCTGCCCGCTGGCGCCGACCGTGACGAGCACCGGCCAGCCTCTGTCCACCGCCGTGCTGCGGGTGGTCACGACGACCGCCGATGCTCCGTCGGAGATCTGCGACGAGTTGCCCGCCGTGATCGAGCCGCCTTCGGCGAACGCGGCACGAAGCCCCGCGAGCGACTCGACGGTCGTGTCTGGCCGGATGCCCTCGTCGGCGGTGATGAGCAGCGGCTCCCCCCGGCGCTGGGGCACAGCGACGGACACGATCTCGTCATCGAACACCCCGGCGGCCTGCGCCGCCGCAGCACGCTGGTGGGACAGGGCCGCGACCTCGTCCTGAGCAGCACGCGTCAGCTCGTAGCGGGCGTTGTGGCGCTCGGTGGACGCCCCCATGCTCTCTCTGTCGTAGGCATCGGTGAGACCGTCATGCGCCATGTGATCGAGCACCTCGACGCTCCCATAGGTCCAGCCGTCCCGCGAGCCCATGAGCAGGTGCGGGGCCCTGGTCATGGACTCCATGCCGGCAGCGACGACGACGTCAGCGTCACCTGTGCGGATCATCCGAGACGCGTCGATGATCGCCGTGAGACCGGAGAGGCACACTTTGTTCACGGAGTGCGCCGGAACATCCCATCCGATACCCGCTCCGATCGCCGCCTGTCTCGCTGCGTTCTGACCGGAGCCCGCAGCGAGCACCTGGCCGACGATCACGGCATCCACGGCTGATGGGTCGATGGATGCCTGGTCGAGGGCGCCCCTGATCGCGACAGCGCCGAGCTCCGGCGCACTGAAGCTCGCCAGCTGTCCCTTGAGACGGCCCTGGGGGGTGCGCGCCGCGGCGGCGATGACGACGTCGTCGTCACTCGAGTGGTCCTGGGGGTGCATCTCCACCTCTCCGTTCTGTGCAGTCATCGGTGGTGCAGTTCGTCGGGGATCGTGAGGGCCGGCTCCGTCGCCGCCACCACCTGCTCGACCGTCACGCCCGGCGCGAGCTCGACGAGCGCGAGACCGTCCGGTGTGACGTCGATCACCGCCATGTCGGTGATGATGCGGTCGACCACTCCTCGGCCGGTGAGCGGAAGCGAGCAGTCGCGCACGATCTTCGCCGATCCGTCTTTGGCGGTGTGCTCCATCAGCACGATGACGCGCGCGGCACCATGCACGAGATCCATCGCGCCGCCGGGTCCCTTCACCATCTTGCCCGGGATCATCCAGTTCGCGAGGTCTCCGGTTGCGGACACCTGCATGGCCCCGAGGATCGCCGCGTCGATCTTGCCCCCGCGGATCATCCCGAAACTCGTCGCGGAGTCGAAGTACGCGGCACCGGGGAGCACCGTCACCGTCTCCTTGCCGGCATTGATCAGGTCCGGATCCACCGAGTCCTCATGAGGGTATGGCCCGACGCCGAGGATGCCGTTCTCCGACTGCAGCACGACGGTCACGTGTCGCGGAACGTGGTTCGGCACGAGAGTCGGCAGGCCGATCCCGAGATTGACGTACGAGCCGTCGCGCAGCTCTGCGGCAGCGCGAGCTGCCATCTCATCGCGTGTGAGCACCATCTCAGACTCCTTCCGCCGCGACGGTTCGGCGCTCGATGCGCTTGGGGATGTCCGTCCCCACCTCGATGACTCGGTGGACGAAGACGCCCGGCAGGTGAACGCGGTCCGGATCGAGCTCGCCGGGGTCGACGAGCTGCTCGACCTGGGCGATGCAGACGCGTCCGGCCATCGCCGCGAGCGGATTGAAGTTCCGTGCCGCCTTGTTGAAGATCAGGTTGCCGTGCCTGTCCCCCGCCAGCGCGTGCACCAGCGCGAAGTCGGTCGTGATCGCCTCTTCCAGCACGTACTCGCGAGGCCCGGCGGCGGTGTCGAAGGTGCGCACGTCCTTCGCCGGAGAGGCCGTCTCGACGCTGCCGACACCGCTGTATCGTCGCGGGAGCCCGCCTTCGGCGACCTGCGTACCCACACCGGTCTGCGTAAAGAACGCTGCGATCCCCGCCCCTCCCGCACGGAGCTTCTCAGCCAGCGTTCCCTGCGGCGTGAGCTCGAGCTCGAGTTCACCGGAGAGGAACTGCCGCTCGAACTCCTTGTTCTCTCCGACGTACGACGAGGTCATCTTGCGGATGCGGCGAGCCGCGAGCAGGATGCCGAGCCCCCAGTCGTCGACTCCGCAGTTGTTGCTCACGATGCTGAGACCGCTCGTGCCCTGGGCGAGCAGCGCCTCGATCAGCGCGATCGGATTCCCGGAGAGCCCGAATCCTCCGACGGCGAGAGACGCACCGTCATGGATGTCTGCGACCGCTTCTTCGGCACTGGCCCACTGCTTGTCGATCACGCATGCTCCTTCGAATGACGCTTGTCCCTTCAGCATCCGCCTTCACGCTCGTCAAGGAAAGAACACGGTTGTGATGTGGACGCTTCCTGGCCTAGCGTCCACATTATGGAATCTACCTCCGTCGTTCCCGGAGCGCAGGCGATCGCACGCGCCGCCAAGCTCCTCCGACTGGTGACGTCGAGCGGGCTCGATGGCGCCTCGCTCCAGGAGCTCGCCGGGTCCGCAGGTCTGTCCCGCTCGACCGCCCACCGCCTTCTGTCGGCCCTACGCGCCGAGGGGCTGGTCGACCGCGATGAGTCGACGGCTCGCTGGATGCCGGGACCGGAGCTCTTCCTCATGGGGTCAGTCGCCGCAGCGCGCTACGACGTGACCGCGCTGGCGCGCGACATCGTCCGCTCACTCGCGGTCAAGACCGAGGAGAGCGCCTTTCTCTCCGTGCGCCGCGCCGACGAGACCGTGTGCCTGCTTCGAGAAGAGGGATCCTTCCCGATCCGATCCTTCGTGCTGAGCGAGGGCGTGCGCTTTCCTCTCGGCGTGGCCAGCGCCGGACTTGCCATCCTGGCGTTCCTGCCTGACCACGATGTGGACGCCTACCTCGACCGCCACCCCGAGCTCGCGACCACCTGGGGCAGGTCCCACGGCGTCGCGCCCCTGAGGACGCGACTGGCAGAGACGAAGGAGCGAGGATACGGCGTGAACCCGGGGCTGATCGTCGAGGGCAGCTGGGGTCTCGGCGCAGCCGTCTTCGATCGATCGGGACGACCGGAATGGGCCCTGAGTCTCACCGGGGTGGGCTTCCGCTTCGGCCCCGATCGGATCGGGGAGCTGGGAAGAACCCTCCTCGCCCATGCGCATCAGCTGTCGGCCCGGATCGCGGGGTCTCGACGCTGACACTCTGCAATACATATCAAAAGGTATATACTTCTTGGTATGAATCGTCAGGATGTCATTCCTTCGCTGGTGCTCTCCGGGTATGCGCTCGGCAGGATCGCCGCTCAGGACGCCGGCAACGACGCCCCCGCGGCGCAGTGGCGCGTGCTGAGCCTGCTCGAGCAGTCCGGCCCGAAACGCGTCGGAGAGCTCGCGGCAGCGGCGCGAACGACTCAACCGGGGATGACCCGGCTCATCGGGAATCTCGAGCGCGAGGGACTCGTCCTCCGCTCCCCGGTCGCTGAGGACTCCCGGGCGACCGCCGTCGCGATCACCACGTCAGGCTCCCATGCCCTGCAGGCGTGGCGCGAAGAGTTCCGCGACACGCTCGCACCTCGTTTCGCTCATCTCGACGCCGATGAGTGGATCATCCTGACCCGCGCCGCCGAGATCCTCGCGGCGCACACCACCACCGACTCGACAGGAGCAGCAGCGTGAACACCCCCGCCACCTCAGTGTGGAAGCAACCAGCCCAGGTCTGGGCCGTCGCCTTCGCGTGCGTCGTCGCATTCATGGGGATCGGCCTGGTGGATCCGATCCTCCCCGCGATCGCCGAATCCCTGCAGGCGACCCCGTTCGAGACCGAGCTCCTGTTCACGAGCTATCTCGCGGTCACGGGCCTCGCGATGCTCGTGACCAGTTGGATCTCGAGCAGGATCGGTGCGAAGAAGACGCTTCTGATCGGGCTGGCGCTCATCGTGGTGTTCGCACTGCTCTGTGCGCTCAGCGGCAGCGTCGACGCGGTCATCGGCTTCCGCGCAGGGTGGGGTCTGGGCAACGCGCTGTTCATCTCCACCGCTCTCGCCACGATCGTGGGCGCGGCATCAGGAGGGAGCTCGGCAGCGATCATCCTCTATGAGGCGGCCCTCGGTCTCGGCATCGCCATCGGACCGCTCCTGGGCGGCCTGCTTGGCGAGCAGAGCTGGCGCGCGCCGTTCTTCGGCGTGGTCGTGCTCATGGCGATCGCATTCCTGGCCGTGCTCGTGCTGCTGCGCGGCACTGAGGAGAAGCGCACGCCGGTGGCGTTCTCGGCGCCCTTCAGGGCACTGGGTCGCCCTGCGCTCGCGATCCTCGCGATCGCGGCCTTCTTCTACAACATCGGCTTCTTCATCCTGCTCGCGTTCTCGCCGTTCCCCCTCGGATTCGGGGCCATGGGAATCGGGTTCACGTTCTTCGGCTGGGGCGTCGCCCTCGCCATCACGAGCGTCTGGGTCGCTCCTCTGCTCATGCGCCGCATGTCTCGTACCCGCGTGATCCTCACCGTTCTGCCGCTTCTCGCCGTCGATCTGATCGCGGCAGGGCTGATGGTGGACTCCGCGGCCGCGCTGGTCACGTGCATCGTCATCGGCGGACTGCTGCTGGGCGTGATGAACACCGTGCTCACCGAAGCCGTGATGGAGGCCACGGATCTGCCCCGCTCGGTCGCATCGTCGGCATACTCGTCCGTCCGGTTCCTCGGCGGAGCCATCGCTCCGCCGCTCGCCGCGGCCCTCTGGCACGCGTTCACCGCGACGATCCCCTATCTGGTCGCGGCGATCGCGGTGCTTCTCGCGGCAGCGACGATCTTCCTCGGTCGGAAGATCCTCGCGCACATCGATGACGAGCCCGACGACGCCGTGATCGAAGACGCCCAGTCCATCCTGCTCGGCGACGCCGCGTGACCGCACAGCCTGCTGCGTTCGATACCGTGGGGCGATGACCGACCTCCCCGAACGCAGCAGGCTCGTGCAGCAGCATCTGTCCGACGCAGGTATCGATGCCGAGATCCGTCCTTCCCGACGCGGCACGTACCGCGTCGGAGGCGGCAGCGGCGATCGGCTGCGACGTCGCGGCCATCGCCAACAGCCTGGTGTTCATCGCCGAAGGCTCCCCCGTGCTCGTCATGACCAGCGGCGGCCACCGCGCTGACCTCGACGTGCTCGCGCGAAGCATCGGGGTGGCATCCGTGATGATGGCTCCGGCATCCGTCGTCCGCGACTCCACGGGGCAGGCGATCGGCGGCGTCGCGCCGGTCGGTCATCCGACCCCGTTGCGCACCTTCATCGATGAGGACCTCGAAGTCCACGAGGAGATCTGGGCGGCCGCGGGGCACCCGCACACCGTGATGCCGCTCACCTTCGAGAGCCTGCGGCACCTCACCGGCGGCGAGGTCATCGTGGTCGCCTGATCGACCTATTCCGGCATCCTGCAGACACAGAAAAGCCCCGATGACTGGCGAGAGTCATCAGGGCTTATCCGTGCACCCCCTGGGACTTGAACCCAGAACCCACTGATTAAGAGTCAGTTGCTCTGCCGATTGAGCTAGAGGTGCGTGGCGCGGTATTCCCCGGCCGAGGAATTACATTACCAGCCGAGCGCCGCGGTGCGAAATCGAGTCGGGTCTCACGTGTTCGCCGCGCGTGTCGCCCCGTGTCGATGCCTCTCAGGCTCCCGGGACGGGGCGGTTATCCTGGAGAGGTGACCGCCTCCCCCCGCGTCGACGACTTCTCGCGCGACCTCGCCCTGGCCCTTCGACTTGCCGACGCCGCTGACGCGCAGTCACTCCCTCGGTTCGACAGCGCCGACCTCGAGGTCTCGACCAAAGCCGACAACTCGCATGTCACGGATGCGGACCTGGCCACTGAGCGGGCGATACGCGCCATCCTGTCGTCCGAGCGACCCGACGACGGCATCTTCGGCGAGGAGTTCGGCGCCGAGGGCAGCACCCACCGCCAGTGGATCATCGATCCCATCGACGGCACCGCGAACTTCCTGCGAGGGGTGCCGCTGTGGGGCACGATGATCGCTCTCGCCGTGGACGGGGTGTCAGAGGTCGGAGTGGTCAGCATGCCCGCACTCGGACGCCGTTGGTGGGCCGCCGCGGGCTCCGGCGCGTGGACCGGGACCGAGGCCGAGCCGCGCCGGATCACAGCATCGTCCGTGGCGTCTCTCGACGACGCCAGCGTGAGCTTCCAAAGCATCACCCAGTGGGCGGAGTCCGGACACCTCGATCAGCTGCTGACCCTGGCCGACAGGGTGTGGCGCGATCGCGCGTACGGCGACATCTACGCCTACATGCTCCTGGCGGAGGGGCGGATCGACATGGTCGCGGAATTCGGCGTCAAGGAGTACGACGTCGCGGCCGCAGTCCCGATCGTGCGCGAGGCAGGAGGACGGATGACCGGATTCGACGGCGCCGAGACGATCTCCGACCTGTCGGCTCTTGCCACCAACGGCATCCTCCACGATGCCTTTCTCGAACTCCTGCACGCTGATCCCCGATGAAGGCTCGCGCGATGAACCGCCTCACCTCCGCCGCACTCGGCGCACTCCTGCTCACCGTGGCGCTCGTCTCCTGTGCAGCGACGCCCGAGAGCGCGCCCTCGCCGACGCCCGACGCTCCGAAGCCCTCCCCCACAGCGACCGCCGAGCCGGCAACCACTCCGACCCCCTCGCCGACGGCGGGGCCGGCCTGCGACACCATCGTCTCAGCCGGGACCGTGAAGGCTCTCACCGATCAGGGCTGGAGCTTCGAGGAGAAGGAGTTCGTGGTGGGCGGGGTGACGCTCGCCGACGGTCTGCTGTGCTTCTGGGCCGACTACAGCGTCGCATCCGATCACGGGCAGCTCTACGGCTGGTCGACGATCAGCGCCGAGGATGCCACGGCCGCACAGAACGCCCTGATCGGTGAGGGCTGGACCCGCGAAGACGGGCCCGATGGCATCTACATCACCGAGAACCCGCAGTTCGCGATGGGCACCGACGAGGACGGATACGGAATGACGTACCTGTTCGGCGACGGATGGGTGAAGTTCGCGGACACGCGCCAGGGACTCATCCTGATCGAGTGGGCGGGCTGACGCTCACTGCACGGGCGAGTCGATCACCTCGTCGACCAGAAGGATGCCGCCCGTCGAGTTGACGGACTGCATCAGGTCGTCGATCCATCTCCCGTTCACCTGCGGCTGCTCCGGCTCGTCGAAAGTGAAGCGCAGCGGTATGGACGGATGGATCCAGATGGTCGAGCGTCCGCCGGGTTCGCCCTCCGGGTGACGCCACGACAGGGTGAAGCTCTCCTGGCGACGCAGCTTGGTCGCGATCACGATCTTCAGATGGGCGAGCGCTCGGTCCTCGATGTGGATCGGGACGTCCGACGCGCCATAGAACAGCGTTGCCATGCGAACCAGAATACTGGCTAACGAGTCAGCCGACGCTCGGACGCCCCTGTCCTGGGAGTCGTTTTTGCGCGGTGTATCGTCGCACCCATGGACTCTGAGCTCGCCGAGATCGCGCTGGGTCTCTACACCGGGTCGCCCTCGGATTTCGTGGCCGCACGGAACGCTCGTGCCGCCGAGGTCGGCGACCCGGATCTCGCCGCCGGGATTCGCGGGTTGAAGAAGCCGTCGGTCGCCGCCTGGGTGGTGAACGTCTTCGCACACGAGCGGGGCGCTCGACTCGGAGAAGCACTGCAGCTCGCCGAGGAGCTCCGCGATGCACAGGCGGATCTGGACGCTCGGGCACTCGCCCAGCTCGGTCGAGACCGGCGTGCGCTCACGAGTCGTCTCGCGGCGGACGCGGTCGAGCTCGCGGAAGCACGTGGACAGCGCGTGACCGCGTCGACGAAGGAGGCGGTCCAGCAGACCATCAGCGCGGCCTTCTTCGACGCGACCGCAGCTGCAGCAGTCGCATCCGGGAGGCTCGTGCGAGAGCTGGAGCCCGCTGGCACGTTCGCAGACATCGCCGACAGCATCGTCGGCGGCGGTGCCGCTGCCGCGCCCACGATCGCGAAGCCTCTGGACGAGGTCGCCGCGCGCAGAGAGCGGCGAGACGCGGAACGCGCGGTCAGAGAATCCGAGAAGGAGCACGACCGCATGGTCCGCGAGTCGGCCGCAGCCGATCGCGCACTTCGCGACGCCCTGGCAGACATCGACGACCTGGAACGCCGCGAGCGTGACCTCGAGGCCGAGCTGGAGAGGGTGCGCCGCGACATGAAGCGTGCCCGAGGCGACGCCGAGGAGGCGAAGACCGAGCACGAATCGCTGGCCAGACGAGTGCGGGAGTCGGAGGAGCACCTCCGCACCGCGCAGGAGGCGCTCGACCGACTCGCCTCTGGCTGAGGACCTACGCGGAGCACGCGTCGACGCGCGTCGGAGATCCGGAACGAGCTCGACAGCACACCGGTATTCTGTGTGTATCCTGAGCGCGGAGGCTCCACGGCGGAGCCGAACTCACGGGGAGTGGCATGCGCAATCGGGTCCTGGGTGCCGCTCTCGTGGCGGCCGCTGTCGTGGCGGCACCGCTCACGCCGGCGGCGGCATCAGCGTCGCCCTCGGTGCCGGCATCTGCGTCATCTCCGGCATCGGAGGAGTGGATCCTCGTCGCCACGCTTCTCGACCAGTTGCGCGTCGAGGCGCCCTCCACCGTGAAGTACAACCGCGACCTGTTCTTCGAAGGCGCGGATCTCGACGGCGACGGGTGCCGCACCCGCCAGGAGGTGCTCCTCGAGGAGACGGACGTCCCCGCGACCGTGACAGACGCGTGCACCGTCACTGCGGGCCAGTGGCTGTCGTACTACGACAACGTCACGCACATCGACCCCGCCGCAATCGAGATGGACCATCTGGTCGCGCTCAAGGAGGCCTGGGTGTCCGGAGCATGGGCGTGGACGGACGCACAGCGACAGGGATACGCCAACGACGTCGACGACTACCGCACTCTGACCATGGTCACCGCCGCCGTGAACACCGCCAAGGCCGATAAGGATCCCGCATCCTGGTTGCCCTCTTATCGCGACGCGCGGTGCACCTACATCGCGGAATGGGTCGCCGTGAAATGGCGATGGAACCTCTCCGTCGATCCCAACGAGAAGAGCGCCATCCAGACACTCCTCGCAGAGTGCGGCGCGCAATGGTGGGAGACCCGGCTCCCTGCGATGCCGACCGTCGGACAGCCGTCCGCTCCGCCGCTACCAGAACCCGTCGGCGTGTACCGGTTCTGGAGCCCTGTGTATCAGGGTCACTTCTTCACCACGAACCCGACGGAGCGCGATCAGATCATCGCCCGCTGGCCGAACGTCTGGACGTATGAGGGGCAGCGGTACACCGCGTTCACGACCCAGGTCGCCGGCACGATCCCGCTCTACAGATTCTGGAGCAGCACCTACTCGGGGCACTTCTACACCGCGGACCCCGCCGAGCGTGCGGCGGTGATCGCCAAGTGGCCGAACATCTGGAAGGACGAAGGGATCGCCTACTACGTCTACCCGGCGAACTCCGCACAGGCTGACACTGTTCCCGTGGCGCGGTTCTGGTCCAACTCCGCGGCCCATCACTTCTACACCGCCGACGCGGCGGAACGAGACGCGGTCCTCGCCAAGTGGTGGCGGGTGTGGGTCTACGAAGGAGAGAACTTCCGCGTGCCGGCAGCGGGCATCCCGGTCCCCCAGCCCCCGCAGCAGCCCCAGCCGACTCAGCCGCCTCAGCCGCCTCAGCAGCCGGCGAACCCCGGCGACACGAGGAACTGCACCGACTTCGCGACCTACGCTGCGGCGAAGGAATGGTTCGACCGGTACTACCCGTACTACGGCGACATCGCGAAACTCGACTTCGACAACGACGGCATCCCCTGCGAGAGCCTCCCTGGAGCCCCGTAGGTCGCAGCAAACGGAGCTGAGAGTTCGCCGATTCCAGTAGTCGGTGCAACACGAAAGTCGCTGAGAGGTCGTCGTTACTCGGTGGCGTCGGATAGGTCCATGCCTGGCGCGTCAGCAGGCCGGCGGCGAAAGCCGTTTCGTTCGTAGAATCCGCTGCGGTCTCGGGCGGCGAAGAGTTGGATGTCGCTGACGCCGCGTGCTTTCGCTTCTCGGACAAGCGTCCGGAGGATGCGTGCCCCCGTGCCCTTGCCGCGTGCTCGGTCGGTGACGAGCATCTCGGTCACGAACGCATGCAGCGCGCCATCGCTGATCAGACGACCCATTCCGATAAGTTCGCCGTCGCTCTCACGGGCTGCGCATACGATCCAACTGCCGGCCAGGGCGGATTCACACGTCGAGAGGGAGAGGTCCGCCCAGCCCGTCTGGTCGTAAAGGGTCTTGAATTCGGCAGCGGACGGCGGGACCAGAGTCAGAAACACGACAAGAAGCCTATTGGGGTTCTCACTCGGTCAACGCATGGGAAATGCAGGTGCGGCTTCTGGGCGATCCGCTCCGGACTCCACCGCTTGGATAGCCTCTCTCGGATGCAGCCCGGGAGTCGGTTGGGGTTGCGACGTCGCGAATCTGCTCGACGAACACGCGACCGCCGCTGATATGGGCGAAGTGGGGCAGGACTCGCGGCCCGACAAGCGGCGTACAACGCAAAAAGGCCCGCCTCCCCAGTGATCACCAGGGAGGCGGGCCTTCTTGCTTGTGACAGCGACCTGGTGGAGCTGGGGGGAATCGAACCCCCGTCCAACGCTGAGTCTCCACGCCTTCTCCGGGCGCAGTCTGTGAAGACGTTCTGCTCGGCTCCGACCTTTGTCACAGACACCTAAGTCGACGAGCCCAGCCTGGGAAGAGTCCCACGTGACGTCCAGACGCCGTCACGCAGCAAGATTCCTAGATGACGCCAGGATCCGTATCGGAATCACATACGGCCTGACGGACTATCGGGCTCGCTTATGCAGCGAGGGCGAAGTCGTTGCGCTTGGTTTCGGCAACTATTGTTTTGCAGAGAGCGTTTACGAGATAACTCTGCATCCTCGGCCCGCTTCTCGTGGATTCACAGGCGCTGTCGAAACCGATCAGCCCCGTGGTCCTTCTCTCGAAGGAGCCGCTGTCACACTGTTGAGTTTTCATCTCGGGCACCGGAGTCCCCGAGCCTCATAGACTACAACGTTCGCGAGGCCTTCGCCATTCCGCGCCTCAGGAGCGCGCTGGCGTAGAGTCGCGACATGAGCGAAGTCACCATCACCGTCCGCGGCGAGCATGAGGCCCGGGTCGCACCCGAGCGCGCGACCATCCGCGTCAGCGTCCGAGCCGATGGGCCAGACCGTGCGGAAGTGGTCGATCGGGTCATGCATCTCGCCGAGCCGGTGCGCGAGAGCATCACCGCGAGGCGGGAGACGGGCGTCGTCGTCGACTGGTCCAGCAAGCAGCTGTCGGTGCGAGCCGAGCGCCCGTGGAGCGCCGAGGGCAAGCGTCTCGCACCTGTCTACTACGCCAGCGTCGATCTGACGGCGACCTTCGCCGAAGCTTCGGAGCTGTCCGTCTGGGTATCGGATGTATCGGCATGGGACGGAGTCGAGGTCGGATGGGTGAACTGGCATCTCACCCCTGAGACGAGCTCACGGGTCGAACGAGAAGTCGCTGCGCACGCGGTCGCCGTCGCCGTCGCGCGCGCGCAGGCGTACGCGACAGCTCTCGGACTCGGTGCCATCGCGCCTGTCGAGATCGCGGATGCCGGGCTCATCGCTCCCGCACCCGTCCAGCCGTTCCCCGGCGCGCCCAAGATGCGCGCGGCCATGATGCAGGAGTCCGGCGATGCGAGCGGGCCATCCATGGACTACGAACCCGACGAGATCGTCATCTCGGCAACGGTCGAGGCCCGGTTCCTCGCGCGCTGAACTCAGCGCTGCACTGGGGATGGATCCGGTCAGGCGCCGACCGCGAAGGGAGCCAGATCGGCGGCGAGCCGCTCCGACACACGAGCGTGGACGACAGTCCCCTGCTCACCGTGATCCACGCTCAGCAGCATGCCGGTCTCATGGATCGCAGCGACCAGATCGCCGCGGTCGTAAGGAATCACCGCGTGCACTTCGACTGCGGGCTTCGGAAGCGCCTCTTCGATGGATGCTCGAAGCTCATCGATGCCCTCCCCCGACCGCGACGAGACGAAGTGCGCCTTGGGCTCGAGACCACGCAGCACGAGTCGCTCGTCGTCATCGATCAGATCGGCTTTGTTGAACACCACGAGCTCGGGCATGTCACGCACACCGACGTCGCCCATCACGTCTCGAACGGTCTGGAGCTGACCGGCGGGATCGGGGTGCGATCCGTCGACCACGTGCAGGACCACGTCTGCGTCGCCGACCTCTTCGAGGGTCGAGCGGAACGCCTCGACGAGCTGGTGGGGAAGGTTGCGGACGAAGCCGACCGTGTCCGTCAGGGTGTAGACACGCCCGTCCGATGTCTCGGAGCGGCGAACCGTCGCATCCAGCGTCGCGAACAGTGCGTTCTCCACGAGCACCCCCGCGCTCGTGAGGGCGTTGAGGAGACTCGACTTGCCGGCGTTGGTGTAGCCGGCGATGGCAACGGAGGGAATCGTGTTGCGCTTGCGCTCGGCACGCTTCGCTTCTCGCGCCGGGCCGAAGTCGCGGATCTGTCGACGCAGCAGGGCCATCTTGGTGCGGATGCGGCGACGGTCGAGCTCGATCTTCGTCTCGCCCGGACCACGCGAGCCCATACCGGCGCCGCCCGCTCCCACCTGGCCACCTGCCTGACGGCTCATCGAATCACCCCAGCCGCGCAGGCGCGGCAGGAGGTACTCGAGCTGCGCCAGTTCGACCTGCGCCTTGCCCTCACGGCTCTTGGCGTGCTGGCTGAAGATGTCGAGGATGACAGTGGTGCGGTCGATGACCTTGACCTTGACGACGTCCTCGAGAGCTCGTCGCTGACTCGGCGCGAGTTCGGTGTCGGCGATCACGGTGTCGGCATTCGTCGCCACCACGATGTCCTTCAGCTCCTGCGCCTTTCCGCGGCCTATATACGTCGCGGCATCCGGATGCGGCCGTCGCTGAAGAACACCGTCGAGAACGACCGCACCCGCGGTCTCCGCGAGGGCGGCCAGCTCGCGAAGCGAGTTCTCCGCGTCCTCCTGTGCTCCCTGCGGGTACACACCGACCAGCACGACGTTCTCGAGACGAAGCTGGCGGTACTCGACCTCGGTGACGTCTTCGAGTTCGGTGGAGAGACCGCCGACACGCCGAAGCGCATGACGATCCTCGAGGTCCCACTGGTCGCCGTCCGAGAACGCGTGTGACGCGGTGGACTGGTCCTGCAGCGCCTGCGCGGCACCGAAGACGCGAGCCTCCGTCCGCCTCTCCGCATTCGCGAGTACGCGATCGACTGCTTCGTCACCTGTGGAGTGTGTGCTGGTCTCCGTCATCCGTCCCTTATCTCTGGGTTTTGTTGCGAGCCTTAACCTTAGCCCGCGCTGTCCGCTACGCTCACGGTATGGGGTCCGACCATTACTTCACTGCGGCCCCGGCAAGCCCCGAGAACCTGCGATCGATCCGTGTGACGCTCGCAGGCCGAGAGCTGGACGTCACGACTGCTGGCGGCGTCTTCAGCCCGGATCGGCTGGATGCCGGTACTGCCGTTCTTCTCGCCAACATGCCTCCGGTTCCGCCGGGAGGGCACCTTCTCGATCTCGGAAGCGGGTGGGGTCCGATCACGCTGTCGATGGCACTGGCTGCACCTCATGCGACTGTGTGGGCGGTCGATGTGAACGAGCGGGCTCTCGATCTCGTGCGACGCAACGCCGCTGCTCATGGTCTCACTAACGTCAACGCATCGTTGCCGGAGGATGTTCCCGCTGATGTGACATTCCGATCGATCCGCTCGAACCCCCCGATCCGAGTCGGCAAGAACGAACTCCACGGCCTGCTCGAGAAGTGGATTCCCCGCCTCGACGAGCGCAGCGACGCGTGGCTCGTCGTGCAGCGCAACCTCGGCGCGGATTCTCTGCAGCGGTGGATCGGGGCGACATTCCAACCGGGATACAGCGTGCACCGCACTGCGACCTCCAAGGGCTACCGAATCCTGAAGGTGCGCAAGCACGGCACTCCCCCGACCGAGCCGATCGCTCTCGTCTGAGGGGCGCTCTCGGCCGACCCGGCACCGCGACGTCGTCAGCGAGCCATCAGCCGGGGCAGGTCGCGCATGTCGGTGAAGACGACCGCACCTTCACGTTCCAGCCAGTCCGACGGCGTGAGCCCGCCCGCATAACCGAACACGCGCATACCCGCAGCGCGGGCGGCGCGGACGCCGAAACGGCTGTCCTCCACCACGACGCAACGCCCGGGGTGCACCCCGAGCCGCTCAGCCGCATGGAGGAACAGATCCGGCGCCGGCTTCCCGTGCGCCACGTCGTCCGCGCTGAAGATCCGGCCGTCGAAGCGTGGAAGCAGACGGGTCATCCCGAGCGTTCTGCGGATCTTCGCGTGGGTGCCGCTCGATGCCACGCACGTCGCGGTCTTGATCTCGTCGAGCGCTGTCTCGACGCCGTCCACCGCCGTCAGCTCATCGGCGAACGCGGCGAGATACCACGGCTGGTAAGGCGTCTCCCACGCGTCGGGAAGCGCCCTTCCGAGGTGCGCTTCGACCTCAGCCCGGAAGTGTGCAGCGGAGCGTCCCACGAACCGGTGCAGGATCTGCTCGTGCGAGAGCTCCCACCCGAGATCCGCGAGCACCCTCCGGTCCACCTCGATCGAGAGCCGCTCGCTGTCGACGAGGACTCCGTCGCAGTCGAAGATGACCAGATCGATCGGGCCGGTCGTCCCCATCAGATCAGGTCGACCTCGCCGCTGAACACGAGCTGCGCGGGACCGGAGAGTGCGACATGCTCACCGTCCTCTGCGGGGAACATACGCACGCCCAGCGTGCCACCCGGCACCTCGACCCGCCAGTTGTCCGGCGCCTTGTCACCCGCCCAGTGGCGCACCGCCAGAGCCGTGGCCGCCACACCCGTGCCGCAGCTGAGTGTCTCCCCCACACCGCGTTCCGAGACGCGCATGGACACATGCCCGATACCGTCGCGCACGAGCGGCTCCCCCGGGACGACGAACTCGACGTTGGCACCGGCGGGCGGATCGGGCTCGAGCACCGGCGCACGGTGAAGCTCGAGAGATGCGAGTTCCGCCTCGGACGCGAGAGCGACCACGACATGCGGGTTCCCGACGTCGATGCCCAGGCCCGGTCTTGTGACCGGAAGCCCGTCGGCGGTGACGAGAGGGTCGTCGCCGGAGAGCTTCCACAGGCCGAGATCCACCTGATATCCCGTCTCACTGCGGGTCACATCGCGCACGCCCGCTCGGGTGCCGATGGGAAGTGTCGAGCCAGGCTCGATCGTGGCGAGGCCGGAGCGCACGAGATAGTGCGCGAAGACCCGGATGCCGTTGCCGCACATCTCGGCGATCGACCCGTCGGCGTTGCGGTAATCCATGAACCACTCGGCTGCCGGCTCCTCGGCGAGTGCGGCGCGCCCGTCCACGATCGACGCGGAGCGAACGACACGGAGGATGCCGTCGGCACCGATGCCACGATGCCTGTCGCAGAGCACCGCGACCTGCTCGGAGCTCAGCTCGAGTGCGCCATCGGGGTCGGCGATGATGACGAAGTCGTTGCCGGTGCCGTGCCCTTTGGTGAATGCGACCATTCGACCAGTCTAGAGATCTCGGCTACGCGTCGACGATCAGACGCCGACCCGTGTTCGACACCGAGAATCGTTCGTACCCCAGGTCGTCGTAGAAACCGAGGACCCCTTCGTTCCCCTCTCGCACCATGAGCTGCACTTTCGGGCACCCCATCGCGACGAGAAGCCGCTCGGCCTCGCGCACGAGTGATCGCGCAATCCCTCGCCGGCGATGCGACGCCGCGGTCGCCAGGTAATAGAGCCAGCCGCGATGACCGTCGTAACCTGCCATGACGGTGCCGAGGATCCCCGAGGCGTTCGACCCCGACTCGGTTGCCTCCACGACGAGAAACAGCTCGGGCTGCACGGTGAGCTTGCGCTCGATGTCGAGCCGCGGATCGTTCCATGGGCGAGTGAGACCCGCCTCGGTCCAGAGGGCGACAACCGACTCAGTGTCCGCTCTGTCGAAAGCGCGGACCTCCCAGTCCTCGCCTGCGGGCGGCCGAATGTTCGGCTCAGCCACGGCGCACGCGGTAACGCCCGCACATGAAGTTGCGGTTGCGCGCCACTTCGAGGAGCTCGAGGTCCAGTGTCCGTGGCAGGAGTGGCGCCCCGGATCCGAGCGTGACCGGCGCGTACTGCACCCACACCTCGTCCAGCAGGCCGGCATCGGCGAACTGCCCTGCCAGGTCTCCCCCACCGACGACCCACAGGTCCTTGCCACCGGCGGCGGCGACCATCTCGGTGTGCACGGCGATCACGTCGCCCTCAGCGGTGCGGATGTCGGCGCCGACGGGAATCTCGAGCGCTCGGTGCGTGAACACCCAGGTCGGCTGGGTATACCCCCAGCGCCCTTCTTCGTGGCGCATGACCCATTCGTAGGTCGACGCTCCCATGGCCAGAGCGCCGATCGTCTTCTCGAATGCCTCGTAGGCCATCGGACCCTCGGCGTCGATGTCCTGCTTCAGGAGCCAATCGAGGGAGTGCTGCTCAGTCGCGATGAAACCGTCGAGGCTGCTCGCGGTGTAGAAGTGGGTGGCCATGCGTCCAGCCTCTCATCGGCCACCGACATCGCGCGATGCGATGACGGATCTGTCTCAGGATCCGACGAGTGCCGCGGCATCCACGGGCGGCTCGTGCCAGGCGAGCCCCGGATAGCGCTTGAACCAGGACACCTGACGCCGCGCGTACCGACGCGTGAGCGCCTGTGTCTCGGCGATCGCTTCGTCCTGCGTGAGCCGACCGTCGATCTGCGCGAGAGCCTGAGAGTAGCCGATCGCACGCTGCGCCGTCACGCCACGCTCGAGCCCCTGTCGTCGGAGCCCTGCCACCTCGTCGACGAGGCCGGCGCGCCACATCCCTTCGACTCTGTCGTCGAGCCGTTCGACGAGGACGCTGCGCTCGACGTGAAGACCGATCAGACGCGTGTCCGCGTTCCACAGAGCCGGCTGCTGCGGCAGGGTAGCACCATGCGTGGCACTGCCCTGCTCGAGGACCTCGAGGGCGCGGATCACACGCCTTCCGTTCTTGGGATCGATGCGTGACGCCGTGGCGGGATCGAGAGCTCGCAGCCGCTCGAGCATCGCACCCGCGCCCTCGTCCTCGAGTTCTCGTTCGAGTCTGGATCGGATGATCGGGTCGCGCGGCGGGAAGGAGAAGTCGAAGATGACACTCGAGACGTACAACCCGGAGCCGCCCACGAGGATCGCGTCAGCGCCCCGACTCTGGATATCGGTGATGACCGACCGCGCGAGGGGCTGATACCAGGCGACCGCCGCTTCCTCGTCGACCTCGCGCACGTCGAAGAGGTGATGCGGAATGCCGCGCCGGTCGGCCGTGGCGAGCTTCGCCGTGCCGATGTCCATTCCGCGGTAGAGCTGCATCGCATCCGCGTTCACGATCTCGGCGTCGTTGCCTCGGCGACGCAGAACCTCGGCGAGATCGAGCGCGAGATCGCTCTTTCCCGTTCCCGTCGCACCCACGATCGCCCACAGGCGGGGAGCGTCGACAGCACGGCCGGGAGCCCGGCCTGTCATTGCTCCAGCACCGGTCTCATCGTGCGCAGCGGTCACCGCCCGACGCGAAGCGTCGGCAGGCCGAGGGACACCGCTCGCCTGCCGTCGGACGCCGCCGGTGCCGGCACCGCGCACGACTCCGCCTGGGCGCGATCCCAGGCGTCGCCGCCTCGGGTGCGACGGATCCTGAGCGGCGCGCCCGTCGGGTCGTCTGCCAGAAGGTGGAAGGGAGCCGCACGGGTGATCGTCACCGAGACGACATCTCCGGGTCGGGGAACGGCCGATCCGGGGGTGACCTCGAAATGCACGAGACGGTTGTCTTGGCCGCGACCGGTGAGCCTGTGGGTTTCGGCGTCCTTCTTGCCCTCGCCCGTCGAGACGAGCACCTCGACCTCTCGGCCGATCTGCTTCTGATTCTCTTCGAGCGAGATGCGCTCCTGCAGCGCGATGAGTCGGTTGTAGCGTTCCTGCACGACGGCCTTCGGAACCTGCTCCTCCATCGTCGCCGCCGGTGTGCCCTCGCGGATCGAGTACTGGAACGTGAAGGCGCTCGAGAACCGTGCCTGTTCGACCACCCGCATCGTGTCTTCGAAGTCCTCGTCGGTCTCACCCGGGAATCCGACGATGATGTCGGTGGTGATCGCGGCGTGCGGGATGCGCTCACGGACGCGGTCGAGGATCCCGAGGAACCTCTCGCTGCGATACGAACGACGCATGGCTTTGAGAATGCGATCGCTGCCCGACTGCAGCGGCATGTGGAGCTGCGGCATCACGTTGGGAGTCTCGGCCATCGCGTCGATCACATCGTCGGTGAATGCGGCCGGGTGAGGACTCGTGAAGCGGATGCGCTCGAGTCCGTCGATCTCGCCCGCGGCGCGCAGGAGCTTGCTGAAAGCCTGACGGTCGCCGAACTCCACGCCGTAGGAGTTGACGTTCTGACCGAGAAGGGTGACTTCGATCGCCCCGTCGTCGACGAGAAGGCGGATCTCGTTCAGGATGTCGCCCGGACGACGGTCTTTCTCCTTGCCGCGGAGGCTCGGAACGATGCAGAAGGTGCAGGTGTTGTTGCATCCGACCGAGATGGACACCCACCCGCTGTGCGCGGAGTCGCGCTTAGTCGGAAGAGTGGACGGAAACACCTCGAGAGACTCGAGGATCTCCAGTTCGGCGTCGCCGTTGTGCCGGGCGCGTTCGAGCAGGCCCGGGAGCGAGCCCATATTGTGCGTGCCGAACACCACATCCACCCAGGGCGCCTTGTCGAGCACGGCCTGCTTGTCCATCTGGGCCAGACAGCCGCCGACGGCGATCTGCATGCCGTCCTTGCGTCGCTTCACTGAAGCGAGCTGGCCGAGAGTGCCGTACAGCTTGCCCGCCGCATTGTCACGAACCGCGCACGTGTTGATGATCACGACATCGGCCTCGGCGCCGTCTGTCGCACGGACGTATCCTGCGCTTTCGAGCGAGCCCGAAAGGCGTTCGGAATCGTGGACGTTCATCTGGCAGCCGAAGGTGCGGACCTCGTACGAACGCTGGCGCCCGTCGCGGTCGATTGCGGCTGACGACGACGCGATGATCGTCGGTTCACTGCGCGGGATAGTCATGATCTCCCCATTGTACGAGCGCTTCTGAGCCGGTGCCGTTGCCTGTGGCGAACGATTCACTTGTCGACGTCAGTCCGAGTCGACGAAACGAACCCCGGAACTCGACGACCCGAAGGATGCCTCCGCGAGTGCCGTTTTCGCAGCCGACATCGCGACCGAACCGTTGTACCCGCGGCGCGCCAGCTGCCCGACAAGGCGGCGAAGGGCCGTGTCGCCATCGAGTCGCGACATGGATCGTGCTTTCGAGCGAGCGAACTCGAGCGCTCTCGCGGCGTCATCGTCTGGTACCTCGTCCAGCGCCGCGTCGATCACGTCGCGAGGAATCCCCCTCTGCGAGAGTGCGCGTGACAGAGCGACTCTCCCCTGTCCTTTGCGCTCGATCCCGGAGGTCACGAGCTGGTCGGCGAGAAGCGAGTCATCGAGGTAGCCGCGGCGACAGAAATCGTCGATCACGTCGTCGATCACTCCAGGGTCGAGTCGGTCCCCGTCCCGCTCGTAGCCCTTGAGCACCAGCCGCGCCTCTGACAACGAGAGAGACCGAGCCCTCAGCTTGCGCACGAGCAACTCCTCGGCGTCAGCACGCACCTTCGAGGGATCGACGCCGCTCTCGTCTGCGGAGTCGTCCGACTGCAATGCGCGCAGTCGAGGTGCTGACCGCGCCGCAGCGCCACGGGCGGGATGCCGTTCGCTGGGTCCACGGGAGTCGGTGAGCGCTGCCGAGTGCGAGTCACGGAACGTCTCGGCTCCGCTCGTTGTCGAGCGATCGAGACGGAGATCTTCCGCACCCCGCCGGGTGACTCCGTCAGGCTGCGCAGCGCTGCGATCGACCGGCCTCCTGGGCGCGGCATCCCGTCCGAACAGAGGGATGACGGGGGCGAGCTCTTGAGGCTCGCCCCCGCCGTCACTCACGGTCATGCCGGGCGGCGCTCGGCGAGCTCGTCAGCAGGAGCGTCGGGGGCGCCACCGATGCCGAGCTTCTGCTTGATCTGTGTCTCGATCGCCAGCGCGATGTCGGGGTTCTTGAGCAGGAACGTCCGCGCGTTCTCTTTGCCCTGTCCCAGCTGATCGCCGTCGTAGGTGTACCAGGACCCGGACTTCTTGACGATGGCGTGCTCCACACCGAAGTCGATCAGGCTCCCCTCGCGCGAGATGCCGACGCCGTAGAGGATGTCGAACTCAGCCTGCTTGAACGGCGGAGCCATCTTGTTCTTCACGACCTTGACCCTCGTACGGTTTCCGACTGCATCGGTGCCGTCCTTGAGAGTCTCGATGCGGCGAATGTCCATGCGGACCGACGCGTAGAACTTCAGCGCCTTTCCACCTGCGGTGGTCTCCGGCGAGCCGAAGAAGACACCGATCTTCTCGCGGAGCTGGTTGATGAAGATCATCGTGGTGTTCGTCTGGTTGAGTCCACCGGTGAGCTTTCGCAGAGCCTGAGACATCAGGCGCGCCTGCAGACCCACGTGGGAGTCACCCATCTCGCCTTCGATCTCGGCCCGAGGCACGAGCGCGGCCACGGAGTCGATGACGATCAGATCGATGGCCCCGGAGCGGACGAGCATGTCGGCGATCTCCAGTGCCTGCTCACCCGTGTCCGGCTGCGAGACGAGAAGAGCATCGATGTCGACACCGAGCTTTGCGGCGTAGTCGGGGTCGAGCGCGTGCTCGGCGTCGATGAAGGCGGCGATTCCGCCGGCACGCTGAGCGTTCGCGATCGCATGGAGGGTGAGTGTCGTCTTACCCGACGACTCCGGACCGTAGATCTCGACGATTCGTCCACGCGGGAGCCCACCGACGCCGAGGGCGACATCGAGAGCGATGGACCCGGTCGGAATGACGGCGACGGGCGCACGCTCGTCGCTGCCCAGTCGCATGACCGAGCCCTTTCCGAACTGGCGGTCGATCTGGGCGAGGGCGGTCTCGAGGGACTTCTCGCGGTCAGCGGGTGATGGCATGACGTGCTCCTTATGCTCGCGTGGTGCCGCCTGTAGGCTGTCGCGGTCCTCCCGGCTGGGCGGAACTCTCCGACAAGGCGTATGGCTCTTCGGCTCGTTCTTCACCGTACGAGGCACCTCCGACATTGCGTCATCAGCTCCGCGAAACAGGGAGAACACCGTCTCTGAACCACTTGTGCAGAAGACTACGCCCGCTTCGAACACATATTCGACGACACGCCGTCGCGGCGAGTCACGAATCGAAAGTGCCTCGAACGCCGCGCTGCGGGACGCTTCAGGGTGTCACCGCTTGCGCGGCTCCAGACGGCCTACCCCATGGCGCCGCTCCAGGGGAACATCCGTCTCGGCGCACAGCGCCAGCCAGATCTCGCGCGGTGGAACCCCCGCGTCCAACGCTTCGTCGGCAGTGCGTCCGGCGAGCTGGGTCAGAATGAGGTCGCTGACCAGAGACGACCCTCGACCACCGAATTCCGCGTCGACTGCGCGGAGGAACTCGCTACGTCGCATCAGAAGCTATTGGTGTGCGAGCTTCAGTGGAGCGACAGCTCGGGCTCGACAGAGGCCACGAGGTCGTCCGGTACGACATCAGGGAAGACCTGAATGCCTTCGAGGACCGAGATCCGATCGCCGACCTCGCGCATGATGATCGAGATGGGAACATCCAGAGCGTCAGCCACCGAGGCGAGAATCTCGCTCGATGCCTCCTTCTGGCCCCGCTCGACCTCGCTCAGATAGCCGAGAGCCACAGAAGCCTTGCTTGCAACCTGCCGGAGCGTCCGCCCCTTCTGCAGGCGGAAGTCCCTCAGCACATCGCCGATTTCCTGTCGTACAAGAATCATCGGAACCTCCTCCCAGATCGCCTTCTCGATGTCTCCCTCGAGGAGACCGCCAGTCTAGTCCTACCGACCTTCACAAAATCTACCTTCGCACGCTGTGCTTTCGGTGTGAGCACATAGGACATAACGGAGCACACCCATCCGCTATTCCCGCAGAAGCCGCGCGAGCAGGCCGATGGCTGCGTCGACCGCCTGCGACCGCACCTGCGCGCGATCGCCGTCGAAGACGAACAGCTCGGTCGCGGAGGAGTCCGGCGTCACGACTGCCACGTGCACCGTACCCACGGGCTGACCGTCGGGCGAGTCAGGCCCGGCGATGCCCGTGGTGGAGACGCCGACATCGGCAGGGGCCCCGTCGACCGTCAGTGCACCTCTCACCCCTGCTGCCATCTGGAGCGCGACTTCCGGGTGCACGGGCCCGTGCGCATCCAGAAGCGCACCGTCGACGCCCAGCAGCGTGTGCTTCACCGGCGTGGCGTATGCGACGACCGCTCCGCGCAGGGAGGCCGAGGCGCCCGGCACGGAGACGAACTCGGCCGCGAGAGCACCACCCGTCAGCGACTCCGCTACACCGAGCGTCCAGCCGCGCTGGACCAGCGCAGCGAGCACCGCCGACGCGGACGTCATGAGGACTGCCGTGCTCCTCGCACCTGCGCGACGATGTAGTCGATGCCGCTCGCCACAGTGAGGATCAGCACGACGACCATCAGGACGGCGGTCACGAGGACCCACGGCTCCAGGCCGATCACGACGTGCAGCGGAAGCAGCGCCCACGAGAGAGCCACCGCCTGCACCGCGGTCTTGACCTTGCCCATCCAGGCCGCAGCGACGACATGCTCCTTCGCCACCATGAGGCGGTGGATCGTGATGCCCCACTCACGGATGAGGATGACGACCACCAGCCACCAGTTGAGTTCGCCGAGCACTGCGAGGCCGATGAACCCGGCGCCGGTGAGCAGCTTGTCGGCGATCGGGTCCCAGAGCTTTCCGAAGTCGCTGACGATCTCGTACCGGCGGGCCAGATAGCCGTCGACCCAGTCGGTCGAGATCGCCACGATGAAGAGAACCGCGGCGATCCAGCGGACGACGATGTCGTCGAGTCCGTAGGTGCCCCCCACCAGGAGGAGGACGAAGAAGATCACTGCGAGAGGGATGCGCGCGATCGTGATCGCATTGGGAAGCTGCCGTGGAATGGCCATCAGTCGCGTCCCGTCAGTCCCCAGGCGTCTTCGTCGCCATCGCCCTCGGCCTCGACCACGGGCAGCCCCTGGAACTGCGCCTCCACCGGGTCGTGCGGAGCTCCGGCAGCCGGCGCGGCCGAGGGCGCAGCAGGCTTCGCCGGCACGTCGTCACCGCGAAGCTTCGCCATGACCTGCGGAAGCTGCTCTGCTGTGGCGAGGACGTCGCGAGCCTTCGAGCCTTCGGACGGGCCGACGATCTCGCGCGACTCGAGCAGGTCCATCAGACGACCCGCCTTCGCGAAGCCGACGCGGAGCTTGCGCTGCAGCATCGAGGTCGAACCGAACTGCGACGACACGATGAGCTCGGCCGCTGCGAGAAGAAGCTCGAGATCGTCGCCGATGTCCTCGTCGACCTCCTTCTTCTTCGTCGGCTCCAGCGCCTCCTGCACATCGGCACGGTAGTCCGGACGCGCCTGGCGGGTCACATGCTTGACGACCGCGTCGATCTCCTTCTCGTCGACCCAGGCGCCCTGCAGGCGGAACGGCTTCGACGAACCCATCGGGGAGAACAGTGCGTCGCCCTGGCCGATCAGCTTGTCGGCTCCGGGGCTGTCGAGGATGACACGGCTGTCGGTGACGCTCGTCACCGCGAACGCGAGCCGCGAAGGGACGTTGGCCTTGATCAGACCGGTCACGACATCGACGCTGGGTCGCTGTGTCGCGAGCACGAGGTGGATGCCGGAGGCACGCGCGAGCTGTGTGATGCGGACGATCGAGTCCTCGACGTCACGCGGAGCGACCATCATCAGATCGGCGAGCTCGTCGACCACCACGAGGAGGTACGGGTAGGGCTTGAGCACGCGCTCACTGCCCACGGGCAGCTCCACCTCGCCGGCACGGACCGCCCGGTTGAAGTCGTCGATGTGGCGGAATCCGAACGACGCGAGGTCGTCGTACCGCATGTCCATCTCCTTGACGACCCACTGGAGCGCCTCAGCGGCCTTCTTCGGGTTCGTGATGATGGGCGTGATCAGGTGCGGGACTCCCGCATAGCTCGTCAGCTCGACGCGCTTCGGGTCGATCAGGACCATCCGCACGTCGGTCGGTCGCGCACGCATGAGCAGGCTGGTGATCATCGAGTTGACGAAACTGGACTTACCCGAACCGGTCGAACCGGCGACAAGGAGGTGCGGCATCTTCGCGAGGTTGGCGATGACGATATTGCCGCCGACGTCCTTGCCGACACCGATCGTCATGGGATGCGTGCTCTTGTGCGCAGCCGGAGATCGCAGCACGTCGCCGAGCGCGACCATCTCCTTGTCGGCGTTCGGGATCTCGATTCCGATCGCGCTCTTTCCGGGGATCGGTGACAGGATCCGCACGTCGTTCGACGCGACCGCATAGGCGAAGTTGTTGCTCAGCTGGAGGATCTTCTCGACCTTGACGCCGTGACCCACCTCGACCTCGTACTGGGTGACTGTGGGACCACGCGAGAAACCGGTGACCTTCGCGTCCACCTTGAACTGCGTCAGCACACTCGTGATCTGCTCGATCACCCTGTCGGTCGCCTCGGAGCGCGCGACCGGCGGAGGTCCTTCGACGAGAAGTCCCGGCGACGGCAGCACATACGGGGTGACCGGGGCCTGCGGGCCTCGCTCCCCCGGGCCGGCCGTGCCGAAGCCGTCGAGACCCGGCAGCTCCGGCATCTCGCCTGTGTCGGACTCGTCATCGAGCAGTGCCGTGGTCTGCTGCCCGGCCAGCGACTCCGTCACGGAGCGCACGTCCGTCAGGACCTCGGTGGCCGCGTCGTACGGATCCTCCACGACGACGGCCTGATCGTACGCCGGAGTCGGCTCAGAGGTGGTCAGCAGCGCTGTGATGTCGTCGGAGCCCAGCGTCCCCTCATCGGGGTCTTCTTCGCGGCCTGTCTTGTTGCGTCGCCACCACGGAAGGACGTCGGGATCGTCCACCTTGTCGGAGTCGTCGATCGCGGCGGCGTCCTTCGCAGGCTTCTCGGTGCGCTCCGCGTCGAACATCCATGCGTACAGGTCGCCGAGGCGCCGTCCGATTCGGTTCGGCGGAGTCTTTGTCAGGATCAGGATGCTGAGTCCGGCCAGGAGCGCGAGCACGATGTAGGCACCCACAGGTGTGAGATACGACAGCGGCTCACCGATCAGCCAGCCGAACACGCCGCCCGCACCGCTCAGCGCTGTTATCTGAGGCTGAGGCTGAGGCTGCCCGCCTGCAACGTGACAGAAGCCGGATGACGTGATCAACAGCAGGCCGAACCCGAAACCGATGCGACCGTTGTCGTTTACAGAGGAGGGGTGGCGGAACAGCCACCCCGCGAGCAGCAAGAGCAGCAGGGGCATGACGAAAGCTACGCGCCCGACCAGAAGCCCGACAGAGTACGCGCTGATGTTCGAGGCGACCTCGTTGCCGATGAAGAACCATTCGTTGACCGCGCCGGCGATCGCCAGAAGCACGAGCAGGAACGGGAACCCGTCGCGCCGATCATCCTTCTCGAGCGTCTCGGGACCGAATGCCCGGAACAGACCACCGACGCCGTGGGCGAGCCCGTTCCACGCTCGTACCGCCACCGGCGGCTTGTCGATCTCGTCGATGTACTTCTTCGGCGCGGCCTGAGCTTTCGGAGCAGCCTGCCTCTTGGGGCGTGGCGTGGCGCTCTCGGACGCGCGCGCTGACTTCGTGGTACTCCTGGCCATGCTCTCACGTTACGACCAGACGCCGACAATGCCCGTAATGACGCGGCATTCCGACCGCTTCGGAGCGTGCGCGACAGAGATCAGGACGTGCGGTGCACCATCGTGTCCCGGAGGCCTCCCGCTTCGGTGACCACGAAGCCCTCCGAGCGATACAGGGCGTGCGCGAAGTTGTCCCGTTCGACACTGAGGCTGATCCGGGGGTGTCCCTGCTCGCGCGCGTGGGCCACGAGACGTCGAAGCAGTGTCCGTCCGACGCCGTGCGCACGCCAGATCGGCTGCACCCCGATGATGAGCTCCGGAACGGCGGTACCGACGAAACCGAATCCGGCATCGTCAGGCGCGAGCATCCGATACCACGCCGCCCCGATCGGACGCGCGTCGGAGTCGACGGCGACGAAGCCTGCGTCTGCGGGTCTCATCCACCCTGCGATGTACCGACGGTGCTCGGTGGCGGTCAGGATCTCATGCCGGGCTCGTGCCCCGCCGGAGCGCCAGTTCGCCGCTTCGACGACCATGTCGCCGAGGAAGCTCCCGTCCGCCTGATCGGCGGGTCGGATCGAGAAGACGTCCGGCATGGACAGATTCTAGGCCGCTCGCGTTACAGCCGAGTGTCGGTCGACTGTGAACCCGCGAGCGGCCAGGATCCGATCAGGCCTCGATGACGAGGGGGACGATCATCGGGCGACGACGGAGCTTCTGGTTGACCCAGCGCCCGATCGTGCGGCGGATGACCTGCGAGAGCGCGTGCGTGTCGCGCACACCATTGCCGGAGGCTTCCTTGAGCGCGGCGACGATCTTCGGCGTGACGTCGTCGAACACGGAGTCGTCCTCGGCGATGCCTCGCGCGTGGATCTCCGGACCCGAGATGATGCGTCCGGTCTGAGCGTCGACCACGACGATCACCGAGACGAAGCCCTCCTCCGACAGGATGCGACGGTCCTTGAGATCTGCGTCCGTGATCGCGCCGACAGTCGAGCCGTCCACATACACGAACCCGAGGTCGAGCTGACCTGCCACCCGGGCGTCGCCGTCCTTGAGATCGATGACGGTGCCGTTCGAGGCGATGATCGTGCGCTCCGCCTCGACACCGGTGTCCTGAGCCAGCTTGGCGTTGGCGATCAGATGGCGGTACTCGCCGTGCACGGGAAGCACGTTCTTCGGCTTGAGGATGTTGTAGCAGTAGATGAGCTCGCCCGCTGCCGCGTGGCCGGACACGTGCACCTTGGCGTTGGCCTTGTGCACGACGTTGGCGCCGAGCTTGGTGAGCCCGTCGATCACGCGGTACACGGCGTTCTCGTTGCCGGGGATCAGACTGGACGCGAGGATGACGGTGTCGCCCGGACCGGGTTCGATCGCATGGTCGAGATTCGCCATCCGGCTCAGCACGGCCATGGGCTCGCCCTGCGAGCCGGTCGACATGTAGACGATCTTGTCGTCGGGAAGGTCGCGAGCCTTCTTGTAGTCGATGAGAAGGCCGCTCGGCACCTTCAGGTATCCGAGGTCCTCGGCGATCGTCATGTTGCGCAGCATGCTGCGTCCGAGCAGCGCCACACGTCGTCCGTGCGCGTGCGCGGCATCCAGCACCTGCTGCACACGGTGGACATGACTGGAGAAGCTCGCGACGATGACGCGACGAGGGGCTTTTCCGATGACCTGATCGAGCACGGGGCCGATCGAGCGCTCGGTGGGTGTGAAACCGGGGACGTCGGCGTTCGTCGAGTCGACGAGGAACAGGTCGACCCCCTCTTCGCCGAGGCGCGCGAACGCCCGCAGGTCCGTGATGCGTCCGTCGAGCGGAAGCTGGTCCATCTTGAAGTCGCCGGTCGCGAGCACGAGGCCTGCCGGGGTGCGGATCGCCACGGCGAGGGCGTCCGGGATCGAGTGATTGACCGCGACGAACTCGAGATCGAACGGGCCGACCTGCTCCCGCTGGCCCTCCTTCACCGTGAGGGTGTAGGGCCTGATGCGGTGTTCCTTGAGCTTCGCCTCGACGAGCGCGAGCGTGAGACCCGACCCGATCACGGGGATGTCGCCCTTCAGGCGGAGCAGGTAGGGCACGGCACCGATGTGGTCTTCGTGCCCGTGGGTGAGGACCACTCCGACGATGTCGTCGAGACGGCCCTTGATCGGCTCGAAGTCCGGCAGGATCAGGTCGACGCCCGGCTGGTGCTCCTCGGGGAAGAGCACCCCGCAGTCGACGATCAGGATCTTGCCGTCGAACTCGAAGATGGTCATGTTGCGACCGATCTCGCCGAGTCCGCCGAGCGGAGTGACCCGCAGCGTCCCCTCGTCGAGAGCTGCGGGTTCTGCGAGCGGGATGGACATGCTGTCTCCTCAGTCGGACACTCCACGCGTCCGTTCGTTCATGGTGACGCGCCTCGGCGCGTGTGTTCTCAGCGGGTCGTGCCGTGCACCTTCGGCAGGGCGCCGCCTGCAGCCGCGTTGCGGTCGGGGCGGAAGTTGGAGAAGTCTGCTCCCGGGACGTCCTTCACGAGATCGAGCTCGTCCTCGATGAGAGCGGCCTCCCACTCTTCGGGACCCACCAGGGGCAGACGCACGCGAGGGCTCGAGATCCGGCCCAGGCCGTGCAGGATGTACTTCGCGGCGACGGTTCCCGGGACGTGGGTCATGACCGCGCGCACGAGTGGCTCGAGCCTTTTGTGCTCGGCCGTGGCGGTCGTGAGGTCCCCGCGGTTGACGGCGTCGATGATGGCGCGGTACGGCGCCGCCGCGACGTTGGCGGTCACACCGATCAGACCGGTCGCGCCGATCGCGAGATGCGGGAGGACGTTGGCGTCGTCGCCCGAGAAGTACATGAGGTCGGTCTGGTTCAGGACCCGGCTGACCTCGGAGAAGTCGCCCTTCGCGTCCTTCACGGCCAGGATGTTCGGGTGCTTCGCGAGGCGCAGGATGGTCTCGTACTTGATCGGCACGCCGGTGCGTCCAGGGATGTCGTAGAGGATCACCGGAAGGTCGGTCGCGTCGGCCACCAGCCGGAAATGCGTGAGGATTCCGGCCTGGGTCGGCTTGTTGTAATACGGCGTGACGATCATGATGCCGTCAGCCCCGGCCTTCTCACTGGCCTTGTACAGCTCGATCGCGTGAGCGGTCTCGTTGGATCCACCGCCCGTGATGATCTTGGCGCGGCCGGCTGAGACAGACTTGCCGATCTCGACGAGCTTGAGCTTCTCGGGGTCCGTCAGAGTCGAGGTCTCGCCCGTCGTTCCCGTCACGACGATTCCGTCAGCACCGGCGGTGATGACGTCATCGATGTGCTTCTCGACGGCTGGCCAATCGACTTCGCCATCGGCCGTCATCGGAGTGACGAGCGCGACGAGAACCTGTCCGAAGGGGTTGCCCGAGTGCGTCATGCCCCCAGCGTATCGGTTCGGATGCCCGTCACCCAGACGAGGCGGACGCATAGGCTCATCTTCATGGCATGGGTCACCCACGAATCGTCCACGGTGTATTCGAATCGCTGGATCGAGGTCCGGGAGGACCGGATCACCGGCCCCGGAGGCGACGGCATCTATGGTGTCGTGACCGTTCGGCATCCGGCGGTGTTCGTGGTCGCGATGGACGACGAGGACCGGGTCTGCCTGGTGACCCTCGAGCGCTACACGACAGGCCGATCCATCGAGGTGCCGGCGGGCGGCAGCGACGGCGAGGATCCGGTGATGGCCGCGCAACGCGAGCTTCTGGAGGAGACCGGGTTCGTCGCCGCGGAGTGGGTGCACCTCGGAACGATGAATGCTCTGAACGGCATCGCCGACGCTCCGGAGCACGTGTTCCTCGCGCGGGCGGTCACACATGCCGACGGGGCGCGGCACGCTCAGGCCGAGGAGGGCATCGACACCGTCACGTGGGTGCCCTTCGCCGACGTGCTCGCGATGATCGCCGATGGGCGCATCAGCGACGGCGAGACGATCGCTGCGATCACGTATGCGGGTATCCGCCTCGGCCGATTCCGTTGACCCTCGCGAGCGCGCGGATCTCGGCGGTCCCGGCCTCGGACGGTGTCGACGGAGGTCGTCAGACGCGGCCGCGACGTGCGATGCGGGATGTCAATGCGCTCGGCAACAGGCTCGCGACAGCGACGATCGCCTTGTAACGCAGAGACGGAATGGAGACGGCTCTGCCTCGCGCCGCGTCACGCAGCCCTTCTCGGACCACGCTCGGAGCGTCGAGCCACATGACTGCAGGAACGCCCTCGCGCCCCGGCTCGAGCCCCATCCGCTCGTGGAAGGTGGTGTGCGTGAAACCGGGACAGACGGCGGTCACCGTCACCCCGTCGCTCGCGTACTCGGAATTGGCCCAGCGGCTGAATCCGATCACCCAGCTCTTGCACGCAGAGTATGTGGAGCGTGAGATGAATCCGGCGACGGAAGCGACGTTGATGATCCGCCCGCCGCGACCGCGCATCGTCTGGAGCGCCGCATGCATCAGGCGCATCGATGCCTCCACGTGAACGCGCAGATGGCGCACCTCGTCATCGATGTCGTTGTCGGCGAACTGCAACGGGAGCCCGAAACCTGCGTTGTTGACGAGGAGGTCGACCGGATCGGAGTCATCACGCAGGCGGTCGGCGACGCGCTCGACGTCGCTCTCGACCGACAGGTCGGCTGAGATGACCTCGACGGCGATGCCGTATTCGCTGCGCAACTCGGCGGCCACGACCTCGAGATCGCTCTCGGAACGCGCCACGAGGATCAGATCGGCCCGGCGTCGGGCCAGCTGGCGCGCGAACTCGGCGCCGAGTCCGGCGCTCGCTCCCGTGATCAGGGCGGTGGGCATCAGCGCTCGTATCCGAGGAAGCGAAAGCGGATGCCGGAGCGTGACGTCTGCCACTCCCCTTCGTCGACGAGCCGCCATCCGGTCTTGGACGGCGCATATGCGTCGCCGGCCACCTCGATGTCAAGCTCGGTGACCTCGAGGCGGTCGGCGTCGGCGATCACGAGGCGGAAGATCTCGGCGCCGCCGATGATCCAGACCTTCTCGTGGCCGCGCACGGCATCCGTCACAGTCGCAGCGCGACGCGCGCCCTCGGCGGACCAGTCCTGCTGACGGGTTATGACGATGTTCTCGCGCCCGGGAAGCGGACGGAAGCGCTCGGGAAGCGAATCCCACGTCTTTCGTCCCATGATGACCGGAGCGCCGAGAGTGACTTCTTTGAAGTGGGCGAGGTCCTCGGGCACATTCCACGGCATGCCGCCCTCTGCGCCGATCACGCCGCCGTGCGCCTCGGCCCAGATCAGCCCGACCCAGGTCATACCGCGACCGCCGCCCTGATCGACGGGTGGTGCTGGTAGTCCTCGACGACGAAGTCGTCGTAGTCGTAGTCGAGGATCGACTCCGGCTTTCGAGAGAATCTCAGCGTCGGTGAGGGATACGGTTCGCGAGTGAGCTGCTCGTTCACCTGATCGAGGTGATTGTCGTAGATGTGGCAGTCACCGCCCGTCCAGACGAAGTCCCCCGGTTCGAGACCGACCTGCTGGGCCACCATCAGCGTCAGCAGGGCGTAGGACGCGATGTTGAACGGGACGCCGAGGAACAGGTCGGCGCTGCGCTGGTAGAGCTGACAGGAGAGCTTCCCGTCGGCGACGTAGAACTGGAACAGCGCGTGGCAGGGAGCGAGCGCCATGTCGGGGATGTCTGCCGGGTTCCACGCAGACACGATCAGTCGACGGGAATCGGGAGTCTGACGGATCTGCTCGATCACCTGCGAGAGCTGATCGATGCTGTCGCCATCCGGCGTGGGCCAGCTGCGCCATTGCACGCCGTATACGGGGCCGAGATCGCCGTCGGCATCCGCCCACTCGTCCCAGATCGTGACACCGTGATCCTGCAGCCACTTCACGTTCGAGTCGCCCCTGAGGAACCAGAGGAGCTCATAGGCGATCGACTTGAAGTGCACGCGCTTCGTCGTGATCAGCGGAAAGCCCTCGGAGAGGTCGAAGCGGATCTGCCGACCGAAGACGCTGGTGGTGCCCGTTCCCGTTCGATCCGACTTGTGAGTGCCGGACTCCAGCACGTCTCGGAGAAGGTCTTCGTACGGCGTCGGGACGGCTGCGCTCATGAGTGCCAGACTACCCGCCCTCGAGACACTTGAGTCGGATCGTCACGATGCGACATATCGGCCCCGAGGGTGGCGGACGGCCCGTATTCTCGACGCATGTCGCCCGCCGTCGCACTCCTCTTCGCCGCAGCGCTGCTCGTGCTCGCCGGCGCGATCGGCGTCGTGCTGCGTCTGCGCGACGGCCACCGCCGGGCGGGTGGCCACCTGAGGTTCGATCCGAGCGATGCCGGGCTGTCGCAGCTGGGTTCGGGCACGACACTGGTGCAGTTCAGCACCGAGATGTGCACGCGCTGCCCGCAGGTGCGACGGATGCTCCGGAGCTACGTCGCCGAGTCGAACGGTCTCGACCACATCGAGGTCGACCTGACTCATCGCCCCGACCTGTCGGCCAGGTACAAGGTGCTCCAGACACCGACGACGTTCGTGGTCGACGGCTCGGGCGCCGTCCGCGCGCGGTTCCACGGCGTACCCCATCGACACGCTCTGAACGAGGCACTGGCAGCGGTATGACGAGGACGGAACGCACATGACCACACCGGCCGGCATCGACCCCCGCGGGCCCCGATTCGCAGCGACGATAACGGCGGCGCTGCTGCTTGTCGCGACCTTCCTCGCGCTGATCGGCATCTCGACCGCCAGGACCTTCGGTTGGTTCGCCTACCAGCCGGTGGATTCCGCCGAGGTGGGTTCGGACACCTGGGCCGTCGCCTCCGCGACTCTCGCCCAGCGCGCGCTGGACCCGGGATTCCTCATGACGCTCGTGATCGCCCTCCTGTTCCTGTGGAGCGTCCTGTCTCCCGCGACAGCGCCATGGGGCGTGCTGTTCCGTCGGGTCATCCGTCCCAGGCTCGCGCCTCCGACCGAGCTCGAGGACCCACGCCCTCCGCGGTTCGCTCAGGGCGTCGGCCTCGTCGTCGTCTCGATCGGTCTCGTGCTGCACCTCGCCGGGGTGCCGTGGGCGCTGCCGATCGCGACCGCAGCCGCATTCATCGCGGCCTTCCTCAATGCGGCGTTCTCGTTCTGCCTCGGATGCCAGATCTACCTGCTGCTGCAACGAGCAGGCATCCTCGGTCGCGCGGCCTCGACCGTCTGAGCACAGTTCCGCCGCACGCCCCTGCTCGATAGGCTGGCCGGACACGCGACCCGCACCGAGCGGGGCGCGATACTACGGAGGAATCATGCCCGTCACCAGCGAAGCCACCACCACCTGGACCGGATCCCTCGCAGAGGGCTCGGGCACCGTCGCGTTCTCGTCGTCGAAGCTCGGCACCTTTCCGATCAACTGGAAGGCGCGCAGCGAGGGCAGCGACACCACCACGACACCCGAAGAGCTGATCGCGGCGGCTCACGCCTCGTGCTTCAGCATGGCGCTGTCACACGCGCTCTCCGAGAACGGGACGCCTCCGGAACGCATCAACACGAGCGCGTCGGTCACGTTCAAGCCCGGCGTGGGAATCAGCGGAAGCCACCTCAACGTCAACGCGACCGTTCCCGGACTCACCCCCGAGCAGTTCCAGTCGATCGCCGCCGAGGCGAAGGTCGGCTGCCCGGTGTCCCAGGCTCTGGCCGGCATCGAGATCACACTCGAGGCCACTCTCGCCTGAGGTCCCTCACCCGCGAGCGATGCGAATCGCCTCGCGGATGCTGGCGCGGGCATCCTTGCGGCGCCCGGCGGCGTCCTGGACGACGCCGAGGCGGTAGCGCGCGCGCCAGTCCGTCGGCGCCGCATCCGCCTCACCCGCGTACCTCGCGATGAGCGGGTCGGCGTCTGCGCGGGCGATACGGCCGCTGGGCGTGAGCTCGGACTCCGCCGCAGGCATCCCCCCTTCCGCATCGAGCTCCCGGCCGAGTCGATCCGCCGCGAATCCGAACTGCATCTCGCGAACGAGCGCCCACGCCCCGAGCGGGGCGAGCACGATCAGCGCGACGCCCATGCCGATCGACACCGCCGTGCCGACAGCGAAGAACATCACGGCCAACCACACGGCGACCGCCAAGTACACGAGCAGCGCAGCGGCCATGAGGCCCACGCCGATTCGCGACATCACGAGCGGATGCCGATGTCGATCATGCTCTCGAGCCCGACGATCACCCCGGTCGCCTGAGCGGCGAAGGGCACTGCGAGACGGATGCCGGGAGCATAAGCGAGTGCAGGATCGACCGTGTCATGCGTGAAGGTCAGGGACTCCCCCGGACCGGACAGGATGACCTCCTGTTTGGCGATGACGCCGGGACGTCGGAGCGAGTGGATCGGCACGCTGCCCACCTGCTGCCCACGCGCTCGCTGGTCGGCGTGAGGGGCACTGACGGGCCCCTGCTCGGCGCGAGCGGCGGCGATCAGCTCGGCCGTGCGCACGGCCGTGCCGCTCGGGGAATCGACCTTGGCTTCGTGGTGCGCCTCGATGATCTCGGCCGACCCGAAGAAAGGCGCGGCTGCGGCGGCCAGAGCTGAGCCGAGCACCGACCCCAGTGAGAAGTTCGGGATGAAGACGGCGCCGGTGCCCGCATTCTCCACGAGTGGACGAACCAGCGCGATGCGCTCTGCGGACCATCCTGACGTGGCGACGAGGATGTTGATCTGACGCTCGACCGCGGCGCGCACGACGTCGACGCTCACCTGAGGGGTGGTGGCATCGATCACGAGATCGGCGCCGTCGAGATCCGCGAGGTCGCTGCGAGACGTCAGCACGCGCTTCACCTCGAAGCCTTCGAGCCCATCGATCACCGCACCGATGATCGATCCGAGCTTCCCGGTTCCGCCGACGAGTGCTACCTGGGTGGTCATGCGTTCAGTCTATTTCTCGGCATCGCGCCGTCTGGCGCGGCGGGCCGGGGTCTCGGGAATCAGACGGGCATCGAATCGGGGATGCCCGTGCGCAGCTCGACCGGAAGGTGCCCGGTGTCGTTGTGCGTGAGCAGCGTCCACGGACGGCCCTGCTTCTGAGCGATGACGGTGAGCCCGCAGTGCGCCTGGTTCAGGGTCATCCACCGCCACTCCGGGGCGCCGAGGACCTCGCGCACGAACCAGGAGATCACGAAGTTGTGGGTGATGAGCACCTCATGCACATCCCCCGGCTTGCGCACCAGGAACTCGTTGACCGCGTCGAACATCTGCGCACGCCCCGCATCGAGCTCCGCCTCGGTGACCGAGCCGAAGAACGGTTCGTAAGCGGCCGGGGTCTCGTCCGTCATGCCCGTGGGCACGCAGTCGAACAGCAGTGCGGTCGGCTCGGGGTCGACCGACGGAAGTCGCTCCGCGATCGCGCGAGCCGTCTCGTTCGCGCGCAGGAGCGGAGAGTGCCAGACGGCATCGAGCGGCAGTCCTCCGAGACGGTCGGCGATGAGCTCGGCCTGACGCTGGCCGCGCGGCGACAGGGGTCCGTCGGCGAGACCGTGTTCGGCGTCCTGATGTTCACCGTGTCTGACCAGATATATGTAATGCGTCACAAACTCGCTCGCTTCATCGACAGCGTTTGCCGGGATTCACTCCACCCTATGCCAGGTCTATGACAGAGGCGTTACGACGCTCAGTTGCCGGCGCGTGTGAGCTCGGTGACCTGAGCGCGCGACAGCGTGACGCCGGCCCCCTGCATCAGCTCGTCGACGTGGTCGGTCGCGAACGTGTTGACGATCGGCGCTGCGACGGTCCGCTGAGCGAGCAGCCACGCGATGGACACCGCCGCCACCGGCACTTCGAGCTCGGTGGCGACCTGGTCGAGAGCACGGAGGATCTTCGTGCCACGCCTGTTCAGGTGACCGCGCAACTGCTCTCCGCGTACGCCGCGCAACATCAGCGCCTTGCTGCGGTGCCGCCCCGACAGGAAGCCGTGCTCGAGGGCGTGGGAGGGCGTCACCGCGAGGCTCTGCGCACCCGCGACGAGGCGAAGATCACCTTCGAACGGCTGGCGACGCACGAGGTTGTACGGCGAATCGATGACCTCGATGCGCGGGTACCCGGCCGAGGCGAGGATGCGCGCTTCCACGAGCCGCTCAGGCGCGAAACCGAAAGCTCCGAGGGCGCCTATCTTGCCGGCGTCGACCATCCATTCGACGGTCGCGAGAGTGTCTTCGAGATTGGTCGTGCGGTCGAGCGTGGCATCGAGGTACAGCACGTCGATGCGCTCGACGCCGAGTCTCGTGAGCGACCCCTCGACCGCGCGCACGAGGTTCACCGAACCGAGGCCCGGATTGTCTGCGTGCGCGCCGACCCGCACACTCAGCAGGGCACGTTCCCGTTGCCCGCGGGACTGCAACCACTGACCGATGATGTGCTCGCTGCGGCCGCCGGAGAATCCGTCTGCCGTGTGGATCGCGTTGCCGCCGAACTCCACATAGCGGTCGAGAATCGCGTGGCTCGTCTCGAGATCGACGTTCCAGCCGAACTCCGCCGCGCCGAGCATGAGCGGGAACGTCTCGAGTCCGGTCTCACCGAGAGCGACGCGGATGCTCTCCCCTACTCCGGGACCGATGATCGGAATGGGGGCGGACGGGTGCTCTGCTGCGCCCTGCTGTGCGCTCTCAGCCGACGCTCCTGCGCCTACGCTGAACAACCGCATATCCTCACCCCCGCGTCGATCGGTGCGTACCGACGGCTGCGTCATCACCTGAAATGCACCCCCCGGTACGTACTTCGAGAGTAGGCGAGATCTGCGAACTCCCCGACCAATACGGGGAACGGTGCAAGAACTTCCTGTAACGGTTTGATCACGTCGGATACGACGAAGCCCGGGTTGTCCGTGAGGACAGACCCGGGCTTCGTGTCGAAGCGCTGGCGATTACTCGGCTGCGGCCTCTTCAGCAGGAGCGGACTCCGCTGCCGGAGCGTCGTCGAGCACGGGCTCGAGCGACAGCTTGCCGCGGTCGTCGATCTTCGTGATCTTCACGAGGATCTTCTGGCCGACCGACAGCACGTCATCGACGTTCTCCACACGCTTGCCACCGGCGAGCTTGCGCACCTCGGTGACGTGCAGCAGTCCGTCCTTGCCCGGGAGCAGGGAGACGAACGCACCGAACGTCGCGATCTTCACGACGGTTCCGAGGAACTGCTCGCCCACCTCGGGGTTGGTCGGGTTGGCGATCGCGTTGACCTGCGCACGGGCGGCCTCGGCCGAGGGTCCGTCGGTCGCGCCGATGTAGACGGTGCCGTCCTCCTCGATGGAGATCTGCGCGCCGGTCTCGTCCTGGATCGCGTTGATCGTCTTGCCCTTCGGGCCGATCAGCTCGCCGATCTTGTCGACCGGGATCTGCACGCTGATGACGCGAGGCGCGGTCGGCGCCATCTCGTCGGGAGCGTCGATCGCGGCGTTCAGGACGTTGAGGATGGTCAGACGCGCATCGCGGGCCTGGGTCAGCGCTCCGGCGAGCACCGACGACGGGATGCCGTCGAGCTTCGTGTCGAGCTGGATCGCCGTGACGAACTCGCTGGTGCCCGCGACCTTGAAGTCCATGTCGCCCAGGGCGTCCTCGGCGCCGAGGATGTCGGTGAGCGCCGCATAGCGGGTCTCACCGTCGACCTCATCGGAGACGAGTCCCATCGCGATGCCGGCGACGGCTGCGCGCAGCGGCACACCCGCGTTCAGCAGCGACAGGGTCGACGCGCAGACGGAGCCCATCGACGTCGAGCCGTTGGAGCTCAGCGCCTCGGAGACCTGACGGATCGCGTACGGGAACTCCTCGCGGCTCGGCAGCACCGGCACGAGGGCGCGCTCGGCGAGGAAGCCGTGCCCGATCTCGCGACGCTTCGGCGAACCGACACGGCCGGTCTCACCGGTCGAGTAGGGCGGGAAGTTGTAGTGGTGCATGTAGCGCTTGCTCGTGGTCGGCGACAGCGAGTCGATCTGCTGCTCCATCTTGAGCATGTTCAGCGTGGTGACGCCCATGATCTGGGTCTCGCCGCGCTGGAAGATCGCCGAGCCGTGCACGCGCGGGATGACCTGCACCTCTGCATCGAGCGGACGGATGTCGGCCAGACCGCGACCGTCCATGCGAACGCTCTCGGTGAGGATGCGGCCGCGCACGATCTTCTTCGTGACCGACTTGTACGCCGCGGAGAACTCGAGCGGCGCAGCCGCGGGCAGCTCGCCCGCCTCGGTGGCGGCGATGAGCTCGGCCTTGACGCGGTCCTTGACGACGTCATCGGCCGCCTGGCGCTCCTGCTTGTCAGCGATCTGGTAGACGTCGCCGAGGTCGGAGTACGCGCGCTCGGCGACGAAGTCGTAGACCTCGTCCTGGTACGGCGGGAAGACCGGGTACACGCCCGGCTCCTTCGATGCGGTCGCAGCGAGCTCGGCCTGAGCCTTGACGAGCTGCGCGATGAAGGGCTTCGACGCCTCGAGACCCTGCGCGACGATGGTCTCGTCGGGCTTGGTGGCGCCGGCCTTGATGAGGTTCCAGCTGCCCTCGGTGGCCTCAGCCTCGACCATCATGATCGCGACGTCCTCGGAGCCGTCGGACTTCGTGACGAGGCGACCCGCGACGATCAGGTCGAACACGGCCTCGCTGACCTGCTCGGCCGTCGGGAACGCGACCCACTGGTCCGCGTGCTCTCCGTGGCCGGGGATGAACGCGAGGCGCACACCGGCGACGGGGCCCGAGAACGGGAGGCCGGAGATCTGGGTCGATGCGGAAGCCGCGTTGATCGCGAGCGCGTCGTAGAACTCGCCCGGAGCGATCGAGAGGACGGTGATGACGATCTGGACCTCGTTGCGCAGGCCGTCGACGAACGACGGACGAAGCGGACGGTCGATCAGACGGCAGACGAGGATCGCCTCGGTGGAGGGACGGCCCTCGCGACGGAAGAACGAACCGGGGATCTTGCCTGCTGCGTACGAACGCTCTTCGACGTCGACCGTGAGCGGGAAGAAGTCGAAGCCCTCGCGCGGGTGCTTTCCTGCGCTGGTGGCCGAGAGGAGCATGGTCTCGCCGTCGAGGTACGCGGCGACTGCGCCCTGAGCCTGCTGCGCGAGGCGGCCGGTCTCGAAGCGGATGGTGCGGGTGCCGAAGCGGCCGTTGTCGAGAACGGCCTCGGTGGCGGTGATTTCAGGACCTTCCAAGAGGTCTCTCCTTCTTTGTTTAGACTCGCGAGTCCGTGTGACGCGCGAGCGCATTCATGAAGGAGCGGAATCAGCCGGATATGGGCGCGCGGGCATCCCCGCGAATCTCACCTGCGCTGGCCACCAGTAGAAAGCCACCCGACGTCGCGCCGAGGAACCCACCACAGGGGACCAGCTCTCCGCCGATCGCTCCATGAGTCGATATGAAGTTGTGCGGTCGACACACGCCGACCTCCTCCAGCCTATCAGCGCGGCAATGAAAGTCCGCGGTATCGGTCTGAGGCGGGTTCCAGTCAGTGCACGCTGACGTCACGCGGAGCGCTCGACCGTCCGAGATAGACGTACTCGTCGTGCTTGGCGACGCGGCCATCGCCGGCCGCCCGGCCGTGCAGTCGTCGCCACACCCAGGGCAGCGCATGCCGGCGCCACCAGAGTCCCGCCCCGATCGGCTCGTTCTCATGCAGCACCGCGTCGAGCGCCCCGAGCGCGTCGGCGTGCGGCACGTCGAGCACCTCGCCCACCCGATACGCGAGGAATCGGTGGCCGCGACTGCTGAGGTGCACGAGGTCCTCACCCCAGTTCGGGCGATCGGGAAGCGAGGGGTAGAGGTCGGTGTCGATGAGAACAGCGCCGGTACGCGCGGCGATGCCCGACAGGGCTGTCGCGAATGCGGCGAACCTCCTGGCATAGATCGCCGCCGCCCTCCGACGGGGCAGGAAAGGCGTGACGAGCACCACGTCGGCCCCGGTGCTGCGAAGCCGTGCGACCGCGCCCTCCAGCTCCGCGGCGAGCGCCGGCACGTCGACCGTGGACTTCACCAGATCGTTGGCGCCGACGAGGATCGACACCAGATCCGGCTGCAGTTCGAGTGCTCGCGCGAGCTGGCCGCCGCAGACATCGCGCACGCGCTTCGATCTGACGGCCAGGTTCGCGTATCGGAGCCCTCCGCGCGCGGCCAGCAGCAGTGCGAGTCGGTCCGCCCATCCGCGAAGCGCGCCATCCGGTCCCGGGTCGCACAGGCCCTCCGTGAGGGAGTCTCCCAGCGCGACGTAGCGCCGCCAGGTGCGCGGCACGGCGGGGGCACCGGGATCCGGTCGCATCTGGCGCCGGGCGCGCAGCCCCGTGTCGACCGTGCGCAGCTCTCGCGCCTCGTCGTAATGGCCCATCAGCTGCGCGCAGACATTCGCCCAGCTGCGGCCCTGCACGGCGTCGCGCCCTGCTTCGCCGAATGCGCGGCGCTTGCGCGCGTCCCCGGCGAGGTCGGCCACGCGCATGCGCAGGTCTTCGAGGTCGCCAGGGCGATAGAGCCATCCGTCCATCCCCATCCGCACGAGACCGAGCGGACCGCCGCGACCGGTGGCGACGACGGGCACCCCGCTCGCGTGAGCCTCCTGCAGCGTCTGCCCGAAGGTCTCGCTCTCTCCCGGGTGGACGAACACGTCGAAGGATGCCATCGCTGCTGCGAGAGCATCGCCTTCCAGGTGTCCGAGGAAGCGGGCTCCCGGCATCAGCACCTCGAGTCGAGGCCTGCTCGGTCCGTCCCCGACGATCACGAGGCGCGCACCGGGGATCGTCTGCAGGACTGCCAGATCTTCGACCTGCTTCTCCGGTGCCAGTCGGCCCACATAGCCGATCACGACCTCGCTCCCCCACTCCGCGCGCAGCGCCGTGCTCCGACGGACGGGCTGGAACCGCTCGGCATCCACCCCTCTCCCCCACTGGCGGATACGATCCACGCCGAGCTCGGCGAGCTGCTGGGCGGAATCGGGCGACGGTGCGAGTGTGATGGTGGCCCGACGGTGAAGTCTCGCGATGTGCGATTCTGCGATGCCCGTCGCGATCGGGATGCGGTATCTCTGCGTGTACGCCGCGACATCGGTCTGATAAGCGGCGACGGCGGCGACCCCGATGTGCTCTGCGGCGAGCGCCCCGCGCCAGCCGAGGGCGAAGGGCGACGCCAGGTGGACCACATCGGGTTCGAAGCGTCGCAGCGATGCCGCGATGTGGCGCGCGGGCGGGGTTCCCACGCGTACGCTGCGGTAGCCGGGCAGCGCGAGGCTGGGGACCGCTTCGACCGCGGCTCCGTGCACCTCCCCGGGAATGCCGACCCCGTCGGGCGCGATCACGTGCGCGTCGTGGCCGGCACGTTCGAGGTGGCTGAGGATCTGCAGCACGGATCCGGTGACACCGTTCATGTGGGGAAGGAAGGACTCTGTCACGATCGCGACTCTCACGACCTCAGGATGCAGCCCCCGGCTCTTCAGGGACGCACGATCAGGGCGTGAGCACCAGAAGTTCACCGGATGCTGGACGGCTCTTCACCGGCTATCCCGCCGTCGGTTCCCGTTCACCTCCGCCGACCACTGTGGGAGCGTGTCCGTCGATCTGCTCACCGGCCCCTGGGCCCTGCTCATCATGAGCCTGCTGGTTCTCGGCGACGCGTTCTTCGTCGTCGTGCCCGGCGAGGTCGCCGTGACCGCTCTGGGAGCTGTCGCGTCGACAAGCGGCGATCCTCCGCTGTGGACCGTCATCGCGTGTGCGGGCGCCGCCGCTGCTGTCGGAGATGCCGCCTGCTATGTCATCGGTCGTACCGTCGGCCTCGAGCGCTGGCGCTGGATGCGCGCGCCGAGGATACGCCAGGCGCTGGACGCGGCACGGGTCCGCCTGGAGGCCGGGACGGCAACGGTTCTCTTCACCGCCCGGTTCGTGCCGTTCGCGCGCCTGGCGATCAATCTCGTCGCCGGAGCGTCGAGGATCCATCCGGTCCGCTACCTGCCGCTGGTGAGCGTGGCGGCGTTCGGCTGGGCCGCCTACCAGGCATCGGTCGGCGCGATCGTCGCCGTCCTCGTGCCGGGTGGGCCGGTCATCGGGATCCTCGTGTCGATCGCGGTCGCCGTCGCACTCGGCGTCGTCATCGACACCGCGTCGCGTCGGTTTCGCAGGTGAACCCCCCGCCGCTGTGACGCGTGTCATAAGCTGGCGGGCATGAGCACCGAAGAAGGCGCCTCCTCCAGCGAGGAGATGAAGCGCAAGTTCAAGGAAGCGCTCGAGAAGAAGAACGCGCACCACCGGCAGGGCGAGGCCCACCTCGATGGCGACTCCGCCGTCCACGGCGCGGCCGCCCCGCAGACGCGGCGCGAGTTCCGACGCAAGAGCGGTTGACCACATGGATGCGGGAGCCGACGACAGTCGACTCCCGCATCCTCCTCCGGGGTTGCTTCTCAGTTCCCTGCCGCCCGAGCCCGCGCGCGCTCCTGCTTCGCCGCCATCTCGTCGAGTGCGGATTCCTTGAGACCTTGGATGTCGACCGCCGTGCGCTCGTCCCCCATCCCGTGGTCGTCGATTCCGTCGAGCGACGACTCCTCGAAGGGAACCGCGCCACTCAGCACCTGCTGCACACGGTCGCGATCGATCTGGTGCGTCCAGGTGCCGATGAGCAGAGTCGCGACAGCGTTTCCGGTGAAGTTGGTCAGGGCGCGGCCCTCCGACATGAACCGGTCGATGCCCACGATCACCCCGACGCCGTCGACCAGGTCGGGGCGGTACGCCTGCAGCCCGCCGGCGAGCGTGGCGAGTCCGGCTCCGGTGACTCCGGCAGCCCCCTTGCTGGCGATGATCATGAACACCAGCAGGCCGATCTGCTCGCCGATCGTCATCGGCTGCCCCATACCCGTGGCGATGAAGAGCGAGGCCATCGTGAGGTAGATCGCCGTGCCGTCGAGGTTGAAGGAGTATCCCGTGGGGACGGTGATGCCGACCACCGGCTTCGAGACCCCGATGTGCTCCATCTTCGCGATCAGACGCGGCAGAGCGGATTCGGACGACGAGGTGCCGACGATCAGCAGGTACTCACGGGCGAGGTACTTCACCAGGCTGAAGATGTTCACGCGGGTGACGGCGAAGAGCAGAGTTCCGAGCACGACCACGATGAACAGGATGCACGTGATGTAGAACGCGACCATCAGCACGCCGAGACTCCAGATGGCGGCGACGCCCGTCTTGCCGACCACGGCCGCGATCGCTCCGAACGCGCCGAGCGGCGCCAGCCACAGGATCATGCCGAGGATGCGGAACACGAGCTTCTGCAGGTTCTTGACCGCATCCATGATCGGGGCGCCCTTCTCCCCGAGCCCTTGCAGCGCGAAGCCGACGAGCAGCGCGATGAACAGCACCTGCAACACGCTCTCGCCGGTGAAGGCGGAGAAGAACGTCGTCGGGATGATGCCGAGGATGAACTCCGTCGTGGTCTTCGCCTCGGTCTCCGTCGCGTCGTAGCTGGAGTTCGCCATGTCGAGGCCCGCGCCCGGGTGGATGATGTTGCCGACCACCAGACCGATCGCGAGCGCGAACGTCGACATCACCATGAAGTAGAGCAGTGCGAGTCCGCCGATCTTGCCGACGGTGGCAGCCTTCGCGATCGACCCAACGCCCACCACGATCGTGCAGAAGATGATCGGCGCGATCATCATCTTGATGAGCGAGACGAAGCCCTTTCCGATCGGTTCGAGGCTCTGCCCGACCTCGGGCCAGATGAGGCCGACCGCGGCTCCGAGCACGACGGCGATGATCACCGACACGTACAGCCACGTGTGCCTGTCCCAGGCCTGCTTGCCGCGCCGCCAGTGAAACCCGGGAAGCGAGAACCCTGTGGTGATGGCCATGTTTTCCTCCTTGATCATGAACGTCGTCGTCTCATGCCCTCGGGCGCCCTCGCCTTCGGTAAGCTCACCGTCGCGGACTTCACCCGGCGACGCCATTTGTGGTCGTATTGGTCACTACCGATATGCCGGACCCCGCGATCGCCGCCGATCGGAAGGACGCGATGAGACCCGCTCGCAGCATCGCCTCACGGGTGTTCGCCGTGCTCATCGTCGCGGCGCTCGTCGTCGGCGCTCTCGTCGCTGTCTTCCTGGTGATCGACGCGCAGCGCGCCACGCACGCCGAGGCTGAGCGCGTCACGGCGGCCACCGCGGTGACGCTCGCCGTCTCGCCGCTCGTGATCGATGCGTTGGAAGCGGGCGACGCCGCGACGGCCACGCAGGCCCTCGAGCCGTACGCCCTCGACGTGATCGCCGACGCGGATCTCGACTTCGTGACGATCATGACCTCCGACGGCACCCGGGTGACCCACCCCGACATCGATCAGATCGGGGCGAGATACCTCGGCACGATCCCCGACGCTCCTCAGCCCCTGACCGAGGTGTTCACCGGCACCCTCGGCCCCTCGGTGCGGACCATCGTCCCCGTGCTCGCGGCCGGCGGCGAACCGGTCGGCTGGGTGTCGGCGGGCGTGACGACCGAGACCATCTCGGACACCCTGATCCGTCGCCTCCCGCTGTCGCTCGGCATCACGGTCGGCCTCGTCGCCCTCGGCGCGCTCGGCGCCTGGGCAGCGCGACGATTCACCCGACGCATCGCCGGCGATCTGCCGCCCGGTCAGGTGCGCGACGCGGTGTCCTCCTACGAGTCGCTGAGGACGCTCGGCGAGGCCCTGCGCGCGCAGACCCACGAACACGGCAATCGCATGCACACCGCGGTCGCCCTGCTCGAGCTGGGCCGCGCTGACGAGGCGATCGACATCCTGACCGAGACCTCGCGGCAGAGCCAGTCACTCGTCGACCAGGTCACGGCGCGACAGGCGGGCGACCCGGCGGTGGGTGCGCTCCTGCTCGGCAAGGCATCCCAGGCGAAGGAGCGAGGCATCGACTGGCGCCTGCACATCGACCCGGAGACTCCGAGATCTCCGCTTTCTCCGGTCGACAGCGTGGCAGTGCTCGGCAATCTCGTCGACAACGCCATGGACGCCGCATCCACCGGAAGCGAACGCTGGGTCGAGGTGACGCTCGAGCCATCGACCGACGGTGGCATCCTCTTGGCGGTCTCCGACAGCGGGCCCGGAATCGCCCCCGACATCCGGGCGCGGATCTTCACGCACGGATTCTCGACGAAGCCGGCGGGCTCGTCCGGGCGCGGGGTCGGACTCGCCCTCGTGCAGTCCGTCGTTCTCGGCGCCGGAGGAACGGTCGACCTCGAGGCCGACCCGACGACGTTCAGGGTCGTCCTGCCTCCACAGAGAAGGAGGCGAACACCGTGATCCGCACGCTCATCGTCGACGACGACGCTCTGACGCTGGAGCTCCATCGCTCCTATCTCGCGAGAATCGACGGCTTCATCATCGCCGGCGAATGCACGGGAGCGCGAGCCGCAGTGAGCGCTGTGCTGGAGCACGCGCGTGACGAGCCGTACGACCTCGTGCTGCTCGACATCACCATGCCGGACGGATCCGGCATCGACGTGCTGCGAGCGCTCCGTGCCCGCGCTGCCTCGGTCGACGTGATCGCGATCACCGGAGTGCGCGATGCCGAGAGCGTGCGACAGATGGCCGCGCTCGGCGTGTACCAGTATCTCGTCAAGCCATTCCCGTTCGCAGTGTTCGAGGAGCGTCTCCGTGCGTACCGAGAGCATCGGGAACAGGCGCGATCGACCGCCGGCGAGGCGACCCAGTCCGAGATCGACGCACTCCTCGGGCGATCGACCGGCGTCATCCCGCTGCCGAAGGGCCTCTCCTCGGACACCCTGCAGAAGGTCACCGCCGAGCTCCGCACGTCTGGTGCGCTGTCGGCGAGCGAGGCGGCCGAGCGTCTCGGGATGTCACGGGTATCGGCGCGCCGGTACCTCGAGCACCTCACGTCGACGGGATTCGTTCAGCGGAGCGCTCGCTACGGGGCTCGGGGACGTCCGGAGACCGAGTACGCATGGAGCCGACGCGTCGGCTGACCCGGCGGACGGACGACGTCCGAGTCACCGCGGAAGTCGGCCCTCGTGCAGCAGCCCCTCGGGGTCGGCCGTCACCCGAATGCGCCGGAGGCGATCGACGGATGCCGTCGGCGCGCAGCGCTCGAGGGTCTGGCCGGGGCCGAGGAACGTCGGCACGGTGTGCGGTGCCTTCGCACGTGCGAGCACCTCGGCGAACCCCGCCATGCTCGCGTCGCCCGGTTCACTCGACGCGTCGGGGAGCACCGGCACCAGCGCGTGGAGCAGCCACCCGACTCCCTGCAGAGTCGCGAACCCCGCGCGCCGAGGACTCTCCAGTGCGCCGCCGAGCATTCTGATGCCGATTCCCATGATCGGCCATTGCTCGGGCATCTCTCGAAAGCGCACCAGGTCGTCGATCATCTCGTCGTCGAGCGTCGAGAGCGCTGCGGAGGCGCCGCGTCCCGGGGTCGGCTCGGTGGGCTCACCGCTGGCCTGAGCGACCGCCCGCGGCGATGTGGGACCCGAATCCTGCCGCTGCACGGTGGCAGCCCGGCCCACCCGGCGGATCAACTCGTCGGCCGAACCGTCAGAGGACAGCGCCTGCACCGTGAGGAAGCTGCGACCGCGGATCTCGTCCGGAAGCTGCGGGAGATAGGGCATCCGCATCGAGTCGACGAACACATTGAGAGACGGGGGCGCGTCGGCGGCGAGATCTCGCACCGCGCGGATCACCGTGGCGGCGTCGCGCGCCTCGAAGGTGAGCGCGGCTCCCCACACCGCGGGGGCCGGCACCAGGTCGATCTCGAGCGCTGTGACGATGCCCATCACGGCACCCGCACCGCGCACGGCCCACATCAGATCCGGATCGACCTCGTCGTCGACGCGCTCGTGCGATCCGTCGCTGCGGAGGATCCAGACCGCGCGCAGGTTGTCGGAGCCCAGCCCGGCGGTGCGACTGAACCAGGAGTGCCCGCCCGCGAGCGTGTAGCCCGCCACGCTGACGACCGGACTCGTTCCGGCGGGTGCCACCCAGCCGGACCCCTCGAGCGCGTCGACCACGGCCCCCCAACGCACACCGCTGCCGACCCTCGCGACTCCGACCTCGCGGTCGATCTCGACGTCGTCGAACGCTCCCATCCGCACGATCACGGAGCCTGCGAGGTCTCCTGACGCGCCGTGCCCGGTGGGTTGCACCGCGAGCGTGGCGCCCGCATCGCTCGCCGCGCGGAGAAGCACGCGCAGGTCATCGACATCGGACGGAGAGGCGACGCCGAGCGGATGCTGCTCGACGGCGAGATTCCAGGGCCGGCGAGCATCATCGAAGGACTCGTCACCCGGAAGGATGAGAGATCCGCGCAGCGCTCGTCGCGCAGCGTCCAGCACAGACAGATGGGCCATGCCGTCACCGTACGACGCCCCGGGGACGTTGTCGATGGCGTCATGGCCCATCTCGTGCGACCGGCGAGCCGGAACGCCGGGTCTACTCGCCGGCGAGACCGCCGAGCATGTGGCCGAACGAGCGGCCTTCCCCGAGATAGGTGGCGGGGTCGTACGGGTCGTCGGTCACAGCCACCTCACGCCTGGCGATCGCTTCAGCCAGCTCGCGCGCACCCTTCTCGACGCGCTTGGCGAGCGGTGCGACGTCATCGCCGGCCCCGCCCCAGTCGCTCGACGCGGCGAAGACACCGGTCGAGACGGCATCGGCATGGAGATACGCGAACAGCGGTCGGATCGCGTAGTCGATGGCCAGTGAGTGGCGCGCTGTGCCGGCGTTCGCACCGATCAGCACCGGCGTGCCGGTGAGCGCGTCAGGGTCGAGCACGTCGATGAACGACTTGAACAGCCCGTTGTAGCTCGTCGAGAAGATCGGCGTGACGGCGATCAGCGCATCCGCCGACACGACGGTGTTGATCGCGGTCTCCAGCGCGGGCGGCGCGAAGCCGGTGAGCAGGTTGTTCGTGATGTCGTGCGCGTAGTCGCGCAGCTCGATCACGTCGACGCTCGCCTCGATGTCGTGGCCCGCAAGGGCCTTCACGGTCTCTGCTGCCAGGCGATCCGCCAGCATCCGCGTGGACGACGGGTTCGAGAGACCTGCGGACACGACGGCGATTCGACGCGTGGTCATCTCAGGCCTCCTTCCGGCCGAGTCCGAATGCTGCTCCCGCCGGGGCGGGAGAGTCCTGGTAGGGCGAGTCGCCCGTCAGGTTGTCTCCGCGGTTCGCACCCGGTCGAGCCTGACGCGTCGGGCCGTCGCCGAACTCGGCCTTGACCCGGGCGCCGTGCGTCGGAGCATCCGGCACGGAGGCCGGGCGATCCTTCGCCATCTCCTTGCGCAGGACCGGAACGACCTCGGAGCCGAGGATGTCGAGCTGCTCGAGAACCGTCTTCAGCGGGAGTCCGGCGTGGTCGATCAGGAACAGCTGACGCTGGTAGTCGCCGTAGTGCTCGCGCATGGCCGCGTAGCGGTCGATGACCTGCTGAGGCGAACCCACGGTGAGCGGGGTCATCTCGGTGAAGTCCTCCATGCTCGGCCCATGACCGTACACAGGGGCGTTGTCGAAGTAGGGGCGGAAGTGGTTCACCGCGTCCTGCGACTTCGCCGCCATGAACACCTGACCTCCGAGGCCGACGATCGCCTGCTCCGGTGTGCCGTGTCCGTAGTGCGCGTAGCGCTGGCGGTACAGCTCGATCAGACGCTGGTAGTGCTCCTTGGGCCAGAAGATGTTGTTGGCGAAGAAGCCGTCGCCGTAATAGGCGGCCTGCTCGGCGATCTCCGGGGTGCGGATCGATCCGTGCCAGACGAACGGCGCGACGCCGTCGAGGGGGCGAGGCGTCGAGGTGAAGCCCTGCAGCGGGGTGCGGAACTTGCCCTCCCAGTTCACCACGTCCTCACGCCACAGCTTGTGCAGCAGGGCGTAGTTCTCGATCGCGAGCGGCAGGCCCTGCCTGATGTCCTGGCCGAACCAGGGGTACACCGGGCCCGTGTTGCCGCGGCCGAGCATGAGATCCATGCGTCCGTCCGAGACGTGCTGCAGCATCGCGTACTCCTCGGCGATGCGCACGGGGTCGTTCGTCGTGATCAGGGTGGTCGACGTCGAGACGATGAGACGCTCGGTCTGGGCCGCGAGGGCTGCGAGGAACGTCGTGGGGCTCGAGGACCAGAACGGAGGGTTGTGGTGCTCGCCGATCGCGAAGACGTCGAGGCCCACCTCCTCGCTGTGCTTGGCGATCGCAAGGGTCGCCTTGATCCGCTCCTGCTCACTCGGCGTCTCGCCGGTGGTCGGATCGCGGGTGATGTCGCTGACCGACATGATGCCGAACTGCACCGGGACGCCTGCCTGCTCGCTCATGATTGCTCCGTCTTCTCCGAATCGGGTGCCGTGCATCCGGTTCTATTCATTTGAATGTATCTGAGTCAACGCGATGCGAGCAACTTTATTCCCCGAGTAGCCTCGGAGGATGCACAGCGACGGAGCCGCCCCGACGAACCCCGCCACCGGATCCGTCCAGAAGCCCCGCAGACGCGTCCCGTTCTGGGACAACGCGCGATACGCGTGCATCGTGCTCGTCGTCCTGGGTCATGCGATCCAGCGCCTCACCTACGACTCCGACATCGCGCTCGCGGCCTACCTCGCCCTGTACGCCTTCCACATGCCGGCATTCGCGATCATCTCCGGCTACTTCTCGAAGTCCGGATCCCCCACGCGGGTGCAGATGGCGAGGGTCATCACCGACATCCTCCTGCCGTACGTGATCTTCGAGTTCCTCTGGACCCTCACGAAATGGCTTGTCGAGGGTCAGGCCGATCCGAACTTCACCAAGCCGTCATGGACACTCTGGTTCCTGTTGGCTCTCGGCATCTTCCGCCTCGTCCTCCCCTACCTCGCCCTGCTGCGCTGGCCCCTGCTGTGGACCGTCATCATCTCGATCGGCGTCGGCTATCTGCCCAATGTCGACAGCACGTTCTCCCTGTCGAGGACGCTGGGCCTGCTGCCCTTCTTCGCCCTCGGCTGGTGGCTGCGCGACCGCGACGTCGTCGATCGCCTCCGCCTGCTCGAGATCCGCCCGTGGTGGATCCGGGTCGTCAGCGTCGCGCTGCTCGCTGCGGCAGGGTTCGTCGCCTGGAGGTGGATCGACGTCTGGAAGGAGCTCGACCTGCGCCATTGGTTGTTCTACGAAGACGCATACGCGGACCTCGGCGGCGAGCAGTGGTGGGCCGGCGGTGTGCGCGTGGCGCTCATGCTGATGGCCGTGATCCTCAGCGCCGCCTTCTTCTGCCTGATCCCTCGGGGAACCTACTGGTGGACGCGGTTCGGGCAGTACACGATGTACGTGTTCCTCCTGCACTCGTTCGTGCTCTACCCGTTCCGCGAGACCGGCGTGCTGCGCGACCTCGACCCGACGTGGCTGTGGCTGCCGCTGGTGACCCTCCTGTCGGTGGTGCTGGCCCTCGCGCTCGCCACCAAGCCCGTGCGCTGGCTCTTCCGCCCGCTCGTCGAACCCCGCCCGTCGTGGCTCTTCCGAGACCCGGAGCTCGCTCGGCGCGAGGGCCATCGGAGCGACCCGACCGGGTCTCGTCGGCCCCGCCAGGGCGCAGCGGCTAGCCTGAAGGAGTGACCAGAGCCGAGACGATCCGCGACCGCCTCGTGGACCGCGCGGATGCGTCGGGGTTCGGGGCGCACGGGCTCCATGTGCTCGTGGGCGCCGACGTCGCGGAGCACCGGTGGACCGCTGACGTCCGAGAGGAGATCCACTCGGTGGCGAAGGGCCTGTGCGTCTTCGCAGCAGGGATCGCCGCGGCCGACGGGCTCGTGTCTCTCGACGCCCCGATCGCCGAGTACGCACCCGACCTCAGCTACGGAGACGGCGTCGAGGACATCACGCTGCGACGTCTGCTCGCGATGTCGAGCGGCATAGACCTCCCCTGGTCGGAGACCATGATGACCGACTGGCCTGATCTCGCGCGGGAGTTCTTCGCGCGCCCGTCGCGTGGCCGTGTCTTCCAGTACTCGAACGCCAGCACCTACGCGGCGATGACGATCCTCGCCACCCGAACCGGAGACGTCCTCGACTACCTGCGCCCCCGGCTGTTCACCCCTCTCGGCATCGACGACGTCGAGTGGGAGCGCTGCCCTCACGGACGCATCATCGCGGGAGGCGGCATCGCGCTGCGCACCGAGGAGATGGCCCGCCTCGGCCGGCTGATCCGCGATCGAGGCGAGTGGCAGGGCCGACGGCTGGTGCCCTCCGAGATCATCGACGCGATGCACACCGACTGGGTGGTGGCCGGCGCGAACCCCGGCTATCAGCGCTATGCGCTTGCGGGCTGGGACGGCCCGGGCCCGGCGTGGCGGCTGCACGGAGCATACGGGCAGCTCCTCGTCTTCGTCGAGGACGCGGTCGTGACGATCTCGGCCGACGACCACTTCGGCGCGGATGCGTACGCGACGTTCGTCGCGGAGACGCTTCGGCGCTGACGCCGGGTCAGATCAGGCGAAGAGCTCCGCGCCGACGAACGACCCCGGCCTCGCGCCCCCGGGGATCGCCCAGATCCCCGACCCGACATGAGTGATGTACTCGTTCATCCGATCCGTCGACAGCCGACGCTGCAGCGTGATGAACTGGGCGGGATCCCGCTGATACGACAGGAAGAACAGCCCGGCGTCCAGTCGACCCAGATCGTTGTTGCCGTTGACGTAGTTGAAACCTCGACGCAGGATCCGGATGCCGCCGTTCTGATCCGGGTGCGCCAGACGCACGTGGGCGTTCTGATCGATCGCCGACGTCCCGAAGTCCGGCGCGGTGAACTCGTCGCCGCCGGAGAGCGGAGCGCCCTCTCCCTTCTCGCGCCCGACGATGGTGTTCTGCTCGGAGAGCCGCACGCGATCCCAGGTCTCGATGCGCATGGCGATCTTGCGCGCCACGAGATACGACCCCCCGACCATCCACGGCGGATCGTCTGCGGCTCCGAGCCAGACATTCTCGTCGAGAGCATCGGAGTCGTCTGCGAGGATGTTCGCTGTCCCGTCCTTGAATCCGAACAGGTTGCGGGGCGTCGCCTGCGCCGACGTCGTGCGCGATGTCTTGCCGAACCCGAGCTGAGACCAGCGCAGCTTGGCGCGACCGAAGGCGATCCGGCTCAGGTTGCGGACAGCGTGCACCGCGACCTGGGGGTCGTCCGCGCACGCCTGGATGCAGAGATCGCCATGCGAGGTCTGCGGGTCGAGATCGTCGCCGAGAAAGGCGGGGAGCCTCTCGAGCTGCTCAGGACGCTGCGAGGCGATGCCGTAGCGGTCGCCCTCCTCGTTCTCGAACAGGCTCGGCCCGAAGCCGAAGGTGATCGTGAGTCCGGCTGCAGGCAGCCCGAGGGCCTCGCCCGTGTCATCCGGCGGCACCTCGGCGTCTCCTCCGACGGCGCCGGTGGCACTCACCTCGAGGCCCTGCGTCATCCGCGACGACGCGTAGCTCCAATCCTGCAGGAGGGTGATCAGGTCATCGCGGTTCGTGCGAGGCATCATGTCGAACGAGGCGAAATGCAGATGCTCCTGCACGGGGGTCGTGATCCCGGCCTGGTGCGTGCCGAAGAAGTCATACGCATGCTGCGCGTCGGCTTCGGCCCTGGCGCGTCCGAGTGCGACGCCACCCGTCAGCCCGGCGCCGAGTCCGACAGCGAGCGAAGCGACTCCTCCGCCCAGGGCCAGACCGAGGAGTCCGCGCCGGCTGAGCCCTGTCGACGCGGATGCCGCGTCCCCCGGCTCCGGGAAGGAGTCGGGGGTTGCAGCCTCTTTCGAGCTGTCGTTCACGTGCGAGACCGTGTCCTTCGGCTCAATCGAGCACGGTGCCGGTGAGCTGCGAGAGCGGCTCGGCGAGGGCGTTGATGAGGTCGGTGAACTCCCGCTTGTCCGCGTCGGTGAGCTCGGCGTAGCCGACGAAGCCGTCGGAGAGCGACCCGTGCGCTGCGAGAGAGGCCTCGAGGGCGGAGTACCCGCCTTCGATCTTCGTCACGAGCGCCGCGCCCTCATCGCCCTGCGACGTGGCGAAGTCCTGCACGAGCGAGAAGGCCATCTTCGAGCCTTCGACATTCGCCGCGAAGTCGTAGAGATCGGTGCCGGACCACCAGTCCTCCTCACCCGAGATCTTGCCGGTCGCCACCTCATCGAGCAGTGCGATCGCGCCATTCGAGATCCCGCCGATCCCCTGGTCGTCGAGAGACGCGGTGAAGTCGTCCGAGTGCACGTAGTCGTAGAGCTCCTGCACGTCGGCGATCAGCTGGTCGCCGTACTCCGCACGCTCCTCGGTCGTGGACGGCGCCCAGTCCTGCCACGCCGGCGTCTCGCCGTCGGCGTTGAGGGCATCCTGGGCCGGCACCCAGAGGTCTTTCTCGATGCGGTGGAAGCCGGTCCAGTCGAGTCCCTCGGCCACCGCGTCGACCTCGCGGTAGTCGATGCGGGGGTCGAGCGTTCCGAGCGCTTCGGCGACGGGCTCGATGCGCTCGTAGAACGCGCGGGTCTGCGGGAACAGCGACCGGGCGGTCTCGTCGTCGCCGGACTCGTAGGCAGCGACGAGATCATCGACCGACGGCACCAGCTGGCCGACCTGATCCTTCACGAAGGCGGCATACAGATCGACCGCCTGCTGCTTCTGATCAGCATCCTCGCCGTCGATCGCGACTCGGTCCCCGGTCACGGTGAACGCGGACTTGCCGACGCCCTCGCCGACCATGCCCGGCTTGCACAGCGTGAAGTAGTCCCCCGGCTGGGCCACCACGGTGAGAGTGCGCGAAGCCGAGGGCGCGATGTTCTCGACCTCGCCCACGATGCGGAGGCCGTCGTCGGCGAGCAGATAGAACTCGGAGGTCTGTGCGCTGTCGTTCGTCACATCGAACGTGAGCGTGCCACTCTTCGCGGTCGCCCCAGAGACGGCGCATTCGGAGTCGGTCGACGAGACGTCGAAGGCTGCGCCTGCCGCCACATCGCTCTTGGCGACGCAACCGGCGAGAACGAGTGCGGCCGCGCCTGCTGCGGCGACGGCACCGAGGATTCGGCGAGAGGTGGTCATACTGCTCCTTGCTGGGTGAGAGTGGGCGCAGACGCGTCACGACCCTCGGGCGTCTGCGTGCGCGGGGAGGCAGGGCGGCGCGACCGCAGCCCACGGAGGAAGAAGAAGCCGACGGCGACCATGTACACGGCCCAGGCGGCGACCTGGAGCCAGGTCATGCGGGGCATGAATCCGACGGTCGCCTGCAGAACGGTCGCCCAGGCGCTGTCAGGAGCGATCACGTTCGTCACGTCGAACGCCCAGCCGAAGGGGAATGCCGCCCAGCCGAGAGCGACGGCGCCGGTCGCCGCGTCGATCGGCGCCGCCGCGGTGAACGGACCGGGAAGGGCGCCGGCCTCCTGGAGGTCCATGATCGCGTACGCCAGCACGCCCGCCGCGACGATGACGAGGAATCCGCTGGTCCACGTGAAGAAGCGCCGCAGATCGAGCCGGACGGCCCCGCGAGCGAGGAGCCAGCCGATCACCACGGCGGCGAGAAGCCCCAGCACAGCGCCGAGCAGTGCCGACGGAGCATCGCCGAAGGACTGCACCATCGACCACAGCAGGAGCGTCGTCTCGATTCCTTCTCGCGCCACCGATACGAAGCCGATCGCGATCAGCGCCCAGATTCCGCCCTGCGTGAGTGCGCGGTCGAGTCCGCCCTCGAGGGTCGCCTTCATCGTGCGCCCGGCCTTCTGCATCCAGAAGATCATCCAGGTCACCATGCCCACCGCGAGCAGCGACAGCAGCCCGCCGATGAGCTCCTGAGCCTCGAACGTGAGCGAGTACGCACCGAAGGTGAGGACGGCGCCGATGCCGAGCGCGAGCGCGACCGCCAGACCGACTCCCGCCCAGAGCCTCGGCAGCGCGTCGCCACGGCCGAGCCTGCGCAGGTACGCGACGAGGATGCCGACGACGAGCGCGGCTTCGAGGCCTTCACGAAGACCGATGAGAAAAGTGGCGAGCACGGAATGAGACTCTCTGCAATGATGAGGTAAGGCATTCCTTACTTCAGAGACATTAGCATCCCTTCGTCAGGAGCCTCACACAACCGAGATCGGCCTTCGGTAATTCGGCGCAACACTGAGCCACCCGTCGCCGGACCCGATCTACGCTCGGTGAATGGCTGATCTCTCGCTTCCCATCCTCGACCTGTCCCAGCTCGACGCCGGCCCCGAAGCCGCCGCTCGGTTCCGCGACGACCTTCGCGCAGCCACGCACGACGTGGGCTTCTTCTATCTCACCGGCACCGGCGTCTCCCCCGAGCTGGAGGCGCGTCTGCATCGCGCCGCGCTCGACTTCTTCGCCCTCCCCGAAGACGAGAAGCTCGCGATCGAGAACGTGAAGAGCCCGCACTTCCGGGGATACACGCGTGTCGGCGGCGAGCGCACTCAGGGCAAGGTCGACTGGCGCGAACAGATCGACATCGGCCCTGAGCGCGAGCCCGTGAACGGCGGTCCGGCGTTCAACCGACTCGTCGGCCCGAACCTGTGGCCCGCCGCACAGCCCGAGCTCAAGGCGGTCGTCACCGAGTGGCACGACACGCTGACCGAGGTCGCGCGCAAACTGCTCCGCGCCTGGGCCGTCACGCTCGGGGCGGACGAGTCGTACTTCGACGAGCCCTTCCGCGACCCGTCGACGCTGATCAAGATCGTCCGCTACCCCGGCACTCACGAACCCGAGCCCCAGCAGGGCGTCGGAGCGCACAAGGACTCCGGCGTGCTGACCCTCCTCTGGGTCGAGCCCGGCAAGGGCGGTCTCCAGGTCGAACGCGACGGCGAGTGGGTGTCAGCTCCGTCGGTCCCCGGTGCCTTCGTCGTCAACATCGGGGAGCTGCTGGAGTACGCGACCGGCGGCTACCTCAAGGCGACCAACCATCGGGTCATCTCCCCGCGGGCACCTGAAGAGCGCATCTCGATCCCGTTCTTCTTCAATCCCGCGCTCGATCAGCAGCTGCCGCTCCTCGAGCTGCCGGCGGACCTCGCCGCCGCGGCGACCGGCGTCACCGACGATCCGAGCAACCCCATCCACGCCACGTACGGCGAGAACGCCATGAAGTCCCGGCTGCGCGCGCACCCCGATGTCGCCGCGATCCATCACCCGGACCTCGTCGGCTCGACAGTCTGAGAGGGCGGGCGGGTTCATCCCCGCCCGCCCCCGGGTATGACGAAGGCCGCCCCACACCTGGGGCGGCCTTCTCAAGAATGTTTTGCGCGATTGTACGCTGGAGCGCTCTGCGTTATCGGCGGAGACCCAGGCGTGCGATCAGCGAGCGGTAGCGCTCGATGTCGACGCTCTGGAGGTAGCCGAGCAGACGACGGCGCTGACCCACGAGCAGGAACAGGCCACGACGCGAGTGGTGGTCGTGCTTGTGCTCCTTCAGGTGCTCGGTGAGGTCCTTGATGCGCTGCGTCAGCATCGCGGCCTGCACCTCGGGGGATCCGGTGTCACCGGGGTGCGTCGCGTACTCTTCGATGATCGCCTTCTTGACGTCTGCTTCCAGTGCCATAGATTCGATCCCCTCTCTGCTTGTTGCGCGGTGCCCGACGCCTGATGCGTGAGCTCTCTTTATCCGCGGCCGATCGAACGGCAACCTGAAGAGTCTACCAGGACTCGATGCCCGTGGGCGACAGCGCCCGCGGGCGCACGCCGGCTCCTCGGATACGCTCGAACCATGCATGACGGACACACGGCGTGAGCGCTGCACGCAGCCATCTGATCGACCTCAGCCCCCTGCGCGCCAGCCCGGCATTCGCTCGGATGTGGATCGGCTCGGTCCTCGCGGGGATCGGCGGCCAGCTGACGATCGTCACGGTGATGCTGCACGTGTTCGCGCTGACCGCAAGCACCTTCGCGGTCTCCATGATCGCCGTCGCCGGACTCGTGCCGATGATCCTCGCCGGACTCTATGGCGGCATGCTCGCCGACGCGTTCGACCGCCGACGGGTCGCGTTGATCGCGGCGACGGTGACCTTCGCCTCGACCGCGTTGCTCGCGGCGCTGACGTGGACCGGTGCAGAGACGATCTGGTGGCTCTATGCGCTGAGCATCGTCAACTCGGCCGCAAACTCGGTGGGTATGGCGACCCGAACCGCGATCGTGCCGCGCCTCATCCCCCGCGACAAGCTGGCAGCCGCTTCCGCGCTCAACGGGGTGGCTTTCGGTCTCACCGTGATGGCCGGGCCTGCGATCGCCGGCATCCTGGTGGCGCTGACGGGCTACGGGTGGACCTACACACTCGATGTCGTCCTGATGCTGTCGATGTTCCTCGGCCTCTGGAGACTGCCTCCGCTTCGCCCGGAAGGCGACATCGTGAGACCGGGCCTCGCGTCTCTCGTGGACGGATGGCGATTCCTGCGTAGAGCGAACAACATCCGGATGCAGTACGTGGTCGACATCATCGCCATGACGTTCGGGCAGCCCCTCGTGCTGTTCCCCGCGCTCGGCACGCTCCTGCTGGGCGGCGGCGCGGTGACCACCGGCATCCTCACCGCCGCCGTCGCCGCCGGCACGTTCGCGTCGAGCCTCTTCTCCGGACGGGTCGTGCAGTACCGCTGGCACGGACGCGGCATCGAGCGCGCGGTCGAGGCCTACGGCGCGTCGATCCTGCTCTTCGGCGTGGTCCTGGTCGTCGGCGCATTCTCTGCTCCGGCGTCGGAGCAGAGTCCGAACATCGGCCTGATCATCGCCTCGTGCGTGGCTCTCGCGCTGTCGGGCGCATCCGACAATGTCAGCTCGATCTATCGCAACACGATGATGCAGGCGGCAGTGCCCGACACGATGCGGGGTCGACTGCAGGGAGTCTTCATCATCGTCGTCGCCGGCGGACCGCGCATCGGCGCTCTCTATGCGGGCACGCTCGCGACGCTGACGACGCTGTGGTTCCCTCCGCTGCTCGGCGGATTGCTCGTGATCGCCCTGGTCGCGCTGCTCGCGCGGCGCAGTCCCGGGTTCCGCGGCTATGACGCCGAGAACCCCGAGCCCTGAGGGACCCGGGGTTCTCGAGATCAGCTGATCAGTCCTGCTGCAGAGCGCCCTGCAGGTCGAGGCTGATCGTGACGTCCTTGCCGACCAGCACGCCGCCGGTCTCGAGGGCCGCGTTCCAGGTCAGGCCGAAGTCCTCGCGGTTGATGACCGTCTTGGCCGATGCGCCGGCCTTGTAGTTGCCCCACGGGTCGGAGCCGAAGCCGCCGAAGTCGAGCTCGAAGCTGACGGGCTTGGTGATGCCGCGGATCGTCAGGTCGCCGTCGACGAACAGCTCGCCGTCCTCGGCGCGCGCGCCCGTCGACACGAACTCCATGGTGGGGAAGTTCTCGGTGTCGAAGAAGTCGCCGGAGCGCAGGTGCGTGTCGCGACCCTCGTCCTTGGTGTCGATCGAGGTGACGTCGACGCTCGCCTCGACGCGCGCCTCGAGCGGGTTCTCGGGGGCGATCAGCGTGGCGCTCTTGACGCCGAACGTGCCGCGCACCTTCGAGATCATCATGTGGCGCACGCTGAACGTGACCTCGCTGTGCGACGGGTCGAGCACCCAGGTGCCGGGGCGGTAGCCAGGGATGTCGATGCTGGTCATGGTTTCTCCTCTGGAGACATCGGCCGCATGAGCGGCAACGGATGAGGGGCCGCGTTCACGGCGTCACGCATAACAACTTACATGCATATGCATGTATTCCCCTGAATGAAGATTTTTCTCCGAGGACGGCGAAGGCGCCGAGCCCGCAACGGGCTCGGCGCCTTCCGACGTTGATCCGATCAGCCGACAGCGACGAGATCGATGATGAAGATGAGAGTCTTGCCGGACAGGAAGTGGCCTCCGCCGACCGGACCGTATGCGAGGTGCGGGGGGATCACGAGCTCGCGTCGTCCGCCCTCCTTCATGCCGGGGATGCCGTCCTGCCACCCCTGGATCAGGCCGCGAAGCGGGAACTGGATGGTCTCGCCGCGACCCCAGGACGAGTCGAACTCCTCGCCCGATTCGAACTCGACACCGGCGTAGTGCACGGTGACGGTGTCGCCGGGCTTGGCCTCGGCTCCGTCTCCTTCGATGATGTCGCGGATCACGAGCTCCGCGGGAGCGGGTCCGGTGGGGGCGTCGAACTCAGGCTTTGTGCGATCAGTCATGCCCTCCATCAAACCGGAGTCGCACGGCGCGGGTCAACGCGCTCGCTCCGCTGAGGGCGAAACGACGAGGCTCGCCCTCACCTGCCTGCAAACCCTTGACACCCGCGCGCGCCGGGTGCACCCTGTTTACAGACCAACTCAGCGCCCGGTAGACATGCAGGCATCGCCGCAGCACCGGGCGCTGAGTGTTGGTACGGCATCTGCGTGACGCGCCCCGAGCGTCACGCCGGATGCTGCCCCTCTGCGTATGCGATCAGCATCGATGCGAGCGCTTCGGGGCGACTGAGGGCGACGCAGTGGCTTCCCCTGATCTCATCCGCGACGATGCCCAGGCGCTCACGCGCGAGGTCGCGGAGGAACGCGGGCGGGAAGAATCTGTCCTCCGTGCAGACGATGAACCGCGTCGGGACCGAGGGCCAGGCTGCGAGCGGCCACGGCGCCGCCATGGATGCCGCCGACGGGTGCGCTCTCTCCCGACCCATCGCCTCGTCTGCGAGCGCTCGCGGTACGTCGTGATAGAAGCCGATGTACGGATCGTCATTCCCGGTGAGACCGCCGTCTCGCGCTGACTGCGCCCTCACGGCATCCTCGAATCCGGTGTTCGCCCACCACTCGTCGGGGCGCTCCCCCGGCTCGGGGATCATCGCCGCGAGCATCACGAGCACGTCTGCCGTCACTCTCTCTGCGACGAGCGGCGCGGTGAAACCGCCGAACGAGTGCCCGACGACGACACCGCCCCGTCTCGCATCGGCCGCCGCCGCCACAGCATCCGCGTAGTCGATGAGCGTCAGGGACTCGTCATCGCCCGGCAGATCGGGTGCGATCACCTCATGTCCGCGCTCGCGCAGCACGGCGGCGAGCCGATGCCACGACCACCCCGTGTCTCCGGCGCCGTGCACGAGGATGAAGAGGGCCATGATGCAGGGACCTCAGTAGGCCAGCAGCGCCGCCCGTGCGGCACGGGTGCGGGCGAGCAGAGCCTGCTCGTCTGCCGGCGCCAGCGGGTCACGCCCCGTGATCGCTCGCTGACGGACGGATGCCAGCGTCGTGGCGTCCTTGATGAACTCGCGCATCAGCGGACGCCGATCGCCGCGAAGCTGCGATGCCCACGCGAGGCCCGTCTTGCGGCCCGCCGGGGTCGCCAGCATCGTCACCTCCTCGGGCGTGAACCACCCGGCAGCCGCGTAGTCGCCCAGACGGGCCCTGGTGAGGCGCGACTCCTCTCGCCTCAGAGCGATGATCCCGACGATGAACCCCACGAAGAGCGGCACCTGGAGGACGAAGTAGAGCAGGAAGAAGTTCGCGAAGGACGATCCGTTCCACAGGCCGTGGAGCACCATCGCCCCCAGCATCCCGAGGAGCCCGAACCCGAGTGCGGCCCCGGTGGAGGCGTGCCGTCGAGCGGCGAGCCCGATCGCGAGACCGGTCAGCGATGTGAACATCGCATGGGCGAAGGGCGACATGATCGCCCGCAGGATGAAGGTCACCGTCAGCTGCTCGCCTCCGCCCTCGATCAGGCTGATCGCGAAGTACTGGATGTTCTCGGTGAACGCGAAGCCGGCACCGACCAGCGCTCCGTAGACGACCCCGTCGACGGGTCCATCGAACGAGCGACGCGCGATGAGGAAGATCAGGAAGACGCCGAACCCCTTCCAGAACTCCTCGACGATCGGCGCCTGGACGACGGCGCCGGCCACTTCTCCCCGGAACCCCAGCACCGCGGTGAGCCCCAGGTCGACGAGAAGCGTGAGCCCCACGGCGGCGATCGCACCCCACGCGATCGCGAAGAACACGAGCGATTTGGGCTCGGGCTCCCACCGGTCGATCATGCGCACGACGAAGAAGACGATCGCGAGCGGCACGAGGGCGAGGACGAGGCCGATGATCGAGGCGAGCGGTCCCAGGAACAACCCGAAGTAGGCGATCAGTCCGAGCATCAGCAGACCGAGGAACCCGAAGAGCGCGAAGAGGGCGACTCGCCCTCCTCCGCGTGCCGTCGGCAGTGCAGGAAGACCCGGGGCGGGCGAGGGCGCGGCCGGGGCGGGAGGCGAATACGGTGTCGGCTGCGCGAGGACCGAGGCGTACTGCGGGCGCTGCGAGAACTGCGGAGGGGCATAGGGTGACTGCGAATACTGCTGCGCCGAGTACTGCGGGGGCTGTGCCGGGGATGGCTGCGCATACGTCGGCGGCTGCTGCTGCGCGGGCGGCGGCGTGTACGGCGATGGCTGGGACGGTCCTCCGGAACTCATAGCCACAGCATATGGCGAACAACCGACTCGGCCCGGGTCTGGCGACTTCCTCCAGCCAAACGGACCGAGCAGCGGATAGCGTAGATGCATGCGGTTCGCTCATCTGCGTCGTGCCGACTCTCCCTCTGCGCATCTCGCAGTGGTGGAGGGTGCCGATGCCATCCTCGTCTCCGACCTCCTTCCCGACCCCCCTGCGACGCTTCAGCAGCTGATCGAAGGCGGCGAGCAGATGCTCATCGCTCTTCGCTCCGCCCTGGACGGCGATGCTCCGCGGCACCCGCTCGACGGGTGGAGCTTCGCATCAGCGGTGATCGCTCCCCCTGCTGTCCTGGCCGTCGGCCTCAACTACGCCGCGCACTCGAGCGAGCTCGGTCTGAAGACCGACGCCGCTCCCACCGTGTTCACCCTGTGGCCCAACTCGTTGACCGGGCATGAGCAGACGACGTCGTGGCCGCGCTCGCTGAGCGAGGCCGTGGACTACGAAGCCGAGCTCGGTGTGCTGATCGGCACGCCGGCGAAGGACGTCGCCGAGGCCGACGCGCTGTCGCACGTCTGGGGCTACACCGTCGTCAACGACATCACCGCGCGGAATGTGCAGTTCTCCGAGGCACAGTGGTCGCGGTGCAAGTCCTTCGACGGCTTCACCCCGACGGGCCCGTTCGCCGTCACCGCCGATGAGATCACGGACCCGCAGGATCTGCACATCTGGGCTGTCGTCGATGGACAGACGGTGCAGGATGCCAGCACGGATCAGATGGTCCGGTCGGTCGCGAAGCTCATCGCGCATCTCTCGCAGTCCCTCACTCTGCTGCCCGGCACCCTGATCTCGACCGGCAGCCCCGGCGGTGCCGGCTATTCTCGTGACCCGCAGATCTTCCTCCGCGATCGCTCGACGGTGACCGTGGGCATCGATGGGATCGGCGAGCTCACCACCCACTGTCGAGTGCTGGACTGAGCACCCGCTGACTCGCTCGGCACGAGCAAGGGCCCCGGCGATTTCTCGCCGGGGCCCTTGCTTCGTGCGCGGAGTCAGATCTCGATGAGGTCTTCCGAGCCGACGACCGGGATCGCGGCTGTGATGGCCTCGAGCCCCGACAGTCGTGCGGGCGACAGCTGCTTGACTACTTCTTCGCGAGACATCAGACCGGCTTCGACGACCAGGTCGGCGACATTCCTGTTCGTCAGGAGCGCCGTCTTGGCCAGAGCGGCGGCGGCGGCATACCCGATGAACGGCGTGAGCGCGGTGATGACGCCGACCGAGGCTCCGACCATGGCACCGAGGCGGTCGCGGTTCACGGTGATCCCGTCGACGCAGTTGACGCGCAGCGTCCACATGGCCTGACGCATCCAGGTGATGGACTGGAAGATCGAGTGAGCGATCACGGGCTCGAAGGCATTGAGCTGCAGCTGGCCCGCCTCGGCCGCCATCGTCACCGTCATGTCGGCACCGGCGACCGCGAAGGCCACCTGGTTCACGACCTCGGGGATCACCGGGTTCACCTTGCCCGGCATGATGCTGGAACCGGCCTGCATCGCCGGCAGGTTGATCTCGCCGAAGCCCGCCTGCGGACCGGACGACAGCAGTCGCAGGTCATTGCAGATCTTGGAGAGCTTCATGGCATTGCGCTTCAGGGTCGACGAGAAGGACATGAACGACCCGGTGTCGCTGGTCGCCTCGACGAGGTCACCGGCCGTCACCAGATCGAGCCCGGTGATCTCGCGCAGATGCTTCAGCACGGCGGGTGCGTAGTCGACGTGCGTGGTGATGCCGGTTCCGATCGCGGTCGCACCCATGTTGATCTCGAACATCAACGAGGCGTTCTCGGTGAGACGCGTGTGGTCGTAGCCGAGCGTCGATGCGAACCCGTGGAACTCCTGCCCCAGAGTCATGGGCACCGCGTCCTGCAGCTGCGTACGTCCGACCTTGAGCACATCGTGGAACTCGTGCGACTTCTGCAGGAACGAGATGCGCAGCAGATCGAGCTCTTCGAGCAGCGAGCGGAGCGTCAGCGACAGACCGATCTTGACAGCGGTCGGGTAGACGTCGTTGGTGGACTGGCTGCGGTTCGTGTGATCGATCGGCGAGAGGAACGCGTAGTCGCCCTTCTCTCGTCCGGCGAGCTCGAGCGCGATGTTGGTGATGACCTCGTTGGCGTTCATGTTCGTCGAGGTGCCGGCGCCACCCTGGATCACACCGACCGTGAACTGATCGTGGAACTCTCCATCGATGACGCGCTGGGCGGCCCGATCGATCAGATCGGCGCGCTCGGGGTCGAGGACGCCGATCTCGCGGTTCGCCCTGGCGCTGGCCTGCTTGACCATCGCGAGCCCGACGACCAGGTCGGGATAGACCGAGATCGGACGCTTGGTGATCGGGAAGTTCGCGTCGGCGCGGGCAGTATGGATCCCCCAGTACGCGTCGGCGGGAATCTCCATGCTCCCGAGCGAGTCGGTCTCGGTGCGGGTGGGGGCAGGCGCGGCAGAAGCCATGTCACATCCTTGTGGGTAGTGGCGAGTGTGTGGTGCGGGGGATGCATCCAGTCTACGCCTGCGTGCATGCACCGCCGGGGATACGACGGCGGGTCAGCGTTTGCGAGAGAAGGCCTCGAGACGCTCTTCGGGGCTGAGGTGCGCCATGCTCTCCAGCCACGCCTCCGAGAAGTGGTCGCCGGTGGGCGCATCCGTCACAGGCACCACGGTGTGGGTGATCGTCTCGGGTCGGACGTGCACGATCTGGAACGCCTGAGCGGCGTCCATGCCGTTCACGTCGGCGGCCGGGCGCGCGACGTTCATCGTGTAACAGGTCGCGGACGACACGCTCACCGGGACCCCGGCGAAGGTCCCGTGCGATGAATAATGCAGGTGGCCGGCGAGGATGCCGCGCACATCCGTGCCTCGGATGACCTCGGCCAGCTCGTCCTGGTGTCGTAGCTCGAGGATGTCGAACAGCGGCAGGTGGCTCGGGATCGGCGGGTGATGCATCGCCAGCAGCGTGCCGTGCGGCGCCGGTTCCCGCAGGATCTCCGCCAACCACGAGAGCTGACCGGGATCCAGGTCGCCGTGATGCCAACCGGGCACACTCGTGTCGAGCGCGATCAGCCTCAGGCCGTCGAGGTCCCAGACTCCCGTGACGGGCTCCTCCGTCGCCGGCAGGTCGAACAGCCCCTCGCGCAGCGCCGGCCGCTCGTCATGGTTGCCTGCCACCCAGGCGACGACCGTCCCGAGTTCCTGCGCCACGGGCTCGACTGCGCGGCGGAGACGGCGATACGCGTCGGGCTCACCCAGATCGGCCAGATCGCCGGTGATGACGATCGCCGACGGGTTCGGGTGCACGGCTCGGATCGCCTCGAGAGTGCGGCCGAAGTTCGACTCGACGTCGTAGCGTCCGCCGAGCCGCGCGCCGTCCGCCAGGAAATGCGGGTCGCTCACATGGATGATGACGTGGGTGGCGGGATCATGCCGCCCGAAGACGAACCGGCTGTCTGAACGCGCTGACATGCTCCCAGCCTAGGCCGCAGTGCAACCGCGGACCATGACGCCCCCATGGCAGCTGTAGTAGTCGCGATAGGGTGCTCTGATGGCGAAGAACGAGGCGCGGCGACGGATCATCGCGGATGCAGGACTGACCGTTCTGGCATCCGAGGGTTCCCGCGGTCTGACCCACCGCGCGGTGGACACCACCGCCGGTGTGCCTGTGGGCACCACCTCGAACTACTTCCGCAGCAGGGAAGCGCTCATCGAGGGGCTCGTCGATCGGATCGGCGAGCGTCTGGCCCCCAGCGACGAGGACCTCGCCCGCCGGTCATCGCAGCAGCCGAGCAGGGAGCTCTTCGCCGATTACATCCGGGACATCGTGCGTCGCCTCACCGACGACCGTGATGTCACACTCGCTCTGTTCGAGCTGCGGCTCGAGAGCAGCCGCCGGCCCGAGATCGGCGCGCTTCTGAGCGCATGGCAGCGAGCCGGTTTCGACGCGGACATCGCTTTCAACGCCGGCGCGGGCCTTCCCGGCGGCCGCAGGGAGATCGCTCTCTTCCATTACGCGATCGACGGGCTGCTGCTCGATCGACTGACGACCCCGATCGACCCCGACACCACGACCGACGAGATCGTCGACGACCTCGTCGCCGGACTTCTGCGCTGACGCCCCGCTGGGCGCGACGCGGACGTCAGTGCCCGACGACGATGATCAGAATGCCCACCACGACGGCAGCCGCGCAGAGCGCGAAGCATCCGTACGCGCCGTACAGCGCGACCCGTCGCTGTCCCTCGGTGAGAGGGCTCTTCTTCGCCGCCTTGGCCGCCTGCTTGGCAGCACGTTTGAGCTCCTTCTCGGAGATCACGGTGATCGCGTCGGTGAACTCCGCCGGGCTGACGACCGGAGCGCGTCCGCTGCGGACGAGCAGGCGAAGACCGAGCGCATAGAACGTCACGACGGCGCAGGCTCCGATCAGAGCCGCAAGGAACACCTGGACGAACGCGGCCCAGTCGATGTCGACGGTCACTTCGACTCCTCGCTGTTCGTCTTCTCGAGACTGTCCTCACCCGGGCTGTCGGTCCTCGTCGAGGCGCCCGTCTTCGGGGCCTTCTTCGCGGCCTTGGCCGCCGCCTTCGCCGTGGCGTCCGCCTTGGCCTGAGCCTTGACCTTCTCCCGCGCCTCCGCGCGGGCCTTCGCCTCGGCCTTGGCCTCGAGGACCCGCTGCTGCCGACGCGTGGGCGGTGGCATATCGGGGTGCTCGATCGCCAGCCCCGACTCGGCCACATCGCTCATGGCGTTCGCGGAGGTCACGGCATCCTTGCGGGAGCGAAGGAACAGGCCGATGATGACCGCCAGCGCCAGGACCGCGTCGATCGCGATGCCCCACAGGCCCAGCCACGTGATGAGCAGCGCAGCGAGGGCACCGACCGCGCCTGCCGCCGGAAGCGTGAGGAGCCAGCCGATGGCGATGCGGCCGGCGGTCCGCCAGCGAACCGTGGATCCGCGGCGACCGAGGCCCGAGCCGATGACCGACCCCGAGGCCACCTGAGTGGTCGAGAGCGCGAAACCGAATGCGCTCGAGGCGAGGATCGTCGCGGCCGTCGAGCTCTCAGCCGAGAAGCCCTGGGCAGGCTTGACCTCGGTCAGCCCCTTGCCCAGCGTGCGGATGATGCGCCACCCGCCGAGATACGTGCCGAGGGCGATCGTGACTGCACACGCGATGATGACCCAGAGATACGGATCGGCCTGTTCGCTGCTCTGCCACCCGACCGTGATCAGCGCGAGGGTGATCACGCCCATCGTCTTCTGGGCGTCGTTCGTGCCGTGCGCGAGTGCGACCAGTGAGGAGGTGAAGATCTGTCCCCAGCGGAAGCCGTCGCGTCCGTCCGGCTTGCCGTCGTAGCGCCGCGTGATCGAGTACGCGAGCTTGGTCGCCGCGAAGGCGATGATGCCCGCGGTGAGCGGAGCGATGAGCGCCGGCAGGATGATCTTCGAGAGCACCATGCCGAAGTCGATTCCGCTGACCCCGACGCCGACCAGGGTGGCTCCGATGAGGCCGCCGAAGAGCGCGTGCGACGAGCTGGACGGCAGGCCCAGCAGCCAGGTCAGCATGTTCCAGGTGATCGCGCCGATGAGACCGGCGAAGATCATCGGCAGGAAGACATCGCCTTGGATGGAGTCCTCGCGGATGATCCCATGCGACACGGTCTTGGAGACCTCTGTCGAGAGGAATGCGCCGACGAGGTTCAGGACGGCTGCCAGAAGAACAGCGGTCTTGGGCTTGAGCGCGCCCGTCGCGATGGGCGTCGCCATCGCGTTCGCGGTGTCGTGAAACCCGTTGGTGAAGTCGAAGAAGAGTGCCAGCAGGATAACCAGCACGACGATGAGGGCTGCGGTTTCCACCGTTCGCTTTCGGTCGTTGAGGAAGAAAGGAGAGGTGTCGACGGGATCGACGTGACGAACGAAGAGTTCACCGTGGGTTTTACTTCCGTTAACCGGCCCCGGTAGATCCTCCCACCCTCCCGGGTGCCGGTCAACTTGACCTGAGCTAGCGTGGGAACGTGACTGATGCCCCGATCGCGGACCGCCGCTCGACCCTTCGCACGCACCACGGTGACACCTTCGATGATCCATACGAATGGCTCCGAGAGAAGGACTCCGATGAGGTGATCGCACATCTCGAGGCAGAGAACGCGCACACCGAGGCCGAGCTCTCCCATCTGGCCGGCCTCCGCGAGGCTCTGTTCCAGGAGATCAAGGGCCGCGTGCAGGAGACCGATCTGTCGGTGCCCACGCGACGCGGAGCATGGTGGTACTACAGCCGCACCGAGGAGGGCGCGCAGTACGCCATCCACTGCCGGACCGCCGCGGCCGAGGACGATTGGACTCCCCCGGTGCTGGAGCCGGGAGTGGCGGTGCCGGGCGAGATCGTGCTGCTCGACGGCAATGTCGAGGCCGAGGGACACGAGTTCTTCTCACTCGGCGCGTTCGACACCTCGGACGACGCGACGAAGCTGCTCTGGGCCACGGACTTCGAGGGCGACGAGCTCTACACGGTGCACGTGCGCGATCTCGTCAGCGGCGAGACCCTCTCCGACGAGATCCCCGACACCGGCGGCGCGTTCTTCACGCCGGACGGCACCGGGATCCTCTACACGACGCGCGACGACGCATGGCGGCCGGACACCCTCTGGCTGCATCGCCTGGGCACACCGGTCTCGGAGGACGTGAAGCTCTTCCATGAGCCGGACGAGAAGTACTGGCTCGGCGCCGGCATCACCCGCAGCCGCAAGTATCTGGTGATCGCGGTCGGATCGAGCATCACCAGCGAGGAGTACCTCGTGGATCTCGCCGGGGATCTGACCGCAGCGCCGAGGATCGTCTGGCCGCGCCGCGAGGGCGTCGAGTACTCGCTCGAGCACGCTGTGGTCGACGGTGAAGATCGCCTGTACATCCTGCACAACGACGACGCCCTGGACTTCGAGCTCGTCTCCGTGTCAGCCTCGGCACCCCAGGGCGAGCGCCGCGTCGTGCTCGCACACGAGCCGGGGCGCCGCCTGCTCGGGATGGACGCGTTCCGCGACTTCGCGACAGTGGAGTATCGCCGCGAGGGTCTGGAGCGAGTCGGCATCCTCGACTATGCGACGGACTCGGTCGAGGACATCGCCTTCGACGAGCCGCTCTACTCGGCAGGGGTCAGCGGAAATCCGGAATGGCACTCGCCGTTCCTCCGGCTCGGCTATACGTCCTTCGTGACGCCGGGAACCGTGTACGAGCTGGACCTGGCCACTCGCGAACTGCATCTGCGGAAGCAGGTCGCCGTGCTCGGCGGCTACGACCCGCGCGAGTACGGCCAGAAGCGCGACTGGGCCACGGCGTCGGACGGCACCCGCGTTCCGATCTCTCTCGTGTGGAAGAGATCCTTCGGCGAGCCGGGCTCCGCACCGCGCCCCGTGCACCTCTACGGTTACGGCTCGTACGAGCATTCCATCGACCCCGGCTTCTCGGTCGCGCGGCTCTCGGAACTCGATCGCGGCATCGTCTTCGCAGTCGCGCACGTCCGCGGCGGGGGCGAGATGGGGCGTCAGTGGTACGAGGACGGGAAGCTGCTCAACAAGCGGAACACCTTCACCGATTTCGTCTCGTGCGCCGAGCACCTCGTCGAGCAGGGGGTCACCTCGCCCGACCGCATGGTCGCCGAGGGAGGGAGTGCGGGCGGACTCCTCATGGGCGCCGTGACCAACCTGGCTCCCGAGCTCTTCGCCGGCGTGCTCGCAGCCGTGCCCTTCGTCGACGCGCTCACCACGATCCTCGACCCCTCCCTCCCCCTGACGGTGATCGAGTGGGACGAGTGGGGCGACCCGCTGCACGGAGCCGACGTCTACGAGTACATGAAGTCGTACTCGCCCTATGAGAACGTCCGAGACGGGGTGCCGTACCCGCGCATCCTGGCGGTGACATCACTCAACGACACACGCGTCCTCTACGTCGAGCCCGCGAAGTGGGTCGCCGCGCTGCGCGTCGCCGGCGCGACCGACGCCCTGCTCAAGTGCGAGATGGTCGCCGGTCACGGCGGTGTCAGCGGTCGTTACAACTCGTGGAAGGAGCGCGCCTTCGAACTCGCGTGGATCCTCGACACGGTCGGTCTCGCGTCGCGCTGACCCTTCGCCGAGCGCAGAGAACGGGCCGATCCTCAGGGATCGGCCCGTTCTGTGCGGCGTTCGTCGTCGGTGGCTCAGCCGAAGAGCGCTGCCGCTTCGTCGTACCGGCTGCGAGGAACAGTGTTCAGTTCTCCCAGGGCCTCGGCGAAGGGCACGCGCACGATGTCGGTGCCCTGCATGGCCACCATCTGGCCCCATGCCTTGTCGACGATCGCGTCGGCCGCGTGGAGCCCGAGGCGAGTCGCGAGCACGCGGTCGAACGCCGACGGCGAGCCACCGCGCTGGATGTGCCCGAGGATCGTCGCGCGGGTCTCGATGCCCGTGATGCGCTCGATCTCGGGGGCCAGCTGATCGCCGATGCCTCCCAGACGAGGACGATTGAAGGCGTCGAGGCCCTTGTCGCTGTAAGCCTCGTCCATACCGAGCAGCTTGAACCCCTCGGAGACGACCACGAGCGGCGCTCGACCACGATCGTGCGCGCTCGAGACGAGCTCGGTGATGTCGTCGATCGACATGGGCACCTCGGGGATGCAGATCGCGTGGGCCCCGGCTGCCATACCCGCGTGCAGGGCGATCCAGCCGACGTGGCGCCCCATGACCTCGGCGACCATGCAGCGCTGGTGCGAGTCGCCGGTGGTGCGCAGACGATCCATCGCGTCCGTGGCGATGTTGACCGCGGTGTCGAACCCGAACGAGTAGTCCGTGGCGCGCAGGTCGTTGTCGATCGTCTTCGGCACGCCGATGACGTTGATGCCGTCCTTGGCGAGGCGGTCAGCGGCTGCGAGGGTGCCCTCGCCGCCGATGGCGATGATGCCGTCGATCTTGTGACCGTACAGCGTCTTGGCGATGTTCTCGGCGCCTCCGCGCTCCCCCTCGTAGGGGTTCGTGCGACTGGTGCCCAGAATCGTGCCGCCGACCTTCGAGAGGCCCTTCACCTCGTGCCTCGTGAGGGGGAAGAAGTCCCCGTCGACCACACCCCGCCAGCCGTCGCGGATGCCGACGAACTCGAAGTCATAGGTGGTGGTGCCCTTGAGCACGATGCCGCGGATGACCGCGTTGAGTCCGGGGCAGTCGCCGCCGCTCGTCAGGATGCCGATCTTCATGCTTGCCTCAGACGGGTTCAGGGGAAGGGGAACAGGCGACGGTGCCTGCGATCGACACTAGCGGTCCGGGCCGACCGGGCGCCATTCGAGGCGGTGAAAACCGGCGATCTTGCCGCCGTGTCGCGACGATTTGCCAGAAATGCACGATGAGAGGGCCGTACATGAGAAATCGGCGTCAAGATTCGTGGTTCTTAACGCCGATTTCACTGCCATCGAAGAGACTCAGGCGGTGCCGAGCGCCTCCCGCAGCAGATGCATCAGAGCGCCAAGCTGCACGGGCTCGGCCGCCGCCTCATCCAGGGCTTCACCGTCGAGCGCACGGGCCGCGAGGCCCTGCTTCTGATCGATGAGCTCTGCGATCTTGGCGTCGATCGTGTGCGCGGCGATGATCCGCCACGCGGTCACCGGCTCGTCCTGGCCGATGCGATGCACACGGTCGATCGCCTGCGTCTGCTCGGCCGCCGTCCACGACAACTCGGCGAGGACCACGTTGGAAGCCGCCTGCAGGTTCAGACCGACGCCGGCCGCAGTCAGCGAGCAGACCGCGATGCCCACCTCGGGGTCGCTGTTGAAGTCGTCGATCGACTGCTGCCGAGCGGTCGACGTCTGATCGCCTCGGATCGAGACCGCGCGGATGCCGGCGGCGGCGAAGTGCGTCTCCGCCTGATCCATCACGTCGATGTGCTTCGCGAAGAACACGACCTTGCCCACCGAACGCTGCAGCTGAGCAGCGTAGTCAGCCGCCAGCTGCGCCTTCGCCTGGCCGATGCGACGCACCATCGTGAAGACGTTGTCTCCCCCGGTGCCGGCCGACTTCGACTCCTCGAGCTCGTTCTGAGCGACCAGGCGCACGATGTCATCGTCGATCTCACCCGGTGCGAGCCCCCGATCCCCTCGCGCCTCGATGATCCGTCGGTAGCGAGCGGCGAGCCGCTCGCCCAGCTCCCGCTCGGCCTGACGGATGCCGCGGCCGAACTCGTCGTCCAGCTGCACCGGGAGGTCCGCGATGAGCTTGTCGGGGAGGTCGGCGGCGACATCCTTCTTCTTGCGTCGCACGATGCCCATCGAGATCACCGCGTCGCGGGCCTCGGGGTAGAACGCCTTGTCTGCCGGGGTGAACCCGGTCGCGTCGAGCTTCTCCATCAGTTCCGGGCCCGGCTTCTCGCCCGTCGTCCATCCGAGGAATCGCCAGATCGCGTCGAAGTCCTCGACGTCGTTGATCAGCGGCGTTCCCGTGAGAGCCAGCATCAGCGGCTTGCCGCCCGGTGTGCGCTCGCGCACTCGATTCGCGAGCGAGAGCACGTTCTGCGAGCGCTGGGAGCTGAGGTTCTTGATGAAGTGGGCCTCATCGACGACCATGCCCCGGAGCCCGATCGACGCGAGCCACGACATGTGACGGTCGAGGATCTCGTAGTTCACGATGAACACGTCGGCGAACGCGTCGATGTCGTCGCCGTCGCCCTGGATCACCGTCGCCCTGCGCTGCGGAGTCCAGCGCTCGACCTCTCTCGCCCAGTTCATCTTGACGACGTTGGGCACGACCACGAGCAGGGGGTAGGCCCCCGCCACGGACGCGGCGAGCACCGACTGGGCCGTCTTGCCGAGGCCGGGCTCATCCGCCAGCAGGAAGCTCCTGTGCCCCTCGCGCACCGCTTCGAGGAAGCGGGACTGGTGCACCATGACCTCGAGCCCCTTGGGCGAGAGGTGGTCGAACTCGGGCGCGGGAGGCAGATCCATGCTGGCTGCCCCTCCCCCGGCTCCTGTCTCGAAGGCCTTGTACAGCGGGCCCATGAGCTCCCACCCGTCGAGGCGCCGACGAGGCGTCGTGGTGGCGCGCGGAGTGAGATCGGGCGCGAGGAAGGGGTTCGCCAGCTGACGCGCCTCGACAGAGGGGGGCGTCACCTGGCGCTCGGCGATCGCCGCGGGCACCACCGGCGTCTGAACGGGTGCGATGTCGGCGATGATGAGCTCCTCAGGAGCAAGTTCCGCTCCCGACTCGAGCAGCCAGTCGCGGCGCATGCGCTTCGCGACAGGCGAGGTCGCCTGATCGGCCTCGAGAAGCTGGATCAGCGAGGTGTCGCGCGCCGCCGTCTTCGCGAGGATCGTGGCCACGCCGTCGAGGCGCTTGAGCAACTCTGCGCGGGCGGCATCGGCGATGTCGGCATCCGCTTTGACCCGTGCGCGCTCTTCGCGGACCAGGAATGCGATGACCTGGAACTTGACCCGATTGGTGGGGCCGAGCTTCCCTCGCTGCGACTTCGCCTCGATCTCACGCACCTTGCGGGCGAGGATCGGGATGAGGGGTGCCTCATCGTCGCGACGGGACGTCTTCTTGCGCCGTGTTGCGGCGGTTGCCGTGGTCGGCATGCTCCTCCTGAGCGTGAAGGCCGGGCATCGTGAGGGATGCAACGGCCGTTCTCGATGTCCGCGTGTGGCGTGAGCCAGGACCGTACGAACAGTATTTCCGGTGGTCGTCGACGTGCGAAGGACGCGCGAGGATCAGGGACCGCCGAAGCCCATTCTATGTCATCCCGCCTGGGCGACGCAGATCAGGACACGCAGAATTCAGGGCGAGTTCAGCGGGAGACTCGCGACAGGACGCTCTCGGCATCGGAGACGTCCGAAGTCATCTGGGACTTCAGCTTCTCGATCCCCTCGAACGCGACCATGCCGCGCAGACGCTCGACGAACTCGACGGTGACGTCGTGACCGTACAGGTCGAGGTCGGTCTCCCCGATCACGTGCGCCTCCACCTGTCGTTCGAGCACGTCGTCGAATGTGGGGTTGGTGCCCACCGAGATCGCCGCCCGGTGGCGCAGACCGGTCTCGTGGTCGATGAGCCAACCGGCGTACACCCCGTCGGCGGGGACGAACGAGTCGACCGACGCCGAGAGGTTCGCCGTCGGGAACCCGAGCTCGCGTCCTCGCTTGAGCCCGTGCACGACCTCCCCGCGCACGTCCACGTTGCGATCGAGCACACGTGCGGCGGCCGTGACGTCGCCGGCCATCAGCAGTTCCCGGATCCAGGTGGATGAGACGCGACGGTCGGAGCCGTCCAGGAACACATCGTCGACGACCTCGACGGTGAAGCCGTACTTCGGTCCGAGCTGACGGAGGAGCTCAGGATCACCCGCTCCTCCCCGCCCGAACCGGAAGTCCTCGCCGACGAGAACGGCGGACACGTGCAGGGCACTCGTGAGGATCCCGGCAACGAAGTCCTCGGCGCTGCGCGCTGCGAGTTCTTCGTCGAAGGTCAGAAGCAGTGTGGCGTCGAGCTCGAGTTCGCTGAGCAGCTCGATCTTCCGCTCGACGGTGACGACGTTCTCCGGGCACCGATCCGGCCTCAGCACGGCGAGCGGATTGCGGTCGAAGGTGACGGCGACGGCGCGGACGCCTGATTCCGCCGCGATCTCCTTGAGGCGCCGGATGACCGCTCGGTGTCCGGCGTGAACGCCGTCGAACTTGCCGATCGCCACGGCGGAGGGACCGAAACCGGCGGGAACCTCGCTCGGGTCGCGAAAGACGATCATGCGCTGGCCTCGACGGGGAGAGCGGCCTCCGCCTCGCGCGCAGGCCTGTGCGTGCGTAGCCACCAGATCCCGAAGACGGGGAGCACGAGGGGGATGAACAGATATCCGCGTCCGAACATCGACCAGACGGTGTCGTGCGGGAACAGCTCGGGGAAGAAGATGCTGAGCGATCCGACCACCAGGACACCGGCGAGCTCGAAGACGATCGCCACCCAGGCCACCGCGTACCACCCCCGACGGTTCGCGAGGACGAGTGCCAACGTCGCGAGGATGTACACGCCGGCCGCGAGTGCCGACAGCGCGTATGCGAGCGGTGCCTCGTCGAACTGGCGGAAGATCTGCACGAAGCTTCTCCCCGTGGCCGCGAGCGCCATCACGGCGTAGACGATCACGAGGACACGGCCGATGCCGGTCATGCGGGAGGTGGGGACGGTGGCGCTCATAGCGTCCTCCATTCTAGATCCGGGCGCGCGGTCTCGGATCCTCGCGGACTGCTCAGGCCACCTGAACCGTCCAGATGACATGCATGCGCCAGATCATGATCGCGACCGCCAGGGCCGCGACCCCGAGGATCACCGTGCTCCAGCGGCTCCTCTCCATCAGAGCCCACAGCACGGCACCGATGGGCAGCAGCACGGCGGAGACGAGATAGACCCAGTACTCGAGCAGGTCGCCCGTCGGCGGGTTCCCGACGATCGGCGCCACGATGGCGACGATCACCTGCACGATGAGGAGCAGCTCGACCAGCGCGAGCGCACCGACGGTGTAGTCGCTCGGACGTCGTCCGGCCAGGCCGAGTGAGATGCAGAACAGCCCGGCCAGCGTCGCGACCGCCACCTGGGCGATGGTCAGCCAGAGGATCATCGGGTCTCCTCCGGCATGTTCATGGCGCTCTTGAGGTCGCCGCCGCGTCTCTCGACGACGCCGACGAGCACGCCGTCCTCATCGATCGCGGCCGCCACGGAGCCGACCAGGCGGTCGGCCTGGCCCAGCAGACGCTTGCCGTGGCGCAGGTCTCGCGCTTCCTCGGTCGAAACCGGCATGGGATCGAGGACCCGCGCTGCCGCGGCGGCCGGTGTCAGCAGCGCCGTCTCGACGATGCCGTCGATCGGCACGGCATCATCGACGTCGAAATCACCGACGCGCGAGCGGCGGAGAGCGGTGAGGTGCCCGCCGACCCCGAGCGCCGACCCGAGGTCTCGGGCGAGCGAGCGGATATACGTGCCGGACGAGCACTCGACGACGACGTCGAGATCCAGGAAGCCATCGCCCGAGCGCTCGGCCACGACGTCGAATCGCGACACCGTGACGTCGCGAGGGGCGAGCACCACTTCTTCGCCGGCTCGCACACGGTCGTACGCACGGCGTCCGTCGACCTTGATCGCGGACACCGAGCTCGGCACCTGCGAGATCGCGCCGGTGAGTGCCTCGATGCCGGCCGCCACCCGGTCGGCGGTGACCGAGACCCAGGACTCCGCGGTGGCTCGGGTGAGGATCTCGCCGTCCGCGTCGTCCGTGCCTGTCGTCTGACCGAGGCGGATCGTCGCCTCGTAGGTCTTGTCGGCCCCGACGATGTAGGTGAGCAGTCGCGTCGCGCCCTCGACACCTATCACGAGCAGACCCGTCGCCATGGGGTCGAGGGTTCCGGCATGCCCGACCTTGCGCGTGCCGAGCGCACGCCGTGTGCGCGCGACCACGTCATGGCTGGTCAGTCCAGCGGGCTTGTCGACGAGGAGGATGCCGGGCGAGACCATCTCTCAAGCCTACGATGCGCTCGGCCCCTCCTCCGCCCGCCCTGGCCCACCTCGACGCCGTCCCGCTCCTCAGCGATCGATGTTCGCCTAGGCTGACGAGATGCCTCCGACTCCGCCCCCAGCCGCCGAGGTATCGGAGCCCCTTGCCGACTGGTATCGGGGCGCAGCACGCGATCTGCCGTGGCGTCGCCTGCAGTTCCACGAGGACTTCGGCGCCTGGGGCACCCTGGTCAGCGAGTTCATGCTGCAGCAGACGCCCGTGAATCGCGTGATCCCCCACCTCGAGGCGTGGCTCGCGAGGTGGCCGACGCCCGTGGCGATGGCCGCCGCCTCGCCCGCCGAGGTCGTGCAGCAGTGGGCCAACCTCGGCTATCCCCGCCGCGCCCTGTGGCTGCATCGCGCCGCCGTCGAGATCACCGAGCGGCACGACGGCATCGTGCCCAACGATGTGGACGCCCTCTTGAAGCTCTCCGGCATCGGCGACTACACGGCCCGGGCCGTGGCGGTCTTCGCCTATGGCGACCGACACCCGGTCGTGGACACGAACACTCGACGCGTGATGGCGCGCGCCATCCTCGGCCAGTCGCAGCCGGGCCCGCCCTCACGTCGTGATCTGGCGCTCATGGAGTCACTGCTCCCCGCCGATGTCGCAGATTCCGCGGTGTTCAACGCAGCCGCGATGGAGCTGGGCGCGACCGTGTGCACGGCCCGCTCCCCTCGATGCGACATCTGCCCGCTGAACGACACATGCGCGTGGCTCGCCGCAGGGCGGCCCGAGACCGGCGACACGCGGAGACGCCAAGCCGCGTTCGAAGGCTCCGACCGACAGGCCCGAGGAGCCGTGCTCAAGGTGCTGCGAACCGCCTCACCGGACCCGGTCCTGATCGACTCCGTGCTCGCGGACTGGCCGGATGCGCTGCAGCGGGACCGCGCGATCGGCTCGCTCATCGCCGACGGCCTCGCCGAGGCCGACGGCGAGCTTCTGTCACTGCCGCGCTGAGTACGGACGTCATACGAACTGGCCGATACGGTGAGCGAGCACCGTGAGCTCGACGCGCGTCCTCACCTCGAGCTTGGCGAAGACCCGACCCAGATGCACTTCCACGGTGCGAACGGACACGTGGAGCGCATCGGCGATGTCACGGTTCGAGGCTCCGCCGACGGCCAGCATCGCGACCTCGAGCTCCCGAGCGGTGAGCATCGACTCCCAGACTCGGCGGCATGAAGACAGCGGGTCGCCGCTGACGGCAGCCCCGCCGGGGGTCTCCGCCTCCTCCAGACGCACCGCCACCGCCCTCGCCCATGCCGTCGCTCCCGAGACTTCCAGCAGGTTCCGTGCCATCGACAGGTGCTCCCTGCCGAGTGCGACGTCTCCCTTGATCAGCGACCTCGCACCGATCATCGCCTCGACGCGACCGCGGGAGAAAGGCGACGTCAGAGTCCGCGCGGCGGCGACCACGACCGGTCGCACCACCCGCCATTCGTCGTCCGAGCAGCTGGTGATCTGCACGCGCAACCGCTGCGCGAGCGCGATCTCCGGTGGTTCGATCCGCTGCGGACTCCACGATCCGCCGTGCGTGACCACGATCGCCTCCTCGAGCCCGGGCACCGACAGTGTCGGCTGCGGAGCACCGCGGTCCCTCCAGAGCCGCATGCACGCCGCCGCCTCGGCCGAGTTGCCTGACAGGAACGCCTCGATGCCTCTGTCCACGAGCTGATCGATGCGCAGAGGGGCGGGCAGTGCGGCGGTGAGTGCCTTCGCGAACGGGCCCAGGTGCCCGAGAACCGCGAGATCGAGACGTCGCGCGATGACCACCCCGAGCCCGGCGAAAGGCAGAGCCACGGGCAATTCCAGAGACGCATCCAGCATCCTGTCGCGAGCGGCGCCGATGTCTCCCCGCCACATCAGCAGCAGGACCTCCGTCACCGCGCGGTATGCGGCGACGAGCGGGCTGAACTCGAAGCCCGCCACGAACGGGTCGACCTCGACTCCGACCGCCGACTCCCCCGCGGCGAGCAGGCTCAGCCCTCTGTCGACGTCGCCGTCGAGCGCGGAGCGCAGAGCCTGCAGCAGACCTCCGGTGAGCGGCCCTGCCCCGCGCACCTCGTTCATCTCGCGATCGCCGATGACGAGCCACGCCAGCGCGACGACCGGATCCCGAAGCTCGCGGTCGGCTTCCACCCGCGCGCTCGCGTGTCTGAGAGCGTCGAGCCACGAACGCATCCCGCGACGGTCGCCGCGCTCCGCGCACAGCATCGCGGCGAAGGCCGTGGCACGCGCCCACGAGTACCAGTGCTCGGCGTCATCGCGGTGCGGCTGGATCGCGCTCGTGTCGACCTCGGGGACTCCCCCGCGCAGATGCGCCTCGGCGACGAGCAGCCCGCCGAGACCCTGGAGACGAAAGAGCTCGTCACCATCGGGGAACAGACTCCCGAGCCGGCGCCCCGCGTCGACCGCGTATCCCGCCGCGATGGCAGCGACACCGGCGACCAGATTCGCCTCGTCGCGCTCGACCCCGCTCGCGTGGGCGGCCGCCTCTCTCGCGAGATGGAAGGCACGCTCGCTGAGCCCCGCCTCCGAATGCTCCCTGGCCATCCGCGTGAGCTCGCCGGCGGTCACCGGATCGCCGTGCATCGCCGCACGAGCGCGGTGCCAGTCCGCGTCCACCCGCTCGCCTCGTTCGTCGAACACCCGGTGCAGTCTCGTATGCACCGCAGCAGCCGCCGACGCCGGCGTCGTCGCCCGCAGCCAGATCGCCAGGCGAGGGTCGGTCAGGCGGACCCGACCGGCATGGACGTCGAGAAGCTCCCCGAGCCGGCCACGGGTGAGTTCCTCAGCGGACCCGCCGGCCAAGTCGACGAGCGGGTCCAGCCGGTCGTCGAGGCGCATCGACGCCGCGACGAGAATCTCGCGGTCACGATCGTCGAGATCCAACCGAGCGAACAGCGTCTCCACTGCCGGCGCCATCGGCAACGGCGAGGGAAGCGCGCTCAGGCCCTGTCGCTGAGAGGCGTCGAGACGGGCGGCCACCGCCAGGATCGTCTTCGGGTCGCCCGACAAGTCCGCCGCGAGTCGAGCAGCGACATGCGGCGCGCAACTCAGATCATGCTCGAGAAGCTCCTCGAGCACCTTCTCGACAGCTGCGGCTGCGACAGAAGCCGCTCGCTGCGCACTCCACACGTCGATGCTGAACCCCCCAGTCCCCACAGGCGACCGCCCGTTGAGCCGAGGTTAGCAACGTCACTCGCCCCCTCAGACGAGGGCGCGATATTCAGGCCTGCGTGTCGTCGTCGTCTTCCTGACGCAGATACGGGTCCGCCTCACCGGCGTGCGATGCGGAGGAGGCGAGCTTCGCCACTTCGGCGTCGCGCTGCTGTGCTTCACGCAGCAGCGCCGAGATGTGATCGGCGTTCTCGGGCAACGCGTCGGGGATGAACTCGAGCGTCGGAACCAGGCGGGTGCTCAGCTGCTTGCCGACCTCGCTGCGGAGCATTCCGGTCGCGGACGTCAGCGCCGCCCCGCTGGAGAGACGCTCCTCCTCGGTGCCCAGCACCGTGTAGAACACGGAGGCGTGCTGCAGGTCTCCGCTCACGCGGACATCGGTGATGGTCACGAATCCGAGACGCGGATCGCGCAGCCCCTTCTCGAGTCGCTCCGCCAGGATCACACGAATGCGATCGGCCAGACGTGCCTGTCGTTCACCAGCCATTGCTCTCTCCCTCTACGTACCCTTCGGGCGAGGGTGCATGACGCACCCTCGCCCGAAGATATCGAACTCGATCAGCCGCGAGGCTTCTCGACCAGCTCCGTGGTCTCGATCTCGTCGCCGACCTGGATGTCGTTGAACTTGCCGAGGCCGATACCGGCCTCGTAGTCCGTGCGGACTTCGGTGACGTCGTCCTTGAAGCGACGCAGCGACTCGATGGCGAGGCCATCGGCGAGCACCACGCCGTCGCGGATGACACGAGCCTTGGCGTTTCGCGTGATCGTTCCCGAACGCACGATGACACCGGCGATGTTGCCGAACTTCGAGGAGCGGAACACCTCGCGGATCTCGGCCACACCCGACTGGACCTCTTCGTACTCCGGCTTGAGCATGCCCTTGAGCGAGCTCTCGATCTCGTCGATCGCGTTGTAGATCACCGAGTAGAACCGGATGTCCACGCCTTCACGCTGGGCGCGTTCGCGCGCCTTCGTGTCGGGGCGGACGTTGAAGCCCACGATGATCGCGTTGTCGATCGTCGCGAGGTTGACGTCGGACTCCGTGATCGCACCGACACCGCGGTGGATGATGCGCAGCTGCACCGAATCGTCGACCTCGATCTTGAGAAGCGACTCCTCGAGCGCCTCGACGGCACCGGAGACATCACCCTTGATGATGAGGTTGAGCGACTCGACCTTGCCCTCTTCGAGCGCACGGGTGAAGTCCTCGAGCGAGATACGCTTGCGGGCCTTGGCCAGCTGGGCGTTGCGCTCGACCGCTTCACGCTTCTCCGCGATCTGACGCGCCATGCGGTCTTCTTCGGTCACGATGAAGACGTCGCCGGCACGCGGCACGGAGTTGAGACCCTGCACCTGGACCGGACGCGAGGGGTAGGCCTCGAGGACCTGCTCGCCGTTCTCATCGGCCATCGCACGCACACGGCCATAGGCCGTTCCCGCGACGATAGCGTCACCGACGCGAAGCGTTCCGGACTGGATCAGCACCGTGGCGACCGAACCGCGACCCTTGTCGAGCTTCGCCTCGATGGCGACACCGCGAGCGGCCTTGTTCGGGTTGGCGGTCAGGTCGAGGCCCGCGTCAGCCGTGAGCAGCACCGCGTCCAGGAGCTCCTGGATTCCGGTGCCCGCGCGGGCCGAGACGTCGACGAACATGACGTCTCCGCCGTACTCCTCAGCGACCAAGCCGTACTCGGTGAGCTGCTGACGGACCTTGGCCGGGTTGGCGTCGGGCTTGTCGACCTTGTTCACCGCGACCACGATCGGCACGTCGGCCGCCTGGGCGTGGTTGAGCGCCTCGACCGTCTGCGGCATGATGCCGTCATCGGCCGCGACCACGAGGATCGCGAGGTCGGTGACCTGCGCACCACGGGCACGCATGGCGGTGAACGCCTCGTGACCGGGGGTGTCGATGAAGGTGATGGCACGCTCGATGCCCTCGTGCTCCGTCCACACCTGGTACGCACCGATGTGCTGGGTGATGCCTCCGGCCTCGCCCTCGATGACGTTGGTCTGGCGGATGGCGTCGAGCAGACGGGTCTTACCATGGTCGACGTGACCCATGACGGTGACCACCGGGGGACGGATCTCGAGGTCGTCCTCGCTCTCCGCCTCCAGCTCGGCCTCGAGGTCGAGACCGAAGCCCTCGAGGAGCTCCTTGTCCTCGTCCTCGGGCGAGACCATCTGGATCTTGTAGCCGAGCTCCTCGCCCAGGACCTCGAACGTCGCCTCGTCCAGCGACTCGGTGGCCGTGGCCATCTCGCCGAGGTTGAAGAGGATCGTCACGAGGGTTCCGGGCTGCACCGTGTAACCGGTCAGCGTCTCGATCTTATCGGCGAAGTCCGCGATGGACGCACCGCGGCGCATGCGGATGATCTCCCCGTTGCCGCGGGTGACGTTGACGCCACCGACGACCGGAGCGCTCCGCATCTCGAATTCCTGCCGCTTCGCCCGCCGCGACTTGCGCTGCTTGCTCTTGCCGCCGCCCTTGCCGAAGGCACCTGCGGTACCTCCACCGGGGCCACGACCGCGACCGCCACCGCCGCCGGGGCGACCTGCGAAGCCACCACCGGGACGAGCGCCGGGACCTGCACCAGGTCCACCGGCACCGCCGGGACGACCGGGGCCACCCGGACGCTGCTGGAACGGCGCACCACCGGGACGACCACCCTGTCCGCCGCGCGGGGCGCCGGGACGGGGGGAACCGGGACGAGGTGCACCCGGACGCGGGGCGCCGGGACGCGGAGCCTGCGGACGCGGGATGTTGCCGGGCGTCGGCCGCTGGCCCATGCCCTGGGCCGAGGCGAAGGGGTTGTTGCCGGGTCGGGGACCGTTGGGCCGCTGGCCCATGCCCTGAGCCGACGAGAACGGGTTGTTGCCCGGGCGCGGGGCGCCGGGCTTGGGTGCGCCGCCGTCAGCGGGCTTGGGAGCCGCGCCGTCTGAGGGCTTGGGTGCTGCGGGTGCGGGTGCAGCCGGGGCAGCGGCCTCTGCCGGAGCGGCGGGTGCCGGAGCAGCAGGCGCCTCGGGCGCGGGCGCGGGCTTGGGCCCGGGCTTCGGTCCCGGGGTCGGCGCGCCGGCGCCGGGCTTCGCGGCACCGGGCTTCGCAGCGCCGGGCTTCGCCGCACCGGGCTTCGCCGCACCGGGCTTCGCTGCGGCGGGCGCCGCATCCGCGGAACCCTTCAGCGAGGCATCCGACTCGATGGCAGCGCGAAGCTTGCGCGCCACCGGCGGTTCGATGGTCGAAGAGGGGCTCTTGACGAACTCTCCGAGTTCCTTGAGCTTCGCAAGTGCGATCTTGCTGTCGACGCCGAGTTCAGCGGCGATCTCATGTACGCGTGGTTTACCAGCCACAATTCTCCTGTCTGGGGTCGGTCCACCCAGACAGGGCAGACCACTAGTCGCGGACGGGTCTCATTTCGAGCCGTTCACTTTGTTTCCATAGCCGTTCAGCCTTTGTTTCTTGGTGGGTGCTGTTCGATGATCCGCGTGTCCAGATCGCTGGAGACGCGCAGTGCTCGTCCGAAAGCCCGGCGCCGCAGGGCGGCATCCACGCATTCCGGTGTCGGATGCACCCACGCGCCTCGCCCTGGCAGAACGGCACGCTCATCGATGATGAGGATGTCGTTCTGGGACACCACTCTGAGAAGAGCGGCGCGGGGAGCACGCGTGCGACAGCCGACGCACGTTCGTACGGGTTCCATCTTACACCTGAGTTCCCGTCGGACTCGCGCGGCTGGCGGGAGTCCGACGTGACGAGCGGTCAGTCCAGGACGCTGTCGGGCTGGATGTCGATCTTCGCCCCCGTCAGCTTCGCGGCCAGACGGGCGTTCTGCCCCTCCTTGCCGATCGCGAGCGAGAGCTGATAGTCGGGCACGAGCGCGCGCACGGCCCGGGTGTTGGCGTCGAGGATGAACGAGCTCGTGACCTTGGCGGGCGAGAGGGCGTTCGCGACGAACGCCGCGAGCTCCGGGTCGTGATCGACGATGTCGATCTTCTCGCCGGCCAGCTCCTCGGTGACGGCACGCACGCGACGGCCCATCTCGCCGATGCAGGCGCCCTTCGCGTTGATCGCCGGGTCGTTGGCCCGGACGGCGATCTTGGTGCGGTGGCCGGCCTCGCGGGCCAGCGAGACGATCTCGACGAGTCCTGCGGCGATCTCCGGCACCTCCAGCGCGAACAGCTTGCGCACGAGACCGGGGTGCGTGCGCGACACGGTGATCTGCGGCCCCTTGAGCCCCTTCGCGACGCTGGTCACGTAGACGCGCAGACGCGACCCATGGGTGTACTCCTCACCCGGCACCTGCTCCTCCGGGGGGAGGATCGCCTCGACCGTGCCGAGATCGACGTGGATCATGCGCGGGTTCGGTCCCTGCTGGATCACGCCGGCGACGATGTCGCCTTCCTTGTCCTTGAAATCGCCGAGCACCACGTCATCCGCGATGTCGCGCAGGCGCTGACTGATGACCTGCTTCGCGGCGAATGCGGCGATGCGTCCGAAGTCATCGGGAGTGGCGTCCTCTTCGCCGATGATCGCGCCTTCTTCGTCCTTGACGACCTGCAGCACGGCGACGTGTCCAGTGCGGCGATCCAGTTCCACCCGCACCCCTTCAGGCGTGGCGCCGTCGGCGGAGACGTGCTTGGAGTAGGCGGTCAGGATGGCCTGTTCGATGATCGAGACCAGCTCATCGAAGGGGATCGCCTTCTCCTTCTCGATCCCACGCAGCAGACTCAGTTCGATATCCATGACGGCTCCCTATTCAGCTCTCGTCGCGCGGGTGTGCACGCACGACATCCGTACCACGATACCCTGTGCCCACCGCGCGTCGCCACGACGGCGGCCGCATCGACGCCCTGCCGAGCGCACAGGAGGACTCAGTGACGACGTACGACACCATCGTGATCGGAGCGGGCATGTCGGGCGTGACCGCGGCCCGCATGCTCAGCGACGCGGGAGCCGACGTCCTCGTCCTCGAGGCCCGGGATCGCGTGGGCGGCCGCATGCACACGGACCGTACCGCAGGATTCTCCGTGGACCGCGGCGCGTCGTGGGTGCACGGCATCGACGACTCTCCGCTGTGGGACCTCGTGCAGACGCTCGGCATCCCCACTCTCGAATACACGGTCGGCAGCTTCCAGGCCGGCGGACGACCGATCGAGAACTTCGACGGCGAGGGCAGGCCGATGGATGCCGCGGGCACGTCGCGCTGGGTCGCCGACGTCGATCGGGCCGATCACCTGCTGGCCGAGGAGATCGCGCGGTCCTCCCCCGGCGACACCTACCTCGATGTCACCGAGCGCGCGCTCGACCGCTCCGGGTTCGAGCCCGAGCGCATCGACGAGATCCGCGAGTTCTTCCGACACCGGGTCGAGGAGCAGTGCGGCGCGTGGATCGGGGACCTCGACGCGCACGGTCTCGACGAGGACGCGATCGACGGCGACGAGGTCATCTTCCCGCGCGGCTACGACGAGCTTCCGCGGCGCATCGCGGCCGGTCTCGACATCCGCCTCGGGCACGTCGTCACCCGCGTGGAGCGGACGGCGGCGGGGGTCACCGTGTCGACCGGGAACGCCGAGTTCTCGGCTCGCAGCGCGCTGGTCACCGTGCCTCTCGGCGTGCTCAAGGCGGAGTCCATCGAGTTTATCCCTCCCCTGCCCGAGGCGGTCGCCGGACCGATCGCGCGACTGGGCATGGGGGTGTTCAACAAGGTGTTCGTCCAGTTCCCGGAACGCTTCTGGCACGAGGACAGCTATGTTCTGCGGGCCCTCGGCGAGGCCGGGGAGCACTGGCACTCCTGGTACGACGTCTCAGCGGTCAGCGGGATCCCGACCCTGCTGACCTTCGCCGCCGGCCCGTTCGGACGCCGGATGCAGGAGCTGTCCGACGAAGAGGTCGTGGCGGACGTCGTCGGGGCCCTGCGCGCTCTCTACCCGGATGCCGTCGGCGCACCCGTCGCGCACTGGGTCACACGCTGGGGGCACGACGGGTTCTCGAACGGCTCGTACTCGCATCTCGCCGTCGGATCGACACACCACGACCACGACGAGCTCGCAGGGCCGGTCGACGGAGTGCTGCACTTCGCCGGTGAGGCGACCTGGGGCGATGAGCCGGCGACCGTGGGGGCGGCCTACTACTCGGGGCACCGCGCGGCCGAGCGGATACTCGGTCGGACGATCGATCTGCCCTCCTTCGCAGCCGGAATCATCGCGCGGGAGCAGACTCCAGCGCGTTGATCGCTCCGATCAGGTGGAAGAGGTTCCCGACCTGCCGCTGGTCGAGATGAAGGGCCAGGCGGGGTAGGTGCAGCACATCGTCGTCTGCCACCTCCGGGGACCGCGGAGCGGATCGTTCGATCCGTCCGCTCGCCAGCATCCCGCCGAACCGGTCGTTGAGATCCTCGAGCTCTGCATCCGTCGGCTCGTTACGCAGTCTCAGCACCAGGGAATCCCCCACCCAGCGCAGGGAGTCGTAGTTGCGCCAGAACCCCGCGATCACGGCCGCGGCCGACTCGACCGAGTCGGTGATGACCACGCGATCGAAGTCGCCCTCCGAGATCACGCCTGTCGGTGCCAGATCCTCATCGACGAATCGCTTGAGCCCGTTCCAGAAGGTGCCGCCCGGCTCGTCGAGCAGAACGATCGGCGTCGGCTCGGCTTTCCCGGTCTGCTGGAGCGTCAGCAGCTCGAACATCTCGTCGAGAGTGCCGAATCCGCCGGGAAGGCAGATGAACCCGCTCGACTCCTTGATGAGCATGAGCTTTCGGGTGAAGAAGTACTTCATCGCCACCACATGCTCGCTCGCTGCGATCAAGGTGTTGGCCTTCTCTTCGAACGGCAGTCTGATTGAGACTCCGAGCGAGAGCGCGGGACCGGCACCCTCAGCGGCGGCCTGCATGATTCCCGGTCCGGCGCCCGTGACCACCATCCATCCATCCGCTGCGAGTGCGGCGGCCACGTCGCGGGCCTGGACGTAGAGCGGGTCGTCGTGCAGGGTCCGGGCCGATCCGAAGACCGTGACCTTGGGCACACCCTCGAACGGTGCGAACAGCCGGAAGGCGTCCCGCATCTCGGCGAGGGCCGCGGAGGCGATCTTGAGATCGAGACGATCCGTGCCGTCCTCCCCCAGCAGCACCGCCGTGCGCATCATGCGCATCACCAGTCGGCGATCGGTCTTGACCCCGGCTTCGTCGAGGACGTTGTTGATCTCGGCGCTCAGCGACGCCGACAGCGGTTCGTCGGTCATGTCCTCAGCCTGTCATGAGCGCGTCACGGGCGGGGCACCGCAACGCCGCCGACCGCACCCACCACGCGTACGGCCCGGTGTCAACGCCCGTGCGAATACGGCGGCTCTGCGTCACAGTGCCGGTATGACAGAGATCACTGGACCGGAAGCACTGGCACGCGTGGCCGAGCTCGTCGAGGACATCGACTTCACGATGCTGACGACGACCGACGAAGGCGGCAACCTCGTGAGCAGACCGATGTCGACTCGGCAGATGGACGACGCAGGAGACATCTGGTTCTTCACCGCCGAAGACACGGAGAAGGTCGAGGAGGCGCGGGCTCACCGTCAGGTCGGGCTGTCGTACTGCGATGCGAAGGGAATGCGCTACGTGTCGGTGGCGGGAAACGCATCCGTGGTGCACGACCGCGCGAAGATGGAGGAGCTCTATTCGCCCTCGCTCGACATCTGGTTCGAGGACGGACTCGACACGCCCGGAATCGCTCTCCTGAAGGTGACGCCGACGGTCACCGAGTTCTGGGAACCGTCCAAGGGCAAGATCGCCATGGCGGCGGGAGCGCTCAAGGCGCTCGTGACCAAGGACACCCCCGACGACGACATCATGAACCACGGGCGCATCGTCTGCTGACGGACGGCTCCGAACAGACGAATGCCGCGCACCTGCGAGGTGCGCGGCATTCCGGGTCTGCGACGTCAGCGGCGGGCCAGCTGCGCCACGGCTTCGGCGACGGACACCGCGGTGCGGTCCCCCGTGCGTCGGTCCCACAACTCGACCTGGCCGTCTGCGGCCCCACGGCCGACGATGACGATCTGCGGAACGCCGACGAGCTCCGCGTCACCGAACTTGACTCCCGGCGAGACCTTCGGACGATCGTCGTAGAGCACGTCGAGGCCCGCGGATTCGAGCTGGGCCGACAGATCCGCCGCGACGTCGAACGCCACCTGGTCACGACCGGCGGCCACGACCTGCACGTCGAAGGGTGCGACGGATGCGGGCCAGATGAGCCCCTTGTCGTCGTTGTTCAACTCCGCGATGATCGCGAGGATGCGCGTCACGCCGATGCCGTACGAACCCATCGTGACGGTGACGAGCTTGCCGTTCTCGTTGAGGACCTTCAGGCCGAGCGTCTCGGCGAAGAACCGTCCGAGCTGGAAGACATGACCGATCTCCATGCCGCGCGCGAGTTCCACGGGGCCCGAGCCGTCGGGAGCGGGATCGCCCGCCCTGACGTCCGCGATCTCGACGATGCCGTCGGCGAAGAAGTCCCGCCCCGCGACGACCGAGTGCGCATGCTTCTGGTCGAGGTTGGCGCCGGTGATCCAGCTGGTGCCCTCGCTCACGCGAGGATCCACCAGGTAGCGGATCCCGGTGGCGGACTCGTCGCCGAGCACGGCGCCCGTCGGTGACCACGGGCCGATGTACCCCTTGACCAGCAGCGGGTTCTTCTCGAAGTCCTCGGCCGTGGCCGTCTCGACCTCAGCGGGTGCGAATGCGACCTCTGCACGCTTCTCGTCGACCTCGCGATCACCCGGGATGCCCACGACGACCAGCTCGCGGGTGCCGTCGACGTGGGTCAGCGCCAGCACGACGTTCTTGAGGGTGTCGGCAGCGGTGTACTCGCCCTCCAGGTGCGCGTTCGCGTGCGCCACGAGCGTCTCGATCGTCGGCGTGTTCGGCGAATCGAAGATGACCGGCGCAGCATCCGCGTCAAAGGCGACTGCGGCGGGAACGGCGGTCGAGAAGGCTTCGACGTTCGCGGCGTAGCCACCCGCGCTGCGCACGAACGTGTCTTCGCCGACAGGGGTCGGGTGCAGGAACTCCTCGCTCCGGGCACCGCCCATGAGTCCGTTGTCGGCATTCACGATCACGTACTCGAGGCCGAGCCGCTGGAAGATCCGCTCGTAGGCATCGCGCTGCGCCTGGTAGCTGGCCTCGAGACCCGCATCCGATGCGTCGAAGGAGTATGCGTCCTTCATCGTGAACTCGCGGCCGCGGAGCAGTCCGGCGCGCGGGCGCGCTTCGTCTCGATACTTGTCCTGGATCTGGAAGATCGTGAGAGGCAGATCCTTGTAGGACGAGTAGAGGTCCTTCACGAGGAGCGTGAACATCTCCTCGTGGGTGGGCGCGAGGAGGTAATCAGCGCCCTTGCGGTCCTGCAGGCGGAAGATCCCGTCGCCGTACGATTCCCAGCGACCCGACAGCTCATAGGGCTCTCGCGGGAGCAGCGCCGGAAAGTGCACCTCCTGCGCGCCCGCGTTCGCCATCTCCGCGCGAACGATCGCCTCGATCCTGGCTTTGACCTTGAGCCCGAGTGGCAGCCACGTGAAGACTCCCGGTGCCGCGCGGCGGATGTATCCGGCGCGGATCAGCAGCTTGTGGCTGGTGACCTCTGCATCTGCAGGGTCTTCGCGGAGCGTGCGGAGGAAGAGATTCGAAAGACGAGTGACCACCGGGCAAGTCTACTGACCGGCGGTCACTCGATTTCGCGATGGGTCAGTTGAGAGCGGGCAGGCCGTTGGGGATCACACCGCCGGCGTAGAGACTCGCCGCCAGATCCTGGACCGCGGTGAGCGCGACCCGCTGCGGGAGAGGCCCGTAGGAGATGCGGGCGACGCCGAGCTTCTCGTACTCCGATGCCGCGAGGGTTCCGGGAAGTCCGATGACGCTGAGCTTGCCCTCTCCGAGCCCCTCCACGAGCTGGCGCGTGATGTTGGCGTCGAGCATCCCGGGGACGAAGACCGCCGTGGCGCCGGCGTCGAGGAAAGCCCGGCCACGCTGGATCGCATCGGCGATGCTCTCGGCGACCGGGCGGTGCCCGGCGCGCACGAAGGCGTCGGTGCGGGCGTTCAGGGCGAAGGGAACACCCTCGGCCTCTGCCGCCTTGACGATCGCCTCGACCGCCGCGACGGACTCGTCGAACGGCTTGAGGCGGTCTTCGATGTTCGCTCCCACCACGCCTGCGCCGATCGCGAGGCGCGTGGTCTCTCCGGCGTCGCCGTATCCGTCGTCGAGGTCGGCGGTCACCGGAACGGAGACGGATGCCGCGATGCGGCCGACCATGTCGATCATGATGTCGCGCGTGATGGTGCCATCCTCGAAGCCGAACGACGCGGCGATGCCGTGACCGGCCGTCGCGATGGCCTTGGTCTCCGGAAGCTTCGCGATGGCGCGGGCGGACACGACGTCCCATACGTTCACGACACGGAGGATCTCCGGCGCCTCGTAGAGTCCGAGCAGGGTCTGGGCTTTCGCAGCAGTGGTCATGTCACCACGCTAACGCCCAGCATTCCGGTCCGGGCCGGACGGACACGCGAATCACAGGTTCTCCCCCGCACGACATGCGAGCGCCCGGCTCTCCGTCGCCGCATCGGGCAGGGCGTCGTCGCGCGGCTCCCACGCCCCTGGAGCCATAGTGTGGGGTCATGCCTCAGCGCCGATCCCACGTAGCTCCGTCCGCCGCGCAGACCGAACTCTCCGCGGCGCTCGCAGCTCTGCGAGAGTCTCTGGGCGCTCCCGCAGACTTCCCCGCCACGGTGCTGGCCGAGGCCGCGGCGTCCGATGCCGCCACCCCGGAGCTCGATCTGCGCGACATCCCGTTCGCCACACTCGACCCGCTCGGGTCGCGTGACCTCGACCAGGCCTTCCACCTCGAACGCCGGGGATCCGGATACACCGTTCACTACGCGATCGCCGATGTGCCCGGATTCGTGGGTCCCGGTGGCGCTGTCGACGCAGAGGCCCGCCGGCGAGGCCAGACTCTCTATGCGGCGGATGGCACGGTCCCCTTGCATCCGAAGGTGCTCAGCGAGGATCGGGCGTCGCTGCTGGCAGATGTCGATCGTCCGGCTCTCGTCTGGACCTTCTCGTTGGATTCCGCCGGCGTCGTGGAGGAGTTCCGGCTCGAGCGGGCGCTGATCCGTTCTCGAGCGCAGCTCGACTACGCGAGCACGCAGGCGAGCCTCGATCGGGGCGAAGCGGGCCCGGCCGAGCTGCTGCCGGAGATCGGGGCTCTACGGATCGCTCAGGAGAAGATCCGCGGCGGTGCGAGCCTGAACCTCCCGGACGAAGAGGTCGTGCGAGGCATCGACGGAACCTACTCGATCGAACGCCGGCATCCGCTACCCGTCGAGGAGTGGAACGCTCAGCTGTCCCTGATGACCGGCATGGCGGCCGCGTCGCTGATGATCGAGGCACGCATCGGGATCCTGCGGACGATGCCCCAGCCCGATGATGAGTCCTTCGACGCGTTCCGTCATCAGACCGAGGCGCTCGGCCGTCCGTGGACGACGGGCCGATACGGCGATTATCTGCGTGAACTGGATCGCGAAGACCCCTTGACCCTCCCGATCCTCGAAGCGGCGGCATCGCTCTTCCGCGGCGCAGGGTACGTGACCTTCGACGGCTCGGTGCCGCCCGACGTGGAACAGGCCGCCATCGCGGCGCCATACGCTCACGCCACGGCGCCGCTGCGTCGACTCGTCGATCGCTGGTCGCTCGCGATCTGTCTCGCCGTGTCCGAGGGCCGCGAGGTTCCCGACTGGGTTCGCGAGTCGCTTGCCGAGCTTCCTGCTCTGATGCAGGAGTCCGGGCAGCGTGCCTCGCGACTCGATTCCGCCACGATCAACTGCGTCGAGGCCGCACTGATGTCGCCCCTGGTCGGCGCATCCGTGGATGCGACCGTGATCGAGATGCGCGACGAGCGAGCGACCGTCCAGATCGCCGATCCCGCGGTGACGGGCTCTGCCCCGGTGCCGGCCGACACCGTCGCCGGCTCGATCGTGCGGCTCCGCGTCGAGAGGGTGGACATCACCCGAGGAGAGATCGAGTTCACCCTCTGAGTCGGAGCAAGGAATCGGCGCGGCGACTCGCTGACCCGGGCACCCCTGCGGCGGGCGTTACGCTGGCGGCGTGGACCACCTCGCCATCGCGGAACGATTCGTCGCCGCTCGCTACCCCGGGGCCGACGTCGCGGTCGTGGCGGGGAGCACCGCCCGAGGAGACCGGACGCCGTCGAGCGACATCGACCTGCTTCTCCTCGGGGACGACCTGTTCGCATCCGAGGCGCAGACGAGCGAGGCCTCGACCCACGAGTTCGAGGGTGAGATCTTCGAGGTCTTCGCCTATACCCCCTCGGGTTTCGACGAGTGGGCCGACCGAGGTGTCGCCCAGCACCGCCCGGTGACGGTGCACATGCTCGTCGAGGGCATCGCGATACGCGACGATGGTCGCCTCTCCGCGCTCCGCCGTCGTTGGCGGACGCTGCTCGACGAGGGCCCCTCGCTCAACGCGCAGGAATCCGCCCTCCGTCGCTACGTCATCACCGACGTGCTCGACGACCTCCGGGACGCGACGGACCCACTCGAACAGCGGGTCGAGGCCGCCATCCTGTTCGAGAGGATCGCGGAGCTCATGCTTCTCCGCGAGGGACACTGGATCGCGACGGGCAAATGGTTGCCGCGGCGGCTCCGCGACCTCAGCCGTGAGCGGGCCGAGCTGCTGAGCACCCCTCTGCTCGCTGAGGACTACGTCGGCTTCGCAGCCGCGGTCGACGACGAACTCGACCGCGCAGGTGGCCGGGTGCAGAGCGGCTTCGTGCGCTGAGCAGGGCTCACGCTGCAGGCACCGCCCGCGTGGTCATGACGAGCAGCTGCGGATCCGTCAGATCGAGGGTCACGGAGATCGAGACGAACTCGGCGAGGGACGCCGCGTGCGTGCCGCCGCAGAGGATCTCCGCCGTGCCCTCCGGAAGCTCGCAGTGCCAGGTACGGCGGTCGACGATCGTCGCACCGTCGGTGACCACTCTGCTCGGCGCGCCCGATGCCACCCATTCGGCCAGCCGCGCGTTGATCGCGGCCTCACGGTCAGCCAGCGTCGCGGCGAACGTCTCGGTGTCGAAGCCTGCCCGGCGCAGGCTCTTGCCCAGCCGGTATTCGTCCACCGCCCCGTCGGCGTGGATGCGGCTGGACTGATTCGCCTTGCCCTCGAAGTTCGGATTGCCCAGGGCATCCGCTCCCGGATCCTTGCGCCAGAGGTCGGCGAGCGCCAGGTCGAGCGACAGCGATGCGAGGTGGCAGGCGGTGTGTCCGCGACTGAGGCCGGCCCGCCGGGACGAATCCACCGACAGTTCCACGCGCGCCCCTTCGATCAGCCAGGACGGGGCTTCCCCCTCGAGCGGGTGGCCGACGAGCCAGGTCCACCCCTCAGCGCCGCGCTTGACCGGGATGTCCGCGCCGACGGCGAATTCACCCTCATCAGAGGTGGCCGCCATCACCGCCTCGGAGACGCGGACCGCCGACCCGTCGAGCGTGATCTCACCGCTGTCACCCGGCTGATCGGGCCACGTGTGATCGACGGGGTGGAAAGGCGTGGCGTCGGCGACGACGACGGTCCCCGCGGCTGTGGACTCGACCCGGGTGACGGTGCTCGATCCCGAGACATCGCCACCGGCGAACGACACGACGGTCGACGAGGACATGGGGCTCCTTGAGATGTTCATGACGATCGCCGTCTCTCCTCGGAGGGGAAGCGCGACCGTGTCGATCGGAGGGACTGCTCAGAGGTCAGACCGTGACGACCTGGGCGGTGCCGAGGGGCGCCTCGGGCCCCATCTCGGCAGCGATCCTGTTGGCCTCTTCGATCAGCGTCGCGACGATGTCCGCTTCGGGAACGGTCTTGATGACCTCGCCCTTGACGAAGATCTGTCCCTTGCCGTTGCCGGATGCGACACCGAGATCGGCCTCGCGAGCCTCGCCGGGCCCGTTCACGACGCATCCCATGACCGCGACGCGCAGCGGCACGGTCATGTCCTTCAGCCCCTCGGTGACGTTCTCGGCGAGGGTGTACACATCGACCTGAGCACGCCCGCACGACGGGCAGGAGACGATCTCGAGCTTGCGCTCGCGGAGGTTCAGCGACTGCAGGATCTGATGCCCGACCTTGACCTCTTCGGCAGGCGGAGCGGACAGGGACACGCGGATGGTGTCTCCGATGCCCTCTCCGAGCAGGATTCCGAACGCCGTGGCGCTCTTGATGGTTCCCTGGAAGGCGGGACCCGCCTCGGTCACACCGAGGTGCAGCGGCCAGTCGCCCCGCTCGGCGAGCTGGCGGTATGCCTTGACCATGACGATCGGGTCGTTGTGCTTGACCGAGATCTTGAAGTCGTGGAAGTCGTGCTCCTCGAACAGCGATGCCTCCCAGACGGCGCTCTCGACGAGCGCCTCCGCCGTGGCCTTGCCGTACTTGGCGAGGATGCGGCGGTCGAGCGAACCGGCGTTGACGCCGATGCGCAGCGAGACGCCTGCGGCCTTGGCAGCCTCGGCGATCTTGCCGACGTTGCCGTCGAACTCGCGGATGTTGCCGGGGTTCACTCGCACGGCGCCACAGCCCGCGTCGATCGCGGTGTAGATGTAGCGCGGCTGGAAGTGGATGTCGGCGATGACCGGGATCTGGCTCTTCATGGCGATGATCTTCAGCGCGTCCGCGTCGTCCTGGTGGGGCACCGCGACACGGACGATCTCGCATCCGGATGCGGTCAGCTCGGCGATCTGCTGGAGCGTCGCGTTGATGTCCGTCGTCTTCGTCGTCGTCATGGACTGCACGGTGACGGGGGCGTCGCCGCCCACGAGCACCTTGCCCACCTTGATCTGGCGAGACTTGCGGCGCGGGGCGAGGACTTCGGGGATCTTCGGCATCCCAAGATTCACGGCTGGCACAACTCCCAGCCTACGCCGCCTGGATGCACGCGGGCTGGACGCCGGGCGGTGCGCATCTCGCGTCATGCGGCCGATCCGGGACGCGTCGGTGTGATAGTTTTCAGCCCATGCTCGCGAACTTCACCTGGTGGCCCGCCTCTTAGGCGGTGTGTTCGCGTTCCCACGAATCCAGACCGCCTCCGGGGCGGTCTTTTCGTTGAGCCGAGCCGGAGCCACGCACAGGAGACACCGATGACCCTCTCACGTCTTGCCGAGCTCACAGCAGATCCGTCTGCGTCTTTCGTGCTGATAGCGCGCGATGGCGCCGACACCGTCGAACTGCTCACGGGCGAGGTCGTCGACGTCGACCTGCTCGCTGACATCCCGCTCACGATCGACGGAGCTCCGCGGGAGATCTTCGCCATGGTCCCGTACCGTCAGGTGCGCGAACGCGGGTTCGTCGCCCAGGACGACGGCGCGCCACTGCGCTGCATCGTCGTCGACGAGCACCTGCACCTCCCGGCGCCTGAGCTGGTCTCGGCGCTGCCGTCCGCCCCGGTCCCGCTGCGTGAGGGCGGCTTCGACATCGCCGACGACGAATACGCTGCGATCGTCGAGACCGTGATCGCCGACGAGATCGGCCGCGGTGAAGGCGCGAACTTCGTGATCCGTCGCGACTTCACCGCCGAGATCGATGTCGACGACCGCACCGCGGCCCTCACCTGGTTCCGCGCCCTGCTGACGCACGAACGCGGCGCGTACTGGACGTTCGCGGTCGTGACGCCCGGCCACATCGCCGTCGGAGCGAGCCCGGAAGCGCACGTCGTCGCGCGAGGCGGCGTCGTCACCATGAACCCGATCTCGGGCACCTTCCGCCACCCGGCCGGCGGTGCGACTCGCGAGACGCTGGTCGACTTCCTCTCTTCCACCAAAGAGACCGAGGAGCTCTTCATGGTGGTCGACGAAGAGCTCAAGATGATGAGCGCGGTCTGCTCCGACGGCGGGCGCATCACCGGACCGCATCTGAAGGAGATGTCGCGCCTCACCCACACCGAGTACATGCTCCGCGGGCGCAGCACTCTGGACCCCCGCGACATCCTCCGCGAGACGATGTTCGCGCCGACCGTGACCGGCTCTCCGATGCAGAACGCGTGCGCGGTGATCCATCGCCACGAGAGCAAGCCGCGCGGCTACTATTCCGGCGTCGCCGCCCTGTTCACTCCGAACGTCGACGGAGGGCACGACCTCGATGCACCGATCCTGATACGAACCGTCTATCTGCAGAACGGCTCGCTCAGCGTCCCGGTGGGTGCGACGCTCGTTCGGCACTCGGATCCGCACGGCGAGGTGTCGGAGACCCACGGCAAGGCCGCCGGCGTCCTCGGTGCCATCGGCGCGATCGACCGAGACCGCGTCGCCGAGGCACGCGACGACGCTGACGCCCCGGGCGAGCCACAGAGCCTCGCCGATGACTCGGCCGTGTCGGATCTTCTCTCGTCACGCAACGCGCGACTCGCGGACTTCTGGTTGAATCCGCAGGGCGACGATCTGACCGGCCCATTCGCAGGCCGGTCGGCGATCGTCGTCGATGCGGAGGACCGCTTCACCACGATGCTGGCGCACCAGCTGCGCCATCTGGGTCTCGATGTCACGATCCGCGCCTGGAGCGATGCCGACGACGCAGAGCTCGATGCCGCAGACCTCGTGGTTGCGGGGCCTGGACCCGGTGATCCCCGTGACGTGGAGAGCGACCGCATCAGCCGACTGCGAGATGTCGTGTCGCGCCGCGTGGATGCCCGGTCGCCCCTTCTCGCGGTGTGCCTGAGCCACCAGATCCTCAGTGATCGTCTCGGCATCGCGCTGACACCCCTCGCCGCGCCGCACCAGGGGCTGCAGAAGTCGGTGCCCGTGTTCGGCGAGGACGCCTCGATCGGCTTCTACAACACCTTCACGGCACGCGTAGCGCCCGGCACGACGTCGGTCGGGGCGGTGGACGTGTCGGCCGACCCGGACTCGGGCGATGTCTACGCGCTTCGCGGCGATCGCTTCGCATCGGTCCAGGGGCACCTGGAATCGATCCTGTCGCGCGACGGCATCCGCACTCTCGAGCGTCTGGTGTCGCACGCGCTCAGCTGATCGGCGACAGGCGCGGTCAGGTCTGCTCTGCGGCGACGGCCGGTCAGCCGCCGAAGAGCTTCACGGGGTTGAACACGTCCGCGAGGAGCAGCACGGCCCCCATCGCGATGAGAAGCGTGGCCACGACGACCGTCAGCGGCACGAGCCTCGTCGCGTCGACGGGAGCGGGCGGCGGACGACGGAAGAGCTTCGCCCAGGCACGTCGGATGCCGTCCCACAGCGCGACCACGACATGGCCGCCGTCGAGCGGCAGCAGCGGGATCAGGTTGAACACGAACAGTGCGACATTCAGCGACCCGAGAAGCCCGAGGAGCACGGAGAACCGATTGAGGACGGGCGCATCGGTCGCCGCGACCTCACCCGCGATGCGCCCGACGCCGACCACGCTCAGCGGGCCGTTCGGGTCTCGCTCCGAACCGGTGACCAGCGAGACGCCCACGTCCCAGATCCGAACGGGAAGTGTCACGATCATCGACCCCACCCGGGCGACGGTGTCGGCGGCCATCTGCGGTCCGGCGGAGAGCGGCTGCTGCACGAAACCCATCTGCGCGGCCATGCCGACATAGCCGACCTCTCGCACGACGGGTTGCCCGTCATCGCCGATGACCGGCTGGCCGCTCGCATCCGTGATGGTGCGCTCCGCCTCGATGGGGGTGATGCTCAGCGTCTCCTCGGCGCCGCCCCGCAGCACCACCAGCTCGAGGGTATCCCCCGGAGCCGCCTGCACGATGGCGGTCGCCTGCGCGAACGTCGACACGGGCTGCCCGTCCACGGACACCAGGACGTCACCCGGCCGGACCCCGGCTTCTGCCGCGGGCGTGGCAGGGTCGTCCGGCGCGCATTCGGTCGCCGACGACCCCGCGGGGAGGACGCACTCGTTGACCGAGGCGATCGTGGTGGTTCCCTGCTGCACGCCGATCCCCGAGACGAGCACGGTGAAGATGACGACCGCGAGGAGCAGATTCATCAGCGGGCCACCGAGCATCACGACGACGCGCTTCCACACGGGGAGCCGGTAGAAGACGCGATCCTCGGCGCCCTCCGCGATCGTCTCGTCGTTGGCCGAGCGCGCGTCCTGCACGAGAGCGCGGAAGACGCCCTTGGCGGGACCGGAGGTCGTGGATGCCGGATACATCCCCGACATCGAGATGAAGCCGCCGAGCGGAAGCAGCTTGAACCCGTACTCGGTCTCGCCGATCCGCTTGGACCAGATCCGTGGGCCGAAGCCGATCATGTACTGACCGACGCGCACGCCGAACAGCTTGGCCGGCACGAGGTGACCGACCTCGTGCAGACCGATCGACAGACCGAGGCCGATCAGCATGAACACGATGCCGGCCAGATAGAGCAGTGCTTCCACTCCCCCAAGCTAGTGCTCGACGCCTAGGAATCAGCCCCGAGAGCTGCACGGCGCGACGGCGCGGCACGGATAGGCTGGTCTCGTGACCTCCCGCCAGCTGCGACTTCTGCGCGCAGCGACGGCATCCGGCGCCGCCACGCTCATCGCCGCCGCGTCACACACCACCGCGGGCGGAGCCGCCCCGCATCCGCTCCTCGTGCTCGCTGTCGCCACGCTCCTCGTCCCGCTCGCCGCACTGCTCATCGGCGCCCGTGTGTCTCGTGCACGAACCGCCCTGACCGTGGTGATGAGCCAGGGGCTCTTCCACCTGGTGTTCCAGCTGCTCGGCACGCCGACCGGAACGATGGCACCGTCGGGGCATCAGCACCACCTCGATCTCGCAGCGCTGGGCCCCGTGGTCACCGCGACCGCCCCGGACCTGCTCATGATCGTGGGACACGTCATCGCCGCGCTGCTCACCACGGCTCTCGTGTGCCACGGCGAATCGTCGGTGCGGGCGATCGCACGATGGGTGCACGCTCGCCTGCGCAACGCGGTCGCGGTGTTCCGGCCTCTGGCCGAGCATCCTGTGCTCCCCGTGTTCTCGATCCGCGCACCCGACGAGGATCATCTCGCGGCTTCCGTGTCGCGCCGCGGACCTCCTGCACTCGCCTGATCTCGCATCGCCTTCCCGAGGCGTTTCCCTTCCCGCGGATGACGCGCACACCGTCGCGCCCGCAGATCAGCACACAGGAGTATCACCATGCGTTCCACCACCACCCGCCGCACCGTCACCGCCGGACTCATCGGAGGTGCGATTCTCGCTCTCGCCATCCCGACGATGGCCAGTGCGCACGTCAGCGTCAGCCCGGACGAGCTGATCGCCGGAGATCACGGCGTTCTGACCTTCTCGTTCGCCCACGGCTGCGAGAACTCTCCGACCACCTCGCTGAAGGTCTCCATGCCGGAGGGGCTCGCATCGGTCGCGCCCACCGCGGACAGCGACTGGACGATCGATATCGAGAAGGGCGATGACGGGCTCGTCAGCGCTGTCACCTACACCGCCGTCACACCGGTGCCCAACGAGCTGCGCGGCGCGGTCAGCATGGCGGTCGGCCTCGACGAGGACGCACCCGCGTCTCTCGCGTTCCCGGTGATCCAGACATGCGTCGACGGCAGCACCGAGTGGACTCAGCTCGCCGACGACGGCGAGGACCCGCACAGCCTCGATGCGCCTGCGCCCGTGGTCGAGGTCGCCGCGGCGTCTGCCGACGGACACGGCGAGCATGACTCTGCGGAGGATGCCGAGGACGCGGACTCCGCGGGGGCCGACGCGGCCGACGACGAGGCACCGTCGAACGCGGTCGGAACCGCGCTCGGCGCCGGCGGGCTCGTCGCCGGCCTCGCCGCGCTCGTGGTCTCGGTACTGGCGTACCGCCGCGCGGCGTGACGAACCGGCACGTCTCCCCGGTCGCATGCGGCCGGGGAGACGTGCCGCACCCGGTCATCTCGCCGCGAGCGTGAGAACATGGAAGCGACATGTCGATTGAACAACAACCGAGCCTGCCTCCCGTGCTCCGCCCCGCGAATCCGCCCCGGCGTGAGCTGTCCGAACTCGCCTCTCGATTCGCCCGAGACGTCCGCGGCGAGGTGACCGGAGTCACCCTGTCCGGCATCACCCTCGCCACCGCCGATCTCCGCCCCGGCGAGGCGTTCGTCGCGATCCGAGGCGTGAACCGCCATGGCGCCGATTTCGCGGTCACCGCCGCCGAGAAGGGCGCCGTCGCGATCATCACCGATGAGGACGGCGCCGAGATCGCCGAACCGGCGGGGCTGCCTGTGCTCGTGGTGGACGACCCGCGGGCGGTTCTCGGTGCGCTCAGCGCCTGGGTCTACGGCACGGGAGCAGGCGCGCCGCTCCCGTTGCTGTTCGCGACGACCGGCACGAACGGCAAGACGAGCGTCTCGCACCTTCTCGAGGGCATCCTCGACCAGCTCGGCGTGGTCACCGGGCTCTCGTCGACCGCCGAACGGCACATCGCCGGCGAGGTGATCGTCTCGAGACTCACCACTCCCGAGGCCTCCGAGATGCATGCGCTCCTCGCCCTGATGCGCGAGCGCGACGTCGAAGCCGTGGCCGTCGAGGTCAGCGCACAGGCGCTCTCGCGCCACCGGGTCGACGGCATCCGCTTCGATGTCGCCGGCTTCACGAACCTCAGCCACGACCACCTCGATGACTATGCCGACATGGAGGAGTACTTCGAGGCGAAGCTGGCCCTCTTCCGCCCGGATCGCGCGACCCGTGCAGTGGTGTGCCTCGATTCGCCGTCAGGGGCCACCGTCGTCCAGCGCTCGGAGATCCCCGTGGTCACCGTCGGCACGCCCTCGATCGCCGCCGATCCCGACGCCGCGGCCCGCGCCGACTGGGTCGTCGTGATCGACGATGAGCGCGCAACCGGCACGACCTTCACCCTGACCGGTCCGGCAGGATCTCTCACCACGACGGTTCCCGTGATCGGTCCGCACATGGCCGCGAACGCGGCGCTCGCGATCGTGATGCTGCTCGAGGGCGGCTACGAATGGGACCGCATCGCCACGGCTCTGGAGCGCGACGGCGGGATCCTCGCGCACCTCCCCGGACGCACCCAGCTCGTGTCCGGCGACACCGGCCCCGTCGTGTTCGTGGACTTCGGACACTCCCCGGACGCGTTCGAGAAGACTCTCGCGGCAGTCCGCCGTGTGACCCCGGGCAAGGTGCTCATGCTCTTCGGCGCCGACGGCGACCGCGATGCCAGCAAGCGCTACGACATGGCCCGCACGGCGGTCGAGGGCAGCGACATCCTCGTCATCACGGACCATCATCCCCGCTTCGAAGACCCGGACTCGATCAGGGCCACACTCGTGGCCGGTGCACGAGCCGCGCGCCCCGACGCACAGATCCATGAGTACTCGCCGCCCGAGACGGCGATCGTCGCAGCCGTGGGCTTGGTCGGAGAAGGCGATTCGATCCTGTGGGCAGGCCCCGGTCATCAGGACTATCGCGACATCCGGGGCGTCCGGACGCCGTATTCGGCCCGTGAGCTGGCGCGCCGTGCACTGCGAGCAGCCGGATGGCCCGTGCCCGACTCGCACTGGCCCGTCCCCTACCCTGGCGAGGACTGACCCGGGCGCGGATGCCGGCGATGGCATCCGCTCGCTGATCGACCGAGTGGACCCGGCGGGATGCTGCCGCGGACCGCTCGGTCAGGCCCGGGCGATGAGCTGATCGGCCTTGCGACGCGCCCACTCCTCCGCGTCGGCCAGCGACTCGACCGTGAGCGTCTGCGGCGGCTCGTGGGCATCGACGACCCGAGAGATCGTGTCGACGATCCCGAGGAACGGCAGACGCCCGTCGTGGAAGGCATCGACCGCCTGCTCGTTGGCCGCGTTGTAGACCGCGGGGAAGGTCGCACCCGCACGGCCGACGGCCTTGGCGAGGTCGACCGCCGGGAAGGCATCGTCGTCGAGCGGCTCGAAGGTCCATGAGGTCGCGCGAGTCCAGTCGAGGGGTTGTCCGACGCCGCCCACACGGCTCGGCCAGTCGAGCCCCAGCGAGATGGGCAGGCGCATGTCCGGCGGAGATGCCTGCGCGATCGTCGAACCGTCGATGAACTCGACCATCGAGTGCACGATCGACTGCGGATGGACCACGACCTCGATGTCGTCGTAGGCGACGTCGAACAGCAGGTGCGCCTCGATCACCTCCAGGCCCTTGTTCACGAGCGTCGCCGAGTTCGTCGTGACCATGCGTCCCATGTCCCAGGTCGGGTGCGCGAGAGCCTCCTGCGGCGTGACGTCGAGCATCTGGTCTCGCGTACGGCCGCGGAACGGACCGCCGGACGCGGTCACGACCAGGCGTCGCACCTCGGCATGGGTGCCGCTTTGCAGCGCTTGCGCGAGAGCCGAGTGCTCGGAGTCGACGGGGACGATCTGATCGGGGGCGGCTGCCGCGCGAACCAGTTCGCCCCCGACGACGAGAGACTCCTTGTTGGCGAGAGCAAGCGTTCTGCCGGCCTTCAGCGCCGCCAGGGTTGCGCCGAGTCCGATCGACCCGGTGATCGCATTGAGGACCACGTCAGCCTCGACGTCACGCACGAGCTGCTCGGCCTCGGCTGCGCCCAGCGCGGTGCTCTCGACGCCGAATGCCGCAGCCTGCTCAGCGAGCATCTCGGCATTGGTTCCGGCCGCGAGCCCGACGAGTTCGAAGCGACGAGGATTCGCGCGGATGACGTCGAGCGCCTGGGTGCCGATGGAACCGGTGGAGCCGAGGACGATGATACGACGCATGCCGCCAGCCTATGGCAAGCCCCCGACTCCGCCGTCTTACGGAGCCTGCTCGATCGGCGTGGTCGCGAGGATGTCCACGACGAAGACGAGCGTCTCACCGGTCAGATCGGTGTCGTTGAGCTCGCCCTCGCCGTAGCCGTCCTTGGGAGGCATGGTGACGATGACCTGCGAGCCGACCTTCTGGCCCTCGAGTGCCATCTTGAAGCCCGTGACGACACCGCTGGTCTGGAACTGCGACGGTGCGGCATCCCGGCTCCAGCTGGAGTCGAACTCCGAGCCGTCCGACCACTTCACACCGCGGTACTGCACAGTGACCAGATCTCCCGCGCCCACGACGGCGCCGTCGCCCTGCTTGAGGACGGCCACCTCGGTCTCGGTGGGAGCCTCGGAATCCGGGAGGGTGATCGTCGGCGAGCCGGCGTCATCCAGCTCGACGGTCGGCATGCCTTCGGGCGCGTCGACCTCAGAGCCGGATGCGGTCGTGGGGAGCTGCTCGATCGTCTCGACGTAGAGGACGCTCGGGTTCATGCCCTCCTGCGCGGCGGGGAGCGTCAGGACGACGCTGGAACCGATCGGGAGGCATTCTGCCGCGACCGTGAAGACCGTGGACTGGGTGGGGTCGACGATCTGCTGCGGCTGCTGCGCGGCGAGCAGAGCCGACAGCACACCGTCAGGACCGCGTTCCGAGGTGCTGAGCACCTCGTTGGTCGTGGCATCGATGAGCTGGTAGCGCAGAGACACGAGGTCACCGGGCATGACGTCTTCACCGTCACCCTCGACCACGACCGAACGCTGGGCCTCGGCGAGGTCGGTGCCCTCCGGAACCGTGACCTTGGCCTCCGCGCCGGAGCCTTCGACCGTCACAGCGTCGGAGCCCGCGCCGGACGCGAGGTCCGCGAGGCAGGACGTCTCGGCGGAAGGGGCGGGCGTACCTGTGGACTCGGGCGTCGAGTCTCCGGAGCACCCGGCCAGGAGAAGGGTCGCCGCGGCGACGGTGGACAGGACGATGAGCGGACGCTTGCGCACAGTTGAACCTCAGGATCGCGGGCGGGACACCCCATCATCTCGCACACCCCTTTGCTGATGCTGGGAGGCGCGCTCGGGCGCTTCATTCCCACGGGGGCATGATTGCCGGGGTAATCTGCTCTGATGACGTCAGAGCAGTCCGTGGAGCCCGAAACTTCGCCCGCAGAGACTGAGAAGCCTCGACACGCCGGCTTCGCCTACGCACTCGGTCGCAGCCTGATCACCCCACTCGCGCGCACGATCTACCGGCCCCGCATCGAGGGCAGGGAGAACGTCCCCCAGGACGGCCCGGTCATCTTCGCGAGCAATCACCTGTCGTTCATCGACTCGATCGCGATCCCCGTGGCGGCGCCGAGACCCGTGCACTTCCTCGCGAAGTCCAGCTATTTCGAGGGCCCCGGATTCAAGGGCTGGCTCAGTAAGACGTTCTTCGAGTCCATCGGAGCGATCTCGGTCCGCCGCGGAGCGGGAAAGGCTGCGCTCGACGCCCTCGACGTGCAGCGACAGCTTCTCGACGAGGGACTCGCCGTCGCCCTGTACCCCGAAGGCACGCGCTCGACGGACGGACGACTCTACAAGGGGCGCACCGGAGTGGCGTTCCTCGCTCTGCAGACCGGTGCACCCGTCGTTCCGGTCGGCCTCATCGGCACCGACAAGGTGATGCCGGTCGGCGCCAAGATGCCGACTCTGAAGGAGCGCATCACCGTGCGCTTCGGCGAGCCTCTCGACCTGTCGCCTCACGGACCCGCGACGAGCGGTCGCGCCCGGAGACTCGCGACGGACGAGATCATGGCGGCGATCCACGCCCTGTCCGGGCAGGAGCTCGCCGACGCCTACAACGAGGCGCCCGCTCAGGGCACGATCGAGAAGATCAAGCAGGCCCTCCCCCACGAACGCCGCTGACGACGTCGCCGCTCAGCTCTGCTGCGCTCGGACCGACGCGTCGTGCCGCACCGGGAAGTTCATCGAGTTCGCGATGAAGCACCAGGCGTTCGCCTGCGCGTGCGCACGTTCGGCCGCATCGATCATCGAGGCGTCCGCGACGACGACCTCGGGGCGAAGCATCACCTCGACGAACGCGCCGCCGCCACGCCCGTCCTCGCGCATCATGCCCGAGGCCGTGTCACGGTAAGAGACGACGACGACGCCCGCAGTGACGCAGGCGTGCAGGTACGAGAGCAGGTGGCACTCCGACAACGAGGCGAGGAGCAGGTCCTCGGGATTCCACCGCGACGGATCGCCCCGGAACGGCTTGTCGGCTGATGCGAGGATCTCGGGCTTGCCGTCGACTTCGAGCGTCACGTCACGCCGATACTCGCGGTAGCCGCTGGTGCCGGTGCCGGAGTTCCCGGTCCAGGTCGAGGTGAGTGAGTAATGGTGCTCGCCGAGCGGCGCGAGTCGATCTGCCATATCGACAGTCTGCCACCCGGAGGGTGCCGGGTGATGGGCGGGGTGGCGCGTCGCGCACCCGACCGACGATATCCTGGGGAGGTGCTGGAGACTCTCACCGTTCAAGATGCCGTGGAACTCGCCGTCGTCGAACGCAGCGGGTTCATCGAGTCCCGTCACGCGGGCGCTGCTGTGGTTCTCTCACCCGACGGCGACATCGTCGCTCGATACGGCAACGCCGACGCCCTGATCCTTCCGCGCTCGAGCCTCAAGCCTCTGCAGGCCGTGGCGTGCATCACTGCGGGCGCCGCTCTCGAGGGCGAGCAGCTCGCCATGTCGACCGCGAGCCACAGCGGCACGGATCGCCACGCCTCCGTGGTTCGCGACGTGCTCACCGAGGGCGGCCTCACGGAGGATCACCTGGGCTGCCCACCGGCGTGGCCGGGCGACACCGCAGCCCGCGACGAGCTCGTGCGCGAACATGGTGCGCAGACGCGCATCCGCATGAACTGCTCGGGCAAGCACGCGGCCATGCTCCGCGCCTGCGTCGCGACGGGCTGGCCCACCGACAGCTACCTGGACCCCGCACACCCGCTTCAGTTGCACATTCGCGAGGTGATCGAGCGGCTCACCGGCGAGAAGGTCGCCCACACGGCGATCGACGGCTGCGGTGCTCCGGTCTACGCGATCACGCTGACCGGCCTCGCCCGGTCGATACACCGGATCGGCACCGCGTCAGACCGCTCTCCGTTCGCGCTGCACCGCGTCGCCGGGTCGCTGGTGCGCGCCGTGCGCGAGCACCCGTGGACGATCGATGGCCCCGGCCGTCCCGACACCATCGCGATCGAGACCCTCGGCGTGTTCGCGAAGGGCGGCGCCGAAGGTGTCATGGTCATGGTCGCCCCGAACGGGACGACCGTCGCCCTGAAGATGCTCGACGGCGGCGCCCGCGCATCGACCGTCGTGGCTGCGACTCTGCTCGCGCGCGCAGGTGCTCTCACTGATGCGGACGTGGCGACACTCGCCGCGGCACTGCCCCTCGAGGTGCTCGGCGGCGGGGCGCCTGTCGGCATCATCCGTCCCGGCAACGCCATCTGACCTCGACGAGAGCCTGTCATCGCCGCGGCGCGAGTGCCGGGATGACGACCCGACTCGGGCCGGAGTCTCCGACGAGCGACCAGGCCCGGCCCGCGTGCGATCGCGCATACGGAGGGATCTCTCGTACACCGGCGAGCTGCCGGAGCTCGGCGGCGTTCTCGACTCGGATGAGAACTTCGCCCTCGTGACGCACCCGCTGCCACAACGTCCGATGGCGCTGCCATACGTCTGCGTCGCCGAGCACCATGGCCGGGCGCGTCGATGCACGCGCCTCTCGCGTCGCACCGTCCAGCAGGACGACGTCACATTCGGGGTACGCAGCCGCCAGTGATTCGGCGGTCGCAGACACCCCCGGCGTGACGAGCGCCGTGATCGCAGACCGCGGAGTCCACCCCTCCCCCTCCCGTTCCCGACGTCGAGAGCTGTGCGAGGCCTTCGCCGACGACCGCAGTCGCTCTTCCGGGACCCAGGGCAGCTGGACCTCCCGGTCCCCCAGCCGCATCCGTCCCGGAGGTCGGTGCGCATCGAAACCCGCGGCGTCACCACCCGCGGCAAGGTGATCGACCTTGCTCGGCATCCTGAGCAGCCCGCGCCGCGGCAGCGCGTCGAGAACCCGCCCGAGGGGTGCCGACGCTTTCGTCGCTGTGATCGCGATCGTGGTTCCGGCCCCGTTGCGTAGAACCTGTTCCCAGAGCTGGGCGAGGTGCTGACCGTACTCGACGGGAAGTTCACCGATCCTCACGTCGACGTCATCGCAGAGGATGAGTCCCCCACGCGGGCTCCCGTGTTCTGCGAGGGCGACGACAGCGTCCCAGGACTGCTCCGGATCGGTCGGCACCCAGAGGGGCGCCGCATGCTGCCTCGCCAGCGCCCGCAATGCCGAGCTGCGACCGGATCCGGATCCTCCCAGGAAGACGATTCCTCGATCGGATCCGATCGACAGAAGCTCGAGCGGCTGGTCCTGGCGTTCCGGATCGTCGGCTCGGCCTAAGATGACCCCGCTGTTCGTCCTCGCCTGCGCCTGCAGCTGCGCGAGAGGGAGAATTCGAGGAAGCGGCGGCAGCCAGGGACTGACAGGCGTGTCGGCGTCAGCCCATCGCAACGCGACCGCTCTCAGATCGGCGACGCCCGTCAGAGCCACCCGCATCGCGATCGGCTCAGCGTCCTGGGGGCGGCGGGCCAGCGCCAAGCCTCTCGACGCGACCCCGCCGGGGAGTTCCGCCGCGTCGTCGGCGCCGATGACCGCCCGACTGTCAGCGGCGTCCGCGACCCGCAGGCTGACCCTGAGCGGACAGTTGGCCGCCAACGCATCACGGATCACACCCGACGCGCGCTGTGTTCCGAGAATGAGGTGCATGCCGAGCGCCCTTCCCCGTGCGGCGATGTCCGTGAAGACGGCTCCGAGGTCAGGGTGGTCGTGCAGCAACGCCGCGAACTCGTCGACCACGATGACGAGTCTCGCCATGCCGATCTCGCGGATGTCCCGCGCGCCGGCGTCAGCGAGAACGGACTCTCGGCGTCGCAGTTCGGCCGTCAGGCTGGAGACGCCCCTCCGGGCACCCTCCTCATCGAGGTCGGTGATCACCGCAGCCACCTGCGGAAGCATGCGCAGCGGCTCGAAGGCGGTGCCGCCCTTGAAGTCGGCGAGCACGAACGTCACTCGATCCGGCCCATGGCCAGATGCCATCGCCGTCACCCACGAGACCAGCAGTTCGCTCTTGCCCGTTCCGGTGGTCCCGGTGACGATCGCGTGCGGCCCGTCATCGACGATGTCGAGGAGGATGTCCTCCCGTTCGCCCCGGCCCACCACGGCCGGCAGACCGTCCGTCGACTCCGGCTGGAACAGCTCGCCGAACGACACGGATGCGGGGAGGGAATCGAGGTCATCTCCTCCCTCTGCGCGACTCGCCCCGATCGCCACGGTCTGATCATGGGACAGGCACTCGGCCTCGACCTCGGCGATTCCCTGCGGCGTGCGGATGCTCGCGCGACGGGGCTCCGCGATGTCGATGACGGTCGTGACCCCCTCGGGAACGGTGCCGTCGCGGTCCAACAGCCAGATCACGGCGTCGGCCGGCGGCCGCGGATCAGCACCACGCGCGACGGCCAGTCGGAACGAGCCCCGCCGCTCGAAGCGGGCGTGCGGGAAACCCGCGAGCCCCAGCTCGTCGAGACGACTGCCGGCGACGGACATCTGCGCGACCCCGAATCTCAGACACAGCTGCACGACGAGCGCCCTGGCAGCGGCGGCGACGACGGGGGACGAACCACGCAGTGCGATGCCACTGCCCAGGGGAACCGTCGTCGGCACGCCCTCGACCCTGGTGCATCGCATCCGGAAGTCGCGTTCTCGGTCTCCGTCACCGCCCGACGCCTGCACGGCGCTGTCGCCGGTGCCGCTGCCGACCACGACCAGAATGGCGGCGTCGGGTGGCTCGAGACCGCGCAGTGGCGACTGCGCGAGACATGCCGCTGCGTCGGGATGCCGATGCCATCGCAGTCGGCGCTCGTCCTCGTGGAGCCGGGTCAACTGGGCCTCGGCCAGCGACCACGCCGCAGCACTGTCGGTCGCAGCCGCACGCGACGCCCTGCGTCGGGACCGTGACCCGTCGATCAGTGACGCGACGATCATCAGCGGGCCGAGAACGGCGAAGCACAGCGAGAACAGCGAGCCGGTGACGAGCCAGAGCGCCACTCCGGCGGCCACGGGGACCAGCGCCGCGATGAACGGTGTCGGAGGCTTGCGAGCCGGCACCGGAGCAGCAGGGATCGCAATCGGCAGAGAGTCCATGCCTCCAGTGGACCTCAGGCGGGCCCCTCAGAGCCCCCCTCCACAGGGCCGCGACGCTAGTCGGAGAACTCGCCCGTTGGGGAGGGAGACTCGTCCGGCACCGACGACGTCTCCTCCGCGATCTGAACGATGACGAGCGTCACGTTGTCGCGGCCACCGTTCTCGAGGGCCGCAGCGAGCATCGCGTCGACGGCGGCCGCCGGATCGGCATTCTCGCGGAGGAAGTGCTGGATGCCGTAGTCGGTCAGCTCTTTCGTGAGTCCGTCCGAGCAGATCACGAAGCGGTCTCCCGGACGCACATCCATCGTGACGTAGTCGGGAGCGGTCAATTCGCTCGCCCCGACCGCTCGAGTGATCACGTTGCTGTACGGGTGACCCTCCGCCTCTTCGGGGCTGATCTTGCCTGCGGCGATGAGCTCTTGCACGACCGAGTGGTCGGTGGTGATCTGCACCAGCCGATCGTCTCTGAGGAGGTACACGCGTGAATCGCCGATGTTGAGCGACGTCCAATGCGGTTCGTCGTCCTCGAACTCGAGGAAGACGCCGGTGAGCGTCGTCCCGGTGCCCTCGTCGGTGGTCTCCGGATGGTCGGCGATGTCGGCCACCGCCATCTCCAGCGCACCCTCGATGGATCCGCGATCGACCGCGCCGGCAGCGACCACGGCGTCGAGCCGCTTGATCGTGCTCTGGCTCGCGATCTCCCCGCCGGCGTGACCACCCATGCCGTCCGCGACGATGAAGAGCGGATAATCGGCGAAGAATGCGTCCTGATTCGACTCACGCCGCCGACCCACGTCGGTGACGCCTGCCCAGGAGAGGAGCAGCGAACGCTGCGCAATCGTGACGCGGCGCGTCTTCGTCGTCGTCTCAGCCACGGGTCGCCTCCGGATTTCCTGCGGGTCGGGCTGCCCCAGGACACTCACACATCGTAGTGGACGCCGCAACGGCCGCACGTGCCCCCTCGGCCATCGCGGGGAGTCCTGCGGCGCCGACTCTGGGCAGCGTCATGAGCATGCCTCCACGTTATCGTCTTCCGCCCCTTCCTCTTCACCACGCCGCGGCGCACCGCGCACAGCACAGAGCCCCCGACGGATGTCGAGGGCTCTGTGGTGGAGATCAGGCCGGAGGCTGAGTGGGATCCGTGGGCGGAACCTGCGGAGCAGCCGGAGGCGCTGCGGGCGGAGCCGGCGGTGCGGTGGGCGGTGCCGTGGGCGGAGTCGACGGCGCAGCCGGCGGAGCACCGGTGGTCGACGGAGCCGCGGGCGGCGTGTAGCCGGGCTGAGCGGGAGGCGCGTAGCCGGGCTGGGCCGGCGGAGCGTAGCCGGGCTGAGCGGGAGGCGCATATCCCTGCGGGGCAGGAGGTGCGTAACCCTGCTGAGGGGCACCGTAGCCCTGCGGGGCGCCGTACCCGGGACCGGCGGCAGGGCGCGGCTGGACGGGAACGCCGTCCCAGACGGTGGAGTCCGCGAGGAAGCTGTTCCCGGCCCACGGCGCGGGAACGATGTTCGGGTTCCAGCGCGACTTGTCGAACGCGTTGATGCCGTACCAGACGATCGAGAGCAGGACGAACAGGACGACCCAGACGGCGTCCTTCTGCAGCTTGAGGCCGACCCGCCATGCGGCGAGAGCGAGAACCACGGCGAGAGCGATGCCCGTCAGGAAGTTGAGGTACGGGATGAACGAGAGACCGATGCCGATGAGGACGACCCACGGAGAGATGTCTCCGAGCTTCGCGAAGATCATCGTGTTGTACACCGGCACCCACGCGCGCCACTTGCCCTGAACGCCGGCCTTTTCGAAGATCTTCATGAGGAAGATCGACGAGATCACATAGAACGCCAGCGCGAAGAGCAGACTGATCAGGAAGACGACGAACAGACCGGCGATAGCCGCCCCGTTGTCGTAATAGTCGTTGTACATGATCCCCTCCGGATCCGATGGAGCGGACGCTGTGCGCGCCGCGACACCCACCATATCGGTGTGCAGATACGTGGGGCAACGACACACGCGGAGACCGTGCCCTGACCGTCACGCGCCGTCATTCCGCGACGACGAGCTCCTCGACACCGGCGACATCAGCAGGGCGAAACACGAGCCCTCTGCTCGACGCCCACGTCCGGAGAGTGCGCAGCGATCGAACCCTCGGCCGGTCCTCCGCCAGCGCACGCACGAGCAGCCCCTTCGACTTCTTGTTGAAGTGGTTGAGGGCTCGTCCGTGTTCGGTGACCACGCGCACATATGCGGACGGCACGGAGTCCGGAACAGGACCGAGCGCGACGTAGGCCTCGCTGCGGAGATCGAGGATGAAATCGGGGGCGTCGCGTGACAGCGCCGCCGTGGTCGCGTCCGCCCAATGCCTGCGAAGCGGAGGCAGACCGGGCAACGAGGTCCCCGCCGCGAGCCGGTACGACGGAATAAGGTCGAAGGCGCCGATGGGGCCGAACGGCGCCGAGTGGACCAGGACATGCGAGGCGAGCCAGCGACGGGACACGGTGCTGAGGCTGCCCGCGTCGAGGGCGTCGTACAAAACCCCGGTGTACCGATCCACGGCCGGCATCGTCGCTGCGGAGCGCAGCATCCGATTGTGCTCGACGTCGCCGGCCTGCCTCGCGCTCAGCTTCAGCACACGGCGTGCCTCGCCCTCGTCCTGCGCCAGATCGATGAGCGCATCGATCACCGCTCGGCGCTCGGAGGCCAGACCGGGGAGCGCCAATGAGCTCTCGTCGAGAGGCGCACCGCTTCCGCCGGCTCGCTTGGTCTCGGACGGTGGCAGCAGAATCTTCATGAGACCTCGGGGATACAGACGCGTCCGCCCCGACCCCACTGGGGGTCGAGGCGGACGCGATGAACAGAACTGATCAGGCGATGAGAGCCGCGTTGCCTGCCACGATCGTCAGGACGTCGCTCTCCATCGAGAGGAAGCCGTCCTGCGCGTTGGCGAGCACCTTGGTGCCATCCGTCTGCGTGATCCGGACCTCGCCCTGGGCGAGGATCGCCAGGACGGGCTCGTGGCCCGCCATGAATCCGATCTCGCCCTCGACGGTCTTGGCGACGACGAGGCTCGCCTCTCCCGTCCAGACCTCCGCATCCGCGGAGACGAGGCTGACATGCAATGCCATGGTCAGCCGTTCTCCTTCTGGATCTTCGCCCACTGCTCTTCGACGTCGGAGATGCCACCGACGTTGAAGAAGGCCTGCTCGGCGACGTGGTCGAAGTCACCGCGCGTGATCGCATCGAACGACTCGATGGTCTCCTTGAGCGGAACCGTCGAACCCTCGACGCCCGTGAACTTCTTGGCCATGTAGGTGTTCTGCGAGAGGAACTGCTGGATGCGACGTGCACGCGACACGACGATCTTGTCCTCTTCGGAGAGCTCGTCGACACCGAGGATCGCGATGATCTCCTGCAGCTCCTTGTTCTTCTGGAGGATCTGCTTGACCGTGGTGGCGACGCGGTAGTGGTCCTCGCCCAAGTAGCGGGGGTCCATGATGCGCGACGTCGAGGTCAGCGGGTCGATGGCCGGGTACAGACCCTTCGACGCGATCTCACGGGAGAGCTCCGTGGTGGCGTCGAGGTGGGCGAACGTCGTCGCCGGAGCCGGGTCGGTGTAGTCATCGGCGGGCACGTAGATCGCCTGCAGCGAGGTGATCGAGTGACCACGCGTCGAGGTGATGCGCTCCTGCAGGAGGCCCATCTCGTCGGCGAGGTTCGGCTGGTACCCCACGGCGGAGGGCATGCGGCCCAGCAGCGTGGAGACCTCGGAACCGGCCTGCGTGAAGCGGAAGATGTTGTCGATGAAGAGCAGCACGTCCTGCTTCTGCACGTCGCGGAAGTACTCCGCCATCGTCAGAGCCGAGAGGGCGACGCGCAGACGCGTTCCCGGCGGCTCGTCCATCTGGCCGAACACGAGGGCGGTCTTGTCGAAGACACCCGCCTCTTCCATCTCGTGGATCAGGTCGTTGCCCTCACGGGTGCGCTCACCGACACCGGCGAACACCGACACACCACCGTGGTCCTGCGCGACGCGCTGGATCATCTCCTGGATGAGGACGGTCTTTCCGACACCCGCGCCACCGAACAGACCGATCTTTCCACCCTGCACGTACGGGGTGAGGAGGTCGATCGACTTGATGCCGGTCTCGAACATGGTGGTCTTCGACTCGAGCTGGTCGAAGTTCGGCGCCTTGCGGTGGATCGGCCAGCGCTCGGTGATCTCGACCGTCTCGCCGGGCTCGCTGTTGAGAACCTCGCCGATGACGTTGAAGACCTTGCCCTTGGTGACGTCGCCGACGGGAACCGAGATGGCCTCGCCGGTGTCGCGCACTTCCTGGCCACGGACGATGCCGTCGGTGGGCTTCAGGGCGATGGCGCGCACGAGGTCGTCGCCGAGGTGCTGCGCGACCTCGAGCGTGATCTCCGTCGACTCCTCGCCGATGGCGATCGTGGTCTTCAGAGCGTTGTAGATGTCCGGGATCGAGTCGTGCGGGAACTCGATGTCGACAACCGGACCGTTGACGCGTGCGACGCGCCCGACGACCGCGGTCGCCGGCTGGTCAGCCGTGGCGGTGGTGGTCATTTTCGTCTCTTTCCTGATGGTCTATTTGCTCGACGAGAGGGCATCGGCGCCGCCGACGATCTCCGCGATCTGCTGCGTGATCTCCGCCTGACGCGCGTTGTTGCGCAGACGGGTGTAGTCGGTGATGAGCTTGTCGGCGTTGTCGCTGGCGGACTTCATCGCCTTCTGCGTCGCGGCCTGCTTTGCGGCAGACGACTGCAGGAGAGCGTTGAAGACCCGGCTCTGGATGTACACCGGCAGGATCGCGTCGAGGACTGTCTCGGCATCCGGCTCGAACTCGTACAGCGGGTAGACAGCGCTGCCCGCCTCCGAGTCATCGGCTTCCGCGATCTCCAGCGGAAGCAGGCGCACGGATTCCGGCGACTGCGTCATCATGCTGACGAAGCGGTTGTACACGAGGTGGATCTCGTCGACGCCGCCCTCGTCCGCACCGCGCGAGAAGTCCTCGAGCAGCGTGGCCGAGATCTCCTCCGCCGTGTGGAACGACGGGGTGTCGGTGTCGCCGGTCCACTCCGCAGCGGCCGCGATGCGACGGAACTGGAAGTAGCCGACGGCCTTGCGACCGACGAGGTAGAACACCGGCTCCTTGCCCTGCCCGCGCAGGAGCTCCGCCACCTCGAGACCCTCACGGAGGATCTGCGAGTTGAAGGCTCCTGCGAGACCGCGGTCCGAGGAGAAGATCACGACCGCGGAGCGGCGGATCGTCTCGGGCTCGCGGGTGAGCGGGTGGTCGACGTTCGAGTGCGTCGCGACGGCGGACACGGCCCTCGTCACGGCTCGCGCGAAGGGGCTGGACGCCTTGACGCGTGCCATCGCCTTCTGGATGCGCGAAGCCGCGATGAGTTCCATCGCCTTCGTGATCTTCTTGGTCGTCTGAGCAGAAGAGATCTTCTGCTTGTAGACCCTGAGTTGAGCGCCCATGAAATCAGTTCCTCACGCGATTACGCGCGACGACCCTTGACGATCTTCTCCTGGTTGACGTCATCAGCCTCAGCTGCAGCGTGCTCCTCGTGGCCGGGGGCGCCGATGGCCTGCCCCTTGCCACCCTGGAACTCCAGGAGGAAAGCGTCGGTGTGCTTGTCGAGCTCAGCCACCGTGTCGTCGTCGAGGACGTTGGTCTCGCGCAGGGTGTCGAGGACCTTCGTGTTGCGACGGAGGTAGTCGAGCAGCTCGCGCTCGAAGCGCAGCACGTCGGAGACCTCGAGGGTGTCGAGCTTGCCCTTCGTTCCGGCCCAGATCGAGACGACCTGCTCCTCGACGGGGTACGGCGAGTACTGCGGCTGCTTGAGCAGCTCCGTCAGACGCGCGCCGCGGGAGAGCTGACGACGCGATGCCGCGTCGAGGTCCGACGCGAACATCGCGAAGGCCTCGAGGGAGCGGTACTGCGCGAGCTCCAGCTTCAACGTTCCGGAGACCTTCTTGATCGACTTGACCTGAGCGTCACCGCCGACTCGCGAGACCGAGATACCCACGTCGACCGCCGGGCGCTGGTTGGCGTTGAAGAGGTCGGACTGGAGGAAGATCTGGCCGTCGGTGATCGAGATCACGTTGGTCGGGATGTACGCCGAGACGTCGTTCGCCTTGGTCTCGATGATCGGAAGACCGGTCATCGAGCCGGCGCCGAGCTCGTCGGAGAGCTTCGCGCAACGCTCCAGCAGACGGGAGTGCAGGTAGAAGACGTCACCCGGGTATGCCTCGCGGCCCGGCGGACGACGCAGCAGAAGCGACACGGCGCGGTAGGCCTCGGCCTGCTTCGACAGGTCGTCGAAGATGATGAGGACGTGCTTGCCGCCGTACATCCAGTGCTGGCCGATGGCCGAACCCGTGTAAGGAGCGAGGTACTTGAATCCGGCGGGGTCAGACGCCGGAGCCGCCACGATGGTGGTGTACTCCAGGGCGCCGGCCTCTTCGAGCGCGCCCTTCACCGAAGCGATGGTCGAACCCTTCTGACCGATCGCGACGTAGATGCAGCGGACCTGCTTGTTGACGTCGCCGGACTCCCAGTTGGCCTTCTGGTTGATGATCGTGTCGATCGCGATGGCCGTCTTGCCGGTCTGGCGGTCGCCGATGATGAGCTGGCGCTGGCCGCGGCCGACGGGGATCATCGCGTCGATGGCCTTGATGCCGGTCTGCATCGGCTCGTGCACCGACTTGCGCTGCATGACGCCGGGCGCCTGCAGTTCGAGCTCGCGCACGCCCTCGGTCGCGATCGAGCCGAGACCGTCGATCGGGTTTCCCAGCGGGTCGACGACACGGCCGAGGTAGCCGTCACCGACGGGGACCGAGAGGACCTCGCCCGTGCGGGTGACTTCCTGTCCAGCCTCGATGCCGGTGAAGTCTCCGAGGATGACGACACCGATCTGGTTCTCGTCGAGGTTGAGCGCGAGGCCCTTGGTGCCGTCCGCGAAGGCGACGAGCTCGTTCGCCATGACGCCCGGCAGTCCTTCGACATGCGCGATGCCGTCGGCGGCGTCGATGACGGTGCCGACCTCGGTCGCCGCTGCGCCCGAGGGCTCGTATGCTGCGGCGAAGTCCTTCAGCGCGTCACGGATGACGTCGGGGCTGATCGATAGTTCTGCCATTGTCTTCCCTTTGTATCTGGGTGCGCGGTTCCCCGCGCGAAGTCGTGTTAGCCGGCGAGCTTCTGGCGAAGATCGGCGAGACGGGCGGAGATGCTGCCGTCGATGACGTCATCGGCGATCTGCACGCGCAGGCCTCCGACGACGGCGGGGTCGAGGACCTCGTTGAGCGACACCGTGCCGTCGTAGCGCTGCGAGAGCGCTGCGCTGAGACGGGTGCGCTGAGCGTCGGTGAGGGGCTTCGCGGTGTGCACCGTCGCGACGACCCGGTCGCCCTGGCTGGCGACGATCCGCGTCGCGCGTGCCAGCATCTGACGGATGCGGCGGTCGCGAGGCTGACGCACCAGCGACGTGACGATCAGCGACGTGGCGTCGCTGACGCCGCCGGCGAGCAGCTTCTCGACGAGCGCGGCCTTCGCGTCCTCTGCTCCGAGCCGGCTCCCGAGCGCGAGCTCGAGTTCCGGGTTCGCGGCGATCACGCGCGAGAAACCGAACAGCTCTCCCCCGATGTCCGTCTGCGGCGCAGCGATCGCCGCGACGCGGATGGCGAGTTCCTCGACACCGTCGACGAGCTCGGACGCGGAGGACCACCGCTCGGCGACGACGGCCCTCAGAATGCTCTGGGCATCCTGAGAGAACCCGCCGAACACCGCTGCGACGACGTTCTGTCGCGCCACGGCCGGAGCCGCGGGGTCGGCGAGCGCGCCGCTCAGCTGGGACGACTCGGCCACGGCACGGGCGGCTGCGAACAGCTCCCTGGCCGTGTCGAGTGTGACGCCGTTCGCTGCGGCAAGCGCCTGAGTGGATGCCGCGAGTGCCTGAGTGGTCGCGCTGCCCATTACTGAGCCGCCTTCTCGGATGCTTCGAGGTCGGCGAGGAAGCGGTCGACGACCGCGGTCGCACGCGCGTCGTCGGAGAGCGTCTCACCGACGACGCCACCGGCGAGGTCGATGGCGAGCGAGCCCACCTCGCTGCGCAGCGAGACGAGAGCCGTCTGACGCTCGGCCTCGATCTGCGTGTGCGCGGTCGCGGTGATGCGCGCGGCCTCGGTCGATGCGGCGTCCTTGGCCTCGGCGACGATCTTCTTGCCGTCCTCACGGGCGGCCTCGCGGATCTCACCAGCCTCGGTGCGTGCCTCGGCGAGCTGACGGGTGTACTCCTCGAGCGCAGCCTCAGCCTGCTTCTGTGCTTCGTCGGCCTTGGCGATGTTGCCCTCGATCGCGGCGGACCGCTTGTCGAGCATTGCCGTGAACTTCGGAAGGGCGACCTTCCACACGACGACGAGGATGACGAGGAACCACAGACCCGACCAGATGATGTCGTACCACGCAGGGATCAGCGGGTTGTGCGTTTCACCCTCTGCTGCGAGGTTCGTGACAAGAGCGTTCAGCATCCTGTCTCCTTCAGAAGTCGGTTCGGATTACGGGAAGGGGATGAATCCGACGGCGATGCCGACGAATGCAAGCGCCTCGGTGAAGGCGATACCGATCCACATGAGGACCTGGAGGCGGCCGGCCAGCTCGGGCTGACGAGCGACACCCTCGATGGTCTTGCCGACGACGATACCCACGCCGATGGCCGGACCGATCGCTGCGAGGCCGTAGCCGACCGATGCGAGGTGACCGTTGATGTCTGCGAGAACCGTAGTAGCGTCCACGGGTTTTTCCTTTCGTTGGGTGGGACGGCAGTTGCCGACCCGCTCAGTGCTCTTCTGCGACCGCGAGCTGGATGTAGACCGCGGTGAGGACGGTGAAGACGTATGCCTGGAGGACGGCGACCAGAATCTCGAAGAGGGTGAAGGCGCCGCCGAAGGCGAGGGTTCCGACACCGAGAGCGGCCCAGCCGCCACCTGCGGTGAAGAAGAAGAACTGGGTGGCTGCGAAGCACAGCACCAGCAGCATGTGTCCGACGACCATGTTCATCAGGAGTCGGAGCATCAGCGTGACCGGACGGATGATGAAGGTCGAGAGGAACTCGATCGGGGTCACGATGATGTAGACCGGCCACGGCACGCCGGCCGGGAACAGCGCGTTCTTGAAGAAGCCGACGGGGCTCTTCTTGATGCCCGCGTAGATGAACGTGACGTAGCTCACGAGTGCCAGCGTCAGAGGAACAGCCGCGATGCTCGTTCCGGCGATGTTCAGGAACGGGATGATTCCCGTGATGTTCATGAACAGCACCATGAAGAAGATCGTGGTGAGGATCGGCAGGAATCGGTTGCCGTCCTTGCGACCGAGCAGATCGTGCGCGATGTTGGAGCGGACGAAGTCCAGTCCCATCTCGACGACGCTCTGGAAGCGCCCGGGGACGACCTTCATCCGGCGGGTTCCGAGGACCAGGATCAGCACGACGGCGACGACGGCGATGAACTGGACGAGGTGGATTCGGTGGACGGGGATGCCCACCACAGTGAAGAGGATCTCCGGGAAGAACTCGTCGATCGAAGGTCCGTGGAACTCGCCGTCAGAGGCGAGTTTGGGCATCAGGGTCGCAGCAAGATTGAACAGCGCGGGCTCCAGCTTCGGGGCACCGGTCAGAACCGGGGCGACGATGGTCGGTGTGCTTCAAGCGCAAGCGCTCGCGGGCGAGCGGCGGGCACGTCTCAACACTATCAGAATAAGAGGGTGCCCTAAGACCGCGCGGGCTGTTCCCCTGACCCGTCCTGCTCAGGGGGTTCGGGCACGATGTGGTGGCGCCCCGGGGCACGGTCCTCCGGCACCACGGTGGGCAGCTCGACCCCCGGCGCGCGGTCCGTCGGCGCCTCGGACGGCAGCGACGCGTCACTCACATTCGGCAGGCGCATACGCGTGATGACGAGCACGTCGATGACCAGGGTCGCGACGACGCCGGTCACGATCGACAGGAAGAACACCATCGGCGCGATCCACGGCTGACCGCTGAGCACGATCATGATCACGACGAAGAGCCCGAGCTTCAGCAGCCAGCCACCGAGCACGATCGCGAAGAACAGCTGCACGTAGAGCGGATCGCCGAACCAGCGGTTGGCGATGAGGATGCTGAGCGCGGTGATGCCGAGGAACAGCATCGCGAGCACGACACCCAGCAGACCGCTCACGAGGCCTTCCGTGCCGGCGACGAGGAGTCCGATCCCCCCGGCGACGATCGCGAGGACCGCCATCGACACCGCGGACCAGATCAGCGTCTTCCGCAGGATCGGATTGCTGGAAACAGGGCTCGGGCTCACGGGGACTCCACGGGTGTCGGGTCGGATTCAGCAGACGCCGCGGGCTTCCGTCGGCGCAGAGGATTCAGGGTGATGACGAGGCATGCGGCGATTCCCACCAGGCCGAACACGACTCCGGGGAGGTACTGGCCCGGCCAGTCCTCGCGCGCTCCCACATACATCAGGAGCACGGCGAGCGAGATGACCGCGGTCCAGGCGTAGAAGATCAGCACGGCGTCGCGGTCGCGATGACCGAGGTCGAGCATGCGGTGGTGCAGGTGCTTGCGGTCGGGGGAGAACGGTGACTTGCCCGCGTTCATCCGGCGCAGGACAGCCAGCCCGAAATCGAGCAGCGGCAGCAGCACCACCAGCAGAGGCAGCAGGATCGGGATGAAGGCGCCGAGGAGCTGCGATCGTCCGAGCCGTTCGGGATCGAGGGCCGAGGGCTCCAGCTGGCCGGTCACGGCGATCGCGGACGTCGCCATGAGCAGCCCGATCACCAGCGCTCCCGAATCGCCCATGAAGAGCTTCGCCGGGCTCCAGTTGAAGGGCAGGAAGCCGAGGCAGGCGCCGATCAGCACCGCCGCGAGGAAGGAGGCGAGATTGAAGTAGCTGGAGGCGCCGGTGTCACGCGTCAGGATGTAGGAGTAGGCGAAGAACACGCCGTTGGCGATCAGGCACACGCCGGCGACGAGACCGTCCAGGCCGTCGATGAAGTTCACCGCGTTCATCACGATCACGATCGCGAACATCGTGATCGTGATGCTCAGCCAGCTCGAGAAGACGATCAGGTCGCCGAACGGCAGGGAGAGGATCTGCAGTCCCCCGCCCACGGTGATGATCCCGGCGGCCAGGAACTGCGCGCCGAGCTTGATCATCCAGTCGAGATCCCACAGGTCGTCGACGACGCCGATGACGGCGATCAGCAGGGACGCCGCGAGGATCGACCACATCGTCTGCGGCGGCATCCACATCGTGGTGAAGAACGGATTCGCAGCCGACACCCCGATCGCCGCCGCGATGCCGAGGAAGATCGCGACTCCGCCGAGGCGCGGAGTGGGAGTCGTGTGCACATCCCGCTCACGGATGCCGGGGTACAGCTTGTAGCGCAGGCTCAGCTTCCAGACCGCCCAGGTCAACGCGAAGGTGATCGCGGCGGTCAGGATGATCGTGAAGAGGTACTGCTTCACGAATCCCCGTCCGCTTCCGGAGCCTGCACCTCGGGCTCGAGAAGATCGCCGAGCACCTCCGCCAGCCGTTCGCGGCTGACGGCGCCGGCACGGAGGATGCGCACGCCGCCGGTGGCGGGCTCCGCTCCCCGGGGCACGAGGGAGGTCGCGTCGACGATCGTCGATGCGATCCCGTCGCGGCTCACGCCGTCTGCGAGATAGACGGACACGCTGTCACCCAGCATCCGCTCGGCGTCGAACGCCGAGATCGCCGACGCGCGACCGGTGAGATTCGCGCTGGACACCGCCAGCGGGCCGGTCTCGGCGAGCAGTTCGAGGGCCACACGCCCCTCAGGCATCCGGACGGCCACCGTTCCCTCGGTGTCACCGAGATCCCAGACGAGCGAGGGCTGTGCGGGGAGCACGATGGTCAGTCCGCCGGGCCAGAAGGCGTCGACGAGGCGCTGGACGGGCTCGGGCACGGACTCGGCGAGAGCGTGCAGCGTCTCCTTGGTGCCGACCAGGACGGGCGGCGGCTGATTGCGTCCCCGACCCTTGGCGTCGAGCAGTCGCTGAACGGCCGCGGGAGAGAACGCGTCGGCGGCGACGCCGTAGACCGTGTCTGTGGGCATGACGATGAGTTCGCCGCGGGCGATGGCCTGGCGGGCGTGGCGCATGCCGGCGAGGAGCTGGGCCTCGTCGCCGCAATCGAAGATGGAGGACATGACGATCCGATTCTAGTTGGGATGCCTGTGCGGTTCGTGTTCGGGCGTCAGGGGCGCAGAGCGGTCGTCGCGCGGTCGCGCAGCGTGAGGTCGCGGTGCGTCGCGGCGGCCCGCCAGCCGTCGCGCGTGAGGATGCTGCGGATCTCCTCGCCCTGCAGCTCGCCGTGCTCGATGACCAGCAGTCCGCCCGGGTGCAGCAGCTCGAGCGCGCGCACGCTGAGCACCCGCACGATGTCGAGGCCGTCCTCTCCCCCGTACAGCGCCATCGACGGATCGAAGAGGCGCACCTCGGGGTCGCGCGGCACCGCGGCGTCGGGGACGTAGGGCGGGTTCGAGATCACCACGGATGCGGTGCCGTCGAGCTCTGCGAACGCGTGCGCGAGGTCTTCGTTCACGAGGGTCAGGTTGGCCACGCCCGCGGTGTTCCGCGCCGCCCACGGGTATGCGTCGGGTGAGAGCTCGGTGGCGAAGACGCGCGAATGGGGCACCTCGGTCGCCATGGCGAGGGCGATCGCGCCGCTGCCGGTGCCGAGATCGATGCCGATCGGCTCGGGCAGGGGGGACCCGAGGAGCGCGTCGATCGCGTACTGCACGACCGTCTCGGTCTCGGGCCGTGGGACGAAGACGCCGGGGCCGACCGCGAGCTCGAGGTGCCGGAACGGCGCCGTCCCGGTGATGTGCTGCAGCGGCTCCCGCGCGGCGCGCCGAGCGACGAGCGCCCGCAGCGCCTCGGCATCCGCCGCGTTCATCGCATCGCCGCGGATGATCGACGCCTGCACCTCACCGCGCCGTGCGCCGAGGACGTGACCGGCGAGCAGCTCCGCGTCGACGAGAGGATCCGTGACGCCTGCGTCGGCGAGCTGTCGGGCCGCCGCGTGCACGGCGGAAGCGAGGGAGAGATCGGACATGGATCCAGCGTAGAGCGCGCGACAGGTGTCATATTGCCCACCGCCCGAGGGCCCTCGCATAGGCTGGAGCGCGCAGTCCCCCGCACAGGAAGGCTCTCCCCATGCCCGGAATCCACAACGACATCACCACCGCTTTCGGCAACACTCCCCTGGTCCGTCTGAACCGGGTCACCGAGGGCCTCGGCGCGACCGTGCTCGCCAAGCTCGAGTTCTACAACCCCGCCTCGAGCGTCAAGGACCGGCTCGGCATCGCGATCGTCGACGCTGCAGAGGCCTCGGGCGAGCTGAAGCCCGGGGGCACGATCGTCGAGGCGACGAGCGGCAACACCGGTATCGCACTGGCGATGGTCGGCGCCGCGCGCGGCTACAAGGTGATCCTCACCATGCCCGCGTCGATGTCGAAGGAGCGCCGCCTGCTTCTCAAGGCGTTCGGCGCCGAAGTCGTCCTCACCGACCCCACCAAGGGCATGACGCACGCGGTCGCCGAGGCCGAGGCCATCGCCGCCCGCACGCCGGGTGCTGTGCTGGCGAAGCAGTTCGCCAACGAGGCGAACCCCGCGATCCACCGCCGCACCACGGCCGAGGAGATCCTCCGCGACACCGAGGGCTCGGTCGACTACCTCGTCGCCGGCATCGGCACCGGCGGCACCATCACGGGCGTCGGCCAGGTGCTCAAGGAGCGCGTCCCCGGCGTGCAGATCGTCGCCGTCGAGCCCAAGGACTCCCCGATCCTGACCGAGGGACACCCCGGGCCGCACAAGATCCAGGGCATCGGCCCGAACTTCGTGCCCCCCATCCTCGATCGCGATGTCCTCGACGAGGTCATCGACGTCACCTTCGATGACGCCATCCGCGTCGCGCGGGAGACGGCGAGCAGAGAGGGCATCCTGGTGGGCATGTCGAGCGGCGCCGCCATCTGGGCCGCTCTGCAGGTCGCCCAGCGCCCCGAAGCTGCGGGAAAGACCATCGTCGTCATCATCCCCTCGTTCGGCGAACGCTACCTGTCGACCGCGCTGTACGAGCACCTGCGCGAAGATTGACCCGCTCGATGGACATGATCGGCCGAATGCGCGAGGACATCGTCGCAGCCCGGCTTCGCGACCCGGCCGCGCGCAGCGCTGCGGAAGTCGCTCTTCTCTATCCGGGCCTGCACGCCATCTGGGCCCACCGGGTCTCGCACGGACTGTGGCGCCGCAGGCTGCGACTGCTCGCTCGGGCGAACTCGCAGATCGCGCGGTGGCTCACCGGCGTCGAGATCCACCCGGGAGCGCGGATAGGGCGGCGCTTCTTCATCGACCACGGCATGGGGGTGGTCATCGGCGAGACGGCAGAGGTCGGCGACGACGTGATGCTGTATCACGGGGTCACCCTCGGCGGTCGTACACGCGACGCCGGCAAGCGGCATCCCACCCTCGGTGACGGGGTCGCCGTCGGCGCGGGGGCGAAGATCCTCGGTCCGATCACCATCGGCGCGGGCTCAGTGGTCGGAGCGAATGCGGTGGTCACCCGCGATGCACCCGCTGACAGCATCCTCGTCGGCGTGCCGGCGAAACCGCGTGCACGTGCCGTGGGCGAAAACACCAGAGCGGTGCTCACCGCACCCGACTACTCGATCTGACACCGCCGACCGGTCAGGCCGTCCCCCGGCGAGACTTCACCGACTCGACCTTCTTGCGAAGGAAGATCAGCGGCAGCAGCACGCTCCCCAGTGCTGTGATGAGCCAGACGATCACCGACCCGAGCAGCCAGCCCGCGAGATCGACGATGCGCAGCCCGCCGATCGGCAGCAGCACGACGATCACGAGGGCGATGAGCGTGGAGACGATCCCGATGCCGCCCATCAGGACCGGAGCATAGCGATCGGCGATCTTGCTGACCCACGGTGACAGCACGCTCTGCACGACCGCGAAGATCAGGACGCAGAGCACGAATCCCCACCACTTGTCCCACTGGATCTGGAATCCCTCGAGTGCGAGATCCGCCACGATGAGGCCCAGGCCGGCCGAGACGACGTACATCAGCGCGCGGAACAGGAAGGTGATCACGCGCTGAGCATATCGCCCTCACTGCGCGACGAAGAAGGGGATCGCTCCCGACAGGATGCCCACGACGAGCATCACCAGCGACACGATCGCCGCGCGCCACAGCACCTTTCTGTGGTGATCGCCCAGATTCACGCCGGCGAGCGAGACGAGCAGCAGGATCGCCGGAACGAGAGGACTCTGCAGGTGCACCGGCTGTCCGATGATCGACGCCCGCGCCATCTCGACGGGGTCGATGCCGAAGGCCGCGGCGCTCTGCGAGAGCACCGGCAGGATGCCGTAGTAGAAGGCATCGTTCGACATGAAGAACGTGAACGGGATCGACAGGACCCCGGTGATCGGCGCCAGGAACGGACCGAGTGCGGGTGGCAGCACGTCGGTGATCCATGTCGCCATCGCGTCGACCATGCCGGTTCCGGACAGGACGCCGACCAGCACGCCGGCGGCGATGACCATCGACACCACGCCGACGATGCTCGGAGCGTGCGCGACGATCTCGGACGCCTGCTCCTTGATTCCCCGGAAGTTGACCAGCAGCGCCACGGCGGCGCCGACCATGAACACGTAGGGAAGCGGCATGATGTCGAGCACGAGCAGCACCATGACGGCCACCGTGAGGGCGAGGTTGAACCAGATCAGCCGGGGCCGCAGCGTGGAGCGGGCGGGATCGAGCATGGTGTCCGCCATGGCGGTGTCTGCGGGGTCGACATCCGCCGCCGCGACAGGGCCGCGTCCGCCAGCTACGACGACGATGTTCCCGGTGCGCAGCGCGGCACGGGCGCCGGGCTTCGGTCCGGCACCGCGGAAGATCTTGGGCACAGTCGAGAAGGCGCCGCCGTCAGCCCCGGTCAGCAGCTCGTCGGATCCGAGCCGCCCGAGGCGACGTCGCTCCTGCAGTCCGAGCATCCACGCGAAGCCCAGCGTCACGACGATGCCGACGCCGAGGGCGGGCAGCATGGGGACGAAGATGTCGGTCGGCTGGAGCCCGAGCGCGGTCGCGGCCCGCACGGTCGGCCCGCCCCAGGGAACGATGTTCAGGGTGCCGTTCATCAACCCGGCGACGCATGTGAGGACGACCGGGCTCATCCCCAGGCGCAGGTAGATGGGGAGCATCGCCGACGTCGTGATGATGAAGGTCGTCGAGCCGTCACCGTCGAGGGAGACAGCACCGGCGAGGATCGCCGTGCCCAGTACGACCTTCGCCGGGTCATCCCCGAGCAGACGCGTGATCAGCCGGATCAGCGGATCGAACAGGCCGACGTCGATCATGATGCCGAAGAACATGATGGCGAACATCAGCAGTGCGGCCGTCGGAGCCATCGTGGCGATCGAGTCGAGGATCATGTCGCCCATGCCGAGGCCTGCACCGGCGAACAGCCCGAACACGGTCGGCACGAGGATCAGCGCCACCATGGGCGTGAGTCGCTTGGTCATGATCAGCGTCATGAACGCCAGCACCATGGTGAAACCGAGCAGGACGAGAACCCACTCCGGTGGCACGAAGGCGACGTCGTACGTGGGCGCCTCTTCCACCGCCGCCGGCAGTCCGGTGAGTGCATCGATCATGCTGTGACTCCTTCGTCGAAGCTCCGTCCACTGCGACGGATCCTGACGAGACTAGGCAATCCGTCCCTCCAGAGCGCGGTATGCCGCATTCCTCGATGTTGTGCGCGTAGCGTGGGTTCTGCGCATATTGCGCGCAGACGGCTCAGAGAGGACCACGGTGTCGACGACGACGACGCGACCTCGGTTCGCGACCCGCGCCCTGCTGCTGCACCTCGCCACGGTCGCGCTCGTCGTGCTGCTGTGCACCGGCGTGTATCTCGTTCTCGCCGTGCAGCAGCTCCGCGCGGAGGCCGAGTCGACCGCCCTCGGCATCGCCCGAACGCTCGCCGAGGATCCGCAGGTCCGCGACGAGGTCGCTCGGATCTCGGCGGCGGACGAGGTGCCGGACCCGGACGACCTCAGGACGGGTGCCCTGCAGCGCCTCGCATCGGACGTCTCGGACCGCACCGGCGCGCTGTTCGTCGTCATCGCCGACGAAGACGGCATCCGCCTCGCCCATCCCACGCCCTCGCGCCTGGGCCAGCTGGTCAGCACGCCCTTCGCAGAGGTGCTCGCCGGCAACGAGGTCGTCGACTGGCAGACCGGAACCCTCGGCGAGTCTGCTCGTGCCAAGGTCCCCGTGCTGGACGAGGCGGGGATCCCCGTCGGCGAGGTGAGCGTGGGGTTCGAGCGCACAGGAGTCTTCGACGACCTGCCTCCCCTGCTCGCCGTGATCGGTGCCGCCGCCGCCGGCGCGCTGACCCTCGCTCTCCTGGCGTTCCTGCTGCTGCGCCGTCGTTGGGAGCGACTGACCCTGGGCGTGCAGCCCGAGGAGCTCGTGGCTCTCGTGCAGAACCAGGCAGCGGTGCTGAACGGCGTCGATGACGGTGTCTTCGCCGTCGACACGGCCGGGGTCGTTCGCGTGAGCAACGATTCAGCCGACCGGCTGCTCGGCCTCGAGGCGACCGTCGGACGACCGCTCGCAGACCTCGCCCTTCCGGACGCTGTCGTGAAGACCGCCACGGGGGCGCCGGCGACGTCGAGCGCCGTCGTGAACGACCGTGTGCTCTACCTCGATTCTCGACCGGTGATCCGCGACGGCAGGCCTCTCGGACACGTGCTGATCATCCGTGACCGCACCGACCTCGTCGCGCTCACGGAACGACTGGAGACCGTACGAGCCGTGACCGCGGCGCTGCGCGTGCAGCGTCATGAGTTCGCCAACCGGATGCACGTGGTCGCGGGACTCATCGACGCGGCCAGGGTCGATGACGCCCGGGGATTTCTCGATGAACTCGTCGAGCGCGGCTCGGTCGCGTTCCCGGTCGCCGGACTCGACCTGCTCAGCGATCCCTTTCTGCATTCCTTCCTGGGCGCCAAAGGGATCGAAGCCGGTGAGCGCGGAGTCTCGTTGCGGATCGCGGACGAGAGTCAGCTTCTCGGCAGCGTGGCAGAACCGGAGGACGTCGCCTCCGTCGTCGGCAACCTCGTCGACAACGCGGTGACCGCGGCCGTCGCCGGAACACGGATCCCCCGCTGGGTCGAGGTCGCCGTTCTCGGCGACGGCGATGCGCTCGTCGTGACGGTCGCGGACTCAGGACAGGGCCTCGCGGGAATCGACCCTCTGTCGCCTCGTCCCCCGGGTGAGGACGACCCCGATCGCGTGCACGGTCGCGGCCTCGGCATCCCGCTGGCTCGAGACATCGCGCGCCGCAGCGGAGGAGACCTCTGGGTCATCGACGGCGGAGGCGACGAGCACGGCGCGGTGTTCGCCGCGCGACTCGGAGGCGCTGTGACCGACACCCCCATGACTGAGGAGAACCCATGACCGATCCCCTGCGGGTGCTGATCCTGGACGACGACTTCCGTGTCGGACGGCTGCACCAGAGCATCGTCGACGACCAGCCGGGGTTCTCGGCCCTGGAGCCGGTGCGCTCCCTCGCCGAGGCCCGGGACGGCATCCGCTCGTCGCGTCCTGACCTTGTGCTGGCAGACATCTTCCTTCCGGATGGCGACGGCATCGCCCTCGTGCGCGAGAGCGGTGTCGACGCGATCCTCATCTCGGCCGCCGACGACGCGCCGACGATTCGACGGGCGCTCAGATCAGGCGCCGTCGGGTACCTGCTGAAGCCGTTCGATCGTCGCGCACTGGTCGGACTGCTCGAGCGCTATGCGAGGTATCGCAATCTGCTCGCCGGCGACCGGCCCCTCCGACAGGAGGACACCGATCGCGCGCTGGCGATCCTCCATGGCGCCGGGGAACCGGTGTCGGTCTCGCGATCAGCCACCGAGCAGCTCGTGCTCGCCGCTCTCGGCGACGGCGAGGCGTCGGCGGCCGAAGTGGGAGAGCGCGTCGGGATCTCCCGCGCCACCGCGCAGCGGCACCTCGCGGCTCTCGCTGCTCGGACGGTCGTGGAGGTGCGTCTGCGCTACGGTGCGACCGGGCGGCCGGAGCACCGGTACGCGGCCCGCACCTGATCAGCGCCGCGATCCCGCGCAGCGGAGCGTCTGCTCAGGAGTCGGAGCCGACCGCGGCGAGTCGCGCCTCTTCGTCGGCGTGGATCGCGCTCTCGATGATCGGCTCGAGTGCGCCGTCCATCACCTGATCGAGGTTGTAGGCCTTGAACCCCGTGCGGTGGTCCGCGATGCGGTTCTCGGGGAAGTTGTACGTGCGGATGCGCTCGGATCGATCCATGCCGCGGATCTGCGACTTGCGCGCATCGGACGCTGCGGCATCGAGCTCCTCCTGCTGCTTCGCCAGCAGGCGTGCGCGGAGCACGCGCATCGCGGCCTCGCGGTTCTGGAGCTGCGACTTCTCGTTCTGCATCGACACGACGATGCCGCTGGGCAGGTGCGTGATGCGCACCGCCGAGTCGGTGGTGTTCACGGACTGGCCGCCCGGACCCGACGACCGGAAGACATCGATCTTCAGGTCGTTCTGGTTGATCGCGATCTCGTCGGGCTCATCGACCTCGGGGAACACCAGCACACCGGTGGTCGAGGTGTGGATGCGCCCCTGCGACTCGGTGGCCGGCACACGCTGCACGCGATGCACCCCGCCTTCGTATTTCAGGTGAGCCCAGACGCCCTGCGCGGGGTCGGTGGACGAACCCTTGATCGCGACCTGCACGTCCTTGTAGCCGCCGAGGTCTGACTCGTTGCGCTCGAGAAGCTCGGTCTTCCACCCCTTCGACGCCGCGTACTGGATGTACATCCGCAGCAGGTCGGCCGCGAACAGCGCCGATTCCGCGCCGCCCTCCCCCGCTTTGATCTCCATGATGACGTCACGGGCGTCGTCGGGATCGCGTGGGATGAGGAGGCGTCGCAGTCTTTCCTGCGCCGTCTGCAGTCCCTCTTCGAGTGCCGGGATCTCGGCCGCGAACGCCTCATCTTCCCGCGCGAGTTCGCGCGCGGCGTCGAGGTCGTCGGATGCCGCCACCCACGCCTCGTAGGCGGCGACGATCCTCGACAGCTCGGCGTAGCGACGGTTGACGCGCTTCGCCCGAGCAGCGTCGGCGTGCACCGCCGGGTCGGAGAGCTCCTCCTGCACCCGGCGATGCTCGTCGATCAGAGTCTGGACGGACTCGAACACCTGGGCTCCGCTCAGCGGATGTTGCTGTCGTGTCCGTGCGCGCCCGAGGGGAGCGTCGGAATCGACTTCTGCATCTGCACGAGGAACTCGACGTTCGAGTGGGTCTCCTTGAGCTTGCCCAGGACGACCTCGAGCGCCTGCTGCTGGTCGAGGCCGGCGAGGGCACGACGCAGCTTCCAGGTGATCTTGACCTCGTCGGTCGACAGCAGCATCTCTTCGCGGCGGGTGCTCGAGGCGTTGACGTCGACAGCCGGGAAGATGCGCTTGTCGGCGAGCTGACGCGACAGACGCAGCTCGCTGTTGCCGGTTCCCTTGAACTCCTCGAAGATCACCTCGTCCATCTTGGAGCCGGTCTCGACGAGAGCCGTGGCGAGGATCGTGAGGGATCCGCCGTTCTCGATGTTGCGCGCAGCACCGAAGAACCGCTTCGGCGGGTACAGAGCGGACGCGTCGACACCGCCCGAGAGCACGCGGCCGGATGCCGGAGCCGCGAGGTTGTACGCACGGCCGAGACGCGTGATCGAGTCGAGCAGCACGACGACGTCGCGACCCAGCTCGACGAGACGCTTGGCACGCTCGATGGCGAGCTCCGCGACCGTGGTGTGGTCCTCGGCGGGGCGGTCGAAGGTCGAGGCGATGACCTCGCCCTTGACGGTGCGCTCCATGTCGGTGACCTCTTCGGGGCGCTCGTCGACGAGCACGACCATGAGGTGGACCTCGGGGTTGTTCTGGGCGATCGCGTTGGCGATCTGCTGCAGGACGATCGTCTTGCCGGCCTTCGGAGGCGCGACGATGAGACCGCGCTGACCCTTGCCGATCGGGGCGACGAGGTCGATGATGCGCTGGGTCAGCTTCTCGGGCGCCGTCTCGAGACGCAGACGCTCCTGCGGGTAGAGCGGGGTGAGCTTGCCGAACTCGACGCGGGTGGCGGCATCGTCGATGGACAGGCCGTTGATCGAATCGACCTTCACGAGAGCGTTGTACTTCTGACGCCCCTGCTGCTCGCCCTCACGAGGCTGCTTGATCGAACCGACGATCGCGTCGCCCTTGCGGAGGTTGTACTTCTTGACCTGTCCGAGCGAGACGTAGACGTCGCTGGGTCCGGCGAGGTATCCGGTGGTGCGGACGAAAGCGTAGTTATCGAGCACGTCGAGGATGCCCGCGATCGGGACGAGAACGTCGTCCTCGCCGATCTCGGTGTCGAACTCGTCGGTCGGTGCACCACCGCGGCGCTTGTTGCGCTGACGATTGCGGCCGTTGCCGCCCTCGTCGTCGGCGGGAGTGTTCTGCTGCTGAGCCTGCTGCTGCTCGCCACCCTGTCCGTTGCCGTTCTGGCCGCGTCCGCGGTTGCGGCTGCGGTTGCGGTTGCGACCGCGACCGGACTGCTCCTCACCCTCGGCGGAGTCCGAGGAGGAGTCGCCCGCCGGCGCTGCCTCCGCAGGCGCGGCGTCAGCGGACTTGTCGGATGCGGGAGCCTCGGGCTCGGCTGCAGGCTTCTTGGCCGTGCGGCGGCCACGGCCGGTGGTCTTCTTCGGCTCATCGCCGGAACCGGAGTCCGCAGACGCCGCGTCTGCGGAGGCTGCGTCGTCCGTGGTCTTCGCGGCCGGTGCCTCGGCGGATTCGACGGGAGCAGACGCGGGGGCTGCCGGAGCCTCAGCGGCGGCGGCAGGAGCCTCGGCGGCCGGTGCCGGAGCCTCGGTGTTCTCTGCGTCGGCCTTCTTGGCACGGCTACGACGCGGCGCCTTCGCCTTGGGGGCCGCCTCGGCGGCGGGCGCCTCGGCTGCAGGAGCCTCAGACGCCGGTGCACTGTCGGTGGATGCCGCGGCCTTCTCGGCCTTCGCGGCGGCGGTCGCGGTGCTCGCACGGCGCGGAGCACGCTTGCGGGCCGGTGCGACCTCGGTCGCGGCGGTCGTCGCGGCGTCGGAGCTCGCGGCCTTCGCCGCAGCCTCGGCGGCGGGTGCCGCCTGGTCGTTCTGGGTCTCGGAGAAATTCTCCACGAGTACTCCCTCTTTGGTCTCGGGGACATGAGCGGCACGCGCACAACGGGTGCTGCGCGCGACCGCACGGGCTGACGCTCGGCGCCAGCCAGCCTCTGCACTGGGTTCTCGGAAAGAACAACGTTCTCGGTGAGAGCAGTGCGACAGGGGTTTGCGTGCGGGTCTTGCAGAGTTGCAATGGGGCCAGATTCACGCAGTCACGTGGAGCCCTCCGCTCGATTCCCCACTGTACCACCACGGACGTCGACCGCGAGCAGCAGCGCATCCCACGGGGTGTCGGTCGTCGACGCGGCCAGCTCCACGGCGTCCTGGCGGCTTCCGGGGCCGTCGGCGAGAACCAGCACGCTGGGCCCGGCGCCGGACACCACCGCGGCGAAGCCTGCTGCGCGAAGCGTCTGGACGACCCTCTGCGTCTCGGGCATCGCCTCGGCTCGGTAGTCCTGGTGCAGCCGGTCGGCCGTCGCGTCGAGCAGCAGCTCCGGACTCTGCGTCAGCGCCGCGATGAGGAGGGCCGAGCGCGAGAGGTTGAAGACCGCATCCGCCGTCGACACGTGAGGCGGCTGCAGCGACCGCGCCTTCGACGTCGACATCGTGTACGAGGGCACGAGCACGAGAGGCGAGACGCCGCGGTGTACGAGGAGCTTCTTGTGCTGGGGGCCTCGTTCGCCCATCCAGGCGATCGTCAGCCCGCCGAACAACGCCGGGGCGACGTTGTCGGGGTGCCCCTCGATCTCGGTGGCGAGGCGCAGCATGTCGGCGTCGTCGATCTCGACGTCTCCGTCGAGCAGCCCCTTGGCCGCGAGGATGCCCGCCGCGACCGCCGCGCCGGAGGAACCGAGTCCGCGCCCGTGCGGCACGCCGTTCTCCGCGATGATGCGCAGCCCCGGGAGGGGGCGATCGACATCGGCGTACACATGGGCGATCGTGCGGACGATCAGATTCGAGGCATCCCGAGGGATCTCGCTCGCGCCGGAACCTGAGACCTCGATCTCGAGCTCGCCGGCCGTGAGCTCGGTCACGAGCAGAGTGTCATAGACGCTGAGCGCGAGTCCGAGCGTGTCGAAACCGGGACCGAGGTTGGCGCTGGTCGCGGGAACGGTCACCTCGACCGTGCGCCCTGCCGCCATGGTCACTCGCCTTCCACGCGGAGCACCGAGACGACCCGCTCGACGACAGAGCTGGCGGCAAGGGCGTCCACCGTGGCGCTGAGCGCGGCGTCCGTGGCCCGGTGCGTGCCGATGACGAGACGAGCGGTGGGCTCATCCTCTCCTTCGACCGTCTGCACGACGGTGGCGACCGAGACCGCTCCGTCGCTGAGGATTCCCGCCACCGTCGCGAGCACACCCGGCGCATCCGACACCTCGAGGGTGATCTGGTAGCGGGTGGTGACATGACCGATCGGCACGACCGGCAGGTTGGCCCTGGTGGACTCCCCCACGCCGACGCCGCCGGCGATGTGGCGTCGAGCCGCCGACACGACGTCGCCGAGGACGGCGGATGCGGTCTGCACCCCGCCGGCGCCCGCGCCGTAGAACATCAGCGAGCCGGCAGCCTCCGCCTCGACGAACACGGCGTTGTTGGCCCCGTGCACCGATGCGAGAGGGTGCGATGTCGGCACGAGAGCCGGGTAGACGCGGACGGAGATCGACTCGGTGCCGTTCGCTTCGATGCGCTCGCAGACGGCGAGCAGCTTGATCACGAACCCGGCCGCGCGCGCCTCGTCGATCATCGACGCGGTGATGGTCGTGATGCCTTCGCGGTACACGGCATCGAGCGGAACGGCCGTGTGGAAGGCGAGGCTCGCGAGGATCGCCGCCTTCTGCGCGGCGTCGTATCCCTCGACGTCGGCGGTCGGATCGGCCTCGGCGTAGCCGAGGCGCTGCGCGTCGGCGAGCACGTCGGCGAAATCGGCACCCTCGGTCTCCATGCGATCGAGGATGTAGTTGGTCGTGCCGTTCACGATGCCCATGATGCGGACCACGCGGTCGCCCGCGAGCGAGTCACGCAGCGGGCGGATGATCGGGATGGCGCCTGCGGCCGCTGCCTCGTAGTAGACGGATGCGCCCACGCGGTCGGCCGCTTCGAAGAGCTCAGGACCGTGAGTGGCCAGCAGCGCCTTGTTGGCGGTCACGACGTCGGCGCCGGAGCCGATCGCCTGCAGGATGCTCGTGCGAGCGGGCTCGATGCCGCCGATCAGCTCGATCACGATGTCGGAGCCGAGGATCAGCGACTCGGCATCGGTCGTGAACAGCTCCCTCGGCAGATCGGTGTCGCGGGGCGCATCGAGATCGCGCACCGCGATGCCGGCGAGCTCCAATGTGGCACCCGCACGGTCGGCCAGCTCGTCGCCGTGCCGCAGCAGAAGGGCGGCCACCTGGGAGCCGACCGCTCCGGCGCCGAGGAGCGCCACGCGAAGTCGTCGGTACTCAGTCGTCATTGCATCTCTCCTTGGGAGGGTGGTTCAGTCGTGCGTCGTCGGGGTCCGCGTCGTTCGTCGCGCGGATTCACCCGTTGCTCTCGGCGTCCGCGACGCCGACGTCGCGAGACAGCACGTCGGCGATCGTCTCACCGCGAACGATGATCGCCGATCGGCCGTCGTGCACCGCGACGATCGGGGGGCGAGGGACGTGGTTGTAGTTGCTCGAGAGCGGTGCGCAGTACGCCCCGGTCGAGGGGACGGCCAGCAGGTCACCGGGTGAGACGTCGGCCGGCAGGTACTCATGGTCGACGACGATGTCGCCGGACTCGCAATGCTTGCCGACGACTCTGCTGAGCTGCGGCGAGCCGGTGCCGGTCCGCGAGGCGAGACGGGCCGAGAACTGCGCCTCGTACAGCGCGGTCCTGGCGTTGTCGCTCATTCCTCCGTCGACGCTGATGTAGCGTCGGGTGGCTCCCGAGTCGAGCGCGACGTCCTTGGTCGTCCCGACCTCATAGATCGTCACCCCGGCGGTTCCGACGATGGCCCTGCCCGGCTCGAACGACAGCGCAGGCACGGCGATGCCCCGCGCGGCGCAGCCTTCGGCCACGGCGGCGACGATCTCGCCCGCCAGCGTCTCGATCGGCGTCGGGTCGTCGACGCTGGTGTAGGCGATGCCGAATCCTCCGCCGAGGTTGAGCTGCGGAACCGCTCCTCCGTCGAGCAGTGCGGCGTGCAGCTCGAGCACGCGCGAGGCCGACTCGCGGAAGCCGGCGACGCCGAAGATCTGCGATCCGATGTGGCAGTGGAGGCCGACGAACTCGAGTCCGGGAATCTCTCGGATGCGGGCGACGGCCTGCTCGGCCTCGGCCAGCGGGAAGCCGAACTTCTGGTCTTCGTGCGCCGTCGCGAGGAAATCGTGGGTCTCGGCATGCACGCCGCTGATGACCCGCACCAGCACCCGCTGCACGGCGCCCGTCCGGGCGGTGATCGCCGCAAGCCGTTCGATCTCGATCGCGCTGTCGACGATGATCGTGCCGATGCCCACCTCGACCGCACGCTCGAGCTCGGCGACGGACTTGTTGTTCCCGTGGAACCCCAGTGACGCTGCAGAGACGCCCGCCGCGAGCGCGACTTCCAGTTCACCACCGGTGCACACGTCGATGCGGAGACCCTCATCGACCACCCAGCGTGCGATCGTCGTGGTCAGCAGCGCCTTGCCTGCGTAATACACCCGCGCCGTCGTGTCATGGTCGGCGGCAGCCGTGTCGAAGGCCGAGCGGAAGGCACGGGCTCGGGACCGCACCTCGTCTTCGTCGATCACGAGCAGTGGCGTGCCGTACGTCTCAGCGAGATCGATGGCGGAGAGTCCTGCGAGCCGCAGCGCTCCGTCGTCGCCGCGCTCTGCGGAGGCCGGCCATACGGCGGCGGGGAGGTCATTCGCGTCGTCGGGCACAACGAGCCATTCCGGGGCGAGCGAGTCGGCAGGGGAAAGCAAGGAACACCAATCGTGGGACGGGTCTCGGGCGGATGCGCGCACTGCGAGGTTGCCCCCGATTCTATGGCACCGCGCATGCCGCCTCAGTCATGGTGACGCCCGGCGTCAACCCCCTCCGGGCACATCACGCGGACTCGTAAGGTGGTGAAGATGAGCACCGATTCCGCAGCGCCCGATGCCCGACGCCCCGGCCTGATCGCACGCGTCAGCGCGTCAGCGATCCGCTGGGCTCTGACACGGCGTCCTGTCCGCGCGTTCCTGCTCTACTCCGAGCGTCGGGGGGCGATGCTCGCCGACAGCGTCACGTATCGCGCGCTGTTCAGTGTCTTCGCCGCCGTGCTCCTCGGATTCTCCATCGCCGCTCTGTGGCTCGCCGGCAACCCCGACGCCTGGAACGCCATCATCTCGGCCGTGCAGTCCGTGGTTCCCGGCCTGATCGGGGAGGACGGAGTCGTGAACCCCGACGATCTCAAAGAGCCGATCTCCCTCTCCGTCGCCGGAGCCATCTCGACGATCGCGCTGATCGGCTCGGCGCTCGGCGCCGTCGGGTCGCTGCGCACGGCCGTACGCGTCCTCGCCGGGACGGCCCACGCAGACGTGCTGTTCATCTGGGTCATTCTCCGCAATCTCCTGCTCGCGGTCGGCGTGGCCGTGCTGTTCGTCGCCGCCGCGGGAGTCACGTTCGCCGGCCGACTCGGGATCACCTGGATCAGCGGGCTGCTCGGCATCCCCGAGGATTCGCCGGCGTCGTCGTGGGGCATACGGATCGTCTCACTGGTCGTCGTGCTCGCACTCGACACGGTGCTCATCGCGGGTGTGTTCCGTCTGCTCTCCGGTCTGCACCCCTCGGCGCGTTCCCTGTGGGTCGGCTCGCTCATCGGCGGAGTCGGACTGCTGGTGCTGCAGGAGCTCTCCGGACTCTTCATCGGCGGCGCGACCAGCAACCCGCTCCTCGCCTCGTTCGCGACCCTGTTGGCGCTGCTCATCTGGCTCAACCTGTCGACGCAGGTGATCCTGATCGCCAGCGCCTACATCGTCACGTCGGAGGAAGAGCGCAAGGATCGTGTGCACGCGCGGTTCGGCGCGACGACCTTCCCGCAGCGCCGCGTCCAGCGCGCCGAGGCGGAGGTCGCCCTCGCGACTGCCGAGCTGCGGGAGGCCCAGAAGGCCGAGCGCGAGGCCCGGCTCGGGAGCGACGAGGACTGATCCGTCCTCAGGGGCAGGTGCCCGTCTGGAGCAGAGTCTCATCCGTGGCGATCGCGCCGTCGACGTCGACGTCGATCACCGCTTCCGATCCCTCGATCTCGAGGTTCGTGAGAGTGATGCCGGCCGGAAGCTGATCCGCGATGCAGATGCGCTGCGTCCGGGTGAGCTGCTCCCCCAGGGCTCCCAGACTCGACCCGACCTGATCCGCATCGACCTCGAGTCCGCCGACGGTGAGGCCGACCGGTGTGAGCTCGAGATCCCCCTCGGCCACCCCGGGAGTCACGGTCAGGGAGACCGGGATCGCGAGCCCGAGGACCGTCACGGAACCAGCGACCGTCGCGTTCGGCGACTTGAGCGTGACCGTCTCGATCGGCAGGTCCGTGTTCGAGAGGAGGGCTGTGAACTGCGACTCGTCGATGCGGATCGTGCCGGAGGCCGACGCGAGGTCGCCGCCGCGCAGCGGGACCCCCGTCGCGGTGACGTCGACGGCGCCCGTGACCCCTTGCAGCGTGACCGAGTCGGTCGAGAGATGCAGCGCGTCGAGCGTTCCCCCGATCAGCTGTGGGACGAGCAGGCCGTCGGTCTCGACATCGAGCTGCTGATCGGCGGGCAGATCGAGCTGTTCGATCACCATGCTCCGCACGATGCCGGGCAGCACAGCGCGGGCGATGAGCTCGGCGGCGACGGCGAGGGCCGCGAGAGCGACCACGACGATGAGCAGCACCCAGGGCCAGCGCCTACGCGCCCGCCGGGGCGGTGTCGCACCGGCATCCCCGCCGTCCTTGCCGCCCGGGATCACGAGCGTCGGGTGCTCAGAACCCGCGGAGGGATAAGGAAGGGTGTGGTTGTCGTCGCTCATGCTGCCATCCTGCCCTACGGCCCGGACGGCGGCAGAGGTCACATGCGCTCGGGTGCGGAGACGCCGAGGAGATCGAGACCGTTGCGGAACACCTGGCCGGCGGCGTCGTTGAGCCACAGGCGCGTGCGGTGCACCGTCTCGATCGGGTCGTCGCCCTGCGGGATCACACGGCAGTTGTCGTACCAGCGGTGGTACAGGCCGGCGAGCTCCTCGAGGTAGCGCGCGACGCGGTGCGGCTCGCGCACCTCGGCCGCGAACGCCACGATGCGCGGGAACTCCTGCAGAGCGCCCAGCAGAGCGCTCTCGGTCTCGTGCGTGAGCGTCTCGGGGGCGAACTCCGAGCGATCCACTCCGGAATCGGCGGCGTTGCGCGCGACGTTGTGCGTGCGGGCATGCGCGTACTGCACGTAGAACACCGGGTTGTCGTTCGTGCGCTTCTGCAGCAGCTCAGGATCGAGAGCGAGCGGCGAGTCGGCCGGCGAACGCTCGAGCGAATAGCGCAACGCATCGGTGCCGAGCCATTCGCGCAGATCGTCCATCTCGATGATGTTGCCCGCGCGCTTGCTCAGGCGCGCTCCCCCGACCGAGACCAGCTGACCGATGAGCACCTCGACGTTCTTCTCGGGATCTTCCCCTGCCGCCCCGGCGATCGCCTTGAGACGGTGGACGTAGCCGTGATGATCGGCCCCGAGCAGGTACAGCTTGTACTCGAAGCCGCGGTCGCCCTTGTTCAGGTAATACGCGGCGTCGGCGGCGAAGTACGTGTACTCGCCGTTCGAGCGACGGATCACGCGATCCTTGTCGTCGCCGAAGTCGGTCGTGCGCACCCAGACGGCGCCCTCGTCGTCGAAGACATGACCCTGCTCGCGCAGGCGGTCGACGGCGCGATCGACGAAGCTGACGCCGTCGGCGTCCTTGGCATGCAGCGTGCGCTCGGAGAACCACACGTCGAAGTCGACGTTGAACTTCGAGAGCGACTGCTTCTGCTCCTCGAGCTGGAAGCCGTAGGCGAGCTCGCGCGTCACGACCACCTGCTCGTCGGCGGCGAGTTCGAGCAGGTCAGGTCGCGCGGCCACGACACGAGCGGCGAGGTCGCCGATGTAGCTTCCGGCGTATCCGCCCTCGGGCGTCGGCTCGCCCTTCACCGCGGCCAGCACCGAGTTCGCGAAACGCTCCATCTGAACGCCCGCGTCGTTGATGTAGTACTCCCTGGCGACCTTCGCACCCGAGGCCGCGAGCACACGGGCGATCGCATCGCCCAGCGCGGCCCAGCGCGTATGACCGATGTGCAGCGGGCCGGTCGGATTCGCGCTCACGAACTCGATGTTGATGCTGTGACCGGCCTGCGTGTCGTTGTGACCGTACTCGGCGCCCGCATCGACGATGACCTTGGCCAGTGCGCCGGCGGCGGCCGCGTCCAGACGGATGTTGATGAAGCCCGGGCCCGCGACCTCTGCGGTCTGCACCCCGTCGACCCGCGCGAGGCCGTCGGCGATCTGCTGCGCCAGCTCGCGCGGGTTTGTGCCGAAGGGCTTCGCCAGGCGCATCGCGATGTTCGAGGCCCAGTCGCCGTGGTCGCGGTTGCGCGGGCGCTCGAACACGATGTCCGACGCGGTGAGCGCGAGCGGCTCGCCAGGACGTCGTTCCTCGGCGATCGGTGCGAGGACGGCGAGGAGGGCTGTGGCGAGCGATTCAGGGTTCATAGGCCTCCCAGTTTACGGCGCGTCACGAACCCGAATTTGCGAGGGCGGAATCGTGATCTACAGTCATGCCATGAAGGCCGCATCCGCCCGCCACCGTCTGCCCGTCGCGGGCCTCGCCGTCGCAGTGATCCTGGCGCTCGCGGCAGTCGTCCTCGGCGTGTGGCGGCCCTGGGTTCCGGTGCCGGCCTCGGCACCCGTCGGGGCGGCGGCAGCAGCCGATGAATCGGTCGCGATCGCGCCGGTTCCGCTTCTCCTGCCCGAGCATCCGACCGTTCTCGTATTCGGAGACTCCTGGACCTACGGCTCGGCGGCGACCGAGCCCACCCAGGGATACGCCTATCTGCTCGCCGACCTCATCGGTGGCGAGACGATCGTCGACGGAGTCCGCGGCAGCGGCTACCTCAAGCCCGGACTCGACGGCCCTGCGTTCGGCGAGCGCATCGCCGCACTGGACCCGACGCTCGCCCCCGACCTGATCATCCTGCAGGGCTCCATCAACGACCGGGCGCAGGGCGCAGCCGGATATCGTGAGGCCGTCACCGCGGCGTGGGACGCCATGACGGCGAAGTTCCCGCAGGCGTCGATCGTCATCCTCGGCCCGGCGCCGCACGAGCTCCCCGTCGGGGCGGAGACCGCGCGCATCGACACCGATCTCGGCGAACTCGCCGCGGCTCGCGGCTGGTGGTACATCTCCCCCGTCGCGCAGAACTGGATCACAGAGCAGAACTATCTGTCGGTCATCGACGTCGAGGTCGGACGCAAGCACCCGTCGACCGACGGCCACCGCTACCTCGCCGAGAAGCTGGCCGCGGCCCTCGGCGAACTGGGCGACGCGCCGGTCACCGAGGCCGGTGGGTCGGAGACCACTCCCGAGCAGTGATATTGTCGACCGGTACGCCTCCGTAGCTCAGTGGATAGAGCGCCGGTTTCCGGTACCGTAGGTCGCAGGTTCGACTCCTGTCGGGGGCACACACCTACGAGAAAAGCCGCCTGGTTCCAGGCGGCTTTTCTCGTTGCATCGTGCGGAGTCCCGGCTGCGGACGGACGATTCGGGAGACGCTCCGAGATGCTCAGTCGTAGCTGTGGTGCACGTGCCAGCCGTCCGCCCCCTCGAAGACGTCGAACACCAGCGAGCGACCGTCGTCGTCGGTGCCCTGGAATCGCCACCCGTGCGACCCTCGCTGCGACGCCGACCCCGACGCCGACGCCACTGGCCGGCCGGAATCTCCGAGCCGCGTGGGGGTGTCGGTGACCTTCCACCGACGCCCGGCGAAGACCATGCGCGACGGAATGTCGTCGACCATCCATAGAGTGGCGGGGAGATGAGCAGGAGCCGGTCGCATGGTTCGAGAATAGAACATAACTTCGAATCTTGCTACCCTTGCCATCGGGCCGGAGAAGGGAGCCGGCATGGGCACGAGCAAGCGTCTTGCGGCCCACTACGACATGCGCGCGCAGCATCAGGCCATCCTCGCCGCAGCACGCGCCGGACCCCTGCAGTCGCTGACGGACCGTGAGCTGCGGCTTCGGGAGCAGCCGGTCACGATCTACCCGCAGCCGTATCGCGCCGTTCGGGTCTGGGTGCGCTTCGGGCCCGAAGCGGTCCTGGTCGATGCGAAGCTCGCCCGGTCGACGCCACTCGCCGCGGGCGTCGAGTTCCGCGCCGGAGACCAGACCTACCGGTGCTGGGTCTGGGGAAACGCCGTGACCGTCGATGCGGCGGACGCGTGAGTTCAGTGCTTCTCGGGGGCCTGCGCGACGATGTCGGGTCGTGACGTGTCGCTGTGACCGAGCAGGTCAGAGTCGACGCGCGGCCCGCTGAGCGCTCGGAGGGCATAGAGGATCGTCGCAAGGTCGACGAGTTCCTGCACGAGCGCGCCGACGACCGCAGGGATGATCCCCGTCATCGCGACGATCATCAGACCGACGCTCAGGGCGATGCCGATCCAGATCGCGGTCAGGGCGACGCGCAGCGTGTGCCGGCCGATGGCGAGCGCATCGACGACCTTCGCCAGCGAGTCCACCAGGATGACGACGGAGGCAGCATCTCCCGCGGCAGTCGCGCCGCGCGCCCCCATGGCGACACCGACGTCGGCGGCGGCGAGCACAGGCGCATCGTTCACACCGTCTCCCACCATCATCACGGGCCTCGGCCGGACATCGGTCGCCAGCTGAACCTTCTCCGGCGGCAGCAGCTCGGCATGAACCTCGTCGATCCCGACCTGGCGCGCGACCGACTCGGCCGTCGGCCGGACATCGCCCGTGAGCATCATCACGCGACCGACCCCATGAGCTCGCAGCCAGTCGATCACTGAGCGGGCTTCCGGCCGCGGAGAGTCCGACAGCACGATCACACCCGCGAAACGACCATCGACCGCCACGTATGCTGCGGCCTCGCTCGCGCCCAGTGACGCCCGCACGGTGTCCTGGGTGAGCGATTCGATGAGAGCAGGCTTGCCCACGACGACCGCCTTCCCACCGATCCGAGCGAGGACTCCGTTCGTCGCCTCCTCACGCGCGCTCTCCGCGGCACGGAGCGTCAGTCCACGGCTCTCCGCCGCCCGGCGGATGCCGTCGGCGAGCACGTGCGAAGAATACTGCTCAGCGGACGCAGCGAGGCACAGCACCTCGTCCGCATCGAAACCCACCTCCGCTCGGACGTCGACGAGCTCCGGGCGGCCCTGGGTGAGGGTGCCGGTCTTGTCGAACGCGGCGGATCGCACCCTCGCGACCTGCTCGATCACCGCGCCGCCCTTCATGATCACGCCCGCCTTCGCGGCACGAGAGAGCCCGCCGAGGAACGCCACCGGAGCCGCGATCAGCAGCGGACACGGCGTTGCGAGCACGAGCACCTCGGCGAACCGTGTCGGGTCGCCCGACAGCATCCATGCCGTCGCCGCGAGAGCGATCGACACGACGGTGAACGGGATCGCGAACCGGTCGGCCAATCGCACCACCGGGGCCCGAGAGTCCTCCGACGCCCGCACGAGAGCGACGATCTGCTGATACTGACTGTCTTCGCTGACGCGCACCGCGCGCATCCTGACCGCTCGCGTGCCGTTGATCGCACCCGACAGCACCTCATCGCCGGTCCCCCGCACGACGGGCATGCTCTCGCCGGTCAACGAGGACTCATCGAAGCTGCTCGCGTCCGACAGCAGCACGCCGTCGACCGGCACGATCTCGGACGGCCGCACCAGGATGACGTCTCCGACCGCCACGTCGTCGACGGGTGTGTCTCGAACGTCGTCCGAGCCCGCTCCGTCGCCCTGGACGAGAACGTGCGCGGAGCGGGGAGACCGGTCGAGCAGTGCGGACAGATCGCGCTTCGCGCGGCGACCCGCGAAGTCCTCGAGGGCCTGCCCGCCGGCGAGCATGAGCACGACGATGAGCGATGCGATGTACTCGCCCACGCCGAGCGTCGCGATCATCGCCACGATCGCGAGCACGTCGAGCCCGATATGACCACGCATGAGCTCGCGGACCATTCCGACCGATGTCCACACGATGAACAGCGCGACATAGGCCGTGGCGACCCATCGACCGGCGGTCGCGGCGTCGACGAGGTGCAGGACCAGCACGACAGCCAGCACGAGCACAGTGACGCCGATGACAGGGTATCGTCGCGCTGCCCGGACGACTCTCATGCATCACCTCTCTGCGGAGACTTCCGAACCCGTGAATCCCGACACTCGCGCACCGCGGCTGGCCGACCAGGGAGAGGATGCCTCGCCCGAGGGAGTATCGCCGAGGCGAGGCATCCCGCGTGACGCCCTTGCCCGAAGACGCCACTCGTGCCGACGGTCGCCCCCCGGCGGCCCCTGGCTCATCCAGCATGACCGGATCTCATCGCCTCGTGGGAACCGCGCTCACCCCCGCAGGGTGAGGGGCCGATTGTGCCGTCCGGCACGCCACTGCAGGCTGACGACACGACCACCGCGCATCGATGCCCGCCGATACAGGAGGTTCGGGATGACCGATACCGATGCAGACCACGACGCTGACGCAGTCGCCCTCACCCCGGACGAGTGCTGGAACCTCGTGAGCACGACCGAGCTGTGCAGACTCGCATTCGTCCAGGCGGACGGGGCTCCCGACATCCGGCCGGTGAACCACCTCTGCGTCGATCGCGTCATCTACATCCGATCAGCGTTGGATTCCAAGTTCCTGGCCGTCGCCTCGAGGTCGCCGGTGGCTGTCGAGGTCGACGGGGCGGATGACGCCGACTTCTGGAGCGTGGTGGTCCGCGGCGTGGCGATGCAGGTGACCAGCGAGTCCGAGCTGCACCGAGTCGGAGTCGAACACCTGCGATCGTGGACCGCGGCTCCGAAGCAGTTCGTGCTGAAGGTGACAGCCAGCACCATCACAGGTCGTCGGTTCCCTCGCAGAGCTCTCGCTGCGCCGCCCGTCTACGCCGTGCCCGCCACGGAGGACGCCCGCGCCGCGCACCACGGACAGCGCGGCGAGCGACCCGACCCCATCCCGCACTTCGAGCCGCCACCCGGCCCCTGACCAGTACAGCCGACGACGGCCGCGGTCACCGGCGAGACGCGCTCAGGCCGTCCGGGTCGCGTCCGAGTGATCCTCCTCGCGCCGAGACGTCGCAGCCGCCCCGAGGGAGATCGTCGACAGCAGACCCAGGGAGAGGAATCCTGCCGCGGTCCATGCAGCGAAACGCGTGCCGTCGGAGAACGCCGCCTTCGCATCGTCGGCGATCTCGGCTGTCTCGGGCTGCGCCTCGAGTCCGCTGATCGCCGCGCCCGCGCTGTCGACGACGGCCGACACGATCTGATCGCGCTGATCGGCCGGAACGCCGCGCGCGTCGAGCGATGACGCGAGGATCCCTGCCGTGCTCGTGAAGAGCACCGTTCCCAGCACCGCCACGCCGAGTGCTGCGCCGAGCTGTCGAGACGTCGACTGCGTTCCCGACGCCGCGCCGCTGTCGTCGACGGGGACGTCGGCGAGCACCACGCCCGTCAGCTGGGCGGTCGCGAGGCCGACGCCGAGGCCGTAGACGAAGAGGAACGGGATCAGCGGCACCCATGACGCGTCGGGTGCGATGACGAAGCCGACACCGGCGACCCCGATGATCTCGGCGATGAGGCCGACACGCACGACCCAGACCGGAGCGATCCTGCCGCTCGCCGCCCCCGCGGCGCCGCTCGCGACGAACGATCCGAGCGCGAGCGCGAGGAGCAGGAGCCCGGTCTGCAGGGCATCGAAGCCCAGGACGAACTGCAGCCACAGCGGCAGGGCGAGGATGATCCCGAACTCTCCCAGCGACACGACGGTCGCCGCGATGTTGCCGTTGCGGAACGAGGGGATGGCGAACAGACGCAGGGCCAGCAGCGTCGGCTTGTCCTGGCGCTGCCTGTGCAGACCCCACAGGATGAAAGCGACGAGTGCCACGACCGCCAGCGCGAAGGCGAACGGGATCGGAGAGACGTCCAGCGGCCACGTCCAGTCGCCGATCTGAGGGCGCTGGTCGACGAGCCACCAGCCGTACGTGCGTCCCTCGATGAGAGCGAACACGAGGCTGGCCATCGTGATCACCGAGAGTATCGCCCCGACCACATCGATCCTGGTCGTCCGGTCACTGCGCGACTCCGCCACCGTGAGCAGCACACCGACGATGATGATGATGCCCAGAGGGATGTTGATCCCGAATGCCCACCGCCACGAGAAGGCGGTCGTCAGCCATCCTCCGAGCAGGGGGCCCACGGCCGCCATTCCACCGATCGTCGACCCCCACACCGCGAAGGCGATGCCGCGTTCGCGCCCGCGGAAGGTCGCGTTGATGATCGACAGTGTGGTGGGCAGGATCATCGATCCGCCCACCCCCTGCGCGAGACGGGCGATGATCAGCATCCCGCCATCGGGAGCGAGCGCCGCGAGCACCGAGGATGCCGCGAAGACCGCGACTCCGGTGATCATCACTCGCCGACGTCCGAACCGATCCGCGAGGCTGCCGAACACGAGCAGCAGCGCGGCGAATACGAGCGTGTACGCCTCCTGCACCCACTGCACCTCTGTGGACGTGATGCCGAGGTCCTCGACGATGGCCGGAATCGCCACGTTCACGATCGTCGAGTCGACGATGATCAGCGAGACGGCGATGCTGATGAAGACCAGACCCACCCAGCGCAGGTGATTGTAGCGTTCCATGACTACTAGCTTAGCTAGCAATAAGACCGGCGTGCGGTTTTTCTTCGAATCAGTCTCACGTCGGCCCGGGATCACCTCGCCCGAAGCGGGTGACGAGGCGGCCCCCGCTCGCTCGGTGGGTGTCAGGATGGCCGACGAGAGGCCCGCACGACGCACCGTCATCGAGAGAATCGAGAGCGCGATGGACGACCCGGCACAGCTGCGATCCTGGCGCGAGGGTGCGACGCGGGACGCCATCGAGCGGTTCGTCCGGTCGGTCACCGACGGCCCGGACGCCGTCCCCGTCGCAGAGCGCATCGCCGTCTTCGACAACGACGGGACCCTGTGGTCCGAGAAGCCGATGCCGACTCAGCTGCACTACGTCGTGGAACAGTGGCGCATCGCCGCCGAGCTCGACCCGGAGCTCGCTCACAAGCAGCCCTACCTGGCCGCGGTGAGCGGCGATCTCGCGTGGCTCGGGAGAGCCATCGACAAGCATTACTCCGGCGACGACTCCGATCTGGCCGTCATCCTGCAAGCCCTCGGCGGACTGACCGACGGCGTCAGCGTAGAGAGGTACGCCGCCTCAGTGTCCGAGTTCTTCGCGACCGCGACGCATCCCGTGCTTCAGCGACGCTACGCCGACGCGGTCTACCAGCCCATGGTGGAGCTCCTGCGGTACCTCGAACGTCATGGCTTCACCTGCTACATCGTGTCGGGCGGCGAGCGCGACTTCATGCGCCCCATGACGCAGAGCAACTACGGCATCCCGCCGGAGCGTGTCATCGGCTCGGCCTTCGGGCTCGGCTACGACGCGGAGAAGGCGGTGGTGCGCTACGCGCCGTCGTTGGCGTTCTTCGACGACGGGCCGGAGAAGCCGGTGCGGATCTGGAGCAGGATCGGACGTCGACCGCTCTTCGCGGCCGGGAACTCCAACGGCGACATGCCGATGCTCGACTTCGCGCGCCGAGGCCCCCGCCCCGGCCTGGCCCTGCTGATCCACCACGACGACGACTCCCGCGAAGACACCCCCTACGATGCCGGAGCCGAGACGGCTCTATCCGGCGCCGTCGACGCCGGATACGTCGTCGTGAGCGTGCGAGACGACTGGGCGACCGTGTTCCCGGGCGCCTCCGGATCACCTGCAGACGCGCCGTGAGCATGTCCCGCGCCGCAGGCACCCACATCCTCGTGGTGCTCGCGTGCGCGACCATCGCGCTCGCGGGGCTGTGGCTGCTCCGAGACGTGATCGCGCCGCTCGCCGTCGCGCTGGTGGTCGTCGTGATCTGCAGCCCGGCGAGCAGCGCACTCGTCCGACGCGGGTGGCCGCAGTCGCTCGGCGTGACGGCGATCGTCGTCCTCGCCTATTCCGTGCTGCTCGCGATGGGCTGGCTGCTCTGGATCGCCGGAGACCAGTTCGCGCACCTTCTCGGCGATCTCTCCCCCGGTGGCGATCTCGCCCCTGTCGCATCGCAGCTCGACAGCTGGGTCCTTCAGGGCATCGGAGCCCCGGACGCCGACGGCGACAACGCCGCGAGCGTGGTCGTGCCTGCGCTGATCACTGTCGCCCGGAGCGTGAGCGGCGCCGTGATCGGCATCGCCGTCGCTCTCTTCCTGGTCTGCGCCTACGTGGTCGTGATGGCGGTGGACGCCGGACGTTACTCGCACGCATCGACCGTGTTCGGCGCGCGGAGAGCCGCGACGATCGCACGGATATCGCGGCTGAACACGAACATCCGGCGCTATTACGTGGTCAACACCGTGTTCGGCGCCATCGTCGCGACGCTCGACGGCCTCGCGCTGTGGTGGCTCGGGGTCCCGGCCCCCGTCCTCTGGGCCGTCCTGGCTTTCGTGACGAACTTCATCCCGAACATCGGGTTCGTCATCGGGCTCGTTCCCCCGGCGATCCTCGCCCTTCTGGTGGGCGGATGGCCGCTGCTGCTCGGAGTCGTGGTCGTGTACTGCGTCGTGAACGTCCTCCTGCAGGTGTTCATCCAGCCCCTGTTCGTGAGCGATGCGGTCGGCCTCAGCCTGACGCTGAGCTTCTTTGGCGTCGTGTTCTGGACCGTGATCATGGGGCCGATCGGTGCTCTGCTGGCGGTTCCCCTGACCCTCGTGGCGCGTGCACTGCTGCTCGAAGGCAGCGAGGACACCCTCTGGCTGCGGTGGGTCTCGGGAGACCGCAGCGCGCGCCCGTCGCCAGAGCCCCCGAGCGTGCGCGCCGTGCGCGCCGTGCGCCGCATCCCCTGGGATCCGCGTCGCGTGAGACGGTGGTCGCGATGACCGACGCGGTGCCCAACAACCCGCCCGCCGCGCACGACCCCGGGGATGCCGACACGAGGCTGCATCGCTGGGAATCGGCCTCCACGGTTCCCCTCACGGTGCTCGGACTCGGCTTCATCGTCGCCTACTCGGTGATCGTGCTCGTGCCCGACCTCCCCGGCTGGGTGCGCATCATCCTCACGGTCGAGATCGTGATCACCTGGGTCGCGATGGTCATCGACCTCATCGTTCGGGTGGCGCTCACCCCCGTCGGGAGCCGCACGTCGTTCCTCGTGCATCATCCCGTCGAGGTCCTGTCTGTTCTCGTGCCCCTCTTCCGAGCATTCCGCGTCGTCGAGCTCGCACGCGGACTCCCCTACTTCCACCGCCGCACCGGCAGCGCGGTCAGGGCCCAGATCGTCACCATCGCCCTCGCCTACACCGTGCTGTTCGTGTACTTCATCTCCCTCGCGACACTGCAGGTGGAACGCGGCGCCCCCGGCGCGACGATCATCGACTTCGGCTCGGCGATCTGGTGGGCATGCGTCACCGTCGCGACGGTCGGCTACGGCGACACCTATCCGGTGACAGCGCTCGGGCGGGTGTACGCCGTGTGCCTGATGATCGGCGGCATCGCGATCGTGGGCACCACCTCGGCGCTCGTCATCTCGTACATCGGAGACCGCGTGCGGCGGATCACGCACCGCGACGAGACTCGCGACGGACTCTGACCGACCCGACCCGCATCGCCCTCGACGGGTGACATGTCGACGACCCGGCTGAGTGGCGATGCCAGCATGAGCACATGAGCGACCACGCCACGCGACGCGCCTCGCGAGTCCTCCTGCCCAGCATGGCGGGATACCGTCGCGAGTGGCTGGTGCCCGATGTCGTCGCCGGCCTCGCCGCCGGCGCCGTCGTCGTGCCGCAGGCGATGGCCTACGCCACCATCGCCGACCTGCCGGTGCAGGTGGGTCTCTACACGTGCATCATCCCGATGCTCGTGTACGCGCTGCTCGGCGGATCCCGCGCGATGAGCGTGTCGACGACCTCGACGATCGCAACTCTCACGGCCACGACGCTGGTGACGGCATCCGTCGCATCGAGCGTCGACGACCCGGCGGGAAGCCTGATGACCCTGGCGATGCTGGTCGGCCTGCTGCTCATCGGCGCGCGCCTGCTGCGATGGGGATCGCTGGTCGAGAACATCAGCGCGGCGACGACCCTGGGTGTCAAGATCGGTGTCGGCGGAACCGTCGCTGTCGGGCAGCTCCCGAAGCTCTTGGGCGAGACCACCGAGGTCTCGGGCGAAGGGTTCTTCCGCACCATCGAGGCCGCGATCGCGGCTGCGGCGAGCATCAACCCGGCGACGGTCGCGCTCTCGGCGGGAAGTCTGATCATCCTGCTCGTGATGAAGCGGTTCGCTCCGAGGATCCCGGGGACCCTCGTGGTCGTCGTCGGCGGCATCGCCCTGGTCGCATTCGCGGACCTCGACGAGAGGGGCGTGGCGCTCATCGATCCCGTGCCCTCAGGGCTGCCGATGCCGGGACTCCCGGATCTCACGCAGATCGCTGCGCTGATTCCCGGCGCCCTCGCGATCGCGGTGATGGTCTTCCTCGAGACCGCGGCGGTCGCGCGCAGCATGCGACGCACGAACGAGCCCGTCATCGACGCCGACCAGGAGCTCGTCGCGGTGGGCGCCGCCAACCTCGCCGGCACCTTCTTCACCGTGCTCCCCGCCGCCGGCGGATTCTCGCAGAGCGCGGTCAACCGGGATGCCGGTGCCAGGACGCAGCTCGCGACCCTCGTCACGGTCGCTCTCGCGATCGTGGTCGCCGTCTTCCTCGGCCCCGTCGTCTCGCTTCTCCCCCAGGCGACGCTCGCCGCCATGGTCTTCCTCGCAGTGGCCGGGCTCATCGACATCCCCCTGCTGGTGCGGTGGGCGCGCATCAGTCCGATCGACTTCTGGATCGCGCTCATCGTGGCAGTGCTCGGCCTCACCGTCGGTCTGCTGCCCGCCGTGGCCGCCGGGGTGGCATTGACGCTCATCCTGGTGCTGCGAGAACTCAACATCCCGAAACTCGAGATCGTGGGAGAACACGACGGCCGCATCGCGATCCGCTCGGTCCGCGGGCTGTACACGGCCAACGCCCTCGCGTACGAGAGGGCGATCACCGAGATCGTGGCGGACCGGCCGGAGCCGGTGCGCATCGTGATCCTCGATGCCCTGCGACTCGAGATCGTCACGATCACCGTGCTCGACATGCTCGAGAACCTCGACGGCGAGCTGTCCTCGACGGGAACCACATTGCACATCGCCTCGCTGCCCGAGCGCGCCACCTCGATCGCGGTGAAGACGCAGTGGTATCAGCGAATGATCGCGCAGGGCCGCGTGCACGCGAGCGTCGACGAGGCGTTCACTGCGACGGAGTAGCGGCGAAGGCCCCGACAGCTACTCGCGGGAGAGCATCGCGGCGGCCTCGCGTTCGAGGTCGAGATACTGCTCGGCGCTGACGTCGACACCCACACCGAGCAGCTTGCCTCCGGTGAAGGCGAACGCAGGTCCGTATTGGCCGCTCACCGGGTCAGCGCTGTCCCACCCGATGCACAGCCCATCACCGCACAGCGTGAACTTGCCGATCTGGGCGCGCATGGGTCCTGACGCGACCGCCCGGTCGTCGACATAGAGCGTGGCGGTGCCGAGCGATTCGCCGTGCTCACCCGCACCCTCTCGCACGAACTCGACGCCGAGCGTGTGCGGCCCCGGAGCGAGCTCCTCCGATGTGAATGTCTGCTCCGGCGGAATGCCGAGGAAGTTGTAGACGTATGTGAGGCGGTTGTCTTTGATGAAGAGGGAGTGTCCGCCGAATCTGGAGCCATGTGCGAAGAGCACTCCCTCCGCGCCGTCCTCGAGCACGACATCGGCGATGATCTTGTATGAACGCCCTCGGACGTTGACCGCGACGCTCTCGGGCACCGCTGCGGTGTCGGGATAGTAGACATAGCGCTGCCGTGGCTTCTCAGCCTGCGGGCGCTCGACATTGAGCACATCGCGTGCCGAGCGATCGTCCAGCGGCAGCACGAAGTTCGACTCGGCCTCCTCGAACCACACGTCGATCAGCTCCCGAAGCTTGTCGGGCTCGCTCCCCGCGAGATCATGAGACTCCGACCTGTCGACCTCGACGTTGTAGAGCTCCCACACATCGTCCTCGAAGTGCCCCCTGCCGCTGAGAGGCGCGTGCACAGCCGCTGCCTTCCATCCGTCCTTCCACACGCCCCGGGTCCCGAGCATCGAGTAGTACTGGACCCGCTTCTCGGTCGGAGAGTCCGGCGCCGCATCGAAGCTGTATTTCATCGAGACACCGTCGAGCGGATGCTGCCGCACACCGCGGAACGTCTCGGGCATCTCGATGCCGATCACATCGAGCACCGTGGCGACCACGTCGACCGAGTGGTGGTACTGGTGACGCAGCTCTCCTCTGGCCTGGATCCCTTTGGGCCAGTGGATGACCATCGGGTCGCACGTGCCACCGGCGAACTGCGAGTAGCGCTTGAACATCTGGAACGGTGTCGAGAACGCCACCGCCCACCCTGTCGGATAGTGGTTGTATGTGTCGGCGGACCCCAGGCGATCGAGCATCGCGAGGTTCTCTGCGAGGTCGTCCGGGTACCCGTTGAAGAACTTGTTCTCGTTCACCGAGCCGTTCGGCGATCCCTCGCCGGAAGCGCCGTTGTCGGCGCAGTAGAACACGAGGGTGTTCTCGAGCTGGCCGCTTTCCTCGAGGTAGTCGATGACGCGGCCGACCTGCGCGTCGGTGTACTCGGAGAACCCGGCGAACACCTCGGCGAACCTCGCGAACAAGCGCTTCTCGTCGTCGTTCAGCTCATCCCACGGTCGCACCTGGTCGGCGGGATTCGCGACGTCGTCCGGCAGCGGGTTGATCGGTGTCAGCGCCGTGCCCTCGGGGATGACGCCCTTCTCGATCATGCGGGCGAGGACCCATTCGCGGTACGCGTCGTAGCCGTCGTCGAAGGCGCCCCTGTACTTCTCGATGTACTCCTCGGGGGCGTGATGCGGCGCATGATTGGCACCGGGGCAGAACCACATGTACCAGGGCTTCGAGGGGTTCGAGGACTGCTGGTTGCGGATCATCCGCAGCGCCTGGTCCGCCAGGTCCTTCGAGAGGTGATAGCCCTCCTCCGGCGTCGCCGGGGCTTCGATGAAGTGGTTGTCCTCGACGAGGTCGGGATACCAGTTGTTCGTCTCTCCGCCGAGGAAGCCGTAGAAGCGATCGAAGCCCATCTGCAGGGGCCACATGGAGCGGCTGCCACCGGGGGCCACGTCCTCCTCGGGGACATTGTGGTTCTTGCCGATCCAGAACGTCGAGTACCCGTTCTGCTGCAGGATCTGACCGACCGTGGCGCATTCGGCCGGGAGTCGGCCAGCGAACCCGGGGAAGCCGTTCGTGCCCTCCATGATCACGCCGGCCCGGTTGACGTGGTGGTTGCGACCGGTGAGCATCGTCGACCGGGTCGGTGAGCAGAGAGAGGTCGTGTGCCACTGCGTGTAGGTGAGGCCCGATTGGGCGAGTCGATCCATGGTCGGCATGTGGATACGTCCGCCATACGGGGACCACGAGGCGAGGCCGGTGTCGTCGTAGAGCACCACCAGGACGTTCGGCGCCCCCTCGGGTGCGACCGGCAGCTCATACGGTGACCAGTCCGGCACCGAGTCCCGGACGTCCAGCTCGATCTTGCCCGAGAAGTCCGCGTTGAATTCCGACATCGTCTCTCCTTCGTCGCCGTATGAGAAAGGGCCCGTCCCGAGGAGGCTAGCCACGCCGCGCTCTTGCGGCCCCGGGGTGTCACCCGCGGAGGGTGAGCGACGGCGCGTCACCCGGGGTCGAGTCGGCGGCGCGACACCTCGGCGAGCGCGTTCTGCAGCGCGTCGCCGAGTCGCGGCTGCTCGACGAAGATGTTCTCTTCGCGGACCACGTCACGGACGCCCGTCGACGCCAGCTGCGCCTGAACCCGAGGCCCGACACCCGCAACCATCAGTGTGGCCCCCACGGCCGCGAGCTCCTGCGCATAGGTGCGGATCATCGTGAGGAAGGTGACTCCCAGCTCATCCGTGCCGCGGAGCCGGATGATCACGACGGCGCCGGGACTGTTGTGTTCGGCATCGGGCAGCTGCTGGCGGAATGACGGCGCGGAGGCGAAGAAGAGGCTGCCGTAGGGGGTCAGCACGATCGTCTCCCCCGGCTCCAGGGTCGGGGGCGGATCCTGTTCGATCGGACGCCCGTTCGCCTGGTCGAACACCCACCGACGCACCCGCACCCGATTCGACTGCCGCGCGATCTGCAGCACCACGGCGAGACCGACGCCGGCGAGCACCGCGTACTGCAGAGGGATCAGGAGCGTGAGCGCGAAGGTGACGAGGAACACCGCGATCTGCACGGCCCCCGTCTGGAACACCATGACGATCTGCCGCGGCTTGACCGTGCGGACTCCGATCAGGATCAGGAGGCCGGCGAGCGCGGGCATGGCGATGTATCCGATGAGCGGCCCGAAGACGAGCACGCTGAGCACCATCACGACGGCGGCGATGAGGTTGCCCGCAGCGCTGCGGGCACCGGCTGCCCGGGAGAGGGCCGTCGCCGACATGGATCCGCCGACGGGGATGCCCTGCAGCATCCCGGTCGCGATGTTGGCGATGCCCTGCCCCCGGAAGTCGGCGGAGGCGTCGGGATAACGTCCGTCGGGGTTCGGAATGGACCCGGAGATCGCGGCACCCTGCACGAGACCGACGAGCGCGAGCGACAGCGCGGGGACGATGAGGACGAAGAACATCGACAGGTCCGGGAGGGAGATCGAAGGAAGACTCCGCCCTGCCTCCGCCACGTCCGAGATCGTCGAGACCGCACCGTCGGGCAGCACCACCGCGAGCACGGATCCGATGACGATCGCGACGACCATCGAGAGGGCGCCGAGCGGAGTGCGCTCGAGCACGAGGATCAGTCCGATCGTGACCGTGCCTACGAGCACCGACCACCAGCTGATCTGCAGCACGTTCGCGACGATGTCGACGACTCTCAGCAGGCGAGCGTCGGCATCGCTGTCGAAACCCGTGAAGTTCTCGAGCTGGCTGAGCACGATGTTGACGGCGACCGCGTTGACGAACCCGATCAGCACCGCCGTCGGGATGAAGCGCACGAGGCTCCCCAGTCGCGCGATGCCGAGCAGCAGCATCGCGATGCCGGCCATCACGGTCAGCATCGCCATCGCACCCATGCCGTCGTCGCCGTGCACCTCGGGCACATCGGCGATGATCACCGCCATCGCGCCCGTCGCCTGCACCGACATGAAGACCGATCCCGTGGCCAGCGCGCCGGCGAACGTCCCGACGATGTACGCGTTCAACCCCATCACCGGGTTCACCCCGGCGAGCAGACCCGACGCGAGTCCGTCGGGGACGCTCTCGATTCCCAGCACGATCCCGGCCTTCAGATCGCTGACGATGGTGCGACGCGAGCCGAACCGACGCCGATAGCGCAGCCAGCGCTGTCGCATCTTCTCGCCGGTCATCCGCATCGGACGGCGTCAGATCTTGATCGGAAACGTCAGCAGAGTCACGAGGCCCGCAAGCGCGATCGCCCCGCTGAGTGCGAGGAACGTCCTACGCCGCCAGACCGCGCTCTGGTGCTGCGACAGCGCGGCGAAGAACAGCACCAGCGCGAACAGCACGGTCAGCAGCGAGTAGTCGTCGCCGCGCTGGTTGTTGGCCAAGGCCTCGTCGAACTTCGCATCGGCTCTCGCGTTGAGCTCCTCGGCCTCTCTCGTCCCCGCGGGCACGTACTCCTCCATAGCGAAGGGCCCCTGGGATTCGCGATCTTCAGCGATCCAGGCGTCGAACGCGACCGCGAACTCGGGAGTGAATCGCTGCTCGATGAACTGGACCAGCTCCGTCCTGCCGTCTGCCTCCGCCAGCACCCACTCGGTGTAGATGGTGAGGTCGTACTGACGCGCGGCCTGCGAGGTCGACTGGGCCGACGCCGCCTGCACTCGGGCGCTGGAGGCCTGGCTGAAGGCGATCGACATCTCTCCGCCCCACTTCGATGCCTCGAAGCCGCACCATGCCGTGATGACGGCGGTGACCGAGAGCAGGACGACCGTGACGATGTCGAGGATCCGTGTGCTTCTCGTGCGTCCGGTTGTCGAGTCGTCCGTCATGCGCCCATCTTCTGCGTTGATCCGACCCCGATGCGGCGACACTCACCCATCGAGGGTGAGCGTCGGCGCGGCACGGCTAGCTCACGGCATCCGGAGCAGGCGCCGCCAGAGTCTGGGACACCGGGTCGTCGAGCGAGTCGCCGGCCGCTGCCTGCACCTCCTCCTCGTCGGGTCGGCGCAGCAGCTCTATGAGGGCCGCGAAGACCAGCAGCCCGACCGCTACCCCGATGACCGCCCCGAACGTCACGGGTCTCATGACGATCAGCAGCGTCATCGCCGCGAGCGCGCCGACGATGAAGATCGGGCCGCGGAAGCGGTCCACCCCGCGACCGAAGCCACCCGTCGTGAGGCCCCGTCGTTCGGCGGCACGGCGCACCGACGAGAACCCGCTCTCGACGAGTCCCCGGAATGCGACTGCCGTGCGAGCGGAGCCGGCGAGCCACGCCCAGATCGCGACGAGCACGCCGACGAGGGCGAGCGCGGCGATGGTTCCTGCGAGAAGCGACGTCAGCTGTTCGAACAGCGCCGTCGCGGCCTCGGCCGACATGACCGATGGGCTCACCGCACGGATGAATACCCCTCGTCCGATGCCCATGCCCGCCGCGAGCATCAGGAACACGACGGCGAAGCCGGCACTCGACCAGAAGAGCGCTCGCGGACGATCGCGCATGAGCAGCACGCCGGCCACGAGCAGGCCGAGCACGAGCCACGGCAGCCAGAATCCGCCGATGTCCGCGATCTGGTAGACCGTGCGCACCAGCACGAGGGCATCCGCCTGGGCGATCGGAATCGACCTGTCGATCTCGGGGATCGCGTTCGCAAAGCCGATCCCCCGCTCTGTCATCGCCTCCTTGACCCGGTCGATCACCACTCCGAGTTCGATCGTGACGGCGCCGTCATCGCCGAGCTGCACCGCCGTGCCGGGAGCGTTCTGGATGATCGCCGTGGCGCGCTCATGCGTGAAGCGCAGGGACTGCGTCCAGATGTCGGCGAACTGCTCGGACTGCACCACATCGTGCACCACGGAGTCGATGAGCGAGATCGCGCCGTCCGCAGCGGGTCCCTCGAGCAGCGTGAGGGCGGTGTCCGCTCGGGGAGGAAGCCCCAGCGATCGGATGCCGTCGAACACCTCGCCCACGACCGCGGAGATGTCGACCTGTTCGTCTATCGCCGTGGTCACCTGATCGGCGACGAAGTCCTGCACATCCGGATCGGACGCGAGCGGGGCGAATGTCGCGACGAAGCGCTCGGTGTCCACGAGCTGCAGTCGAGCCCAGGTCCCCATCGCCGCGACCGGCGCGAGCAGCACCGCCACCACGAGCAGAATCGCACCGACGACGCTCATGCCGCGGAATCGCCGCTTCTTCGGCGCGCGCAGTTCATCGTTCTCTCGCTCGAGCGCGACGACGCGCTCGCGGAGCTCATCCAGTTCACTCATCCGAGTCTCCTCCGTCACTCCTCGCTCACCCGATGGCGGCGATGCCCTTGCCGATGATCACGACACCCAGCACCAGAAGCAGCACGGTCATGATCACGGCGTTCTCCGTCTGCAGCCAGTCGCGCAATCTGCCCAGCGGCGCTCGCAGACGTTCGGATGCGATGAGGTATCCGACGACAGGGATCAACACCGTCGACGACGCGAGGAGCGTGTAGATCACGACCACCACGACCATGTCTCCGATGCCGAGCCCCGCCCCGCCCAGAGTGACGCCGGCGCTGGCTCCGAGCAGCAGGTTCTTGGGGTTCACTGCCGCGAGCAGCAGTCCGAGTCCGAGCGCCCCGAAGAACGTCATGCCGTCGATCTGCGCCATCCACTTCGGCATCGCGGGCTGCGTGCCCGGCTTCGGCCGACCTCGCCATTGGCGCACCGCCAGGAACAGCATCAGCACGCCGAGGACGATCTGCACCGCCCCGAGGATCGGGGTGGGTCCGTCGTCGGACTGCGCGGGCACGACTGCAGAGAGCGCCGCGAAGACCACGGCCACGATCACGATCCCGCCGAGCCATCCGACGAGGAAGCCGACCCCCGTGGAGCGGGCGCGGGCAGACATCAGCATCAGGATGCCGGCGATCACCGGCAACGGGCTGATCGCGATGCCCACCGCGAGCGGCAGCAGCTGACCGATCACCGGCCCCATGACCTCTCCCTCCTGTCGGCCGCGCGGCGGCTCATCTCAGCAGCTTCTGCTTCGCGGCGGCGAACTCGTCCTCCGAGAGCACGCCGGATTCTCGCAGCGACGCCAGTTGCTGGATCTTGGCGATCATGTCGTCTGCGCCGCCCGACGCCGGAGGCGCCGGTGAGACGGCGGGAGCAGCCGCATACTGGGCCGCCGCGTTCTGAGCAGCGGCGTCGATCTGCGCCTGCTGCTGCGCCGCCTCGTACTGCTGCTGCTCGTACTGCCTCTCCGCCCGCTGCTGCTGGTGACGCATCGTCGCTCCGGACACCGCCGAAGCGGTTCCTGCGACGACCGCTGTTCTCGCGGCGAGTCCGATCAGTCCCGGACGGCCGAATCTCCTCAGGGGCATGTCACTCTCCTTCCTGCTCGAGGATGTCCATCATGGCGTTGACGACGGGGGCGGGGATGCGGTCGGTGCGCAGCACCTCTCCCCCCGCCTGCGCGAGTTTCTCGGCGAGCGCCCTCGCAAAGGTGAGCTCGAGCACGACGATCGCCGCCGAGCTGCCCGCGGGCACGAACTCGGCGAGCATCTCGATGTCCTCGTCACCGGCGAGACCGGCGACCAGAGGGTCGAGATCGCTGAGGCCGGGCACCTCGCCCGCCTCGAGGTCGAAGGTCTCGATCCCTCCGTCGTGCGATCTGGCGAGCACCACGACGTCCAGCAGTCGCACCGTCCCGGTGTCTATGAGGTCGTCCAGCGCTCCGAAGATGCTCGGATCCGGATGCCTCCCCTCGAACCCGACGAGGTAGTACTCCACGGGTCCGTATCGAAAATCATTCACTTCTCGCTCCCCTCTCCGACGGTGCGGGCCGGCTGAGTTCCTGGATCGCAGCACGGTTGGTCTCGAAGACCTGTTGATCGCCGAGGATTCCCAGCCTCGTGAGACGGTCGACGGCAGAGGCGCGCAGACGGCTGAACGACACCGTCACGTCGCGGTCGCGCATCGATTCCATGAGGCTGTCGAAAGACTCCGCCGCCGTGACATCCGCATCGGTGACCGCCTCCATGTCGATGACGACGTGGTGTACGACCCCCGCCCCGGGTGCGTCGACGGCTGCACGTACCGCGGTCGCGAACGTGTCGCCGTTGGCGAAGAACAGCGGCGCCGCCATGCGCACGACGACGACGCCCGGCGCTGTCACCGTGCCCGGCTGCGCGGCGTCGAGCAGCGATGCCGTCGGACTGTCGTCGGCGGCGAGCACATCGATGGCCGGACTCGACGCGCGCCGGGCCAGGTTGATGAGGGCGAGCACGAAGGCGATGAGGATGCCGGGGATCGACCCCACGAACAACGTCACCAGGAAGCACACGGCGCCGATGGCGAACTCGAAGCGGTCGATCCGCCACAGCGCCGCGAACTCCCTGATGCCCAGCAGCGGGAGGATCGCCACGCCCACGATCGCGCCGATGGCCGGCGACGGGATGTCCTCGAGCAACCCCGTTCCGAAGAGGAGGAGGAGGAGCGTGCCTGCCGCCAGCACGAGCGAGGGCAGCTGCGTGCGAGAGCCCGACTGGTCCATCGCCGCGGTTCGACTGGTCGAGGATCCGACCGCGAAGCTGCCCTGTGCGCCGGCGGCGATGTTCGCGACTCCGAACGCGAGGAGGTCCCGATTGGGCGAGGTGCGGTAGCGCCGCTTCTCGCCGTACGAACGTGACACCAGAAGCCCCTCGGCGGTCGTCACGAGGGTGAGGGCCATCGCCGACGGCACGAGCAGCAACCAGGTGTGCCAGTCGAGCACGGGCCAGGTCGGCATCGGCGCTCCCGCGGGCACCTCGCCCAGCACGGCCACTCCGCGATCTGCGAGGCCCGTGCCGATCACCAGGAGCGTGGCGGCCACCATCACGACGAGTGCCCAGGGCACCGCTCTCAGCATCCGCCGACCCAGCACGAGCACCACGACGGATGCGATGGAGATCGCGAGCGACCACGGGTTGGTGGTGCCGAGTCCGGAGACGAGACCCCCGACCTTCTCGACGAATTCGCCCCCTGAGTCGATCGAGACGCCGAGCATCTTGGCGATCTGCGAGACGAGGATGTCGAGGGCCAGACCTCCGACGAAGCCGACGAGGATCGGCTTCGAGAGGAAGTTCGCGAGGAACCCCAGCTTGAAGATCGCGAGCAGAACGAACATGAGCCCGCAGATGATCGCCTGCGCCAGCGCCATGGTGGCGTAGTCGTCGGAGCCGGCAGCGGCGAGGCCCCCGATCGACGACGCGACGAGAGCAGCCGCCGCGGCATCCGGCGAGGCGACGAGCTGTCGCGACGACACGACGAGCACATAGACGATGGTCGGCACGACCAGTGCATAGAGGCCCGCGGTCGGGGGGAGGCTGGCGATCTGCGCATAGCCGATGTTCAGGGGGATCGCGATCGCGAGCAGCGTGACGCCGGCGAGCATCTCCCGCACGACGTTGTGGCGGGTGACACCGGCCAGCGGTCTCTGCACCTCGTCACCTCCGCACTCGCGCCCTCGATGCGGGACGATGTGCCCATGCTGACATCGGCGCAGCAGCGGAGACATCGGCGCTCACCCGAAGGGGGTGAAGGGTGCGGCGATCACGATGATCCGCGGTGCCACTATCACCAATGACAGAAACTCAACGAGAGGAGTCTGCTGTGTCCATTTGGGATAGCTTCTGGGCCATCATCTGGTGGTTCTTCTGGGCTTTCGTGTTCATCTCCTACCTGATGGTGCTCTTCAACATCATCGCCGACCTGTTCCGCGACCACGCGCTGAACGGCTGGCTGAAGGCGATCTGGATCATCTTCCTGATCTTCGTGCCCTTCCTCACCGCTCTGATCTACCTGATCGCCCGCGGTCCGGGGATGGGCGAGAGGGCCATGTCGTCCATGCAGGCGCAGCGACAGGCTGCCGACACCTACATCCGCAGCGTCGCCGGCAGCAGCCCCAGCGACGAGATCGACAAGGCCGCCAAGCTCCTGGCCTCCGGAACGATCACCGAGGCGGAGTTCGCGTCCATCAAGGCTCGGGCCCTGGCCTGACGTCTGAGAGAGGGGCGGGCGGACCGATGCCTCGCGAACTCGGGGATGTGCAGATCCTCGTGGTGAGGATCGGCTCCGACCGCCCCAGCCCGGCGCTGCTCGAGTCGCTGCTGCGCCGGGTCGAGAACAGCACGCTGCGACTCCTCGACTTCTTCCTCCTGCATCGACGGAGCGAAGGAGGCTATGACCTCACCGAGATCGACCAGGCCGAGTTCGCGCTCGCCGGCCTGACGCTGCAGATCGCAGGCCTGGTCGGCAGCGACGACGCACGGCGCATCGCGATGGAGCTTCCGATCGGCGCCTGGGCGGCCGTGGTGCTCGTCGAGCCGACGTGGTTCGCGCAGCTCTCCGCCGACCTCGCCCGTCTCGGACACCCCGTGATCGACACCTACACCGTGTCGGCGGCGACGGCCAATGCCGTGTGGGAGCGCGCACGTCGTCGCACGTGAGGCGCGCCCAGCCCCGTGTCCGGCGCGCCGATCACAACGCCGTCCGCACGGCCTCGCGGCGCGACGACACCTCGAGCTTGCGATAGATCGATCGCTGATGCGTCTTCACCGTGTTGATCGACAGCCCCAGCTCCCGCGCGATCTCCGGAAGGGTGCGTGAGGTCTGCAGCTGCCGGAACACGTCTCTCTCGCGGTCGGACAGCGAGCCGGTGACCGTGCCGACGGCATCGGAGGCCAGGCATCGACCGATGAAGTCCTCGAACTCGGTGCCATGATGCACGTGCTCGCTGAGCAGTCGACGCACGGCCGTCTCGCGGTGCCCGAACGGCAGGCGCACGTTCTCCCCCGACGCGACAGCGATCGCGGCCTCGCACAGGTCGTGGGCTTTGTCGTGGTCGCCGGCCTGACGACGCATGACGGCCGCGGTGATGAGCGTCGACACCTTGACGTAGGAGACCTCGGAAAAGAGCCGCATGGATCGCAGCATCTCCAGCGCCGCGGCATGGTCACCCCCTCGCCGGAGCACCCCGGCGAGCGCGACGCCGATGACGGGGAGGTCGGGGATCGACAGGTGCCGTCGAGCGATCCGCAGAGCACGCTGCCCGTTGCCGACGGCCTCCTCGAGGAGCGCGATCGCCGACTCGCGGAACACAGACCACGAGACGCCGTGAAGCACTTCGAGCGGGATGTCCTGCACGCCGATCGCCGCCCGTCGACACGCGGGAGCGTCACCGCCCTCGGCCGTCGCGTAGGCCTGCATCATTCGAGCGATCGCCGTGAACGAGGGGTCGTGCCCGCTCGTGAGCAGCACCGTCTCGAAGTGACGCACGGCGTCATCGGTCTCGCCGGCCCAGTAGGCGACAAGACCCGCTGCGGCCGCGGTGCTGCCTCCGGCATACCCGATGGCGGCCGAGAGGGCCACGCCGGGAGCATCGATCCGGGCGAGGGTTCGAGCTGCATCCGTGAAACGCCCCTCCCAGGTCTGGGCGAACGCCAGATGGCCGAGCGCCCGCTTCCACAGACTCACATCGCCGGAGCTCTCGACCTCCCTGGCCGCGGCGCCGAAGTACTCCGCCGGGAGCGCGGGGTTGGTGGGATGCCGGATCTCCGACCATCCGATCAGGTAGTTGGCCGCAGCGCGGTCGCCCTGGAACGCTGCCGAGCCGGCGAGCAGCGAACGCAGGGTGGCGCCGGCGGATATCGCGCGCTCCCGATCGTCGGCCACGAACAGCTGCGCGATCGCGAGGGTGGTCGAACATCCTCCCCCGGCCCGCTTGTGAGCGGCCTCGGCGTGGTCGAGCAGTTCTCGGGCGAGATGGTGCTCCCCCAGCACGTCCGTCGCGCACGCTCGGACGGCGAAGATCTCGGCGTCATCCGAGTGATATCCCAGAAGCACCGTCGCGACGCGCTCGACCTCCGCGGCGGAGGCTCCCATGACCAACCGCATCCAGTGGCGCATGAAGGTGGTTCTGGCCCGCGTGGGGTCGTTCGCCCGCAGGGAGTGCGCGACCGATGTCAGAGGATCGGTCGCCTCCACGAACTCCGCCACGCGTCTGTGGCGCTCCGCTTTGCGCTCGGGATCTCTCCGCGCGATCTCGATGCACTGCCGGGCGAAGGAGCCATGCCAGCGGTAGACCACACCCTGCGGCTCCTCGAACCGATCGAGGAAGAGTCCGAGCCTCACGCAGTCATCGAGCAGCGATGCCGCGTCGGCGTGTCCCGTGACAGCCGTCGCCAGCTCCGGAGTGAGCTCGTGGCAGATGGCGGCGTCGAGGACGAATTCCACCGTCTCCCGGGGAAGCGCACTGAGCACGTGGTCGCGCACGTAGTCGCCGAGGAACGCCGATGCCGTCGCGGCGTCGGACGACGGACGCGCTCCGCCGATGGCCACGAGCTTGACCGCTATCGGCCATCCGTGCGTCTCGCGCAGGATGGTCTCGGCGTCGAGTCCCGCCGCACCCACGCCCTCGATCCGCTCGATCTCCGACCGTGTGAAGCGCAATGTGTCGGATCCGACGAAGGCTCCGGGATCCATCAGATGCTCACGCGAGAGCGTGATATCCAGCAGGGTCGTCCCCACGAGCACCAGGTGCAGATTGTCTGGCGGCTGTTCGGCGAGCAGGCCGAGAAGTCCATCTCGCCAGTGCTCGCCCGCCCGCTGCGCGTCGTCGATGACGAGGTGCACGACGTCATCGACCGCCTCGAGGCTGTCGCAGATCTCGGTGTAGGCGCGCATCGGATCGACCAGACCGCGGGTGAGGTCCAGGGCGCGGCCCGCTCTCTCACTGCCGACGATCAGCGCATCGACCACTCCCTGCGCGAGGACTCCGGGTTCGGCGTCGCTCGGGGCCAGGGCGAGCCACGCCAGTTCGCCGGCGCCCGAGGCCCATTCGGCGACCGCCGTCGTCTTGCCGTACCCGCTCGGAGCGCTGACGACGCTGAGGTGCCGCCCCCTCGCCGCCTCGATCAGAGCATCGTTCACACGCGCTCGCCGCACGCCTCCCGGTTGTCGTTCCGGAGGGCGAAACCGCACAGCGGGTACAGGTCGAGACAGGCGCGTGGGGGAGGCCATGCCCTCAACCTAGCGACGACCGTTATATCGGACAAGGGCAGTCTTCGCGCGGCACTCATGGCGTGTGGGAGCGATTCCACGTCTCCCCCTCGTCGGCGCGGCCGTATCGCGAGCCCCTCACCCTCCCGGGGTGAGAGACGCCCCATCCGCGTCATCCGCAGTGCAGTCTGAGATCGGTCGGCTGCAGCATTCGGGGGCACGGTGCCCCCGTGACGAGAAGGAGGCAGACATGGTCCGTGACTTCCAGGGGAAGATCGAGCTCGACGTCCGCGATTCGCAGGCGGACTGGGACGCCTTCCTCCCGACCGCACCGCCGCAGGGCGCGCCGAACGTCCTGGTCGTGCTGTACGACGACACCGGCATGGCCGCGTGGTCTCCCTATGGGGGTCGCATCAACATGCCGACGATGGATCGGCTCGCCCAGAACGGCCTGACCTACTCGCAGTGGCACACGACCGCCCTCTGCTCCCCCACGCGCTCGACCTTCCTCACGGGCCGTAACCACCACCAGAACGGCTTCGCCACGATCTCGGAGTCGTCGACCGGGTTCCCGGGGTACAACTCGCACATCCCCGAGTCGAACGCGACGATGGCGCATGTCCTCCGCGACGCGGGCTGGGCGACGTTCTGGGTGGGCAAGAACCACAACGTCCCTATCGACGAGTGGACCGCGGGGGCATCGAAGAAGCACTGGCCGCTGGCTCAGGGCTACGACCGCTTCTACGGATTCATCGGCGGCGAGACCAACAACTGGTATCCCTCACTCGCCGAGGACAATCACTACATCGACCAGCCGTATCTCCCGGAGCAGGGCTACCACCTGTCGAAGGACCTCGCCGATCAGGCGCTGCGGATGATCCGCGACGTCAAGCAGACCGAGCCCGATAAGCCCTGGTACCTGTGGTTCTGCCCGGGTGCCAACCACGCACCCCACCATGCACCGCAGGAGTACATCGACAAGTACAAGGGTCAGTTCGACGACGGATACGAGGCCTACCGGGAGTGGGTGCTGGCCCGCATGATCGAGCGCGGCATCGTGCCCGCCGATACCGCACTCAACGACCTCAATCCGATGCCCGACGGCACTTTCTCGGCATCCGATGAAGTCCGTCCGTGGGGTGACCTGAATGACGAGGAGAAGGCGATGTTCTCGCGCATGGCCGAGGTCTACGCGGGCTTCAGCGAGTACACCGACGCGCAGGTCGGGCGGATCGTCGACTATCTCGAGGAATCGGGTCAGCTCGACAACACCCTCATCATCTACTGCGCAGACAACGGCGCCTCCGGTGAGGGCAGCCCCAACGGCTCCGTGAACGAAGGCAAGATCTTCGGCGGCTATCCCGACGACGAGGCGGAGAACCTCAAGATGGTCGACAAGCTCGGCTCTCCCGACACCTACAACCACTACCCCACGGGCTGGGCGACCGCGTTCTCGACGCCCTACAAGATGTTCAAGCGCTACACCTACCAGGGCGGCGTGTGCGATCCGCTCGTGATCCACTGGCCGGCCGGCATGAGAGCCCGGGGCGAGATCCGCCATCAGTATCACCACTCGACCGACATCGTCCCGACCATTCTCGAGGCCTGTGGCGTGGAGTTCCCCGACATCTACAACGGCGTGGATCAGACGCCTCTGTCCGGCGTGTCGATGGCCTACTCGTTCGACGCCGCCCCCGATGCCCCGACGACGAAGCGGACCCAGTACTACGAGATGTTCGGGCAGCGGGGCATCTGGCACGACGGCTGGAAGGCCGTCACCGTGCACGGGCCGGTGAGCGGACGAGGCCGTTTCGACGAGGACGAGTGGGAGCTGTATCACACGGATGTCGACCGGGCCGAGTCGCACAACCTCGCCGCGGACAACCCCGAGAAGCTCGACGAGCTCAAAGACCTCTGGATGCAGGAGGCGAAGGCCAACCTGGTGCTGCCCCTCAACGACCTGCAGGTCATCGGCAATGCCAAGGACTTCGAGACGTTCGTCGCGATGGAGTTCCACCAGCCGGCTCCTCCTTCGGGCCGGTTCATCTACTATCCCGACACCAGCGAGGTGCCCGAGCGCTCGGCCGCGAACGTGCACGGCGTCTCATACAAGATCGCCGCCGAGGTCGAGTTCACACCCGAGACCGAAGGGGTCATCTTCGCCCACGGCTCGCGGTTCGGCGGGCACGCGCTCGTCGTGAAGGACGGCGAGGTGCACTATGTCTACAACTTCCTCGGCATCCCGCCGGAGGATCGTGTCTCCGCACCCGCTCCGACCTCTGGACGCCACATCATCGGCGTGGAGTTCGTCAAGGAGGGCATGGGCGAGCATCGAGAAGGCGTCGGTCCGCTGACGCTGTACATCGACGAGGAGCAGGTCGGCGAGGGCCGGATCCGCACGGTGCTCGGGCACTTCTCGCTCTGCGGCGAGGGTCTGACGATCGGACGCGACAGCGCCGATCCGGTGTCCTCGCTCTACGGCTACGGGTTCGATTTCACCGGCGGGGAGATCACTCAGGTGGTGTTCGACATCGCGGACGACGCCTACCTCGATCTCGAGGCGCACCTCGCCGCTGCGATGGCGCGGGACTGACGACGCGCGCACCCGGGACTCCGTGTCCCGGGTGCGCACTCGATCCTGCATTAGGTTGTGCACAACTTAATCGAGTACAATACTTGTCTCATGGCCGTGACCGATGAGATGGTGTGCTTCTCGCTCTACTCCGCCGCCCGCGCGACCACGCAGGCATACCGTGCACTTCTGGAGCCCTGGGGCCTGACCTACCCGCAGTACCTTGTGCTCGCCATCCTCTGGATGGAAGGCGAGCAGACGATCGGCTCGCTGGGCGACGCCATGCAGCTCGATTCCGGCACCCTCTCTCCCCTGGTCCGCCGCCTCGAACAGGCCGGCTACGTCGTGCGCGCCCGCAGCTCGGCCGATGAGCGCGTCGTCACGGTCGGGTTGACCGACACAGGCATGGCTCTGCGCACCGAGGTCGCCCCGGTCCACACCAGGATCGCCGCCCTCGCCGGCATGCAGGACGACGACCAGCGCCACCGCCTGATCGCGGAACTGCAGCAGCTCACCGCGCGACTGCAGCACGCCCACTGACCCCACACCGGAAGGAGTCCACACGATGGACGCTCTCTACACCGCCGAAGCACTCGCCACCGGAGCCGGACGAAACGGCCGCGTCACCACGGGAGAGGGTCGCGTCGATCTCGACCTCGCCATCCCGAAGGAGATGGGCGGCAGCGGAGACGGCGCCAACCCCGAGCAGCTGTTCGCTGCCGGATACGCCGCCTGCTTCCACTCCGCGCTCCAGACCGTCGCCCGTGCGCAGAAGGTGAAGATCACCGACTCGTCGGTCGGCGCGCGTGTGCAGATCGGTTCGAACGGCGAGGGCGGATTCGGCCTCGCCGTGCAGCTCGAAGTCGTCATCCCCGACCTTCCGCCCGAGCAGGCGCAGGCACTCGCCGACGCTGCGCACCAGGTCTGCCCCTACTCCAACGCCACCCGCGGCAACATCGACGTCGAGATCACCGTCACCGACGACTGACCCGCGACCGCATCCACCACACCGATCCCACAAGGAGACATCATGCGCGCACTCACCCACGACACCTTCGGCGAACCCGAGCAGGTCCTCACCGTCTCGGAGCGCCCGACGCCCGAGCCCGGACCAGGGCAGGTGCGGCTCAAGATCGTCCTGTCGCCGATCCACAACCACGACCTGTGGACCATCCGGGGCACCTACGGCTTCAAGCCGGAGCTCCCGGCAGCATCGGGAACCGAGGCTCTGGGCATCGTGGATGCGCTCGGCGCGGGCGTCGATAGCCTCTCCGTGGGTCAGCGGGTCGCGACCGGCGGCACCTTCGGAGCCTGGGCGGAGTACGTCGTGGCGAACGCCGCAGGGCTCATCCCGGTGCCGGAATCGCTCAGCGACGAGAGCGCGGCACAGCTCGTCTCGATGCCTTTCAGCACCATCAGCCTCCTGCAGTTCCTCGGCGCCGAGAAGGGCGACTGGATCGTCCAGAACGCCGCGAACGGCGCCGTCGGGCGCATGCTCGCGCAGCTCGGCGCCGCGCGCGGGGTGAACGTCATCGGGCTCGTCCGCCGCTCGGCGGGAGTCGACGAGCTGCGCGAGCAGGGCATCGAGAACGTGGTCTCGACGGACGCGGACGACTGGCGTGAGCAGGTCGCCGAGATCACCGCGGGAGCTCATATCGCCTTCGGCATCGACTCGGTGGGCGGCTCGTCCGCCGGCGATGTGCTGTCGCTCCTCGGCGAGGGCGGCACTCTCGTCGCGTTCGGCGCCATGAACTCCCCCACCATGGAGATCGCCTCCGGCGACGTCATCTTCAAGCAGGCCACCGTCAAGGGCTTCTGGGGCAGCAAGGTCATCCAGACGATGGATGCCGGCACACGCGGCGCCCTCTTCGCCGAACTGATCCAGCGGGTCAGCGACGGCACCCTGACCCTGCCCGTCGCCGGGGTCTTCGATGCGGCGGACGCCGCCGAGGCCGTGCGCGCGAGCAACACCGCTGGCCGCGTGGGCAAGGTGCTCCTGCAGTTCTGAGGTCCGAGAGCACCCGGCTGCGGCGATGTCGGCGGCCGGGTGCACACTCGACAGATGGAGATCATACTCGCACAGCCGGCGGGACTCGTCGTGAGCCCCGCCTTCAGTCACGTCGCCGTCGTCCCGCCCGGGGCCACGACGATCCACGTCGGCGGCCAGAACGGCGTCGACGAGACGGGCGCGCTCGTCTCGACGGACGCCGCCGAGCAGTCCCTCCGAGCGGTCCAGAACGCTCGCATCGCCCTCGAGTCAGCGGGCGCGAGCCTCGATGACGTCATCAGCTGGACGATCTACATCCACGAGGATGCCGATCTTCGCGCCGCGTACGGTGCCGTCGCAGCGACACTCGCCCGCGACGGCGCTCCTCCGCTCGTGACCGCGGCCCTCGTGTCCGGCCTCGGCGTTCCCGGAGCGCTGATCGAGGTGAGCGCGATCGCCGCCGTCATCCGCGAATGACGGCATCAGGCCCGCCCACTCAGATCCTTCCGCGCACGGGCGTCCGCTCGATCGAGTCGCCCCCGGCGGGCATCGTCATCTCGGCGCGGACGCCGAGCAGCCGCACTTCGCGGTCCTGATCGAGCGTGGCGCCGAGGGCCAGCGCCGCGGCGACCACTGCGGCGCGATCGGTCGTGGGCTCGGGCAGCTTGCGCCCGAAGGTCTTCGTCTCGAAGGGCGCATATCGCACCTTCAGGTGCACGCGCACGACCGGTCGCCCCTCGGCGGCGCAGTCGTCGAAAGCCTGCCTCGCCAGGTCGGTCAGTGCCGCCTCGACCTCTACGGCGGTGGTGAGGTTCTGCTGGTACGTCGTCTCCCGGCTGTGACTGCGCGCCACCCACGGAGTGCTGTCGACGACGGTCGGCCCGAGACCAGACCCGAGACCGTGATACCAGACGCCCATCCGCGGTCCGAACTCCGCGACCAGCGTCTGCTCATCCGCGTCCGCGAGCTCTCGGACGGTCGCGATGCCGTGGGCGGCCAGCCGCTTCTGAACCTTCGGTCCCACTCCCCACAGGTCCCGGGTCGGCCGGTCGCCCATCACCTCGAACCAGTTCTCCGCGGTGAGCCGGAAGACACCTCGGGGCTTGCCGAACTCGGTGGCGATCTTGGCACGCACCTTGTTGTCGCCGATCCCGACCGAGCAGTGCAGCGCCGTCGACTCGAGCACGGCGTTCTGCGCGCTGCGCGCCGTCTGCTCGGGGTCATCCGTGGTCGCGCCGAGGAAGCACTCGTCCCAGCCGATCACCTCGAGCACCACGCCGGGCATCGCGCGCAGCGTCGACATCACCTCGCTCGACGCCGCCTCGTACGCCTCGTGGTCCACCGGAAGGAAGACCGCGTTCTCAGGCGCCTTGCGGGCCGCGATCTTCAGCGGCATCCCGGAACCGATTCCGAATCTCCGCGCCTCGTACGACGCCGTCGACACGACAGCGCGCTCGGTCGGGTCGCCGCGGCCGCCCACGATCACTGGAAGGCCCTCCAGCTCGGGCCTGCGCAGCACCTCGACCGCGGCGATGAACTGGTCCATGTCGACGTGCAGCACCCAGTCGGTCATGCACCGAGTGTGCCCCGTGTCGCGCGCGATGTCACCCTCCGGCGCGATCGGAGCGTGACCGGTGTCAGCCGATCGAGACGGCGATCGCGGTCGAGATCACAGCCAGAAGCGGCAGAGTGCCCTGCATCATCGCGGCGCGCGCCTTCGTGCGATCAGAGAGGATCAGCACCAGTGCGGCAGCGAGCATCATTCCCGTGCCCGCGAAGACGAGCGTCAGTCCCACCGTCGTGAGGCCGATGATCACGAAGCCCACGCCGAGCAGCGCGGTGAGCGCGAGGAACAGGTTGTAGAAGCCCTGGTTGAACGCGAGCGCCTTGGTGGTGAGGGCGTCCGCCTCGCTCGCGACGCCGAAGATCTTCCTCGTCTCGGGTTCGGTCCACCTCAGCGATTCGAGCGCGAAGATGAAGACGTGGAAGGCGGCAGCCGCCGCGGCGAGGACGAGTCCGACGATGAGCATGATCCGATGCTATCGATCCCGGCTCGCGCTAGATCAGGAAGATCGGCAGCAGCCCTGGATTGTGGGCGTGCACCAGCACCCCGAACACCACGGCGTCGAACAGCAGGTGCACCGTGACGACGTAGGCGAGCGAGTGGGTGCGCATGAAGATGAAGCCCTGCAGGAGTGCGAACGGGATCGTCAGCAGCGGTCCCCATTCGCGGTAGCCCAGCTCCCACAGGAACGAGACGAACACGATCATCTGCAGCACGTTCGCGAGGGCGTCCGGGAAGTGTCGGCGCAGCAGCGCGAAGACGGTGCAGATGAAGAAGAGCTCATCCCAGATGCCCACCGCTCCGACGCCGACGAACAGCCGTGCGATGAGGTCGGGAGAGTCCACGACCGGCCAGTTCTGGTAGACGCCGCTGGTGATGAAGTAGAACGGCAGGATCAACCAGCCGAGCACGAGCACGGCGACCAGCCAACCCCACTGGAGTCGCCCCCATCGCCGGTGCGCGCGCCACGGGAAGCTGATCGCCCGGTCGCGGAACACGAAGCGCGACACGACATACGGCACCGCGACCGCGCCGCCCAGCGCGAGTGTGAAGCGCAGCATCGCGAGGTTGTCGAGTTCTGCGGCCAGCGGGATGACGCTCACGATGAGCATGCCGATCGCGATCAGAGAGAGGTCTCTGGTGAGCGAGGGCTGTCGACTCGTCTCGGCGGCGTCTCGCTCGACGGGCCGACCACGCTCGATCAGCCACGCGCTCGCGACGCCGAGCACGAGCAGCGCCCAGCCGAGCCACGGGATCTGCACCACGAAGAAGGCCGGCGCCGCGGCGCACACGAGCAGCGCGGAGACGACAGCCGTCGCCGTCACCGGCGTGCGCTGCGCAGCGATCACGCGCGCGACTTCCGCCGATACACGAGATCGCGGATGTCCCGCCCCTTGGCGATGCCCTTGCGCTCGAAGGCCGTCATGACCCGGCCGTCGAATCGCTCAGCCCATTCGCCGGCGAATGCGCGCTCGAACAGCGGCTCCGCGTCGAGCACCTCGCGCATCTGCAGCGCATAGTCCTCCCAGTCGGTCGCGAGCCGGAGCAGACCTCCGTCGCGAAGCGCGCGGGCGGCGGAGTCGGCGAAGCCGGGGCGGACGAGACGACGCTTGGTGTGCTTCTTCTTGTGCCACGGATCAGGGAAGAAGATCCAGACCTCGGCGGCCGCTGCCTCCGGCAGATATGACGACAGCACCTCCGGCGCGTTCGCCTCGACGACACGGACGTTGCGAGCACCTTCGCGGTCGGCGTCGAGCATGGTCCTCGCCAGACCCGCCCGGAAGACCTCGACCGCCAGGAAGTCGTCATCCGGGCGCGAGGATGCGGCGGCGACGATCGCGTGCCCCTGGCCGGATCCGATCTCGACATACAGATCCGCATCTCGCCCATATTCGGCCGCCGGATCGAGACGCGCCTCGGGGTGCACCGAGGTCCAGGCGACGTCGCGAGGCACGTCGAGGAGGTAGTGCGGTCCGAGCTCGTCGAACGCGCGCTCCTGAGCGTCTGACATCCGGCCGCTGCGGCGTACGAAAGAGACCGGTTCGTCGCGGAAGGTGCGGGGTTCGGGCATGCTTCCAGGGTAGTCGGCGGCGCTGAGGGCCACGGACCGCCGGTCAGGACGAGGGCGCGGTCACGAAGTCGATCAGCTCCTCCACCCGACCGAGGAGCGCGGGCTCGAGGTCGCGATAGGTGTGCACCTTCGACAGGATGTGCTGCCACGCGCGACCGGTGTCGGCCTGCGTCTCATACGGCCACCCGAATGCGCGGCAGATTCCGGTCTTCCAGTCCGTCCCCCGAGGGATCTCGGGCCACTTCGCGATGCCGAGGGCCCGAGGGGTGACGCACTGCCAGACGTCCACGAACGGGTGGCCGACGATCTTCACATGCCTTCCGTGCGGACCTCGGGCGACGGCCTCCGCGATGCGCGACTCCTTCGAACCCGGCACGAGGTGATCCACGAGCACCCCGTAGCGGCGCGATGCGCTGGGGGGCTCTGCGGCGAGCAGCTCGTCGAGGAGATCGACTCCCTGCAGGAACTCGACGACCACGCCCTCGACCCTCAGGTCCGCGCCCCAGACCTTCTCGACCAGTTCGGCGTCGTGCTTGCCCTCCACCAGGATCCGGCTGGGCAGTGCGACCCTGGCCCGCTGATCGGCGGCCACGAACGATCCGGATGCCGTGCGGCGCACCCCCTGCTCCTTCGCGGCGGGAACCGTGAGGCGCACGGGCGATCCGTCGATCAGGAACCCGCCTCCGAGGGGGAAGAGGCGCTTGCGCCCCACTCGATCCTCGAGTTCGACGTTGCCGCCCTGCACCCTCGTGACCGCTCCGCAGAATCCGTCCTGCGCGACTTCGACGACGAGATCGAGCTCGGCGGGCACCTGCGGCACCGGCTTGGCCGCTCGTTCTCTCCAGCCGGCAGCGAGCACATCCGATCCGTACCTGTCGTCCATGCCATCCAGCGTATGTGTCTCCGCTGAGGGCGAACGGCCATCCCCGCCCGGAAGGTGTCGCGTGTCGGCCTCTGTGCATAGACTCGTGCCATGGGGCTCGGCTGCCGGTCGGAGGGAACACGATGAAGACACGGTGGCTGACGCTGGCCGCACTGACGGCGGCGGCTGCAGCTGCGGCGTTCTCGTCGTCGGCGGCATACGCGACCGACCCCGTCACACTCGACCCGGGATACGTGACCGACGAGGCCGACGTCCTCAGCCCGAGTGAAGAGGCGGCTGTCGAGGCTCGACTGCAGACGCTCAGCGACAACTCCTCCTCAGATCTCTTCGTCGTCCTCGTCGACGACTTCACCTCGCCGACCGACAACGTCGCCTGGGCCGACACCGTCGCCGAGAACAACAATCTCGGCTCCGAGCAGTATCTGCTCGCGATCGCAGTGGACGGACGCAGCTACTACATCTCCGCCGCGCCGGACGGCCCCCTCAGCGACGCCAAGCTCGACGACGTGGAAGACAAGATCCAGGGTCTGGCCGCCCAGGAGGACTGGGAGGGCATGATCGTCCTCGCCGCCGACGAGATCGAGGGCGACGGCGGTGCCGGCGCTCTCCGCGCGGCGCTGATCGTGGTCGGGGTGATCGCAGCGGCGCTGGTCATCTGGCTGATCGTGGCCCTCGTCCGCCGCTCCCGGCGCAACGCCGCGATCCGCAGACGCGGGGCCATGCCCGAGAAGCCCGATCCGAACGATCCGTTCTCGACCCTGACGGATGAGCAGGTGCAGACACAGGCCGGCGCCGCTCTCGTGCAGGCCGACGATGCGATCACCTCCAGTCGAGAGGAGCTCGGCTTCGCGATCGCCCAGTTCGGCGACGCCGCGACCTCCGAGTTCAGCGCAGCCCTCGAGACCGCGAGGGCCAAGATGTCCGAGGCCTTCGAGCTGAAGCAGAAGCTCGACGACGAGATCGAGGACACCGTCCACGATCGCCGCGCCTGGCACATCCGCATCATCCGCCTCTGCGACGAGATCGACGATGTCCTCGACGAGAACACCGAGGCGTTCGACGCGCTCCGCAAGCTCGAACAGAACGCACCCCAGGAACTCGACCGGGTGCGCGGAGAGCGCGCCGCTCTCACTCCTCTCCTGGCCGGAGCGGCGCCCGCCCTGGCTGCGCTCTCCGCCACGTACGACGCCTCGGCTCTCAGCACGATCGCCGACAACCCCGCCCAGGCGCAGGAGAGGGCGGCCCTCGCCGACCGCTCGATAGAGGCAGCGCAGCAGGCGATCGCGGCAGGTCGCGCGGGCGAGGCGGCCTTCGCCATCCGCACGGCCGAGCAGTCGGTGGCGCAGGCGGCGCAGCTGATCGAGGCCATCACCGCGCTGGGCGCGGAACTCTCCCGCATCGAGGCCCAGGCCCAGGCCCTGGTCGCCGAGCTGCAGTCCGACATCGCCGCGGCACAGCAGCTGCCGGATGCGGGAGGCACACTCGCCGCTGTCTCGGCCGCGACGTCGCAGCAGTTGCAGCGCGCGCAGGCCGAGCTGTCGGGAACGGGTCGCAGCCCGCAGCGCGTGCTCGATGCGCTCAGCGCCGCGAACACACAGATCGACGCCGCCATCGCGGAGGGCGCGCAGGCGGTGGAACGGGCTCGACGCGCGCAGCAGCTTCTCGAACAGACGCTGACGCAGGCAGGCTCCGAGATCAGAGCTGCGCGCGAGTACATCGAGACGCGACGAGGAACAGTGGGCTCCACGGCTCGCACCAGACTGTCTCAGGCCGACGCCACGCTCACTCAGGCCCTGAGCCTGCGGTCGTCCGATCCCGAGGCCGCCCTCAGGGAGGCCGGACGTGCACTCGACCTCGCCCGACAGGCCGCTTCATCCGCTCAGGCGGACGTCGCAGCCATGGATACGAGCCGCTACGACAGCGGATGGGGCGGTGGCGGCGGGAGCATCTTCGGCAGCGGATCCGGCTCCGGCGGTTCCGGTCTCGGGGGAGACATCCTGGGCGGCATCATCGGCGGCCTGCTCTCCGGCGGCGGCGGCGGCAGATCTTCGCGCAGCAGCAGCTGGCGCTCCAGCGGCGGCGGCGGATTCCGCAGCTCCGGTTTCGGCGGCGGCGGCGGCCGTTCCAGTGGCCGCAGCGGCCGTTCGGGAGGACGACGCTTCTGAACCGCACACGTATCGACCCCAGACATCGAGTCCGACCCTCTGAAAGGAACCACGCATGACCAAGCAGTCCATCTTCGGACGTATCTCGACCCTCGTCCGCGCGAACATCAACTCGCTCCTGGATTCCGCGGAAGACCCGCAGAAGATGATCGACCAGCTCGTCCGTGACTACACGAACAGCATCGCCGATGCCGAGTCGGCCATCGCCGAGACCATCGGCAACCTGCGTCTGCTGGAGCGCGATCACGAAGAGGACGTCCAGGCGGCCACCGAGTGGGGCAACAAGGCACTCGCCGCCAGCCGCAAGGCTGACGAGATGCGTTCCACGGGCGATGCCGCCGATGCGGACAAGTTCGACAACCTCGCGAAGATCGCTCTTCAGCGCCAGATCAGCGCCGAACGCGAGGCGACCGGGGCCGAGCCTCAGATCGCCGCTCAGACGGAGATCGTCGACAAGCTCAAGTCCGGTCTCAACGGCATGAAGGACAAGCTCGGAGAGCTGAAGAACAAGCGCAGCGAGCTGCTCGCCCGCGCCAAGGTCGCCGAGGCTCAGACGAAGGTCCAGGATGCGGTCTCGTCGATCAACGTCCTCGACCCCACCAGCGAGCTCGGTCGCTTCGAAGACAAGGTCCGCCGCCAGGAGGCCCTCGCCCAGGGCAAGATCGAGCTCGCGGCCTCCAGCCTCGACGCGCAGTTCGAGAGCCTCGAAGACCTCGGTGAGCTCACCGAGGTCGAGGCTCGTCTCGCCGAGCTGAAGGCGGGCGGCTCCGCTCCTCGCCAGGCCATCGAAGGCTCCTGATACACCCGCGGGTGCCTCGGATCCTCGCATCCGAGGCACCCGCTCCTCTTTCCCCTTGGAGGCACCCGTGGTGCGTTTCCTCGTCGTCCCGCAGTGGCAGGGCTCCCCCGCCGCACGCGCGATGCTTCTCGTCGACGGCGCCTCGGCGATCGCCGGGGATCTTCCCCGCGCTGCGACCACCGCTCTGGACGTGCCGGTCGAGGCGGGCGAGTCGCTCGGAACAGGCGTCCGCCGTCTCAGCGCTCTCCTTCGCACTCGCGAGCTCGTCGCAGCCGGCATGACCTCGGACACCGTCATCATCGGCGGTGACTGCAGCGTGACGGTCGCGGCTCTGGCGGCTCTGCCCGGTGGAACCGACGACCTGGCCGTCGTGTGGTGCGATGCGCACGCTGACCTGCACACTCCCGACACGTCGCCCTCCGGAGCCTTCTCCGGCATGGCGCTCCGCGCGGTCCTCGGCGAGGGCGAGCCGCAACTCCGGCTCTCACCCGGGGTCGCGCGCGATCGAGTGGTCACGGTGGGCATGCGCAACCTCGATGACGAAGAGGTCACCGAGATCGAGGGTCTCGCCCAGCTCTCCGTCGACGATCTGGAGTCCCCCGATGCTCTCGCCGACGCGGTCGAAGCGACCGGTGCACGCCGTGTGTGGGTGCACATCGACGTCGATGTGCTCGACCCTGCGGAGATCACGGGCGTCTCCTCCCCTGCGCCGTTCGGGCTCGCACCGGCGACTCTGAGCACAGCGATCCGCGCGCTGCGGTCCCGCGTACCGCTGGCGGGCGCGACCATCGCGGGCTTCGCCCCGCGGTCACCCGCCGATGCGGTCGACGACCTCGGCGCACTCCTCCGCCTGGTCGGTGCGGTCGCATGACGTCTGACTGGCAGCCCGCGGCAGAGCTCGCACTGGCGCGCGGTCGGAGAGTCGATCGACGGATCCCTGCATTCCTCCTGCGATCGCCCATCAGCCGGATCGGCTACTGGTGGGGCACGTCCGTGGGTTGGATCTGGGGGTCGCTCTGGAGCACCGGTCCGGTCGAACGCCGAGCGGGACTGTGGGTGTTCCGGGGGATGCCGAGTTGGACGTTCAATCGAGGCGGAGTGTGCGTGGGAGGCTGCTTCCTGACGGGTGACGCTCGTCCGAGCGACGCCGTTCTGCGGCACGAAGCCGTGCACAAAGCACAATGGCTCCGCTACGGGTTTCTCCTCCCGGTGCTCTACCTCTTCGCCGGCAGGAATCCGCTGCGCAATCGCTTCGAGATCGAGGCCGGCCTGGAAGACGGCAACTACGTCCGACGCAGCAGGGTGCAGCCGTAGATCTCCGAGGTGCTCAGCGGTCGGCGGGCAGCAGCCCGAACCGCTCGGGAGCGTGGATCTGAGCAGGCTCGACGTCGAGGGCGCCCGTCAGGTGCTCGACGATGTCCGCCGTGCCGAGGAACCCGCCCAGAAGGGTGACGTGGGTCTCGAGCTGGTCGTCGCAGAGCATCTCATCGGCCCATGCGCAGGTCGCTCGAGCGAGCGCCTCACCGGGAGCGCACGAGCGACCGGTCCCCGGTGCACCCGAGCGCTGCGATCGAGCGAGCCAGGTGACCGTCATGCGCCCAGGGGCTTCGATGACGCCGATGTCGGACGCGTCGGCGACCTCGACGAAAATCCGACCCGACGCACACAGCGGCAGCGTGGCGAGGAAGACCTCGAGCTCGGTGAGCGAGTGCTCGTCAGCCGTCACCAGGTGGTGAGCACGGCGACGTGCGGCGCGGCGCTCCGCTCGCGTGCTGCGGGTCTCGACGAAGGTCTCCATGATGCATTCATCATACAGCACATGAAGGGTTGCCTAACCTTGCTCAGAGTCCTCTTCCACCAGCGCCTCTCGAAGGGCGACGAGCTCGTGATCCGTCATGCCGTTCGCACGCAGGTAGCCGGCAGCCGAGCCCCATCGCTCGTCGATCTGCGCGAGCAGCGCCCTCATCACGTGGGCCGGCGACTGAGTCGCCAATGCCACGGCGTGCACGGCCTGCGGATGCTGTGACCTGAGGTAGGCGGCGATGCGCCGGGAGCGCTCGGCGGGAAGCAGCGACTCCGTGAGCGCGTAGTCCGCGACGATCGCCTCGCGGTCGGCGCCCACTGCGGCGAGGGCGAGAGCGACGGTCACGCCGGTCCGGTCCTTGCCGACCGTGCAGTGGATGAGGGTCGGCTCCCCCTCGGCGATGATGCGGATCGCGGCGACGAGCCGATCGCCGCTCTCCTCCAGGAGGTGCAGATAGAGATCTTCGAGACTGGTGTCCGACTCGAAGAACGACCGCACGGATCCGAGGAACAGCGGCAGATGTGTGGTGTCAGGGCCCTCGATCTCGGTCGGCTCAGCGGCGACCTCTTCGCCGTCGCGGAGATCGACGATGTGCGCGACTCGGCGACGCACCTCGTTCACCCCGGCCGTGGTCGCCGCCGAAAGCTGCCCGGACCTCAGCAGCACTCCCGCACGGATCCGCCCGCCGTCCGCCGGGATGCCTCCGACATCACGGAAGTTGTTGACCCCGTCGACCTCGAGAACGCTCATGCCTGCGCCTGCGGGGCGCGCGGTGGAACGGGGTACCGTCCGGCGATCACGACGCGGTTGAAGGCGTTGATCGAGATGCACGCCCAGCTCAGCGCCGCGTACTCCTTCTCGGTGAAGACTCCGCCGACCCGGTCGTACACCTCATCGGAGATCCCCTCCTCGGAGATGAACGTGAATGCCTCCGCGAGTTCGAGCGCGGCCTCCTCGCGGTCGCTGAAGACGTTGCTCTCACGCCACGTCGCGATCTGCATGAGCGTGTCGGTGTCGATTCCCGCCTTGAGCGCGCGATCCACGTGCAGACGCGTGCAGTAGCTGCACCCGTTGAGCTGCGACGAGTGGATCATCACGATCTCCTTGAGCCGATCATCGATGCCGTTCGCCGCGCAGATGTCTCCGACGGTGCGGGCGAAGGCGTCGAGCGCCTGGTAGGCCGCGGGCTCGGTCTTTGAGAGGTGCACTCGGGTCTCGCTCATGGCTCAATGATATTCCGTTGTGCACTCAACCCGGCGGCCCGGCCTGCAGAAGGCAGAATGCACAGTGCGAAGCTCTAAATCTCGTAATGCAACATTTCGACCAACCGACTGGTCGTACGCCTAGGCACATTGCTCGCGCATTTCCCCGACACCTCTAGAGCAGAGCAGAATATGCACGTGGCGACCGACACCAGCGAGTTCAGCTATCTTCCGACGCAGGCGCAGGCGATGGGCGTCCCCGAGCCTTCCGTCCGACGCGTGACCCTTCCCCTTCCGGACGGGCGCCAGGTGAGTGCACTCCGATTCGGAGACGAGGCACCTCGGGTGACATTGCTGCACGGTGCCGGGCTCAACGCGCACACCTGGGACACCACCGTGCTCGCACTCCAGCAGCCGGTGCTCGCGATCGACCTCGCCGGGCACGGCGATTCGTCGTGGCGCGATGACCTCGACTACACCCCCCGCACGCTCGCGCTGGACGTCGCGGCGGCGCTCGACGCCTGGACGGAGACGCCGCAGCTGATCGTGGGCCAATCCCTCGGCGGCCTCACCGGCGCCGCTCTCGCCGCGGCCCGCCCCGACCTCGTCGCAGAGCTGATCGTGGTCGACATCACCCCGGGCATCGACACGACGGCCGGGCCCGCCGCCCTGCGTGAGTTCTACGCGGGCCCGACGGATTTCGAGACGCGCGATGAGCTCGTGGACCGCGCGATCTCGTTCGGATTCGGGGGCGCCAGGGCCGACACCGAACGAGGCGTCTTCCTGAACACGCGCGTGCGGCCCGACGGCCGCATCGAGTGGAAGCATCACTTCGCGCACCTCGCCGCGCAGACCCTCGATGCACACCACCGCGGCGACGCGACGGCGCCGTCCGCACTCCACAGCACCGGATGGCAAGACCTCTCGCAGGCATCGGCGCCCGTGACACTCGTCCGTGCCATCGACGGCTTCGTCACCGCAGCCGACGCGCAGGAGTTCGCCGAGCGTCTGCCCCACTCTCGCGTCAGCGCCGTCCAGGCCACCCACAATGTTCAGGAGACGGCGCCCGGGGAATTGGCGGCGATGATCACCGCCTCCCTCCCCCCGCAGGGAATGTGACGTTTCGTTCCACATTCCGCCCTCACCCACCCGACACATCCCTAGGCTCGATTCACCGGCACACAGCAACTGCCGCTCCGAGAGGAAACACCCATGCTCCGACGTACGCGACGACTCGCGCTGATCTCCGCCCTCGCTGCGAGCGCCATCGTGCTCACCGCCTGCTCCGGTGCCGCAGAGCCCGAGACCACGACGCCGGTCGGGGATCCCGATCCGGACGCGACGCTCCAGGTCGGACTCGTGCTCGAGCCCACCAACCTCGACATCCGTCACACCAGCGGCGCAGCGCTCGAGCAGATCCTGATCGACAACATCTACGAGGGCCTCGTCAGCCGCACGCAGGAGAACGAGATCGTGCCTCGACTCGCCTCGGACTACGAGGTCTCGGCAGACGGACTCACTTACACCTTCACCCTCAACGAGGGAATCACTTTCCACAGCGGAACGGCGCTCACCTCGGCCGATGTCGTCGCCTCGTACGAGGCCGTGCGCACGGACGCGACCCTGCAGGGCAACGCGGAGTTCGCAGCCGTGGGGTCGATCACGGCACCCGACCCCACCACCGTGCAGATCGTGCTGACGGAGCCCAACCAGAACTTCCTGTTCTCACTCACCGGGCCTGCCGGTCTCGTCTTCCAGACCGGCGACACCACGGATCTGAAGACAGCCGAGAACGGCACCGGACCGTTCACCCTGACGCGATGGAACAAGGGCAGCGCCATCACGTTCGCCCGCAACGACAGCTACTGGGGCGAGCCTGCAGGAGTCGCCGAGGTCGAGTTCCAGTACATTCCCGACTTCACGGCGGGCGTGAACACCGCTCTGGACGGCGGTGTGCAGGTGCTCACCGCCGTGGACCCCAACCTCGCTCCGCAGCTCGAGGACTCGGGCGACTTCTCGCTCACGACGGGCCGCACCACCGACAAGGCGACGCTCGCCTTCAACAACGCCAAGGCTCCGCTCGACGACGTGCGCGTGCGCGAGGCGCTGCGCCTGGCGATCGATCACGAGGCGCTCGTCGAGGCGGTCGGCTCGGGCTCGACCCTCTACGGCCCCATCCCCGAGCTCGACCCCGGATACGAGGATCTCTCGGATGTCATCTCGTACGACCCCGAGAAGGCGAAGGAGCTGCTGACAGAGGCCGGCCAGGAGGATCTGGAGCTCACCCTGACGATTCCGAGCTTCTACGGGACGACGGTCCCGAAGGTGCTGATCTCCGACTTCCAGAAGGTCGGCGTGACCCTCGACGTCGATTCCGTCGAGTTCCCGACCTGGTTGGAAGACGTCTACACCAACCACGACTACGACCTCAGCTTCGTGCTGCACGTCGAGCCGCGCGACTTCGGCAACTTCGCGAACCCGGACTATTACTTCGGCTACGACAACGCCGAGGTTCAGGGTCTCTACGCCGAGGCCCTGTCCGAGGTCGACCCCGACAAGTCGGCTGATCTGCTCGCCGAGGCCGCGCGGATCGTCTCCGAGGACCACGCGGCCGACTGGCTCTACAACGGTGCGACGATCACGGCCGTGAGCCCGCTCGTGACCGGATTCCCCGAGGACTCGATCAACTCGCGCATCAACCTCGCCGGCGTCACCGTGGCGACCGAGAAGTGATGACGCGCCGGTCGTGATCCGCTATGCGCTCATGCGAGGAGTCCTGCTGATCGCAGGGCTCCTCGTGTCGAGTGCGCTGATCTTCCTGACCCTGCGGGTCTTCCCCGGCGATGTCGCGCAGCTGATCGCAGGCACACAGGCCTCTCCCGCCGAGGTCGAGGCGCTCCGCGAGTCCCTCGGCCTCAACCGCCCTCTGCCGGCGCAGTACGCCGAGTGGATCGGGGGGATCTTCCGCGGCGATCTCGGCACGTCTCTCCTCTCTGGCGCGTCCGTCGGCGAGGAGCTGCTCGAGAAGGCGCAGGTGACGGTCCCCCTCGGCATCCTCTCCCTTCTCATCGCCGTGCTCATCGCGGTGCCGTTCGGCGTGCTCGCCGCGTTGGGTCGCGGCAGCCGCGGAGGCACGGCTCTGAGCGTCGGCGCACAGGCCCTGGCCGCGGTTCCGGTCGTGTGGGCCGGGATGATGCTCATCGTCGTGTTCTCGGTCTGGCTCGGGTGGCTGCCGCCACAGGGATTCCCGCGCACCGGCTGGAGCACACCCGGCAAGGCGATCGAGTCGCTCCTGCTGCCCGCCCTCACCATCGGCATCGTCGAGGGCGCGATGCTCATGCGGTTCGTGCGCAGCGCCACGCTGCAGGCTGCGGGGCAGGACTTCGTCCGCACGGCCGCGGCCAAGGGACTCACGCGCACCCGCGCGCTCATCTCGCACGGCATCCCGGCCGTCGGCCTGTCGATCATCACGGTGCTGGGGCTGCAGATCGCCGGGATCATCGTCGGGTCGGTGGTCATCGAGCAGCTGTTCACCCTTCCCGGAATCGGACGCATGCTCGTGGCGGACGTCGGCACCCGCGACCTCGTCAAGGTGCAGAGCGAGCTCCTCGTCCTCACCGGATTCGTGCTCGTGGTCGGATTCCTCGTCGATCTGACCCACCGGGCGATCGACCCCCGGCAGAGGGAGGCGTGATGCCCGGCTGGATTTCGAGGGTGTGGCGCACCGCGACCGGTCGATTCGGCCTGGTCGTCGTCGCCGTCGTCGCTCTCGCCGCACTCGTGTCGCTGTTCTGGACGCCGTTCGACCCGCAGGAATCCGATCTGGGGGCTCGCTGGGAAGTACCGGGCTGGCCGCACCTGCTCGGCACCGACGACACGGGACGTGACATCCTCAGCCTGCTCATGGCCGGATCGCGGACGACGGTCTTCGTGAGCGTCGGCTCCGGTATCGTCGCGACCCTCGTCGGCATCGCCCTCGCCGCCCTCGGTGCGCTCACGGCCCGCTGGGCGCGCGAGACGATCGCCGTGCTCGTCGACATCCTGATCGCCTTTCCCGTGCTGATCATCGCCATGATGATCTCCTCGGTGTGGGGCGGCTCGCTGTGGGTGGTGATCTGGTCGGTGGGCATCGGCTTCGGCGTCAACATCGCGCGGGTCACCCGACCGGAGCTCCGCCGGGTGCAGCAGAGCGACTTCGTGCTCGCCGCGCGAGCGTCCGGCCTCACCACCGCGCAGAGCCTCATGCGCCACCTGCTGCCCAACGTCGCCCCCGTGTTCATCGTGCAGCTCTCGTGGTCGATGGCGGTCGCCGTGCTCGCCGAGGCGGGGCTGTCGTACCTCGGCTTCGGAGCATCGGTGGTGGAGCCGAGCTGGGGCCTGCTGCTCGCCGACCTCCAGCGCTACATCGGCGTGCATCCCCTGTCGGTCATCTGGCCGGGCCTCGCGATCACGATCACCGTGCTCGCGCTCAACCTTCTGGGCGACGGTCTGCGCGAGGCCACCGATCCGACGCTGCGCCATCGCGCCGCCGAGACACACACCCCGGCGGTGATCGCATGAGCCTCGAAGTGACCGACCTCGTCGTCCGCATCGACGGCCGCCCCGTGGTCGATGGCGTGTCGTTCGACGTGCCGGACGGATCGCGTCTCGGTCTGATCGGCGAATCGGGCTCCGGAAAGTCGCTGACAGCCCTGGCTGTTCTCGGTCTGCTCCCCGAGGGCGCGGTCGCCGACGGCAGCATCCGGTGGAACGGCACCGAACTGATCGGGATGCCCGATCGCGAACTCGCACGCCTGCGCGGTGACGAGATCGGGATCGTCTTCCAAGAGCCCCGCACCGCCCTGAACCCGATCCGCACAGTCGGCCGGCAGATCGCCGAATCGATCCGCATCCACGAGGGCATCGGTCGGCGGGAGGCCCGCGAGCGAGCGATCCAGGAGGCGGCTCGTGTGCGCCTGCCCGACCCTGCGTCCATCGTCGACCGCTATCCTCATCAGCTGTCGGGCGGCCAGAGGCAGCGGGTGGCGATCGCGATGGCGCTCGCGTGTCGGCCGCGCCTGCTGATCGCCGATGAGCCGACCACCGCTCTCGATGTGACGATCCAGGCCGAGGTCCTCACTCTGCTGCTGAACCTCGTCGAGGAGCAGGGCATGTCCCTCGTGTTCATCACGCATGACCTCGCCGTGCTCGCGCAGGTCGCCGACCAGGGGGTGGTCCTCGAACACGGACACGTGGTCGAAGCGGCTCCTGTGAGCACGCTCCTCACCGCCCCGGCGTCCCCGATCACTCAGGGGCTTCTCCGCGATGCGACCGCGACCCTCTGGCGCCCTGAGGGAGGCACACGATGAGCCTGATCGAGGCGCGGGCGCTGCGGCGCGACTTCGTCATCCCGAAGCGAACCCCCTTCGAGCCCACGCGCAGACAGACCGCCTTGGCGCCGACCGACCTCGACATCGTCGAAGGGTCGTCCGTCGGGATCATCGGCGAATCCGGGTCCGGCAAGTCCACGCTGATCAGACTCCTTCTGGGACTCGACCGACCGACATCGGGCACGGTCGCCGTCGATGGAAGGGCTGTGGACGCATCCGCATCCGCCCGTTCCCTGCACTGGCTGCGTCGTCAGACAGGGCTGGTGTTCCAGGACCCGTATGCGTCGCTGGACCCCCGCATGACCGCCGGCCAGATCATCCGCGAGCCGCTGTGGGCACTCGGCATCGAGGGAGACCACCGCGCGCGCGTGCGCGAGGTGCTCGCACAGGTCGGCCTCGAGCCCGACATGGGCGATCGCTACCCGCACGAGTTCTCGGGCGGGCAGCGGCAGCGGATCGCATTGGCGCGAGCCATCGTGCACCGGCCCCGCATCCTCGTCGGCGACGAGCCCCTGTCCGCTCTGGACGTGACCGTGCGAGCTCAGATCCTGGAACTCCTGGTCGAACTGCGGCGCAGCGCCGACCTCACGCTCGTCCTGGTGTCCCACGACATCGGCGTCGTGCAGAACCTCTGCGACACCGTGGTCGTGATGAAGGACGGCGAGATCGTCGAGCGGGGGTCCACCGCAGAGGTGCTCCTGCGCCCGACGCACGACTACACGAAGACCCTTCTCGCGGCGATCCCTGTGATCCCCGCTCCCCCGTCGTGAGCGTGCGCGTCAGCGTCCCGAGCTCGTGCTGAAGAACCTCCGCCGACGGCTGGGGCGCAGCGCGCGGCGCATGTAGACGGTGCCGAGATCGCGGCCGAACTTGTGGCCCACGCGACCCATGCGACCCGCCTCGACGAAGCCGAGCTTCGCATGCAGCCGGATCGACGCGTCGGCCTTCGTGTCGCTGATCACGGCCACCATCTCGCGGATGCCGAGCTGTTCGCACGCGTCGATGAGCGCCTGCAGCAGGGCGACGCCCAGACCTTTTCCGCCGGCCCCGGGACCGAGGTAGATCGAATCCTCGACCGTGTACCGATAGGCGTTCTTGCCCGCCCAGGGCTGAGCGAGCGCATAGCCGATCACGACGCCCGCCGGTGAGACCGCCACCAGGAAGGGCAGCCCGAGCTTGTTCAGCAGCGCGAACTTCTCGCGCCAGTACGGGATGCTGCTGCGCCGCTCGTCGAGAGTGACGACCGAGTTGCTGACGAAATGGTTGTAGATCTCGCGCACGTACGGGAGATCCCCCGGGCGTGCGGGGCGGATCGAGTAGGAGAACACGTCCGGTTCCGGCTGCGGGCGCAGATGGCGCGGCAGCACACGACGGCGATCACCGGGCTCGAACTGCATGCGATCAGCTTAGAGGCGGCTCGCCGCCGACGCGCCAGTCGATCGGTCTCGTACCGAGCTCTTCGAGGAGCCGGTTGGCGCGCGAGAACGGCCGCGAGCCGAAGAACCCCCGTCGAGCGGAGAGCGGAGACGGGTGCGCCGAGGCGATCACGGGGGTGTTGCCGAGGAGGGACTGCAGGTTCGCGGCGTCCTTGCCCCACAGGATCGCCACGAGCGGCCGGTCCCGAGCGACGAGCGCGCGGATCGCGAGCTCGGTGACCTGCTCCCATCCCCAGCGCCGGTGGGATCCGGCCTCGCCGGGGCGCACCGTCAGCACCCGGTTGAGCAGCAGCACACCCTGATCGCTCCACGCGGTCAGATCGCCATGCGATGCCGGCGCGATGCCGAGGTCGGTCTCGAGCTCGCGGTAGATGTTCCCGAGGCTGCGGGGCAGCGGACGCACGTGGCGGTCGACCGCGAACGACAGACCGATCGGATGTCCGGGAGTCGGATACGGGTCCTGGCCGGTGATGAGCACCGTGACGTCGGACATCGGGCGCTCGAACGCACGGAGCACATGATCGCCCGCGGGAAGGTACCCGCGTCCGGCGGCCTGCTCCTCCCGCAGCCGCTCGCCGAGAGCGGTGATCGTCTGCTGAGCCGGTGCGAGTGCGTCGGCCCACTCGGGATCCATCATCCCGTCGCGGGCGAGCTCGGCGAGAGTGCGGGCGGTCATCCTCAGTCGATCGGTCGCACGCGCAGCGGTCCGCGGGCGAGCAGATGGTTGGCGGACTGCGCGACCGGGCGCATCGTGATGAGGTCGAGGTTCACGTGGGCGGGCGCGTCCAGCGCATAGGCGATCACGTCGGCGACGTCCTCGGCACGCAGCGGCGCCTCGACGTCCGAGTAGACGGCCTCCGCCGCGACCGCGTCTCCGCCCAGACGGTTGAGCGTGAACTCCTCGGTGTGCACCATGCCGGGGGCGATCTCGGACACACGGATCGGCTCGCCGTTCAACTCGAGGCGGAGTGCGTGCACGAGCATGGCCTGAGCGGCCTTCGCCGCGTTGTAGCCGCCGCCACCCGGGTAGGCCACCTGGGCAGCCGTCGAGGTCACGAACACCGTGTCCGCGTGACCGTCCGCCGCGGCGGCCCGACGGAGCAGAGGCAGAAGCCCCGCCACCAGGCGCTGGCTCGAGAGCACGTTCGCGTCGTACATCCACTGCCAGTCGTCGGTCGACGCGTTCTCGACGCGGTCCGTGCCTCGCGCTCCGCCCGCGACCTGCACGAGAGCATGCACGGGCCCCGAATTCTCGAGCTCCGCGACCAGAGCGGCCACCGCTTCAGGGTCCGTCAGGTCGCAGGCGATCGTCGATGCTCCGGTCTCGGCCGAGAGCGCCGCCAATCGCGACGCACGACGCGCGACCCCGACGACATCCCAGCCCCGAGAGCGCAGCGCGCGCACCGTCGCCTGTCCGATACCCGAACTCGCCCCTGTCACCACTGCACGCCTGTTCACCATTCCTCCACCGTACGATGTTCCGGGCCCGAAAGCCGGTGCGCCTCGTCGGGCCGCCTCGTATCGCCCTCTCGTCCCGTCTCGTCGATGCCCGACGCGTGAGACGCGCCCGACCGCACCTCCGCGCGCAGGACGAGCGCGACCCCGGCTCCGCACAGCACGAATCCCGCGACGGTGAGCATCGTCAGGGGCTCACCCAGCAGGATGCTTCCCGACAGCGACGTGGTCGGAGCGATCAGGAAGAGCAACGCCTGCAGAGCGGTGATCCCGATGCGCCTCAACAGCCACCAGTACAGCCCGTACGCGACGAGGGTCGGGAAGACGGCGGTCAGCACCACGGCCAGCCAGAAAGATGCGGATGCGGGCGGAACCAGTGTGCCGGTGACCGCCGCGATGACGAGGAGCAGCACCGCCGTCACTGTCACATGCACGGTCAGCGTCACCAGCACACCCGTCTGCACCTGCGTCTTCCGCTGCAGAAGAGTGCCGACGATGAGACACACCATCGCGATGAGCGGAAGCGCATATGCCAGGGGTGACGCGCCCGTCGTGCCGAGCTGTGACTGGACGACGAGCAGCACTCCGGTGGCGCCGACGGCCAGTCCGGCCCACTGGGATCCGCGCACCCGCAGCCCGAGGATCGGCCCGACGAGCACCGCGACCACCAGCGGCTGCACCGCGTCGATCAACGCCACAGTGCCCGAGGCGATCCCGGCGGCGACGGCGGCATAGACCGCCATGCAGTAGCCGAACTGGGCGAAGACTCCGATCGAGGCTTGGATCCGCAGATCACGACGGCCTGTCCCCTTCGCGGCCCCCGTGACGACCGCGAGCGCGATCAGCACGGCGGCCAGCGGCGCGAATCGCCAGACGAGGAGGGTCAGCGGCGAGACCTCGACGGTGGCGAACGCCGAGATGATGAACCCCGACGCCGCGATCTCCTGGTCGGGTGCGAACAGCCCGAAAGGATGCAGCGCGATCAATGCCCGCGCCGAGATCGGCGAGGGGAATGACGATCACCCGGTCTTCCCCGAGGTGTCCCGTCAGAAGACCTGGTTGCTCGATCTGTTCGACGAGCTCTGCAGCGAGGCGGGGATCCCCGATCCGCAGGCGATGGCACAGGCCATGATGCTGCTGTATGAGGGCGCGATCGTCACGGTCGGCATGACGACGTTCGCCGAGCCGTTCGCGGTCGCCCGCGTCTGGGCGGCCAGGCTGCTCGGTCGGGCCTGACGGCCGCGCTCTCCGACTCGAGGTCCGGCGGGTCTTCGTTACGTCACATTTCCCGCCCGCTGTTGACAACTTCGGATATTCCGTACTGTCTCATCAACGACATCAGTCGAATCGACCTTCCAACCGTTCCAGGGGGAACACATGTCCGCACCCGAGACCTGGCGTTTCGAGACCAAGCAGATCCACTCCGGCGCTGCTCCCGACCCCGTGACCAAGGCACGCGCCACGCCGATCTACCAGACGACGTCGTACGTGTTCGACAGCGCCGACCACGCTGCGAACCTCTTCGCGCTGGCCGAGTTCGGCAACATCTACACCCGCATCCAGAACCCGACGCAGGACGTCCTGGAGCAGCGCCTCGCAGCGCTCGAAGGGGGCACAGGCGCCCTCGTCCTCTCCAGCGGACAGGCCGCATCGACGTTCGCGGTGCTGAACATCGCGCAGGCCGGCGACCACATCGTGTCGTCCAGCTCGATCTACGGCGGCACGTACAACCTGTTCAAGTACACGCTCGCCAAGCTCGGCATCGAGGTCACGTTCGTCGAGAACCAGGACGACCCCGAAGAGTGGCGTCGCGCCCTGCGCCCGAACACCAAGCTGTTCTTCGCGGAAACGATCGGCAACCCGCAGATCAACATCCTCGACATCCGCGCCGTCGCCGACGTGGCCCACGAGGGCGGTGTCCCTCTGATCGTCGACAACACGATCGCGACCCCGTACCTGATTCGACCGTTCGAGCACGGTGCCGATATCGTCGTGCACTCGGTCACCAAGTTCCTCGGTGGCCACGGCACCACCATCGGCGGAGCCATCATCGACGGCGGCACCTTCGAATGGTCGAAGAACGTCGAGCGGTTCCCGGGTCTCACCGAGCCCGACCCGTCGTACCACGGAGCCAGCTACACGGCCGCTGTCGGCGACCCGCTCGCCTACATCATCAAGGCCCGGGTGCAGCTGCTCCGCGACCTCGGCTCGGCCATCGCGCCCCAGAGCGCCTGGAACCTGATCCAGGGCATCGAGACGCTGTCGCTGCGCATCGAGCGTCATGTACAGAACGCACAGGAGATCGCGGAGTGGCTCGACGGTCGCGATGACGTCGCGTCCGTCAACTACTCGGGTCTGCCCTCCTCCCCCTGGTACGCCAAGGCGAACGAGTACGCCCCCAAGGGCGTCGGCGCGGTGCTCTCGTTCGAGCTCAAGGGCGGAGTCGAGGCCGGTCGCGAGTTCGTCAACAGCCTGTCGCTGTTCAGCCACCTGGCGAACATCGGCGACGTGCGCTCGCTGGTCATCCACCCCGCGTCGACCACCCACGCACAGCTGACCCCCGAGCAGCAGCTCACCGCGGGCGTCACCCCCGGCCTCGTACGTCTGTCCGTCGGCATCGAGAACATCGACGACCTCAAGGCCGACCTCGATGAGGCTCTCGCCGCGGCTCGCCGCGTGTCGGAGGCCGCTCGCGCCTGATAGTCGGTCAGACAGAGCGAGTGCCCCGGGCTTCGGCTCGGGGCACTTCGCGTCTCCGGCTCATCCGCAGGGCGCACGACGCGTGGCGCACCCGGGAGCGTAACGTGCGGGCGACGCCTTCCGCGTCAGGCGAGAATGGGAGCATGGACTGGCAGACGACCTCTGAGGACACGGTGCCCTCCGCACCCGTGACGGAGGCCGACGTGCGTCTGCTTCGCGCGCGACCACCGGCCACCGGCGCCTGGCGCGACGGCGACCCGGCCGGCGGACGCCGTTTCGCCTCGTTCGGCGCCTTCCCGACCGAGAGCGGTGCCGAGCTCCCCGGCATCCGCCTCGCGTTCGAGACATGGGGCGAGCTGAACGACGCCCGAGACAACGCGGTCCTCGTCCTGCATGCGCTCACCGGCGACAGTCACGTGCGCGGTGCCGCCGGGGCGGGACACCCGACCGCTGGCTGGTGGGAGGACATCACCGGGCCCGGAGCGCCGCTCGACACCGACCGCTGGTTCGTCATCGCACCCAACATGCTCGGCGGCTGCCAGGGCTCGACGGGACCCGCCAGCATCGCCCCGTCCGGGTACGAGTGGGCGTCGCGCTTCCCCTATCTGACGATCCGCGACCAGGTCGCCGCTCAGGTCCGCCTCGCCGATTCGCTGGGGATCGACACGTGGGCCGCGGTGATCGGAGGCTCCATGGGCGGGATGCACGCGCTCGAATGGGCCGTCTCGCACCCGGAGCGCGTCGCCCGCCTCGCCGTGCTGTCGTCGCCTCCCGTGACGACTGCCGACCAGATCGCTCTGAACACGGTGCAGCTCGAGACGATCCGGATGGATCCGCGTTTCCAGGGCGGCGAGTACTACGATCTGGCCGACGGCGACGGCCCGCACCGCGGCCTGGCCCTCGCCCGCCGCATGGCGCTGCTGAACTACCGCAGCCCGATCGAGCTCAACCAGCGATTCCAGCGCTCGTGGCAGTCCGGGGTGTCGCCCCTCGGCCATGGCGGACGATTCGCCGTCGAGTCGTACCTGGACTTCCACGGCAACAAGTTCACGCGCCGTTTCGACGCGAACAGCTACATCACCCTCGTCGAGGCCATGAACTCGCACGACGTCGGCCGCGACCGCGGGGGTGTCGAAGAGGCGCTGCGCGCCGTGACGGCGACGACCCTCGTCCTGGGCATCGACAGCGACCGCCTCTTCCCCGTCGACGGCCAGCACCGCATCGCGCGCAGCATTCCGAACACCCTCGATGGCACCGAGGCGGTGGTGCTCAACAGCGACTTCGGACACGACGGCTTCCTCATCGAGACCGAGGCGGTGGGCGGCAACCTGCGGCGGCTGCTGGCGAGCTAGATCGGTTCGATCATCCACGGCAGGGTGCCGGTGCGCAGCCGTAAGCCCTCCCACTCGAAGTCGGTGCCCTGCGGCGTCTCGACGACTCGGGTCGAGAACTGCTGCGCAACTCCTGCCGAGCCGAGGGCTTCCTCGACCGTGTCGAAGCGACTGAGCTGGTGCAGGGTGACCCAGGTCGGCGGAAAGAGCGTCCACTCCCCCGCCGCATGCCTCGACAGAGCCTCGGCGGGACTCAGCCAGACCGCCTCGGCGACCTCATCGGGCGAGTAGCGCAGGTCGCCTTCCGGTGCCTCGGCGAGGAAGAACCAGGTGCGGATGCGGATCGGCGCCTCGATCGGCGGCTGCCAGCGCGAGAGCAGCACCGGACGGGCGATCGTCAGGCCGACCTCCTCGCGCGTCTCACGGATCGCCGCTCGTCGCGCGTCGTCGCTCTCCTCCGCCGCCGCGCGGCGGTCGGACGCTTCCACCTTGCCTCCCGGGAACACCCAGGCGCCGGCGAACGAGCCACGATCCGGCCTGCGCATCAGCAGCACGGCGAAGCCCTCGGACGCGGGACGCAGCAGCACGGCCGTCCCCGCGACGGGCAGTTGGTCGAGATCGGTCACAGCCTCACTCTACGAGGCGGCCTACCACTCAGGCGTTGACGAGAACGGGCCTGCGCGCCTCTGTGCGATACGACAGCAGGGCGATCACGAGACCCGCCAGGGCGAGAGCGGCCCCGGTCCATGACGGCGCGACGAAGCCCCATCCGGCGGCGATCACCATGCCGCCGAGGAAGGCGCCGAGGCTGTTGCCGATGTTGAGCGCGGAGTGATTCATCGCCGCGGCGATCGACTGATTGTCACCCGCGACATCCATCAGCCGCGTCTGGATCGTCGGGCTGAGCACCGACGACACGAAGCCCACGACGAACACGAGGAGCGCGAGAGAGATGATCCAGAACGCGAGCACGGCGAGGAGCGCGAACACGACCGCCATGGCTGCGAGTCCGAACAGCAGCGTGCGTCGCAGGTCGATGTCGGCGAGATGGCCGCCGACCAGGTTCCCGGCGGTCATGCCCAATCCCATCAGCACGAGCACGATCGGCACCGCCCACTCCGGTGAGCCCGCCACTTCGGTCACCAGGGGCGCGATGTAGGAGTAGACCGCGAAGAAGCCGCCGAATCCGATCGCGCCGACACCGAGCGTGAACCAGACCTGCGGGATGCGGAAGACACCCAGCTCTTCGCGCATGGTGCGTCCGGGCGAACCCGGGTGCGCGGGCACGAAGAAGATGATGCACACGGTCGCGAGAGCGAAGACGAGGGTCACGACCGCGAACGCGGCCCGCCATCCCCACAGCTGACCGAGGAAGGTTCCGAACGGCACCCCGACCACGTTGGCCACCGTGAGCCCCGTGAGGATGAATGCGACACCCTTGGCCCGGTTGCCCGGCCCCATCACGTCCGCCGCGACCAGCGCGCCGATGCCGAAGTAGGCCCCGTGGGGCAGCCCGGCGAGGAACCGCGAGGCTCCCACGAGTTCGAAGGTGGGGAGGAACACCGTGAGCGCGTTGAAGACGGTGAGCGCGAGCGCCAGCCCGATCATGACGCGATGCCGCGGATAGCGGGCCACGAATCCTGCGATCGTCGGCGCCCCCACGACGACTCCGAGCGCGTAGAGCGAGATCAGCCAGCCGGCCTGGCTCAGCGCGTCTTCGGGGCTGCTGGCCCAGAGGGTGGGCAGCAGCTCGTCAGCGATGTTGGGCAGCAGGCCCATGACGACGAACTCGGTCATGCCGATGCCGAAGCTGCCGATGGCGAGGGAGAGGAGCGCCCACTTCGCCGCACCCCTCGATTCAGTCGAGGGATTCACCCGTCGAGTCTACGGGGTCTCCGAGCCGTCGATCGCCGCTTCGAGACGCTCGATCTTCGCGTCGAGCTCTCCCGAGTACCCCGGCCGGATGTCGGCCTTGAGCACCAGCGAGACCCGCGAGCCGAACGGCATCACGGCTTCGGTGGCACGCTTGACGACGTCCATCACCGAGTCCCAGTCGGGGCCCTCGATCTCAGTGAACATGCTGGTGGTGCGGTGCGGCAGTCCCGACTCGCGCACGACCCGCACCGCGGCGGCGACCGCGTCATGGACCGACGCGTCCGAGCGCGCCGATCCGTCGGAGGGTGTGCCGCTCGGCGCGACGGAGAAGGCGATCAACATGGGTTCACTCCCGGGTGGTGGACGGACGGTGGGTTGGCACCCCCACGACGGCGCGGATGCCGACGGCGAGGAGCACGACGAGGAGGGCGTTCCGCGCCGTCAGGATGACGATGGGCAGCAGCTCTGCGCGCAGCAGCGCGTCGTAGCTGAGCGGATAGACGAGGCACGTGAGGGCGCAGAGCGCGAGCACGAGCACCGCGGGCCCGACGACTCGAGCGCGGTCGAGCACGAACCACAGGATGACCGGAGCGATCAGCCATGTCTGGAACTGCGGCGAGCCCACCTTGTTCATCACGATCAGCGTCGTGACCAGACTCAGCGCGAGAGGAGGGAACAGCCGCGCGGAGGGTGCGCCCCGTGCCGCCTTCAGGCTGCCGATCGCCGTGAGGACGACGACGAGCACCACCATGAGCGGCGTGAGCACCGCACTCACGGCATCCGCGCCCTGCGCACCGATCTGGAAGGTCAGGATGTCGAAGCTGTACTCGATGCGGGCAGCACCCGAGACCGCGAGCCAGAGGAAGGGAGTCGCCGCGACGGCCTCGATCTGCAGGCCCCGGCCGGTCTGCTCCGTCAGGAATCCGAAGATCTCGGTGTCGGCTCCGAGAAGGAACAGCAGGGCCACGACGCCGGCGGATACAGCCGCAGCCGTGAGCAGCATGCGCATCCTGCTCGTGGTCGCGACGACAGCGGCGAGAACGAGCGCGCCTGGCCAGATCTTGATCCACGCACCGATCGTCAGCAGGGCGGCCGCAGTGGCGGGTCGGCGGACCAGCCAGAGCCCGCCGATCACCGCGATGGGAACCGTGACCGCGTCGATGCGGTACATCGCGATCGGGCCGAGCAGCAGCAGGGCGGCGACCCAGAACCACGCCGCGGCTCGCCGCGGTCGAGAGGACGCCCGGCCGAGGAGCACCGCGAAGGCGATCGCATCGAGCACCGTCACGAGCACAGCCCAGGCGATCAGATAGGCCTCCGAGGCGCCCATCGCCGCGATGAGCGGGGTCGACAGCACCTTGGCGACCAGCATGGGAACCAGTGCGAGCTGGGGATAGACCCACGGCTCGGTGATGCCGACGATCGCGCCTCCCGAGAGCGCGGCGGTGGACCAGGGCTCGTAGACCAGCACGACGTCGCCCATCGGCTGGCTCGGATACAGCCATCCCGCGGCGGCGATGACGACATGCACGACCACGAAGGCACTCCACAGAGCGACCACTCGCATTGACGAGGTCCGACTCACGCGACGATGTCCGCGATCGCGCGAGGAAGAGCTTCGGCGACATCGAGAGCGACGATCGGATGCCCCGTCGCTCCGCCCCGGGCGCCGATGCCCGCAGCGATGCGTCCGGCATGCCCGTGCAACCACGCCGTGGCCGCCGCGACCTCCGCCGTAGATGCGTCGGGGTTGCCCGCGAGCAGTGCGCCGAGCACACCGCCGAGCACATCGCCGGTGCCTGCCGTCGCCAGCCAGCCGGTACCCGCCTCCACCCGGATCACACGTCCGTCCGCATCGGCGATGAGCGTCTGCGCGCCCTTCAGCAGCACCGTCGCTCCGAGCTCGGTCGCGACACGCGCGACGGCGCTCGCGCGGTCGTCATCGCCCGCGGAGCCGAGGTGCCGCTGCAGCCGCTCGAATTCGCGTCGATGCGGCGTGAGCACGAGCGGGGCGCGACTCTCGGGCGCGAGATCCAGCGCGCCGGCGTCGACGACCACGGGAACGGAGCCGTCGAGCAGCGTGCGGAGCTCTCGCTCCTCGTCGGCGGTCCTGCTCGCGGCATCCGTTCCGGATCCGATGACCCACGTACCGACGCGTGCGCCCTCGGCCTTCGGGCTGACCACGGTCTCGGGACGGCGGGCGATCACGGCATCCGCCGCTCGCCCCTCGCCGATGTATCGAACGAATCCCGCCCCGGCACGCCACGCCGCCTCCACGCCGAGCACGGCTGCGCCCGGGTAGTCCGACGATCCGGTGCGCAGGCCCACGACCCCGCGTGAGTACTTGTCGTCGTCCGCACCGGGCACGCGCAGAAGGCGTGCGGTGTCGTCGCGGGACCAATCGCGTGCGTCGGGCATGACTCCACGTTAGTGCGGCGGCCCCCGCCACCCCAGCCGCACAGTAGCGTCGAGGGGTGAGCATTCTCTTCTCCCCCCTGAGCATCCGTTCCACCACCTTCCGCAACCGGCTCTGGGTGTCGCCCATGTGCATGTACAGCGCGGTCGACGGCGTCGTACAGGAATGGCACCACACTCATCTCACCCAGTTCGCCTCCGGCGGCGCGGGCCTGATCGTGGCCGAGGCGACCGCCGTCGTCCCCGAGGGCCGCATCTCCCCTCGCGACGCCGGGCTCTGGAACGACGAGCAGCGCGACGCCTGGGCGCCGATCGTCGAGGCGATCCACGAGCGCGGTGCCGTCGCGGGCATCCAGCTGGCGCACGCCGGCCGCAAGGCCTCGACGTGGTGGCCCTGGGCAGACGCCCGGGGATCGGTTCCTGAGACCGAGGGCGGGTGGACGACCACGGCCCCGTCCGCGATCGCCTTCGAGGGCTTCGCAGAACCGGTCGCACTCGACATGGCCGGCATCGATGCCGTCGTGACGGGATTCGCCGACGCCACGCGACGGGCCCTCGAGGCCGGCTTCGACGTGCTCGAGGTGCATGGTGCGCACGGATACCTGCTGCACCAGTTCCTCTCCCCTCTGTCGAACCGGCGCGACGACGAGTACGGAGGATCGCTCGAGAACCGAGCTCGACTGCTTCTCCGGGTGATCGATGCGATCCGCGACGTAGCCGGAGACGGGGTTCCCGTGTTCGTTCGCATCTCGGCGACCGATCACGCCGACGGCGGATTCACGCCCGAAGAGGCGGCCACGGTGGCTGCGTGGGCGACCGAGCGCGGAGCCGATCTCGTCGACGTCTCCAGCGGCGGGCTCGTCGCCCATCAGCAGATCAGCGTGTTCCCCGGATACCAGGTTCCCCTCGCTGAGACGGTGCGTCAGGGCGGACGCATCCCGGTGTCGGCCGTGGGTCTCATCACCGCTGCGGAACAGGCCGAGCAGGTGCTCGCCGACGGCGCGGCCGACGCGATCTTCGCGGGCCGCGAATGGCTTCGCGACCCGCACTTCGCGCTCCGCGCCGCACACGAGCTCGGCGCCGACGTCGCCTGGCCGCCGCAGTACGAGCGTGCGCACTGGCGCTGATCCCGGAATCATGACGAAGGCCCCCGGTCCGCACGTACCGGGGGCCTTCTCATACCTGCGACTCAGTGACCGCGGATGCGACGGGTCGCGTCCTGCACCTCGCCCACCAGCTCCTCGAGGATGTCCTCGAGGAAGAGCACGGCGGTCGTGCGCCCCTGCGAGTCCCGCACCTTCGCCAGGTGTCGGCCCGCTCGGCGCATGACCGACAGCGCGTCCTCCAGATCGGTGTCCTCTTGCACCGGAACCATGTGGTTGATGCGTTTCGCGGGCAGCGGCTCGACCAGTTTCGCGGCGGCGTCCGGGCCGTCGGATGCGCGCAGGATGTCCTTGAGGTGCACGTACCCGACTGGCACGCCCTCGTCGTCGACGATCACGTAGCGCGAGAAGCCGTACCGGGCGACGGCCTTCTCGATGTCGTCGGGCGTCGTCGACTGCGGAAGCGTCACGAGATCGCTGAGCGGAACAGCCACGTCGCGTGCCTTCTTGTCGGTGAACTCCACCGCTGCGGCGACGGTTCCCGCTGTGTCGGTCAGCACGCCTTCGCGCCGCGACTGGTCGACGATCGTCGCGACCTCGTCGAGCGTGAACGTCGACGCCGCCTCGTTCTTGGGCTCGACCCTGAAGAGTCGCAGCACGCCGTTGGCGGCGGCGTTCAGCACCCAGATCACCGGCATGAAGATCTTCGACACGAACACGAGCGGCGGGGCGAGGATGAGCACCGCACGATCGGGCACCGAGAATGCCAGGTTCTTCGGCACCATCTCGCCGAACACCACGTGAAGGAACGACACGATCAGCAGGGCGATCGTGAACGACACCGCGTCCACGACGCCGTCCGACCAGCCGATCGCGTGCAGCGGCACCGCGAGCAGGTGGTGGATCGCCGGCTCGGAGACGTTCAGGATCAGCAGCGAGCAGATCGTGATCCCCAGCTGCGATGTCGCCAGCATCAGGGTCGCGTGCTCCATCGCATAGAGTGCCGTCTTGGCCGCCCGCGACCCGCGGTCGGCCTTCGGCTCGATCTGCGATCGACGCGCCGAGATCACCGCGAACTCGGCGCCGACGAAGAACGCGTTCGCCACGAGCAGCACGACGAGCCAGGCCAGTCCTCCCCAGTCGCTCATCGTCCGACCACCTCTCCGGGCATGTGCGGATCCGGAACGTATCGGATGCGGTCCACGCGCCGTCCGTCCATGCGCACGACCTGCAGCTTTCCGGTGTCGAGTGCGACCTCGTCGCCGACCGACGGCACACGCTCGAGCACACTCATGACGTAGCCGCCGACGGTGTCGTAGACGTCGCCCTCGGGCACCTCGACCCCCGCCCTGCGACGAAGCTCGTCAGGACGCAGCTCTCCGGGGAACATGATCCCGTCCCTCCCGCGGACGACGCCTGCGCGGGTGCGGTCGTGCTCGTCCGACACCTCGCCGACCAGCTCCTCCACGAGGTCCTCCAAGGTGACGAGACCGGCGGTCCCCCCGTACTCGTCGACGACGACCGCCAGCTGGTACCCGCGGGCTCTGAGCTCGGAGATGAGTGCGTCGACGTGCACGGTCTCGGGCACGCGCAGCGGGTCGGTCGAGAGCGCGCCCACCGGCACCTCGCTGCGACGCTCGCGCGGCACGGAGATGGCGGCCTTGAGGTGCACGACCCCCGTGATGTCGTCGAGATCGTCGTCGTACACGGGAAAGCGGCTGTGCCCCGTCCGTCGGGCGAGCTGGATGACGTCATCCGCCGAGTCGCCGACCGCGAGGGCGTGCATGCTGGGTCGAGCGGTCATGACATCGGCTGCCGTCAGCCGGGAGAACGTGAGCGTGCGGTCGAGCAGGCTCGCGGTGTCGGCCTCGAGCAGCCCGGCACTCGCCGAACGACGCACGAGGGAGGAGAGCTCTTCGGCGCTGCGCGCACCCGACAGCTCTTCCTTCGGCTCGATCCCGATGCTGCGCAGGACGCCGTTCGCGCTGCCGTTGAGCACGACCACGGCGGGCTTGAAGACGGTGGTGAAGGCGATCTGGAACGGGATGACGAGCTTCGCGGTCGCGAGCGGCAGCGCAAGAGCGAAGTTCTTCGGGACCAGTTCGCCGAGGATCATCGAGAGCACCGTGGCCACCAGCATGGCGACGATCGTCGCGATCGGTCCGACGGCCGCCTCGGGGAAGTTCCAGGCGACGAGGGTCGGGCCGAGGATGTTCGAGAGCGCCGGTTCCATCGTGTACCCGGTCAGCAGCGTCGTCAGGGTGATGCCGAGCTGTGCGGACGACAGATGAGTCGACGTGTGCTTGAGTGCGCTGATCGTCAGCGACAGGCGGGATTCACCGCGGGCCTGACGGGCCTCGAGGTCGGCACGGTCGAGGTTGACCAGGGCGAACTCGCTGGCGACGAACAGCCCGGTGCCCACAGTGAGCAGAAGCCCCACGCCCAAGAGGATGTAGTCCATCAGTCGTTCCTCCCGATACGGCGAGGCAGGCAGTGGGGCGATGTACTACAACTGGGAGGGTCGTCCATGGTGTCCACGATTCTACGGGATAGCCGTGCGCCGCGGTGCGGACCGCTACCAGCTGACCGGGAGTGCCTTGCCCTCTTCGTATCCGGCCGCGGACTGGAGCCCGACCAGCGCCCTGTCGTGGAACTCGGGCACAGACGACGCACCGGCATAGGTGAACGACGAGCGGACACCCGAGGTGATCATGTCGAGCAGGTCCTCGAGACCGGGGCGCAGCGGGTCGAGGTAGATCTTCGAGGAGGAGATCCCCTCCGCGAAGAGCTCCTTTCGTGCGCGCTCGTACGCGTCGAGGCGACCGAACCGGGCCTGCACCGCCTTGGTCGAGGCCATGCCCCAGGACTCCTTGTAGAGGCGACCCTGCGCGTCACTCTGCAGCTCGCCGGGTGCCTCGATCGTTCCGGCGAACCAGGAGCCGACCATGACGGATGCCGCGCCTGCGGCGAGCGCGAGCGCGACATCACGCGGGTAGCGCACTCCCCCGTCCGCCCAGACGTGGGCTCCGGCCTCCCGCGCCGCCTGCGCGGTCTCGAGAACGGCGGAGAACTGCGGACGGCCGACCGCCGTCATCATGCGCGTCGTGCACATGGCTCCGGGCCCCACTCCGACCTTGAGGATGGTTGCGCCCGCCTCGACGAGGTCCGTGACGCCGTCGGCGGTGACGATGTTCCCCGCCACGATCGGGATGTCGAGGTCGAGGGCCCCGACGGTGCGCAGCGCGCGCAGCATGCCCTCCTGGTGCCCGTGCGCCGTGTCGACCACGAGAACGTCGACCCCTGCGGCCGCCAGTGCCTTGGCCTTGGCGGCGACGTCTCCGTTGATCCCCACCGCCGCCGCGACGGCGAGACGACCGTCCCGGTCCACCGCGGGCCGATACAGGGTCGAGCGCAGTGCACTGCGGGCGCTGAGCGTCCCGACGAGGTGCCCGTGGTGCGTGATCGTGACCATGTCGACGCCGGCATCGGTGATCACGTCGAACGCATGACGCTCCGATCCGATGTCGTCCGCATCGAGCGAGGGTGTGCCGGTGTGCACCAGGTCGCCGAGCTGCGCGTCCGGCAGCGCGGTCGCGAGGCGTGCGGCCGGCAGCACGCCGAGGATCCTCGACGCCTCGTGGGGTGCATCGCCCGTGGCCACGACGATGCCGTGCCCGGCGGTCGCGGGCATGAGACGGAGTGCGTCGGACACCGATGACTCCGGTGGCAGAACGATCGGGGTGTCCCACAGGACCGGCTGCGCCTTGACATCGCGGATCGCGGCGTCGAGACCCTGGAGGGGCATGTCCTGGGGAAGCACTCCGAGCCCGCCGCGCCGCGCGAGCACGGCGGCGAGCCGTGGACCGGTGACCGAGTTCATGTTCGAGGCCACGATCGGCAGACTCGCCGGAGTGCCGTCCTGGGGAGCCAGATCGACCTGCAGACGACTGGTGACAGCGGATCGTCGCGGCACGAGGAACACGTCGGAATAGGTCAGATCGACTGTGGGTGACTCGCCGGAGAACTCCATACCCCCACGGTACTCAGATAGCGCGGACAGAGGCGCATGCCTTCGACGAATGCCCGCCGAAACACGTTAGGCTTGGTGGTCGAGAGTGTGCGGGCCCGGACGCATCACGCGTCCTGGTGTGCATATATGGACTTCAGCGATGAAAGAGGGCGATCGAGCGTGTCGAACCAGGTGACCGGCGTCGGGGGCGACGGGGGGTTCGGAGCCAATTCCTGGCTCGTGGAAGAGCTCTACGAGCAGTACAAGGTGAACCGCGACTCCGTCGACAAGGAGTGGTGGCCGATTCTCGAGAAGTACCAGTCGGATGCCGCTGCCGGTGCCGCAGCGCCCGCCGCGGAGCAGCCCGCCCACCCGGTGACCGCGCCCATCCCCGTCATCGGCGCGCAGCCCGTTGCTCGCACCACGACGAAGCCCGCCGCGGTGGCGCCGATCCCTGCGCAGGCTCCGAAGCCGGCCGCGAAGGCTGAGGCGCCCGCATCGGCCGAGCCCGTCGAGGAGGACAAGGTCACGCCGCTCCGCGGTCTGCCCAAGACCCTGGCCGCGAACATGGACGAGTCGCTGACCGTGCCGACTGCGACCAGCGTGCGCACGGTGCCCGCGAAGCTGATGATCGACAACCGCATCGTCATCAACAACCACATGGCGCGCACCCGCGGCGGCAAGATCAGCTTCACCCACCTCATCGGCTGGGCGCTCATCCGCACGCTCGACGAGTTCCGCAGTCAGAACGTCTTCTACGCCGAGATCGACGGCAAGCCCTCGGTCGTCGCTCCGGCTCACGTGAACCTCGGCATCGCCATCGACCTGCCCAAGCCCGACGGCACCCGGGCGCTGATGGTCCCCAGCATCAAGCGCGCCGACACTCTGACCTTCGGCGAATACCTCGCCGCATACGAAGACCTCGTCAGGCGCGCCCGCAACAACAAGCTGACCGCGGCCGACTTCCAGGGCACCACCGTCTCGCTCACCAACCCGGGCGGCATCGGAACCGTGCACTCCGTTCCCCGTCTGATGAAGGGGCAGGGCTGCATCATCGGCGCCGGGGCGCTCGAGTACCCGGCAGAGTTCCAGGGCGCGAGCGAGAAGACGCTCAATGAGCTGGCGATCGGCAAGACGATCACCCTGACCAGCACCTACGACCACCGCGTCATCCAGGGGGCAGGGTCCGGGGAGTTCCTCAAGAAGGTCCACGAGCTGCTGATCGGGCAGCGCGGCTTCTACGACGACATCTTCGCCGCACTGCGCATCCCGTACTCCCCCATCCGCTGGAACCCCGACATCGCGGTCGATCTGGCCGAGCGTGTCGACAAGCAGTCGCGCGTGCAGGAGCTGATCAACTCGTTCCGCGTGCGCGGTCACCTGATGGCAGACATCGATCCCCTCGAGTACGTCCAGCGCTCGCACCCCGACCTCGAGATCGAGAGCCACGGCCTCACCTTCTGGGACCTCGACCGCGAGTTCGTCACAGGCGGATTCGGCGGCCGTCGGGTCGCGAAGCTCCGCGACATCCTCGGCGTCCTGCGCGACTCGTACTGCCGCACGCTCGGCATCGAGTACATGCACATCCAGGACCCGGAGCAGCGTCGCTGGTTCCAGGAGAAGGTCGAGGTCAAGTACCAGAAGCCAGGCCATGACGAGCAGCTCCGGGTGCTCCGCAAGCTCAACGAGGCCGAGGCGTTCGAGACCTTCCTGCAGACCAAGTTCGTCGGTCAGAAGCGCTTCTCGCTCGAAGGCGGCGAGTCGCTCGTCCCGCTGCTCGACGAGATCCTCCAGGGAGCCGCCACCGCCGGCCTCGAAGGCGCGGCGATCGGCATGGCGCACCGCGGTCGCCTGAACGTCCTGACGAACATCGCCGGCAAGACCTACGGGCACGTGTTCCAGGAGTTCGAGGGCACCCAGACCCCCGGCAATCAGCGTGGCTCAGGTGACGTGAAGTACCACCTCGGCACGGAGGGCACATTCGTCGCGGACGACGGATCCGAACTCCCGGTCTACCTGGCTGCGAACCCGTCCCACCTCGAGACGGTCGACGGAGTCCTCGAGGGCATCGTCCGCGCCAAGCAGGATCGCAAGCCGATCGGCACCTTCGCCTGGCTGCCCATCCTCGTGCACGGTGACGCCGCGTTCGCCGGTCAGGGCGTCGTCGTCGAGACTCTGCAGATGTCTCAGCTGCGCGGGTACCGCACCGGCGGCACGATCCACGTCGTGGTGAACAACCAGGTCGGCTTCACCACCCTCCCGAACGACTCCCGTACCTCGGTGTACTCGACCGACGTCGCCAAGACCATCCAGGCGCCGGTGTTCCACGTGAACGGAGACGACCCCGAAGCCGTCATCCACGTCGCGCAGCTCGCGTTCGAATATCGCGAGCGGTTCCACCGCGACGTCGTCATCGACCTCGTCTGCTACCGCCGTCGCGGGCACAACGAGGGAGACGACCCCTCGATGACCCAGCCCCTGATGACCGACCTGATCCAGGCGAAGCGATCGGTGCGCAAGCTCTACACCGAGTCGCTCGTCGGACGCGGTGACATCACCGAAGAGGAGTACGACGAGGCCAAGGCCGACTTCCAGAACCGTCTGGAGATCGCCTTCGCCGAGACGCACGCCGCCGAGACCGGTGCCAACCCCGTCGCGCAGGATCTCCCTCCGGTCGACGACCAGGTCGGCGCCCCGGACGTCACCGGGGTCTCGAAGGAGGTCGTCCAGCTCATCGGCGACGCGTTCGTGAACAAGCCCGAGGGCTTCACGGTCCACCCCAAGCTGCAGCAGCAGCTCGAGAAGCGCCTCGACATGAGCCGCAACGGCAACATCGACTGGGGCTTCGGCGAGCTGCTCGCCTTCGGTTCGCTCCTCGTCGAGGGCACGCCCGTGCGGCTCGCCGGGCAGGACTCGCGCCGCGGCACGTTCGTGCAGCGTCACGCCACTCTGCATGACCGAGCCAACGGTCAGGAGTGGCTGCCGCTGTCGAACCTCTCCGAGTCTCAGGGCCGCTTCTTCGTCTACGACTCGCTCCTCAGCGAGTACGCGGCGCTCGGCTTCGAGTACGGCTACTCGGTCGAGGCACCCGAAGCGCTCGTGCTGTGGGAGGCGCAGTTCGGCGACTTCGTGAACGGCGCCCAGTCGGTCATCGACGAGTACATCTCGGCGGCGGAGCAGAAGTGGGGACAGCAGTCGAGCGTCACGCTTCTCCTCCCGCACGGCTACGAGGGCCAGGGACCGGATCACTCGTCCGCGCGCATCGAACGATTCCTCCAGATGTGCGCACAGGACAACATGATCGTCGCGCGCCCCTCGACCCCCGCGTCGTACTTCCACCTGCTTCGCCGTCAGGCCTATGCGCGTCCGCGCAAGCCGCTCATCGTCTTCACCCCCAAGGCGATGCTGCGACTGCGTGGTGCGACGAGCCCCGTCGACGCGTTCACGCAGGGCCGTTTCGAACCCGTCCTCGACGATGCCCGGGGTCTCGATCGCGAGGCCGTGAAGCGTGTCCTCGTGCACTCGGGCAAGGTGCACTGGGATCTCAAGGCCGAACTCGAGAAGAACCCGAATCCCGAGATCGCGCTGGTCAGGCTCGAGCAGCTCTATCCCACCCCGATCGACGGGCTCAAGGCCATCACCGACTCGTACCCGAACGCCGAGCTGGTGTGGGTGCAGGAGGAGCCGGAGAACCAGGGCGCCTGGCCGTTCCTGGCACTCGCCTTCGCCGATGTTCCCGGTGACCGCAGCTTCCGTCCGGTGTCGCGTCCGGCTTCGGCATCGCCCGCGACGGGCTCGTCGAAGGTGCACGCCGCCGAGCAGGCGAAGCTCCTGCGGGACGCTCTCACGCTGAGCTGATCTCCGACACACGAAAGGGGCGCCCCGACTTCGGTCGAGGCGCCCCTTTCGTGTGTGACAGTCAGTACCAGATGTCGAGTGCCGGCACGGGGAACGAGGCGAACGTGCGATCCAGCGCTTCGACGACCGCCGGATCGGCGTCGATCCGCCCGGCGGTTCGCAGCGACGAGGCACGCACTCCTCCGGCGTAGAGGATCGAGAGCGCCGACACGTCGAGCTCCGCATCGACGGACGCGGCATCGTCGACGGTCTCGACGGACGCCTGTCCGCTCGCGTCGACGATCAGATGCCAATCCCCCTCGGCGAACCCGAGCGGATCTCGAACACGCAGGACCACGTCGATCGGCGCCGAGTACCGCCTCGCGGGGAGAGCCGTCGCGAGATCGAGCAGGCGCAGCCATCCGTGGTCATGCACCGTCTGCGTGACGCCGCGGGGGTCTCGTACCAGCCAGGGAAGCGCATCGTCGAGCGGACGGAGATCGGCAGTGACCTCGTCGACGAGATCGTGCTGCAGCGCGAACCCCCACAGGGCCGCGGTGGCCTCCGGGGTCTCGGCGACCAGCAGACGCACGTGGAGCGCGAATCGGAACGACCCGGTCCGCTCGCTCAGCGTGAAGGCCATCGCCCCGCGAACCACACCGTCTGCGTCCAAGAAGCGGATGCCGCGCACCTGATCGCGGTCGGTGTCGCTCGGCGACAGCCCGGCGATGCCCGTCCACCGCGACGGCCACCCGGGGATCTGTCCGCCACGATGCGTGCGGACGCGATCATGAACCGCTCCGAGCTCTGCGGCCAGCGACTCCCTGTCGAGGTACTCGACCCGACCGTCCGAAGAAGGACCAGCCCACCCGGCGCGTCGGGTGTCGACAGCGAATCGGGACATGTGCACGGCTGAGCCGAACCCGTACCTGCCGTAGATCGTCGCTTCCGAGACGGTCAGGCCCGCGATCGGCACGCCCGCCGCTGCAGCCGCCCGGAGCTCCCCCTCGAGGAGCGCTCGCGCGATGCCGCGACGACGGTGCGTCGCAGACACCGTGACCCCGCTGATCGCCCACATCGGGATCTCGCCGCCCGGCAGCGTCAGCGGAGTGACCCAGGAGTCGATCGTCGCGACCGGCGCCGCGTCTGTCGCCGCCGCGTCGTAGACGCCGATGTTCCGCCGTGACTCGAAGGCCGCTCGTCCGAAGGCGAGCACCTCCGCCGTCGGCTCAGCGCCGAGGAATCCTCGGGCCACGGCCCTCTGAAAGCGCTCGGACTGGGCGTCATCAGCGGTATCGACGACCCGGTAGACCAGCGAATTCTCGGCCAGGCGCTCGGCGGAGGTCGGATCGGCGGGGATGTCGCGAGAATCGGTGAGCGTCATGCCTCCACCCTACGGGCGGACGTCGACATCGCGATCTCGGCGTCGAGGCTGCTCCCCGCTCTCAGTGCTGAGCGGACTGGACCTCGCGCAGGCGCGCGAACACCTGGTCACGCAGCTCCTCCGGGGCCGTCTCCTTGCATGCACGCGCCACGACCTCGGTGAGGGTGGTCGCCACGAGCGCCTCGTCACGGCAGGACGGGCAGTTCTCGAGATGCTCACGGATCTCGGTGTGCTCGGTGTTGCACACCTCGTTGCGGAGGTACTCCTCGAGATCCTTGCGGGCCTTGTCGCAGCCGCAGTCGGTCATTTCTTGCTCCTCGGGTCTGCCGCGGAGATTCCCCGCTCCACGGCGTAGTCGGCCAGCAGCTCCCGCAGCATCCGCCTGCCTCGGTGCAGACGGCTCATCACGGTGCCGATGGGCGTCTTCATGATGTCCGCGATCTCCTGGTAGGCGAAGCCCTCCACGTCCGCGAGGTACACCGCCAACCTGAAGTCCTCGGGTACGGCCTGCAACGCGTCCTTGACGACGGATGCCGGCATGTGGTCGATGGCTTCCGCCTCGGCCGAACGACTGTGCGAAGCGGTGGTCGTGGTCGACTCGGCGCCGCCCATCTGCCAGTCCTCGAGCTCGTCGATGGTTCCCTGGAAAGGCTCCCGCTGCTTCTTGCGGTAGATGTTGATGTACGTGTTCGTGAGGATGCGGTAGAGCCATGCCTTCAGGTTCGTGCCCTGGGAGAACGTCGCCCACGATCCGTACGCCTTGACGAAGGTCTCCTGCACGAGGTCAGCCGCATCCGCCGGGTTGCGCGTCATGCGCATCGCCGCGGCATAGAGCTGATCCATGAACGGGATCGCCTGTTCCTCGAATTCGCGCCGAGGGTCGCTGACCGTCTCTGCGGTTGCCGTGTCATCCATCACCGGCCAGTCTAGGCGGGTGAGGTCCACGGACTCGCGTTCCAGCGTTGCGAGCATGCTCTCTCCTTGTCGCCGAGTGCCCGGATTCGGTCATGCCGACACTCGCGTTTACTAAGGTGGGAACCGATGAGCGCCAACAGGTATTCCCCCTCCCCTGTCCAGGGTGTCTATGTCGCGCCGACCAGCACGGCGGCGGTCCATGCGACAGTGACGATCCCCGGCTCGAAATCGCTCACGAATCGCGAGCTCATCATCGCCGCGATCGCAGACGGACCGGGAAAGCTCATCGCACCGCTGCACTCCGACGACTCCCGCCGGATGATCGACGCCCTGCGCGCACTGGGCGTGGGCATCGAGGAGGTCGACGGCACCGGAGAGTTCGGACCCGACCTCGCGATCACTCCCGCCAGACTCGTCGGCGGCACCACGATCGACTGCGGGCAGGCCGGCACGGTCATGCGCTTCATCTCGCCGCTCGCCGGACTCGCGCAGCACGATGTGCACCTCACCGCTCACGAGACGGCACTGCACCGACCGATGGGCGGCCTCATCAGCGCGCTGCGCGATCTCGGCGTCGACATCGACGACGAGGGGACGTGGGCGCTGCCGTTCACCGTGCGTGGACACGGCCGGATCCGCGGAGGTCGCGTCGAGATCGACGCCTCGGCGTCCAGTCAGTTCGTGTCGGGACTTCTGCTCGCCGCCCCGCGGTTCGACGTGGGCCTGCACCTCGTGCACACCGGCGAGCATCTGCCGAGCCTGCCCCACATCGACATGACGATCGAGGCGCTGAGCCGACGTGGCATCCGAATCGAGCGGCCAGCGACGGGCGAATGGCTCGTCGAAGCCGGCGTGCCCCGCGCGAAGGAGATCGCCATCGAGCCCGACCTCTCGAACGCCGCGCCGTTCCTCGCGGCGGCGCTGGTCACCGGCGGATCGGTCTCGGTTCCGGGCTGGCCCGTGCATTCCACCCAGCCGGGAGCGCTGCTTCCCGAGATCCTGCAGGCGATGGGCGCGCACGTCGGCCGTCACAGCGGAACGATGACCGTCAGGGCAGGCTCCGAGATCCGCGGACTAGAGATGGACCTGTCGGCGGCGAGCGAGCTGACCCCCACCCTCGTCGGGCTCGCGGCCTTCGCGTCCGGGCCGACCACGATCCGCGGAATCGGCCACATCCGCCTCCACGAGACCGATCGGATCGCGGCCCTCGTAGGGAACATCCGCGCGCTCGGGGGCGAGGCCGAGGAGCTCTCCGACGGTCTGCGCATCATCCCGCGAGAGCTGCACGGCGGCGGGTGGGCAGCCCATCACGACCACCGAATGGCGACGACAGGCGCGCTCATCGGCCTCCGAGTGCCGGGGGTCGAGATCGACGACATCGGGACGACGGCCAAGACCCTCCCGGAGTTCACTCTGCTGTGGGAGCGCATGCTGCGGGGCGCGTCCGCGTGAGCTGGCTCGACGACTCCGACGACCTCGACGACGACTTCGAGGACTTCGACGAGAGCAGCATCCGCACGCGTCCGAACCCGAAGGCGAATCGCCCCCGCACGAAGCGACGGCCCGCCCATGACGATGCGCAGATCGGGCGCGTCCTCGGGGTCGACCGCGGCCGATACTCCGTGCTGCTCGACGAGGACACGCCTGACGAGCGGCTGATCACCGCCGCGCGGGCGCGAGAGCTTCGCCGGAACCCGATCGTCACGGGCGACCAGGCGAAGGTCGTCGGCGACATCTCCGGCGAGGACGGCACACTGGGACGGATCATCGGCATCGCCGATCGCACGTCTCTGCTCCGGCGCAGCGCCGACGACACCGACCAGGTCGAGCGCGTCATCGTCGCGAACGCCGATCAGATGCTGGTGGTCGTCGCCGCCGCCGACCCCGAGCCGCGGGCCCGGCTGGTGGACCGCTACCTCGTAGCCGCGCTGGATGCCGGCATCCGCCCCCTTCTCGTCGTCACCAAGACCGACCTGGCCGACCCCAGTAGGTTCCTGTCGCACTTCGACGGCCTCGACCTCCGCGTCTTCACCAGCGGACAGGATGAGATGCCGGTCGACGAGATCGGTGCGGCCCTGGTGGGGCACTCCACCGTGTTCGTCGGTCATTCCGGTGTGGGCAAGTCGACCCTCGTCAACGCGCTGGTGCCGAGCGCGCTGCGCGCCACGGGGCATGTCAACCAGGTCACCGGCCGCGGGCGTCACACGTCGTCGTCGACGGTGTCCCTGCGATACGTCGGACCTGAGGGCAACGGCTGGGTGATCGACACCCCGGGCGTCCGCTCCTTCGGACTGGGGCACGTGAACCCCGCGAACATCCTCGCCGCCTTCACCGAGCTGGCGGAGATCGCCGAAAACTGCCCTCGCGGGTGCACGCACCTCGCGGACGCCCCGGACTGCGCCCTGATCGAAGCCGCCGAGAGCGGCGAGCTGAGCGAGACCGGGCTGGCCCGCCTGGATTCGCTGCAGAGGCTTCTGCAGACCTTCGCCGACAAGGCTGAGCAGCCCCCCGGCCGGTAGGGTGGAGGCGTGACTGTGCGCCTCGAACCCGGAACCGCCGCCCCCGACTTCGCCCTCCTCGATCAGGATGGCTCCACCGTGCGGCTCGAAGATCTGCGCGGACGCAAGACCGTGCTCTACTTCTATCCCGCCGCGATGACCCCGGGATGCACCACGCAGGCCTGCGACTTCCGCGACAGCATCGCGTCGCTCGAGGGGGCCGGCTACCGCGTCATCGGGGTCTCTCGCGATGAGCCCCATAAGCTCGCCGAGTTCCGCGAGCGTGACGGTCTCACGTTCACGCTTCTCAGCGACCCCGATCATTCCGTGCACGCCGCCTACGGCGTCTGGGGCGAGAAGATGAACTACGGCAAGGTCGTCGAGGGCGTCATCCGCTCGACCTTCGTGCTCGACGAGAACGGCACGATCACCCTCGCCCAGTACAACGTGAAGGCGACCGGGCATGTCGCGCGGCTGCGCAAGATGCTCGGAATCGACGCCTGACGATCACTCGGCGGGTCGCTCGTTCTCGGCCCGGGTACTCGCGATCAGCAGGGCGAAGCCGAGCACCGCGGGGAGACCGACGGCGAGCGTGAACACCCAGGCGATCGGCTGAATCGTGAGGGAGGCCAGGGCCAGCGCGACGCCGAGGACCTGGAAGACCACGCCTCCCGAGCGCGCCCAGGATCTGCCCGCTCGCGTCCCGATCGCGAATGCGACGAGAGCGGCAGCTCCCGTGAGGGTGAGCACGATCAGCGCGACCGCGGTCGACAGAGAGGCAGCATCGCCTGCACCGAGGCCGACAAGCTCGATGAGGGCGAACACGAGCAGTGCGAGACCCTCGGCCGCGAGAACCGCGGAGGCTGCCAGAGCGAGGCCGGGTGAGCGCACAGTTGCCTCCTGAGAATCGAATGAGAACGGCGAAAACCCTTGATTTCGCCGGTTTCATGTAACAGAATAGACAGCGTCATGTGCTCCCACAGCGGCGTGGGGCGGGCTTGGCCCGCATCACAGAAAGCGGGCATCCGTCCGTATCTCATACAGGGTAGCTGAACCCGATCTGCACCCGAAATCCGAGTCGTCGCAGCGCGTCGATTTCTGAAACACCACACCGAGGAGCCCCCATGGACTGGCGCGATAAGGCCGCCTGCTTGACTGTCGACCCCGAGCTGTTCTTCCCTGTCGGGAACACCGGCCCGGCTGTCGACCAGATCGAGAAGGCGAAGACCGTCTGCGCCACCTGCACGGTGACCGAGATCTGCCTGCAGTACGCTCTCGAGTCCAGCCAGGACTCGGGCGTCTGGGGCGGCCTCTCCGAAGACGAGCGGCGCGCACTCAAGCGCCGCGCGGCTCGCGCCCGCCGCGCCTCCTGAGTGAAGAGAAAGCGGCCCGAGACGACGTCTCGGGCCGCTTTCTGCATCTCCGCTCACTGCGGGAATGCGCTCCCGGTCATGCAGTCAGCCAGCGGAGCGGAATGTCGATCACGACCTCGGTGCCCTCGCCCTCGCTCCCCCGCCACTCGATCGACCCGCTGAGCTCTCCCTGGATGAGAGTGCGGATGATCTGCGTTCCCAGCCCCTGGCCGATCCGCCCCTCCGGCAGGCCCTTGCCGGTGTCATGCACCGTGACGCGCAGGTTCTCCTCGGTGCGCGTCGCATCGATCGTGACCATCCCCTCCTGGCCGGCGAGACCATGCTCCACCGCATTCGTCACGACCTCGGTGAGAGCGAGGGCGAGCGGGGTCGCGTACTCGCTCGGCAGCACCCCGAAGCGTCCGGTCGACCGCGTGCGCGCACGGGTGTTCGGTGCGGACGCGACCTCGGCCACGAGCTTGAGGACGCGGTGGAAGACCTCATCGAAGTCGACCTTCTGCGTCAGGCCCTGAGCGAGGGTGTCGTGCACGACCGCGATCGCATCCACACGTCTCATCGCCTGGGTCAGCGCATCCCGCGCCTCGTCCGAGTGCGTGCGCCGCGCCTGGATGCGCAGCAGTGACGCGACCGTCTGCAGGTTGTTCTTGACGCGGTGATGGATCTCACGGATCGTCGCGTCCTTGGTGATGAGTTCCTGCTCCTGGTGACGCAGCTCCGACACATCACGACACAGGACGATGGCGCCGATGCGCGTCCCATGATCCTTGAGGGGGATCGCGCGCAGCGACACCGTGACGCCGCGCGCTTCGATGTCGGTCCGCCAGGGAGCTCGCCCGGTCACGACGACCGGGAGCGACTCATCGACCTGTCGAGAAGGCGGCACGAGCCTCGTGGTGACCTCGGCGAGGGACTCGCCCTCGAGCTCGTCGTCGAAACCCATGCGATTGAACGCCGAGAGGGCGTTCGGACTGGCGAAGGTCGTGATCCCGTCGACGTCGATGCGGATCAGTCCGTCCGACGCTCGCGGCGCCCCGCGACGGGGAGAGGTCGGAGCCGCAGGATCGGGAAAGCTGCCGTCCGCGATCATGCGGAAGATGTCGTTCGCGCACTCGTCGAAAGTGATCTGCTGGCGGGATGGGGTGCGAGCCTCGCCGAGGTTCGTGTGGCGAGTGACGACGCCGATGACGGTCGCCTCCTGATGCTCACCACCGCGGCGGTCGTTGACGATCGGCACGGCCCTGACACGCGTGGGAGTCTCTTCGAACCAATCGGGCGACGATGAGTCCACGATCTCGGCGGAGTCGAACGCTCCCTGCACCTGCGTGCGCCATTGAGGCCGCACCCGCTCCCCGACTATGTCGCGATAGAACAGAGTCGCCGCTCCACTGGGACGGGTGTGCGCCACGGCGACGAACGATCCGTCGTCCGTCTCGATCCAGACCACGATGTCCGCCGAGGCGAGGTCTGCGAGGAGCTGGCCGTCGCCGGCGAGTCGATGCAGCCACTCGACATCGTTCTCGGCAAGACGGCCCTGGGCATTGGCGAGGTCGCTGAGCGTTGACACCCCACCAGCCTAGAGCGCGTCCGCTCAGAGAACGGCCAGCGACGTCGCCCGCCAGCGGCGGTCGAGTCCTTCGAGACGGATGGCGACCGCTCGCGTACGACCAGGCCCTGCGACGACGACGACGGCTTCGACCTTGCCGTCCACGGGCTCCGTCACACGGACCGAAAGGATCTCGAAAGTCGGGCGCGCAGGCGAGACCCCCCTCGCGCTGCGCGCCCTCGCCGAGAGATTCGCCCGCGTCACCAGACTCCGGTACGCGTCTTCGTTGAACCAGCGGGCGAGCTGATCGACTTCTCGGACTCCCGCGAGCACCTCGAGCACACCCTGGGTCAGGCTTCGCAGCAGCGGGCTCGGATCCGGCAGCTCAGCTCGGGGCGTGGGCTGCGGCGCGAAGTACTCATGAAGCATCATCTGAGGCACTCTCCATCGGGAAGACTGCGCCAAGTAGAGCATGCGGCCACTCGCCGTTCGGGCCGGGTTCGCGATGTATGTGGATAACTCGTACATGCGCTCACCGACGTGATTTACGGTGGGCGCGTGCACTGGGATCGACTGTTCGAAGACCTCGAAGGTCAGCTGGCCTCCGAGTGGGAAGGCGAGCGCGCTGCGCTGGACGCCGAGTCCGAACGATTGCGCATCTCGAGGCTCGAGCTCCGCAGCCGACTCAGGGTGCTCTGCGCGTCGACAGCTCTCGCGACCCTCGATCTGCCGGGCGGAGTCCGCGTCCGGGCCCGGCTGAACGCCCTCGGCTCCGATTGGATCGCCGCGACGATCGCCCAGGCCGAGGAGACGAGGACGACACGGACGACCCTGATCGTGCCCCTGCATGCTCTGCGCGGACTGACGATCGACCACGGGCTGTTGCTGTCGAGTCTGAACGACGGAGACCACGCGGCACCGGTGCTCCGCGAGCGCATGTCGCTCGGGTTCGTGCTGCGTGATCTCGCGCGACGGCGGGTTCCGGTGCGAGTCGTCAGCCTCGATGCCTCAGACCTGCACGGAACGATCGACCGAGCGGGTGCCGATCATCTGGACCTGGCTCTGCACGATGCGGGTGAGGCGCGCACGGCGTCAGCCGTGCGTGCCTTTCGGATCATCCCGTTCGCGGCCGTGACCTCGATCCAGACGGCCGGAGATCAGATGCCGTGACGGCGGGAGGTGCCCCACACCTCGGGAAAGCTCGCCGCGTTGGCCTGTCGCCACAGCGCCATCCGCCGCGCCTCCTCAGACTGCTCGGCAAGGTATTCCGAGAGGCTCGACTCCTCGATGCGCCACCTGGCCGGGGCGCCGAGCTGCGAACCTCGCAGGCGACCCTCGTAGACGAGCTCCACGACCTCGTCTATCCCGATGCTCAGCAGCTCCGCCACCTGCGCGGGCGCCAAGAAGCGCGCGGCGGTCGGAGAGGAATGGAGCATGCTCCCATTCTGTCCCTGCCGCGCCTATACGCGAGAGCCGATCTGATGCTGTGGATAAGTATCGAGCACCCGCATCGATTTCTGTGACCATCTCCCCATGAGCACGTTCACCCGTTCCCGTCGCTCCGTCTGGGCTGACGCGCGATTCCTGATCGGCATCGTCGTCGTCGTCCTGTCCGTCGCGGGCGTCTGGGCCGTCGTCGCCTCCGCCGGAACCACGGCCCCGGTGCTGCAGGCGACGCGCACGATCACACTGGGCGAACCGCTCGTGTCGGGTGACTTCCGCGTGGTCGAGGTCGGACTCGGCTCGATCACCGATCTCTACTTGTCGCCCCAGGATCTCCGCCCCGGCCAGGTGGCGTTGCGGACGGTGTTCGACGGTGAGCTCCTGCCGGTCTCCGCGGCCGAGGACGCAGACGCGAACAGGACGACGACGATAGTCATCGAGAGCAGCACGGGGATCCCGGCCGATGTCGCTGCCGGCAGCATCGTCGAGCTCTGGCACTCTCCCCCGGTCGACGACGGTGACGGCCAAGGGCCTCCGCGTATCCTCGTGGCGGATGCGATCGTCTCGTCGGTGACGACGAGCGAAGGAATGCTCGCTGCCGACGGAACCACCGCCGAGGTCGTGATCGATCGGGCGGATGTCGCCGACGTGCTGGCCGCGATCACCGGCGGCTCCGTCCTCTCCGTCGTGCCGATCGGCGCCACCTCATGACGTCCGTCGTCATCGCTCTGCCTGGGGCCCGCGCCAGCGACCTGGCCGATGAACTCGAGCTGGAAGGCGTCCGCGTCGTCTCCGTCGTGGCGCCCAGCAGCATCCTGCCTCTGCCGGACGGGGTCGATGCGGTGATCGTCCCGGCCACCCGCGCCACTCTGACGCCCACGCTCGTCGCCGAGTGCGACAGGGCGGGTGTTCGCATCGTGCCGGTCGGCGGCAGCAGCGACAGCAGAGTGCTGGGACGCTACGGGCTCGCTGCCGCCCTCCCGGCGGAAGCGAGCGGCTGGGAAGTCGCGGCAGCGCTGCTCGCCGACTTTCCGGGGGCCGTCGAGCGGAGCGCATCGGCTCCGCATCGCGTCACCGTCGTGTGGGGTCCGTCGGGCGCACCGGGACGATCCACCGTCGCGATCCAGCTCGCCGTCGAGCTGTCCCGGACAGGGCGCCGCACCGCGCTGGTGGACGCCGACACCGTCGCCCCCTCTCTCGCGCTGCTGCTGGGACTCGGCGATGATGCGCCCGGAGTCGCCGCCGCATGCCGGCGCGCAGAACTCGGCGCGCTCGACTCGGCCGAGCTCACGCGACTGGCGACGATCATCGACACGAGCGCCGGAGAGATCGAGGTCCTCGGAGGCATCAATCGGCCCGGGCGTTGGCCCGAGCTCGGAGCGCATCGGCTGCAGACGACGTTGCGTGCGTGCCGCAGCTGGGCGGAGGAGACCGTTGTCGACGTGGCGAGCGCCTTCGACGCAGACGATGAAGCGACCTATGACCTCGCAGGTCCACGTCGCCACGCGGCAACCATGGCAGCCCTGCAGGAAGCGGACGCCATCGTCGCGGTCGCAGCGGCAGACCCCCTCGGCATGAGCCGGTTTGTCAGAGAGCACGCCGAATTACGTCGACTCACGACCCCGACACCGATCACGGTCGTCGTGAACAGTGTCCGCCCCGGGCCCCTCGGTCTCGATGCCCGCGGTCAGATCCGGCGCACCCTCGAGAGGTTCGCCGGCATCACCGACGTCGCATTCCTTCCCTTCGACCAGCGCGCCGCGGACACCGCTCTGCTCCACGCGCGGCCGATGGCGGACCTCACACCGCGTTCATCCCTGGTCGCCGGCGTGCGCCGCATCGCGGAGACGCTGGTCTCCGCCCCGCCCGTTCCGTCTACTGGCGGTAGCTCGAGAGGAAGTTCCCGAGGCGCTCGACGGCTTCGGCGAGCACGCGCGGCTCGGGGAGAGTGACCAGCCTGAGGTGGTCGGGGGTCGGCCAATTGAAGCCGGTCCCCTGCACCAGGAGGATGTGCTCCGAGACCAGGAGGTCATAGACGAGCTTCGCGTCGTCCCGGATCTCGTGGACGTTCGGGTCCAGACGAGGGAATGCGTATAGCGCGCCGACGGGCTTGACGCACGATACGCCGGGAATCGATTCGAGTCCCTCCCAGGCGATGTCGCGCTGCTCGTGCAGACGTCCGGTCGGGGCGATCAGCGAGTCGATCGACTGCACTCCGCCGAGAGCTGCCTGCACCGCATACTGCGCGGGCACGTTCGGACAGAGGCGGGTCGAGGCAAGCAGATTGATCCCCTCCAGGAAGCCCTTCGCGTGGTCCTGCGGTCCGGTGATCACCAGCCATCCCGACCGGTAGCCGGCGACCCGATATGTCTTCGACAGCCCGTTGAACGTCAGGCACAGCAGGTCGGGCGCCACTGTGGCTGTCGGGATGTGCACCGCGTCGTCGAAGAGGATGCGGTCGTAGATCTCGTCGGAGAGCAGCAGCAGCTGGTTCTCCCGGGCGATCTGCACCATGCCCTCGAGCACCTCGCGCGAGTAGACGACACCGGTGGGATTGTTGGGATTGATGATCACGAGCGCCTTGGTGCGCGGGGTGATCTTGGACCGGATGTCCTCGAGATCGGGCTGCCAGCCGTTGTCCTCATCGCACAGGTAGTGCACCGGCGTGCCGCCCGCGAGGCTCGTCATCGCCGTCCACAGGGGGTAGTCCGGTGCGGGGATCAGCACTTCGTCGCCCTCGTCGAGCAGCGCCTGCATGGTCATCGTGATGAGCTCGGACACGCCGTTGCCGAGGAACACGTCCTCTGGATCGAACCGCGGGAATCCAGCGATCTCCTCATACCGGCTGACCACCGCTCGCCGAGCCGAGACGATGCCCTTGCTGTCGCTGTATCCGTGGGCGGTCGGGAGCGCCGCCAGCATGTCGTGAACGATCTGGTGGGGTGCCTCGAAGCCGAAGATCGCGGGATTGCCCGTGTTGAGCTTGAGGATCCGATGCCCCTCGGCCTCGAGCCGCGCCGCCTCGACGAGCGTGTTTCCACGGATCTCGTACAGGACGTTCTTGAGCTTCGACGACTGGTCGAAGTTGCGCGTTGGTGTCATTGAGCAAGCCTACAATGACGCGAAGAGGGGCCGATCCACGCGGATCGACCCCTCTTCGAAGCCCTGCTACTTCTTCTTCTTTCCCTGTGCCCGGCGCTGCTCGCGGTTGCCGGCCGGCGCTGCCGGGGCCTCAGTGCGCTGACCGAAGGCACCGCGGGCACCCTCGGCCTCGGTCTCATCGGCGGCCGGCGCCTGACGCGCTGCAGCCGCCTGGCGGAGCTTCTCGGTCGCCGCCTGCTGGACCTGGCCGCGGTCGTTGCGGACCTCGACCTCGCCGGCATCGTTCGCGGCAGAGTACTCGAGTCTCTGGTCTCCGGCGTCCTCGGCGAGGCCCTTCGCCTCAACCTCGGCCGTCTGCGAGTCACCCGCTCGGCGGACCTCGACCTCGAGGTTGTAGAGATAGCCGACCGACTCCTCCTTGATCTGGCCCATCATCGACTGGAACATCGCATAGCCCTCGCGCTGATACTCGATCAGGGGGTCGCGCTGAGCCATCGCACGCAGTCCGATGCCATCCTTGAGGTAGTCCATCTCGTAGAGGTGGTCGCGCCAGCGGCGGTCGAGCACCTGCAGCACGACGCGTCGCTCGAGTTCGCGAGTCGCCGCTTCTCCGAGCGATTCCTCGCGCGTCTCATAAGCGATCTTCGCGTCCGACAGCAGCTCGCGCGTCAGGCCCTCGGCAGTGATGCCGCCCTTGCGGCCGGCAGCCTCGGAGACGACCTCATCGATGGTCACGCTCACCGGATACAGGGTCTTGAGTTCCGTCCACAGGGCGTCGAAGTCCCAGCTCTCGTTGTGGCCCTCGCCCGTGTGATCCCGCACCACGCCGCTGATCGCGTCCTCGATGAAGTGCTGGACGCGGTCGGCGATGTCATCGCCCTGCAGGATGTGGCGGCGGTCGGCGTAGATCGCCTCGCGCTGGCGGTTCAGCACGTCGTCGTACTTGAGGACGTTCTTGCGCATCTCCGCGTTGCGAGACTCGACCTGGGACTGTGCGCTGCGGATCGCGCGCGACACCAGGCCGGACTCGATCGGAACGTCGTCGGGGAAGTTCGTGCGCGAGAGGATCGCCTCTGCGGCGCCCGACTGGAACAGACGCATCAGGTCATCGGTGAGGCTCAGGTAGAAACGGCTCTCGCCGGGGTCACCCTGACGGCCCGAGCGACCACGGAGCTGGTTGTCGATGCGGCGCGACTCGTGCCGCTCGGTGCCGAGGACATACAGTCCGCCGGCCTCGATGACCTTCTCGGCCTCCTCGGAGACGACGGCCTTCATCGCCTCGTAGGTCTCGTCCCACGCGACCTCGTACTCCTCGGGCGTCTCGACCGGGTCGAGGCCCTTGCCCTTGAGGTCCTGCACGGCGAGGAACTCGGCGTTCCCACCGAGCATGATGTCCGTTCCTCGACCGGCCATGTTCGTGGCGACGGTAACGGCACCGAGGCGTCCGGCGCGAGCGACGATCTCAGCCTCGCGCGCGTGGTTCTTCGCGTTCAGCACCTCGTGCTTGACGCCCTTCTTGGCGAGCAGGCGCGACAGGTACTCGCTCTTCTCGACGCTCGTCGTTCCGACCAGGACCGGCTGACCACTCGCGTGGCGCTCGGCGATGTCCTCCACCACCTGGGCGAACTTCGCGGTCTCGTTCTTGTAGACCAGGTCGGACTGATCCTTGCGGATCATCGGACGGTTCGTGGGGATCGGGATGACACCGAGCTTGTACGTCGACATGAACTCGGCCGCCTCGGTCTCGGCGGTACCCGTCATACCGGCGAGCTTGTCGTAGAGGCGGAAGTAGTTCTGGAGCGTGACCGTGGCGAGAGTCTGGTTCTCGGCCTTGACCGGCACGGCCTCCTTCGCCTCGATGGCCTGGTGGATGCCCTCGTTGTACCGTCGTCCGACCAGGATGCGGCCGGTGTGCTCGTCGACGATCATGACCTCGTCGTTCATGACGACGTAGTCGGTGTCCCTCTTGAACAGCGCGAGCGCCTTGATCGAGTTGTTGAGGAAGGAGATCAGCGGCGTGTTCGCCGATTCGTACAGGTTGTCGATGCCGAGGTAGTCCTCGACCTTCTCGATACCGGGCTCGAGGACGCCGACCGTGCGCTTCTTCTCGTCGACCTCGTAGTCGACTCCTGCCTCCAGGGTGCGCGCGATCTTCGCGAACTCCGCGAACCACCGGTTCGCCTCACCCGACGACGGCCCGGAGATGATCAGCGGCGTCCGCGCCTCGTCGATCAGGATCGAGTCGACCTCGTCGACGATGGCGAAATAGTGCTCGCGCTGGACGAGGTCTTCCTTGCGCCACGCCATGTTGTCGCGAAGGTAGTCGAATCCGAACTCGTTGTTCGTGCCGTACGTGATGTCCGACGCGTACTGCTCGCGGCGCACGGCGGGCGTCTGGCCGGAGACGATGATTCCCGTCGACATACCGAGTGCCCGGTACACACGACCCATGAGTTCGGCCTGGTAGCTCGCGAGGAAGTCGTTGACCGTGATCACGTGTACGCCCTCGCCCGCGATCGCGTTGAGGTAGGCGGGGAAGGTGGCGACCAGGGTCTTGCCCTCACCGGTCTTCATCTCGGCGATGTTGCCGAGGTGAAGTGCAGCGCCTCCCATGATCTGCACGTCGTAGGCGCGCATCCCGAGTGTGCGCTTCGCCGCTTCACGCACGGCGGCGAACGCCTCCGGCATGAGCTGGTCGAGCGACTCGCCCTTCGCGAACCGCTCGCGCAGCTCGGCGGTCTCGTTGCGGAGTTCATCGTCCGTGAGCTTGGAGATGTCCTCTTCCAGCGCGTTCACGGCCTTGACCACCTGGTTCAGGCGTCGGATGACCCGCCCTTCACCCGCGCGCAGCAGCTTCTCAAGAGGATTCGCCACAGATGTCATCTCCCTGTCGATGGTTCCGGCGGCGCCGCTTCTCGGGCGCGCACCAGGCATACCTTGTCATGTTACCGGTCCGTGACCTGCACGTCGTCTGCACGCCGCGCCGCCAACGCGTTTCCGAGTATGTATATATTGGTCCACGACACCGGGAGGTCCACATGTCGGTCCGACAGAGTCTGCTGGCGATCCTCGCTCAGGGCCCCTGCTACGGCTATCAGCTGCGGCATGAGTTCGACCGCCGAACCGGATCGGTCTGGCCGCTCAACGTCGGTCAGATCTACAACACGCTCGAGCGCCTCGAGCGCGACCGGCTCGTCGCTCGAGGCGCGGCCGACGAGCGCGGCCACGTGTACTGGGAGATCACAGACGCCGGTGCATCCGAGGTGGACCGCTGGCTCGCGTCACCCGCGCCACGAAGCCAGACCACGCGCAATGAGGTCGCCATCAAGCTGGCCGTCGCGGCGACACTCCCCGGTGCGGATGCGGCGACCGTGATCGCGGCTCAGCGCGCTGCATCGCAAGAGCATCTCGACGATCTCATCGCGACGAGGGCATCGCGCGACGACGTCAGCCCCGAGGGGCTCGCATGGTCGCTCGTCGTCGATTCGATGATCTTCGCGGCGGAAGCCGAGGTCCGTTGGCTCGACCATGTGCAGACTCGGCTCGCGCAGCATCCGGCGCACGCGCTCGGCCTGGAGCTGACGACCGAGCGTCCGAAGCGTGGCAGGCCGGCGAGGAACGACATCGCGGCCCTGGTCTGAACCGGTTTCGCCCGAAGCGTATGCACAGCCAGCGTCGTCGCCCGGGAAACTAGGATCAGTCCTATGGCTGGAATATGGGGCAGACGCAAGCGCGAGCAGGAAGAGCTGGCCGCACAGGACGCCGACCTGGCTCGCCGTGCGGAGCAGGCACTCGTCTCTGCGGATGAGCGCATCAGGAGCACCTCCGACGAACTCGCGTTCGCGGAGGCCGAACTCGGCGAACAGCTGACTCGCGACCTGAAGATGGCTCTGAGTGCGGTGCGCACGCACCTGCGCGAGGCCTTTCAGCTGCATCAGCTCAACCACGACGAGATCCCTGACACCCCCGAGGAGCTCCGCACGCGCAACGCGCGGATCGTCCAGCTGTGCGACTGGGCACAGGACCTGCTCGACGAGAAGACGGCGGATCTCGCCGCGTCGATCTCGAAGGTGCGCCGGGCACCCGAGGTCGTCGCCCAGGTGCGTGCCGATGCCGAGACGCTGAGCGCACGGATCCCGCACACGAACGAGACCGTCGCGCGTCTCTCCGCCCGCTATTCGGACTCGGCGATGCACCAGATCACGGCGAGCGCTGCCGAGGCGGAGCAGCTGATCGCGTTCGCGACTCACGGTGCCGCAGTGTCCGAGCGTCGTCGTGCCGCAAAGCAGAACGAGGAGGCGAACCTCGCGCTGGAGACCGCCACCGAGGCCACACGACGCGCATCGGCTCTGCTGGATGCCGTGGAGGACTTCGAGATCGAGGCCCTGCGTGCCGAGTCGACCCTCGCCGAGGTGGTCGCGGATTCGCGCAACGACCTCATCGCCGCTCGCACCGCACCCCAGGTCCCCGCCGTCGCGGCCGCCGTCTCCGCATTGCAGGATGCGCTGAGCGCGCTGTCGCCGGCCGGCGTCCCGGGAGATCCCTTCGCCGAGCTGTCACAGCTGCGCGACGCGAACACGGCTCTCGACGACGCGATCGCCACTGCCCGCCATCGCGAGGCCCATCCGCTGCCCAGCATCCAGCAGGTGCAGCACGCGATCGACGACGCCGACCGTCAGCTCGGCGTCGCCCGCGGACTCATCGCCGGGCACCGCGGCTGGATCGGCGCGGACGCACGCACTCGCCTCGCTGAGGCCGAGAGGCTGCGGGTCGACCTGTCGGACCTGCTCCCGGCGGAAGAGACGCGCGACGAGGCGCTCGCCAGCGCACGACGCGTCGCTCACCTGGCCTCCGAGGCCCTGCAGCTCGCCCAGCGCGACATCGATTCCTCGCGGCCGCAGGATCAGGGCTGGGGCGGCGGAAACGGCTGGGGCGGCGGCGGCTGGAGCGGCGGCGGCCGTCGCGGCGGCGGCGGCGACGTCGCATCGGGAATTCTGGGCGGTCTCGTGATCGGCAGCATCCTCGACGGCATCTTCGACTGACGTCCCGCACGACGTGACGACGGCCCGGCTCCTTCGGGAGCCGGGCCGTCGTCGTGTTCAGCCTCAGGACGCGAGTGCCTCCGTGGGCGGGGCCTGCGTCTCGAGAGCGATCACACCGTAATCCCACCCCTTGCGCCGGTAGACGACACTCGGGTGGTCTGTGCGCGCGTCCACGAACAGGAAGAAGTCGTGTCCGACCAGCTCCATCCGGTCGACGGCCTCTTCGACCGTCATCCATTCCGCGCCGAAGTTCTTGGTGCGGATGACCACCGGCGAGTAGACCTCGTCGTCCTCGTTCTGGATCGGCACGGAGCCCGTCGCGACGGCTCGAAGGACATCCACGGACGCCGGCTGGACATCGATGCCCTCCAGCGCCCCGCTCTCCTTCTCGAAGTGCGCCCCACGCGGGTGCTGACGTCCGTCGACTCGTTTCTCCTTCGCGCGTCGGAGCTGCTCAGACATCTTGTCGACGGCCATGTCGAGCGCGACGAACTTGTCTCCGTCCGTGGCTTCGGCACGGACCACGGGACCCTTGCTGACGAGGGTCAGCTCCACGGTCTCATCCGGCACACGACCGTTGCGGTACACCCTGTGAGTGACCTTGACATCCAGCCGTTGCGCTCGGGACGCGAACGTCTGGATCTTGGCGATCTTCTCTTCGACAACGGCTCGGAATCGATCGGTGATACCCACTCCGACGCCAACGATGCTCGTTTCCATTGCTGCCTCCTTGTCCCGGTCCTCCCGGCCAAGGGCGGACCGTGGTCGCCTTGTGACCCCCCACGGTAGTCCGCCTGAGGTCGGATGTCACGGGTCAGTTGCTGCGTGTCCCCGATGCGTTCGCATTCCGTTCGCTGTGACGCGGTGTCGCGGCCAGGGCCACCGCCGACACGACATGGGCGCCCGCCTCGCTCAGAACGCGAGCCGCCTCGTCGAACGTCGCGCCGGTCGTGACCACGTCGTCGACGAGCACCACAGCCGCTCCCTCGAGCACACGTCGGGCTCGCATGCTGCCGCGGACGTTCTCGGCTCGTCTCTCAGAGTCGAGGCCACGCTGATCGGTGCGCCTCCCCCGCGCCACGAGCCAGCGATCGGGCAGTCGCCCCGACCGGCGGATCAACAGGTCGGGCACCCGGTAGCCCCGCCGGCGAAAGGACGCCCGTGACGTCGGTATCGGCACCAGCCTCAGCGACCCACCGGTCCCGGGGTGCGCCTCGAGGACGTCGAGCACCTCGCCCAGCGCCGAGCCGAGCGGGCGGGCGAGCATCGTCTCGCCGTCGTCCTTCATCCTTCGGATGCACCGAGCAGCGACCGACTCGAACGGCATCGCCGCTCGGACCACGAGGCCAGCCGGCGTCCGGCGCACCGAAGGCTCCGGTCGGATCCCCTGCCGACACGCCTCGCACAGCAGCGTCTCGGGTCGGTCGCAACCCGCGCAGGTCGCCGCGAGCAGAAGGGCGAGCATCTCGAGTCCGACCGTGCGGGCGAGCGGCAGCGGGGTCATCCGCCGATGCTCTCGCAGTCGCCCAGCGGCCGCGCGGCAGACGGAGCCGAAGCTCGACCGCCGTGGGCTGTCGGATCGTGTGGACCGACGGTGCAGAAGCAGTCGCGCTCAGTGCCCCGCTCGTGTCGCGAGGACCGAGACGCCGCTGATCGACTCACTCCATGCAGATCCTGTGCGCGCGAACACGGCGCCTTCCGCACCCAGGACGCGCAAGCCGGTGGCTGCGCGCGCACCCGCGATGGACACCGCGCCGGTCGGGGCGACCTCGAACGTTCCCGGCCCTCCGACCACCTGTGTGACGACCATCCGGTCCGCCGGATCCGTCAGCAGGCCGAGACGGTCGGCTCCCAACCAGACGAGACCGATCGCGCCGCCGTCGAGCTGCGCCAGCGGCTCGGTCGGACCGAGCTCGGTGGGAAGACCCGACTCGTCCCGGATCACTGCCGAGATGACGATCCAGCGCTCGCCTCCGATCACGACCACAGCAGCCACGCGAGCGCCGTCGGCGGAGACCCGGATCGCCGAGACGGACGATGCGTCGGGCCACGCGCCCGCGATGGTCTGCGGGGCGACATCGCTGCCGATCGCCTGCAGAGCCGCCGGCGCGTTGGACGGGACCGACCACGTGTACTCGTACGGGTCCATCGACGGCCGCACCAGCGAGGATCGGTCGTCCAGCTCGTTGAAGCCGTCTTCTCCGGCGAGCCACACGTGCCCGTCGATCAGCTGCACGGCTGCGTGAGAGCTGTCCACCGAGACGTCGATGGCCGTCACCGGCTGACCCGCGTTGAGGATCTGATCCGTGACACCGGGGATCGGGGTGATCTCGCCGCCCACCAGCATCCCGAAGGTGCCGTCCTTCAACACCAGGCTGCCGGGATCGGCCTTGTCGGTCACCACTTCGACGACCCCGGCCTCCAGCGGGCGTCCGTCGACCGTGAACCGCACCTGGTCGATCTGCACGCCCGCGGCGATGAGCGTCGACTGGAGCTGGGTTCGCATGCGCGCGAGCGTGGTCGGGTCGAGCCCGACCGCCGCCTCGTTCAGCGCGACGTCGGCGATCCGGTCCTGGTTGATCGGCACGGAGTCCCGCGCGAGCTGAACCTCCTGCGGGAACGCGCTCTGCACCGCCGGGTCCAGCCACGGGCTCGGTGCACCGCCGATCAGCGACTGCGCGATGGTCGTCGCCACCGTCGCACGTCTGGGGAACCAGCGCACGTCGGGCACGAGCCGCTCCCACGTCTGATCGAAGTACTGCAGCGCGTAATCGTCGTACACGCGTGAGAACCGCGCCTCATCGATCACCACGCCGTCCGGCGCCTCGGCGATCCGCCATTGGCCGTCCGTGAGCTCGACCACGAAAGCCGAGTTCGACGCGCCGAACGCCTCGGAGTACGCTCCGGTCGCGTCGACGCTGGCGACCTGATCGAACGCGACCCTCACGTCGGCGGTGTCGCCCTCCTCGGCAGCATCATCGTCCTCGACGCTCGAGGTGAACGAACGGGTCGCAGAGCTCACGTCGATCGACACGCCGGTGTTCGGGCGCCAGGTCGACGCGAGCTCGGGGGTGAGGAAACTCCGGGCCGTGTTCCAGTTGTCGGCCGGAGTGATCGCGGCTTCCATGAAGCCTTCGACGATCGCCGCGGGGCCCGCGCCGTCCACCGGCCCCGACGCCAGCGGGAGGAAATCCTGGCCCTCGGGGGACGCACCGAGGGGTATGCCCGGCTGCACGTCACCGGTGGTCGGAAGCCCTGTGCACGCGGACAGGACGAGGGCTGCGGTCGCGATCGCGAGGCCGCGCAGAGCGCGGCGGATCCTGCCCGTCATTCGATGCTCCCTCGATCGAACAGCTCTGCCGGGATGTCGGCGAGGTGAATCGGCTGCGTGGCATCGCCGAGTTCCGCGAGTGAATCCTGCGGCTCGATCGGAATCGGTGAGGGGCCGTCCGTCGCGTCGCCGCGGCGAGGAAGGGTCAGGACGAAGTTCGTGCCGACTCCCAGTTCGGACCACACTCCGAGTGATCCGCCGTGCAGAGTCGCGTCTCCGAGCGCGATCGACAGCCCGAGGCCCGTTCCACCGAGAGTGCGCTGGCGAGAGGGATCCGCGCGCCAGAATCGGTCGAACACCCGCTCGGCGTCGGCCGGATCCATGCCGAGTCCGAAGTCGCGGACTCCGGCGGCCACAGCATGCTGATTGCTGTCGACGGTGACGACGATGGGCCTGCCCTCACCATGCTCGATCGCGTTGCCGATCAGGTTGCGCAGCACTCGTCGCACCCGCCGCGGATCCATGTCGACGGGTGAGTAACCACCGGGGGCGACGAGCCTCAGCTCGCTGCCGCGATCATCGGCGAGAGGCTGCATCTGCTCGATGATGTCCTCGGCGAGGTGTGCGAGGCTCGTCGCCTCGAGCTCGAGCTGCACGGAGCCGGCGTCGTAGCGGCTGATCTCGAGCAGATCAGACAGCAGCGTCTCGAAACGCTGCACCTGGGTGTGCAGCAGCTCGGTGGTGCGCGCCGTGGTCGCGTCGAACTCGCTCCGCTGATCGTTCAGCATGTCTGCGGCGAGGCGGATCGTGGTGAGCGGAGTACGCAGCTCGTGTGACACGTCCGACACGAAGCGCTGCTGGACGAGCGACAGCTCACCCAGCTCCTTGATCTGCGACTCGATGCTGTCGGCCATCGCGTTGAAGGAACGCCCCAGCGTCGCGATCTCGTCTTCGCCGTGCACGTCGATGCGCACCCCGAGATCCCCGGATGCCAGACGCGCGCTCGTCTCGGCGGCCTCGACGATCGGCGTGGAGACCGTGCGGAGGACGATGAACGAGATCGCTGCGACGATCGCCACGAGGCCGATCCCGGCGACCCAGAGGGTGCGCTGGACGAACGTGAGCGTGTTGTCGGCATCGGCGAGATCGTAGGCGAAGTAGATGGCGAACGGCCCTGCCTCCGGCACACGCAGCTGCTGCCCCACCACGATCCCCGGGACCGCTCTGCCACCGACCTCGAGAGACACGGACTGCCAGGACTGCCAGTCGTCGAACTCGACCACTCGATTCCTGAGGCCGGGGCTGATCAGATTGAGGCTCAGCCCCGCGGTGAAGCCGTTGAGCGCGACGTCGGGATCCTCCTCCAAGCGGACACCCGCGAGTCCCTCGGCCGTCGAATTGCGACCGAGATCCTCCTGCACGCTGTCCCACAGTTCCGGCAGTGCCGCCGGGTCGTCGCCGAGGGCTGTCGCATCGAGGGTCGCCTGGGCTTGATTCACCGAGCGGGCGGCGTCTTCGAGCGCCTCGTTCTTGCGGGATTCGAAGAGGTCGTTCTGGATCACCAGCGCCATCGTCACGCAGGTGATCAGGATCGCCGTCGATGTCAGCAGGAGCGTGATCGTGAGCGTCCGGAATCGCAGGGAACTGCGCCACAGCGCCCGGAGAACGGTCGGCCAGCCACGCCAGTCGCGCAGGACAGCGACCGCCGTGGTGGTCGCTGTGGTCGCGGCCATCGTGGACCTAGCCCGCGCTCCCGGCACGGTAGCCCACGCCCCGCACCGTCATCACGATCTTGGGATTGTCGGGGTCGAGCTCGACCTTGGCCCGCAGACGCTGCACGTGCACGTTGACCAGGCGGGTGTCGGCCTTGTAGTGATAGCCCCACACCTGCTCGAGCAGCATCTCGCGCGAGAACACCTGCTGGGGCTTCGACGCGAGGGCGACCAGCAGCTGGAACTCCAGCGGCGTGAGGGCGATCGGAGCCGTGCCGCGGCGCACCTCGTGCGCGTCGACGTCGACGGTGAGGTCTCCCACGCGCAGCTGCTCCCCCACGTTCTGTGTCGTGGGCCGGAGGCGCGTTCGGATGCGCGCGACGAGCTCCTTCGGATTGAAGGGCTTGACGATGTAGTCGTCGGCCCCGACCTCCAGCCCTCGCACCACGTCAGCGGTGTCGCTGCGGGCCGTGAGCATGATGACGGGGACTCCGGATTCGGCGCGGATGCGGGTGCAGATCTCGATGCCGTCCATGCCCGGCAGCATCAGGTCGAGCAGCACGAGATCGGGACGCTGTGCGCGCCACTCGTCGACCGCCCGCGCACCGTCAGCGCAGAACACCGGCTCGAAACCCTCCGTGCGCAGCACGATTCCGATCATCTCGGCGAGCGCGGTGTCGTCGTCGACCACAAGAATGCGTGAGGTCATAACTGTTACCTTATGGCACTCAGTACCACTGTCCTCCTGTGTACGCGCCCGACGGGTCATGTGACACGATGGGAGCGCACGACGGAGGGAGTGCCGGTGAGCGGCCAGACGTGGACCCCTGCCCCGAAGAAGGGCATCATCCCCCTGCATCCGCTGACGTTCGGGATGCTGCTGAGCAAGTCGTTCGTCGCGCTGCGACACAACCCCAAGGTGCTCTTCGGCTTCGGCGTCGTGATCCAGCTCGCCGTCGTGGTGCTCAGCGCCACCGTGATGGGCTTCGTGTTCGTCACGACGTTCACGCGGCTCGACTCGCTCTCGCCCGCGTCGCCTGACTTCGAGGCCGTGTTCGCGGGCACCATCGCCATGAACATCGTCGCCGGGCTGGCCGTCGGTATCGCGTCGGTCGCGTTCACCGCTCTGATGCAGGGCGTCGTCGCTGCCGAGATCGGCTATGCCGCGATCGGGGTGAAGGCGACCCTCAGGACGCTCTGGCGCAAGATGATCCCGTCGTTCTGGCGGCTCGCCGCTTTCGCCTCCCTCTCGGTCATCTTCATCTTCGGCGTGATCATCATCCTCTTCGTCATCATCGCCGGCTTCGTCGCGAGCGGTCTCGGTGGATCGGCCGAGGCCCTCGGCGGCGTCGTGATCCTCGTCATCGTCGTGCTGCTCGCCACGATCCCCCTCATGGTCTGGCTCACGACCAAGCTCCTGCTGGTGCCGTCGATCCTCGTCCTCGAGCGCGCGAAACTGCGCGATGCTCTCGTTCGCTCATGGCGGCTCACCCGCGGTCGCTTCTGGATCGCCTGGGGAGTCACCTTCCTCATCGGCGCCATCATGGGCGTCGCGATGCAGCTCGTGAACCTCCCGGTCTCGCTCCTGAGCTCGATGCTCGGATCGGTCATCGCCCCGACCGGCTCCGTCGACACCGCCGCGATCATGGGCTTCGTCTTCGCGCTCCTCGCCCCGCAGATCCTTCTGCTGGTGTTGCAGGCCATCACCCTCGTGGTGCAGAGCACCGCGGGAACCCTCGTGTACCTCGACAGTCGGATGCGGTACGAGGGGCTCGATCAGGCACTGATCAGCCATGTCGAGCGGCGCGACCTCGGTTGGACCGAAGATCAGCTCGGCGACCCGTTCGTGGTGGATCCCACGCGCGCCGTCTCGAGTGCCCCGCCGCCCACGCAGGTGCCCGAGTGGGCGACGATGACGCCCGCCGGATACGACCTGCCTCCCTACGCAGGACAGCCGTACCCCGCACAGCAGTACGCGGCGCAGCCGTACCCGGCGCAGCCGTACCCGGCGCAGCCGTACCCGGCGCAGTCGTACCCCGGACAGCAGTACGCGTACCCGCCCCACGCCCAGCCGTACCCGGCCCAGCCTCCGACGTCGCAGCCGCCGTATGCGACCCCGGCCGCGGCGATCCCGACTCAGCCGCCGACGTACTCGCCTGCTCCGCCGCCGCCCGCCGCTCCCCCGGCGCCCTCAGCGTCCCCGAACGACTCCTCGTGGGCGTCGCCAGGAGCGGGCAGCGAAGGATCTGCATGATCCGCGCGCTGGACGACGTGTGGGTGCCCGACGGAGACGAGGCGAGGCAGTGGGCCGAGCAGGAGCTGTCCGACCCGCGATACGCGGACGCGAAGCCCACCTGGTTCGACCTCGTCGCGCGTGACATCGGTCGGTTCCTCGCCGACCTGTTCAGCTCCGACAACGGCGCCAGCGTCGGGCCCTCCGCGTTGATCGTCGTCAGCGTCATCGTCTTCGGCGCGCTCGTCGCCGCCCTCATCATCTGGGGGCGCCCCCGCCGCGCTCGCGCGATCCGCCGACCAGGTGCTGGGCTGCTCGGCGCGGACGACGATCGCTCCGCCGCGCAGCTGCGTGCGGATGCCGACCGCGCCGCGCGAGGTGGCGACTGGGATGAAGCGACGGTCCTGCGATTCCGCGCCCTCGCGAGAGGGCTCCTCGAACGGGACCTCATCGAGCCGTCGCCCGGAGCGACCGCGCAGGCGATCGCGCGCGAGGTGTCCGCCCTGTTCCCCGCCGAGACGGCGCAGGTGCGTCAGGCCGCCCTCTTCTTCGACGACGTCCGCTACCTCCGCCATCCCGCGACGGGTGAGCGCTATGCCGAGCTCGCGGCGACAGACGACAGACTCAGTGCGCTGCGCCCGGAAGCGGTGACCGCGTGAGCGATCTCGCGCAGGGCGAGGCCGCGACGTCGACTGCTGAACGTGCGCCTCGCGGCCGACGCTCTCGAGGCCTGATCGGGTGGGCGATCGTCGCCGCACTCGTTCTCGGCGGCGTCTTCGTCGCGATACAGGTCGGTGTCCGAATGCCGGATCAGCGGGGGTCACTCGACCCGGAGAGCGCGCGCGACACCGGAGCCATGGCGATCGCACAGATCCTGCGGGACAACGGCGCCGAGGTCTCGGTCTTCCGCTCGCGGACCGACGCGCTCCGGGCGGTCGATGACGATGCCACCCTCGTGATGTCCAATCCCTACACGCTCTCCGATGAGGGGATTCTCGAGCTCATCGAGCCTGCCGAACGCGTCGTCTTCCTCTCGACCAGCACGCACCTGCTGAGCCTCCTGCGCATGGGGGACAACGCCACGCCGGAGTTCGCCCCCGTCTCGGCAGAGTGCGATTCACCCGAGTTCGCGGACGTCGGCACGATCCGCCCTGATCGGCTCTTCACCCCTGCCGCGGGCGTGGAGGGGTGCTTCGGCGACGGAGACGCGGCGGCGGTTCTCATCGATGACAGCGCCGAGGGGACACGGATCGTCGTCGAGGGCGCGCGCCTCTTCAGCAACGCCTCTCTCGCGGACGACGGGAACGCCGCCCTCGCGCTCGCATTGCTGGGACAGACCGAACGCGTCGTCTGGTACGTGCCCAGCTTCGCTGACACGGACATCGAAGGCGAGACCGAGGACACCCTCGGATCGCTCACTCCCGGCTGGGTGACGCCCGCCATCCTGCTGCTCATGATCGCGGGCGTCGCGGCGGCGCTGTGGCGCGGTCGGCGCTTCGGTCCGCTCGTCGCCGAGACTCTTCCCGTGACTGTTCGCGCTTCCGAGACGATGCACGGTCGCGCACGCCTGACCGCCAAGGCGGGCGACGCCGCGCACGCGGGCGAAGCGATCCGAGACGGGAGCAGGCGCCGCCTGGCACGCAGGCTCGGCCTCGCTGTCAGCGCTGGCGCCGAGGAGGTCGCGGATGCCGCAGCCGACCGGCTCCGCGTGCCCCGTGGATCGCTGCACGCACTCCTCGCCGGCGCACCGCCCGTCGACGATGCGTCATTGATCGATCTCGCCCGGCGACTCCAGGAACTGGAGAACGCCGTCGAGGCCTCGTCCTTCACGGAGGGCCGATCCGAATGATCCGATCCCACCGAACCACCGTCCATCCCTCATTCGACCGGAAGCCGAGGACACCACGTGACCGCTGAGAACTTCAACGACGCCGAGCTGCGTCACGCCATGCACCGCGTGCGCTCGGAGGTCGACAAGGCCGTCGTGGGCCAGGCGGGCACGGTGACCGGCCTGCTGGTGTCGCTGCTGGCGCGAGGACACGTGCTGCTGGAGGGCGTGCCCGGCGTGGCGAAGACCCTGGTCGTGCGCTCGTTCGCCCGGGCGCTGGGCCTCGACACCAAGCGCGTGCAGTTCACGCCCGATCTGATGCCGGGAGATGTCACCGGTTCGCTGGTCTACGACGCCCGCACAGGCGAGTTCGACTTCCGTGCGGGTCCGGTGTTCACGAACATCCTGCTGGCAGACGAGATCAACCGCACGCCTCCGAAGACTCAGGCTGCACTGCTCGAGGCCATGGAGGAACGTCAGGTGTCCGCCGACGGCGTCAGTCGACCTCTTCCCGACCCCTTCCTCGTCGCGGCGACGCAGAACCCGATCGAGCACGAGGGCACCTATTCGCTGCCGGAAGCCCAGCTCGACCGCTTCCTGATGAAGCTCGTCGTCGGCATGCCGGAGCGAGATGCCGAGGTCTCGGTGCTCCGCAAGCACGCCTCCGGCTTCTCGCCGCGTGAGCTCACCGGCGTCGAGGCCACCGTCTCCGCCGACGAGATCCGCGCTGCTCAGGATGCGGCGGGGCGCGTCGAGGTCACCGACGACGTCCTCGGCTATGTCGTCGACCTCGCCAGAGCGACGAGGCAGTCTCCCTCGGTCGAACTCGGCGCGAGCCCGCGTGCCTCCACCGGTCTGCTCGCCGCGGCGAAGGCGTGGGCCTGGCTCAACGCATCGACCGCCGTCACCCCCGACCATGTGCAGACGATGCTCGTCCCGGTCTGGCGGCACCGGCTGCAGCTCCGCCCGGACGCTCAGATGGAGGGCGTGTCGGCGGATGCCGTGCTCACGTCGGTCGTCCAGCAGACCAGGGTGCCGATCTAGGTGTTCGTCACCGGCCGTCTCGCGCTTGCCGTCGCCGTCGGCATCGTTCCGCTCGTCCTCGCCGGACTCGCGGATTTCCCGCCCTATGCCGCCCTCGGCATCTGGGTGCTGCTCTGCGTGCTGCTGATCGTCGTCGATGTGCTGCTGGCTCCGAGCCCGCGCTCCGTCGTCGTGACCAGGCGCGTGCCGGCTCGCACCCGCCTGGGTGAACCCGTCGCGGTGAGCGTCGCCCTGCACAATCAGGGCCCCCGCACCCTTCACGCGGTGATCCGCGATGCCTGGCAGCCGACAGCCGGGGCGGGCGAGGACCGCCAGCGACTCAGCGTGCCGCCGGGTGAACGGCGCCGCGTCTCCATCCCCCTGCTGCCACGACGTCGCGGTGAGCTCGTGAGCGAGTTCGTGATGATCCGCTCACTCGGTCCGCTCGGTCTCGCCGGCCGACAGGCCCGCCACCTCGTGCACGGGACGATCCGGGTGCTGCCCGCGTTCTCCTCGCGCAAGCACCTCCCCTCCCGCCTCGCGCGTCTGCGCGAGCTCGACGGGAACACGAGCATCCAGGTGCGCGGACAGGGAACCGAGTTCGACTCCCTCCGCGAGTACGTCCGAGGCGACGACGTGCGGTCGATCGACTGGCGGGCCACCGCGCGCGCGGGCACCACGATGCTGAGGACGTGGCGTCCGGAGCGAGACCGCCACGTCGTGATCATCATCGACACAGGCCGCACTGCTGCTGCGCGCGTAGGGGACGGCACCAGAGTCGATGCCGCCCTCGAGGCATCGCTGCTGCTCGCAGCCCTCGCGGCGCGCGCGGGCGATCACGTGCATCTGCTCATGTACGACCGCGTCGTGCGGGCGCGAGTGACCGGTGTGGAGGGGACGGCGCTGCTTCCCGCGCTGACCGACGCGATGGCTCCCGTGCACGCACGGCTCGTCGACACCGACTGGCCAGGAGCGTTCGCCGCCGTCCGCACGCTCACGACCCGTCCGTCGCTGATCGTGGTGCTCACCGCCCAGGATGCGGCCGAATCGGCCCGCGGGTTCCTCGGGGCATTCCCCGACGCGAGCAGGGCGACGTCCGTCCTCGTCGGGTCGGTCACCGACGACGGCATCGCAGCCCTCGCCGTGCAGCGCGGCTCTCGCGAGGAGATCTACCTCGCGGCGGCGGCCGAGCGCACGATGCGCGACGCCGAGAACGTGGCAGACGCCGTGCGCCGCGCCGGCGGCGAGGCGATCGCGGCCGACCCCGAGTCGCTTCCTCCGAGGATCGCCGACCGATACCTGGAGCTGAAGGCCGCCGGCCGCCTGTGAAGCGCTGAGCGTCAGCCGACCAGAAGCCTCGGTGTGCCTGCCTCGAACTCGACGAGGTCCCCCGTCTCGCCGCGTCGATGGGCGCGACCGCCGATCACCAGCATGTAGATGAGGAACGCGGCGAGCGCTGCCGCGCCGATGCCGATCTTGACCGGCCAGGGCAGCGCCCACCCGGTCACGAAGCCCTCGATGAGTCCCGAGACGAAGAGCGCGAAGACGAGTCCGATCGCCACCGTCGCGAGCGAGCGCCCCTCGGACGCGAGTGACTCCCCTCTCGATCGGTGCCCCGGTGCGACCCAGGACCAGAACAGATGAAGACCGGCCGCGGCCGCGACGAAGATCGACGTCATCTCGAGGAGCCCGTGCGGAAGGATGTAGAGGATCATCACATCGACCTGGTCGTGTGCCGCCATGACTGCGCCGGACACTCCCAGACCCATCGCATTCTGCACGAGCACGTTGATGGGCCAGATCCCCGTGATGCCGAACAGCACGCACTGCAGGGCGATCCACGCGTTGTTCCACCACACCATGCCCATGAACACCGCAGCCGGATTCTCGGTGTAATAGCCGGTGAAGCTCTCGTCGGCGTACTGCTCGAGCAGGTCCGGCGGACCGAGGGTCGCGAGGAGTGCGGGATCTGCGGAGATCCACGTCGCCGTCCCGACGACGATCGCGATGAAGGACGCCGCAATCACGAGTGTCGTCCAGCGCAGCCGATAGAGCGCGGCCGGCAGCTGCAGGGAGAAGAATCGGCCGGTCTGGGTGAGGATGCTGTCGGACGCCCCGGTGAGTCGCAGCCGTGCTCGCACGAGGATCGTCGACAGGTACGCGCCCTGAGGCGACTCGCCTACCGAGGTCTTGATCTCGGCGAGATCAGCGGATGCGGCGCGGTACCGCACGATCAGCTCGTCGACGCCCGCCCCGTCGAGCCGAGCACGGCTGAGCTGCTCGAGCCGTTCCCACTCGGCGCGGCGTGCATCTGTCAGCGCATCGGCATCCACCTGATTTACTGTACTCATGTCCGCCGCACTCGATGCATCAGACGAGGTCCTCTCGGGCGAGGCCGTCGCGATCGATGTGCAGCCGGTCGGATTCGTCCTGCGAGCCGCGGGCGCGATCATCGATCTCCTGGTCGGCCTCGGGGTGTTCCTGCTGACCGTGTTCCTGCGGATCTGGCTGCTCGACATCGGCGTCCTGACCGAGGCGACGGACACGATCGCGGTGATCGCCTCGATCGTGATCAGTTTCGTGGTGCTGCCGATCACGATGGAGGTCGCCCTCAAGGGTCGCAGTCTCGGCAAGCTCGCGGTCGGCGGTCGGATCGTGCGACTCGACGGTGGCGCGACCGGGTTCCGCCATGCCTTCATCAGGGCACTTCTGGGCGTCCTGGAGATCTACATGACGCTGGGCAGCGTCGCGGTCCTCGCCGGAGCGTTCAGTGCTCGCTCGCAGCGCCTCGGCGACATGGTCGCCGGTACGTACAGCCAGCGCGTGCGCACACCGAAGCTCGCGTCCAGCGCACCCGTGCTCCCTCCGGTGCTCGTCGGCTGGGCTCAGATCGCCGATGTCGCCCAACTGCCCGACCGCCTTGCGCGACGCATCTCGCAGTTTCTGCAGAGCGCGCCACGACTGGTCCCGGCTGCGCGCGCTCGAGTGGCACAGGACCTCCTCGCCGAGGCATCGCCGTTCGTGGCTCCCCTGCCTCAGGCTGCCCCCGAGGTGGCGCTGATGGGCATCACCGTGCTGCGGCGCGAACGGGAGCACAGGGCGCTGCAGAACGCCGACCGCCGAGCGGAGAAGCTCACCGGTCGACGCGTCGGCGTCTGAGCTTCCGCCCTCGCCCCTGAGTGGTGCCCGTCAGAATCGGATGGCGTCGATCACCTTCACCCGAAGAGCGACCAGCGCGGGGATGAAACCGGCGACGGCACCCACCAGGATCGATGCGGCGAGACCCACGAAGGCCGCGCGCATCGGGAACGGCGGAACGTCCTGGATCCCATAGAACAGAGAAGTGACGACCCAATCCGAGCGGAGCACCGCGACCACGATCGCGATGCCGACGAGTCCGGCCACCGTGGTCGCCACGAGGCTCTCGAGGAAGACCGAGAAGAAGACCCGGCCTGAGGTCGCGCCGAATGCCCGACGCACACCGATCTCTCGCACTCGCTGCCGCATCGCGACGAGTTGGATGTTGATCAGGCTCAGCGCTCCCAGCGCGAGGATCACGGCTGCGATACCGCCCGTGACCATCTCGAACGTCGCCTGCGCATCCATCGCCCCCGGTTGGGCCGCCCAGTCAGAGCGGCTGACCGACACCGTCTGCCCGTCGGGAAGCCCCGCGCGCAGATCCATCGCGAGCACGGGTGCGATCTCGTCGACCTGATCCTGCCCGATCCAGACCTCGTACTGAGGCCAGGCACCCTCCGGCAGAGCATCGACGCGAGCGCGATACGCGTCGTAGAGGATGTCCACCCTCAGCTCTTCGTCTCCGAGCCCCTGGCGGGGCACGACTCCCACGACCTGGTAGGTGCCGCCCGCAGACCCCGCGAGCGTGAGAACCGGATGCTGCGCGACGGGTGTGCGGCCGATTCGATCCCACAGGGCCTCGGTGATCACGACGGGCGGCGCGAGTGCGTCGGCATCCGCGTCGCGCATCCACCGTCCGGTGAGCAGCTGCTCCCGGTGGATCTCGGAGTAGAGCGGATCGATCAATCGCGAATTGACGTCGACGATGCCGTCCGGAAGCTGGACAGGGACGGCGATCCCCTGTGCGATCCGCGCCGTATGGCTGAACGCGAACCGCTCGGTGACTCGCGTGAACCGCTCGTCGAAGGCGTCGAAGTCGACCGGCGTGCCGTCGTCGCTGCTGATCGAGACCACCAGCGTCGCTGCCCGGCCTCCCCAGCGATCCGACTGCTCGGCCTGGAACTGGCGCTGATACTCGGAGACCGCGACGACCCCGGTGAGGGCCGCCACCGAGACGGCGATGCCGACCAGGCTGAGCAGCACGCGGAGCTTGTGGACGCGGATCTCCGCCCATGCGTCCGACAGGGCCCCGAGGATGCCGGTCATGATGCCGCTCCCCGGCGTGAGTACGGCATGGCCGGCCTGCTGCCGGGTGCAGTCGTCTCGGAGCCGGTGAAGACCGACGACGGCGCGGATGCGGGCGCTGACCCGGATGCGGCGGGGACCGACGCAGCGAGAGTCGAGGCCTCGAACGCACGACTGAGATCCGCCGGCTCGAGGACCCCGGCGTCGAGCCGGTAGTGCCGCCGGGCGCGGGCGGCCACGTGGAGGTCGTGGGTGATGGTCACGAGCGCGGCATCCGTCTCGGTCGCCACCTCGTCGAGCAGCGACATGACCGATGCGCCCGTGTCGATGTCGAGGGCTCCGGTCGGCTCGTCCGCGAGGATCAGCACGGGTCGGCGCACGAGAGCTCTGGCGATCGCCACGCGCTGCTGCTCCCCTCCTGAGAGACGGTCGGCGATCTGCTCGATGCGGTGACCGAGACCCACCCGCTCCAGCATGTCCGCGGCGATCCGTCTGCGATTCCAGAACAGCCGACCCCGAGCGTGGCCGAGCGGCATCATCACGTTGTCGAGCGCTGTGCGCCCCGGAAGCAGGTTGAACTGCTGGAAGACGAATCCGACGTTGTCGCCGCGCAACCGGTCGAGCCGACCCGACCGCATCCGCCGCACCTCTCGCTCCTCGAACGACACGGAGCCGGTGGTCGGAGCGTCGAGCATCCCGAGGATATTGAGCAGCGTCGACTTCCCCGACCCCGACCTGCCGACGATGGAGACGTGGTCGCCGGCGCTCACGTCCAGCGTGATCCCTCGGAGGATCTCCAGCTCCGAGTCGTCAGCGAGCCGCACGCTCTTCGTCACATCGCTGAGCGCGACGAGCGTCACCAGCTCATCCCGCTGTCGCACTGCTCGACTCCGGGAGCCACCTCGTAGCAGACCTCCTCGACCGGGGCGACGAATCCGGGAACGAACTGTCGGATCGATTCCCCCTCTTCGAGGCCCGAGATCACCTCGACCATCGCCCCGTCGTTCACGCCGAGCTCGACCGCGCGCTCTTCGGGGTCTGCACCGTCGCCGGCATCGACCCAGACGTTGCCCGTGCCCGCGCCCCCCTGCACCGCGGTGACCGGCACCACCAGAGCGTCGTCCACCTGTCCGAGCGCGAGATCCATCGTGGCGGGCAGACCCGCGAAGACCACCTGGTCTGCGGGCACCGCGCATCGCACGCTCGCCGTGCCCTCGGCGCTCACCTGCACGCGCACCCCCGTGCACACGAACGGCGCGGGTCCCCCGGTGATGGTCACGGATGCATCGGCCGGCGCGTTCACCAGGCGATACAGCTGCACCGGCTCGACCGTGGCGAGCAGGTGGTAGCGCGCGGGCGTGAGCGTGAAGATCTCGGTTCCGGTGGATGTCGCCTGCCCCTTCACGAGAGCGATCTCCGAGACGTCACCCGCTTCGGAGGCGACGACGTCCACGTCCCTCTTCGGCTCGTCCTGCCTGATCGTGAACAGCTTCTGCCCGGCGGCGACGGTCGCCCCCTCAGGGACATGCACCGCGATGACCGTGCCGGTGATCTCCGACCGCACAGGAAACGCGTCGTCGCGTGCCACGTTGCCGCTCAGGGTGAGAGCATTCACGACGGATCCCCGCTCGACGGGGACGACGGGATCCACGATCGACGACTCCGGGCTGATCATCGCTTCTGCGGTGTCCGGGAAGAACGCGATCTTCACCAGTGCCGCGGCGCACGCCCCGAAGACGAGAACGAGAAGAAGGGGGAAGATCCAGCGTCGCCAGACGATCACGGCTGCCTTTCCGGCGGCGCCGCCCTGGCGCATCCGCGGTCAGCGTAGCGGTACCTGCCGAGGACTCGCGGCCGTCAGGCGGCGTGTCCGACTCGGCGACGGGACCGAGTATCAGGCCCGAAGCGCCTCGTGCCTGACCACGAGCCATCCCGCAGGGACCGACAGCCGATCCGAATGCTGTGCGCACAGATCGTGCGCGTTCGGATGCCGGGCCATGCCCAGCGGCCCGAGCGCCGCCATCTGATCGCCGTAGTCATACGTGAGAGTCGCCACGGCCTCGCGCGCGCAGCCGACCTTCGAGCAGAGTCTTCTGTCCATTCACGTCAGGCTACGTCCACATCCGCCCGAAGAGCGGATGCCGCGCCGCCCCCTCCGACGGACTCGGCCTAGACTTTCGCTATGCCCCGCCGTCCCCGCACCTCCGACGCTCCTCGCCGCGGAGCCAGACACGGACGCCATGGGCGGGTAGGACGCAGTGAGGTCGTGCGCCCGCCGCTGGCTCCGCTGGACGGGCGCATCGACCGATTCGATCTGACCGTCGGCACGGCGGTGGAGTTCCTTCGCGGGACCTGGCCCGAGCTGCAGGAGGTGCGGTTCGAGATCGGGGCCATGCCGGCTTTCGACGCCGTCGACGAAGTGCCGCGTTGGCACCTCGATCACGAGAGGGCACGGATCGTGCTCTTCCGTCTCCCGATCGAACGACTGCTGCCTCCGGGGCACGACGACTCCGCTCACCGCAGGATGGCGATCGAGAGCGCCGTCTTCAGAGCTGCGGCAGAATACGTCGGGCGCGAGCCCTGGGACCTCGGCGGCCACGACCACTGAGCTCACGGCGAGTGCGCTCCGGCCCCGCGGTCACGGGTACACGGTGATGCTCTGCTGTGCTCCCGCGGTCGGCCACACGGGCCACACCGCGAGCGCACCCGCCGCACTCATCGTCACTGACGCATGCACAGGCGCCGACGTCGACAGCGAGTACACCGCGCGCGGCTCGACATCGACCGACGCCGACGCACGGGCGGGCACGGTGACCTCGATAGGGTCTCCGCCCGAGGTCGTCGCGACCTGGACAGTCGCGTCGGCATCCTCGTTGTTGACGAGCACGAGGCGAGGGCTCGGGCCGGCGGGGACAGCGACGTACACGTCGTCCTCAAGCTCCGGCGCCGGAGTCACCCAGGCGAAGTCGTCCTGCGGACCGGCGGCGTCCTGCTGCCGCACGGCGGCGAGCACAGGGTTGTCCGATTCGATGCTCATCGTGTAATCGCCGGGAGCGAGCGACGAGAGCGACAGCTCGGTCGGGGTGTCGGCGGACAGCGGCACCGTGAACTCATCGGCGATCGCGGACGCGCCGAGTTCTCTGAGCGTCACGACGGCTTGGGAGTCCACGCCCGGGGACATCAGGCGCAGCACAGCCATGTCGGCGTTGTCGCCCTGGTTCTCGAACACCTGGATCCCGGGGAGCACCGGCTGTCGCTGAGCGGCGGGGACCGCATCCTGGAGGTCGATCCCCGAGGGGTCGAGGGTGCGAGTGAGCGAGGACTGCAGCACCGCGCGCACCGGCGATCCCGTCGCGGTCACCCGGACGATCGGCACGTCCGACCCGGCGGCGATAGACGACAGCGCGAGCGCGACCTGCGACTCCGCGGGGACGATCACGGTGCTGGACGCCCGCACCGACCCGTACACGCCGAGCGATACGGTGGAGGGCACGACGCCGGCGTTCGTGAGGACGATGAGATCCTCGGTTCCGGTGGCGACGGTTCCGCCGATGAGCCAGGACTCGATGCCCGCGGGGCGGCAGGGCGCCGCGGCCAGACCGAACAGGTCGGCCTCCTGCACGCTCACCGACTCGGCGGCTCCGATCAGCGGCGCCTCGCGGCCCTCGACCGCGCCCACGAGGCGTTGAGCGGTTCCGCCGTCGGCGAGGTCTTTCGCGGGGAGGGGGCTCGCCTCGGGTCGACCGGACGAGCCCTCGGAGGTCAGCTGAGGCGACGCCGCCGAGACCATCTCGAGCGGATTGGAGGGATCTCGGCCGACGGCGCGAAGGTCGCCGTTGCACACCAGAACGGTGTCGCCCGGAAGAGGCGCCACCTCCGCCTGAGCCGGCTCGTGCGCGACGGTCGGCCACGGCGCCGTGATGCCGAGGACCACGCCGATGACGCACGCTCCCGCCACGACAGCACCTGTCAGGACTCGAGCGCCGGTGGCCGCCACCCGGAATGCGCGGTTGCGGGTCATCGCCGGTCCTCCTCGGGCTCTGCATGTAGGTCGTCATCGGCTGCATCGGGGCGGGCGGCCCCATCCGGACCTGCGACGGACGTGCCGCGATCGGCATCGGCATCGGCGACCGGATGCGGGTCACCCTGCGGCTGCGACTCGTGCGTCGCCTCCGACTCGGCCGTGACGGAGGGTCCGGGATCGGCCGTCTCCGCCGCCTCGCCGACGACGGGATCGCCGTGCGGCGCGGCGCTGCCCTCGCGGTCCTCCGGGTGTCGCGGCAGCACGAGCGGCTCGTCCGGTGCCCGACCGACGATGCGCGAGCGGGCGCGGGCTGCTCGCCGCGACGCACGTGTGGGCACCGAGAGCAGCAGTGCGGCGAGCACGAGTACGAGCTGGACCGTGATGACGAGGCGCGCGGTCGCCTGCTGAGCCGTCGAGAGCGGGGTCCGGGGCGAGGCGTCGGCCTCGAGCCGGTAGAGCACACCGCGGTCGGTCGAACCGGCCTGGACGAAGCCGGCCCGCTGGTCGAGCGACGTGACCGCAGCCGTGCGCAGCGAGCGGGCGCGATCCGATTCCTCGCCCGAGACCTCCGCGAGCAGGACGTACGAGATGCCGGTCTGCGCCAGTTCGGCGGCGGCGTCGAAGTCCCTGGCAGAGAGCAGGTCGACTGCGAGCGTCGTGAGGTCAGCGCCGCGCAGCTCCGTCGCTGTCGACAGGATGGTCGTCTGGGCGCTGAGCGTCTCGCTTCCACCCCACGCCACTTCGGTCGCGAGACCGCCGTCGTTCTGCGGGGTGAGCACGAGGGTGCCGATCTGACGGTCGGCACCCGCCTGCGCGGCGACGTATGCCGGCAGCGTCGACGCCGGGCCGTCACGGAGCTCGGACTGATCCGAGTGCACGGCGGCCAGCGCGGGTGCCGCACACACGGCGATCGAGAGCCCGGCGATCGCCGCGCTCAGAACACGCGCCCTGGGGATGGTCACGGCGGTGTCGAGCGTCACGAGCGCCGCTCCGGTGATGCCGATCCACGCGAGGCTGAGTCCGGCGCCGGGCCAGATCGCGACGGGAACTCCCTGGGCGAAGGACACCGCGACTCCCACAGCGAGGAACGCGGTGGCGACGCCGGAGAGCGCGACGAGCAGGAGCGTGATGCCGGCCCGCCACCGCGGGGCGACGGACGACGCGAGCGCGAGAAGTGCGAGCGGGGCGAGCAGCACCCCCACCCACGGTGCGAGTTCCGGACCGATCCACGTCGACCACCCCGCCATGTCTGCGCTGGGGAAGCCGGTGGCCAGGACGAGGCGTCCTGCGGCATCGGCCGTCGCCTGAGGACCGGCCCAGATCGAGCCGGGATCGGCGAGGACTGCGAGGATGTCGCCGTGGCTGAGCTGCCAGACCACGAGCGGGGCGAAGAGCGCGACGGCGGGGATCGGCACCCAGAGCAGTCGGACGGCTCCGCGGATGCGCGCACCGCCGAGAGTGATGCCGAGCGCGACGACCCACAGCAGGAGCAGTGCCGGCGCGAGCGACGGCGAGCACGCCGTGACCGCGGCGAAGAGGAGGGATGCGGCGCCCGCGGCGCCCCACGAGCGATGGGCCACCGCCCCGGCGTGGAAGAGCCAGGGAAGGAGGAGGTGCACCAGCACACCCGCGGGCCGACCGTCGACGAGCGCAGTGAGGAAGGTGGGAGCGAGCGCCCACACGATCCCGGCGAAGATGCGCAGACCCGCACGATCGGTCACCCGCGTGGCCGCGAACCACCCGCCGAGCACGGCGAGGGGCAGCGCGAGCACCCAGAGGAGGACGAGGGAGAACGACGGAGCGGCCGGCCAGAGGGAGCCGAGCACGGCGAGCACGCCGGCGAACGGATCCGCAGGGCCCACGACGTCGACTCCGAGACCTCTCAGACCCCATGCCGCATCGTTCCACAGCGCTGCGACCGTCGAGCGCAGCGGAAGCAGGGCCCCGCCGCCCAGCACCGGCCACGCGAGGATCGTGGTGAAGGTCGCGATGCTGACCACGAGGGCGCCCAGCACCGCCCAGGCTCCGCCGCCCGAGAAGAATCGGAGCTCGCTGACGGCTCCGCCCTCGCTGCCGTGGCCGTCGTCGAGCCGGCGACGGATGTCGGAGCTGCTCACGCGCAGCGGTGCGATGCTCGACCAGCTCGAGGTGCGGAAGGAGCGGATGCGCGCGCGAGACCGCGCTATCGCGCCGAACCGGAACATCGCGGTGACCGCGGCCGCCCACTCGGGCGCGACCGCCTCGGGACGCTTGCCGATCAGATCGGTCATGGACCGCCAGAGCGCGAGAGGGAGCAGAGTGAGCCAGTGCAGCGGCACCGCGATGGTCGGGGCGTACGCGAGGCGGCGGTGCAGCTGAGCGAGTCTGGTCGCGAACGCGCGCCTGCCGCGCGCCGTCGGTGGTGTCCCCGGTCCGTCCGGCGACACCGACACGCGCGCCGACGGCGCGAGCACGACACGTCCGCCGCCGAGGCGGGCACGGACTCCGAGGTCGAGACCGAGATCTGCTCCCGCGAGCGCAGGATCAGGACGCAGCGCGTCACGGACCTCGCCGCGGATCAGCATCCCGCGGATGTCGGCGCCGAGCGCATCGTCGCTGGCGTCGTGCTGTCCCTGGTCGAGCTCGCCGCCGGCGAGTTCGACCGACCGACCGAGGGTCGTCATGCTGACACCCAGAGAGACGATCTCCCGATCGTTGTCGGTCTGCACGAGCTTCGGCGCCACGATCGCCGCCGACGGAGATCGTTCGAGAGTCCCGACCAGTCGCTCGAGCGCTCGCTGATGCGGAGCGGTGTCCTGGGCGAGAAGCCAGACAGCACTCCCCTCGAGGACGCGGGGTCGGGCGAGCTCGACGGCATCGGCGAATGACGTGTTGCCTCGCGCCTGGATGATGCCTTCGACGGCGCTGGAGACCGCCTCGCTCTCGCGGGCCGAGGCCGCGTCGCCGCACATCACCAGAGTGATCGCCGCGACGGGCGTGGTCTGAGAGCGCAACGCATCGAGTGTGCGGAGCAGCTGCGCGCGGGCGGAGGATCCGGGGCGCGCGACGATGATTGCGTGAACTCGGGCTGGCATGACCTGGTCAGCCTATGCGCGCGTCATGACTCGGCGGCTCACCCGACCCGGCGTGGCCGCGAAGCTGTGAACGTCGGCGGGTCTGGCGGGTTCAGCTCGCGCGACGCTTGAGCTTGCGACGCTCACGCTCGGAGAGTCCGCCCCAGATTCCGAAGCGCTCGTCGTTGTTGAGCGCGTACTCGAGGCACTCGCCGCGAACATCGCAGGAGGTGCAGATCCTCTTGGCGTCGCGGGTCGATCCGCCCTTCTCGGGGAAGAAGGCCTCGGGATCGGTCTGCGAGCACAGCGCATCGCTCTGCCATGCGAGGGCATTGTCCTCATCGGTCTCGACCTTGCGAACCCCGGGGACACCGAGGTTGATCGGATCGACGAACCAGTTCTCCGGTACGTCTGAACGGTAACCCGTCATCTCGCTCTCCAACCCCTAAATTCCGCCCCCTCGGCGGGCCGTGCTCAACTAATTACACCCGTGTCATTCCCATCGGTCAAGTCGCGGATCGTAAACCCTCAATCCGGTCTTGAAGGTTCTTGACCCGCGCACGGCGTGTCGCGTGGCCCGTCGGGAGTCAGCCCGCGGACGCGGCGTCACCCGGCGCTGCGACGAACGCCTCGCCGTGACCGCCGACGGTCAGACGTACCTCGTCGGGGGTGGCGAAGGCGACCGTGCCCACCGGGACGTCACGCAGCCCGCCGCCGGCCCCGCTCACCGTGACATGGCCCGATGTGGCGAGGACCATGGTCGGTCCCTCGACGTCGATGACGATGTCCGCGCCGTCGAGCGCGATCCGCCGCAGCGCGAAATCCGCGACAGGCACCGGGTACTCGGTGATCGCATCCGTCGTCATCGGTCGAAGCACCGGCACCTCGCCCGTGGTCGTGTCGAGGACGGAGAGCAGCTCGGGCACGTCGATGCGCTTGGGGGTCAGTCCACCGCGCAGGACGTTGTCGCTCGCCGCCATGATCTCGACCCCGAGGCCCGCGATGTAGGCGTGCAGGAGCCCCGCCCGCAGGAAGATCCCCTCACCCCTGCGGAGCACCACATGATTCATGAGGAGCGCGACGACGACACCGGGGTCCCCCGGATAGGTCTCCGCGATCGCCGCCACGCCGCGGAGGGTGTCGGACCACTCCCCCGATGCGGACTCCGCGGCGGCGCTCACCGCGGCGATGACGTCGTCGACCTCGGACTGCGCATCGCCCGACAGCAGCCAGCCGATCGTGTCGCGCAGGACATCGCCATGCCCGCCGAGACGAGTCGCGAGCGCCTCGACCCCTGCGCTCGTCTCCAACTCCCGCAGGAGACGCAGGGTGTCGGGGACGTCACGCAGACCGCTGAGCGATTCGAACCGGTCGCTCAGGGCGACGATCAACTCGGGTTTGTGGTTGTCGTCGCGATAGTTGCGCGTCGGATCCGTGGCGGCGAGCTCGGACTCCCGCGCCCACCCGGCTCTCGCCTGCTCGATGGTGGGGTGCACCTGGATCGACAACGGCGACGCGGCCGCCAGCAGTTTCAGCAGGTAGGGCAGGGAGCCGCCGGTGACAGCGTCCAGCGTCCCGTCGCTCTCCACGTCTGACGGGTCTCCCGGGTGATCGCCGAACCACACCTCGGCTTCGGGAGCACCCGTGGGAGTGCGACCCTCCAGGTCGGCGAGGAGCGTCGGCGATCCCCACGCATAGTCACGGGGCACATTCGAGAGACTGAGCAGCATGCCACCAGGGTATTGGCAGGAGAACCCGCCGTGCCACGAGCGCCCGATCGGGTGAGCCCCACACTTCGCGCGGTAGCCTGAACGCGATGGCGCAATACACCAAGCACCCGGTCGCCGCCCCGCCCGCCGCTCCCGAGCGCGAGTCCACGGGGCACCTTCTGCTGCGCGGGTACATCGGCCTTGTGCTCTTCGCGACGTTCGCGCACTCGGCGGTGTACAATCTCGTCGGCGAGATCGGCGCATTCATCACCCTCATCGCGTTCCTGATCGCCACGCTCTCGATCGGCGTGCCGCTGATCGCCCGTCGACGACCTGTCGCATTCGCGTGGCGCCGCCTGCCCTGGGCGGCGGTCGCGTACACCGCTCTGGCTCTGCTCTCGATCGCGTGGTCTCAGTGGCGCGGCGCCACCCTCATCACATGGGTGCTGCTCGCCACCGTCACGGTGAACGCGCTCTTCATCGTCCACGTGCTGACCTGGCACGAGATCGTGCGCGCACTCGCCTCCGCATTCAAGTGGATTCTCGGGTTGTCTCTCGCCCTCGAGTTGTGGGTGGCCCTCGCGGTGCACGCTCCGATCCTGCCGAACTTCTTCGTCCGGCCGGACGGCGAGATCAACGCCCACTGGTACTGGGTCCGAGGCAATCTCCTCGAGGGCGGCCGGATCCAGGGCATCGTGGGCAACTCGAACGTGCTCGCCATCATCTGCCTGTTCTCGATCCTCACCTTCGGCGTGCTGTTCGCCGCACGCACTCGCTGGCGCACCACCCTCGCGCTGTGGATCCTGCTCGCCGGGTACTTCTTCGTCAGGGCCGGATCCGCGACGGCATACGTGTGCGCCGCCGCGGCCGCCGTCGTGCTCGTCGTGGCCATGCTGATGCGCCGCGCGACGTCTCCGGGCGGCCGAACCAGGCTGTACGTGCTGTTCATCGGGGGCGCCGTGGTCATCGGCTCGGCCGTGTGGCTCCTGCGTGAACCTCTGTTCGCGCTCATCGGACGCAGCGCGGATCTCACCGGACGTTCCGACAGGATCTGGGAGAAGGTCCTCGCTCGGGCGGCCGAGCACCCGATCTTCGGCAATGGGTTCTCCAGCCCGTGGGTCCCGTTCGATCCGGCCTTCGCGGGGTGGATCGAGGACCACGGGATCACGGTCTTCCATGCGCACAACATGTGGCTCGACGTCTTGATGCAGCTCGGCGTGGTGGGCGTCGTCCTCGTCGGCCTCGCCTACCTCAGCCTGCTGTGGCGCTCGTGGTTCTTCGCCGTCGACCGCCCCCGCTGGGACCTGAGGTCCGACCGGGACTATTCGGCGATCACACTGCTTCCGAGCCTGTTGACGGTGGTGCTGCTCGTGCAGGGCTTGACGGAGTCGACTCCCATCATGCTGTGGGGGTGGATGCTGCTCGTCCTCCTCACGTTCAAGATCAAGGTCGTGCCCTTGGTCGGGGTCGGCGAACGCGAGCGAGTGATCGAGCGCGGCGAGCGAAGCCGGCGGGTTCCGTGACGACCGGACGTCGTCTGAGCGATCTGCTCGGCTCAGCGGAGTTCGCGCGCGCGTACACGATCGCCGTGCTCACCGCGGTCTTCTCGTCGTTCGCGATCGAGCACATCGCCTCGCGGGTCACCCTCGCGACGATCGTCGCCGTGCTGTGCGTCTTCGGCGCCTTCGTCCTGTGGGTGCGCAGGGAGGAGCTCTCCCTGCTGCGGATCGCTCCCTCCTCGCTGCTGGCGTTCCTCGCATGGGCGGCGGTCAGCATCGCGTGGACGACCGACAAGTCGGAGACCGCGTTCGGGTGGATGGAGCTCTTCGGCTTCGCCTTCCTGGCGATCACCGTCGGCCACATCCGCGACACTCTCCAGACGGTCCGCGCCCTCGGCGATTCGCTGAGGTTCCTGCTTCTCGTGTCCCTGGGCTTGGAGATCCTCTCGGGCGTTCTACTCGACATGCCGTTCACATTCCTCGGCATCCAGGGCGATCTGGCCCTCGGCGGTCCCGTGCAGGGCATCTTCGGCAGCAGGAACATGCTCGGATTCGTCACGGTGATCGCATTGATCACCTTCGTGGTGGAGTGGCGTTCGCAGTCGCTGAACGCTCGGGTCGCCATTCCCTCGATCGCGCTCGCGGCTCTTCTGGCGTTCTTCTCGGCCTCCCCCACCGTGCTCGTGCTCGCGGCCGCGGTCGGGGTCGTCGCGGTCGCCCTCGCCATCGTCCGCCACGCCCCCGCGGAGCGGCGCACTGCAGTTCAGTGGGTGCTCGGAGTCCTCGTCGCCCTGGCTCTCGCCGCCGCCTTCGCCCTGCGCCACGTGATCATCGCGCTGCTCGATGCCGGCTCGGACTTCTCCATCCGGGCGACGCTGTGGAACACCATCCTCGACTTCGTCGCGCTCAAGCCTGTGGAGGGGTGGGGCTGGTTCGGCGCATGGGCCCGCGGCGAGTTCCCGTTCACCTACATCAACTTCCTGCTCGACGACCACCATCAGAGCGCCTTGAACGCGTATTTCGACGTCCTCCTGCAGCTGGGCACGGCCGGACTCGTGCTGTTCCTCCTGTTCGGCGGCATCGCGACGGTGCGGTCGTGGCTGGTCGCGAGCGCGCGGCGTTCGGTCGTCTACGCCTGGACGCCGCTCATGCTCGTCACGCTCGCCGTGGAGTCGATGTTCGAGAGCTTCACGATCGTCGCCGCGGGGTGGTTCATGCTCGTGCTGTGCGCTCTGCGGGCGGGCCAGACCAGATCGTGGCGCGAGAACATCGACGCCGCGCACACCGGTGCGATCCCGACGCTGGGTCCCGAACGCTGAGCTCCCCGCCGCGCCCTCGGCGGATTCCGAACTGCTCCGGGTAGGGTGGATCTGCTCGCGGCGCCCTGCGGGCCCCGAGCCTCCGGAGATTTCACCTCGTGACTCACGCCCCCTTCGACCCGGCCTCCGCGACGATCGTCATCGTCACGTACAACCGGTCTCACCTCCTGACCGGCCTCCTCGAGAGCATCACGGCGATGGACCCGAAGCCGGGCCATGTCGTGATCATCGACAACGCGTCGTCCGACGACACCACCGAGGTCGTCGACTCCTTCCGTCCTCGGCTCGGCACGGAGGTCGTCTACCGGCGACTCGAGACGAACACCGGCGGATCCGGCGGCTTCAGCGAAGGCATGCGCACGGCGTACGAGCTCGGTTCCGAATGGATCTGGATGATGGACGACGACGTCGAGGTGGTGCCCGACGGTCTGGCGAAGATGGGCAAGTGGGCCCCGCGGTTCAAGAGCATCCAGGGGCGCCGCTACGACTACGACGGCAGCGAGTTCTACTGGCAGTACCGGATCGCCGAGCGCATGGGGATCCCGATCCCGTTCGCGCCGTCCGGTTTCGACGCCTCGGGCTACAAGGAGATGAACAGCGGATGCTTCGAGGGCATGTTCATCCACCGGTCCATCGTCAAGCAGATCGGCCTGCCCGACCACCGCTTCTTCATCTACTGGGACGACCAGATGTACGGGTGGCTCGCCTCGCGCAAGACCACGGCGGTGATCGTCGACGAATTCGTCCTTCGTCGCACCCGTGAGATCAAGCAGTGGGACATGGGCATCCGCCACATGAACGCATCGAGCAACGCCTACCGCTTCTACATCATGCGCAACCGCGCGTACCTCAAGAACTACTACCGCGTGCACGACAACTACAACGCCGTGCTGTTCGGATTGGGCACCTCGATGACGTTCGCGAAGGAGCTCATCCGGCTGCTGTTCGTCGAGCGCACCGTGCGAGGAACGAGCAATCTGTTCCGGGGGCTCAGAGAGGGCGGCAAGCTCGGCCGCGATCGCTCCTGGACGCCCATGCCCGCTCTGGAGGACTGACAGCATGACCGACCCCACCCAGCCGGAGCTCCGTTGGGCGCCGCTCGAGCCCAAGCCCCGCAACCGTGGCCGTGTCTGGCTCATCGTCGGGCTCGTCGTCGCCGCCCTCGTGATCGTGGGCGTGCTGCTGTTCTTCCTCCTGCCGCGCGGCGAGTCGCCGACTCCGGGCGCCAGCGGGTCACCATCCCCTTCCGCATCGGCATCGGCATCGCCGTCCCCTTCCCCGTCTGCGTCACAGACCGAGGCCCCGCAGCCGACAGCGGAGCCTGAGCCGACGATGACGCCGGTGACGACGCCGCCGCCCGTCGCGGACCCCTCGGTCGACGCTTTCCGTGGGCAGGTGCAGGGATGGCTCGACGATGCCCTGACGGGACTCCAGATCGTGAGCGAGTCCAGCGGACAGGACGCGACCGAGGTCATCGCGAGCCTTCAGGCGGACGCTCAGCGTCTCGGCGAGATCTCTCCCCCTGCCTCGATCGAATCCGCGTGGGGCGCCGCACTGAACGAGTACAGCCAGGCGCTCAGCGCGCTGCAGTCCGAGGCGGCCGCGGGAGCGCCGAACGTCGACCGCGCGAGTGCGGCTGCGAACCAGCTTCGCGGTCTCGTCGGGCTCTGAGCGCGCTGCAGCGGCCGAGCCTGCTGGGGCTCAGTCGACGTCGGCCTCGAGGCGACGAAGACGCTCCTCGTAGTGCGCCGCGAGTTCGAGGCGCAGTCGCGCGCGCTCGTGCTCTGCCTGCGCGCGGCTGAGCGCCTCGTCGGGTTCCAGATCAGCCACATCCAAGCGCACGCGGAGCCACTCGAAGCGCTGCTCCAGCGCGGCGAGCTGAGGGGCGATGCGGTCGAACTCCGATCTGATGTACGAGAAATCGGCCTGGGTGCCGGCGAGGCGTGCCTCATAGTCGCGCTGCGCGGTCTCGAACTGCTCGACGGCGCGGCCGAGTCGGGCGTCCACTCTCGCATCCACACGGCGTTCGACGACGGCGTCCAGTCTGCGGCGGAGTCGGTTCAGCATTCAGTCCTCAATCATTCGGGTGATTGTCGATGGTCTGGGTGGTTCAGGGGCGGTAGCTGACGCGTCCGGATTCGATCCAGCGCCGCACGAGCTCCGATTCCAGGTCGATGCGGTGCTCGGCGCCCACGGCCGATGGGTCGCCGTAGGCGTGGTTCCAGGATGTCTGATCCGGGGAGTCCACGAACGAGAAGCCGGCGGCATCGACCAGCGCGTCGGGGAACAGTCGGGTCGCGATCCACAGCATCACGGTCCCCGTCGTCGCCCACTGACCGCCGCTGCGCGGGTCCGCCCCCATCGCCTCTCCGAGAGGCAGCACCACCTCGCGGTTCGGCATCGTCACGAGCCCGAGATCTGCAGGCCAGAAGGCGGGGAGCTTCGGATTCTCCCAGAGCAGGCGCCCCGGTTCGATCATCAGATAGAGGCGCTCGGAATACCCCTCGAAGAACCACGGGGTCGGCCGCACACCGCGGTTGAAGACGACGACATCGGCACAGCGCCCCACCGACCGCGGACCGTCGAGGTCGTCCACGCGAAAGCCGTTGACTCGGAACACGATGTCTGCCGAATCGATGAGCTCGGCGCGCTCGTCCGACGGCTCGAGAGGCTGGTTGCCGACGACCGCGATCCGACGCACCGGGTCCGCTCGCCCGTAGGTCGTGACGAGCGGACGGAGTCGGTCGTAGAACTCGGCCTCACCAGCCGCCGCCCTGTCATCGCCGACAAGCTCCGTCACACGCCCCATGAGACCTCAGCTTAGGGCACGCCGACGGCTACCCCGGCGGCACCGCGGTGAGTCCGCGCGAGACGCGTCTAGAGTTGTCGGCGTGACTTCTTCGCAGACCATCCAGCTCTCCACGGCGAGCATCGGCGCCGGCTCACCGGTGTTCACGATCGCTGAGATGTCAGGGAACCACAACGGCGACCTCGATCGAGCGCTCGCGATCGTCGACGCCGTCGCCGCCACCGGTGCCGACGCCCTCAAGATCCAGACGTACACGGCCGACACCCTCACGATCGACTCGGACAAGCCCGCGTTCCGGGTCGCGAGCGACCACGATCTCTGGGGCGGCCGCAACCTCTATTCGCTCTACCAGGAGGCGCATACGCCCTGGGACTGGCATGCGCCGATCTTCGAACGCGCACGGAGTCACGGACTCATCCCGTTCTCCACCCCGTTCGACCCGAGCTCGGTCTCGTTCCTCGAGGAGCTGGGCGTGGAGCTGTACAAGACGGCATCCGCCGAGATCGTCGATCTGCCTCTGCTGCGCGAGGTCGCCCGAACCGGCAAGCCGATGATCGTCTCCACCGGCATGGCGACGCTGTCTGAGATCGACGCGGCCGTCACCGCGATCCGCGGCGCCGGCGGCACCGAGCTGGTGCTTCTCGCGTGCACCGCCGCCTACCCGGCCGTCCCCGAGGAAGCGCGTCTGGGCAACATCGAGGCGCTGCGGAATGCATTCGACGTCCCGGTGGGCCTGTCGGATCACACTCTCGGCATCGGTGTCGCGGTCGCGTCTGCCGCCCTCGGCGCGGTCGTGATCGAGAAGCATGTGACGCTCGACCGCACGGACGGCGGCGTCGACGCCGACTTCTCGCTCTCACCCGACGAATTCCGCGAACTGGTGGTCGCCGCCGAGCAGGCACGCGTCGCATCGACCAGCGGTGTGTCGTTCGGGCCGACAGCTCAGGAACAGGCGGTCCTCGCCCTTCGACGGTCCCTCTTCGTCGTCGCCGACGTCCGGGCCGGCGACACGGTGGGACCCGAGAACGTGCGGTCGATCCGTCCCGCCGGTGGACTGCGCCCCGATGACTTCGCCCTGGTGAACGGACGAACGTTCACGCGAGACGTGGAACGCGGCACCCCGCTGACCTGGGACGCGCTCTAGACCTCCGCGGACGTGAGCCGCCACCGCGCCAGGGTGACGAAGCCCGCGTCGTCGGTCGGCAGGTGCGGCAGATAGCCCGCGCGTTCGAACAATCGCCGTGACGCGGTGTTGTCGCGATGCACCGTGGCGACCATGCGAACCGGCGGCCGTGCGGTGAGCGATCGCTCCGCGGCGTCGAGCACCGAAGCCGCCAGACCCCGGCCCCGGCTCTCGGGGGCGACCGTGATCGAGATCTCCCACTCGTCGGCCGACCTTCGGTCCCACCGGCAGGTCGCGACGGGGACCCCGTCGGACTCGATGATCAGGAGCCGCCGGTCGGGATTCTGCAGGCTTCGCGCGAGCCAGTCGCTGTGCGACCCCCAGTCGAGCTCGCCCCGGGAGCGGGAGTTGTGGCGGACCCCTGGGTCGTTGCGCCACTCGAAGAGCCTCGGACCATCGTCGACGGTCGCGGCGCGGGCGACGACGCCCGGGCGAGACACGAGGGACGGGCGAGTCGTCAGCAGCTGTTCCCAGGACGCCACGATCCGCCAGCTCCCGAGTCCATCGACGGTCCGTTTGAGTTCGGCGGCCGTCTCCGCGAGCGATGCGGGAGAGGCGAGGAGATCGGCGAGCGACGCGATCCGCTCCTCGAATCCCTCGTGGGGCGGCTCCCCCAGACCTACCGCGAGCCCCTGTCCGACCACCTGACGGTAGCCGGCTCGCTGGTTGTCCGCCACGCAGACGAGCGCCATCGGGACTCCCATGCACGCGAAATCCCAGACCGAGGTGCCGGCGGCGGTCACGGCCAGGTCATGCGATGCGGCGAGCGCGGGGAGATCGTCGACGAATCCGAGGACCTCGACGGCATGACGCGACGCTTTCGCGGCCGACAGCACGTCCGGACGGCGCCGGGGGTCGATCACCGTGATCTCCACCCGCGAGGCGATGCGATCGAAGGCGGAGACGACCCGCGCCGTCACCCCGTGGGGATCCGTGCCGCCCATGACGATCAGCACGCGGGGCGTGGCCGATGGCGTTCTCGTGACGTCGCGCCGTGCGAGCACCTGAGCCCGCACGACCGCAGCGTCGATGCCGGCCAGATGGCTTCTGCTGCGTTCAGGACTCGCGAACGTGCGCTCGGACGCGAGATTGCCGTCGATCGCGAGGTCGGCATCGCGCACTCCGAACGGACCATCCTGCATGTTGCTGAGCAGCGGTCCGAGAGCGGAGAGATCGGGGACCTCGCGGTAGGTGTCCAGGTGGATCACATCGGCGTCCCGCCCGAGCGCGGCGAAGTCGTCGAGGCCCGCCGCGGCGCCGTCCGGGGTGAACAGCTCGAGTTCCGGGTCCATCCGCCGCAGGATGTCCGCACCGACCTCGTCCACGTCACCGAACACGGACGCCTGCCATCCCCGGTCACGCGCCGTGCGGGCGATCGTGAGGGTGCGCATGAGGTGGCCCATGCCCGCCTCGACACCGGCGTTGCAGTGCAGGAGGACCCGACGCCCGCTCATCCCACGTCCCTCTTCTCCGGGGCGCACCTACGCCCACCCGATAGGATAGGCCGGGCATGGAACAACCCGAGCATCCATGCCATCACGACAACGCTGAGGAGACAGAGTGTCGGTTCTCGAGGGCGCGAGCATCCTCATCACTGGCGGCACCGGGTCATTCGGCAAGGCGTTCATACGTCACGCCCTGACCCACATCAATCCCCGGCGTCTCGTCATCTTCTCGCGGGACGAGCTCAAGCAGTACGAGGTGCGACAGCAGTTCGGCGACGACCCTCGACTGCGGTGGTTCATCGGCGACATCCGCGATGAGAGGCGTCTCGCTCGCGCGCTGCACGGCGTCGACTACGTGGTGCACGCCGCTGCCCTCAAGCAGGTGGACACCGCCGAGTACAACCCGTTCGAGTTCGTGAAGACCAACATCCTGGGCAGCCAGAACGTCATCGAGGCATCGATCGACGCCGGTGTGAAGCGCGTGGTCGCACTGTCGACCGACAAGGCCTCGAGTCCCATCAACCTGTACGGCGCGACCAAGCTCACCGCCGACAAGCTCTTCATCACGGGCAATCACTACGCTGCCGCATACGACACACGATTCGCAGTGGTCCGTTACGGCAACGTCATGGGGTCGCGCGGATCCGTCATCCCGTACTTCTCGCGTCTGGGTTCCGAGGGCAAGCCTCTTCCGATCACCGACCTGCGGTGCACGCGGTTCTTCATCACGCTCCCGCAGGCGGTCGAGATGGTGGTCGACACGTTCGAGCTCATGCAGGGGGGCGAACTGCTCGTGCCCCGCATCCCGTCGATGAAGGTCACGGACCTCGCGCACGCCGTCGTGCCGGGAGCAGACCTCGTCGATGTGGGTCTCCGGCCCGGCGAGAAGCTCCACGAAGAGATGATCAGCCCTGAGGAGGGCCGTCGAGCGGTCACGGTCAGCGACGGCAAGTACTTCATCATCCAGCCCGACCTCGCGTCCTGGGGCTACCGGATGCCGGCAGGGGCGGTGCCCGTGCCGGAAGGCTTCGCCTACCGCTCCGACAGCAACGACCAGTGGTATTCGCAGCAGGAGATCGCCGAGATCATCGAAGCGGGGATCTGACGGTGCTGCCCTATGGACGGCAGTCGATCTCCGAAGACGACATCCAGGCCGTCGTCGAGGTCCTCCGGGGCGACTGGCTGACGACAGGTCCGGCGGTCGCCGCCTTCGAGGCACGGCTCGGCGAGGTCGCCGGAGGGCACCGGGCGGTGACCGCGACGTCCGGAACCGCCGCGCTCCACATGGCGTATGCGGCCGCGGGCGTCTCGCAGGGTGACACGGTCGTGTCGACGCCGATGACGTTCATCGCCACGACGGCGATGGCTTCCGTCCTCGGGGCGAAGATCGTGTTCGCCGACGTCGAGGAGGACACCGCACTGATCGATCCGGATGCGGTCGACGCGCTCGTCGATGAGCGCACGAAGGTGATCGCCGCCGTCGACTACGCGGGCCACCCCGCCGACTACGACAGGCTCGCCGCCACAGCCGCGAGAGTCGGTGCGCTGGTCCTCGACGACGCCGCACACTCGATCGGAAGCAGCTACAGGGGCCGGCCCGTGGGCGATCTCGCCGATCTGACGACCTTCTCGTTCTTCCCCACGAAGAACCTCACGACCGGCGAGGGCGGCGCGCTCGTCGCCAAGGATCCGCTCCTCGCGCAGAAGGCGCATGAGTTCCACTTCATCGGGCTGGTGCGGGACGCCGATCGCTTCGAGGTCACGACCGAGGGCGCGTGGCATCAGGAGGTCCACGAGTTCGGGTTCAACTACCGACTCGATGACATCGCCTGTGCGCTCGGGATCGCCCAGCTCGCACGGCTCGACACGTTCAGGAGACGTCGCGCGGAGATCACCCGCCGGTATGACGCGGCTCTCGCCGGGGTCGACGGCGTTCGGACCCCGATCCAGCGCGACGATGTCGAGCTGATCCGGCATCTGTACCCGGTGCGGATCCTCGATGAGCGCCGTCGAGAGGTCTTCGACCGCATGCGGGCGGACGGCATCGGTGTGCAGGTGAACTACATGCCCGTGTACTGGCATCCCGTGTATGCGGATGCCGGTTATCGTCGCGGCATGTGCCCCAATGCGGAGGCGTTCTACGCCGAGGAGCTCTCGCTCCCCATCCATCCCGAGCTCAGCGACGACCAGGCCGACCAGGTCGTCGAGTCGCTTCTAAGGGCCCTGCGTTGACGCGGATCGGCATCATCACGCAGGCGCGGATGACCAGCACCCGCCTTCCCGGGAAGGTGCTGATCCCTGCCGGCGGCCGCTCGATGCTCGATCACCACATAGACAGGCTCGCCACCACCGGCCTGCCGATCATCCTCGCCACCACGACGAATGCTGCAGACGACCCGCTCGCCGCCCTCGGGAATGCGCGGGGCGTCGAGGTGTTCCGCGGCAGCGAGGCCGACGTGCTGAGTCGATTCGCTGGAGCGGCTTCCGCCTCCGCCCTCGACGTCGTCGTGCGAGTGACGTCTGACTGCCCGCTGATCGATCCGGCGGTGATCACCCGGGGCGTCGGACGATTCCTCGAGCTCGATGATCCTCACGCCCACGTCTCGAACGTGCTCACACGCACGTATCCGCGGGGCTTCGACTTCGAGGTGTTCTCCGCCAGTGCTCTCGCGGAAGCCGACGAGAACGCCACGGATCCGGCCGAGCGTGAGCACGTCACCCCCTATCTCTACGCGGGCGGCTCGCCGCGAGCGAGCATCCACTCGATCACCCAGGACGCCGACGCATCGCGATATCGGGTGACTCTGGACACGCCCGAAGACCTGACGGTCATCCGCACCCTCATCGAGGAGCACGACGCCGCCGCGCTGGACGTCGGCGAGATCGTGGCCGTGCTCGACGCGCATCCCGAGCTCGCCGGCATCAACGCCCACGTGGAGCAGAAGAAGCTCGGCGAATGACCGGGCGCTCCGCGATCGACTCGCGTCAGCCGCGGTTGTAGTCCGCGTTGTATCGATCGAGGACGTCCGCGATCGGGCCGTCGAGCACGAGCCCGCCCTTGTCGAGATAGAGACCGCGGGTGCAGAAGCGGCGGAGGTCCCGCTCGCTGTGGCTGACGAAGAACAGCGTGCGACCCTCGGCGAGCAGCTCGTCTATGCGCCTGTAGCACTTGTCCTTGAACGACTTGTCGCCGACCGCGAGCACTTCGTCCACCAGCAGGATCGGCTCGTCGAGCTGAGAGACGACGGAGAACGCCAGACGCACCTTCATTCCGTTCGACAGGTGCTTGTACGGTGTGTCCTCGAAGCCCGCGAGCTCCGCGAACTCGATGATGCCGTCGTACCGTCGCGACACGTCGGCGCGCGACATGCCATGCAGCCCCGCCATCAGAGCGACGTTCTCGCGGACGGTCAGATCGCCGACGAACCCGCCCGTGATCTCGATCAGAGGGGCCACACCACCGTGCACGGTCACCGCGCCCTCGTCGGGGAGGAGCACCTTCGCAACGAGGCGCAGGAGCGTGGACTTGCCCTGCCCGTTGCGACCGACGACCCCGATCGACTCACCCTGCTGCACCGTGAAGGAGACATCGCGCAAGGCCCAGAACTCACCGGGACGCGACCGCCGCGATGCTCCGGCGAAAAGGTCCTTGAAGTTCCGGCGGCCGCGGCGGTTCCGGCGGAAATGGACTCCCAGGTCCCTGGCCTCGATGGCGACGGGCATCACAGCTCCTTCAGCACGGTGCGCTCGAGGGATCTGAAGGTCCACACGCCGAGCGCCAGGATGACGATGGTCATCCCCACGCTGACGAGCAGGGTGAAGAGGTTCCACTGGTCCGGGAAGAACGGCATCCGGTAGAGCATGAAGATCCCGGCGAGCGGGTTGAAGGCGCCGAGCGTCTGGAAGATGCCGGGGAGGTCGGTGACGTTGTAGATGATCGGCGTCGCGTAGAACATCGCCCGCAGGATCAGCGCGGTCGTGCGCTCGAGGTCGACGAACATGACGCAGAGCGGTGCGACCAGCAGCCCGAGTCCGATGAGGAGGACGGCCTGAAGGAAGACCGCGACCGGCATCCAGAGGATGCCCCAGCCGACCTGCACCGTATGCGCCGGATCCTGTTCGACGAGCAGATTGATGATCACGAACGCGGCGAGCACCGGCAGTGAGCAGAGGAACTCGACACCCTTGCTCAGCACGATGCGGTTCACCCAGATCGAGCGCGGGATCGCCGTGGATCGCACGAGGCGCGCATCCTTCTTGAACGCGCGCGTGAAGTCCGTCACCGAGGTGTTGAACCACACCCAGGGCAGCAGAGCGCTGATGAGGAACACGATGTACGGGTCCTCGCCGACGTCGCGGTTGAAGATCTGCGTGAAGACGAACCAGTAGATCACGCTCATGACGAGCGGATCGAGCACTGACCACAGGTACCCGAGCAGGCTCGTCGCGTATCGCACCTTGAGGTCTCGGGCCGACAACAGCCAGAGGGAATGCAGATAGCGCCGGGGCGTCCCGGGCGCCCCGACAGCAGCGTGACTCACGGTGTCGAGTCTACGAGAGCGAGTTGTTCCACAGCGACAGCGCCGAGCCGATGGCCATGTGCATGTCGAGGTACTGATAGGTGCCCAGACGTCCGCCGAAGTGCACGTCCTTCTCGCCCTTCGCGAGCTCGCGGTACGCGAGCAGGCCGTCGCGGTCGGTCGGGGTGTTCACCGGGTAGTACGGCTCGTCCTCGCGATTCGCGAATCGAGAGAACTCGCGCATGATGACGGTTTTGTCCGACTCGTAGACGTCCTTGCGCTCCGGGTGGAAATGCTTGAACTCGTGGATCCGCGTGTAGGGCACGTCCATGTCGGGATAGTTCATCACGCTGGTGCCCTGGAAGTCGCCGACGTTCAGCACTTCCTGCTCGAAGTCGAGCGTGCGCCAGCTGAGGGCGCCCGCGGTGTAGTCGAAGTAGCGGTCCACGGGCCCCGTGTAGACGATGGGCAGCTGCCCGACGGTCGCCTTCTTGTTCAACGGCTGACCCTCGTCGAAGAAGTCGACGTTCAGCTTGACCTCGATGTTGGGGTGATCAGCCATCCGCTCGATCCATGCGGTGTACCCGTCCGTCGGCAGCCCCTCCCACGTGTCGTTGAAGTAGCGGTTGTCGTACGTGTAGCGCACGGGCAGGCGGCTGATGATGTCGCCGGAGAGCTTCTGCGGATCCGTCTGCCACTGCTTGGCGGTGTAGTCGCGGAAGAAGGCCTCGAACAGCGGACGGCCCACGAGGGCGATGCCCTTCTCCTCGAAGTTGGCCGCCGTCTTGACGTCGAACTCCCCCGCCTGCTCGCGCACGAGGGCACGCGCCTGGTCGGGTGTGTAGGCCGACTGGAAGAACTGGTTGATGGTGCCGAGGTTGACCGGCATCGGGAACACGGTTCCGTCGTGCGTCGTGTAGACCCGGTGCACGTAGTTCGTGAAGCTCGTGAACCTGTTGACGTACTCCCACACCGTGGAGTTCGACGTGTGGAACAGGTGGGCGCCGTAGCGGTGCACCTCGATGCCCGTCTCGGGCTCCGCCTCGCTGTAGGCGTTTCCGCCGATGTGGTGGCGGCGGTCGATGACCGTGACCTTGCGGCCGGCATCGGCGGCACGTTCTGCGATGGTGAGGCCGAAGAAGCCCGACCCGACGACAAGAAGATCCATGTTGCTGCTTTCTGCCCACAAGGCTGACATCCGCACGGCGTCGCGCGGCACACAGCAGACAACTCTACCTGCAGCGCACTCGGCGCAACCTGTCAGCCCACGACCCGTCAGCCGGCCTCGGCTTCGAGGCGCCCTCCGACGTTCAGCATCTCCGCGAGCATGGGAGCGAGCGTGCGCCCGTACGAGTCGGAGAGGTGGTTGTCGTCGATGTAGACGGCGACGTTGCCGATCGATCCGCGACACACGCCGTCAGGACACAGCCAGGGGCGGTAATCCACGGCGATGACCCCGTCGTCCGACGTCAGGTCGGCGAAGTCGTCCTCGTCGGCGAAGGCGAGCTCGGGCACGTCGCACGATGCGGCGTCGGCACCGGGACCGGCGTCCGACTCCGCCAGCACACACTCGTACATGTCGAAGTCGAAACGCGGATTGTCGCGCACCGCGATCACCTGGATGCCGTTCGCCGTGAGCTCGTCCACGATCTCGCGAACCCCCTCCACGAGCACCTCGACAGACGCCGGCGTGGCGCGGGTCACGACCAGATAGACCGCATCCGGCTGCACCCTGATCGCGTACTCGATCGCCGCAGCTCTCCATTCGTCGCAGGGCGGACCCGCCGCCGACCACGTCGGAGCACCGATGCCGATCGCGCACCCGCCTTTCAGCAGGGCGACGAGGCCCCACCCCTGCTGGTCGGCGAGAACAGTGAGAGGCGACATGAGCTGCTGCGCGTGCGAATCCCCCATGACCAGCACCCGCGAGGCGTCGGAGTCCTCTGCGGTCGCGTTCTGCGCGCAGCTGCCTTCCAGTGCGGGCTCGACGGGCTCGAGCTCCCCCGCGCAGCTGCCTTTCAGATCGACCCATTCGTCATCGAGCGCCGTGGCGAGCGGCATCAGCGGGAGATCGGTGACGGCGAGATCGATCGGCGAGTCGATCTGGGCGGCACCCGGATATCCGCCGCTGTCGCTGGCCATCAGGGCGGCCGTGCGCTGCTCGATCGTGATCTGCCAGGCTGCGAGGGGCGCGGCGACCACCAGCACGGAGGCCGCGAGAACGAGGACGCCGAGTCGGCGGGAGCGGCCGAGCGCGACAGCATCGCGAATCGGCCGCTCGACGAGCGCCGACACGATCCGCGCCAGCACGAACGAGACCACGACGATGCCGGCTCCCGCGAGCCATCCCGGCGCTGACCTGCCGCTCAGCATCATCCAGGTCACGAGCACCGGCCAGTGGACGAGGTACAGCGCATAGGCGTCGCGCGAGACGAAGCGCAGCGGTGCGGATTCGAGGATCATCGCCGGGCCGCCGCGAGGGGCGTCGCGTCCGGCGATGATGACGAGCGCCGTGCACACCACCGGCCACAGGGCGAGGTAGCCGGGGAATCCGCCCTGCACGTCGAGCACGATCCCGCACATCACGATGCCGATGATCCCGATCCAGCCGAGGAGTGCCGCGATCGACGGTCGCACGCGGACGTACGGGAGAGCGATGGCGACGAGTGAGCCGGCGGCGAACTCCCACAGTCGCGTACGGGTGTCGAAGTAGGCGAAGGACTGGGCACGCATCGTCTCGACGATGGAGAACCCGAGCGAGGCGACGAAGATCACCCCGAAGACGATGGCCAGAGCAGGGATGACGAGGTGCCGCCGACGGCGGAGAACCAGCCAGACCGCGGCGATGATGAGCGGCCACAGGACGAAGACCTGTCCCTGCACCGACAGCGACCAGAAGTGCTGGAACGGACTCGGAGTGACGGAGTCGCGCGCGTAGTAGTCGACCTCTGAGAGGGCCAGCGTCCAGTTCTCGACGTAGAAGAGACTCGACCAGGCTTCACGCCAGACACGCGGCCACTCGGTCTGCGGATACGCGGAGAGCGCGACGCCGAGTACCCCGAGGATCGTCACTGCCGCAGCGGGCAGCAGCCGCCGGAACCTCCGCAGCCAGAAGGATGACAGGGCGAGCGGACGCTGCGACTCGACTCGCCGCACGAACGACGCGGTGAGGAAGAAGGCGGAGACCATCAGGAAGACGTCGACGCCGCCCGAGACACGGCCCAACCACACGTGGTACGCGACGACCAGCAGAATCGCGAGCGCGCGAAGACCGTCGATGTCGGCACGGCGGGCGAGCGGTGGTCCGGTGTCGGCCGATGCAGGTGCAAGCGATGTCGGGTGCGTCGTCTTCATGAGGGGTGGCGTACCGGCGGTGGGGCTCGCCGCAGTCGTCTCGGGTCGACCGTGTGCCTCTGTCAGCCTAGCCGCCCGCGGCGAGCAGTCGCTCGGCCGCTGCCTCGATCTCGCTTCCGAGCAGTCTGGAGTATTCGAGATTCAAGTGGTCCGCGTCGTAGTAGACGGGCATGCCGCCCACCACCGCGTAGCACGAGGCTGCGTCGCAGAATCGATCGGTCAGATCCAGCACGCTGATCGACGGGGACCTCGCCGCCGCACCCGCGACGACCATGGGGTCGACGGGGTGCGCCTCGCCTCGAGGACGTGCGCACGCCTGCGGCTCTTGGGCATTGTGCAGCACGCAGTCGGGGTTTCGCACCTCGGCGTTGAACGGAGGGTCGGCGAGGGCGAGCACCTTGATCCCCTCGTCGCTCCAGCGCGTCCAGTACCTCAGCAACCCGTCCGACATCTGATCGATCTGCGGCCGGTCGCTCCCGTCGTCCACCAGCTGGAGTCGCGACGCCATCGCGGTGATGACCAGGTCAGGGTCCTCCTCCGCGACCGTGTCGGCGAGGTCGCTCGACCACTCGCGACACCGCTCGACATCGGCGGCGCCCCACGCGCTGCGGAACCCGATGAACTCGACGTCGGCCACGGGGCACCCGCCGTAGAAACTCGTGTCGACGATCCAGCCCTTCTCCTCGGCGATGTCGAACACGGCTCCCTGCCACTGCTGGGCGTGGGAATCGCCGATCAGCCAGACTCTCGTCGGATCCTCGACTCCGCGCGAGAAGTCGCACTCGTGCGTGGTCTTGAGGTCGCCGAAGGTGAGGATCGGCAGGAACTCGCCGCACTCCTTCGGCGTGTAGAAGTACTCGTTCTTCTTCGTCATCATCGAATAGTCCGCGGCCCCGAAAGGGTCGACGCACTCGGCCCCCGGAGCGAGCGCCGCAGGCCCCTCGCATGCCGACGCGACGACGTCCTCGGGCGGGCTGTCGGCGGCGACGCGCGCGGAGTAGGACGCGAGGACGCCGGCCACGAGCGCCGCGATCACCAGCATCCCGGTGACCATGAGCCCGAATGCACGGCGCGACGAACCCCGCCAGTACCCCCAGGTCTGTCCTGCGTCCTCGACGAACCGCTTCGTCAACGCGGCCAGCACCAGCGAGATGGCGAGCACCGCGACCTTCGAGAGCGTGGTCGCTTCCCCGCCGATGATGAACGGGGCCACGACGATGAGCGGCCAGTGCCACAGATAGAGCGAATACGAGATCCCGCCGACCCACTGCACGGGTCTCAGAGCGGTCGCCCTCGCATGCCAGAGAGACGCATGCGCGTTTCCGGCGAGGATCACGGCTGCGGTGCCGAGAACCGGTACCAGCGCGGCGTACCCCGGAAAAGAGGTCGCATGATCATAGAAGAAGGCGGCCGCGATGATGAGGCCGAACCCGAGAAGGCTGACGATGTCGGCGGCGGCGCGTCCGAGCGGGATCCGACTGCCCCACAGCGCGACCGCCCCGCCGACGGCGAACTCCCATCCGCGCGTGAACGTCGCGAAGTACGCCTGAGGCGGAGCCACGACCGTATAGACGATGCTGGCGATGAAGGAGGCGACCCCGACCGCCGCGACGACTGCGATGAGTGCGGTGGCGGTCCGGGTTCTGACTCGGCGCCTCGTGTCCGGTCGTCCGGTGCGCCGCGACACGGCGAGGGCGGCGACGAGCAGCACGGGCCAGACGATGTAGAACTGCTCCTCGACCGACAGCGACCAGTAGTGCTGAACGACGCTCGCCGCGTCGTTGAGCGCCGAGTAGTTGACGGACATCGACGCCAGGAACCAGTTCTCGACGTATCCCGCACTCGCAGCGACCTCCCACGCGCCCCGTTCCCACCTCGGGTACGGCAGGAAGAGGACGAGCAGGGCGAGGGACACGGCCAGCACGAGCAGTGCCGCGGGGAGGAGCCGTCGGATCCTTCGCGCGTAGAACGCGCCGAGCCGCACTCCCCCGGTCCGTGTCATCTCCCCGACGAGGTGTCCCGTGATCAGGAAGCCCGAGATCACGAAGAAGACATCGACCCCCACGTACCCGCCGGAAAGACGCACCGGCCAGAGGTGGTTGATGACCACGAGGCCGATCGCCACGGCGCGAAGCGCCTGGATATCGGTTCGGAACACCCGCGCCTTCGATGCCGCGGTCGGAGCATCGACGCTCCGCAACGACACGGTCACGACGCGAGATACTCCCGGAGGAGTTCGTCGCCGTCACGAGGCGTGAAGCCGATGCTCTGCACTCGCCTCAGATCGAGCACGCTGTTGGCCGGGCGCGGAGCGACGGGCGTGGTCGCCGCGGCGAAGTACTCGGCCGTCGAGACACCCGTGACTCGGGCTGCATCATGGCCGACGAGCTCGAACACCCGGCGGGCGATGTCGGCCCAGGTCACGGTGTCGCCCTCGGATGTGAGGTTGTAGACCCCGAACGCCGGACGCGTCTCGACGAGGGTGCGGATGAGACGCGCGATCTCGGTCGCGAAGGTCAGCCTGCCCCGCTGGTCGTCGACGACCTGGGGGTCGACGCCCTTGGCGGCCAGAGACGCCATGGTGCTGACGAAGTTGCCACCGCTCCCGATCACCCAGGAGGTGCGGATGATGTAGTGGCGAGGGGCCGTGGAGACCGCGAGATCGCCGGCCGCCTTCGTCTGACCATAGACGCCGAGCGGGCTCACCGCGTCGCTCTCCGTGTACGGTCGGTCGGCTGACCCGTCGAAGACGTAATCGCTCGACACGTGCACGAGGGTTATCCCGTGCTCGGCGGCGATGCGGGCCAGAGCCGCAGGCCCCGCAGCGTTGACGGTCCACGCATCGCGCCTGCCCTCGGGCGTCTCGGCACGATCGACCGCCGTGTACGCGGCCGCGTTGATGATCGTGTCGTAGTCGCGCCAGCGGCGCGCATCCGCCAGAGTCGCCGACCCCAGGTCGAAATCGGCGCGAGTCGTGAATTCGACGCTCTGGACGCCCTCGAACTCGGCCCGCAGTGCAGTCCCGAGCTGGCCGCCCGCGCCGACCACCAGGGTCTTCCTCGGGGCGACGGGCTCGACCTCCGCGAGACGCGGATGCGCGAGGTCCTTCGCAGACACCTCCGCCTCTGCGAGCGGGATCGGCCACTCGATCGCGGCGGTCTCGTCTGCGAGGTTCAGGAACGAATAGGTGGCATCCGGCGACCAGTGGTCGTTCACGAGGTAGGTGTACGCGGTATCGCGCTCAAGGGTCTGATACGAGTTGCCGACTCCCCGCGGGACGAAGATCGCCTTCGAGGGGTCGAGCTCCGCGGTGAAGACCGCCCCGAAGGTCGGGCCCTCACGCAGATCGACCCAGGCCCCGAAGATCCGGCCCGTCGCGATCGACACCCATTTGTCCCACGGCTCCGCATGGATCCCGCGGGTCGTGCCGACGGCATCGTTGAACGAGACGTTGTTCTGCACCGGGCCGAAATCGGCGAGCCCGAGTGCGGTCATCTTCTCGCGCTGCCAGTTCTCCTTGAACCATCCCCGCGAATCGCCGTGGACGGGCAGATCGTAGATCTCGAGCCCGGGGATCGTCGTCTCGGTGCGACTCAGGGGCTTGCCGAAGTCGATCTCGCTCACCGGGTCACTGTCCCTTCGAGGCGTAGAAGGCCTCGGTCTGGTCCTTCGACGCCGCCCACCACGACTCGTTGTCGCGGTACCACTGGATGGTCGCCGCGAGTCCGGACTCGAAGTCCGCGAACTCCGGCTTCCAGCCCAGCTCCGTGCGCAGCTTGGTGGAATCGATCGCGTAGCGCAGGTCGTGACCGGCGCGATCGGTGACGTGGTCGTACGCGTCCCGCGGCTGGCCCATCTCTTCGAGGATGAGCTCGACGACGTCCTTGTTGTTGCGCTCGCCGTCGGCACCGATCAGGTAGGTCTCGCCGATGCGCCCCTTCTCCAGGATCGTGAGCACGGCGGACGAGTGATCGTTGGCGTGGATCCAGTCCCGGACGTTCTCGCCGGCACCGTAGAGCTTGGGACGGATGCCGCGGATGACGTTGGTGATCTGCCGCGGGATGAACTTCTCGACGTGCTGGTACGGGCCGTAGTTGTTGGAGCAGTTCGAGATCGTCGCCTGCACGCCGAACGAGCGCACCCAGGCGCGCACGAGCAGGTCGCTGCCGGCCTTGGTCGACGAGTACGGCGACGACGGGTTGTACGGGGTCTGCTCGGTGAACCGCTCGGGATCGTCGAGCTCGAGGTCGCCGTAGACCTCGTCGGTCGAGATGTGGTGGAACCGCGTCTCATGGCGACGCGCGGCTTCGAGCAGCGTGTAGGTGCCGATGATGTTCGTGTCCAGGAACGGACGCGGGCTGTGCAGCGAGTTGTCGTTGTGCGACTCCGCCGCATAGTGCACGACCGCATCCGCCTCGGCGGTCAGCGTGTCGACGAGCTCGGCGTCGGTGATGTCGCCGTGCACGAACCGCACGCGGTCTTCGGGGAGCCCCGCAAGCGAGGCCCGGTTGCCGGCGTACGTCAACGCGTCGAGAACCGTGACCGCGTGATCGGTGTTGTCGACCGCATAGTGGACGAAGTTGGATCCGATGAAACCGGCGCCTCCGGTGACGAGGATGTTCGACATCAACGACCTCTTTCCAGGGTCTCGAGCAGGTAGGTGCCGTAGCCGGACTTCACGAGCTTCGTGGCCCGGTCTCGGAGTTCGTCGTCGGAGAGGAAGCCCTGTCGCCAGGCGACCTCCTCGGGGACGCCGATGCGCAGACCCGTGCGACGCTCCATGGTGCGCACGTAGTCGCCGGCATCCGACATCTGATCGAAGGTCCCGGTGTCGAGCCACGCCGTACCGCGCGGGAGGACCTCGACCTGGAGTCCGCCCCGTTCGAGATAGGCGCGGTTGATGTCGGTGATCTCGTACTCGCCGCGTGCGCTGGGCTCGAGTGACCGGGCGATCTCGACGACGTCGTTGTCGTAGAAGTAGAGACCGGGGACGGCGTAGTTGCTCTTGGGCTGCGCGGGCTTCTCCTCGAGAGAGACGGCACGACCGTCGGCATCGAACTCGACGACTCCATAGGCGTTCGGCTCCGCCACCCAGTACGCGAACACGGCGCCGCCTTCGACGTCGGTATACCGCTTGAGCTGCGTACCGAGGCCCGGACCGTAGAGCAGATTGTCGCCGAGCACGAGGGCGACCTTGTCGTCGCCGATGAAGTCCGCGCCGATGACGAAGGCCTGTGCCAGGCCGTCCGGCGAGGGCTGCTGGGCGAAGGTGAGGTTCACCCCGAACTGCGAGCCGTCTCCGAGCAGCCGCTCGAACTGCTCGGCGTCGTGCGGCGTGGTGATGATCAGGATGTCCCGGATCCCCGCGAGCATCAGCGTCGACAGCGGGTAGTAGACCATCGGCTTGTCGTACACGGGAATGAGCTGCTTGGAGATGCCGATCGTGATCGGGTGCAGTCGAGTTCCGGAGCCGCCAGCGAGAATAATGCCTTTCACCCCCATATCGTGCCACATCCCAGCTGGGACTCAGAAAGGCACGATTTACTTACGTCACATCGTTCACACTGGCATCGTCTGTGCATTTCCGTCACAATGAGCAGGTGACCGGCTCAAAATCCCCCCATCTGCTCGGCCTCATCGCCAGTGCAGCGGCTGTCGTCTTCGCCGCATCCCTGCTCGTGGCGACGCCGGCAAGCGCCGTCTCGTCAACTTCCCGCGGCGCTGTGTCGACTGCTGCGGCAGCGATGACGTCCTCGACGGCCGTGACGGGGTCAGCGGACACCAGCATCCGCGATACGGCGAACCTCGCGCAGTTCAAGCCGGGCAACATCATCTCCGACAGCGTGTTCTTCCAGAGCGACACCATGTCCGCCGGCCAGATCGACTCGTTCTTCCGCGGGAAGGTGGCGTCGTGCCGCAGCGGATACGTCTGCCTCAAGGACTACCGCCAGAACACGCCCAACCGCCCGGCGGACAGCTATTGCCGTGGCTATTCCGGAGCGCCGAACGAATCGGCGGCGACGATCATCGCTCGGGTCGCACAGTCCTGTGGCATCAACCCGCGGGTGCTCATCGTGATGCTCGAGAAGGAGCAGAGCCTCGTCACGCACACGTGGCCCAGCACCTGGCGCTACGACATGGCTCTCGGTCAGGGCTGCCCCGACACCGCGGCGTGCGATCCGGCATACGCAGGCTTCTTCTACCAGATCTACGGTGCGGCCAGGCAGATGCAGATCTACGCCGAGGGCCGGTGGTTCACCTACTACGCGCCGGGGAAGACCTGGAACATCCTCTACCACCCCAACCGGGCATGCGGATCGGCTCCTGTCCGCGTCGAGAACAAGGCGACCGCCGCTCTGTACTACTACACGCCCTACCAGCCGAACCGCGCGGCGCTCAACGCCGGATACGGCACCGGCGACGGGTGCTCCAGCTACGGCAACCGCAACTTCTACCAGCTCTTCACCGACTGGTTCGGCAGCACGCAGACGACGGGGGGTGCTCCGGCCACCCTCGCGCAGGTTCCGGGTCGCGCGGAGATCTACCTCGTGCAGTCCGGCATGCGCCACCATGTCGTCGCGGCGGAGGATCTCGTCGCTCTGCGGTCGAGGCTCGGCGGCGCGGTGTCCGTGTCGGCGTCGTACCTCGACCCGATGCCCGAGGGCAAGCCGGTCACGCGATACGTGCATGACCCCCGGACGGGAACGCTGTATCTCCTGGAACCGGACGGCACCCGGCATCGTTTCGTCGACGCGGCGCAGGTCGCCCTGTTCGGCTACTCGTTCAGCTCGTACGTCAACCTCAGCGGCGCCACCGCGGACCGGTTCTCCGAGGGCGCCCCCGTCGGCTCGTTCTTCCGCTCGGGATCGGATCCCGAGGTCTACCTGTATCAGAGCGGTGTGCGCAGGCACGTCGCGAACCAGCAGACGTGGCTCGAGGTCTCCAAGGGCACGTCGGGATACGTCGCCTCGATGAAGCCCTCCGCGGCTGCGGCGATCGGCAACGGCCTCCTCGTCATCAAGGCGAACAGCCTCATCCGCGCCGCGGACTCGAACGACATCTTCCTCACCCTCCTCGGCGACCGCCTGCTGCACGTGCCCAGCACCGCGCTCGCCGGTGAGTTCGGCGCCACGAGTCTCACCGTCGTGCCACGCAGCTCGGTCGCAGCGAACCCCAAGGTCGGGTCGACACTCACTCCGATCGTCTCGTGCGGCAGCACCAACCTGCTCGGCGCCGGCGGCAAGGCGTATCCGGTGTCGGGTACCCAGTTCGGTGGTATCAAGCCGATCAAGCTCGGCGCCGGAGAATGCGGCGCGATGCCCCGGGCGAATACGACCGTCTCGGCACCCCTGTTCGTGCAGCCCCAAGGTGCACCTGAGATCTATGTCGTCTCGGATGGCACCCTTCGGCATGTGCAGTCCCCCGCCGCTCTGCTGGACCTCAACGGGTCCAGGCCGTTGACGGTGCTCCCCTGGTCGCCGGCCACCGTCCGATGGTTCGGCACGGGTGCTGCGAATCTCCCCGACAAGTCCTTCGTGCGCTTCACCGGGCGCGACGAGATCTACCGGTACGAGAACGGGGTGCTGCGTCACGTTCGCAGCATCAAGACTCTGCTCCAGCTGAACGGCGGAACTGCGCCGCGGGAACAGGTGCTCCCGGGTGAACAGCTCTCGCGGTTCAAGATCGGGTCGCCGCTGCTCACCAGCGGAACCGACTTCGTGCAGTTCACCGGCGCCCCGGAGATCTACCTCTACGAGAACGGCAAGCTCAGGCATGTGACGTCGATCGGTGTTCTGCTCCGACTCGGCGGGGGGCGCGCACCCGCTGTGCTCCAGCTCGCCCCCGCATTCAAGGGCGACTACTCGATCGGCACCCCGATCACGTGATCGTCGCGTTCAGCCGATCGGATAGGATCGGTGGACTATGAGCTTGTCGTCGGACCGTGTCCTCGTGATCGTCCCCGCATGGAACGAGGCCCGCAACGTCGGACGCACCGTGCACGAGATCCGGGCCGCGAGCGCCGACTTCGATCTGCTCGTCGTCGACGACGGATCCACCGATGACACGGGCGCCGTCGCACGAGACGCGGGCGCGACGGTGGTCTCGCTCCCCTTCAATCTCGGCGTCGGCGGAGCCATGCGCACCGGCTTCACCTACGCGAAGCGCCACGGCTACACCCGCGCGATCCAGGTGGACGCCGACGGTCAGCACAATCCGGTGGACATCGCTCGGGTCCTCAGCGGTCTCGACACCGCGGACATCTCGATCGGCGCTCGTTTCGCGGACGTCGGCGACTATGCGGTGCGCGGCCCGCGCCACTGGGCGATGGTGTTCCTGGCGAAGACCGTGTCCAGGGTCGCCAAGACCCGTCTCACCGACGTGACGAGTGGCTTCCGCGCCGCCAACAGCAGAGCCATCGACCAGTACGTCCGCTATTACCCCGCTGAGTACCTCGGCGACACGATCGACTCCCTCGTCGCCGCGTGCCACGCCGGATTGACGGTGACGCAGGTGCCGGTGGCCATGCGGCCGCGCGTGCACGGAACCCCGAGCCAGGGCCCGATCGGAGCATCGATCTATCTGCTGCGTTCGGTGTTCACCCTCGGTCTGGCGATGCTGCGACGCACGGGTTCGACGAATCGATCGACGCCTGTCGGCGAACCGGAGGTGGCACGATGATCGTCATCGTCGGGATCGCTCTCGCACTCGTCATCCTCGCTCTCGTGTTCTGGATGCTCCTGACGCGACGCCTCCGCGAGAAGTACGCGGTGATGTGGATCGTCATCGCGCTGAGCGTCCTGCTGCTCGGGATCTTCCCGCAGCTCCTGCTGTGGGCGACATCGCTCCTCGGCGTGCAGGTGCCCGCCAATCTGCTGTTCGCCCTCGCGATCACCCTTCTCCTCGGCGTTGCGCTGCACCTCTCGTGGGAGCTCTCCCAGGCGGAGGACGAGATCCGCCGCGTCGCGGAGGAGGCAGCGCTCTCACGCGCCGAAGTCGACAGACTGGACCGCCGCATCGCCGCTCTGGAAGCGCAGAACCGCGGCCGCGACGCCGACAGCACTCCCCCGGCATGACGTCCGGAGCCCGCAGCGGCGTCGTCTGGGCGGTCGTCACGGTGCATCGCCCCTCGCAGGTGCCTCCGCTTCTCGCCCAGCTCGCACCCCAGGTGACCGGGATCGTCGTGGTCGACGACGGCAGCGGCCCGGAGTTCGATGCGATCCGCGCGGACATCGCATCGACCGGAGCACGCGTCATCGCGTTGGAGAGCAACAGCGGCATCGGCGCCGCACTGAATCATGGCATCCGCTGCGCCCTCGACGCCGGTGCGAGCGCCGTCGTGACGTTCGACCAGGACTCCACGATCTCCTCCGGCTTCGTCGCGGCTCTCGTCGCCGCGCACGATCATGCCCGCGAGAACGGTGTGCCCGCCGGGCCCGTCGTTCCGGAATTCTTCGCCGACGTCTCGCAGGCCGGGCCTTCGACCGCACACGGGGTCGTCTCGGCCGCGCACGCGATCCAGTCGGGCATGTACCTTCCGGCGGAGGTGATCGAACGAGTCGGCCTGATGGACGAGTCACTGTTCATCGACCTCGTGGACACGGACTTCGAGCTCCGCTGCCTCGACGCCGTTCTCCCGTGCATCGTCGCCCCCGGCCTGAGGCTGCCGCACCGCCTGGGTGCGCGCTACCGCATCCCGGGCCCGCTGGGTGCGCTGCTGCCCACCCTCACCCTGAGCACGCCGTTCCGGTACTACTACAGGGCGCGGAATCGAATCGTCGTGGGACGACGTCATCCGCGGCATCGTGCGCGGCTGCGCCGTGACGCGCGAGCCGACTACGCGTACTTCCTGATCGCGTGGATGCTGGCGAGACCTCGCTCGACCATGCGGAAGCTGCTCGTCGCCGGTTTCCGCGACGGACGCGCCGAGCGCCTGGGCAGGATGAGCCCGGAGCTCGCGGCTGACTCCGCCCGCGTCGCGTGGCGCGCGCGCCCCGTGGCCGACACGCACTCGGCCTGACGGGCGCCTAGGGTGCCACGGTCGGCCTGCGCCGACGGCCCCGGATCAGCCACCCCGCCGCCCAGCTCGCGACGTAGGCGATGACGAAGGGCGTCGGCACGACACCCGCGCGGCGGACTCGACGCAGCATGCCCAGAGTCGCGGGGAGCCGTCTGCGTGCGCCGAAGAGTCGATCCATCTCGATCGCACCTTCTGCGAGGGGATCCCGCTCAGCGAGTGTCTGCGCCATGAGCTGGCGCCATCCGACGTAGATCCAGAACAGCATCCGCGTCATTGCGGCCGGTGAGGCAGCCCCCTCGTATCGCACGGCGAAGGAGACGGCATTGCCCCACGCCCTGCGCAGGGTCGCGATCGGGCCGAGGCGCAACCTGCTCGGATCGCCGAACACGTTGGCCGAGTGCTGCACGTAGTCCTGAACGACGTCGTCGATGATACGACCGCCGCCCTGCGCCATCCCGACGACGGCGAGCCAGTGGTCATGCGCGACGGTGTGGGAGGAGAGCCGCGGAAACGGCAACGCCGTCGTCAGCAGGTCGCGGCGAAAGACGCACAGCGAGCCGGTGAACTGGTTCACGATCATCGTGGAGGCGGGGTCGAGCTGCCGTCGCTCGGTGAATCCGAGCACGTCCTCTCCGGGATGCGAGACCAGCCGCGCCTGTCCGGAGACGATCGCGGATTCCGTCAGGTATGGAAGCAGCGTCGCGAGCTTGTCGGGGTACCAGAAGTCGTCCTGGTCGCTCAGCGCGACCCACTCGGCCTCCGCGGGCACCGCCGCGAGACCGCGCTCGAAGTTCAGATAGAAGCCGAGGCGACTGCCGTCTGCGACGATGCGGAAGCGCTCGTCTCCGGCGGCGACCTCGGCCACGACCTCCTCGACGGTCTGGGCTTCTCCATCCACGGAGATGATGCACTCCCAGTCGGTCACGGTCTGGTCGCGTATGGAGGCCAGTTGGCGGGTGAACAGTTCTCTGGAGGGTCGATAGGCGGCGAGCACGATGACACCTACCATGAGACCCTGACCTTCCGTTCACGCCGACTCCAGTAGTCTAGGCTCGCACGCGTTCACGTCCGCGCCATCCCGAATGGTGTCGGGCCGCAATGGTCCGAGGAGTCCCATCGATGAAGGTTCTGTTGTCACGCTTCGCGGGCTTCAGCGCCGTTCCTCTGATCTCCTTCATCGCCCCGCTGTTCCTGCTGCCGATCATCCCGAACGTCTTCGGGTTGGCCGCGTGGGGCTCTGTGGGCACCGCTCAGGCCGTGGGGACCGTCTGCGCGATCGTCGCAGGCTTCGGCTGGAACATCTCCGGCGGCGCGCGCATCGCGCTGAGCGCTGACGACGCCGCCCGACGCCGGATCTATGGCGATTCCTTCTGGTGCCGCGGCCTGCTCGTCGTCACGGCCGGACTCGTCGGGGCTGCGCTCAGCTCGGCCCTGGTCCCCGCAGAGTTCCGGCTCGTCGCAGCCCTGGTCACGCTGGCGACCACCGCTGCGGCCATGACCGTGGTCTGGTATGCGGTGGGCGTCGGGGATGCACGGGTGGTCCTGCTGTTCGAGACCGTCCCGGTGAGTCTCAGCGTCGCCCTCGCGATACCGCTCCTCCTGCTCACGGAGCAGCTGCTGTGGTACCCGGTCCTGACTCTGATCGGCTTCCTCGCCGGTCCGCTGCTCCTGAACCTCCGCCTCTATCGACGGCCCGTGCCGCCGTTCGCCGGCAGGCGGATCCTGCGCGCATACCGCGCGAACGTCTCGGTCGCCGCGGCGGAGACCATCGGTGGAACGTACACCTCTGCGCCCATCCCGCTCGCGCAGGGGCTCCTCGGAGCCACGGCCAGTGGTCAGGCAACCTCGGCGGACAAGTTCTTCCGCATCGCGCTGTTCGCCATCACCGTGCTGTCGAACACTCTTCAGAAGTGGGTGCTGGAGGTCTCCTATGAGCACGGACGCGGGCGCCGCCATCTCGTGGCGTTCGGGCTCCACACCGCGCTCGCCCTCATCGGCGGCACAGCATTGACGCTGCTCGGCCCGGTGTTCTCCGCATTGCTGTTCGGCGCGGAGGCGACGCCGGAGATCGCCGTCTTCCTCGGTTTCGGCGCCACGTTCGCTCTGACGAGCCTGACCACCCCCTTCATCCGCAACGTTCTGGTGCCGGCGGGCCTCAATCGCTACGTGCTCTACGGCACGCTCGGCGCCGCCCTCGTCGGGGTACCGCTGATGATCTGGGCATCCCAGTGGGGTCTCAGCGGGATCATCGGCGGCCTCGCCGCCTCAGAGCTCGTGATCCTCGCCGTCGTCGGAGTGGCGGGAACGCATCATCTGCTCGCGGAGAGGCGTGCGGCCTTCGCCCTGGTCGCACCCTCCGCGACTTCTGAGGGAGGGGTCGCATGAGTGAGTCCGTGAGCGTGTGCATGGCGACGTACAACGGCGCCGGATATCTGCGCGAGCAGCTCGACTCGATCCTCGCGGAACTGCGGCCCGAAGACGAGGTCGTCATCGTCGACGACGCGAGCACAGACGGCACCGTCGCCCTCCTCGAGACCTACCGCGATGCGCGCGTGACGGTGCACAGGAACCCGCAGAACCTCGGTTACGTCAAGACGTTCGAACGCGCACTCACGCTGGCCGACCGCGACGTCGTCTTCCTCTCCGACCAGGACGACGAGTGGGTTCCCGGACGCCGTGACCTGCTGGTCAATGCTCTCCGCGACCGCTCGATCGCCGCCGGTGACCTCGTGCTGCTCCCTGACGACTCGCCACTGCGCTCGCCGCTCACGGGACGCCCCTGGCACCTCGCTCCGCTGCCCTCCGGCGGATCCCTCGCGAACGAACTGCGTCTGCTTGCGGGCGATGCGCCCTACTACGGCTGTGCCATGGCGCTCCGACGTGAAGCCAAGGAACTGATCCTGCCTTTTCCGGACTTCCTGGTCGAGTCCCATGACCTGTGGATCGCGACGGTCGGCAACACCGCTCGCGAACTCGCACACGTGCCGAGCCCTGTGCTGCGACGTCGGCTGCACGAGGCCAATGCCTCGGCGCCGAGACCGCGGGGTCTCCGCAAAGCCCTGCAGTCGCGGTGGATGCTCCTTCGCGCCTGGCGCGAGGCAACGCGTCGCATCGCGGCGGTGCGACGCGCCACCGGCTCCGCGGCCTAGCCGCCTGCCGAGACGGCTCGCCCCCTCGAGGCGCTCAGCGAGGATCGAAGACGTGGGCCAGGGCCGACTTCACGCCCCGCGCGGTGCCGTGCCTCACGACGAGGGGCAGCGCAGCGATGCCGTGGAAGCGTGACATCAGACGCACCCGCGCGGTTCGCGCGGTGCGGCGCCACCCTCGCTCAGCGGCCGAGCGACGCGCGACGCGGTAGTACCGGCGCTCGTCGAGGAAACGGCTGCCGTCGAGCAGGGTCTTCTGAGAGGCGCTCGCCAGGTGACGGCGATAGGAGAACGCCAGCGGCGGCGTGTACGCCAGCGTGCCCCCGTCGAAGGCGATGTCCATGAGCAGCGCGAGATCCTGGATGACGGGGAGGTCATCGGTGAAGTCGATCCGGCGGAGCGTCTCGACCCGCAGCGACAGCGACGGCCAGTACAGCCAGTTGCCCCGGATCAGCGTCGTGGCCATGTCGGGGCCGCTGAACACGGTCACGTCCCGCCCCTTCGGGGTGAGGAGGCGCTGCTTGATCCGATCGACGAGGGGCAGCACGACCGTGCCGTGTTCGTCGATGACCTGGACCCCCGGCTGAATCACGTCGGCATGAGGAACGGCGTGCGCCGCCGCGCGGACGACCGCCACATAATTCGGATGCAGGAGGTCGTCGCAGCCGAGGATCGTGACGAAGTCCCCGGACGCACGCCGCACGGACTCCCGGAAGTTCTCCGTGATCCCGACGTTGTGCTCGTTCCGGGTGTAGCTGATCCGCTCGTCGGTCTCTTCACGGAAGTGCGCGGCGACTGACTCGTCGGGATAGCAGTCGTCGACGATGGTCAGCCGCCAGTCGGGGTCCGTCTGGGCGCGCACCGATTCGACGGTCTCGTAGAGCTGTTCAGGGTCGCCCCAGAACGGCACGAAGATCTCGTACGTCATCAGCCGAGTCCGCACGAGACGATCTTGTAGAGCTTCGCATCGCCGCGCTGCTCGACGAGCTCGACGTAGGGCGAGCTGTCGAGGTCCTCGAGACCCGAGTAGTCGCCGTCGTTCTCCTGGAAGTCACCGTCGGCACTGAAGTCGAGGACGTAGGCGACCCCGGTGTCCTCGAGCGCCTCGCACACCTGCGCAGAGTCGCCATCGGTGTTCAGCCTCGTGTTGATCGTCTCGGCGTCGTCGGTGAGGTCCATCAGGAGATGCGGCATCAGGACGCGCCGCCCGCTCACGCCATAGGCGAAGGACGCTCCCGTCCACGGGTCTCCCGCGATGACGGCGTCCTCGGGCACGAGCTCGTCGAGATCCTCCATGAGATCGAGCTCGTCCGGAGAGACGATCGGACCGCCCGGTCGCAGCTCGTAGGTGAACTCGATGTCTGCGGCCGCCTGCCGGATCGCGGCGTTCTGGGTCACCCCCACGAGGGCGATCACGACGACCGCGATCAGGACGATCGGCAGACGCTCGGAGAACCGCCGCACCGGCGCGAGCAGTCGCTGCCGCAGCAGCCACGTGACCAGCACGATTCCGCCGAGCGCTGCGAGCGGAAGGACTCCGATCGCCCAGAATGCGGCGATACGTGGCGGGTTGTTGTACCACGGGGCCGTGAACCAGAACCGCAGCGTCTCGTACGGCGATGCCGACACGATGATGTAGAGCACAGCCGAGATGACGGCCATCGCGAGGATCGACCACCGCGCGTAGGTGCCTCGGCGGATCACGCTGTAGGCGCCGATCGCCATCAGCGCGGTGATCCCGAGGGAACTCGGGTAGCCGTACACGCCTGCCGCCACGACCTCGCCGACGGAGTCGGGCACGGTGTTGATTATCGGCCAGTAAATCTGGCTCCCCGGGGGACGCACGACCTGCAGGAGGATCACGCCGACGGCCGCATAGGCGACCAGCACCCCGATCGCGACCAGGCGCGGGCGCCCGGGGGTCCTCATCCGATGCAGGAGCCTGGCGAGGACGAAGGGCACCGTGAGCGCGACGACCGCCATAAGAGCGCCGGGATGCGCGACACCCAGGCCCGGCACGACGAGCACCAGCAGCAGTGCCCAGTCCTGGCGGCGCGACACCGTCCCCGGCCTGAGCAGCCACCACGCGGCGACGATCGCCGCGGGTGCCACGGCGAGGCCCAGGAACAGCGGGTAGAGCACTCCGTAGTGAAGGAGCAGGAAGGGGAAGGCGGGGAACGCGGCGGCCAGCGCGCCCGCGATCACCGTCATGATCTGGTTGCGGCCCAGGAGCTCCCGCACGAGGAACACCGCGCCGATGGGCCAGACGATCGCGGCCACGACGATGATCATGGCGTTGGTCGCGAGAGGCACGGAGGCTCCGCTGACAGCGACCACGATCGAGACGAGCGCGTGCCAACCGGACGGGTAGAAGGGGACGCCGGCCGGAGACGTCATACTGCCCAGCCACAGCGGCGATGCGTTCCCGGTGTCCAGGACGTACTGCACGGCGTTCAGATGGAAGAAGTTGTCGTAGCGCTGCGAGAAGAACTCCGGGTCGTGCATGCTCCTGACGAGCACGAACCCGATCAGCACAGCGGGGACCGCGATGGAGATGATGATCGCGACCAGCTGCCTCGCGTTTGCTCGCGAGCGCGGGCGCGCCGGGACTCCGACGTGCCTCGACCAGAAGAATGCGGCGACCGACGCGACCGCGGTGAGGACGAGGACGGGCAGGATGCTCCACCGGATCCCCACGAACGGCGCGGCGATGGCGGCGACCGCGACCAGGGAGACGCTGAGCGCGGGGGCCAGCGCGAGGAGTCGCAGGCCGCGCAGGCGGAGGAGGAAGCCGAGCAGCAGTCCCGGGAGGAAGAGAAGTGCGCCGGTGACGAACAGGGCGGGCAGGATGGAGACCCAGCTCACGCCGCCTCCGCCTCCGGGTAGCGGACCTTCGGATTGAAGGTGATGCCCTTCACCCACTTGCCGAGCAGCTTCGCGCGCAGATCCAGGGGGACGCGGCCGCGGTGCAGGCTGACGAAGAGCCGCGCTCCGAACTCCAGGAAGTACAGCACACCGCGGTGGTGAAGCTGCCAGGAGGCCTCGTTGCGCACGCCATACGCGAACTTCCACAGGCTCTTGCGATCGACCATCGCGAAGTTCACGCCCCGGTTGTCGCCCATGTCATGGACGACAACACTGTCGAGCACCTGTACGCCGGGGCACCGAGCGGTGAGGCGAAGCGTGTACTCGCGGTCGTCGAACCAGATGAAGTACTCGGAATAGGGCAGTCCGTACTCTGCGATGGCCCAGCGCGGAATGAGCACGGAGACGAACGAGCACGCCGTCACCATGACATTCTTCTGCCCCTTGACGAGCAGACGGCCCCAGTCCCAGGTGGTCACGGGGTTGTTCATCTCGCAGATGCTGCCGTCGGTGAACTCCACGACCGAACACGCGAACGGCACGTCGCCGCCGAGCTCCCGGACCGCACCGTCGAAACCGGCGATGAGGCTCGCCAGAGCGTCAGGCTTCGGATAGCAGTCGTCGTCCATGATCCAGACGTGGTCCGCGCCCGAGGCGTAGCCGCGCAGCATCCCCTCGGAGAAACCGCCTGCTCCTCCCGAGTTGGTGGCCATGGTCACGACGTCGAGAGGAACCGAGGTCTCGAGTGCCGCGAGGTACTCCGCCGTGCCGTCGTTCGACGCGTTGTCGATCACGAACAGCGTCTCGACAGGGTGCGTCTGCGCCTCGATCGAGGCGATCACCGTCTTGAGCTTCTCGAGCCTGTTGAACGTGACGACCACTGCAGCGACACTCACCACGAGCCCACCTCTTTCTTGAACCATGAACTCGCGGACTGCTGGGACAGCAGCTTCTTCTCGGCTTTGCGCTCCGTGCGCCACAGCGCCTCCCTCGCCTCTTCGTCATCGACGAGCGGCGCCACGGCGTCGGCGAGCCGGCGCGCGGCGAGGCGCGCATATCGCGGAACAAGAGCCGACTCGGGGATGATGTCGCCCTGTGCGCCGACGTCCGTCGAGATCACCGGCACTCCGTGCGCGATCGCCTCGAGGGTCGTGAGCGTGAGTCCCTCGTTGTGGGACGCGACCACCAGCACGTGAGCTTCGTCGAGGGTGTCGGAGACCGGGGTGTCCGAGGTGCGGCGGATGATGTCCTCCCCCAGCCCCTCGTTCTTGATGATGTCATCGACCCAGCTCGACAGTTCGCCGCCGCCGTGGAGGATGAAACGCAGCGCGTGCCCCTGGCTCTTCAACCGACGAGCCATCGTGATGAACACCTCCGGCGCCTTCTGGCGCGCCATCCGTCCGACGAAGGCGACAGTGAACGGCTCGCCGGGAGTACGCGCACGGAAGACCGCATCCTTCGGCTTCACAGTGAGGCCGCCGAGCGGCGCCATGACCACGCGGTCGGCCGGGATGTGCTGCACATCGGTCATCCAGCGGGCGAGACTCGGCGAGATGACGTGATGCGTCGTGATCGATCGCGACGCGATCGCACTGCTCAGGGGGTAACCGCCGCCGGTGTACTCGACGATGTGAGTGCTGTCGATGATGGGGATCCCCGGCCGCGATGCGGCGATCCATGCGACCCGGTCGTAGAGCCACTGATTGTGGTGGATCACCACGCCGCGCACATCGAACGTGCGCAGCAGCGAACGCAGCAGCGGCTCGACGCCGGCGGTCTGCGAGGTGACGGTGGGCTCCGAGAACGGGATCAGCATCGCGCCGTCGAGCTCGGGCCGCGTGACCCACGGCTGGTGCGAGTCGCGGTTGGTGAGCACGATCGGGAGGAAGCCGGCCTCGCGCACCAGACGCACCGTCTCGAAGGCCCAGAGCTCAGCCCCGCCCAGCTCGAACCAGTGGAGTCCGATGATCACGGCCTTCTGCGCACCGTCGAGAACCGGCCCCGCGGGGACGATCACGTCGTCCTCGTGCGCGCCACCCGGACGGAATTCCGCCTCGTAGTCGCGGGGCTCGATGGCCGTCGTGAGCTTGCGACGGAATCTCAGCAGCGAGAGGTCGCGCGCGTCGTCGTAGAGCAGAGGCGCACGCGACTTCACACCGCGAGCGACCCGTCCGATCAGCCCGGGGCGCTGCGGGCGGTAGGGGTCGGAGTCGAGCACGTCGTCGGATGAGACGTGCAGATGCCTGGTCGGCGACGCCACGAGTCGAGCAGAGGCGGCCTCCGTGTGCTCGGGCTCGCGATCCTCGACGGCGACGGAGCTGACGATCTCGAAGCTGTCGATGCGGTGGCGATTGTTCCTCGACAGCCCGTCGAACGTGCTGTCGTCGGTCAGCCGAGGCGTCGTCTCGACCGAGCCGTCGTAGAGGTGGATCCGCAACCTGCGCTGCGGCGCCATGAGCGCGTGGAAGTTCAGCGCACCGACGAGAAGGCGACGTTCACGCTCCGACAGATCGGCGCCCGTCTGCGGGTCCTCGAAGCGGAAGAGCGCAGGCTGATCGAGAGCTTTGAGTGGTGTCACGGATACAGTTTGCTTTCGGATCGACGGACGCACGAGACCTCCGCGATCCTATCAGCGGCACAGCCTCCGACCCTGGGTTGCGCCTGAGCCGTGCGTGGGGACGCATCCCCATCGATCTGCCAGGGACACGGCGCGGAGGATCGTATGATTGCTCTCGGTGCGCCCGAGACCGTCGGCGCCTCGGAAGGTGGAATCGCGGTGCAACAGGCTCGCACAGCCGACGACCAGAGAATGACGACTCCTGGCGCGAATCGAGGTCTCTTCGAGGTCTTCCGGCAACGGCATCTCCTCTCCCTCATCGTTCGCAAAGAAGTCCAGATCCGGTACCGAGGCTCCATCTTCGGCTGGCTGTGGTCGTACGTGAAGCCACTCGTGCAGTTCGTGGTCTTCTTCGTCGCGATCGGCGTGTTCCTCGGCCTGAACGACCGCGTCGACTACTTCCCGATCTATCTGCTCTCGGGCATCACCGTGGTGACCTTCTTCAACGAGGCCTTCTCCAACGGCACCAGGTCGCTGGTGGACAACGCGGCGCTCATCAAGAAGATCTACCTGCCTCGCGAGATGTTCCCGATCGCCAGCATGATGATCGCGGCCGTGAACACCGTGCCCCAGATCATCGTCGTGATCGCCATCTCGCTGTTCTTCGGGTGGGCGCCCACCTTCGCCTCGCTCGGCGCCATCCTTCTCGCACTCATCATCATCGCCGTCCTCGCGAGTGGTCTCGGACTCTTCTTCGGCTCGATCAACGTGACGTTCCGCGACGCGCAGAGCTTCGTCGAGATCATCGTGATGGTCGCGATCTGGGCCTCCCCCGTGATGTACGAGTGGACCCAGGTCGCCAACGTCGTGCCCGAATGGCTCTTCGTCCTCTACCGACTGAATCCCATCACCGCCGCCGTCGAGCTCTTCCACTACGGAGTCTGGTTCCCCCTCGGACCGGATGCCTCCCCGCTTCCGGACGTGTGGATGTACGGGCTCATCGCACTCGTGACGTCACTCATCGCGCTGGTCATCGGCCAGCTCGTCTTCCGCCGACTGGAGGGCCGTTTTGCCCAAGATCTCTGATGCGCAGACTCTCCCGCGGATCATCATCGACGACGTCCACAAGACCTTCAAGCTCCGGCACACGCACTCGATCAAGGAGACCGCTCTCGCCGCGATCCGCCGCAAGCCGCTGACGACGGACTTCCATGCCCTCGACGGCGTGTCCTTCGACATCCAGCAGGGCGAATCCGTCGCTCTTCTCGGATTCAACGGATCCGGCAAGTCGACGATGCTCAAGCTGATCTCCGGCGTCCTCGAACCGGATGCCGGCACCGTGCTCACCCGCGGTCGTGTCGCCGGTCTCATCGAGGTCGGCGCGGGGTTCCACCCGGATCTCTCCGGCCGCGAGAACATCTTCCTCAATGCCGCGATCCTCGGCATGAGCAAGAAGGAGACCGAGGCTCGATACGACGAGATCGTCGCGTTCAGCGAGATCGAGCAGTTCATCGACACCGAGGTGAAGCACTATTCGTCCGGCATGTTCCTCCGGCTCGCCTTCTCGGTCGCGATCCACACCGAGATGGACGTCCTGCTGATCGACGAGATCCTCTCGGTCGGCGACGAGCCGTTCCAGAAGAAGTGCCTGGCCCGTGTCCGTGAACTGCACGCTCAGGGCAAGACGCTCGTCGTGGTCAGCCACGATCTCAACATGGTCTCGAACCTGTGCGACCGCGGCATCCTGCTCCAGAAGGGCAAGGTGCGCTTCGAGGGTCCCAGCGCGGAGGCCGTCGAGGTCATGCGCTCCTGAACCGGTCCGGCACCGGGGCGCCACGCGCACGGATCAGCGGATCAGAGATCCGCGTGGAGTCCCCACACGCGCTCCGCCGCACCCAGCCACGAGAACGATCTCGACCGATCGGCCCCGAGGACGCTCAGGCGTCGGGCACCGTCACCGACCGCGTCGACCACGGCTTCGGCGATGTCGGTCGACGCGACGACCGCTCCCCCGTCGGCGATGACGTCATGATGGGCTCCGCTGTCGACCGCCACGACAGGCACCCCAAGGGTCATCGCCTCGACAGCACGCCATGGCCAGGCGGCGTGCGGGTTCGTGGCGACCATCGCCGACGCACCGGCGAAGACCGCCGCCCGGTCGTCGGTCGACAGGGTTCCACGGATGTGCGCCCTGGCTTGAGGCAGCCCCGCCGCCGCCGCGACGTCGGCCAGTCGAGGTTCCGAACCTTCCGGAGCGTCGAGCACGACGGCATCCCTGCCCGACGCGACAGCTGCCCGGAACCCGTGCTCCAGCGAGTGCGCGGAGCCGGTGAGCACCACATACCCTTCCGTCAACGACAGCGCGGCTCGTCGCGCTCGCGCATCGAGCGGCATCACCAGGCCCGACGGAGCGGCTCCCGGAATGACGCGGATCCGGCCGCTCAGCTTCGCGATCTCCGCCAGCCTTGCGCCGACCGCGTGGGACGGAACCACGACGGCATCCGCATGCTTGACGGCTCTCTTCACCATCGCCCGCTGCCAGGCGACCACGGCCTTGGGGAGGGAATCCGGCTCTTCCCACGCCTGCAGATCCCACAGCGTGACGGTGGTCTGATCCAGATCGTGCAGGCGGTCGTGACGTACCAGCGGTGCCATGAGGGTCGGCGAGTGGATGAGTCCTCCGCCCACACCGGGGACGATGCCCAACTGCCACGACGCGGCGAGCTCGCGTCGCCCGAGCGACAGTCTGCGCACCTCTGACAGCCCCGGAATACGCACGTCGACCCCCGCCGGAACGATGGCCTCGACGTCGCACCCCGCGGGGGCGGTCGCGATCAGGGCAACCGTGAGATCGGACGCCGCAGACGCGTGGTCCGCGTGCACGGCATGCGTCAGCTGATCCAGAACAACACGCAGCCGAGCACCCATGCGTCAACAGTAATCGCCCACCCGCCGCGAACCTGGGAGCAGCACCGGGCGAGACGGGGATTGCGAGCCCGTCCGCCGCCGATATCCCGCTTCATGCTTGAATGCAGGGGTGAGTGACGGACGCCTGCCTGTACGTCGTCGGTGGTTGCGGTGGACCATCGGCGTGATCGTGACCCTCGTCGTGCTCGCGATCGGCTGGGTCGGCATCCGTGGGATAGGCGCAGTCAACGATCTCCAGCAGGTCTCGGCATCGTCATCGAAGCTCAAGCAGGCGATCGTGCAGGGCGACCTCGAGAAGGCCGCGTCGCTCTCGGCGAGCATCGCTCACCACGCGGGGTCGGCTCACGACCTGACCTCCGATCCGGTCTGGTTCGGCTTCGGTCTGCTGCCGTGGATCGGGCCGAACTTCTCGGCGGTGAGCGAGGTGGCCGAGATCGCCGACGACGTGGCCGCGGACGCGCTCGTGCCGGTTCTGGCGGTGGCCGACGAACTCGATCTGGGGAGCCTGGGACTCTCGGGTGGACGGATAGATCTGACACCCTTCACGCAGATCGAGCCCGCATTGGCTGACGCGAGTGCGACCTTGACGGCTGCCGAGACGCGAGCACTCGGCATCGACGCGGATGCGACCCTTCCGCCCCTGGCCGATGCCGTACGGGAGATGCGCTCAGCCGTCACCCAAGCGGCGACGGCTGTCGGGGCGCTGCATGGCGCGTCGGCGCTGCTGCCGACCATGCTCGGCGGTGAGGGGCCCCGCAATTACGTGCTCGCGATGCAGAACAATGCCGAGCTGCGATCATCCGGCGGCATCATCGGAGCGATCGCCCTGCTGCACGCCGAGAACGGTCAGATCACGCTGGTGCAGCAGGCCTCGGTGCCGGATTTCCCGTCGCTCGACACACCGCTGCCGCTGAGCGAGTCGACGGTCGCCCTCTTCGAGGACAGCCCCGGTCGCTTCATGCAGAACCTGACGAGCATCCCCGACTTCACGGAAGCCGGCCCCGCGATCGCGGCACGATGGCAGAACCGCTTCGGGCAGCCGGTCGACGGGGTCATCGCGGTGGACGCCGTGATGACCGAGAACCTCGTCGCGGCCACGGGCCCGCTCACCTTCGGCCCCTTCACCGCCACGAAGGACACGGTCGTGGGGCTGCTGATCTCGGAGATCTATGCCAGCGTCCCGGATCCGGCGGCACAGGATGAGATCTTCTCCCAGGCGGCCGGAGCACTTCTGTCCGCGGCGCTGACCGAAGCCGCCCCGAAGGATCTCGTCGCCGCCCTCGCCGCTTCCGCTGATGAGGATCGCATTCGAATCTGGAGCGCTCATGAGGACGAGGAGGCGATCCTGTCGGCGTCCTCCCTCGGCGGGGCGCTGCCCGACGACGACGCTCGGACGCACGTCGGCGTGCTGTTCAACGACACGACCGGCGGGAAGATGGACTTCTACGCCGACGCGGCCATCACGACGTCGATCGGCACCTGCGACGGCGAGCCGACGACGCAGGTGACCGTGACCTGGAAGAACGACGCACCGGCCGATGCCGCGACGGCGCTGCCGGAGTACGTGACCGCCAACGGGTTCTATGGAGTGCCCGCCGGATCCACCAGGACCCTGATCACCGTGTACGGCCCCGAGGGTGCGACTCCGTCTCACATCGACCGCGACGGAGAAGAGGACAGCGTGCAGACCGCTCTGCTCGGGTCGCGCTCCGCAGTGCAGCACGAAGTCATCCTTGCACCGGGTGAGTCGTCGACGATCACCGTCGAATACCAGGGCACGGGAGCGGGTGAGCGCCTCACCGTGGTCGACCACACGCCCATGGTCACCGCCCCTGAGATCTCCCGAGAACAACTGCGTTGCGCTCCGTGACTTTCCCGATTCGATGATGTAGTGTCAATGCCACTGGGGAATATCTGAGTTCTGCACTCCTGTCGTGGGGACAGGAAGAGCTCACGCAGTCGGATGCAGGGGTGTATCCGAGGCGATTCCGCGTGTATTTCTGGGGAGAATCATGCTGAAGAAATTGGCTGCAATCAGCCTTACCGCTGGCGCACTCGTGCTCATGGCACCTGCTGTCGCCTCCGCCCAAACGGTCGCCACGGCCGAGTCCGACTCGTATGCGGGCACACCACGCGTGAGCGTCGATGACCCGATCATCGACATCTGCGAGGTGTCCACCGTCGTCTTCGGCGCGGGGTACTTCCTGCCGTCCGAGAACGTCGGCGTATCGGTCTCCGGTCTCAATGCCGGTGATGCCGCCATCTCGGGCAACACCGCTGCAGCCGACGGCAGCCTCGTCGTCACCTTCCGCCCGCCGTCCGATGGTGAGGGCTCCTATGCGCTCGCCTTCGGGGGCTCCCGGTCGTACACGGCGACGATCACCGTCTCGCACGGACACGATTCTGCCGTGAGCTGCGACCACGATCCTGCGGTCGCGTCCGCAGGAACGGAGCTCCCGCTCACCGGCGGCGGACTCGAGCTCGCTCTCACCGGCGGCAGCGTGTCGCCGTGGGTTCTGGGAGGTGGGGCAGCCGCTCTCGTGGCTGGTGGAGTGCTCGTCGCCACAGGCGTCGCGCGCCGTAAGCGCGCCTAGGTCAGGTCCCCGCTCTCAGCGGGAACCGACTGGACGACGGTGATCCCTCCCCCTCCGATCACCGTCGTCTGGTGAATCCGGTCCTGAACCGGAGGCCCACGGCCGCCACCTTCACTCTCAGGGTGGTGGCCGTGGGCTCACTCATGTCCGACTGTCGACCGAGCGGGACAAGCCGCCCGCTCACGGTGTGGGGGTCGGAGTCTCCGTCGGAGGATGCAGCGTCTGCTGAACCAGGTCGTGAATGTACGCGTAGTCCGGCGCGTGCTCGTCCACGCCGTTCTCCGGAGTGAGCTCGGTCGTGGTGACGGGCTGCTCGCGAGCCTTGGTCATCAGATCGAAGAACTCGGGCAGCTTGTCCTGGGGCAGATCGGTGCTGATCAGCTCCGTGCCCGCAGCAGCCACCTCATTGAACCGCGTGAGCACGGTCTGCGGCGTGAACTGTGCGAGGATCGCCTCCTGCAGCTCGCGCTGGCGCTTCATCCGATCCCAGTCGCTGGTCGTGTAGCGTGACCGCGCGTACCACTGCGCCGTGTCTCCGTCCATGTGCTGCTGCCCGACCTCGATCCAGCCGGTAGCCCACGCATCCACGTCGTACGGGTCCGTTCCCTCGGGCGGACCGCCCTTGGGGAGCCGCTCCGTCACGTCGATGTCGACGCCGCCGAGAGCATCGACGAGGGCAGCGAACCCGTGCATGTCGACGAAGACGTAATACGGGATCTCTATGCCGAGAACGCCCTCTGCCGCATCCTTGGTCGCCTCGATGCCGGGATCGGAACCGTGCGCGGCGGCGTCCGGATACAGGCCCGTGCCGTTGTCGTCGCGGCAGATCTCCGCCGCGTTGCGCACGTGGTTCATCCAGCCGTTCCACCCGCACGAACTCGAGTTGTGACCTTCGAACCCGTTCGGGTACAGAGCCTGCATCGGGCTCCCCTCACTGAACGGGGCGTTCGGGAGCTCGCGCGGGATGCCGGTGATCGTCACGGCGCCCGTGGTCGCGTTCACCGATACCACCGAGATGCTGTCGAACCTCATCGAGTCGCGGCCTTCGCCGCTGTCCGCGCCGAGCAGCAGGATGTTGTAATACCCCTCGCTCGGAGGCAGGCTCGGTCCGCTCTGGCCGAAGATCGTACTGATCGTCCCCCGGGCGGTGCCGACATAGGACGCCGCATAGGCCGTTCCCGTCCCGACGAGCCCCAGCAGCAGCAGGGCGACGAGCGGGATGGCGAACTTCGACGGCCCGGGGATCCTGATCAGCCGGACGAGCCGCAGCACGTCGAAGGTGAGCACCGCCCACAGCACGAGGTAAGCGATCAGCAGGACCTGGACGAGAGTGAGGACGACTGCGGAGAACCAGCCGCCGCCGACCGTGAGCCACAGCAGCACCGGACGCGCGAACAGAGCCAGTCCGGCTCCCACGATCACGAGCAGCCATGCGGTGAGCGTCACCCCGAGACCGAAGCGACCGAGCCGTCGATTGCCGGCGAGCACCTGAGCGGAACCGGGAACCAGCACGTTCAGCAGCACCAGCCACCAGCCGCGTTTGGTCATCATCCCCGCATCCGCGGTGTTCGGATGCCGGAGCGGACGGCTCTCTATCAGTGGTCGCGCCGTACCTCGCGGCGGCGCAAGGGTCACAGGGACCCCTTCAGCCGATCGTTCTTCTCCTCGACCTGCGCTTCGAGATCGAGCGCGTACGCTTCGATCCGATCCGCGAGGTCGTCGTCGGAGGTGCCGAGGATCCGTGCGGCGAGGATTCCCGCATTACGTGCGCCGGCGATCGAGACCGTCGCGACCGGGATGCCGGCCGGCATCTGCACGATGGAGAGCAGCGAGTCCATCCCGTCGAGATAAGCGAGCGGCACGGGCACTCCGATGACCGGCAACGCCGTCATCGAAGCGAGCATCCCGGGAAGGTGTGCGGCCCCGCCTGCGCCGGCGATGATCACGCGGATGCCGCGACCGCGCGCGTCGCGTGCGTATTGCATGAGCTTGTCGGGGGTGCGGTGCGCCGAGACGACCTCCACCTCGTGCGGGATCCCGAAGTCCGTCAGCGACTGGGAGGCATCGTTCATCACGCGCCAGTCGGAATCGGATCCCATGACGACGCCGACGAGGGGCGCGCTGGAGGAGTGCAAAGGCTCAGTCACCCACTCAGGCTACGGTCTGGTGCTGGGAGAAACCCCGAACGGCACACCCCTTGACGCACCCTCAGTCGAAGTGAGCCGCTGCCGCGCGCGCGACGTACACGGCGTCATCGAGGTCGTCGCCGGTGACGTTGACGTGCCCGACCTTGCGGCCCGGACGCGGGCTCTTCCCGTAGGTATGGATCTTCGCCGAGGGGTGCTCGGCCATCGCGGCGGCAAAACGGTCGCCGAGGGAGCCGCTCTTCGGCCCCCCGAGGATGTTCACCATCACAGACCATGCGGCCTGAGGCGCGGTGTCGCCGAGCGGGAGATCCGCGACGGCGCGCAGGTGCTGCTCGAACTGCCCTGTGACGGCGCCGTCCTGGCTCCAGTGGCCGCTGTTGTGCGGCCGCATGGCGAGCTCGTTCACGAGGATCCTCTCGTCGTCAGTCTCGAAGAGCTCGACCGCGAGCATCCCGGTGACCCCGAGGCCTTCCGCGATCGACCGACCGATCTCCTCGGCGACCTCCACGAGACGTTCGGGAGCATGAGGCGCCGGTGCGATCACCTCGGCGCACACGCCCTCGCGCTGCACCGTCTCGACCACCGGATAGGCGACGATCTGACCACCGGGGCGACGAGCCACCTGCTGCGCGAGCTCGCGGACGAATCCGACCAGCTCCTCGACGAGAAGCGCCTCGCCGTCGGCCAGGCCGTCGAACCAGTCCCGCGCCTCGCCGGCCGCACGCACGACGCGGACTCCCTTGCCGTCGTAGCCGCCGCGCGGAGTCTTCACGACCCCCTGGCCGTCATGCTCGTCGAGGAACGCCTGCAGCTCGGAGAGGTCGCGGACCGGCGCCCAGTCGGGCTGGGGCACGCCGAGCTCCTCGAGTCGCGCCCTCATCAGCAGCTTGTCCTGCGCGAACTGCAGAGCGTCCGGTCCCGGGTGCACCGCCACTCCCTCGGCGACCAGGGCCCGCAGCACCTCCTGCGGCACGTGCTCATGGTCGAAGGTGACGACGTCGACGTCCTGGACGAACGCCCGGACGACCTCGAGGTCGTGGTAGTCGCCGACCGCCGTCGCGGCGAGCTGCGCGGACATGCCCTCGTCCTCGGCGAGGACTTTCAGCTCGAGTCCGAGCTCGACCGCCGGAGCGATCATCATCCGAGCCAGCTGGCCTCCACCGATCACACCAACGCGCAGCGCCATGAGCCGCCTCCATTTCGTCCTGACCATTCTCGCGCATCAGCGGGACGCCGTTGACGCATGGCGCCCGGATGGCCGACGCGGTGCTCGCTCAGAGTGCGGCGGTGCCGTCGTGACCCGACTGCGCGTCGCGGTGCGCCAGGATCTGACTGACCTCGATCTGATCCGCCAGCGTCTCGTGCACGAGGGTCACGTTCGGGACGTTCGCGAGGCGCAGCGGTGCATCCACCCCGTTCGACAGCGTGATGGTGCCGACGCCCCACATCCTTTGGATCACTCCGCGGCGGACGCCGATCGTGTACCCGCGTGCATGCGACATCTCGCGCCTGTTGCGGGAGCCGACACCATGGTTGACGATGACCCGCCGCGTGGTGACGGTGACCGAGCGCGAATACCAGATGATCCATGGCACGACGACCAGGAGGAGGACGATGATTGCGGCCGCGCTCAGCAGCATCCAGTTCTCGAACGGCGCCGGCAGATTGTCGTAGAAGAAGGACGTCGCGCCGAACACGGCGATCAGCACCAGCGCCGACCAGAAGAGCCTCCGCGCGTGGGCGCGGAACCGAGCGATGAGCAGCTCTTCGGCGGGCGCACCCGGCGGTGGCATCGTCGGCCTTCCGCCGAGAGTCACGGGCTGAGTCACTCCTCCATTGTGCCCGCTACCTCGGACATCGGCGCTCGCACGCCGGGCGTGTCAGACTCAGGCCGGCCGCACGTGCACGACGTCTCCGGCAGAGATCGATGTCTCCGTGCCCGCGCTCAGCACGACCAGCCGACCATCGACGTCGAGTCGTGTGGCCCGTCCGACGACGACCGAGTCGCCGGGAAGAGACACCCTGACCTCCAGACCGATCGTGGCGCACCGGTCGGAGGAGGCGGCGTGGAGCCCGCTCGCGACGGCATCGCCCGCTTCGGCGAGCTCCGCGACCAGCCGGTCGAGCGTGTGCAGGTAGGTGGCGAGAAGCCGGTCGGCATCGACCGGGACGCCCAGGACGGCGAAGGACGTCGCGGTCGGCACCGGAAGTTCCGACGCCGTCATCGCCGTGTTCACACCCGTCCCCACGACGACCGCATCCTGGCTCGCCTGAACCAGGATGCCGCAGATCTTGCGACCGTCGACCAGGATGTCGTTGGGCCACTTGACGGCCACATCATGGTCGGGAAGCTGCTCGGCGATCGCATCCGCCATCGCCACCCCGGCCGCAAGGGGTATCCAACCTCGCGTCTCACCCCTCGAAGGCAGCGTCCGCAGCAGCACGGAGACCGCGAGCGATGCGCCGGGCGCGGACGTCCAGGAGCGACCGAGTCGGCCCCGCCCGGCCGTCTGGTTGTCGGTCACGAGAACGGACAGGTGGGGGGTCGACGACGACTCGCGCGCTCGCTCGCCGAGCATCTCGTTGGTCGAGCCCGCTTCGGCCAGCACCTCGAGACGCGAGGCGACCGCAGCCGTGAGTGGAAGGTCCACGTCAGACCTCCTCTTCGTCAGCCTCTTCGTCGTCATCGTCCTCGTCGGCGCGGACCGCCCCGATCTCGTTCGCCTGCCAGCGATCCCATTTCTGCATGAGCTCTGCGATCGCGGCGTGGAACTTCTCCGTCGCGACTCCCGGAGCCGTGTCGCCGAAGTAGTGCTGCACCCACATGCGCAGTCTGGCGATCGCAGCCTCGTCGGCACGCACGCGCTCGACCTCGGCGACGATGTCACCCGCGGCTTCTGTGCTGAGCCATTCGCAGTCGGACAGGTAGCCGTTGGTGTCGATCGATGCCCGCTCGTCGGCCGGCCTGGTGATCATCAACGGCTTGCCGACCGCGAGTCGGTCGTAGACCATCGCCGAGATGTCGACGACCGCCACGTCCGCGGCGGCCAGCTGCCATCCGAGTTCCGCGCCGTCGTCGTAGACGTGCTGCGCGGCAGGGTCCGCCGCGTTCGCGGCGGCGATGGCGGCGATGATCCGCCGGTGGGCGGCGCCGTACGCATCATCGATCACTCCGCTGCGCGGGTGCGGTCGGTAGATCACCCGATGCCGGTCCGATGCGAGCAGCGTCGTGACGAGGGTCTCGCCGTGCGTGGCGATCGACCCGTAGTGGGCGCTCGGGCGATCGCCCTCCCACGTCGGGGCGTAGAGCACCACCGTGCGCTCGTCGGGCACATACGGGAGCGTGCCCGAGTAGTGATCGGCCTGCGGGCGACCGATCTCGATCGTCCGCTCATCGATGTCGTAGTCCCACAGGGTGCGCGACAGGCGGTCGCGAGCGGCCTGACCGGCGACCAGCGCATAGTCGTATGCCTTGTACTGATTGGTCGTCATGTACATCTTGTCGGACTCACCGTGGTTGATGAACACGTGCCAGCGCCTGCCGTAGCGGAACATCTGGAAGTTCCGGGTGTTCTGGTTCACGTAGAGGACGACGCGGATGTCCTGCGTGGTGACGAACCTCTCGAGATCTCGGATCGTCGGGACGAAGGCCACGGGCGGCCCGTTCTCGTCGAGGAGCTTGTCGGCCCCCGTCGCCGACCTGGACAGCACGACCACCGGCCAGTGCTTCGACAGTTCGACGAGAGGGCGGTACCACTGCCTCATCTGGTACATGTTCACGTCGCCGTCCGCGAAGTACACCGCCACCTGATAGTGCTCCGGGAGGTGAGGCTCACGCTCTGCGAGGCGCCGCCTCACTCGCTGAACAGCCGTGCGCGAGGCGAGCGCCCGCTTCAGCAGCCGGTAGGCCTTCTTCGAATCGGACACAGCACCCATCCCTCCAGGATACCGAGTGCACCGGGCCGGGCCGCCTGCCGCCTCCCGCGACCGGCGACCCCGCGAATCAGCGAACGCGCGAGAAGCGCATGCCATGATCGTCATGTGCCTGACAATGACATCGCCGCCCCGGAGAACGGAGTGTCTTTCGTCATGCCCGTGCTCAACGAACGCGCCTATCTCGAGCATGCGGTCGCCTCCGTGCTCGCGCAGGAGCTCACTGTGCCCGCCGAACTCGTGCTCGCGCTCGGACCGTCCACCGACGGCACGACGGAACTCGCTCAGAGCCTGGCCGCGGGTGACCCACGGATCCGGCTCGTCGACAATCCGGCGGCTCACATCCCCGTCGGGTTGAACGCCGCGATCAGGGCGAGCCGTTTCGCGACGATCGTGCGGGTCGATGCGCACTCCGAGCTCGCGCCCGGCTACGCGGCGCGCGCTCTGCAGACTCTCGAGCGCACGGGCGCCGCGAACGTCGGCGGCGTGATGCGTGCCGACGGCCGCACCCCCTTCCAGACCTCGGTCGCGCGTCTCTACAACTCCCCGGTCGGACTCGGCGGCGGCGCCTATCACGGCGGCACCCACGAGGGGGAAGCCGAGTCCGCGTACCTCGGCGTCATGCGCCGGGCCGTGCTCGACGAGGTCGGCCTCTTCGACGAGTCGATCCGTCGCGGCGAGGACTGGGAGCTCAACCTCCGCATCCGCCAGGCCGGGCACCTCGTCTGGTTCGACCCGCATCTCTCGGTCACCTACTGGCCCCGCGAGAGCTGGCTGCGCCTCGCGCGACAGTTCCGGGCGACGGGCGCGTGGCGCGGCGAGCTGGTTCGGCGTTACGGGCGCCGCAACGGCATCCGCTACTTCGCTCCCCCGGCCCTCGTGGTGCTCGTCGTACTCGCTCTCCTGACCGGCGTCCTGCAGCTGACCGGCGCCCTCTCCGGGGTTCTCTCAGCCATCGTCGGAGGCCTGGTGTATCTGCCGCTCGTCGCCTACCTGCTGCTTGTGATCGGCGTCGCCTGCCTGCCCGGCGGAGGCGGACCGCGTCAGAGGCTGTGGACGCTGGCCGTTCTGCCCACCATGCACCTGTCCTGGGGCCTCGGCTTCCTCGAGGGCGTGCTGCGCGGCGCTCGCGACACCGTCGATGCGTCTCGACTCGGCACCCGCAATACGCCGCTCCCCTGAGCCGCCGATCACAGCGCGCGGCGACTCACCGGGTGACGTACCCCTGATCGAGGATGCGCGCGACCACGCGCTCGGCCGAGTTTCCGTCGTCCCGTGAGTTGAACTGCGCCCGCCACGCCGCGTATCGCTCGGCATAGGCGGACTCGTGCTCGGAGTCGGCCAGAGCCGCGACCAGTTCTTCCTGCGTGTGGACCAGAGGGCCGGGGGCGCGGGTCTCGAGATCGAAGTAGAACCCTCGGAGTTCTCCGCGATAGTGAGCGAGGTCGGGGACCAGGAAGAACATGGGCTTTCCCGTGACGCTGAAATCGAACATCACCGAGGAGTAGTCGGTGATCAGCACGTCGGCGGCGAGCAGGAGCTTCGAGGTCTCGGGGTAGCCGGTCACGTCGATCACACGGGCGCCCGCGTGATCCCTCCCCGTGTCGATCGTGCGCGAGTGACCGCGGACGAGCACGACGGAGTCCGTCTGCCTGGCGAGCTCCTCAGCATCGACGAAGTCGACCATCTCCGGCCGGTCGTCGCGCCAGGTCGGTGCATAAAGCAGCACCCGTTCGCCGTCGGCGATGCCCAGGTCGGCCCTGACCGCAGCCGCGTCGCCCACGATGAGAGCGTCGTTCCGCGGATAGCCCTCGACCCAGATCGGCCGCCCGAAGAAGGCGTATGCCTTGCGGAGGATGCGTTCGGAGTAGGTGTTCTGCGCGAGGAGCACATCCCAGCGGCGAGACTCCTTCACCACCGCCGCCATGCGACGAGGATCGAAGCCGGGCCGGTGCAGGGCCAGCCGCTTCAGCGGAGTGCCGTGCCAGGTCTGCAGCACCTTCTGGCCGGGCTTACGGGCGAAGCGACGCCTCAGCCAGTCGTTCACGACCAGCAGCCGGGATGCCGCCCGGGCACGCCACCACTCCGGGCTGCCCTCGACGACCGCGATCGCGCCCTCCGGAACAGCCACCGACAGGTCGACGACACTCCAGTAGCGCACGACGTCCGGCGCCTGCGCGAACAGCGCCCGGTCGATCGCCTGGGGGTTGCAGCCGACCGCGCGCCCGTAGAAGCTCTCGAAGAAGACGGCGTTCTCGGTGCCCCCGGGGTGCGCGATGTAGCGGCGCTCGAGGGTCGCCTGACCCTCGTTCGTCTCGTAGACGGGATCGATCGGCGCCGCGATGCGAACCGTCGTGCCGTCGACCGCGATGCGCACTCCGGACAGCACCAACGGCGCGATCAGGAGGTCGTCGATCTCGACATCGGAGATGTGCAGCTCGTACTCCCCCGTCGGCAGGGGAAGCTCGGGGCCGCCCCACCGCGATGCGCGCAGCGGGAACGTCGCCTTCCAGGTCTTGCCACCGCCGCTGATCCGCGCGTCGACGCGGGCACGAGGCCCGATCAGCTCTGCGGTGGCGGGGCGCTGGCCGGCGCCTGCGATGACCAGCGTCTCTGCCGCCTCATCGATCCGGGCCGTGGTCATGCTGCTCCCTTCGGCGCGGGAATGCCCCGCGCTCGGATTGTCGCGTAGACGCGTCGGGTGTTTCCGCCGTCGCGGAAGGCGTGCATCTGCGCGCTGAGCGTACCTGAACGCTCGGCGCGGGCGGAGAAGGCCTCGTCATGCGCGAGAAGCGCCGACAGCTGCGGCAGCAGGGAGTCCCAGTCCGTCGCGGCATCGTCGCCCGCCACGTCCTGGAATCGACCGTAGAACCCTCTCGTCCGCGCGTAGTCCTCGGCGTCGGGGGCGAGGAACAGCACCGGCATCCTGAGCAGCCCGACGTCGTAGGCCAGCGAGGAGTAGTCCGTGATGAGCACATCGATCGCCGGCAGCACCGGTGTGACATCCGTCAGCACGCTCGATCCGAGCGAACGCACCCGCGTGCTGGGCAGCGGGGGCGCATAACCGCCCTCTCCGAGGGGGTGGGAGCGTATGAGCAGCACAGCATCCTGCTCTTCGAGGAGCTGGATGATCCGCACCCACTGGGCGGCCGACGGGACCGCCGGGTCGTCGGCTCCGTCACGCCACGTGGGGGCATAGAGGATCGTCCGGGCACCGTTCGGCAGCTCCCCGATCACGCGCTCCAGCGCATCCGACGCGGTGGCCCGTCGCTCGGTCGGGTCGCCTGCGGACAGCACGTCGACTCGTGGCTCGCCGGTGACGACGACGCGGCCGTCGCCGAGCGCGAAGGCCGACTCGAGCCGGCCCCTCGACCGGTGGGACGCGGCCGGGAACACGCGGATCCGCTGCGCGGCGCGACGGTAGAGGACGCCGATGACACGCCGCAGCACCGGCGCACCCGGGACATCGGGGACCTGCGTGGTCGCGGGTGAATCCAGGCCGATCCGCTTGAGAGGGATGCCGTGCCACAGCTGCACGACGAAGGCGCCGGACACGGCGTAGCGGTTCACGTCACCGAGCCCGTGCGTGACGACGACGACGCCCGCGCGCGCGGTCGCCCACCATCCTCGCAGGCTGGCCTTGCGCACCGCGCGAAGGCCGAGCGCCGCGGCGACACGGTCCTCGCGATCGGAGGATGTGAGCCACAGGGTGTCGTGCCCTTCGGTGGCGGCGACTCGCTGCAGGGCGAGTGCCCCGTCGCCGACGCCGGCACCGCACCCGAACACCCATCGCCGCCCCCGCGGAACGACGAGGGTGCCGGCACGTCCAGCCAGATAGAGCGGTATCCGAAGCAGCTTGGCCGCATTGCCGGAGCCGAAAGAGAAGGACGCCACACCGCGAGCCTATCGCGGGGTGGCGCCCTTCTCGGTGAGCGCGATCGCCTGAGTCAGCCGGCGAGCTCGCCCAGGGTCACATCGGCCTCGTATTCCTTGCCGCCGCGGATGTAGGTGACCTTCGCATCGCTGCCGCCGGCTGCCGCGCGCACCTGCGCCGTGAGGTCGCTGGCACTCGTGATGGGCACGCCGTTGAACGCGGTGACGATGTCATCGGCCTTCAGCCCGCCCGCTTCGGCAGCGCCGCCACCGGTGACATCGGCGATGTAGGCGCCCGACACGTCGGCGTCCTGGACGCTCGCCGCATCCTGCACGGACGCACCGAGCAGACCGTGGCTGGCTGCGCCGTCCGAGATGATCTCCTCCGACACCCGCTGTGCGATGTTCGCCGGGATGGCGAAGCCGATCCCGATGGAACCGGACTCCTCGGAACTGCCCGAGCTCGCGATCGCGACGTTGATGCCGATGAGCTCACCCTTGCTGTTGACCAGGGCACCGCCGGAGTTGCCGTGGTTGATCGCGGCATCCGTCTGGATCACGGCGATCGAGATCGACTCGGAGGTCTGCTGCGACGAGTTGCCTGGCAGATCGAACTGGAAGGGGCTCTCGCCCTCCTCCGGCGTCTGCTGCTCGTTCTGCGGAGCGTCTTCCGAGGACGAATCGGGCAGAGCCGACGACGCGATCTGGATGCTGCGGTTGAGGGCGCTGACGATACCGGTGGTCACGGAGTTCGACAGCCCGAGGGGCGCGCCCAGAGCCACCGCCGTGTCTCCCACGTTGAGCTCGGAGGAATCGGCGAAGTCGATCGGGGTGAGATCCGTCGCATCCTCGAGCTTGATGACGGCGAGGTCGTAGATCGGATCCGTTCCCACGACGGTGGCCGAGAAGATGCGCCCGTCCGATGTCGTGACCCGGATCGTGGGATCGGCGACCGCGCCGCCGAGCGTCACGACGTGCGTGTTCGTGAGCACATAGCCGTCGTCGCTGATGATGACGCCCGATCCGCTGCCGCCCTGATCAGACCCGGCCACCTCGATCGTGACGACCGACGGAAGCGCCGCGGTTGCGACGGCCGTCGTCTCGTTCACGGACCCGGGGTTGTTGACCGTCACGGTCTCGGGGCCCTGGGCGACTCCCGTCGACCCCTGATCGGAGATCCCGTTGAGGATCGCTCCGCCGCCGAAGCCGGCGACTCCTCCGACGAGTGCGGCCGCCACGACGATCGCAGCGAACTTCACTCCGGCGCGGGGCTTCTGATCCTTGGTCTTCACCGAGGCGCCAGCCGGCTGTGTCGCGGTGTGCAGACCGAATGCGGCGCCGGGAGCCGTCGCGGTGGGCGCACCCACCGGGCCCTGCTGCGGTGCGGCCTGATGCCCGGGAGCTCCGAAGTACGGCTGGGGAACCGTCTGAGCCTCGGAAGGCACCGCGGCCGACGGGGCCTCGAACGCCGACGCGGGTGGCGATGTGAACGTCGCGGGGACATGGTGTCCCTGATACGGCCCCGGAGCGGCGACGGTGCCGGGTGCCTCTGCGGCGGCATCCGTCGTCGAACGGTCGACGACCTCTGCTGCCTCGGTGGACGGCGCTGCGTCATTCGACGCAGGTGCCGAGTGGTCCTGGGTGCTGTCTTCGTTCATGGTGTGTGCTCCTTCAACAACGCCCTCTCAGAGTGACGCCTGTATCTGTGCGTTTCGTATGGCGAAGATGAGTTTCAGCTATGGCCTTAGCCTGTTCTTCATGAGTGTCATCCCCGGCGCATGGCGACGCACGGCAGCGGGAGCCGGTCTGCTCGCACCAGACGGAACCGTCGCGCCCACCATCTTCGCAGAGATGTCAGCCGCCGCGGCCCGAACCGGCGCGATCAATCTCGGCCAGGGCTTCCCCGACGAGGACGGCCCCGCCGAAGTGCTCGAGGCCGCCAGAGAGGCGATCTCCCGAGGTCTCAACCAGTACCCGCCCGGCAGAGGCGACCCCGATCTGCTCCAGGCGATCAGCGAGCATCAACGGCGCTTCTACGGTCTGGAGGTCGACCCCTCGACGGAGGTGATCGTGACGGCCGGCGCCACCGAGGCGCTGACGGCGACACTGCTCGCCCTCATCGACGGCCCTGACGACGAGGTCGTCGTCTTCGAGCCGTACTACGACTCCTACGCGGCCGCGGTCGCGCTCGCCGGCGCACGATTGCGCACGGTGCCGTTGCGGGCGCCGCACTTCCAGCCCGATCTCGCGATGCTCGCGGCAGCTGTCTCCGACCGCACGCGCATCATCCTCATCAATGATCCCCATAACCCCACGGGGGCCGTGTTCGATCGGGAGGTCCTGACGGAGGTCGTCCGTCTCGCCGAGCTGCACGGCGCGATCATCGTCACGGACGAGGTCTACGAGCATCTCGCCTTCGGCGTCCCGCACACCCCCGTCGCCACCCTGCCGGGCGCCGCGGAGCGCACGCTCACGATCTCGTCGGGCGGCAAGACGTTCTCCGCGACGGGGTGGAAGATCGGCTGGGTGCACGGTCCGGCTCCGCTCATCACCGCCGTCTTGACCGTGAAGCAGTACCTGACGTACGTGAACGGCTCGCCGTTCCAGCCGGCGATCGCTGTGGGGCTGCGACTCGGAGACGCGTTCTTCGCGGATGCGGCGTCGGCTCTGGCGCGCAAGCACGAGATCCTGGGCGCGGGCCTGCGCGCCGCGGGATTCACCGTGCACCCTCCTCAGGGCGGCTATTTCACCGTGGCCGATGCGTCGGCGATCGGCGGAGCGGATGCCGCGGAGTTCTGCCGCGCACTCCCCCGCCGTGCGGGAGTGGTGGCGATACCGCTGACCGCCTTCGTGTCGCAGGCGCGGCGGGACGACTACGCCGGCCTCGTGCGCTTCGCGGCCTGCAAACGCGTCGAGGTCCTCGAAGACGCGGCGTCAAGGCTCGCGACGAGCTTCTGACCGTGCGACCGACTCAGCGCGGCCTGACGGCGTAGCGGCGAACCCGGAGCGATGGGTTCACCGCTCGGACGCGGTCGATCGCTGAGCGCTCGACCGATGCGACGGCGATGCCCTCGGTCGTTCCTGCCCCGGCGAGCACCACGCCCTGGGGATCGAGGATCTGCGAGTGCCCGACGCCGATGGGGGTCGGGTGGTCGGCGGCGATCACGTACGCGGTGTTCTCGATGGCGCGCGCTGCGAGCAGGGTGGTCCAGTGATGCTCCTTGAGCGGACCGCGCACCCATTCGGCCGGCACCACCAGTGCGTCCGCACCCGCGTCGATCAGTGTGCGCGACACCTCGGGGAAGCGCAGGTCGTAGCAGGTCATCAACCCGAAACGGAGTCCGGCGAGCTCGAACGTCGCGGCTCCCCCGACCTCGCCCGCTTCGACCCAGTCGGACTCCGTCTGACCGAAGGCGTCATACAGGTGCTGCTTGCGATAGGTCGCGAGGATCCCGTCACCGCGCACGGCGACGACCGTGTTGCGCACATGCGCGGCATCCGAGGCGCGCTCCGCCAGCCCCGCGACGATCACCACGCCGTAGTCGGCGGCCAGGGCGGTCAGCGTCGACACGAACTCGCCGTCGAGAGGCTCCGCGTTCTCCGCCAGCGAGGCGTCCATCGGATCCACGAAGTAGCTCGAGTACTCGGGGAACACGATCAGCGTGGCGCCGCGCGCCGCGGCCTGGGCGGTCAGCTCCGCGATCCGGTCGAGGTTGCCTTCGCGAGAGGTCGTCGGAGCGAACTGACAGACGGCGACGGGCACGGCGATGGGCGCGGCGGGGGTCTCTGGCATGCTCCCATCCTCTCGTACGCGCGTAGACGCGGCCTCGATTCGCGCGTCCCAGATTCGCGTGTTAGGCTATTGATCGTGCCGCGGGGTGGAGCAGTTCGGTAGCTCGCCGGGCTCATAACCCGGAGGTCGCAGGTTCAAATCCTGTCCCCGCAACGAGAATGCGACACAAAGAAGGCCCCTGATCGGAAGCGATTCCGACCAGGGGCCTTTCGCTTTTTCCCGGGAGCGGTTGCGCCGGGCACGATCACACGCGACGGCAGCGCGCGCGGATCCACTCGACAGGTTCTCCTTCCGAACAGCGCCGCCGGCAGTATGCCCTGCCCGCGAGCGCGAGGGTCGACCGAGACGAACGATGCCGCCCCTCGCGAACGAGAGACGGCATCGTGTGCGGCCGGACGGTTACTGCCCCGAGGCTGCTTCCAGTCCGAGCAGCGTGTTCACGGCATCCGTGAGGCGCTTGTCGGCCTCGGCGAACTTGGTGAGGTCACCCTCCTTGAGCGCGGCCTCGCGGTCGGTCAGTGCCTGCTGCGCGGCGGCGAGTGCCTCGGCCTCGGCGTCGGTCGGCTGCGTCGGCTCGGTCGGGACCTCGCCCGTATCCGGGTCGGGCTCGGTCGGCTCCACCTGATCGTCTCCACCGGTCGCACCGGCGTCGCCGCCGAAGAGGGTGTCGAGCGCGGCGGTCAGGGTGTCCTCGAACGCGACCTTGTCGCCGAACGCCACCAGGACCTTCTGCAGACGAGGAAGCTTGGTGCCTTCCGAGGACTGGACGTACACCGGCTGCACGTAAAGCAGGCCGCCACCCACGGGCAGCGTCAGCAGGTTTCCGTACAGGACCTCCGATTCACCCTGCTGCAGCAGGTTGAGCTGTGGCACCACGGCCGTGTCGGAGTTGTAGGTGTTCTGCACCTGGCCCGGGCCCGGCACCGTCGTGTCCGTGTCGATCTCGAGCATCCGGAGCTGGCCATAGCCCTCGGCCTTGACGCCGGCCTCTGACCCTGCGTCGGAGTCGACCGCCAGGTATCCCATCAGGACGTCGCGGTTCCCACCGCTCCCGGTCGCCGACGGGATGAACGTCGAGAACATGGAGAACCGCGGCGAGTCCTGACCAGGCATCTGCATGGTCAGGTAGTACGGCGGCTGCAGCACGGCGTCGCTGCGCGGGTCGTTCGGCGTCTGCCACCGGTTGTCCTGCTGCGCGAACGAGCCGGCGGTGTCGATGTGGTAGATCCCGAGGATGTCGCGCTGCACCTTGAACAGGTCGGTCGGGTATCGCACGTGGCTCATCAGATCTGCCGACATGTCGCTCACGGGCTTCAGCGTCGACGGGTAGATGTTCTGCCAGGACTGCAGCACGGGATCCTCGTCGTCCCAGGCGTACAGCGTCACCGAGCCGTCGTAGGCGTCCACGGTCGCCTTGACCGAGTTGCGGATGTAGTTGATCTCGTCGATCGCGAGCGTCGGCGAGGGGACGTTCGAATCGGCGATCGCGTCCGACAGGCTGACGCTGGTCGAGTACGGGTACGTCGAACTCGTGGTGTATCCGTCGACGATCCACACGACGCGCCCGTCGACCACGCTCGGGTAGGGGTCGCTGTCGAGTTCGAGATACGGAGCGACCTTCTGCACACGGGTCTTGGGGTCGCGGTCGTACAGGATCTGCGACTCGTCGTTCACGAGGTTGGAGAAGAGGATCTGCTCGGACTGGAACTTGAGCGCGTACAGCAGCTTCGTGAACGTGCTGCCGATCTGCGGTCCGCCGTCGCCCTCGAAGGTCGTCTTGGTCTCGTTCGAACCGTCCTTGCCTCGCGGGTAGTCGATCTCGACGGGATCGGTCCCCTCGGGGGATCCGACGATCGAGTACTCCGGCGAGTTCTCGCCGAAGTAGATGCGAGGCTCGAACTCCTCCTGCTCCGTGAGGAAGCCCGAGGAGGGGATGCCGCGCTCGAGGAAGACGGGCTCGCCGTCGCTCGTGCGCTGGTTGCCCGCCGCGACCACCAGGCCGTAGCCGTGGGTGTAGACAGCCGCGCGGTTGTTCCAGTTGGTGACGTCGACGCCCTCCATGTCGAGGTCGCGCACCGAGACCACCGTGTCCTGCATGGCGCCGTCGATCTCGTAGCGGTCGACATCGAGGTTCTGCTGGAACTGGTAGTAGCCGCGGTACTGCTCCAGCTGGCGCACGGCCGGGCTGATCACGGCGGGGTCGACGATGCGGATGGATGCCGTCGTCTCGGCGTCCTCCCTCAGCTGGCCGGCCTCGGCGTCGGTCTCCGCCTCGAACGGAGTCGTCTCGAGGTCGGCGACCCCGTACGCCTCCTTCGTGCCGTCGATGTTCTTCTGGTAGAACTCCGCCTGATAGGCGTTCTGGTTCGGGCGCACCTGGAAGGTCGTGACGGCCCACGGGAAGCCGACGCCGACCACGAGCGAGGCGACGATGAGCAGCGCCGTCGCGGCGAGCGGGAAGCGCCACCGGCCGATCACGGCCGTGACGAAGAAGAGGACGGCGACGAGCGCGGCGATGATCGTCAGGATCGCGAGACCGGGGATCGTGGCGTTGACGCCCGTGTAGGCCGGGCCCACGATGCGGTCGTCCTGTGCGACGAGAGTCTTGTAACGGTCGAGCCACAGGCTGGCCGCCTGCACGAGCAGATAGAGACCTGCGATCACCGCGAGCTGGATGCGTGCGGGCTTCGAGATGCGCAGCTCGCCCTGGCCGATGCGGACCGAGCCGTAGAGGTATGACACCAGCGCGGTGACGATGAGGGTGAGCAGCAGGACCGCCGACACGAAGGCCAGCAGGATCGAGTAGAACGGCATCGCGAACATGTAGAAGCCGGTGTCGACGCCGAACTGCGGGTCTGTGACGTCGGTGGCGACGCCGTTGGCCCAGAGCCAGACGGTCTTCCACTGGCTCGCCGCAGAGAAGCCCGCGAAGAGGCCGAAGAAGATCGGCATCCCCCACATCGCCAGGCGGCGGAGCGGCTCGATGACCTCCTGGTACCTGTCGAGCTGCGAGCTCAGCCGCACGTAGACGGGGCGCAGGCGGTACGCGAGCTGAATGGCCACGAACAGCGGCACGGCCATGCCCAGGAATCCGACGACGAACATCACCGCCGTGGCGATCCATTGGGTGGTGAGCACTCCTGCGAAGCCCACCTGGTCGAACCAGAGGAATTCGGTGTACAGCGACGCGAAGACGAAGAAGGCGGCGATCAGCGCGGCGATGATCGCCAACGAGATGCCGAAGATTCGTCGCGAGGTTCGAGGAGTGGCCGGGTTCGGTGCAGAAGTCGAGGTCACCGTCCCATCCTAGGCACGCCTTACTGTGCTGCGGCTGTCATCCCTGTCACGGGGAGGTCACGACGTCGCAGGACGGGAGAGAATCGACGTCGCCGCCGTCGGCGATCACATCGAGCGCCGCGAGCGACTCCTCGAGCGTCGACGTGCTGATCACGGTGAGGCCGTCCGGCACATGCCCGACGACCTCGTCGCAGTTCGTCGTCGGTGCGAGGAAGTACTCCGCACCCGCATCGCGCGCTCCATAGAGCTTCTGGCGGATGCCGCCGATCGGCCCGACGGTCCCGTCGGCCTCGATCGTGCCGGTGCCGGCGACGTTCTCGCCCCCGTTCAGCTCCCCTTCGGTGAGGGTGTCGATGATGCCCAGGGCGAACATCATCCCGGCGCTGGGCCCGCCGACGTTGTCGAGCTGAAGGGTCACATCGATCTCGAAGTCGTAGTCCGTGCGCAGGGTCACCCCGATGAGCCAGGTCGTCACGTCGCCGTCCGTTTGCTCGACGGGCGTCACCTCGACGACCTGCTCCTCGCCGGAGCGCTGCACGGTGAGCGCGACCGGCGCGCCCTCCGCGTCCTGGATCGCCTGTCGCAGCTGCTTCGCCGACGTCACCGCGGTGCCGTCGACAGCGGTGATGACGTCCTCCGCCTCGAGAGCGCCCTCTGCTGGCGCGTCCTCCACGACGTCCTGAACGACCACCTCTGCTCCGGTGTCATAGCCCAGCTCGTTGAGGGCTGCGGCGGTCGCCTCATGCTGCGAATCGACCATCAGGGTCGCGTTCCGCTCGTCTCGCTGCTCCGTCGTGACGCCTTCGGGGAAGACGGAGTCGAGAGGCACCACCGCCCGCGAGGAGTCCATCCACGCCAGCGCGAGCTCGAACCAGCTCGGGGTGCGCTCGCGGTTTCCGACGACCTGCACGGTCGTGAGATCGAGCGTGCCTCCGGTCTCGAACGTCTCGGCGCCGTCGACCTGGATCAGCGGAACCTGCTCGCCGTCGGCTCCCGCCGCGGTGCCGAGAGTGTCATAGACCGGGCCTGGTCGCTGGATGACGTACGGCGTCGGGAGGAAGGTCAGCACGACGAGCGCGACCAACGCCACGACCAGCGCCCAGACTCCCAGTCCGAGCTTGACAGACCGGGTTCGATCCACAGGGTTCCTCCGTCGTTCGCGGGCGGCGTACAGCGATCTGCCCGCTTCGGGGTCTCGCGGCCGATCCTGTGACTAGCGTAGATGCCACGGCTTTAGGCGTGCTGAGAGGCGAGCGACATGGCAGACAACGACCCGACCCCCGAGGACTTCCAGGAGTTCCTCCGACGCATGATGTCCGGCCAGGGTGCCGGAGACATCGACCCCGAGGCACTGCAGAACGCGCTCGGTGGGATGGATGGGATCCAGATCGACCCGGCGATGATGCAGACCATCATGTCGCAGCTGCAGGGTGCGTTCGGCGGAGATCCGTGGGAGAACGCGCTGCGCCAGGCGCTCCACATCGCCAACCGTGACGGCCTCGGCATCAGCGACGGGTCGCGGACCTCGCTCGTCGACTCCTTCGCCCTCGCAGATCTCTGGCTCGGCGAGGCGACCACGATCTCCGAACTCGCCGAATCGCCTCGGGCGATGACGCGCGGCGAGTGGGTCGAAGCGACGCTGCCCGTGTGGAAGGAGATCGCCGGGCCCGTCTCGACGAGCATCGCCGATGCGCTGACCAGTGCGCTGGACACGCAGGTGCCCGAAGAGATGCGCGACGTCGTGCAAGGCGCCGGCAAGCTCATGCGCGGTCTCGGCGGCTCGGTGTTCGCTGCGCAGTTCGGCCAAGTGCTCGGCAACCTCGCACTCGAGGTCGTGTCGGGTGGAGACGTCGGGATCCCCGTGCTTCCGGCCGGCACGGCAGCTGTCATCCCCCAGAATCTGACGGCGTTCGGCGACGGTCTCGAGATCCCGGAAGACCAGATCACCCTGTACCTGGCGACCCGCGAGCTCGCCTATGCTCGGCTGTACCGCCACTCGAAGTGGCTGCACCTGCACGTCATGGCGCAGATCACCGATTTCGCCCGCGGAGTCACCGTCGACGTCGATGCACTCGAGGACGTCGCGAGTCGTCTCGACCCCTCGAACCCCGAGGAGCTCCGCGCCGCGATCGAGGGCGGCGCCCTGCTGCCCACGCAGACCGACGCGCAGCGCGAGGCACTCGCGCGGCTCGAGAACCTCGTCGCGACGATCGACGGCTGGGTCGACGTCGTGACCGCGCAGGCCACGTCCCGACTTCCCGACGGCGCCCGCATCGCCGAGGCCGCTCGACGTCGCCGCGCGGTGGGCGGTCCCGCCGAGGACGCTCTCGGCGCTCTGGTCGGTCTCAAGCTGCGGCCTCGCCGCCTGCGCGAGGCGTCGGCCATGTGGCAGGCGGTGACCGATGCGGTGGGCACTGCCGGACGCGACTCCCTGTGGGACTACCCCGACCTCATGCCGACCTCGGACGACATCGATGACCCGTCGGCGCTGGTGGCACGACTGCAGGCGAGCGCGCGAGGAGAGCAGCCCGTCGCCGATGAGTTCGACGAAGCCCTGGCGCGTCTGCTGGACGGCGACGACTTCTCGGACGAGCAGCCGGAGAAGCCCGCGGGCGAGCAGGATTCCGATGGCGACGACAGCCCGGGAGGCGACCGCCCGGTGTGAGCGGCGGGGTGGCGACGGGCCGGCGACGGGCCGTCGAGGACTTTTCCACGGATGCCCGAGACTCCCCCACCGCACGCTCGGCGTTGCGCAGAATCGAGGGATGTCTCCTCTGACACCCAAGACCATCACTCGCCTGGATCCCGCGATTCCGCTGCTCTGGCGCGACGGCGAGACGCTGCAGGTCGGCATCGAGGGCACGCTTCGCATCCCCGCCTCGGAGCCATGGGTGGAGCGTCTGGTCGGGCGGATGGCGGCGGGGTTCCGACGCACCGCCTTCGATGTGGTCGCGCACGCCGCCGGCGCGCCGCGAGCAGAGGCGCGGATGCTCCTGTCGCGGCTCGAACCGCTGCTCGTCGACGACTCCCCCGCTCCACCGGCGGCCTGGGTCGAGAGCATCGACGTCACCGACGCGCGATGCGAGTACCGCATTCGTGAGGCACTCCTCGACGAGGGCATCGCCGTCGGCGACCGCGACGATCCCGCCGACATCGGCATCGTGCTCGTCGAAGGCGCAGCAGCCGCGCTGCATTTCGCACGGTACCTCCGCGACGACACCACGCACCTGCCGGTCGCGCTCGAGCGAGGACGGACGACGGTCGGCCCGCTCGTCGTGCCCGGCGAAACCCCCTGCCTGACGTGTCGGGACGAGCACGAACGCGACCGGGACGAGGCGTGGCCCCGGATGCACGCGCAGCTCATCGCGCGGGCATCAGGGCCGATCAGTGTCGCGCGGATCGCGGAGGCGGCGAGGCTCGCCGCGCAGCTGCTCGCCGATGGCGCGACGCCCGGCTCGTTCGTCGAGGTCAGCGGCGAGGGGCGCCGCGAGTGGCGCTCGGTGAGGTTTCACGAAGAATGCCGGTGCCGCGCGCTGTCGTTCCCATCTCCGCGAGGAACCGCGACGGCGCCCGTTCCCCTCGTCCCGCCGAGCGGGACCACGACAACGCGAGGGTACGCGCGGCGCGCGTGACGCCGACGTATGCGAGGCGACGCTCTTCATCGATCGCCTCGAAGCCGGTGGCGTAGGAGATCGGAAGTGCTCCCTCCGCCCATCCGGCGAGGAAGACGTGCGGCCATTCGAGGCCCTTGGCGGCGTGCAGGGTCGACAGCGTCACGGTGCGCATCGTGGGTTCGTGCTGATCCTTCGCCCGGGCCATGAGCGCGTCGCTGAAGGTGCGCAGGTTCTCGTCCGGACCGGCATCCTCGGCGAGACGCAGGATCGCCCGCCGAGCCTCCCACCCGTCGCGCTGCGCTCCGCCGGCCGCAGGGGGCTCGTCAGAGAGACCGAGCTCGCGGAGAACCCGGTGAACCCCCGGAACGAATCCGTGCTCGGTCGGCGCCACTGCGGCGGCCCGCAACGCCAGGATCGCCTGTCGCACCTCGGGCATGGCGAAGAAGCGTGTTCCGCCCAGCACCGATGTCGCTATGCCCTCGGCCGCGAGCGCCTGCTGCAGCACTGCGGACTGCGCGTGCGCCCGGTAGAGCACCGCGATCTCCGAGGGCGAGGCCCCGGACTCGATGCGCGCAGCCACGGCTGCGGCGATGCCCTCAGCCTCGTCGCGCTCAGAGTCGTAGGCCGTGACGGTGGGCGAATCGGCGTTGAACGTCTCCGTCGCGGGGACGAGTTCGAGCGCACCGGGCCGACCCTTCATGAGGGCGTTCGCGGCTTCGAGGATCGGCGCCTGCGAACGGTAGTTGGTCTCGAGGCGCACGACCGTGGCATCGGGATGCCGCCGCTCGAACTCGAGGAGGAACCGCTGTTCAGCGCCGGCGAAGGAGTAGATGGTCTGACTCGCGTCACCGACGACGCAGATGTCCTTGCGATCGCCCAGCCAGAGCTCGAGCAGGCGGTTCTGGAGGGGAGAGACGTCCTGGTACTCGTCGACCGTGAAGTGCCGGTACTGCTCGTGCACGGACGCCGCGACGCGCGGTTCGGCCTCCAGCATCCCCGCGCAGGCCAGCAGCACGTCCTCGAAGTCGAGCTGGCGTCGCTCATCCTTCAGCGCCTCATAGCGCTGCTGCAGTTCGACGAACTGCGCGGAGTCGACGCCGCTCGTCATGCGACCGAGCGACGCGTGCTGTTCGATCGAGAGCATCGACACCTTGCGCCATTCGATCTCCGAGGCGAGGTCGCGAAGCGTCGCGGTGCTCGGTCGCAGACGCATCGCATCTGCAGCCTGACCGAGCAGCCTGACCTTGTTGTCGATGATCGACGGAGCCGGCGACCCCGCGAGCGTGGGCCAGAAGAAGTTCAGCTGCGCGAGCGCCGCCGCATGGAACGTCCGCGCAGCGACACCCTCGACGCCGAGCTCCCGCAGGCGCCCCCGGAGCTCCCCCGCGGCCTTCGACGTGAAGGTCACCGCCATGACTCGCGACGGAGAGTATGCGCCGGTGTCGACGCCGTGGGCGATCCGGTGGGTGATCACCCGGGTCTTTCCGGTTCCCGCACCGGCCAGCACGGCGACGGGACCACGAAGGACGGATGCCGCCTCCCGCTGTCGATCGTCAAGGGCGTCGAGAGCGCTCACGCGCGCTCCTCGAACCAGTCGAGGATCAGCGCACGCGCGATGGACGCGGGCCCCGGCAGTCCGACGGGTCCGTCGCCGGCGAGAGCCGACCCGATCTCGTCACGGGTGAACCAGCGCACGTCGATGATCTCCTCGCCGTCCGGCCGCAGCTCGTGCTCATCGAGAGCGACGGCGCGGAAGCCCAGCATGAGCGAGCGCGGAAAGGGCCAGGGCTGCGACGAGACGTAACGCAACGAGGCCAGCCGGACGCCGGATTCTTCCTCGAGCTCCCGGTGCACGGTGGACTCCAGGGACTCGCCCGCCTCGGTGAACCCCGCGAAGCAGGAGTACATCCGGCCTCCCCAATTCGCGTTGGCTCCGAGCAGGAGTCGCTCACCGTCAGAGCTCTCCACCGCGACGATGACGGCGGGATCGGTGCGGGGAAAGTGCTCGCGGCCGCAGACGAGGCAATGACGAGACCATCCGGCCTGACGCAGCTCCGTCCCACCCCCGCAGCGTGGGCAGAACGGCGCGTCTCGCAGCCAGCCGCCGAGCGCGAGCGCCTCGATGAGCAGCTCGGTGTCACCTGGGGACAGACGTGCGCCGAGGTCGCGGAGCCCCAGCCACACCTCGTCCGGGGCGCTGTCGACGGTGTCGCCCTCCGGCTGCAGAACCGCGAGGAGCACGACGGTTCCGTCTCCTTCGCGACCCAGAAGCGCCCAGGTCGCCTCGCCGATCTCGGCGGCCGGGACCCGCAACAGGGTGGCCGGGTCGAGGTCGGCGCCGGATACGCGCACTCGGCCGTCCCGAACGGCGATCACCCGCGTCGCCTCTTCGGCACGCAGGCGATCGAGAATTCCGGGTTCGACCCGCAGTTCCGCCGCGCGATCGAGGGATGTGCTGTTGCCGGCGATCATCGTCTCCCTGTCTCACGGGCGTGGCGGAGGCGGGACCGCCCCCGCGTCCACCTACCCTGGAGGCATGGGACGCTCTCCATTCACTCTAGCCGCGGCGGTGACTGCCGCACTGCCCGGCGCCGAGGTGATCGGGGCCCGCGCGCTCAGCGCTGACGGCGACGGCCGCTTCGACTCCGCCGTGGCCACCCTCGCAGACGGGCGCGAGCTCGCGATCCGTGTCGCCGACGACGACGAGACCTCGCGAGAGCTGTCCGGCGAGGCGCTGGCACTGCGAGCACTGACGGCCGGTGCGCGGGCGATGCTCCCCTTCCGAGCCCCCGAGTACATCGGCGAGACCCGCCTCGCAGACGGACACGCTCTCGTGACCGAGCTGCTGCCCGGATTCCAGATCGAAGCGGCGATGGTGCCGGCGGGCCGTGGGGCCGCGGAATCGATGGGCGCGGCGATCGCAGCCGTGCACTCGCTCCCCACCTCGGTCGTGCGCGGCGCCGGATTGACGACGCGCTCTGCGCAGGAGAGCCGCGACGAACTCGCTCGACTGATCGACGTCGCCGCATCGACAGGACGCGTGCCCGCGCGACTCACGGTGCGGTGGCGCGATGCGGTGGCCGATGACGATCTCTGGCGCTTCGAATCGACCGTCGTGCTGGGCGGGGTGCAGTCGACCTCCTTCATCTTCCGCGATGACCCCGATCTCGGCCCCGAGGTCACCGGTCTCATCGGCTGGCATTCGCTGGCCGTCGGAGATCCCGCGATCGATCTGTCGTGGCTGTCGACCGCCCCGGAGGCGGCAGCCGACGTCCACGCCTCATATGCTCGCGCCGCCGACCGCGGCCCCGACGGTGCGCTCGAAGTGCGCGCTCGTCTGCTCGCGGAGCTCGAGTTCGCCCGGTGGCTCGTGCACGGCGACTCCTTGCATCGACCCGACATCGTCGATGATGCCGCAGCCCTGCTCGAGGCACTCGCCGAGGGGCTGCACAGCGACGATCTCGGCGTGATCGCTTCGCGCAACGAGGGTGTGGAATCCGCGCTCGATGCGCTCGACAGGGTGCCGGCAAGCGCCAGTGGGGGCGTCGACACGTCGATGCAGACCGACGCGTACAACCCGAACGAGCTGTGGCGCGACGACGACGGCGATGCCGACGAGCAGACCACGAGCGATCTCAGTGACGCCGCAGAGGCGGCACGTCGTCGTCAGGTCGGGGGTCTCGAGACCGAGGACCTGTCAGCCGTGCGCGACCAGGCCGGCGAGAACCACACTTCCGAGCGACGCGACGGCGCGGCTGATCAGTCCGCCTCGCACGAGGGGGCCGACGGCTCCGACGAGGGATCGCCGGAGGACGAAGCTCAGCGCGCGGCGCGAGCGGCGCTCCAGCGCTGGAAGAGCTCCGACTCGGAGTAGACCCGGTCACCGCGGATGACGAGGTCGTCTGCGACGTAGTACAGCGCGACATCGATCTCTTCGAGCGGCACTCGGAAGCGGCGGTGGTACGCGAGACGGTACAGCGCGAGCTGCAGCATCCGCTCTTCCCGTTCCTGCGGGGTGCGCGGGGCTTTGCCCGTCTTCCAGTCGACGATCTCGATGCGCCCGCCGCGATCTTCGCGCTGATAGACGGCGTCGAGTTTGCAGATGACGATATGGCGTTCCTCGCCCGGCAGCTCACCGCCCAAGGCGAAGTCGATCTCGATCTCGACCGCGATGGGCTTGAGGGATCCCCACTCGCTGGCCTCGAAGATCTCTTGCAGGGTCGCGAGATCGGCGGCGTCGGCGGATGACACCTCCGCTCCGCCGACGGTCTCGATGAAAGAGAGATCGTCCTCGTCGACCTCCCAGAGAGCCTCATCGACGCGCTGACCGACGCCGACGAGTTCGCTCCGTCGCTCGACCCAGGCATGGAACAGCGTGCCCAGTCGCGTCTGCCGATAGGGCCGCTCAGGCATCGGACGGACGATCGACGACACGGTGCCCGTGAAGTCGGTGACGTAATCCTTGAAGCGAGACGCCGGCACGCGGGTGGGAGGCTGTGCGTCGGTGCCACGCAACCGCGCAGCGCGCTCGGCGAGCAGGCGCGCCAGCTCGGGAGCGGCCTCGGGGTCGCCGTCGGCCGCTGCGCGGACGGCGGCGGCGGCAGCCTCGACGACATCTCGGCGGCCGCCGAGCGGGTCGAGAGGCCACGTGAGCATGGCCCCCGGGCCGTCGTAGGGGTTCTCGTCAGGGTCCACGGACGCGATCGGCGCGAGTCCGAGCACCTCCATCGCCTCTGTCAGATAGGGACTCGGCTTCTTCGGCTGCTTCTGCCCCGCCCAGTGCGCCCCCGAGAGGAGCAGATGGCTACGCGCCCTGGTGACGGCGACGTAGGCGAGGCGCCGCTCCTCCTCCTGCTGATACTCGCGGTAGGCATCTTTGAAGACCGTGATCGCGCCGGGCGCCGTCTTGCTTCTGCTCGTCAGAGAAGCGATCCCTGCCTTCAGTCGCTTCGCGGCGTCGGGCTCCTCGTCGGAAGGAGGAAGCCAGGAGAACGTCGGCAGAGCCGCGCTGTCGCCTCGCAGCGCGAACGGCAGCACTCCGAACCCGAACCATCCCGCCGTATCCGTCGGTCGCGAGGGCAGTTCGCCCTCGACCAGGCGCACGACAGCGACGGCATCCCATTCCAGCCCCTTGGATCCGTGGACGGTCAGGAGCTGTACGACCCCCGGCTCAGGCGGCTCGGGACGCGGCACCAGCTCGTCGGTGCTCTCTGCCTTCTCGAGCCAGGCGAGCAGGCTCGAGACGGTTCCACGCTCGTCGGCGGCGAGGAACGACCGGACCTCGTCCGTGAAGGCGCGCAGCTGCGTCGCGGCGATCCGGGCAGGCCCTCTGGTCTCGTTCGCGGCGAGCTCGATGTCGAGACGCAGCTCGAGCTCGATCAGCCGCAGAAGGTCGGGAAGCGGAAGCGCCGACGCGCGTCGGAGCCGTTCGAGCATCTCCCCTGCGGCACGGATGCGAGACCGCCCTTCCGGAGTGATACCCGCGAGGAGACGATAGTCGTCGCTGAGACCACGGAGCACGTCGACGGCGTCGACGATCGACAGCGCCTCATCCGCCCCACGCGATGCGCGGATGCGTCTGCGGAGCTCGTCGTCCAGCGGCAGCAGCCCGCTGTCCCGCCGCGAGAGCTCCCCCGCGAGCTCTTGCAGCGCGGCCATGTCGGCCACCCCGACCGAGAATCGGGGACCGACGAGGAGCCTGATCAACGCGGACCCCGCTGTCGGATCGTGCAGCACGCGCAGTGTCGACACGACGTCGACGACCTCGGGGGTCGCCAGAAGCCCGCCGAGCCCCAGGATCCGGTGCGGAATGCCCTGGGCGGCAAGGGCTGCCGCGAACGTCTGCATGTGCCGTTTCGACCGGAACAGCACGGCTCCGGTATGCGGCTTCGAGTCGTCGTCGTGCTCCGCACGACGCGCCGCGAACCACTCCGCGACCGCGCGCGCCTCCTCATCGACGGTGAGGGGGAAGCTCATCTCGACCGTCCCGGGTCCGGCACCGGGTCGAGCCTCGAGCGGTGGCACATCCAAACCGGGTCTGCGCAGAGGACCGAGGATGCGATTGGCGACATCGAGGATGGTCCGGTCGTTGCGCCAACTGGTCATCAGGCTGTAGTTGCCGACGCTCTCACGCTCGGCGAACGTGCGCGCGAAGGCGTGCAGGTTGTCTGCGCTGGCGCCTCGCCATCCGTAGATCGACTGATGCGGATCCCCGACCGCCATCACCGCGGTGTCGCGGAAGAGCCGGGCGAGGAATCGCGTCTGGATCACCGAGGTGTCCTGATACTCGTCGAGCAGCACCACCTGATGCTGCAGGCGCAGGTCCTCGCGCACGTCAGGAGACGACTCGATGATGTCGTATGCGCCGCTGACCTGGTCAGCGAAGTCGAGCACGCCGCGACGCTCCTTCTCGGCGATGTAGTCGCGCACGAGGACGGACAGTGCGGGTAGAGCGCGCAGATTCGCAGCCGCAGTCGCGACCTCCGCGTTGCTGACATAGGGATCGAACGCCTCGGCCTGACGCAGGGCGATCCGATCCGCGCGGTCGAGATCGACCCGGTGATCGAGCGAGTCACCGGCCAGTCGCTGGACCGCGTCGACCACACCCGCCACCGACCGGTCGATCTCTTCCAACTCCGGCAGGTCGGCTCGCAGCACGACGTCGCGCACGAGCATCCACGATGCCGCCTGGCTGAGCATGGCCACGTCGGAGTCGCGCCCGATCCGCGCCGCGTGCTCGCGCACGATGCCATCGGCGAACGCGTTGTAGGTCGACACCTTCGGGCGGATCAGCAGATCTTCGGCCGACAGCGGGGTGGAGTCCGCCCCGGTGCCGAAATGCGCGGCGAGCTCGTCGAGCACCTGCGTTCGGACGACCTCGCGCTGCCTGCCGACAGCGGCTTTCGACACCCGATCGAGCGCGCCGCTCGCCACAATCTCGGGCAGATGAGGAAGCAGGCCTCGCCTCCCGTATTCGTCGATGAGCGCCAGCCGGACGCCGATGCGCTCCGCGAGCTCACCAGCGGCCTTGCGCGTGAACGTCAGCCCGAGGATCTGATCACGACGCACGTGCCCGTTCGCGACCAGCCAGACGACGCGTCCGGCCATCGTCTCGGTCTTGCCGCTGCCCGCACCCGCGACCACGAGGGCGGGCGCGGGGGGCGACTCGATCACCCGCTGCTGGGCCTCGGTGGGGGCGGGCAGACCCAGCGCAGCGGCGACGTCCAGCGCAGAGATCCCGTTCCCCGCTCCCGTCCACGCCGTCACGCGCTCACCGCGGCGACGGTGTGGATGCGACACGGCTGGACTCGCCATTGCGTGTCGGCGCAGTGCGCCTCGACATGCGCGGTGAAGCTCGACGCCGACATTCCGCGAGCGGCTTCGACGATCCTCCCCAGGAACTGCACTCGCTCCTCGCCGGCGAGGGTGTGCTGATGCGCGACGCGGAAATCGCTTCCGGCCAGTGTCTTTGCCACCAGGACGAGCCGTGCGCCGGCGAGCGCCGCCGGATCCACTCCCGCGACGAGTCCCTCCTGCACCGCCACCTGATACGCGGCGAGCTGGGCGTGGTCCGCCACCTTCTGCTCACTCTCGGGCTCGTACTTGCCGGTCTTCAGATCCACGACCACGACGCGCTCCCCGCTCTGGATATCGGCCATGCGCGTCCATTTCTGCCCCCGCGCCTTCGCGTGCTCTCCGCCACCCGCGGTATACGCCTCGACGCGATCGATGAAGCCGTGAACGACCGCGTGGTGCGGATGCGGCTCGCCATCGGTCCTCGCGGGGCGCACCCCGGGCGCGACGTCGCCCTGCTCGGGCACGTCGACCGCGAATCGGAACTCGACCTCGCCGGCGATCACCCTCCCGCCTTCGTCTGCCACGTCCGACAGGTAGCTGTGCAGTCGATCGATGTACAGATCGGCGCGACGCCTCTCCTTGCGACCGATCCAGGCCGTCTCGAAGTCGAGTTCGGGCCAATGTGCGGCGAGGACGTCGCGCAGTCGGTCCAGCTCGCCGTCGGGCACCTGCTCCATCGCCTCGTGGATGATCGTCCCGATCCCGGCCGACGGTGGCATCACGGAGTCGCCGCCGAGGGCGGACACCGCCCAGTTGAGCTCGCACTCCTCGAAGGACTCCATCCGCGACGGCGAGACCCGGGCGGCGTCGGCTGCCAGATCGTGCAGCGGTGCGTCGGTCGTCGGCGGCGTCACCCCGTACCACTCGGCCGGGTCGGCACCGGGCACGCCCTCGCGCGCGAGCACGGCCAGCTGCGCGGACGCATGCTCACGGGCGGCACGGGCCGTCGAGGTCGTCAGGACACGGCGATGCCGCGCGACGAGTCCTCGCAGCGTGAGCGGGTGCTCTGCGGAGGCATGCAGCTCGGGCGGATCGGGGGGCGGGAGGAATCCGAAGAACGCGCTCGGCGTCATATCGTCGTCGTCGACCGCAGTGATGAGCAGCCTGCGCCGCGAGCGGGAGATGGCTCGGACGAAAAGACGCAGCTCGTCATGCAGGGCTGCGCGGCGCCTGTCGAGAGCCTCGGGCGGGTGCTCAACGGTTCCGGCGCGGGCAGCGAGCAGCGCGTCGGCGAGACGCCAGGTCTGCAGCATCCCGCCGCGCAGACGCACGTTCGGCCAGATGCCGTCCTGCACGCCGGCGACCACCACAGCGTCGAACTCCGTTCCGAGTGCGGTCGCCGGTGTGAGCAGGGTCACCCGCCCCGGCCGGTCGGGACTCGACAGGGAGTCTTCCGGCACCTCGCTGTCGAGGATGTCGCGCACGAACACCTCGGGCCTCTCGTTCGGGGTGCGCTCGACGAATCGCTTCGCTGCGCCGAACAGGGAGACGAGAGCGTCGAGGGCCCTCGCGGTCTCGGCGCCGCTGGGCTGCGAAGACATCTCTCGCCAGGCGATCTGGAGCCTGCGCCCGTCGACCGCTCTCGCCTGTTCCCAGACCCTCCACAGCAGGTCGTGGATGGTCTCGCCGTCTGCCGCGGCGGCAGCGACATCTGCGACAGTCGAGGCGAAGCGCGCCGCAAGGCGGGATTCGTGGGCGTCGATGAGGGTGAAATGGTCGGGCGACGCCAGCGCCTGGCGCAGCAGCTCGCGCGCCGGGGTGGATCCTCCGAGGTCAAGCTCGATGTGGCGCAGACGGGCCCGAAGGCGGCGGAGCCCGATCGCGTCCATGCCCCCGAACGGCGTGCGCAGCGCCTCCTCCCAGTCCTGGGGGGTTCTCTCCTCGGGCGGCGTCAGGGCCAGACGCACGATGCCGACTATGTCGCGCACGATCGGCTCGGATCCGAGCGGACGCTGCACGCCGGCGGCCCTCGTCGGGATCTCGCGCACCGCGAGCTCTGCTTCGAGCTGCGTGACCTGTCTGGTGTCGTGCGCGATCACCGCGATGCGATCCCAGGGGACGCCGTCGACCAGATGCCACTCGCGCATGACACCGGCGATGCGGTCGAGCTCTTCATGCGGCGACGGGGCGATGAAAGTGCTGACGTCACTCGTGGCGCCCGGTCTCGGCGCTGCGACCGGCTCGGGCGGGCGTCGGTGGTCGACGCGCCCTGACACCCCGATGGCCTGTGTGACCGTGCGGGTCAGCCCGGTGAGCGCGGGCACCTGGCGATGAGGGGCGTCCAGCACGTGGACCTCCCCCAGCGCCGTCGCGAGCTGGGCGAACAGCTCGGGGCTCGCCCCGCGGAACGCTCCGGACGAGATGTCGGGATCGCCGAAGGCGAGCACCGCCGTGCCTCGCGCCCGGAGCGCCTCGACCACCGCGATGCCGCCACGCGTAAGTTCCTGGGCGTCGTCGATGAGCACGACCCGGAGGTCGGCGAGAGCGCCGAGAGCGCTGGGCTCGGCGCTCTGAAGGATGGCGCTCGCCTCGGCGAGCAGATCGGCGGCATCTCGATGCGCGGCCCGCGCCAGATCGAGGACGGCACGGTACTCGACGAGGAACTCGGCGACGGCGGACCACGCCGCGACGTCGGCCGCGCGCAGCTCATCGGGCTGCGCACCGAGCTCGACGCATTCCGCGAGGAACGCTCGAAGCTCGGACCGGAAGCCCTTCGAAGCCCGCACGGCGGGGCTCAGCGCCTGCGGCCAGTCGATGTGCTCGTCTTCGGAATCGCCCGCGAGGAGATCGGCGATCAGGCGGTCCTGATCGGCGCCTGTCAGCAGCGCGGGAGGCTCTGCCCCTGCGCGGACCATCGCTCCGCGCACCACCTGGAACGCGAACGAGCCGAGCGACCTGGCCAACGGCCCGGGAGTGGCCTGACCGATCCTCACTCCGATCCGGTCGCGGAGCGCGGTCGCCGCCTGCCTGCTCGGAGTGAGGACGAGGACCTGCTCGGGACGCATCCCCACGGTGTCGAGCAGGTGCACGACGCGCTCGGTAAGGGTGCGGGTCTTGCCCGTCCCGGGTGCACCGATGATGACGCCTGACGCCGCGACGTCCGCACCGATCACGGCGTTCTGCGCGGCATCCTCTGTCATGCCTTCCACGCTACTGCGGTGCGCCGACATCGCCGGGCGACGGCGACCCGCGACGGTGTGCGCTCAGGGCGAAACCGGCTCGAACCGCGGATCCTGTCGCCTCGCCGACCGGTAGAGTTGGGCTCAGTCGTCGACCTCCGAGGTCGACTCGACCACAGCATCGTCGACTGGAAAACAGGAGTACGCGTGGAAATCCGCATCGGCATCATCAACACCGGCCGCGAGCTCAGCTTCGAGACCGCATCGAGCGCGGACGAGATCCGCACGCAGGTCTCCTCGGCACTCGAGCAGAGCGCCTCGCACCTGAGCTTCGCCGATGTGAAGGGCAACTCCTACCTGGTTCCGACCGCGAACCTCGCCTACATCGAGCTCGGCACCGAGGAGTCTCGTCGCGTCGGCTTCTTCGCCTGACGCGACGATGTACATCCTCCTCGCGCTCGTGGGCGCGTGCGCGCTCGGCATCGCGGCTCACTACATGATCGGCGGGCGCGAGCTGCGCGGAGTCGCTCTCACCCCCGCTGTCGCCACGGCTCTCGCGGCGATCATCTACACCGCTCTGCAGTGGCTCGGCGTCGGCGAGGACAGCATCTGGCTGTGGCTCGCGAGCATCGTGGGCTCGGTCGGCATCGCGGCAGTTGTCACCGTCGCGATCGTAGCGGCTCGCCGTCGCAATGACGCCTCCGCAAAGGCAGCGCTCGGCATCTGAGCCGTCGGCTAGGAGGCGAGTCCCATCGCGTCCATGCGACGCGCATGTGCGCCCATCAGCTCGGTGTAGACCAGTTCGACGCGATCCTCGCTCATCGCCGCGAGCTCGGGCTGACGCAGCGCCGACCGGCACACGAGGATCGTGTCACCCACGAGCCGACGCGCCCACATCGACAGCAGCGACCGCCATTCCCCGTCGCCGTCGATCGTCTCCTGGATGATGGCGACGATCTCGTGGCGCGCATCGTCCTCCGCGAGGATCTCCGCGACCCTCTCCCCCGTCTCCCCGTAGCTCGAGGCCAGCGCGAAGTAGAAGTCGTCGAGCATCCCCGCCGTGGTGTAGACCGCCAGGAGCGTCTCCCGCGGACGCGCGCCGATGGTCTTCCGGCGGAAGGCGTCGAGGTTCTCCCGGAAGGGGAGCATGAGCTGAGTCGGATCGTCGCCGCGCTCCGAGATGAGTTCGACGATCGCCCGATGCTTGGTCAGCGCCGCACCGGCCGCTCGCGAGAGAGCCTCCTTCTCGGAGAGCTCAGGGGTCGCCCTGATCAGCCGAGTGAGCGTCTCGAAGTACCCCAGCTGCAGATACGCCGCCTGCCCGAGGAATCGCGGCAGCTCCGGCGCGAGTTCGGCGAAGTCGACCCGCGTCGCTGTGCCTTGATCCCCCCGACTGCGCAACGTCATCGTGCGCCGGGGCGTCCTACGCTTCCAGAACCAGTTCACCACGGGGTTCACACTACCGGGGAGACGCGATATTCTCGGGCGCCGCCACCCCCTCGGGTAGGCTGTCCCTGTCCCCGCCGTCGGAGCGGGGCCCGCGCCTGTGGCACAAGAGACGGCGTGGATCCGTGAACATGGCGATCCTCGCAGGTCGCCGGACAGGCATCTGAACATTGACAACCTTCGCTGATCTCGGAATCGATCGGGACATCGTCGACGCACTCGCCGCCAAGGGCATCGTCGACGCGTTCCCCATCCAGGAGCAGACCATCCCCCTCGGCCTCCCGGGCCAGGACATCATCGGCCAGGCCAAGACCGGAACGGGCAAGACCTTCGGCTTCGGCATCCCCGTCGTGCAGCGGCTCGGCCTCACCCCCGAGCCCGGCGTCCAGGCGCTGATCGTCGTGCCGACGCGCGAGCTCGCCGTGCAGGTGTACGAAGACATCGACCTGCTGACGAGCAACCGTCCCACCAGCGTCGTCGCGATCTACGGCGGCAAGGCCTACGAGGGCCAGATCGACCAGCTCAAGGCCGGCGCGCAGATCGTCGTCGGCACGCCCGGTCGTCTGATCGACCTCGCCGGTCAGCGTCTGCTCGACCTCTCGAACGCGACCGAGGTCGTGCTCGACGAGGCCGACAAGATGCTCGACCTCGGATTCCTCGCGGATATCGAGAAGATCTTCCAGAAGGTCCCCGCCGTCCGTCACACCCAGCTGTTCTCGGCGACCATGCCGGGACCGATCGTCGCGCTGGCTCGACGGTTCATGACGAACCCGATCCACATCCGCGCGAGCGACCCCGACGAGGGCCTGACGCAGGCGAACATCAAGCACCTCGTCTACCGCGCGCACTCGCTCGACAAGGACGAGATCATCGCCCGCATCCTCCAGGCGGAGGGTCGCGGCAAGACGGTGATCTTCACCCGCACCAAGCGTGCGGCGCAGCGCCTCGTCGACGAGCTCAGCGACCGCGGCTTCAACGTCGGCGGCGTGCACGGCGACATGGGGCAGGACCAGCGTGAGCGGTCGATGGCCGCGTTCAAAGCCGGCAAGCGCGACGTGCTCGTCGCGACCGATGTCGCCGCCCGCGGTATCGACGTCGACGATGTCACGCACGTCATCAACCACACGATCCCCGACGAGGACAAGACGTACCTGCACCGCGCCGGTCGCACGGGACGCGCCGGCAAGACCGGCACCGCCGTGACCTTCGTCGACTGGGAAGACCTGCACAAGTGGGCGCTCATCAACCGGGCCCTCGAGTTCGGGCAGCCCGAACCGGTCGAGACCTACTCGTCGAGCCCGCACCTGTTCACCGATCTCGACATCCCGGCGGGCACGAAGGGCCGTCTCGTCTCGGCGCCGAAGACCCAGGCGGTCAAGACCGCGCGCGCCCCGCGTCCCGAGCGTGCGGCTGACGCCGCGGAGCAGGGCACGGATGAAGGCGGCACGCGCCGTCGCCGTCGTCGTCGTGGAGGATCGACCCCTGTGGGCTCCACCTTCGCCGACGGCACTGCCGACGCTGCCTCCGCAGACGCGCAGTCCTCGCAGTCAGCGGACCGCAGCGCCGAGGGCGCCGGCACGCACGACGGCGCAGGCAAGGAGCACCACGACGGCAAGCCGGCCCCGGCCCGTCGCCGCCGTCGCCGTCGCGGAGGTTCGGGCGGGGCGGGAGCGGCTCCGGTCGTCGGCGCCTGATCGATTCTCTCGACTCATCAGCTCAGAGGGGCGGGTGCTGGAGCGGGCCCAGCACCCCCACGGCGGTCGGCCCCCCCCCCCCAACCCCGCGGGCGAGGGGCCCGGGACGGCGGTGGGCGGGCGGACCC
>NZ_JBFBGY010000003.1:0-670612 GCF_040684875.1 Microbacterium sp. NPDC089320
CGGGGGGGGGCGCCGCCGCGCCCCGCGCCGACCTCACCCCACAGCTACTAACCACCCACTACCACGTCGGCCTGGTGGGCTATCCCCAACCCCCCGCCCCTCTGCTGTCGCCCACCGCGAGACTCTCCGGCGCTCGAGTCCCGATGTCAGGCGTAGCGCGGCGGAACACCGCTCGCGCGCTCGATGAGCCGCTCCACCATGTCGTCGGATGTCGTGTTCTCTCCCGGCAGGTTGGGCTTTCCGGTTCCGTGGTAGTCGCTCGATCCGGTGACGATCAGATCGTGCTTCGCGGCGATGGCGTGCAGTGTCTTCTTGCCCGCCGCGGTGTTCTCCCGGTGGTCGATCTCGAATCCGCCAAGGCCCGCAGCGATGAGCTGCTCGATGAACGGCACCGGCATCATCTGATCGCGCCCGATCGTCGCGGGGTGCGCGATGATCGCCACCCCTCCGGCGTCGGTGATGAGACGCACCGCCGTCAAGGGGTCAGGCGCGTAGTGGGGCTCGTAATAGCCCTCCCTCGGGTGCAGGATCCCGTCGAATGCCTCGGTGCGGTCGCGGACGATCCCCCGCGCGACGAGGGCATCGGCGATATGCGGACGACCGACTGTCGCATCGACGGTGGTCTGGGCGAGGACGTCATCCCAATCGAGGTCGTAGTCGCGACCGATGCTGCGCACGATCCTCTCGGCACGGCCGATCCGATCGCCCCTGATGCGATCGGTCTCGGCGCCGAGTGCGTCGTCGGACGGATCGAAGAGGTATCCGAGCACGTGGACGCTGCGCCATTGGTGCTTCGCCGAGAGCTCCATGCCGGGGATGAAGGTCATCCCGAGCTCGGCCGTCGCCGCGGCGGCCTCGTCCCATCCCGTGGTCCGGTCGTGATCGGTCAGCGCCATCGTGCGCACTCCGAACCGATGCGCCTGGCGCACGACCTCGCCGGGTGACTCCGTTCCGTCCGAGTGATTCGAGTGCATGTGCAGGTCGGACGGACCGACGAGACGGCGGGAACGAGCGGTGGCCATCCTCCGAGCGTACCGACGACCGTGGACGTCGGTCGCGCGCGCCTGTCGCTCTAGGGACTTCACAGAGAGGACTTCTAGGCTGAAGGGGATGTTTCGACTACTGGGGATCCTCGTCACCGTGCTGCTCGCGATCACGACGGCCGTCGTCGTGTGGCCGCAGTTCTTCCGTCTCGAGCAGACCTATCCGTTCGCGCAGATCGTGGCCGCCCGCGGCGTGGTCCTCGCGGCGTTCCTCGTCATCGCGGCTGTGTCGCTGCTGCTCCTGCTCGCGAAGCCGTTGCGCGGCTTCGCGGCATCCGTGCTGATCATCGCGTTGCTCGGCGCCGGCGCGACGGGAGCGATCGGCGTCGTGCGGGGGTTCGGGGCGGACACGCTCCCCGCCGCCACGGATTCGAGCGTCCGGGTGCTCACCTGGAACACAGCGGGCGACGCGGTGTCCGCTGAGGAGATCGCATCGCAGATCCTCGAGCGCGGCGCTGACATCGTCGCGCTGCCTGAGACCACGGAAGAGGTGGGCGAGCAGATCGCCGTGCTGCTGCGCGATCAGGAGCACCCGATGTGGGTGCACCACGTCCAGTTCAAGCCCGACGTGGTCGACGGCCCGAAGTCGTGGCACACGACCGTCCTCGTCTCCCCCGACCTCGGCGAGTACTCCGTGATCGAGTCGTCCGAGGACGGCTCGAACAACACCGGCTCGGTGCCCAGCGCGGTGCTGATGCCGGTCGACGGCGAGGGGCCGACGATCGTCGCCGTGCACGCCGTCGCACCCCGCATGGATGACATGGCCCAGTGGCAGAGCGACCTGCGCTGGATCGCCGACCAGTGTCCCGAGGGCAACTTCATCCTCGCCGGTGACTTCAACGCGACGGTGGATCATATGGCGGGGCTGGGCGTCGACGGCGGCGACATGGGCTACTGCCGAGATGCCGCGACTCGATCGGGCAACGGCTACAGCGGCACGTGGCCGAGCTCGCTGCCCGCCCTGCTCAGCACACCGATCGACCACGTGATGGCGTCGCCGAGTTGGTCACCGACGGGGTCCGTCGTGATCGGGGGCGCGGGAAGCGACCACCGCGGTCTCGTGGTGCAGCTCGAACCCGCAGGCTGACATGCCGTGACTGTCGCTCAGGTGACAGACTGGAGTGATGAGCACCGCTGAGCGCGACACGATCGCAGAGCCCACCACCGAGACTCCCGCCGAGACCACCACGACGAACCGGAAGCAGCCCTTCCCCCGCGGGTTCCTCGACACGATCTCGACCGGATGGGCGGAGCGCCCGGAGTCGATCCCCGCACCGCGAGCTCAGGCGCCGTTCGCTGCCGTGCGCCGCGCCGCCGTGTCCGCCGCCTTCCCCGGCAAGCGCCTCGTCATCCCCGCCGGCTCCCTCAAGCAGCGCAGCAATGACACGGACTACCCCTACCGGGCGCACTCGGCCTTCGCTCATCTCACGGGGTGGGCCTCGGATGCCGAGCCCGACTCGATCCTCGTGTTCGAGCCCACCGACGGCGGACATGACGTCACACTGTACTTCCGCGAGCGCGCCGACCGCACGACGACCGAGTTCTACGCGGACGCGACCGTGGGAGAGTTCTGGATCGGTCCTCGCCCGTCGCTCGCCGGCGTCGCCGCCGACCTCGGCATCGCGACCGATCACCTCGAGAGGTTCTCGACCGCCGAGGACGCGCTCGTGCTCGATGAGGACGACGATCTCACCCGGTTCGTCTCGGAGCTGCGGCTCGTCAAGGACGAGTACGAGATCGCCGAGATGCGCCGTGCGGTGGACATCACCGCGCAGGGATTCGACGACGTCATCCGTTCGCTGCCGGCTGCGATCGCCCACGCTCGCGGCGAGCGCGTCGTCGAGGGCGTCTTCCACCGCCGCGCGCGGGAGGACGGCAACGGCGAAGGCTACGACACCATCGCTGCATCCGGTCCCCATGCCTGCTACCTGCACTGGACCCGCAACGACGGCACCGTGGTTCCCGGAGATCTGATCCTCGTCGATGCCGGCGTCGAAGCGGACAGCCTCTACACGGCGGACATCACGCGCACGCTCCCCGTCTCGGGCACGTTCACCGAAGTCCAGCGCCGCGTCTACGAGACCGTGCGCGAGGCCGCGGATGCCGCGTTCGCCGCGGCTCGCGTCGGCGTGCGCTTCCGCGAGGTCCACGAGGCGGCCATGCGTGTGATCGCCGCCCGGGTCGCCGAGTGGGGTCTGCTCCCCGTGACCGCACAGGAGGCGCTCGACGCGGATGCCGGAGGACAGCACCGTCGCTACATGGTGCACGGGACCTCGCACCACCTGGGCATCGACGTGCACGACTGCGCCCAGGCGCGTCGGGAGATGTACTACGACGGCATCCTCGCGCCGGGAATGGTCTTCACGATCGAACCGGGGCTCTACTTCCAGATCGATGACCTGACGGTTCCCGAGGAGTACCGGGGCATCGGCGTGCGGATCGAAGACGACATCCTCATGACCGAGGACGGCCCCGTGAACCTCTCGGCGGACATCCCGCGCACCGCGGACGAGGTCGAGGCCTGGATCGCTCGAGTACAGGGCTGAACCCGCTGCATGCATGAGGGCGAGCTCGCACTCGCCCTCATGCATGTGGCGACGCGCGCGTCCGCCCTTCAGCTATCAGCTCTCAGATCCGCGGACGCCGGGGCAGACGGATCCGCGACGATCTCGACTTTGAACCCCTGCGCGTTCTCCACCCATCCCGCGTAGTGGTCGGGCCCGCCGGCGAACGGATACCGCTCCTGGTACAGCGGGTGCCATCCGTGTGCGTCCGCGTCAGCGAGCAGGGAGTCGACCTCGGCGCGCGTCCCACCCCAGAACGCGAGATGGTTGATGCCCGCGCGACGCCGATCGTGTGCGGTGGCGGACAGGTTCGGCGAGGTCGTGAGCGTCACGTAGGCGCTCCCGGAATCCCACGTGCGGCCGTCCGGCCACTCGCCCGTGAGGTCGAGGCCCAATCGCGTCAGCAGCCAGCCCCAGCTGCGCACCGCCTCATCGAGGTCGGGCACCCAGATCTCGACGTGGTGCAGTCCCTTCACGACTGACGGCCCCGGTAGACGGCGGTACGGAGCTCGACCGACCAGACTTCACTCATGCTGCCATGCTGTCAGGGTCCGACGAACTCTGCGACGATCGGCGCGAGCGACGCGCCGACCTCCGATGCCGGTCGCTTGCGCCCCTTCACCTCGAACGTGTGACCGCCGCCCTCGATCCAGACGACGCGGGCGTTCTGGCACGTGGACACGACGTCCTCGAATTGCTCGAGCGGCTGGATGAAGGGATCGTTCGTGCCCTCGATGAAGAGCTGCGCGACCGAGACGTCGGGCAGGTGCTCGGCCCTCGGCTTCTCCGGTCTGCCCGGAGCGTGCAGTGGGTACCCCAGATAGACGAGACCGTCGACCGCCAACCCCTCGGCCACGGCCATCGAGGCCATCCGACCACCGTAGGACTTGCCGGTGGCCCAGATGGTCGCTCGCGGATCCTGTCGGCGTGCGAAAGCCACCACTGCATTCCATGTCGCGATCGCATGCGACGCCGGCCCCGGCATCCTGCGACCCTGCTCGATGTAGGGGAAGTTGAATCGCAGCGTGGAGAACCCCCGCTCCACGAGCGCATCCGAGAATCCGGTGAGGAACGGATGATCCTTGCCTGCCCCCGCACCATGCGCGATGACGACCGTCGCACCTTTCTTCCCGGGTGCCCAGTCCGCTGAGACCACGGTCTGCCCGGACGGCAGCTCGACAGGGACCTCGATCATCAGGCGCGCAGATAAGGGATCGCGAACGGCACCCGCACGACCTTGCCGCTCGATGCACGCACCATGCCGACGACCACAAGGACGAGGTGCAGCACCGAGAGGGCGAAATAGAGCGTGATGGGGATGCCGAGCGGATAGAAGCCGGAGGCCGGCGAATCGGAGGTCAGCGCGAACAGCAGCACGAAGTGCGTGATCAGGAGAACGGTCGAGACCAGCAGGTAGGTGAGCCCCCAGTTCAGCGCCGCTCGGGCGTTCTCCCGCGCGACCCCTCCGTATCGGCGAGAGGTCCCGCCGCTGAGAGCCATGGCGAGCCCTGACGCGAGTCCGCCGACGAACGGGAACGGGATCAGGATCAGGAGGCCCAAGGCCCACGGAAGCAGACCGCGCGGTGGCACGGCGACCGGGTAGGCGCCGACGGGGTACCCCTGCGCGGGATACGCCGGTGGCGCATAGCCCGCAGGCTGCTGCGGTGCGTAGCCGGGCGCCTGCGGCGACGCGTAGCCGGGTGCCTGCGGCGGAGCATAGCCGGGTGCCTGCGGCGGAGCATAGCCGGGTGCCTGCGGCGGAGCGTAGGCGTCCGGCTCGGAGCCGCGTGCCGCAGGCGGGGGCGCGTAGGAGGTCGGCGGCGGAGCCGGTGCCGGGGACTCCTGTGCGTCCGGGAGAGGCGGCACGGGGGGCAGGGGCGGTGTGTACGGATCCCGCGGCGCGTCGGACATCACGCGGGCTCCACCGACTTCGGCGGAAGGCCTCCACCGGCGCCGGGACCGTCGGTCGACGGCGGCTCCGGATCCGCCGGTCGGGACGGCGGCTCGGGATCGGCGGGCCGCGGCGGCACCACAGGCTCTGCCGGCGGGGCCTCCCCGCCCCCGAGAGGCGGCGTCGGCTCGTTCCCCGGGGTCGGCTCTGCGCCGGGAGTCGGCTCCTCGGGGGTCGGCTGGGTCGTGGTGGTCGGCTGTCCGGTCGGCACGGGGGCTCCGGGCGCGATGCGCTCGCCGTACCTCGGCGGCTCGTCGAGGTCGACCGGCGCACGCGCCGGGGCGGGCTTGGCCGCACCCAGAGCGAGGCGCGCCTTCGCGAGTGAAGCGGCCTGGACTCGGACCTCGTAGTGGTCGGCGGCGAACTGCGTGACGCTCGCGAAGTCGCGGCGTCGGCGCACGATCGCATATGTGACAAGACTCAGGAGCATCCCGAGGGCGACGCCGATGAAGACGAACCCGACGAACAACTGCATCGGCACCTCGGGGTTGCCGATCACGAGGATCGCGGAGAGGAAGAGGCCGATGAGCACCCCGTTGATCGCTCCGGATCGCGCGGCGGCGGCGTAACCGAGGCGACCCGTGATGCGCTCGACCGTTCGGACGCTCTGTCCGATGATCGCGATGTCGCGGGCAGGCACCTCCTGCGCGATCAGTTTCGACACCGTCTTCTGGGCGCCTTCGTAATCGCGGGTGGAAGCGACGATCTCGCCCTCATCGCGGCTGTCAGCTGGACGGTTCAGCATGCTCATCCCGCCATTGTTCCATGTCGTGTGATGACAGGGCGGGGAGTGTGTCGTGCCGCGGTGCCGCCGGGGGCCGGCGACTGACCCCGGCGACTACGCTGGACGAGTGAGCACACAACGGGTATTCGCCGCGCGCCTTGCTGGCTGCGCCGTCTTCGACCCCGTGGGCGACCGGCTCGGCAAAGTCCGTGATGTCGTCATCGTGTACCGAAGTACGGGTGCTCCCCGTGTCATCGGCCTCGTCGTCGAGATCCCCGGACGCAGACAGGTCTTCCTCTCCATCGGACGCGTGACATCGATTCGCGCCGGCCAGGTGATCAGCACAGGCCTCATCAATGTGCGCCGATTCTCGCCCAGAGCGGGCGAGGTGCGCATCCTCGCCGAACTCCTCGGCCGTCGGGTGAGCCTCGTCGACGGCAGCGGCACCGCCGTGATCGAAGACGTCGCCATCGAGCCGAACCGCATCGGCGAATGGGCGATCAGTCAGCTCTTCCTCCGGCGGCCCAAGACCAGCGCCTCTCCCTTCGCGAAGGGACCGACCACATTCGCGGCCTGGAGCGAAGTCACCGAGCAGCACTCGCCCGGCGAGTCGCAGTCGGCCGAGCAGCTGGTCGCGTCATATTCGGAGCTCCACGCCGCCGACCTCGCGAACACGCTGCTCGACCTGCCTCAGCAGCGCATGATCGAGGTCGCCGAGGAGCTCTCGGACGATCGTCTCGCCGATGCTCTGGAAGAGATGCCCGAGGACGAGCAGGTGCACATCCTCGATCGCCTCGGCGACGAGCGCGCCGCCGACATCCTCGATCAGATGGAGCCGGATGACGCTGCGGACCTCCTCGCGCAGCTTCCGCCGAATCGACTCGAGCAGCTGCTCGAGCTGATGGAGCCGGAGGAGGCCGAAGACGTCAGGATGCTGCTCCGCTATGGGGCCGACACGGCCGGCGGGCTCATGACGCCGGAACCGATCATCCTGTCAGCCGATGCGACGGTGGCTGAAGCCCTGGCCCTCATCCGGCGCCACGAGCTGCACCCCGCGCTCGCGGCTGCGGTGTTCGTCACCCTGCCGCCGTTCGAGACGCCGACCGGACGACTGCTCGGCATGGTGCACTTCCAACGGATGCTGCGCTACCCGCCTCACGAGCGTCTCGGCGCGATCATGGATGACAGCCTCGACCCCGTGCGCGTCACCGCATCCGCCGCCGAGGTGGCCAGGATGCTGGCGAGCTACGACCTCGTCTCACTTCCGGTGATCGATTCGGCCCATCGTCTGGTCGGCGCGATCAGCATCGACGACGTCCTCGACTATCTGCTGCCCGACGACTGGCGCACGCACGACAGCGACGAGCCGACGGTCTCCAAGGAGGTGCGCTGATGCCCCGCTCCCGCTCCCGCTCGCCCCGGCTCGACGCCCCCTTGGGCCGCGGCACCTCTCGCCAGCGCTCGACATCGCGTGACCGGTTCGGCCGGTTCACCGAGTGGGTCGCGCGTGCCATGGGCACCCCCGCGTTCCTGCTCATCCTCACGCTGTTCTGCGTGCTCTGGATCTGCTGGAACACGCTGCTGCCCGAGCATCTGCGCTTCGACGACGCGGCGCTCGGCTTCACGGCTCTCACACTGATGCTCTCGCTGCAGGCGTCGTATGCGGCCCCCCTGATCCTTCTCGCGCAGAACCGTCAGGATGACCGCGACCGCGTGCAGATCGAGCAGGATCGCCAGCGGGCCGAGCGCAACCTCGCAGACACGGAGTACCTCGCCCGCGAGATCGTCGCGCTGCGGATGTCTCTCGAGGAGCGCAACAACCAGGTCGTGACTCGCGACGTTCTTCGGCAGGAGCTGAAGTCGCTGCTCGCGGAGCTCGGTGAGCACGACGACGACCAGGCCGAACGACGCGCTCGCGGCCGCACCGCGTCGTCATGAGCTCGACCGATTCCGTGCGCGCGGCCGTCGCGGCGGTCACAGATCCCGAGCTGCGCCGCCCGATCGGTGATCTCGACATGGTCAAGGAGATCGACGTCGAGGGATCACGCGCGCATGTCGGCATCGTCCTCACGATCGTCGGCTGTCCTGCGGCCGCTCGCATCGAGTCCGATGTCCGCGCCGCCGCCGCTTCGGTGCCGGGGATCACAGAGGTGGATGTGGAGGTCGGCGTCATGACGCCGACCGAGCGCAGAGCGCTCACCGAGAAGCTGCGCGATGGCCGACCGCCGCGTCAGATGCCCTTCGGTCCGGAGTCACTCACCCGGGTGATCCTCGTCTCCAGCGGCAAGGGCGGGGTCGGAAAGTCCACCGTGACGGCGAACCTCGCGGTCGCGCTCGCCTCCCAGGGGCTCGCCGTGGGCCTCGTCGACGCAGACGTGCACGGCTTCTCGATCCCCGGGCTCCTCGGCATCCCCGCAGGAACGCAGCCCACGCGCATCGACGACCTCATGCTCCCGCCCGTCGCCCACGGCGTGAAGGCCGTCTCGATCGGCATGTTCCTGCGCGACGGCGAGGCCGTGGTGGCCTGGCGAGGACCGATGCTGCACCGCACAGTGCAGCAGTTCCTGACCGACGTGTTCTTCGGCGACCTCGACATCCTGCTGATCGACATGCCTCCCGGCACCGGCGACATCGCGATCTCCATCGGGCAGCTGCTGCCGCACGCCGAGGTGCTGGTCGTCACGACGCCGCAGGCGGCCGCATCCGACGTGGCGATCCGCAGCGGGCTGGTGGCCCGGCAGACCGGGCAGCGGGTGATCGGCGTGATCGAGAACATGGGCGCGTTCACCCTGCCGGACGGCACCGTGATCGACCTGTTCGGCTCAGGCGGAGGCGCGGCGGTCGCACAGGCGCTGTCCGAGACGCAGTCCGTCCCTCTGCTCGCCTCGATTCCACTCAGTCCTGCCCTGCGCACCGGAGGCGACGAGGGTGTCCCGATCGTCCTCAGCGACGGCGCTGATCCCGCAGCGGCGGCGATTCGCGACCTCGCCCGCGCCCTCGCCGGCCAGGGACGCGGACTCGCCGGCCGTTCGCTCCCCATGACGCTCGGATAGGACGCCCTGATGACCGTCACCGTCGATGAGCGGCTGCTGCGAGGGATGGCCCGTGACGCAGCGGTCTATGCGCTCACCCGTCCTGCGGCGATCGTGATGTGGATCGCCCTCGTCGCCGCGCTCGCGTTGAGCATCCTGAACCTGAGCGCAGACAGGGGCGATCCGGGGCTGTCGGGACTGCTCCCCGTCGCGAGCATCGGTCTGATGGTCTATGCCGTGGTCATGACCATCGTCGGAGCACGACGCGCGGTGCGCTCGGCGACTCCGCCCGGAACCCTCGTCTGGGTGCGGCTCGGAGAGAGCGCCCTGCACATCGGCGCCGGGAGCCGCTCGTCGGACATCGACTACAGCACCTTCCAGAGCCTCCGTGTGGGCGCTGACGCCGTACTGCTGAAGCTGACCGGCACGTCAGCGATCACAGCGATCCCGCGGACGCTGTTGACAGACGACGATCTCGCGACCCTGCGCGCACGAATCGGCTGAGCCCGTCGACTCCCGTAGATCCGAGGTCGGGGCGTCGGTATCACGTCGCTTCGGGATCGTACGGTGGAGGGCTCGCGACCGAGAACTCGGGCCGCACCCTCGGCGTCCGCACCGGTTTCACTGCCGGCTCGGCCACGACTGCCTCCGCGCGGGCGGTGGCCGGCGCGGTGTCGTCTTCGAAGAGCGCGTCGCGGATGATGCGCCGGGGGTCGTACTGCCGTGGATCGAGCTTGCGCCAGTCGACATCGTCGATCTCGGGGCCCATCTCGTCGCGGACGCGCGATTTAGTGTCGCGAAGGAACTCGCCGGCACGCCGAGCGAGCTTGGCGACGCTCTCGGCGTAGCGGGGCAGCCGCTCCGGTCCGACGAGCAGCACAGCGATCAGACCGATGAGCAGCAGCTTCTCGAAGGTGATCCCGAACTGCATCTGTCCAGGCTACCGCCGCGCCTGCCGTTGTGCCGCGCGCCGAGCACATACCCTGGGAGAACACATATGTCAGTCGGGAGAATCAGGCAATGAGCGAGAACGATGCGAATGCACGTTTCATCCGCGAGTCCATCGCGGAGCCGTCGCCGATCGCCCGCGCTCGTGCGCACGCCATCGAGCTCGGCGCGTCGCCGATCAGCGCGGCCGTCGGCTCGCAGATCGCCGTCTTGGCGGCGGCGACCGGCGCCAAGTCGATCGTCGAGATCGGGACGGGCGCGGGAGTCTCGGGCCTCTGGCTGCTTCGGGGGGCGCCGCAGGCGGTGCTGACCTCGATCGACAACGAGCCCGAGCACCTCGCCGCCGCGCGCCAGGCGTTCCACGACGCACGCGTCCCCGCGACCAAGGCTCGTTTCATCACAGGTCGGGCAGCCGATGTGCTGCCGCGTATGAACGAGGCGTCGTATGACATCGTGCTGGTCGACGCCGATCCCGAGAACGTGATCGCCTACGTCGAACACGGGCTGCGCCTCGTGCGCAGAGGGGGAATGGTTCTCGTACCCCGCATCCTGGGGGGCGGCCGGGTCGCTGATCCGGTGCAGCGCGATGAGGTCACCGCCGCCTATCGCTCGCTCGTGCAGGAGACGCAGGAGTCATCCGCGGTGCTCGCGACCGTCTCGGCCTCCGGCGAAGGCCTGCTGCAGCTGATCAGCGTCGGCGAGATCTGACCCGGTCGCCGTCGCAGACACACGGAAGAGGGCGACGGATCGATGATCCGTCGCCCTCTTCGTGAATCCGCGTGCGCGGATCCGAGTTCGATCAGGCGGGCGCCACGACGGCTGCCAGCACGTCGTGAAGCTCCTTGGCCTCTGCGTCGTTCACGGAGACGACCAAACGGCCGCCGCCTTCGAGCGGGACGCGCACGATGATGAGTCGCCCTTCTTTCACGGCCTCCATGGGTCCGTCTCCGGTCCTCGGCTTCATCGCTGCCATCGTGGGCTCCTTTTCCTCCGGTGGTATGCGATCAGTTTATCGGGTGTTACCGGAACCTGGATGTCCCCTATGAAAAATGCATCAAGCCTTAACATTCACGGAACCTGCCAGAAGGTGTTGCCCAGGGCGTAGATGTTGTGGATCCAGAGCCACTGACCGATCAGGCACACAGCCAGCACGCCGGTCCGCCAGACGCGCGAGCGAGGTACGGCCAGCGCTCCCCACACCGGGCTCAACGGCAGCAGCAGCCGGAAGGTGCTCGACTGAGGGAAGAACACGGCGAGCAGATAGAGGAGATAGCTCGCGCTCCAGAGTCGAAGGTCAGGACCCAGCGCACGCACCTGCGGCACGTAGAGCAGGGCCGCGCCCGCCGCGACGACCAGGAGCGCGAGTGCGACCGGCCCCCATCCGCCGGGCAGACCCCACTGTCCGAACCAGAACTGGGATGCCTGGACCCATCCTTCGAACGGCACGAATCCGTCGACGCCACCGACGAGCCAGTTGCGACGCCACGACAGCTCGGTCGCCAGATACGCGCCGGGATCGCCGGTGACGATCCCCGCGATGACCTGCCACGAGAAGCCCGCGACCGTCGCGAGCGCGCCGAGCGCCACGATGTGCACGATCTCCCGCGGCATGAGCGGGTCCTCTTTGCGATACCACCACCGAAGGATGCCGTGCAGACCGAGATAGAGGGCGAACGCGAGTATGCCCGGCCTCGTGAACGCCATGACGGGGATGAGCAGATACAGCCATACGTAGTTCCGCCGCACCGTGGCATCGAGCGCCAGGAAGAGCAGCAGAAGGAACAGCGTCTCGGCGTATCCGACCTGGAACATCGCCGCGATCGGGCCGGAGGCGAAGAACACCACCGACCACATCGCGGCGCCCGCCCCGATTCGATCGCGGAGGAGTCGGTGCAGCGCGAGACACGCCAGATATCCGGCCACGAACGACAGCAGGAAGGCGCCCATCCCCCATGACCCGAACACGAACCCGATCGTCTTGGCGGCGAAGGCGAACACCGGCATGAACGCCCAGGCGTTCTCTGCGACCTCGCCGGAATCGGTCAGCGGCAGATCCGAGGGGTACCCCTCTTCGGCGACGAGCCAGTACCACTGCGCATCCCACCCGACGATGAAGTCGGCGAGGCTCGGCTCCGCGCCGAATCTCGACAGAGACGTCGACTGCGTCGCCGCCACGATCATCATCGCCGTCGTCACGGCCCGGGCGGCGAGGTAGATCAGTGCCACCCGCAGCGCCAGCGGAGCTGCCGCCCACCGACGAGTGGCGGTCAGCGCGAGCTGAGCCATGCGCGCAGCCCTCGCTCCACGGCGTCGATCTGCGCGAGCGGGACTCGCTCCTCGTCATGGTGCGCGAGGTGCGGATCTCCCGGTCCGTAGTTCACGGCGGGGATGCCGAGTGCGGAGAACCGCGCGACGTCGGTCCAGCCGTACTTCGGGCGCGGCTCGGCACCGACTGCAGCCACGAAGTCACGAGCGATCGGTGCGTCGAGGCCGGGCCGCGCACCTTCGGCAGCGTCCGTGATCTCGACGTCGAAGCCGGCGAGGAGGTTGCGGATATGCGCTTCCGCGTCCGCTGCGGACTTGCTCGGAGCGAACCGGTAGTTCACCTCGACCTCGCACGCATCGGGAATCACGTTGCCCGCGACGCCTCCGGTGATGCGCACGGCGCTCATGCTCTCCCGATAGAGCAGCCCGTCGACGGCTATCTCTCGTGCGCGGTACTCGGCAAGACGAGCAAGGATCGGCGCAGCCCGATGGATGGCGTTCTCACCGATCCAGGCCCGTGCCGCATGCGCGCGCACGCCGGTGGTGCGCACGATCGCGCGCATCGTGCCGTTGCAGCCCCCCTCGACCTCCCCGTTGGACGGCTCGCCGAGGATCGCGAAGTCCGCCTGGAAGAGATCGGGCCGCACCGCGGCGAGAAGGCCGAGTCCGTTCTTCGAGGCCTCCACCTCTTCGTTGTCGTACCACATCCACGTGATGTCGACCGAGGGCTCTGCCAGCTCGGCGGCGAGCTTCAGCTGCACCGCGGCGCCGCTCTTCATGTCCACTGTGCCTCGACCCCACAGATACGCGGCACCATCGATCTCGATGTCCCTGGTCGGCACGTTCTCATTGATCGGCACGGTGTCGATGTGTCCGGCGATCGCCACCCGCTGCGCTCGCCCGAGGTCGGTGCGCGCGACGATCGTGTTGCCATGGCGGATCACCTCGAGGTGCGGATACGCCGAGATCGCGTGCTCGATGGCATCCGCGAGTGCCGTCTCGTCGCCGGAGACGCTCGGGATGTCGCAGATCGCACGGGTCAGTTCGACGGAGGACGCGGTCAGATCGAGCATCATCCCCCCAGCCTACTTACCCTGACATCTGGACCATCCCCGGTCTTCGGTCGCGATAGCGTGGGGGTATGACTGAGGCGCGCACCGTGTGGGGTACTGGACTGTCGACGATCGCCGGCGACGGCACCGTGCTGGATGCCTGGTTCCCCGAGGTGACGGCCGTCGAGCCGAGCGAGGCCGACGCAGCAGCGGCAGCCTCCGCGCTCGAAGGCTTCGCCGTCGCCGACGAGCGCCGCAACGTCACGATCGAGGTCGTGCATCTGCACATCGATCTCGACGATGCGCCGACCTCGACCCCCGACGCCTATCTGCGACTGCACGCGCTGTCGCACCTCCTGGTGCGACCGAACGAGCTCAACCTCGACGGCATCTTCGCCCACCTGCCGAACGTGGCGTGGACGAACGCAGGTCCGATGCACCCCGGCGATGCCGAGCGGCTGCGCCCGGCGCTCCAGCGTGCAGGGATCCAGGTCCAGGGACTCGACAAGTTCCCCCGGCTCACCGACTACGTCCAGCCCGCCGGCGTGCGCATCGCAGATGCCTCCCGCGTTCGCCTCGGTGCGCACCTCTCCCCCGGCACGACGGTCATGCACGAGGGCTTCGTGAACTTCAACGCCGGCACGCTGGGCGCCTCGATGGTGGAGGGACGCATCTCTCAGGGCGTCGTCGTGGGCGACGGCAGCGACATCGGCGGCGGCTCGTCGATCATGGGCACGCTCTCCGGCGGCGGCTCCCACCGCGTCTCCATCGGAGCCCGCACCCTGCTGGGAGCCAATGCAGGCATCGGCATCTCACTCGGGGACGACTGCGTCGTCGAGGCCGGGCTCTATGTGACCGCCGGCACGAAGATCGTCCTCGCCGACGGCCCGGCGACCGCCGACGGCGGCAGGAAGACCGTCAAGGGTGCCGAGCTGTCGGGACGCGACGGACTGCTGATCCGCCGCAACTCTCTCAGCGGCGCGGTCGAAGCCGTGGAGCGCGCCGGTGTCGGCGTGACGCTCAACGACGCGCTCCACGCCTGACCCCGCGACTCGCGGAAGGCGCGCGCTCCCAGCCTCGTCCCGAACCCGCGTGATAGTGTCGACGTGACGCCACCCGCACAGCGAGACGTCTGCGTCGTCGACACACTCCCGCGCCACTTGCCTGGTTCTGGCCATTTCGAACGGCGAAACGATGCGCGATCCCGCGCCGTCGCCCACCTTCTGCACCCGGCCCCTGGGCTCGAGCGTGCATTTCCCGGAGATACCTCATGACTTCCTTCCTCGATCTCGGCGTGCCCGCCGACCTCGCCGCCGTCCTCGCGAAGGACGGCAAGACCGAGGCGTTCGCGATTCAGCGCGACACGCTTCCCGACTCCCTCGGCGGACGCGACCTCCTCGGCCGCGGCCGCACCGGCAGCGGCAAGACGATCGCGTTCGCGCTCCCCCTCGTCGCCCGCCTCGCCGCCTCGACGCGCAAGAGCCGCCCCGGACACCCCCGCGGACTCGTCCTCGCCCCGACCCGTGAGCTCGCGACCCAGATCGCCGCGACCATCGCTCCCCTGGCCGAGGCGACGGGCCTGCGCGTCACCACCGTGTTCGGCGGCGTCAGCCAGCGCCCCCAGGAGCAGGCCATGCGCAGCGGCGTCGACATCGTCGTCGCGTGCCCCGGCCGCCTCGAAGACCTGATGAAGCAGCGGGTCGTCCAGCTCGACTCCATCGAGGTGACCGTGCTCGACGAGGCCGATCACATGGCTGATCTCGGCTTCCTGCCCGGCGTCACCCGCATCCTCACCGCCACGCCGGCCGGCGGACAGCGCCTGCTGTTCAGCGCCACGCTGGACCGCGGCATCGACACCCTGGCCCGCCGCTTCCTCTCGAACGCCGTGAGCCATGAGGTCGACGAAGAGAGCGTGCCCGTCGGCGAGATGACGCACCGCGTGCTCGTCGTCGATTCGACCGACAACAAGACCACGCTCGTGCGCGACCTCGCGTCGGGAACCGGTCGCCGCATCCTCTTCACCCGCACCAAGCATCAGGCGAAGAAGCTCGCGAAGCAGCTGACGGCGGCGGGCATCCCTGCTGTCGATCTGCACGGGAACCTCTCGCAGAACGCGCGCGAGCGCAACCTCAGCGCATTCTCGTCCGACCCCGCCGACGGAGGCGTGCGCGTCCTCGTCGCGACCGACGTCGCGGCTCGTGGCGTGCACGTCGACAGCGTCGACCTCGTCGTGCATGTCGACCCGCCCATGGAGCACAAGGCATATCTTCACCGCTCCGGCCGTACCGCTCGCGCAGGAGCCGCCGGCACGGTCGTCACGGTCGTCCTCCCCGAGCAGCGGCGTGATGTGAAGGACCTCCTGCGCAAGGCGTCGATCACCGCCGCGCTCGAGCCGGTCACCTCGGACGCCGTGAGCGAGCTCGTGCCCGAGCGTGCACCGCACGTTCGTCCGGCTCCGGTTCAGCCGCAGCAGCAGCGTCAGCCGTCGAAGCAGCGCCCCGCCGGTGGCGAGCGCAACTCGGCCACCACCCCGCCCTCGCGGCGCAGCCGTCGTCCCCGCTCAGGCCAGGGTGGCCAGGGCGCGGCGGCCGGCAGCCGACAGGGCGGCCAGGGCGGATCTCGCTCCGGTGGACAGGGCGGCCGAGGTCGCGGGTCACAGGGCCGCTGACGTCATTCTGACAGGCGGGTGCGCCGATGCTCAGGCATCGGGCACCCGCCTCTGTCGTCCCGAGACCTAGCGGTCCGATCGAGGGGCGAATACGCGCGTCGTCACCGACGAACGGCTGCCAGCACCTGCGGGTCGGAGCACCCGCGCGCGAAGCCGGAGATCCGACGACGGATCTCGAATCCGAGAACCCGCACACCGACCCACTCGGCGATCGGTGCGAGCCAGGCCGGCCGGCACGAGAAGTTGTACTTCCACACAGCGAGGGTTCCCTCAGGCGCCTCGGTGAACCGCCATCCACCGCCGAGTTTGGTGAAGAACCATGGGCCGGTCTCCATGACCATGCCGACGTTGCGCGGCGGAGCGTACGACACGTAGCGGCTCACCATCGAGAACCCGAAGCGCTGGCGCGTGAACGTCCGCACGTCCTTCGCGGCGACGGCGGCGCCGTCAAGGAAATGCTGTTCGCTGATGAAGGGATCCCAGCGGCGTCGGATCGCTCCCGTCGTCTGCGAGACCGCGAATGCCGTCGCCGGATCGACCGGCACGATGGCCTCCGCACTCACGACAGGCATCGCGAGTCCGGCTCAGCGGGTCTGGAAGGTTCGCTCAGGAGATCCTGTGTAGAGCTGCTGCGGGCGACCGATCTTGGTCTGCGGGTCGAGCTGCAGCTCGCGCCACTGCGCGAGCCACCCCGGCAGACGGCCGATCGCGAACAGCACGGTGAACATGCGCGTGGGGAAGCCCATCGCCTTGTAGATCACGCCGGTGTAGAAGTCGACGTTCGGGTAGAGACGACGCTCCTTGAAGTAGTCGTCGGCGAGAGCGATCTCTTCGAGTTCCTGGGCGAGGTCGAGCAGCGGATCGGTGACGCCCAGCTCGGCGAGCACCTCGCCGGCCGCCTCCTTGACGAGCTTTGCACGGGGGTCGTAGTTCTTGTAGACCCGGTGCCCGAAGCCCATCAGCTTCACGCCCTCTTCCTTGTTCTTCACCCGCTCGACGAAGCGCGACACGCTCTGACCCGAATCACGGATCTGCCCGAGCATGGTGAGCACGGCCTCGTTCGCACCACCGTGCAGCGGGCCCGAGAGCGCCTGGATGCCCGCCGAGATCGAGGCGAACTGATTCGCGCCGGTCGAGCCGACCAGACGCACGGTCGACGTGGACGCGTTCTGCTCGTGGTCCTCGTGGAGGATCAGCAGCAGCTCGAGAGCCTTCGACATGACCGGATTGACCTCGTACTCCTCGGAGTGCACACCGAAGTTGAGCTTGAGGAAGTTCTCGACGAAGCCGAGGGAGTTGTCGGGGTAGAGGAACGCCTGGCCGATGCTCTTCTTGTGCGCGTATGCGGCGATGACCGGCAGCTTGGCGAGCATCCGGATCATGTTGAGCTCGACGTGCTCAGGGTTGTGCGGGTCGGTCTGGCCCTCGTAATACGTCGAGAGTGCCGCAACCGCAGACGACAGCACCGACATGGGGTGCGCGGTGTGCGGAAGAGCGGAGAAGAAGCGCTTGAGGTCTTCGTGCAGCAGGGTGTGACGACGGATCTTCTCGTCGAACTCGGCGAGCTCCGCGGCGGAGGGAAGCTCTCCGTAGATGAGGAGCCAGGCGACCTCGAGATAGCTCGTCGACCCGGCCAGCTGCTCGATCGGATACCCGCGGTAGCGCAGAATGCCCTTGTCGCCGTCGATGAACGTGATCGCGGACTTCGTCGACGCGGTGTTGACGAAGCCGTAGTCGAGCCCCGTGTAGCCCGTCTGACGCGTCAGCGTCGAGAAGTCGATGCTGTCGGCACCGGCCGTGCCGCGGACGAGTGGGAACTCAGCGGTCGTCTCGCCGATCGTCAGCTTCGCCGTCGGCTGCTGCTCTGCCGCTGCACTCACGCGGGCCTCCTCATGGATCTTCATCAAGTCGGATGTGGCGATGTCACGGCGCTGTGCACCAGGTCTGTTCGAGATCATCGATACACGACCGAATCGCCTTTACAGCCTAGTAGGCGCACAGGCCTACTGTGACAACCGACAAAAGAACTACCGATCTGAGGCCAGAACCTACACAGCCTGGTCGAGCAGGCGTCGCGCGCCCTCGGCGATCCTCTCGGAGGGCGCCGTCAGAGCCAGCCTCACGTGCTGCGTCGAGAAGTCGCCGTAGAACGGGCCGGGGCCTGCGAGGATGCCGAGGTCGGCGAGACGCTCGATGCTCGCCCAGGCATCCTGCCCCTCTGTCGCCCACAGGTAGAGCCCCGCTTCCGAGCCGTGGATCCGGAAACCCGCCGCCTCGAGCGCAGGCCGCAGCATCTCGCGCCGCGCGCGATAGAGCTCCTTCTGCGCGGCGACGTGCTCGTCGTCGCCCAGCGCCACGGCCATCGCGTGCTGCACAGGCTCGGGCGGCATCAGCCCCAGGTGCTTGCGGGCGGTGAGCAGCTCACCGACGATGCGCGCGCATCCCGCGACGAAGGCCGCGCGGTAGCCGGCGAGATTCGACTGCTTGCTCAGCGAGTACACGCTGAGCAGGTTCGCCCTGCTGCCGCCGGTCACTCGCGGGTCGAGGATCGAGGGGATCGGCTCAGTGGCCCAGCGTCCGTCCCAGCCCAGCTCGGCGTAGCACTCGTCGCTGGCGAGCACCGCCCCCAGCTCTCGAGCGCGCACGACCGCAGCCGCCAGTTCCTCGACCGTCCAGGTGCGGCCGTCCGGGTTCCCCGGCGTGTTGATCCAGATGAGCTTGGTGCCTTCCGGCCACTCCGCCGGATCATCGGCCGGCAGCGGGGTCGCGCCGACGACACGGGCGCCCACTTCATAGGTCGGATAGGCGATCCGGGGATGGACGACGATGTCGCCCTCGCCCAGACCGAGCAGCGTCGGCAGCAGGGCGACGAGCTCCTTCGAGCCGATCGTGGGCAGGACGTTGTCGACGGTCAGGTCGGCCACTCCCCTGCGGCGCGCGTACCAGGCCACGATCGCCTCGCGGAGGGCGGGAGTGCCGACGGTCTGCGGGTAGGCGTGCGCATCCGTCGCCTCCGACAGGGCTCGCCGGATCAGCTCGGGTGTCGGGTCGACGGGTGATCCGACCGACAGGTCGACGATCCCCTCTGGATGACGCGCGGCACGCTGGCGGTAGGGGAAGACCGCATCCCACGGATAGTCGGCGAGATCCCGAACACTCACGGGCTACTCGCCCTGGGGCGGGAGCGCGGCGATGATGGGGTGATCGTGAGCGATGACGCCGACCTTGGCCGCACCGCCCGGGGAGCCCACCTCGTCGAAGAACTCGACGTTGGCCTTGTAGTAGTCCTGCCACTCGTCGGGCAGGTCGTCTTCGTAGTAGATCGCCTCGACGGGGCACACCGGCTCGCAGGCACCGCAGTCGACGCACTCGTCGGGGTGGATGTACAGCGAGCGTTCGCCCTCGTAGATACAGTCAACGGGGCACTCGTCGATGCAGGCGCGATCCTTGACATCGACGCACGGGAGGGCGATCACATACGTCACCCCTCCAGTCTACGACTCGCGGCCGGTCCGCTCGCCCAGGACGGTCTCACGACGGGAGGACGACTCGTCGGCGACCGGTACCGCGCTCGGCGCATCCGACGACTTCGCCTCGGTGCGAGCAGGAACGCGCGAGAAGGACGGCCAGGCGACGACGAGGAGCACGAGTCCTGCGACGAGGTAGGTCCAGATACGACCACTGAGCGTGTCCTCCACCACCACTGAGCCGCCGGGCCCGACGCCGGAGATCAAGACCAGCATCCCGAGCATGCCCAGCCCCGCGGCGAGAGTGGCGCCGCGATCGTGGGTGAGTGCGCGGATCGCGACGAGGATCGCGCCGCACGCGATCCCTCCCACGATGAGCCCCACGGGCACCGGCCCCCACATCAGGCTGTGACCGATCGTCCCCGCGACGCCGAACACGCCGCCGACGAGGGCCGCGGCGATCCAGGAGAGCACCCGGGAGATCCATCCGATACGCACGAGTCGATCCTACGCGTGCCCCTGCGCCGGCGCGCTCAGGATGCGAGTCCGGACAGGCGCAGGAGCGCTGCGACGACGGCGGCCGCGACCACCACGACGAGGAACGACTGACGCAGCCAGAGGAGCCCCGCCGCGACGAGCAGCGCAGGAACCCGCGCATCGACGACCACGGCTTGCCCGTCTCCGAGAGCCTGCACGGCGACGAGCGCGGCGAGCAGCGCCACGGTGAGCAGGTCGGAGATGCGCGCAGGGCGCGGCGCCTCGAGCACCGCCGGCGGCACGAGGTATCCCGCGGCCTTCAACGCCAGACAGATCACCGCGGCGAGCAGGATCGCGCTCCAGATGCTCATCGCGCGCCCTCCCCACCGCCGGGAACGGAGTCATCGACCCGCCCGAGCCAGTTGAACCAGCCCACGAGGATCGCGACGAGGGCCGCCACCAGTACGGGCAGTCCCGGCATGATGAACGGCGTGAGTGCAGCCGCCACCACCGCAGCAGCCACACCGACCACTATCGCCTGACGCTCCTTCAGACGCGGCCACAGCAGCGCGAGGAACGCCGCCGCGGCCGCAGCGTCCAGCCCCCACGCCTTCGGGTCGCCGAGCACGTCGCCGACGAGCGCTCCGATCAGTGTCGTGATGTTCCAGCCGATGAAGATGCCGATCCCGGTGACCCAGAAGCCGACCCGCCTCAGGCGCGGATCCCGCTGCGAGATGGCCACGGCGGTCGACTCGTCGATCGTGAAGTGCGCTGCCGCGACCCGACGTCCGATGGTCGTTCCGACGACAGGCGACATGCGCATGCCGTACGCGACGTTGCGCACGCCCAGGAGCGCGGCCGACGCGATCGCCGACGGCAGTGCCGCCACTCCCCCAGCGGCGAACACGCCGACGAAGGCGAACTGGGACCCGCCCGTGAACATCAGAAGGCTCAGCACGCAGGTCTGCCAGACGTCGAGTCCGGATGCCACGGCGAGAGCGCCGAACGACACGCCGTAGGCGCTCGTCGCGAGGACGACCCCGAGTGCTTCCCGCCAGACCTCGCGCTCAGCGCTCACCTCGCGCTCAGCGCTCACCTCGCGCTCGTTCGCTGCAATGAACACATGATCATCATTCTGAACACGACCGGGAGGATAGTCAAGCGAACGATCGTTTGACATGATGAACACATGGAGGATCTCAAGACCCGCATCGCCCGCACCCTGCGCAAGGAGCGGGAACGTGTCGGCGTGTCCGTGTCGGAGCTCGCGCGTCAGGCGGGGATCTCGAAGGCGACGGTCTCTCAGCTCGAATCCGGGTCAGGGAACCCCAGCGTCGAGACCCTCTGGGCGCTCGGAGTCGCTCTCGGGGTGCCGTTCGCCGTCCTGGTCGATCAGCAGAGCAACGCACCGACCCTCATCCGCGCTGATGACCTCGCCGGAGTACCGTCGTCGGCGGCGGTATACAACGCCACCCTGCTGTCTGCCAGTCCGCCGGGCGCCCGTCGCGATGTCTACCTGATCCAGGCGGAACCCGGCGATCCTCGACGCTCGGACCCTCACCACACGGGGACCACCGAGCACGTGATCCTCATCTCCGGTCAGGCTCGGATCGGCCCGAACGACGCCCCCGTGCTGCTGAACCCCGGCGACTACCTGTCGTATGCGGGAGACGCGCCCCACGTGTTCGAGGCAACCGTCCCGGGGACCAGCGCCGTTCTCATATCCGAACTGCGCTGAGTCTCACTCCGGCGCGGACCCCGAGACCGGCGACGGGTCGGGAATCTCCTCCGGCTTGTACTTCGGCAGGCGGGACGCGGGCAGGATCGCCACGGCGCTGAGTCCCGCGAGCAGCAGCAGACCGAGCCGCAACGTTCCCAGGCGCGATTCCTCGTTGAGGGCTACGGCCGCGTCGATCTGCTCGGGGGTCGCATCCGTCTGCTCGAGGGCCGCGCGCAGGTCGTCGTTGCTGATGAAGTTCAGGTTGTCCATGTCGACCTGTGCGACGAGCGACGGCGGGAGCTCGGGGTGCTCGACGACCGCGCGGCCGATATTGAGCCCGAGGAGCGAGACGAGAAGGGCGCCGGCCAGAGCCGTCCCGACCGCGGAGGCGAGGTTCTGCGTGGTGCCGCGCAGCGAACCGACATCGCCGGCGAGCTCGGCGGGCGCCGCGGTGACGAGCACGTTGAACACAAGGGTCACGAGGGCGCCCTGGCCGATGCCGAACACGACCAGCCCGAGGATCGTCGGAAGCGTCTCCCAGTTGTTGTTGACGACGAAGGACAGCCAGACCAGCGCGACCGTGGTCAGGATGAATCCGAAGACTCCGATGACGCGGGGCGGATACCGCTTGTAGAACCGCACCACGAGTGTCGCGGTGATGAAGACCGTCAGGTTGAACGGCATCATCGCAAGCGACGTATCGAACGGTGTTCTCCCCTGAACGATCTGGATGTAGAGCGGGATCGTGAAGTTCACGCACGCCTCGAGCGCGACGACGATGAACATCGCATACACGGCCGCGCGCTCTTTCGACGAGTCCACGATGCGGAGATCGATCAGGGGCACCTTGCCCTCGGACATCCGCCGCCGGGTCCAGACGAAGAAGCACTGGCCGAGCACGATCCCGACGACGACGAAGACGGGCGCCGGTGAGAGCCCGAGGATGTTGAAGGGAGCGGCATCGGTCGCAGCCACCGCACCCCACCCGTTGAGGTTGTTGAAGCCGAGGGTGAGAAGCACGATGGCCGCGCCGATGAGGAGGGACGCCACGAGGTCGATACGGATCGACGCGTCACCACGATCACCACGCAGCGTGAAGCTGAACGCGAAGACGACCACGGCGATGCCGAACACGATGAAGAACATCGGCCGCCAGCCGACCAGGGTTCCCAGGGTGCCCCCGATGAGGAACGCCGTGACTCCCGAGATGGCTCGGGCGGAACCGATCGCCCCGATCGCCGTCGCTTGCTGGGCACCTCGATAGTTCTCGGCGATCAGCGCCACGATCGAGGGGACGATGATCGCCGCGGCCGCGCCGGCGACCGCCTGTCCCGCGATGGCCCAGCCCACGCTCGGGGAGACGATCATCAGCACCGACGACGCCGCGAACAGGCCGATCACGATCCGGAAGATGAGCACCCAGCCGATGCGCTGACCGAGCTTCGCGCCGGTCATCACGAGCGCGGCCACGGCGAGCCCGTACATCACGATGGTGGTGCTGGCCACCGTCGGCGGCACGCCGAAGTCGCTCACCATGCCACCGAGGGAGATCGGCAGAGCGGCCACGTTGAACGACATGAGCACCTGCGCGAGGAAGAGACTGACGAGCGGCATCCAGGAGGTCTTCGTGGACGCCGGGGCGGTGTGTGTCATGGCAGTGTCCTCTGAGCGGGGTGGGCGGGTCATTCCGTCGGTCGAGCGGCGGGGGCGGACGCGAACAGGTTCAGGCCGAGTGCACGCGAGAGGTGTCCGATCGCGAGCTGGGAGCGCACCGAGTTGCCCGCGGGGTCGAGACGCGGGGAGAATCCCGCGACGGCGCCCTTGCCGGGAGCGACCGCGACGATCCCGCCGGCCACGCCCGACTTCGCGGGCAGACCGATCTCGAACAGCCACTCCCCCGACGCCTCGTACAGGCCGGTCGACGCCACCACGGCGAGGGTGTCGCGGCAGACGTCCGCCGAGACGACACGCTCGCCCGTGATCGGATTGACACCGCCGTCGGCGAGCGTGGCTCCCATCACCGCCAGGTCGTGGGCTGTGACGCTGAGGGCGCACTGCCGGGTGTACACGTCCACGATCTCATCGGGGTCGCCGATCAGCCGTCCGTAGCTGCGGAGCAGCCAGCCCATCGCGCGGTTGCGCTCGTTCGTCGCGGCTTCGGAGGCGTACACCACGCCGTCGAGGCTCAGCGGGCGGCCGGCGAAGGCCGACAGCCCCTCGCGGACGCGCTCCCACTGCTCGACGGCCGTCTGGCCCGGCATCAGGGCCGTCGTCGCGATCGCACCGGCGTTGACCATCGGATTCATCGGGTGCCCGGCGTTCAGTTCGAGCGCCATCAGCGAGTTGAACGCGAGGCCGGTGTTGTTGACGCCGACGATGTCGCGCACCCGCTCGTGACCGTGCTCCTGGATCGCCAAGGCGTAGACGAACATCTTCGAGATCGATTGGATCGAGAACGGATGCTGCGCATCACCGGCGTCGTGCAGGCCGCCGTCGACCTCGATGACGGCGAGACCGAACAGCTCGGGGTCGACCTCGGCGAGCACCGGGATGTAGTCGGCGACCGCTCCGCTGCGGTCCTGCGCGTACAGGCGATGAGCGTCACGCACGAGCTGCTCGACCCGGTCCCAACCCGGCAGCCTTCCCGTCGAAACCTGCTGGGGTATGCCTGCAAGCGCCGCGACGTCCATGCGTTCTCCTCCGAGTCCACGACCCCCCAGCCGTCTTCGCTCACCGTAGTGCCAAGACGCACCCGGTGCCTAGAGCGTCCAGTGCCTGTTTCTGCACGCGTCTGACACACCGAGACCCACCCCCGCACGGTGCGGGGGTGGGTCTCGGGTGGGTGGCTCTGGAGTGCGCCGGCTCAGTACCAGTTCACCGACTGGGAGTGTCCCCACGCGCTGCAGGGCGTGCCGTACACCGATGAGATGTATCCGAGGCCCCAGCGGATCTGCGTCGCGGCGTTGGTCTGCCAGTCGGAGCCGGCCGACGCCATCTTGCTGCCGGGCAGTGCCTGCGGGATCCCCGTCGCGCCACCCGAGGCGTTGTACGCCTTGTAGTTCCACCCGGATTCCTTGGTCCACAGCGAGTTCAGGCAGGAGAACTGGTCCTCACCCCAGCCGTACTCGCTCGAGGCGATGTCGCGAGCCGCGGCCTTCGCCCCGTCCACGGTGTTCGTCTGAGCGAGCGCCGCGGCCTCTGCCGCCGCCTGCGCCGCAGCCGCGTCCGCCGCCGCCTTCGCCTCCTGGGCCGCAGCATAGGATGCCTGCAGCGCCGCCGTCTCTTCGACGATCTCGTCCGTTCCGGTGACGGCGTAGGCCGTCAGGCTCGTGAGCTCCCTGTTCGAGAAGTCGTCACGGTCGGCGAGCTGCCCCACCCACGCTGTCACGTCAGCGGTGTTCACCGCAGCGGGCGCGGGGCCGAGATCGAGGCCCGATGCCGCGACCTCTGCGTTCAGAGTCTCTGCCGCCGCTACGGCATCCTGCGCGGCGACCATCGTGAGTGCCGAATCGTCCGCGATCTTCGCCGGGGCATCGTTCTCGCCGGTGGCGAACGAGGTGACGCCTGCGACGGCGTCGGGCAGCTCGGCTCCGGCTGCAGGGGCAGACACGATGCCGGCGGTCAGGGCGAGGCCGAGCACGCCTCCGGTGATCGTTCCGAGAATCAGTTTCGGGCGGCGGGCGGTGATCGCGTTGCGTGCCGACGCCGCCGCGTGGGCGCGCCGAAGCGCACGGGTGGTGTGAAGCATGGGTTTCGACTTTCGGGTCGTCGTACGCCCGTATCGGGACACTCATCGGGAGATCGCCCCAGGCGCAAGGTAACGATTCTGCAACGGGTCGCCTGTGCGCTTCATGAGAAAAGGGCCCTGCACCGGCCATTTCGGCGGTGCAGGGCCCTTCTTTCAGTCGATTCTCAGGCGTTGGCGTCCTGGCGCTTCATGCGCGCGGTCTCGCGAGCCCGGGTGTTCGCATCGAGATTGACCTTGCGGATGCGGACGGCCTCGGGCGTGACCTCGACACATTCGTCGTCACGCGCGAACTCGAGGCTCTCCTCGAGGGTCAGCTGGCGCGGCGGCGTCATCGACTCGAAGGAATCGGAGCTCGCGGCACGCATGTTGGTGAGCTTCTTCTCCTTCGTGATGTTGACGTCCATGTCGTCGGCGCGCGAATTCTCGCCGATCACCATGCCCTCGTAGACCTCGGCGGTCGGCTGCACGAAGAACGACATGCGCTCCTGCAGGGCGATCATGGCGAACGGAGTCACCACACCCTGGCGGTCCGCGACGATCGAGCCGTTCTGGCGGGTGGTGATGGAACCTGCCCACGGCTCGTAGCCGTGGGAGATCGCGTTGGCGATCCCGGTGCCGCGGGTGGTCGTGAGGAATTCGCTGCGGAAGCCGATGAGACCGCGCGACGGGACGACGAACTCCATGCGCACCCAGCCGGTGCCGTGGTTCGTCATGTTCTCCATGCGGCCCTTGCGATTCGCAAGAAGCTGCGTGATCGCGCCGAGGTGCTCCTCCGGCGTGTCGATCGTCAGGTGCTCGAACGGCTCGTAGGTCTTGCCGTCGATCTTCTTGGTGACCACCTGCGGCTTGCCGACCGTGAGCTCGAAGCCTTCACGACGCATGTTCTCGACGAGGATCGCGAGAGCGAGCTCGCCGCGACCCTGCACCTCCCACGCATCCGGGCGTCCGATGTCGACGACCTTGAGCGAGACGTTTCCGATCAGCTCCTTGTCGAGACGGTCCTTGACCATGCGGGCCGTGAGCTTGTGACCCTTGACCTTGCCCATCAGCGGCGAGGTGTTCGTCCCGATCGTCATCGAGATGGCGGGGTCGTCGACCGTGATCGCGGGGAGCGGGCGAACGTCCTCGGGGTCGGCGATGGTCTCGCCGATCGTGATGTTCTCGAATCCGGCGATGGCGACGATGTCGCCGGGGCCCGCGGACTCGGCCGGGTAGCGCTCGAGAGCGCGTGTCTTGAGCAGCTCCGTGATGCGGGCGTTGCTGGTGGTGCCGTCGGCGCGCACCCAGGCGACCGTCTGCCCCTTCTTCAGCGTGCCGTTGAAGACGCGAAGCAGGGCGAGACGGCCGAGGAACGGGCTGGAGTCGAGGTTCGTGACCCAGGCCTGCAGCGGAGCCTCGTCGTCGTATGCCGGAGCCGGAACGTGCTCGAGGATCGCTCCGAAGAGCGGCTCGAGGTCGTCGTTGTCGGGCAGTGAGCCGTCGGCCGGACGGTTCAGCGATGCGGCGCCGGCGCGGCCGGACGCGTAGACGACGGGCACGTCGAGCAGCGCGTCGACGTCGAGGTCGGGCACGTCGTCGACGAGGTCGGACGCGAGTCCGAGCAGCAGGTCGTGCGCCTCTTCCTCGACCTCGGCGATACGAGCGTCGGGGCGATCGGTCTTGTTGACCAGGAGGATGACGGGGAGCTTGGCCTCGAGCGCCTTGCGCAGCACGAAGCGGGTCTGCGGGAGCGGACCCTCGCTCGCGTCGACGAGCAGCACGACGCCGTCGACCATCGACAGGCCACGCTCGACCTCGCCGCCGAAGTCGGCGTGACCGGGGGTGTCGATCACGTTGATCGTGATCTCCTGCCCCTGGGCGTGCTCACCCTTGTAGGTGATCGCCGTGTTCTTGGCGAGGATCGTGATGCCCTTCTCACGCTCGAGGTCGTTCGAGTCCATCGCGCGCTCATCGACGTGGGCGTGTTCGCCGAACGAGCCCGTCTGACGCAGCATGGCGTCGACGAGAGTGGTCTTGCCGTGGTCGACGTGCGCGACGATTGCGACGTTGCGGAGGTCAGAGCGAAGGGCGTGCGCCATGCAGATGTCCTAAAGAGTGTGGGGTTTTGCCGAGAAGCCGACGTTCCAGACTATCGTATTCGGGCGAGTCGTTCCTGAGCGCCGAAGTAGCATCGTGATCGTGACCGTTGCCGACCTGTCCCCCACTCCCTCGCGCAGTCGTCTCTGGTGGGAGATCGCGATCGTCCTCGCCCTCGGCCTCGGCCAGTCCGCGGTGTACGCGATCGTGCAGTTGGCCTACCGCCTCACGGATGAGACGCCCCTCGCCGATCAGACCGCGACCCTGAACCCCTCCCGCAGTGATCGCGAGATCTTCGACCTGATCTACCAGATCCTGTCGATCGGCTTCTCCCTCGTTCCCGTGCTGCTCGTGTGCTTCCTGCTCTGGCAGTCGTCGAAGCCGCACCTCGCGAGACTGGGTCTCGACGGCACCAGGGTCGGCCCGGACGTCGGTCGCGGGATCCTCCTGGTGGCGACCATCGGGATCCCGGGTATCGGTCTGTATCTCGCCGGGCGCGCACTCGGCCTCTTCGTCGCGGTCAATCCTGCGGGGCTCGATGCGCACTGGTGGACGATCCCGATCCTCCTCCTCGCAGCGGCGCGGGCATCGATCCAGGAGGAGTTCGTCGTGCTCGGATACCTCTTCGCCCGGCTGCGGCAGCTGGGCTGGGGGCCGTGGGCCATCATCATCGCCACGTCAGTGCTGCGGGCGAGCTACCACCTCTACCAGGGCCCCGGGGCGTTCGTCGGGAACCTGGCGATGGGACTGCTCTTCGGGTGGCTGTTCCAGCGGAGCGGACGGCTCATGCCGTTCCTCGTCGCGCACTTCCTGATCGATGCGACGGTGTTCGTGGGATACCCGTGGGTTGCGGCGACCTGGCCGGCTCTCTTTGGGCTGCCTGGCTGAGAGCGCGCGGGATCAGCCGTTCGCGACCAGGATCGAGACGACCGCCCAGAGCGCGATGACGCCGAGGGCGATGAGCGCGCTGGTGTCCCAGGTGCGCCGGATAGGCGCATCCGCGCCCGCGGGAGCGGCCTGCCAGCGGTCGCGGACGTCGGTGAGGTCGCGGAGCGCGACAGGGGCTTTGGCCTCGTCGTCGCCGGTCGGTCGTCGAACCGGTCGCGCTCGCGCCGGCCCTCCGTAGCTCGACAGATCCGTGCCGTCGTCGAGCGAGAACACCAGCTGCCAGCGCAGGTCGATGTCGCGCACGCGGCTCCAGCCGAACGAGGTGCGGCGCAGCATGTTCTGCACCATCGCTCCCGCGTGATCGATGCGCACCACCGATACGAAGGCGATCTCGTAGACGACCCAGAGACCGAGCAGCACCCACGGCGCGAGCAGGAGCATCTGTCCCCACCCCGCGCGCACGACGGCATCGCCGAGCAGGAAGAGCGCCAGCAGCGAGCACAGCACGAGGGAGACAGGCCCGGAGGCCGCACGGAATGTCCGTGCGGCCTCCGGTCGAGGTTCGATGCTCACTCTCAGTGACCGCCGAGGGTGATCGTCGCCCCGGGGATCGCCTTGAGCAGACGGTCGGTGTACTCCTGCTGCGGGTTGGCGAAGATCTCGTCGACAGTGCCCTGCTCGACGATCTTGCCCTTCTCCATCACGCACACGAGGTCGCTCGAGACTCGGACGACCGCAAGGTCGTGAGTGATGAACAGATACGTGAGCCCGAGCTCCGACTGGAGCTCGGCCAGCAGCTGCAGCACCTGGTCCTGCACCAGCACGTCGAGTGCCGACACCGCCTCGTCGAGGACGATGATGTCGGGCTTGAGCGCGAGAGCGCGAGCGATCGCGACACGCTGACGCTGACCGCCCGAGAGCTCGTTCGGGTAGCGGCTCGCGAGGACGCGCGGCAGCGAGACCTGGTCGAGCAGCTCCTCGACCCGTTCGCGCTGCGAGGCGCGGTCGCCCACGCCGTGGATCTGCATCGGCTCGGCGATCGTGTTGCCGATGTTGCGCAGCGGATCGAGCGAGCCGTACGGGTCCTGGAACACCGGCTGCATACGCCGACGAAGACCGAACGCCTGCGCGCTCGACAGTCTCGACACATCCTGCCCGTCGATCTCGATGGTTCCGCTGGTGGGCTCTTCGAGCTTCAGCACCATCTTGGCGACGGTGGACTTGCCGGAACCCGACTCGCCCACGAGTGCGAGCGTCTTTCCGCGCGGGATCTCGAACGACACGTCGTCGACCGCCCGGAACGCTTCGCTGCGGAAGTTCCCCTGACGGATGCGGTAGTCCTTCGTGAGCCCGGCCACACGCACCGTCGGCGGGATCGCGGCGAGGTCCTCGATCGTCTCGATCCCTCGGTCCTCCACGACCGCCTGGATGCGCTGGGACGCGACGCTCGGCGCCGCGGCGACCAGGCGCTTCGTGTACGGATGCTGCGGATTCTCGAGGATCTCGCGGCTGGGACCCGATTCGACGATGTTGCCGCCGTTCATGACGATGATCTTGTCCGCGCGCTCGGCTGCGAGGCCGAGGTCGTGGGTGATCAGCAGCACCGAGGTGCCCTTGTCACGAGTCAGCGACGCCATGTGGTCGAGGATCACACGCTGCACCGTCACATCGAGAGCCGAGGTCGGCTCGTCGGCGATGAGCAGCTTCGGGTCGGCCGCGAGGCCCATCCCGATCAGCGCACGCTGACGCATGCCCCCCGAGAACTGGTGCGGGAACTGGTGCAGACGCTTCTCGGCGTCGGAGAGCCCCGCCTGCTGGAGCACCTCCACGGTGCGTGCCTTGGCGGCGTCGCGCCCCTGAGCGATGCCGTTCGCACGGATCGCCTCCTTCACCTGGAAGCCGATGCTCCAGACGGGGTTGAGGTTCGACATCGGGTCCTGCGGCACGAAGCCGATGTCCCGACCGCGCACGGCCTCGATCTCGCGACGGTTGAGCGTCGTGAGCTCGCGCCCCTCCAGGGTGATGGATCCCCCGGTCACCTGACCGGTGCCGGGCAGCAGGTTCACGATGGCGGTCGCCGTGGTGGACTTGCCCGACCCGGACTCGCCCACGATCGCGACGGTCTCTCCGGGCATGACGTCGAAGCTCACGCCGTGGAGCACTTCGCGCAGGCCCTCCTGCGTCTTGAACGCGACGCGGAGGTCGCGGATGCTCAGCAGCGGGACCTGTTCGGTGATTCGCTCGCTCATCGGCGTGCCCTCGCCTTCGGGTCGAGGGCGTCTCTGATGAGCTCGCCCAGGGAGACGAACGCCAGCACCGCGAGGGTGAGGGCGATCGACGGATAGATGAGCGCCATCGGCGCGACGCGCAGTGACGCCTGAGCCTTCGCGATGTCATTGCCCCACGACATCACGTCGCTGCCGAGACCCACCCCGAGGAACGAGAGGGTCGCTTCGGCGACGATCGCGGCCGCGAGTCCGAGCGTCGACACCACGAGCAGCGGAGCGATGGCGTTCGGGACCACGTGGTTCAGGAGGATCTTGAACTTGGACTGACCGAGCGCCTGAGACGCCATGACGAAGTCCGCCTGGCGCACTCGGAGCACCTCGGCGCGCACGACGCGAGCGGTGGACGCCCACGCGAACGCGCCGATGGCGAACGCGAGCGTCCACACCGAACGGGAGTCCCGGAACACGGTCATCACGACGACGGCCGCGAGGATGTACGGGATGGCGAAGAAGATGTCACCGATGCGCGAGAGCACCGAATCGAGCCATCCGCCGTAGAAGCCGGCGAGGGCTCCCATGATCAGGCCGAGGATCGACGAGATCAGGGTCGCGATGAGGCCGACCGCCAACGAGGTCTGCGCTCCCCAGACGATGCGCGCATAGATGTCGCAGCCCTGGAAGGTGAATCCGAGCGGATGTCCTTCGGTGGGGCCGCCGTTGCTGTTCGCCAGCTGGCAGTCGTTGTTCGGCGGTGTCGAGGTGAACAGCGTCGGCCACAGTGCCATCACGAGGAAGAACAGCGCGAGGACGATCGAGAACCAGAACAACGGACGACGACGCAGGTCGAACCAGGCATCCCGCCAGAGGTTGCTGGGCTTGTCCGAGATCCGGACGGCGTCGACCGCGATCGACTCCGTCTCGATCGGAGCGACGTAGTGCTTCTGAGAGGTGGGATCAGGCATAGCGAATCCTCGGGTCGAGCAGACCGTAGAGCAGGTCGATGAAGAGGTTCACCAACACGTACAGGATGACGAACACGGTCACGAACGAGACGACCGTCGGTCCCTCGCCGCGCTGGATCGCCTGGAAGAGCGTGTTTCCCACGCCGGGGACGTTGAAGATGCCCTCGGTGACGGTGGCACCCACGAGCAGCACGCCGAAGTTGGTGGCGGAGTTCGTGATCACCGGGATGAGCGAGTTGCGCAGCACGTGCACGGGCAGCACGCGGTTGCGCGAGAGGCCCTTGCTGTACGCCGTGCGCACCCAGTCCTGGTTCACCGTCTCGATGACCGAGCTGCGCATCAGTCGCATGCTCACGGCATACAGGCTGAAGCCGAGCACGATGGCCGGGAGCCACAGTCCGCCCCAGTCGTTGTCCGCACCCACCGTGGGTTTGAACCAGCCGAGCTGGATCGCGAGGAAGTACTGGGCCAGGAACGCCACCACGAAGATCGGGATCGCGATCGCGATGAGCGCCACGACCAGGGAGACGTTGTCGAACAGCTTGCCCTTGCGCAGCGCCGAGATGGTGCCGATGACGATGGCGAGCGTGAACTCGATGCCGATCGCCATCACCGCGAGGCGGCCGGTGACCGGGAGCGTGGCGGCGAGGACGTCGGAGACCGGCCGTCCGGAATAGGTCGTGCCCAGGTCGCCCTGGAAGACGCCGGTGATGTAGTACCAGTACTGCACGAGGAACGGCTGATCCAGGTGGTACTCCGCGCGCAGCTGCTCGACGACCGCCGGGTTAGGGGTCTTGTCGCCGAACAGGGCGAGGATCGGATCGCCGGGCATGGCGAACACGAGGAAGTAAATGAGCAGGGTGGCTCCGAAGAAGACCGGGATCACCTGCAGAAGACGTCTCAGAATGTAACCGAGCATCCGCTTGTCCCTTCTTGAGGGGAAAGAAAGCTACGTGAACACAAGCCTGTGAGGCGGTGACGAAGAATCGTCACCGCCTCACAGGTGAAGTGCCGTCAGACTTACTCGCCGGCCTTCGTGATCTCGTAGTACAGCGGAACCGAGTTCCAGCCGAACGTGACGTTGTCGACGTTCTCGCTGAAGCCGCCGGTCACGTTGGAGTACCACAGCGGGATCGCGGGCAGGTCCTGGAACAGAACCTCCTGCGCCTTGGTGAAGTCCTCGATCTGCGCCTCGGCGTCGGGGTTGCTGATGCCGGCCGAGATGAGCTCGTCGAACTCGGGGTTCGTGTAGTCACCGTCGTTCGAGCCAGCGCCCGTGGCGTAGAGCGGTCCGAGGAAGTTGTACAGACCCGGGTAGTCGGCCTGCCAGCCCGAGCGCGCAGCCGTGGTGATGGTGCGGTCGTTGATCTTCGTGCGAAGGTCCTGGAAGGTCGGGTACGGGTCACCCGATGCCTCGATGCCGAGCGTGTTCTTGATGCTGTTGCTCACCGCGTCGACCCAGGCGTCGTGACCGCCGTCCGAGTTGTACGCGATCTTGAACTCGCCGTCCCAAGGCGCGATGGCGTCGGCCTCAGCCCACAGCTCCTTCGCCTTCTCAGGGTCGAAGTCGAGCACCTCGCTGCCCGGGACCGAGTCGGACCAGCCGTCGATGACCGGAGAGGTGAAGTCGGATGCCGGGGTGCGCGTGCCCGAGAAGATCGTCTCGGTGATCTCCTCGCGGTTGATCGCCATCGACAGCGCCTGACGACGCAGCTGGCCCTCTTCGCCGCTGAAGTGCGGGAGGAACTGGCCGATGGTGAACGACTGGAACACAGCGGAGGGCTGGTTCACGGCGCGGTCGCCGAGCTCGTCGGTGAAGACCGGGAGCGAGTTCGTCGGGATCGCGTCGATGACGTCGACCTCGTTCGACAGCAGGTCGGCGTACGCCGCTTCCTGCGTGGCGTAGAACTTGATGGTCAGACCGCCGTTGGCCGCCTTGCGACCACCGTCGTAGTCGTCATTGCGGACGAGGTCGATCTGCACGTCGTGCTGCCACGCGTCGTCGCCGTCGATCATGTACGGACCGTTGCCGATCGGGTTCTGACCGAAGGCGTCCATGTCCTCGAACGCGACGTCGGGGAGCGGGTAGAACGCCGAGTAGCCGAGACGCAGAGCGAAGTCGGAGGCCGGCTTGTTCAGCGCGATCGTGAAGGTGTAGTCGTCGACCTGCTTCAGACCGGTGAGCTCGGAGTCGGTCTCGTAGCTGAAGCCCTCGATGTCCTCGAAGAAGTAGCTCGACAGGTGACCGTTGGAGAGCTTCGCGCCCTCGTTCCATGCCTTGATGAAGTTGTCGGCGGTGACTTCTTCACCGTCGGTGAAGGTCAGGCCTTCCTTGATCTTGACGGTGATGTTCTGCGGGTCCTCGGTGGTGATCTCCTCAGCCACGTCGTTGACCGGCTTGCCGTCGGCGTCGTAATAGATCAGACCCGCGAAGATCTCGTCGAGGATCTTTCCGCCGCCCACCTCGTTGGTGTTGGTGGGGATCAGCGGGTTCTCGGGCTCCGAGCCGTTCGTGGTGATGATGGCATCGGCGTCGGCGCTCGCACCGGAACCGCCGTCGCCGTCATTGCCGTTTCCACCGCTCGCGCAGCCCGCGAGCGCCAGGGCGCCGATCGCGAACAGCGCAGTGCCCGCAAGGGCGATCTTGTTGCGCTTCACTTTGTGTCCTCCTGTGGACGGGTATTCATCAGACTGCGCGCTCATCGTCGAACGCGTAGGGATAGTCGACTGTAACCCGCGGTTTCGTGGACACCGCTCTCGGCTAATGAACCGTTACTGAGTGGTGATCAACCGAAACATCGCCGAAACACGCGGAAATGCACGGAAACGAGCGACGGCGTCGCGTCCGGATGGACACGACGCCGTCGCTCGGCAGGATTCGGTTCAGGCGAACGCCTCGATGGGCGGACACGCGCAGACGAGGTTGCGGTCGCCGTAGGCCTGATCGATCCGTCGCACGGGCGGCCAGTACTTGCCTGCCACCAGAGCATGCACCGGGTAGGCGGCGTCCTCTCGGCTGTAGGCGTGCTCCCACTCCCCCGCGATCAGCGAGACAGCGGTGTGCGGAGCATTCACCAGCGGGTTGTCATCCGCAGGCCAGCGTCCGGCGGCGACGGCATCCGCTTCGGCCTTGATCATGATCATCGCCTCGATGAACCGCTCGATCTCGCCGAGGTCCTCGGACTCCGTGGGCTCGACCATGAGCGTCCCGGCGACCGGGAACGACATGGTCGGCGCGTGGAAGCCGAAGTCGATGAGCCGCTTGGCCACATCGTCGACCGTGATTCCGGTCTCCTCGCGGAGCGGCCGCAGGTCGAGGATGCACTCGTGCGCCACCCGGCCGTCCTCGCCCGCGTACAGCACGGGGAAGTGCTCGCCCAGGCGAGCGGCGATGTAGTTCGCCGACAGCACCGCCGCCGCTGTCGCATGACGGAGGCCGTCGGCACCCATCATCCGCACGTACGACCAGGAGATCGGCAGGATGCCTGCCGATCCGTACGGCGCGGCGGACACGGCTCCCCCCTCGAAGACGAACCCGCCCGCGTGCTCGGCGCGCTGCGCCAGCGGGTGCGACGGAAGGTACGGCGCAAGATGCGCCTTCGCCGCAACGGGGCCGACACCGGGGCCGCCGCCGCCGTGCGGGATGGCGAATGTCTTGTGCAGGTTGAGGTGCGAGACGTCGCCGCCGAGATCGCCGAAGCGCGCATAGCCGAGCAGTGCATTGAGGTTCGCGCCGTCGACGTACACCTGGCCGCCGGCCTCGTGCACCGCGGTGGTGATCTCGACCACGTCCTGTTCGTAGACGCCGTGGGTCGACGGGTAGGTGATCATCAGCGCCGAGAGCTCGTCGGCGTGCGTCGCGATCTTCGCCCTCAGGTCGTCGAGGTCGACGTTGCCGAGCTCGTCGCACGCGACGACGACGACCTTCATACCGGCGAGCACGGCGGATGCCGCGTTGGTGCCGTGCGCGGACGACGGGATCAGGCACACGGTGCGCTGCGTGTCGCCGTTCGCGAGGTGGTATCCGCGGATGGCGAGGAGACCGGCCAGCTCGCCCTGCGAGCCGGCGTTCGGCTGCAGCGAGACGGCGTCGTACCCGGTGACCTCGGCGAGCCACGCCTCGAGCTGCGTGATCATGTCGAGGTAGCCGGCGACGTCGGAGGCCGGCGCGAACGGGTGGATGCCCGCGAACTCGGGCCACGTGATCGATGCCATCTCGGTCGCCGCGTTCAGCTTCATGGTGCAGGACCCGAGAGGGATCATGCCGCGGTCGAGGGCGTAGTCACGATCGGCCAGGCTCTTGAGGTACCGCATCATCGCCGTCTCGCTGCGGTGCGCATGGAAGACGGGGTGGGTGAGGTACTCGTCCTGACGGAGGAGCTCGGCGGGAAGACCGCCCTGAGAACCGGTGCCGTAGAAGCCGAAGGCGCGCTCCCGTGCGCCACCGAAGATCTGAGCGACCTGGTGGAGTTCGGCGACCGTGGTGGTCTCATCGATCGAGATGCCGATCGTGTCGGCGTCCGCGAGGTGCAGCAGGATGCCGGGACCCTGATGAGCCTGTTCCACGATGTCGGCGGCGCGTCCTGGGACCCGCACCTGGAGCGTGTCGAAGAACGAGTCGTGCACGACGTCCGCGCCGGCGTCGGCGAGCCAGTCGCGCAGCATCGCGGTCTTCGCCGCGACCTCGCGGGCGATCGCCTTCAGGCCGTCGGGCCCGTGGTAGACCGCGTACATCGATGCCATGACCGCGAGCAGCACCTGGGCTGTGCAGATGTTGCTCGTCGCCTTCTCGCGGCGGATGTGCTGCTCACGAGTCTGCAGCGACAGCCGATACGCGGGCTTGCCGTCGGCATCGACCGAGACGCCGACGAGGCGTCCCGGCAGCTGACGTTCGAGCCCCGCGCGCACAGCCATGTAGCCCGCGTGCGGGCCGCCGAAACCGATCGGCACGCCGAAGCGCTGGGTGGTGCCGACCGCGACGTCGGCGCCGAGCGAGCCCGGGGACGCGATGAGGGTGAGCGCGAGCAGATCGGCCGCGACGACGGCGAGCCCGCCCGCCAGATGCGCCGCGTCGATCACGGCTGCCGGGTCCCACACTCGCCCGGAGGCACCCGGATACTGCACGAAGACGCCGAACAGCTCGGAGGGCAGCTCCTCACCGGCCGCGAAATCGACGGACACGAGCTCGATGCCCACGGCCTCTGCCCTGGTCTCGAGCAGCGCCTTCGTCTGCGGGAATGCGTCCGCATCGACGGCGAACACATTCGACGCCTTCTTCGAGGCGCGGCGCGCCAGCAGCATCCCCTCGACCACGGCGGTCGACTCGTCGAGCATCGACGCGTTCGCGGTGGTCAAGCCGGTCAGTTCGGCGACCATCGTCTGGAAGTTGATCAGGGCTTCGAGGCGCCCCTGCGAGATCTCAGGCTGGTACGGCGTGTATGCCGTGTACCAGGACGGGTTCTCGAGCACGTTGCGCTGGATCACCTGAGGGGTGACCGTGCCGTAGTACCCGAGGCCGATCATCGGCCGGTTCACCGTGTTGCGCGACGCGAGCGCACGCAGTTCGGCGAGCGCTTCGGTCTCGGTCGCCGCGCGCGGGATCACGGATTCCGTGGATGCGGGGGTGAAGATCGACGCGGGCACGGCCTGACGCATCAGCGCCTCGACAGGGCTCCAGTCCTCGAGCTTCGACTCGACGCCCAGCGCGTCGAGCATCTGACGCTGGGCGGCGGCGGTGGTTCCGATGTGACGATCGGCGAAAGAGACCACTGGTCGATCAGCCCTCCGTGAGTGCGACGTAGGCGTCGCGGTCCATCAGCCCGTCGAGCGCACCCGCCGCGACCGAGACCTTGATGAGCCATCCGCCGGCGAACGGCTCGGCGTTGACCAGCGAGGGGTCGTCGACCACGGTGTCGTTGATCTCGACGACCGTGCCGCTGACGGGCGCGTAGAGCTCGCCGACCGACTTGGTCGACTCGATCTCGCCCACTACGGAGCCTGCCGTGAGCTCGGTGCCCACGGCGGGCAGCTCGACGAAGACGACATCGCCGAGCTTGTCGGCCGCGTAGTCGGTGATGCCGATGGTCACGGTGTCGCCGTCAGCGGCGATCCACTCGTGCTCATCGGTGTAGCTGAGGGCTTTGAGGTCGGTCATTTGGTCCTCCGGTAGAAAGGCAGAGCGGTCACGGTCGCGGGGATCCTGGTCCCCCGCACATCAAGGAATACTGCGGTTCCCTCCACAGCGGAAGACGGCGCGATGTAGGCCATCGCGATCGGGTGGCCGAGGGTCGGGCTCAGCGCGCCGCTCGTGATCTCGCCGAGCACGGCGCCGTCCTCGTCGACCACGGCGTAACCGGCGCGGCCGGCACGCTTGCCGTCGGCGACGAGCCCCACGAGCACGGGCGCATCTGCTGCGGCCTCCACCGCGCCCTTGCCGACGAAGCTCTCCTTGTCGGACACGACGACGCGGCCGAGCCCGGCCTGCGACGGCTTCGTCTCGGGCGAGAGCTCATGGCCGTAGAGAGGCATGCCCGCCTCGAGTCGGAGCGTGTCGCGCGCGGCGAGGCCGGCGGAGACGAGGCCGTGCGGCTGACCCGCCTCGATGAGCGCGTCCCAGAGCGCAGCGGCATCGGCGGCCCGCACGAGGAGCTCGAATCCGTCTTCCCCGGTGTATCCGGTGCGAGCGAGGAGCAGAGGACGTCCTCGGAACGACGCGTCGGCCCAGGCGTAGTACTTCTGCTCCGACCACGGAGCGCTGAGATCCGTGATGCCCGGGGTCGACGAGAGGATCGCCTCGGATGCGGGGCCCTGCACGGCGAGCAGTGCGTACTCGTCGGAGACGTCCTCGACATCGACGCCCCGGTCTCCGAGGAAGCCCTCGAAGGTGCGCACCTCGGCCTCGGCGAGGTCGGGCCGTTCCCGCTCGATCCGAGACGGGAAGGACCGGACGCGCGAGGCGAATGCCGCATCCACGAAGCCCCGGTTCCCCGCGTTCGCGATCACCAGGAAGCGGTCGTCGGCGAGCCGGTAGACGATGACGTCGTCGATGATCCCGCCGTCCTCCGCCAGCATCAGCGAGTACTTCGCCTTGCCCACCGGCATGGCGGAGAGCCGACCGGCGAGCGAGTAGTCGAGGAAGTCCGCCGCGAACTCTCCGGTGACCATGAACTCCGCCATGTGCGAGATGTCGAAGATGCCGGCAGCTTCACGCACGGCGCGGTGCTCGGCGAGATCCGAGGTGTATCGCACCGGCATCTGCCAGCCGCCGAAGTCGGTGAACGAGGCGCCGAGCGCCTCATGGCGATCGCGCAGCGGGGTGTAGCGAGGGTCGGACATGGAGTTCTCCCGGGCTGGGTCGGGCGGAGCAGCGACGCTGCTCCTGGGAACTCCCCCTCTGTCATGGGCCTGAGAGCTTCACCCAGAGTCTGGGCTTTCACCGTCGGCGGATCCGAGCAGACGCGTGGTCGCTCGGGATCGCTTTTCAGAGTGGCCGGAACCGCGCGGTACGCGTACCTGAGAGATTGGCGGGGAGGCTTGCTCCTTCGGTGCCCGGCTGCATTCGCCGGGGCTCTCCCGCGTGGGTCATTCGGCCTGTCTTCACTTGTGGCCTCAGTCTAGCGGGTCGATGTCGTCGGCACAGGCCGCCGAGCACTGCGCTCCCCCGACGCCGACACAAACGCCGACGCCGACACGGACGACGACGCGGACAGGTGTTGGCGTCGGGAGAGCCCGAGGTGCGGACGCGGGTCAGCGACCCGCCAGCTCGGCTCGGACCTCGTCACGCAGGCGCCCCAGGTTCTCGGGCTCGGGCGCGGCACCAAGCAGCGTCTTGGTGTACTCGTGCTGGGGATGCAGGATGACCTGGTCGGCGGGCCCGCGCTCGACGACATCGCCCTTGTAGAGCACCATGATCTCGTCGCTGAAGTGGCGTGCGGTGGCGAGATCGTGCGTGATGTACAGCACGCCGAGGTTCTCCTCCCTCTGCAGATCGGCCAGCAGGTTGAGCACCCCCAGCCGGATCGAGACGTCGAGCATCGACACAGGCTCATCCGCGACGATGAATCGCGCACCCGGGGCGAGCGCCCGGGCGATCGCCACGCGCTGTCGCTGGCCGCCGGACAGCTCATGCGGGCGACGATCGGCGAAGCTCTCGCCGGGCGACAGCCGCACACGCTCGAGCAGCTCGACCGCACGCGCACGCACCTCGGTGTTCGAGAGTCTCGGGTGGTGAAGCCGGATCGGCCGCTCGAGGTGATGGATGATCGTATGGAACGGGTTCAGTGAGGCGAACGGATCCTGGAAGACCATCTGCACCTGCGAGCGGTACTCCTCCACGGCGCGGCCGCGCATCCCCGCATCCTTGCCGTCGAGCAGGATCTGTCCGCTGGTCGGCGTCTCGAGCTTCATCAGCATCCGGGCGATGGTCGACTTGCCCGACCCGGACTCGCCGACCAGGGCGACCGTCTTGCCCGCCTCGATCGTGAACGAGACGTCCTTGACGGCGTGCAGGATCGACGTCTTGAGACCGGACCGCAGCGTGAAGTCCTTCACCAGGTTGCGGGCTTCGAGGGTGGGAGCACTCATCGGATCTCCTGACTGGGCTGGTTGCCGGTGCGGACGAAGTCTCCGCGCTCGCCGGTCAGACTCGGGAAGCTCGACAGCAGCCTCTTCGTGTACTCGTGCTGGGGCGAGCGGTAGATCTCCTCGGCGGTCCCCTCTTCGACGATCTGCCCCTGCAGCATGACGGCGATGCGGTCGCTGATCTCGATCAGCATCGGCAGGTCGTGGGTGATGAAGATCACCGCGAAACCGAGCCGCTCGCGCAGTCGCATGATCTCGCGGATGATCCCGCGCTGCACGACGACGTCGAGCGCCGTGGTCGGCTCGTCCATGATCATCACCTGCGGATCCAGCGCGAGCGCCATGGCGATCATCATGCGCTGGCGCATGCCACCGGACAGCTCGTGCGGAAAGCTCGTCAGCCTCGACGGATCGACCCCGACGAGTGTGAGCAGCTCCTCGGCCCTCGCCTGCTTGTCCTGTCGGGACATGCCGGGTCGGTGGGTGTCGAAGATGTCGAAGATCTGCGCCTTGACGCTGATGACCGGGTTGAGCGAGTTCATCGCCCCCTGGAACACCATCGAGATCTTGTCCCAGCGGAACGCCCGCAGCCCGTCGCCGTCGAGTGCGACGATGTCGATGTCGTGACCGTCGCGATCGTGGAACACGATCTCTCCGCTGGTCATGAGCGCCGGAGCTTTGAGCAGCCGGTTCATGCCGTAGGCGAGCGTCGTCTTGCCGCACCCCGACTCCCCCGCGAGGCCGAGGATCTCGCCCCGGTGGAGAGTGAGCGAGACGTCGCGGACCGCCTTGACGGGCGGGTCCACCTCATATTCGATCGACACGTTGCGTGCGGTCAGCACGGCATCCGGAGCGCTCATGCGGCGACCCCTTTCGTCTTTGCCGCCTTGCGCAGGCGCCGAGCGGCGTCGGGCGCGTTGCGCAGCTTGGGGTTGATGACCTCGTCGATCGCGAAGTTGATGAGCGAGAGGCCCGCGCCGAGCAGAGCGATCATCACTCCCGGCGGAACGAACCACCACCAGGCCCCTCGTCCCAGCGCCTGACCCGACTGCGCGTCGTTGAGGATCGTTCCCCAGGTGATGGACGAGTTCGGACCCAGGCCGAGGTACGACAGCCCCGCCTCGCCGAGGATCGCGAAGATGATCGCGAAGAGGAACTGCGCGGTGAGCAGCGGCAGCAGGTTCGGCATGATCTCGACCAGGATGACGCGGAAGGATCGCTCCCCGGCGACCTTCGACGCGTAGACGTAGTCGCGGGTGCGCAGGGACCTGGTCTGCAGACGGAGCACGTAGGCCGCTCCGGCCCACGACGTGATGCCGAGCACGAACGCGACGAGCTGCCAGCTGCGCTGCGGGACGAACGAGGAGATCACCATCACCAGCGGCAGGCCGGGGATCACGATCATCACGTTCGTCAACAGCGCCAGGGTGTCCTCGCGCCAGCCGCCGAGGTATCCCGCGAGGACTCCGAACAGAAGCGACAGGATGATGGCGATGCCGCCCGCGACGACACCGACCAGGAGCGAGCCCTGTGCACCCGTCGCGAGTTGGGCGAACATGTCGTTGCCCAGCTTCGTCGTGCCCAGCCAGTGTTCCGGCGACGGGGGAAGCAGTGCCGGGTTGTCGGTGCTCCGGGGGTCCTGCGCGAAGATCGGCGCGATGATCGCGAAGAGCACGATCGCGAGCACGATGCTCGCGCCGACGATGAACTTCGACGAGGAGGTCGGCAGCACGCGGCGACGCTTGCGGCCGCGCTGCGTCGCGAGCGAGATCGTGCTGGCGGGCTGGGTCATGGGCTGATCCTTCGTGATCAGCACTGCGTTCTCGGTGTCAGACATTCTGGCGAGCCCTCGGGTCGATGAAGCCATAGACGAGGTCCATGATGAAGTTGGCGGCGAGCACCGTGATGGTGATGACGAGGAACAGCCCCTGCATCAGCGCGTAATCGTTGTTCGTCACGGCCTGGAACATCAGCTTGCCGATGCCCGGGTAGGTGAACACCTGCTCCATCACGATCGACCCGGCGACCACGAATCCCAGGGTGATCGAGAAGCCCGCGATCGAGGGGATCGCCGCGTTGCGGGCGGCGTACGTGGTCATGATGCGACGCGGACGGAGCCCCTTGGCCTCGGCCGTGAGCACGTAGTCCTCCGACATGGTCTGCACCATCATGTTGCGCATGCCGAACATCCAGCCGCCCACCGACGAGATCACGATGGTCACGGCGGGAAGGATGGCGTGGTAGAGCGCGTCCATGAAGAACGCCCACGTCGGCTCCGGGCCGTCGGGGAATTCGAAGACGTCGTAGCCCCCGAAGATCGGGAACCAGCCGAGTCCGACCGCGAAGACCGAGACGAGCAGGAGCGCCATCCAGAAATACGGGATGGACTGCAGCACGGTGGTCGCGGGGATCAAGTGGTCGACCCAGGTGCCGCGCTTCCATCCGGCCCAGGCTCCGAGCACGACGCCGAGGATGAACGAGATCACGGTCACCGTGCCGACGAGGATCAGCGTCCAGGGAAGAGCCTGGCCGATGAGCTCGCTCACCGGTGTGGGGAACTTGGTGACGGACACTCCGAGGTCGCCCTGCAGCATGCGACCCCAGTACGCGATGTACTGCTCCCAGAGGGACGAGTCATCGCCGCCGAGCAGCAGCTTGATGTTGCGGATCGTGGTCTCGGAGACCTCGCCGCCCGCTCGCTGCATCTTGGCGATCATGATGTCCGCCGGGTTCCCCGGCATGAGCCGGGGAAGCAGGAAGTTGAGTGAGATCGCGGCCCACAGCGTAAACGCGTAGAACCCGATTCTTCGTGCATAGAACTTCATGTCACTGACCGTGCTTCCTGCTCCCCCGACTCCTGTGGTTACTTCGCCGGCTCGAGCTGCGTCAGGATGTAGCCTGCCGCGATCGCGCCCCAGGACGGCGGGAAGGCGTAGAGGTCCTCCTCCGTCGGCCAGCCCGTGAAGTCCTTCGTGTTGTAGAAGGTCTGGGTCGCGTTGATCACGAGCGGGATGTACGGCAGGTCACGAACGATCTCGGTCTGGATCGTGCCGTACAGCTCCTTCTTCTCCGCCTCGTCGTTCGTGCTGATCGCGGCCTGGACGGCCGTGTCGACGACGGGGTTGCTGTAGCGGCTGAAGTTCCAGCGACCGGCCGGCACCTCTGTGCCCACGGCCGCGGTCGACCCGACGGTCGTGCCGCCGAACCAGTCGCGGTAGATCTGGAACGGGTCGGCCACCGAGGTGCCGATGACGCCACCGACGATCAGCTGGAATTCTCCGCCCTGGCGGGCGTCCGAGAACTCCTGCCACTGCACGGTCGACGCCGTCACCTTGATGCCGGCCGCCTCGGCCTGCTCGGCGATCAGCTTGGCCGCATCGTTGTAGTCGGTCCAGCCGTCGACCGAGATCAGGCTGAGCTCGAGCGGCACGCCGTCCTTCGCGTAGTAGTCGCCGTCCTTCGCGTAGCCGGCTGCCTCGAGGATCTCGCCCGCTTCGGCGGCGTTCGCCTCCTGCGGGCTGACCTCGTTGGCCGGGTCCGCGACCCACTTCTCGTCACGAGGCAGCAGCGCGAACGTCGGAGAGATGTCGCCGGTCAGACCGACGAACGCCTTGTCCTTGATGGCGGCACGGTCGATCGCGACGTTGAGCGCCTGACGCACGGCGACATCCGTCTGCGGACCGGAGCAGCCGAGCTCGGCGTTCGAGCAGGTGTACAGCACGGTCGGGTCCTGCGGGGTGTTGATCCAGTCGATCGCTCCGTTGCCCGTGACGTCGTCCGGATTCGGGATGAACATGCCCGTCCAGTCGAGCTTGCCGGCGGCGAGCAGATCCTGTGCGGTCTGGTTGTTGTCGACGGCGATGTACTGGACCTTCTTGACTCCGAGCTCGTCCGCATCGCGGAAGTTCTCGTTGGCGACGAGCGTGTACGACTCGCTCGTCGTCTTGTCGACCACGTACGCGCCGGAGCCGACCGGCTCTTCGTTGGCGAAGTTCGCGAAGTCGGTGACGTCCGCCCACACGTGCTCGGGGAGGATGTAGGTGGAGCCGAGACGCTGGAACTCGGTCGTGTACTGCGCGGTCGTGTAGGTGAGGACGACGGTGGTGTCGTCGGTCGCCTCGGCCGAGACGAGACCGTTGCCCTCGGGGTTGTTCGCCTCATAGGTGAAGGAGAACGCGACATCGGCGGCGGTGAGGGGTTCGCCATCGCTCCATTTGAGGTCGGGCTTGATGGTGACCGTGATCACGGTGCCGTCCTCGTTGTACTCGTACGAGTCTCCGATCAGGCCGACGGGCTCGGAGTCCGCCGTCTTGTTGAAGAAGAACAGCGGTTCGTAGATCGGCCCGAGTGCGCCGTGGAGCACGGTCGGAGCGAACGGGTTGTAGTTCGCGGTGATGGGGGTCTGGCTGCCGGCCCAGACACGAAGAGCACGGTCGCCGTCGCCACCGCTCCCCTCATTGCCTCCGCCTGCGCCACATGCCGTCAGGCCCAGGGCGAGGACGGACGCCCCCGCCACAGCGGTGAGCGCGATCTTGCGCCTTCCGTTACGGATCATTCTGTATTTCCTCTCGGTGCTGCACTGCAGGAGGGATCTCCGGTGGGAGCCGAGCCCCGGGCGGGACTCGTGACAGATCCCCGCGAAAGGGATTTGTTAGGACAGTAACCTAACAAATAGCCAACGGGGCGACAAGACTCCGGAACGCTGGTATATAACGTTTCGGCCTCAGGGCCGGATGGCCGTCATAGTGCTGCACTAAGGGTCGCGGGGACACTATGATCGATCGCGGAGGTTAAGGTACAGATGACTCAAACACGTGGCATCGACGTCGCCGTGTCGACGGTGATCCTCACTCTGCGCCGCACAGAGGAAGGTCGGGCTGTGCTCGCGCTGCCACTCGTGCTGCGCACGCGCGAGCCGTTCGAGGGGCAGTGGGCGCTGCCGGGCGGCTGGCTCACCTCGGCCGAATCCCCGGTGGACGCGGCGGCGCGCACTCTGGCGGAGACCACCGGCCTCACCCCCAGCTACCTCGAGCAGCTCTACGCCTTCGGCGCCGTCGACCGCTCCCCCACCCGCGTCGTGTCGATCGTCTATTGGGCGCTGCTGCGGCAGGACGACGTCGACGCGCAGAGCGCCGCCCATCGCGCGTCCGGTCGGGCTCCCGAGAACGTGCGATGGGTCGACCTCGACGACCTGCCGACACTGGCCTTCGATCACACGAAGATCGTCGAGTACGCCCTGTGGCGTCTGCGCAGCAAGGTCGGCTACAGCCGCGTCGCCCACGGCTTCCTCCCCGCCGAGTTCACCCTGGCCGATCTCCGCGAGGCGTACGAGGCCATCCTCGGGAAGCACCTCGATCCGGCGAACTTCCGCCGTCAGGTCGAATCCGCCGGCAACCTCCTCCCCACCGACCGGTTCCGCACCGGAAACCACCGCCCCGCGCGCCTGTACCGCTACAACACCGATGTCGAGCTGGCCGATCGCGGTCCTCTCGGCCCCGAGGAGACGAGCACCCGATGAGCATCACCTTCGTGCCCACACCCGTCGTTCCGCCGATCGACCCGTCGGTCGCTCACGCGATCCAGTCGATCGTGTCCGGCGCATCGACCGATCCGACGTGCGCGACCGACCTCGCCGCCGGCCCCTGGGACTTCGATGCGAGACCCGGCTACGGGCCCGGGTCGTCCATGGGCGACGTCATCCCCACCGGCGCCCCGCGGCAGGGCGAGCTGCCCGCCGAATACCGCGAGGCGAGTGAGGCAGATCTCGACGAGCGCATCCGCGCCGCCAAGGCGACCCTCGGCGACCGCGCCGTCGTGCTCGGACACTTCTATCAGCGCGAAGAGGTGGTGCGGCACGCCGACTACGTCGGCGACTCGTTCCAGCTCGCGACTGCCGCGAAGGAGCGCGCGGATGCCGAGGCCATCGTGTTCTGCGGCGTGCACTTCATGGCGGAGACCGCCGACCTGCTCTCGGGCCCCGACCAGGCCGTGATCCTTCCCAACCTGGCAGCCGGGTGCTCGATGGCCGACATGGCCGACATCGATCAGGTCGAGGACTGCTGGGAGCAGCTCGCAGACGTGCTCGGCGATCTCGACGCGCCGGACGCGGACGGACGCGTGCCCGTGATTCCCGTCACGTACATGAACTCCTCCGCCGCGATCAAGGGCTTCGTCGGACGCCACGGAGGGATCGTGTGCACCTCCTCGAACGCGCAGACCGTGCTCGAGTGGGCGTTCGCGCGCGGTCAGCGAGTGCTCTTCTTCCCCGACCAGCACCTCGGCCGAAACACGGCGAAGGCGATGGGAGTGCCTCTCGACCGGATGCCGATGTGGAATCCGCGCCAGGCGCTCGGCGGCTCCTCCGCCGCGGAACTCGTCGACGCGCGAGTGATCCTCTGGCACGGATTCTGCTCCGTGCACCGCCGGTTCACGGTGGATCAGATCGACCAGGCGCGTGCCGAGCACCCGGGCGTCCGGGTGATCGTGCACCCGGAGTGCCCGATGGCGGTCGTGGACGCGGCGGACGACGCGGGCTCGACCGACTACATCCGTCGAGCGATCGCCGCCGCGACCGCGCCGACCACCTTCGCGATCGGCACCGAGATCAACCTCGTCCGCCGCCTCGCAGCGCAGTTCCCCCAGCATGAGATCTTCTGCCTGGACCCGGTGGTGTGCCCGTGTTCGACGATGTACCGCATCCACCCCGGCTACCTGGCCTGGGTGCTGGAAGAGCTCGTCGCAGGCCACACACCGAATCGGATAACGGTGACGGCGGACGTGGCCGACCCCGCTCGCGTCGCCCTCGAGCGGATGCTGGCGGCGAAGCCGCCCGTGGTGGCGAGCGCACGATGAACGTCGTCGTCGTCGGCTCGGGCATCGCCGGACTCACGACCGCCCTGCACGCGCACGAGGTCGGCCACGCGGTCACGATCGTGACGAAGGGCGCCGTGGGCGACGGGTGCACGGGCTACGCGCAGGGCGGTGTCGCAGGGATCTACGGCGTCGGAGATTCGGCGGCGCACCACGCCGCCGACACGATGGATGCGGGAGCGGGCCTCTCGGATGCTGCCGCCGTCGACGTTCTCGTGCGCGACGGTGCGACCAGGATCGCCGAGCTGATCTCTCGCGGCGTCGCGTTCGACCGCTCCCCCGACGGGGAGCTGCTGCTCGGACGAGAGGCCGCACATCGGCACGCGCGCATCGTCCATGCCGGCGGGGATGCCACGGGAGCGGCGATCGCCCGCGCTCTGGTGGCCGCCGTCCGCGACGTCGACATCACCGTCGTTGATCGCGCCTTCCTCGCCGACCTGATCGTCGAGAACGGCATCGTGCGCGGCATCCGTGTGGTCGTCGACGGTGTGACCTCGGAACTGTCCGCCGACGCCGTGGTGCTCGCCACGGGCGGTGCCGGGCACCTGTATGCGCACACGACCAACCCGCTGGGCACGACCGGCGACGGCATCGCCGCGGCTCTGCGGATCGGGGCAGCGGTCGCCGACCTCGAGTTCGTGCAGTTCCATCCGACGGTCCTGGCCGACGGCTCTGCATTCCTCGTCTCCGAGGCCGTCCGCGGCGAGGGCGCGACACTGATCGACGCCGACGGCCGACGATTCGTCTTCGACAGCCATCCGGACGGCGAGCTCGCCCCCCGCGATGTCGTCGCCCGGGCGATCGCCCGCCAGTCCGCGCGACAGGGCTCTTCCGTGCGTCTCGACGCGACCGCGATCGGGGAGAGCAGGCTCGCGGAGCGGTTCCCGACGATCGATCGCGTGACGCGGGAACGCGGGCTCGACTGGGCAGCGGAACCGGTGCCCGTGACACCCGCCGCCCACTATCTGATGGGAGGCATCGTCACCGACCTCGACGGGCGCACCTCGGTTCCCGGGCTGTTCGCCGTCGGTGAGGTGGCGCGCACCGGTGTGCACGGCGCGAACCGTCTCGCCTCCAATTCACTGCTCGAAGGGGCGGTCTTCGGCGCGCGCGCTGCAGCCGCGCTCGGCTCGCCGTGGCCGCAGTCCGGGGTGACCCTTCCCGCCCCTGCGCCTCTCGCGCCTCCGCTCGGTGAGTCGGATGCCGCCGGCGGAGGCGCTCTCGGCGCCGACTTCAGTCGGGCAGCTCTGCAGCGCCTGATGTGGGACCACGTCGGCCTGCTGCGCTCGGATGAGGGCCTGCGGCACGCCGCAGCCACGGTCGACCGCTGGCTCGCCGTGGCTCCCGAGCCCGCCACCGTCGCCGAGCGCGAAGACGCGAACCTCCTGCTGCTCGCCCGCGCGGCGGCCTCTGCCGCGCTCGCCCGCACCGATTCGGTCGGCGCACACTTCCGCGAAGCCGTCGCCTCACCACTCCTGGAGATCGTCTGATGCTCACCGCCGCCCACATCGCCCGCGTCGTCAGCGCGACCCTCGAGGAGGACGCCCCCTGGGGCGACCTGACGAGCGCGACCCTGCTTCCCGCGGACGCCACCGCCACTGCCGACCTGGTCGCTCGCGAGCCGGGCACCTTCAGCGGCGGCGAGGTGTTCACGGCCGCCTTCCGCCTGACCGATCCGTCGATCGAGGTCGACGTGCACGTGGGCGACGGGGACGCCTTCGAGGCCGGCGATGTGCTCGCCTCGGTATCGGGCTCCGCCCGCGGCATCCTCACCGCCGAGCGCATCGCTCTGAACTTCACTCAGCGGATGAGCGGTATCGCGACGGCCACCGCTGCGTATGTGCGCGCGATCGAGGGAACCTCGGCACGGATCGCCGACACGAGGAAGACGACCCCCGGCCTGCGTGCGGTCGAGCGGCACGCGGTGCTCTCGGGCGGCGGGCACAACCATCGGTTCTCGCTGTCCGATGCCGTGATGGCGAAGGACAACCATCTGGCGGTTCTGAAGCGCTCGGGCCTCGATCTCGCCTCGGCCCTGCGCGATGCTCTCGCTCGACTGCCGCATACGACGCACGTGGTCGTCGAGGTCGACCGGCTCGATCAGATCCCGGCCGTTCTCGACGGCGGGGCGCACACGGTGCTGCTCGACAACTTCTCACTCGACGACCTGCGCGCCGGAGTGGCCCTGATCGGCGATCGTGCGCAGGTCGAGGCGTCGGGCGGGGTCACTCTCGACACAGTCGGGGCGATCGCAGCGACCGGGGTGGATGTCATCTCGGTCGGCGCGCTGACGCACTCTGCACGAGCCCTCGATCTCGGTCTCGACGTGCGGATCGACTGACGGGGATGCTCTATCTCGATCACGCCGCGACAGCTCCGGTGCGCCCGGAGGTCGTCGAGGCCATGCGCCCGTTCCTGACCGGAGTCTTCGGCAACCCGTCGAGCCACCACACGTTCGGCGAGGCTGCGGCGAGCGCACTCGACGACGCGCGATCACGGGTCGCCCGCGCGCTCGGTATGCGTGCGAGCGATGTGATCTTCACGTCCGGCGGAACGGAATCGAACAACCTCGCGGTCAAGGGCATCGTGCTCGCCGCGCTCGCACGCGGACGCCGGCACCTGCTCGTCTCCCCGATCGAGCACGAGTCCATCCTCGAGTCAGCCGACCACCTGCGGCGCTTCCACGACGTCGAGGTGACACCGCTCCCTGTCGATGGCCTCGGCAGGATCGCCGTCTCGGCTCTCACGCAGGAGCTGCGCGATGACACCGCCCTGGTCGCTGTGGGGCACGCGAACAACGAGATCGGCACGGTGCAGGATGTGGCCGGCCTCGCGGCAGCGGCCAGAGAGGCGGGCGTTCCGCTGCATGTCGACGCCGTGCAGTCTGCCGGGTGGCTGCCGCTCAACGGCCTGGGAGCGGATGCGGTCGCGATCGCCGGGCACAAGATCGGGGCCCCGAAGGGGATCGGCGCCCTCGCCGTGCGGGGGCGCATCCCGCTCGAGCCGCTTCTGCACGGTGGCGGCCAAGAGCGAGGACGCCGGTCGGGCACCGAGAACGTCGTCGGCGCCGTGGCCCTTGCCACAGCGCTCGAGCTCGCCGAGGCCGATCGCGAGGAGGCGAGCTCCCGGGTCGCTGAAGCGACGGGCCGATTCATCGACGCGGTGCGCGCATTCGTGCCGCAGGCGGCGCTCACCGGCGACCCCCTGGCGCGGCTGCCCGGCACGGCCAGTTTCACCTTCGCCGGTGTCAGCGGCGAGGCGGTTCTGCTCGAGCTCGAGCGGCGGGGGGTCGTGTCGTCGAGCGGTTCGGCCTGCGCCGCCGGCAGCGACGAGCCCTCGCACGTGCTTCTCGCGTGCGGCGTGTCGCCGTCGGTCGCGCAGACCTCGGTGCGCTTCACCTTCGGGCGCGAGCCGCTCCCGCACGATCTGCCTGAACGTCTCGCCGAGCTGGTCGCCGAATCGGTGCGCGCGGTCGCCCGCTCCTGAGGGGCGAGCGCGACCAGACCGGCCATAGACTCGGCTCGTGACCGCCTCCGCCCCGATCGTGACCCTGATCGTCCCCGGCCGCGACATCGGCGCGCTCGCGCCGGCCGCAATCGAGTCCCTGCGCTCGCAGACCGAGACGCGATGGAACGCGATCCTCATCGACGACGGCTCTCAAGACGACACGGCGGAGATCTTCGCCGCTGCCGCCGCGGGGGATCCGCGGTTCCGGGCGGTGCGGCACGAGGCGTCCCGTGGCCTGGGCGCCGCGCGGAACGTCGGCATCGACCTCGTCGACACTCCCCTGATCGGCTTCCTCGACGGCGACGACGAACTCACCCCCTCGGCTCTCGAACGACTCATCGGAACGCTCACCGAGACCGGCAGCGACTTCGTCGCCGGCGCCTACGTGCGGTCGCGTTTCGACGGCGAACGCTACGTCGCGGGCCGCGTGCAGCCCTGGGTGTCGGCAGCGACGTCGCCTGTGCGGCTCCGCACGACGATCATGGACCACCCTCGCGCGAGTGGGAACATCGTGGCGTGGTCCAAGGTCAGCCGCACCGAGTTCTGGACCGACCTGAGGTTCCCCGAGGGCGTCGCCTACGAGGATCAGGTGGTGGCGCAGCTGATGTACACCCGGGCGCGCAGTTTCGACGTCATCCCCGACACCGTGGTGCGCTGGCGTCTGCGGGCGGACGGCACCTCGATCACGCAGGGGCGCGCGAGGCTCCCCGTGCTTCGCGACTATCTCTCGGCGCTGCGCGGAGGAATCCGCGTGCTGCACGAGGCCGGAGCACGCGCCGCCGTCACTGCCCGGCTCGAGCTGATCCTGGCCATGGATCTGCCCCCGCTGATCGAGATCGCGCGCACGCACTCGGACCCCGAGTACTCGGCCGAGGTCGACGCGTTCCTCGCCGAGATCGAAGCACTCCCGGAGTACTCCGCCGCGCGCCCCGATCCCGCACTCACCGCCGCGCTGGCGTGGTGACCCTCGCACCCTGGAGACCGATGAACCAGTATCTCGCCGACCTCTTCTCGCTCGAGGGGCGCACAGCGATCGTCACCGGAGGCAGTTCGGGCATCGGACGCGGCATTGCGACCGCACTCGCGAACGCGGGCGCCTCGACCGTGATCGTGGCGCGCGGCGAGGCACGAATCGCCGAGACCGTGGCAGAACTCACCCGCACCGGATGCCGGGCGGCCGGGGTCGTGGGAGACCTCGGCACGCGGGAAGGGATCCGAGCCGTCGCCGAAGCGGCCGTCGAGCCGTTCGGCGAGCCGGACATCCTGGTCAACTCCGCGGGGATCAACATCCGCCCGCCGTTCGCCCAGATCACCGAGGAGGACTGGGACGCGACCATGACCGTCAATGCGCTCGCCCCGTTCCTGCTCGGGCAGCGCTACGCCAGCGGCATGGCCGAACGGGGCTACGGGCGCCTGATCCACATCAGCTCCCAGCAGGCGCATCGCGCCTTCGTCGGCAGCGGCGTCTACGGCGCCTCGAAGGGGGCGGTGGAGTCGCTGATGCGCTCGGAGGCCGAAGCATGGGGAGGCACGGGAGTCACGAGCAACACCCTCGTTCCCGGGTTCGTGCTCACCCCGCTGAACGCTCGGCTGCAGGAGGACCCCGACCAGATCGCCGCGCTCGCCGCACGGACCATGATCGGACGCAACGGGCTGCCGTCGGATTTCGCAGCGGCAGCCGTGTTCCTCGCCGGTGCCGGCTCGAGCTATGTCACCGGGCAGTCGCTGTTCATCGACGGCGGCCTCTCGGTGCACTGAGCACGCCTCAGCCCTCGGCCGGGTAGACCCTCTGATCGGCGCGGGACACGTCGAGCAGCGGAACCGGAGCGGTGAGCGCGTCGACCGCATCCGCGCCGGCGGAATCCTCCGGCGCTCTGTCCGCCCGACGGTCGGCGAGAGCGGCGCGCACGCCGCCCGAGACAGCCGTCTCGACCGCCCTCTCCGTGTCGAGCACACGAGATGCCGCCACCTGCTGCGCGGCGAGCTCGGCATACAGACCGCCCCGCGCGAGGAGCTCAGCGTGGGTGCCGGACTCCACGATCAGACCGGCTTCGACGACGTGGATGACGTCGGCCCCCATGATCGTCGAGAGTCGGTGGGCGATCGTCAGCGTCGTGCGTCCCTTCGCCGCTTCGTCCAGCGCCTCCTGCACGACACGTTCCGACACCGTGTCGAGAGCGGAGGTCGCCTCGTCGAGCAGCAGCACCGGCGGGTCCTTCAGCAGCACCCGCGCGATCGCGATGCGCTGCTTCTCGCCGCCCGAGAGCCGGTATCCCCGCTCCCCGACCACGGTGTCATAGCCGTCTTCGAAGCCGCTGATGATGTGATGGATGTTCGCCGCGGTGCAGGCCGCCACCATCTCGTCTTCGGTCGCGTCGGGTCGGGCGTACAGCAGGTTCTCGCGGATCGTGGCGTGGAACAGGTACGTCTCCTGCGACACGATGCCGACCTGGTCGATGATCGACTCCTGCGTGAGGGTCTTCACGTCCGCTCCCGCGAACAGCACGGCGCCACCGTGCGCCTCATACAGTCGCGGCGCCAGATACAGCACCGTCGTCTTGCCCGCACCCGACGGACCGACGAATGCCACGTGCTGACCGGGCTCAGCCACGAACGAGACGCCCTGGAGGGTGGGACGAGCGTCGGGCGCAGCATCCGGGTAGCGGAAGACGACATCGGCGAACTCGATCCGGCCTCGCGGCCCCGGCGCGTCATCGACCCTGATCGCGTTCGGCGCGTCCTGGATCTCGGGCACCAGATCGAGGTATTCAAAGATGCGCGCGAACAGCGCCGACGACGTCTGCAGGTCGAGCGACACCCGCATGAGGCCCATGAGCGGCTGCAGCAGACGCGCCTGAACGGTGGTGAAAGCGACGACGGTTCCGGCGGTGATCGCACCGGTGCCGCCGGCGATCAGGTATCCCGACACGAGGTAGATGACCGCCGGCACGCTCGCCATCAGCACCTGGACGACGGCGAAGAACCCCTGCCCGCTCATCGCCCGGCGCACCTGCAGCCGCACCTGATTACGGTTCTCGGCCTGGTACCGCTGGGACTCGGTGCGCTGCCGGTTGAACGCCTTCGACAGGAGCATGCCCGAGACGCTCAGAGTCTCCTGCGTGATCGAGGTGAGCTCCGACAGCGACTCCTGGGTCTCGCCGGCGATGCGGGCCCGCACCTGCCCGACGCGACGCTGCACGATGACGAGGAACGGCATGAGCACGACCGCGATGAGCGTCAGCCGCCAATCGATGAGGATCATCGCGACGAGAGAGGCGATGACCGTCACGACATTGCCGAGGATGCTGGTGACGGTGTTGGTCAGGACGCCCGAGACGCCGCCGACGTCGTTCTGCAGTCGCGATTGGATCACGCCGGTCTTCGTCCGAGTGAAGAATCCGAGCTCCATGGCCTGCAGATGCTCGAAGAGACGCACCCGCAGATCCCCCGTGACGCTGTTGCCGACGGTCGAGGTGAGCCAGGTCTGAGCCACGCCGAGGACGGCGGACAGGAGGAAGAGCCCGACCATCGCCGAGACCAGCCAGATCAGGAGCTGCAGCTGGGGCCCGCCACCGTCGACCGGGAACAGCGCATCGTCGAAGATGCGCTGCACGATCAACGGCGGGACCACCGCGATCGCTGCGCCGATCACGACCAGAACGCCGGTCCAGAAGATGCGCCAGCGATAGGGACGGAACAGCGCGATGACACGGGATCCGAGCCCGCTGATGCGCGGCGCCTCGGCATTGAGCCGACGCTGTGCGCTCTCGTCCATGCCGCGGAATCCGCCGCGTCCTCCGCCACCCATGCTCATGTCGCCAGCGTAGTCAGCGCTCAGGACGCCCGGACGCGCTGCGCGTCCGGACGCATCCGCTGAGAGCGGATTCGGACGGATGCGGAATGAAATGTCCGAACCTGTGGTTACGCTGAATGGTCGCCGCGCACTTGCGCGATCTCCCCCGTTTCTTCAGTGCCTAGGAGGCCGTATGTCTGCCGTCGACACCGGGTCGATAACCACGCCCCCTACCGCGCCCAGCGGCGAGATCGCCCGCAGCGACATGCGCGTGATCTGGCTCCTGCTCGTCGCCGCGTTCGTCGCGATCCTCAACGAGACGACCATGGGCATCGCGATCCCGCATCTGAACGCCGACCTGGGCATCCCGCCCGAGCTGGGTCAGTGGCTGACGAGCGCGTTCATGCTGACGATGGCGGTCGTCATCCCGACCACGGGGTTCATCCTGCAGCGGTTCACGACCCGCCAGGTCTTCATCGCCGCCATGATCTCCTTCTCGCTCGGAACCCTGGTCGCCCTCGTGGCACCGGGCTTCGGGGTCCTCCTCACCGGCCGCGTCATCCAGGCCGCCGGCACGGGAATCATGATGCCTCTCCTCATGACGACGATCATGAACGTGGTCCCCGCTCAGTCGCGCGGACGCATGATGGGGCGCGTCGGCCTCGTCATCTCGCTGGCACCCGCCATCGGCCCGACCCTCGCCGGTGCGGTCCTCGAGACGCTCCACTGGCGCGCGCTGTTCGCGATCATCCTCCCCATCGCGCTGGTGTCGCTGCTCATCGGCGTCAAGTGGATGACGAACCTCGGCGAGACCCGCAAGGTCCCGCTCGACGTGCTGTCCATCCCGCTCGCGGCGCTCGGGTTCGGCGGCATCGTGTTCGGTCTCAGCCAGTTCGGCGGCGAAGGCGGCTCGGGCGAGACCGCCGGTGTCATCGCACTCGTCGTGGGAGCCGTCGCACTCGCGCTGTTCGTCTGGCGCCAGCTGGTGCTGCAGCGCGTCGACGACGCACTGCTCGATCTGCGCGTGTTCCGCTCGGTGAACTTCACCTTCTCGGTGATCATCATGACCATCCTCGCGCTGTCGATGTTCGGCACGCTGACCCTGCTGCCGCAGTACCTGCAGAACGTCGCAGGCCTCAACGCGCTCGAGTCGGGTCTCATCCTGCTTCCGGGCTCGGTGCTGATGGGACTGCTCGGCCCTGTCATGGGTCGCGTGTACGACGCACGCGGCACCCGCCCGCTGCTGATCCCGGGCACGATTCTCGTGTCGGCGGCGCTGTTCTACTACTCGACCGTCGGCGAGCACACGGTGTGGTGGGTCCTCATCATCGTGCAGGCGGCGATGTCGGTCGGACTCGCGATGTCGTTCACGCCGCTGTTCTCCGCCTCGCTCGGATCGCTGCAGCGCTCCCTGTACTCGCACGGCTCCGCAGTGCTGAACACTCTCCAGCAGGTCGGCGGCGCGGCAGGCGTGGCGGTGCTGACGGTGACCTACTCCGCCATCCTGCACGCCGGCGAGGCCGAGGGACTGCCCACCGCGGTCGCCGGTGCACCCGGTGCGCGCATGGCGTTCCTCATCGCCGCGATCATCTCGCTGGCGGCCGTGGCCCTGAGTCCGTTCGTACGCAAGCCCGCAGACGATGTCTCCGGCGGAGCGCACGGCGGGCACTGATCGACGCGCCCGCGGCGGCGTCCAACTGCTACTGCGTCTTCGGCGCGGGGGAGTGGCAGACGCCGCCGCTGCAGTACCCGGCCGCGTCGTCATCAAGCAGGTTCGGAGTTCCGGTCAGCGGCTGAAGCACGGTCGGTGCGTCCTGCTGTGCGGAGTCCTGTGTCTTGGCCATCCCTCGATCGTACGCCTGTGGCGACGGCATGGCGCGGAAAAGCCACTCGGTCGAGGGCGCGGGATCACCGGAGGTTCTGTCCTACGGTTGACGAGTGCTCAAACGACTCATCGCCCGCCTGTACTGGGCAGTCAGCCGCTGGACCCTGATCGCCGAGACGACACCTCAGCGACCCACCATCCTCATCGGTGCACCGCACACGTCGAACTGGGACTTCGTGCTCATGCTGGCGATCGCCTGGAGGCTGGGCATCGAAGTGCACTGGCTGGGCAAGAGCAGCCTGTTCCGGGGGTGGCGGGGACCGATCATGCGGCGTCTCGGCGGCATCCCCGTCGATCGCGCCGACCCCGCGCGCGTCGTCAACGACGTCGTGCGGCAGGTGCATTCAGGAAGCGTCTTCGGCCTCGTGATCACGCCCGACGGCACGCGCGGCGGAAACGCGTACTGGAAGTCCGGGTTCTATCGTATCGCGAGAGAGACCGGGATGCCGGTGACGCTCGGGTTCGTCGACCGCACCACGATGACCACGGGGCTGGGACCCACGATCGAGCTCACGGGCGACGTCGCCGCTGACATGGACAGAATCCGCGATTTCTACGCTGACAAGGCGGGTCTCCGTCCCGAACGCCGGACCGTTCCGCGTCTGCGCGAGGAGAGCAGCGACGGGCAGGCCTGACCGCGCCGTCTCAGGATGAGTCGTCCGCCGCGATCTCCGACCGCGCTTCCGACCGGGCGTACTCGAGATCGTCGTCGGACAGCGTCTCCGCCATGCCGACGACGGCCCCGGTGATCGTCCTGATCTCCTCGCGCGTCCGCTCGCCGAGGTGCGGTGCGGTGTCTCCGAGCACTTCGACGCGCGCCTCGAGCGACAACTCGGACCACCATTCGCGGAGCGGCGGAAGCGTCATTCGGTGCTCCCCGAGTGCGTTCGCGCAAGAGTCTGGACAGATTCCGAAGGCTGACGAGAAACTGACTCCATGGAACCCGAGCACCGAGGCGCGCCGTCTACCGAGCTGGACGATCGACGAGACGGACGCGACGAGACCAGGAACGAGCGCGCCGACCGCAACTGGGAGGAGCTCCTGCAGGAGCTGCGCGTGATGCAGACCGGAACGCAGATCCTGACCGGGTTCCTGCTGGCCGTCGCATTCACCCCCCGCTTCGAGGACATGGACGAGCTCCAGAGGGATCTGTACGTGGTGCTGGTGGCACTCGCCGCCCTCGCCACGATCCTCGCTCTGGCGCCGGTCGGCATGCACCGGGCGCTGTTCGGTCGTCGCCGCAAGCCCGAGCTCGTCCGCGTGGCAGCGCGGATCGTGAAGATCGACCTCGTCGCCATCTCCGCTCTGACCATCGGCGTCACGACGCTCATCATCGACTTCACGGTGGATCGCGCTGCCGGACTCATCGCGCTCGTCTCCTCACTGGTCGGCGTCCTCCTCCTCTGGCTCGTCCTCCCGCGCCTCGTCCGACGAGAGGCCGGCCGCACACGGGAGGACGAGCGAGAGTGAGACGACGGGTCAGCTGCCCGCGGGGGTACGGTTCTCGGCGCTGACCATCCACGCGAACTGCTCGAGGCTCTCGAGCACGGCGTGCAGGATGTCGGCCGACGTGGGGTCCTCTTCGTCGACCGCATCATGCACATCGCGGATCGTGCCGATCGTCGCCTCCAGACGCGCGGTGATGAGGTCGATCGTGTCAGTCGTCGAGACTTCGCCCATCGGGAAAGCCGGAAGCGATGTCGTTTCGGCGATCGTGTCGGTACGCCCATCCGGCACTGCATGCAGCGCCCGCATGCGCTCCGCGACCGTGTCGCTGAACGTGCGCGCGGCATCGATGATCTCGTCGAGCTGACGGTGGGTGTCCCGGAAGTTGCGTCCGACGACGTTCCAATGAGCCTGCTTGCCCTGCAGCGACAGTTCGATCAGGTCCACCAGCACGAGCTGCAGGTTCGCGGCGAGGGTGGGCGACGCCGAGAATCCCTTCTCGGCGTTCTGCCTTCTCGTCGTCTTCGCTCCGCGCTTGGGTGCGGTGCCCGCCTTGGACGCGCTCTTGGACGTGTTCTTCTCAGCCATGGAGTCCTCCTGGGGTTGGAAACTGCGACGTTAGCGCCGCTCGAGGCCCGTATCGAGGGGGTTGACAGTCCCCCCGGTCTCATCAGATCGTGGCGCAGTGACGAAATCAGAGAGAGCAGAATCCGAGATCGACGACCGCGCATCGGACGTGGTGATCGAACCGATCTCCGATACGGATGCCGGCGAGGTGCTCACCCTGCAGCGCGCGGCGTTCGTGTCGGAGGCGCAGATCTACGGCAGCGCCGACATGCCCCCGCTGACCCAGACGCTGTCCGAGGTGGAGGCCGAGTTGCGGTCCAGTGACGGACTCACGGCGCGGAAGGACGGGCGGCTCGTCGGCGTTATCCGATTCGTGGAGGACGACGGCGTGCTGCTGATCGGCAGGATCGCGATCGCGCCCGACGTGCAGGGAGAGGGCATCGGACGCACCCTGCTGGACGCCGCCGAACGCGCGTCGAGCGCGACCGTGGCCGAGCTCTTCACCGGCAGTCTGAGCGAGGCCAACATCCGGCTGTACGAGTCATGCGGATACGAGGAGGCCGAGCGCGTGCCCCAGGGCGACGGGACCGCGCAGGTGTTCCTGAGAAAACCTCTGCATCAGGTGTGAGACCCCTCTGAACGCGCGCGTCGGGTTGAATCGTCCCGCCGAGTGCGGAATCGTGGCCCGTCACGCCGCACCCGCGTCGTGACCGCAACCGGAAGGAGAGTCTCGTGCTCACCCTCACCGATAACGCCACCGCGATCGTGAACACCCTCGTCAGCCGTCAGACCGACGCCAGCGACGCGGGCCTTCGCATCCACTCCACGCCCTCTCCCGGACCGGACGGAGGCGCGCGGCTCGCTGTCCTCGTCACGCCGGATCCGGAGCCCGACGACCAGGTCGTCGAAGTGTCCGGAACCCGACTCTTCCTCGACGAGACCGCTGCAGCTGCGCTCGACGACAAGGTGCTCGACGCCGGCGTCGACGACGAAGGCTCGGTGTCCTTCGCCGTGCTCTCGCAGGTCGCCTGACGAGAACAACCACCGGATGCCGCGGCTCACCGAGCCGCGGCATCCGTGCGTCTCAGGGCTGCCGGGCATCCGCCTCGCGTAGGTTAGACGGAGATCCGTGATCGTCGCGGATCCAGAAGGATCTCCCCCGCATGAAGCTGGCATTGCTCCGTCGCTACGTCGTCCTCGCTGAGACGCTGCACTTCCCGCGGGCAGCCGCGCAGCTGGGCATTCCTCTGGCCTCTCTGTACACCTCTCTCGACAAGCTCGAGGAGGAGGTCGGGCACACCCTGATCAACCGCGAGGGCACGCCGCGATTGACGAGCGTGGGACAGCTGTTCCTCGCCGAAGCTCAGGCGACTGTGGCGGCAGCTCCCCCGCCCGCGCCGAAGACGCCCGGCCCGGCGGGCGGCAAAGCCAAGGCATCCAAGGGAAAGGGTCGCGCGCCGATCGTGAAGGGGCAGCCGAAGCCCTACAAGAAGCGCCAGGGACGCTGAACCTCAGCGTTCGGTCACCAGTCCGCTCTCGACGGCCCAGCGCCGGTTCGTCTGCACGGCTTCCAGCATCCGTCGGTCGTGCGTGACCAGCAGCAGAGTTCCGGTGTAGGAGTCCAACGCCTGCTCGAGCTGTTCGATCGCCGGAAGGTCGAGGTGGTTGGTCGGCTCATCGAGCACAAGCAGGTTGACACCGCGTGCCTGCAGCAGCGCCAACGCCGCTCGCGTGCGTTCGCCCGGCGACAGAGCGCCGACGGGGCGGGTGACATGGTCCGCCCGCAGACCGAACTTCGCCAGCAGCGTGCGGACCTCGGCCGATGACATCTCGGGCACGAGAGCCTCGAAGGCGTCTGCGAGTGGCGAATCGCCGATCAGCAGCGAGCGCGCCTGGTCGATCTCGCCGATCTGCACGCTGCTTCCGAGTGCGGCCACACCCTCAACAGGTGCCTGCCGTCCGAGGAGAGCGCGGAGCAGCGTCGATTTTCCGGCGCCGTTCGGACCGGTGATCCCGATGCGGTCGCCCACGTCGACCTGCAGAGAGAGCGGCCCCAAGGTGAACGCGCCCTGCCCGAACACCGCGCCGTTGAGGGTCGAGACCACGGTGCTCGATCGGGGTGCCGAGCCGATCGAGAACTCCAGCTGCCATTCCTTGCGCGGCTCCTCGACTTCCTCGAGTCTGGCGATCCGGCTCTCCATCTGTCGCACCTTCTGCGCCTGCTTCTCGCTCGACTCCATCGAGGCCTTGCGCTTGATCTTGTCGTTGTCCGGCGACTTCTTCATCGCGTTGCGAACGCCCTGGCTCGACCATTCACGCTGCGTGCGCGCCCGCGCCACGAGGTCGGCTTTCTTGTCTGCGAACTCGTCGTACCTCTCGCGCAGGTGCCGCCGCACGACGGCGCGTTCCTCGATGTAAGCGTCATACCCGCCTCCGTAGATGCGATGCGAGTTCTGCGCGAGGTCGAGTTCGAGCACACGGGTGACGCTGCGGGCCAGGAACTCGCGGTCATGGCTGACGAGCACGACGCCGCCACGAAGGCCGCCCACGAAAGCCTCGAGGCGATCCAGCCCATCGAGGTCGAGGTCGTTGGTCGGCTCATCGAGGAAGACGATGTCGAAACGCGAGAGCAACAGCGCCGCGAGTCCGACGCGAGCCGCCTGACCGCCCGACAGCCCGGTCATGAGTGCGTCTCCGGCGACGCCACTCGCACTCGGGAGTCCGAGATCCGCGAGCACCACAGGAATGCGCTCCTCGAGATCGGCGGCGCCGCTCGCGAGCCATCGATCCAGCGCCACAGAGTACGTGTCGGCGGGGTCAGTGCCCGCCGGTGCGAGTGACGGGTCGCCGAGCGCCGCCGCCGCGGCATCCATGTCCTTCGTCGCGGTCGCGCAGCCGGTGCGGCGTGCGATGTATCCGGCGACCGTCTCGCCGTCGACGCGCTCGTGCTCCTGTGGCAGCCAGCCGACGAACGCGTCAGTGGGGGCGAGCGAGATCGACCCGCCCATCGGCGCATCCACCCCGGCAAGCAGCCGGAGCAGAGTCGACTTTCCTGCGCCGTTCGCTCCCACGACGCCGATCACGTCGCCCGGAGCGACGGTCAGGTCCAGGCCCTCGAAGAGGATGCGATGACCGTAGCCACCGGTCAGATTCTGGGCGACGAGGGTGGCGGTCATCAGACCAGTCTGACAGGCTCGCGTCTGGTCGATGCTCGCCGCCGCGATGCCCGGCGCCCGTCAGGCCATCCCAGCGGCGTACCGGGTCACGAGATCAGGATAGGACGCGCCTTCCGTCAGAGCGCAACCTGATCATGCGTCCCGATCGCGAACTCCTGCCCCGGGTACCGAAGTCCCGAGAAGTACATGTTCGTGTGCGCGACGATCTGCTCGCCCGAGATCGGCACGCCGTCCCACTGCGCGTCGACGGTGGTGTGCGCGTCGCTCACGAGGGTGACGTCGTAGCCCTCCGCCGCCGCGCGCTGCGTCGTGGTGCGCACGCAGAAGTCGGACTGCGCGCCGGTGATCACCAGACGCGTCGCGCCGAGGTGGTCCAGAGTCTCGCGCAGCGTCGTGTCGGCGAACGAGTCGCGATAGCTCTTGCGCACCAGGGGCTCCCCCTCGTCGCGCCGCAGCGGTGCGGCGAGCTCCCACTCCGGTGTGCCGACTCCGACGGGGTCGTGATGCACCCAGACCACGGGCACCCCACCGTCTCGAGCGCGCTCGATGAGAGCCGCGGCACGCGCGAGGACCCCATGCTCGTCGAAGCATCCGGGCATCACGCCGGCCTGCATGTCTATCGCTACGACGACGGTGCGACCGGGCGACGGCATCCCGGTCAGTCCCAGTCCAGGTATTCCTCGATGATCACGCCGGTCTCGATCGGGTGATGCATCGGGAAGAGGTGGTCTCCGGCGATCGTCTTGATGCTGGAACGGTCGGGCATCGTCGCTTGCAGCGCCTCGGCGTTCGCCGCGGGGGTGTCGGTGTCTTCGGTTCCCTGCACGATGAGCACGGGGATCGCGGGAGCGACGTCGATGTCGACATCCTCGACGCCGAGCAGCAGCAGGCCGTTCGCGCGATCACTGTGAGCCGCGACCAGCGCACGAGCGATCGTCCCTCCGAAACCGTGACCGCCGACCCAGGTGTCTTCGATGCCGACATGGTCGATCACGGCGACGACGTCCTCCACGCGCTCGTCGAGCGTGGCCTCGGATCCTGCCCGGTGGCCGATTCGCAGCACGTGGAAGCCCGCCTCCTCGGCGAGGTAGTGCGCGGCGACGCCCAGAACGTCGGCAGCGAGCCCCTGCTCCTGGATCAGCACGAGCTTCACCGGGCCGTCGCCCTCATCCACGAACGGGATGGCGCGGCCCTCGGGCTCGAAGATCTGGGTGTCGGTCATGCGCGCGCGGCTCCTCGTTCAAGTGTCAGGGATCGACATCCACATTAGTCGAGCGCTTCCGCAGTGCTTCCGCACACGGCGCCGGGTGCCCGTCGCGACGACGCCGTTTCGGCACCATCGCCACATCGTCCCACCTCAGTTGTTGAAGCGGAACTCCACCACGTCGCCGTCCTGCATGACGTAGTCCTTGCCCTCGAGACGGGCCTTGCCCTTAGCGCGGGCTTCGACGACCGACCCGGTCTCGACGAGGTCGTCGAACGACACGATCTCGGCCTTGATGAAGCCCTTCTCGAAGTCGGTGTGGATGACGCCGGCGGCCTGAGGCGCCTTGGATCCCTTGGGGATCGTCCACGCCCGGGCCTCCTTGGGGCCCGCAGTGAGGTAGGTCTGCAAGCCCAGGGTGTCGAAGCCGATGCGGGCGAGCTGGTCGAGACCCGACTCGTCCTGCCCGGTCGACGCGAGCAGCTCTGCCGCGTCCTCCGGGTCGAGGTCGATCAACTCGGACTCGATCTTGGCGTCGAGGAAGATCGCTTTCGCCGGGGCGACCAGCGCGGCCAGCTCCGCCTTGCGGGCGTCGTCCGTGAGCACGCCCTCGTCGACGTTGAAGACGAAGATGACCGGCTTGGCCGTGAGGAGTCCGAGCTCGCGGATCGGCGTCAGATCGATGCCGGCGACCGACAGCAGCACACCGCGCTCGAGCGCGTCCTTCGCGGCGTTCGCGGTCTCGAGCACGACGGGCTCGATCTTCTTGCCGCGCACTTCCTTCTCGTACCGCGCGATGGCCCGATCGACCGTCTCGAGGTCGGCGAGCATCAGCTCGGCGTTGATGGTCTCCATGTCGGATGCCGGGTTGACGGCCCCGTCGACGTGCACCACGTCGTCGTCGGCGAAACCGCGGACGACCTGCGCGATGGCATCCGCCTCGCGGATGTTCGCGAGGAACTTGTTGCCGAGGCCTTCACCCTCGCTCGCGCCGCGCACGATACCAGCGATGTCGACGAACGACACCGCGGCCGGGAGGATGCGCTCACTGCCGAACATCTCGGCGAGCTTGTCGAGACGAGGGTCGGGCAGGTTCACCACCCCGACGTTCGGCTCGATCGTCGCGAACGGGTAGTTCGCCGCGAGCACGTCGTTCTTGGTCAGAGCATTGAAGAGGGTGGACTTGCCGACATTGGGCAGGCCGACGATTCCGATAGTGAGAGCCACGGGGGTCGAGTCTACCGGTCGCGGATGCGCGACCCCTGCGGATGTCGGTGTCAGGCGCGCACAGCGCGGAAGGCGTGCGTCACGTAGGGCAGATCGATGGTCGACTCCCCGACGAGACCGAGCTCGTCGAAGAGCTCATCCATCTGACGCATGATCTCCTCGCGTTCGTCGGCGGGGGCGGTGATCAGATAGCTGCGCGACAGCGCCATCTGGTGCAGCTGCATCCGACTCATCGCCCGAGTCCAGTCCCACTGGTGCTTCTCGATGCGGGTGAAAGGCGCGTCGATGCGGGGGCCGTCGGAGCCTGGTCCGTTGACCATTCTCTCCGCGGGGCTGCTGTGCATGATGTCGGTGAGGCGCCGCACCCATTCCGTGCGCTCGTCGCGGATGTTCCAGATCAGGCCGAGCACTCCCCCGGTGCGGACGACGCGTCCGAGCTCAAGGGACGCCGCCGCGGGATCCACCCAATGCCACGCCTGACCCAGCACGACGGCGTCGAGGCTGGCGTCGGGCAGCGGCATGCGCTCAGCTGTTCCCTGGAACGTGGGAACACCGGGGACGCTTTGCCGTAGGGTCGCGAGCATCGCGACATCCGGATCCACGGCGACGACCTCGGCATCGGGCGCCTGAGCGAGCACACGCGTGAGCTTTCCGGTGCCTGCTCCGACATCGGCGATGCGACGAGAGCCGTGCGGCATCGACTCGAGCATCCACGACACGGCCTCGAAGGGATAGTCCGGTCGCCCAGCCTCGTAGTTCGCCGCCTCGACGCCGAAGGATGTCGCTCTGTCGGTGCTCATGTCGCCAGCCTACGGCGAGTCATCCCGGAGCGCCTGGGATGCCGGGAGAGAGTGGGCATGTGCCACTGGACTTCACCGCCATCGACTTCGAGACGGCGAATTCCAGCCCCGCCTCCGCGTGCTCCGTCGGCCTCGTGCGGGTGCGTGACGGTCGGATCGTCGCGACCGCCGGATGGCTCATCCGCCCGCCCGCCGGTCACGACGAGTTCCAGGAGTGGAACACGAAGATCCACGGCATCCGTGCCCGCGACGTGATCGACGCAGCCACCTGGGCAGACCAGTTCGACCGTCTGTGCTCTTTCGCCGGCGCCGACGTGCTCGTGGCGCACAACGCGGGTTTCGATCTCAACGTGCTTCGCCGGGCGTCGGAGGCCACCGGGGGCGACTGCCCGCCGTACCGCTCGCTGTGCAGCCTGCAGGTGGCGCGCAAGACCTACGAGCTCGAGTCCTACCGCCTCCCGAAGGCCGCCGAGGCCGCGGGCTTCACGGGCTTCTCCCACCACGACGCGCTGGCCGACGCGCTGGCCTGCGCCCACATCATCATCGACGCCGCCCGCAGGAACGGCGCGTCCGACGTCTTCTCCCTGGCGGATGCGCTGTCGCTGCGGGTGACCGAGCCGGTCGCCGCCACTCCGGAGCGCGCCGTCGCCTGAGTCGCACCGGACGAATGTCCGTGGCCGAGCGCATGATGGAGCGCATGGATGCTCTCACCCTCGTTCTCCTCCTGGTCGCCCTCGCGGCCGGCGCCGCCGTGGGATGGCTCCTCCGCGGATCACGCGGAGCCGCAGACCTCGCTCGCGCCGAGGCAGAGCTCGCCGCGGCTCGAGACGATCGCGACCGACAGTACGACCTGTATCGGGATGCCGTCGAGCACGCGCGACTCGAGCAGCGCGCCGAGGCGCAGCGGGTGCAGCAGCAGAACGCCGTGCTCACCGCTCTCGCTCCGGTTCGCGAGAGCCTCCAGCAGATGCAGCAGAAGGTCTCGGCGATCGAGCAGGAGCGGCACGCGCAGTTCGGATCCCTCGCCGAGCAGCTCCGGCGCGCCCAGGAGTCCGACGAGGCTCTGCGATCGACGACCGAATCCCTCGCGGGAGCTCTGCGCTCGACCGCCACACGGGGTGTCTGGGGCGAGACGCAGCTGCGGCGCGTCGTCGAAGCCGCGGGGCTGATCCGTCACGTCGACTTCGACCTGCAGTCCACCATCTCGTCGGACAGAGGCCGGGGCCGCCCTGACATGGTGATCCGTCTGGCCGGGGGCACATCGATCGCGGTCGACGCCAAGGTCCCGCTCGACGCCTATCTCGAAGCGTCAGCGCTGCCGATCGGAGACGCGCACGAGACCCAGCGCCGCTCCCATATGCAGAAGCACGTCAGAGCCGTTCGCGCTCACGTCGACGCACTCGCGAAGAAGGCGTACTGGTCGGGTCTCGACGCGAGTCCCGAGTTCGTCATCTGCTTCCTGCCGAGCGAATCGCTTCTCGCCTCGGCGATCGACGAAGACCCGACGCTGCTGGACTACGCCTTCACCCAGAAGGTGGCGCTGGCGTCGCCCGTCAATCTGTGGGCCGTGCTCAAGACCGTCGCGTACAGCTGGACGCAGCAGGAGGTGTCGACCGAGGCGCGCACGCTCTTGACTCTCGGCACCCAGCTCTACGATCGACTCGGCGTGCTCGCCGGTCACGCGGATGATCTGCGTCGCTCGCTCGAGCGCACGGTCGACAGCTACAACAGATTCGCCGGTTCGCTCGAGAGTCGGGTGCTCGTGACGGCCAGACAGTTCCCCGGAATCAGCGCGTCGACGCTCGACTCCGCACCGCCGGCGATCACGGCGCAGACTCGACGCTTCACCTCAGCCGAGCTCATGAGCGACTCGGCGAACGCGAGCGAGAACGAGAACGAGGACGACTCCGAACCCGGCGTCCATGCCTTCGACGCATCCACTGCGCCGGTTGCGCCGATTCAGGCTGATGTCGGAGACCTCCGCGCCCGGGTGATCGCCACGGACTCGGCGAACTCGGATGCAGCATCCCTGCCGATCGATTCGGAGGAGACCCGCCGCTGAGGTCAGGCGACGCCCGGGACGCCGCTGAGCAGGAGGATGACGAGGCCGCTGGTCACGACGAAAGCGCCGATCATCCACCACGAGCTCAGTTCATGACCCTCATCGCGGCGCTTGCGGAACAGCACGTCCGCGCGTCGAGCGGGATCCGAGACAGTCGTCTTGACGACGGGTGCGGCTGGCACGCCCGTCGGGAGAGGCACTCCGGCCTCGTCGACGTTGATCCGCATGATCCGGCCGGTGGGCGTCGTCACGATCTTGGTCGACGCGGCGTGGGAACCACTCGTGTGCTGCGTTGTCATCGGTCTTGCCCTCCTGTGCCTGCGGTGCCTGGCGGCTCCGTCGACGGCGACAAATCCAGTGTCAATTGTCACACGAACGCACGAGAAAGCTCGGCTCGGCACCGCACAGGGCGGTACCGGGTCGGTAACGATGAGCGACCGGCGCGGATCCGGGAGCTCAGGATTCCGCGCTCAGAGCCACTTCGAGACGAGGTGCTCCGAGTTGATCCGGCGAAGGGTTCCCGAGGCACCGCGCAGCACGACGCTCTCGGTGTAGATGTACCCGCCCTCGCGTCGGACACCAGCCACGAGCTGTCCGTCCGTGACGCCGGTGGCGACGAAGATCGTGTTGTCGCCGCGCACCAGATCGTCGGCCTCATAGACCTTGTCCATGTCGAGGCCGGCGTCGATGCCGCGCTGGCGCTCATCGTCGTCGCGGGGCCAGAGCCGACCCTGGATGTGTCCGCCGAGCGCCTTGATCGCGCACGCCGTCACGATCCCCTCGGGGCTGCCCCCGATGCCGACGCACATGTCGGTGCGAGCGGCGTGACGCGCAGCGTTGATCCCACCGGCGACGTCGCCGTCGCTCATCAGTCGTGTTCCTGCACCGGCGTCCCGGATCTCCTGGATCAGCTTCTCGTGACGCGGGCGGTTCAACACCGAGACGACGATCTCGTCCACGGGCTTCTCGAGAGCCCCCGCGAGCTTGCGGATGTTCTCCCCGATGGGCAGGCGGATGTCGACCACGCCGACGCCGGCGGGGCCCGTCACGAGCTTGTCCATGTAGAAGACGCTCGACGCGTCGAGCATCGACCCGCGATCCGACACCGCGATGACGGAGAGCGCGTTCTGGCGTCCCGCCGCAGTCAGTGACGTGCCGTCGATCGGGTCGACCGCGATGTCGCATTCCGGCCCACTGCCGGTGCCGACCTCCTCGCCGTTGAAGAGCATCGGAGCGTTGTCCTTCTCTCCCTCTCCGATGACGACACGGCCCTGGAAGGCCACGGTCCCGAGGAAGGCTCGCATCGCATCGACGGCAGCGCCGTCCGCCGCCTCCTTCGCACCGCGACCGATGAAGGGAACAGCGCGGATGGCGGCTGCCTCAGTGGCCCGCACCAGCTCCATCGCGAGGTTCCGGTCGGGACGAAGAGGGCTGAGACCCGCTGTAAGACTAACCATGCGGTCAGCCTAGCCAGCATGGTCACGTGAAGCGGCGGTTTTCGGCCGTCCAGCCACGAAGGAATCCGCATTCTTAACACAGCAGCAGGAGGCCAGGGGTGACCGGCCGGCTCCGACAGCATCCGGCAGTCAGCCCCGATAGAGTGACTGCTGTCCCGGCTTCCCACAATCGCAGGAGTTCTCATGCCCGTCGCCACCCCGGATCAGTACGCCGACATGCTCGACCGCGCGAAGGCCGGCGGCTTCGCGTACCCGGCTTTCAACGTCTCGAGCTCGCAGACCATCAACTCGGTGCTCCAGGGCCTGACCGAGGCGGGTTCCGACGGAATCATCCAGGTCACCACCGGTGGCGCCGACTACTTCGCGGGCCACACGGTCAAGGCGCGTGCGACCGGCGCACTCGCCTTCGCCCGCTTCGCGACCGAAGTCGCGAAGAACTACCCCATCACCGTCGCGCTGCACACCGATCACTGCCCGAAGGATGCACTCGCGGGCTTCGTCGAGCCGCTGATCTCAGCCTCCGAGGACGAGGTCAAGGCAGGTCGCAACCCGATCTTCCAGTCGCACATGTGGGATGGCTCTGCCGTTCCCCTCGACGAGAACATCGAGATCGCGAAGGATCTCCTCCCCCGCATGAAGAACATCAACGCCATCCTCGAGGTCGAGATCGGCGTCGTCGGCGGCGAGGAAGACGGCGTCGCGCATGAGGGCTCGAACGATGCCCTGTACACCACCTTCGCCGACGTCGACCAGGCCGTGCAGGCTCTCGGTCTCGGCGAGCAGGGCCGCTACATCGCCGCCCTCACGTTCGGCAACGTCCACGGCGTCTACAAGCCGGGCGGAGTGAAGCTGCGTCCCGAGCTCCTCGGCGAGATCCAGCAGCAGGTCGCCGCGAAGTACAACACCGGCGCGAAGCCCCTCGACCTCGTCTTCCACGGCGGCTCTGGCTCGACCGACGAGGAGATCGCCCTCGCGGTGGCCAACGGCGTCATCAAGATGAACATCGACACCGACACGCAGTACGCGTACACGCGCGCGATCGCGGACTACATGTTCAAGAACTACGACGGCGTCCTCAAGGTCGACGGCGAGGTCGGCAACAAGAAGCAGTACGACCCGCGCGCCTGGGGCAAGATCGCGGAGACGGCCATGGCCGCTCGCGTCGTCGAGTCCACGCGCCAGCTCGGCTCGTACGGTCAGTCCCAGAGCTGATCCAGTCTGAGAACGACGATGCCCCCGGCCTGACGGCCGGGGGCATCTTTCATATCAGGCAGTCACTGTCCGGCCGTCTTGGCGACGAAGTCGATGAATGCCGGGTCGTTCATCAGCGGGATCGCGGCGCAGACGGAGGCGATGAGCAGCGTGACGGCGGCACCCGCCAGCGGCACCCACCACGAGACCTTGCCGGCTCGCAGGCGACGGATCGACAGGACAGCGGTGAGCGACCAGCCGATGGCGAGCACGATCGCCGCGATGGTGCCCCAGATCCTCCCCTCGGCGAAGTTGGTGAACTCCCCCTCCACGCCGAGAACACTCATCATCTGGTTCATCGCCGTGGAGAAGTCGAGATACGACAGCCCCGTCATCACGACGTTGATCAACCCATAGGCGAGCAGCGCGATCGTCACGAACCGATCGACGGGCCGCGGACGTGCGACGGCCGATGCGGACGGCGCTCCGGCACTCTGAGCGGGGCGACCCTCGGTCGGGGTCGCGAACGCAGCCGGCGCCTCGCCCAGCGGTGGAAGGCCTGCTGCCCTCCGCTGCTCTTCGAGGGTCGCGATTTCGCCGTACTGGGGCCGCTGATCGGTCATCCCGCCATGGTAGTCGCCGAGCATCTGGGCGGCTCCCAGTGTCCGGTCGCACAAAGAACGGCGGCCCCGAAGGAGTGGGGACTCCTCGGGGCCGCGGACTCGGAACGCTGGGGACGCTCGTCATCCAAGTGGGTGTGAGGAACGCTGGGGACGTGCCACCACCAGTAGCGCCGATTGCACAGACGACTACATCTCACATGTTAGGAAAGCGCGTGCCCGAGCACCAGAGGCAGTTCTTCAGATAGTGAAGTCGCGTCGGATCTGACATTCCGGTCGACTCAGACCGACGTCGCCAGACGGGCGGTCCCGCCTCCCAGAGCATCCGCCCCCAGCTGCACCGACAGCCGCCTCGCCACCGGCTTCAGCTTCTCGACGAGGCCGCGATCGAAGCACGGATGCCCCACGGGAAGCGAGACGGCGAGCGAGGCTGTGACGTTCGGGGCGATCACCGGAACGGCGACGCAGGTGGTGCCGACGGCGTACTCCTCGCGATCGACGGCGAATCCTCGCGGGTGGTCGAGCTCCGCGAGCAGAGCCCGCCGGTCACGGATCGTGCGAGACGTGAGTTCCTCCAGCGGATGCCGCGAGAGATAGTCGGCCCGCTCTTCACGGGTCAGGCCGCTGAGGATCTGCTTGCCGAGCGCTGTGGCGTGGGCGCTGGAGTCCGGACCGACCCGCAGATCGAGCCGAGGGCCGGCAGCCGCGTCGACGATGTCGACGAGGCGCACCTCACCGTCCTGAAAGCGGGACAGGTACGCGGAGGCGCCCACCACATCCGCTGTCTGACGCAGCGCCGCTCGAACATGGGCGAGAAACACGCCCCCGGCATCGGGCCGCATGCGGAATGCGGGGAAGTTCTCCCCGAGGACCAGGCCGTCGGGCTCGCTCACGAGGTAGCCTTCGTGGACCAGCGTCCGCACGAGGTTGTAGGTCGTGCCCGGCGTCAGGCCGGTACGGAGAGCGAGAGCCTTGACCGCGACAGGACGCGGGGAGTCGGCGACGATGTCGACCAGGCGGAGCGCACGCTGGACCGAACCGATCAGCGTCGGCGCCGCCTCCGCGGCGGCCACTGTCAGGCGTTCCCGCTGGAGGAACGACCTCCCAGTGCACGCGCGTCGCGCTGACCGGCGGCATCCTGACGCAGCTCCTTGGGCAGCGAGAACATGAGGTCCTCCTCCGCCGTCTTCACCTCTTCGACGTCGCGGTACCCGGCTCCGTCGAGCGCGTCGAGGACCTCGCGGACGAGCACCTCGGGCACAGAGGCGCCGCTGGTGACGCCGACGGTGGCCACACCGTCGAGCCACTCCTGCTTGACCTCTTCGGCGTAGTCCACGCGGTAGGCGGCCTTCGCGCCGTACTCGAGCGCCACCTCGACGAGGCGCACCGAGTTGGACGAGTTGGACGAACCGACGACGATCACGAGGTCGGCGTTCGCCGCGACCTTCTTGATGGCCACCTGGCGGTTCTGCGTCGCGTAGCAGATGTCGTCGGAGGGCGGATTGTGCATCTCAGGGAACCGGGCACGCAGTCGGTTCACCGTCTCCATGGTCTCGTCGACCGAGAGCGTGGTCTGCGAGAGCCAGACGACCTTCGACGGGTCCTTCACCTGCACGGTGTCGGCCTCGGCCGGCGAGTTCACGATGGTCACGTGCTCGGGAGCCTCACCCGCGGTGCCCTCGACCTCCTCGTGCCCCTCGTGGCCGATCAGCAAAATCTCGAAGTCGTCGCGTGCGAATCGGACGGCTTCGCGGTGCACCTTCGTGACGAGGGGGCAGGTCGCGTCGATCGCGTGCAGTCCTCGATCCGATGCCGCCTCGACGACGGCGGGCGAGACGCCGTGGGCGCTGAAGACGACATGAGCGCCCTCGGGAACCTCGTCGACCTCCTCGACGAAGATCGCACCCTTCTGCTCGAGCTCGGTCACGACGTGGATGTTGTGCACGATCTGCTTGCGCACGTAGACCGGTGCGCCGTAGCGCTCGAGCGCCTTCTCGACGGCGACGACGGCACGGTCGACGCCGGCGCAGTATCCGCGCGGAGCCGCGAGCAGAACGCGCTTGTTCCCGGCGACCGGGTTATCCTGAAGCCGCCCAGCCGCCCCACGTACTCGGGGGACGCGCGGCAGAGGCAGATGAACGGCAGTCGAGGTCACCCTTGAATTCTACCGTCGAGAACCTGAGCAGGAGCGGGAAGAGGCACTGAGCGAATGACGGTCTTCGAAGCGTCGACGCGTCCCGGCGAAACTCCGCCGGCGGATGCGGTCGCCCCGCGCGACTCCTCGGCAGACGCACCGACCTCGGTCGCGCGTCTGAATGCCACGATCCGCGACTTCGTGGCGCGCTGGAACACCGTATGGGTCGAGGGTGAGATCACCTCCTGGAACGTGCGCGGAGGGAACATCTTCGCTCGACTCAAGGACACCCGATCCGACGCGCAGATCTCCATCCGCATCTGGTCGAGCGTGCGGCCGCGGATTCCCGGAGATCTGGCCGTCGGCGACCATGTCGTCGCCGCAGTGAAAGCCGACTACTTCGTGAAGGCCGGCGATTTCAGCTTCGCGGTCTCGGCGATGAAGCACGTCGGCCTGGGCGACCAGCTCGAGAAGCTCGAGAAGCTGCGCCTGCAGCTGCGCCAGGAGGGCCTGTTCGACGCCTCCCGCAAGAAGCGCCTCCCCTTCCTCCCTCATGTGATCGGTCTGATCACGGGCGAGAAGTCCGATGCCGAGAAGGATGTGCACCGCAACGCGGAGCTGCGCTGGCCCCAGGTGCGCTTCCGCACGGACTACGCGGCGGTCCAGGGCGACCGGTGCGTGCCCGAGACCCTCGCGGCGCTGGCCCGCCTGGACGCCGACCCCGATGTCGACGTGATCGTCATCGCCCGAGGCGGCGGCGATCCGCAGACGCTCCTCGGGTTCAGCGACGAGCGTCTCATCCGAGCAGTGGCGGCGGCATCCACTCCCATCGTCAGCGCGATCGGCCACGAGAACGATCACCCGCTGCTCGACGACGTGGCCGACCTGCGGGCCTCGACTCCGACGGATGCGGCGAAGCGCGTCGTGCCCGACGTCAGCGAGCAGCGGGCGCTGATCGCGCAGCTGCGCTCCCGGGCCACGACTCGCCTGACGCAGCGCCTGTCGCACGACATCGCGCAGCTCGAGCAGCTGCGCTCACGCCCCTCGCTGCGCTCCCCCGACCCGATCATCGAATCGCGTTCTCAGGAAGTGTGGCTGCTGCTCTCACGCGGGCGCGACGCGATCACCCGTCAGCACGATGCGGCCTCCCGTGCGACCAGCGAACTGCGGGCCTCGCTGCGGGCGCTCTCGCCGGCCGCCACGCTGTCGCGCGGGTATGCGATCGCTCACCTCGACGGCGGAGTGATCCTTCGGGACGCCGCCGATGCTCCCGCCGGCAGCAGCCTGACCATCACCGTCGACCGTGGCTCCGTCGCGGCCCGTTCGGAAGGCGAGATCTCGGAGTCACCGGCACCCCGCTCCGGATGAGCGTGTCGTGGGCACCGCGTAGGATGGAGGGGTGAGTGCGCCGAACGACACCCCTGTGGACACGCTGTCATTCGAGGCCGCTCGCGATGAACTTGTGAGGGTCGTCTCGGAGCTCGAACAGGGCGCTCCGACTCTCGAGCAGTCGCTCGCCCTGTGGGAGCGCGGCGAGGCTCTGGCCGCCCGCTGCGAGGAATGGCTGCTGGGCGCCAAGCGTCGCCTCGAGGCTGCCCGCGCGACCTCGGCCGGCGCTGCCGATGGAGACGACTCATGAGCAAGCCCGCCCCGATCGTCGCCGAACTCGGACGCCCGGAGACCCCCGAAGAGACGGCCGCGCGCAAGGCCGCGTCGAGCAAGGCCTACCGCTCGAGCCAGACGGTGCGCAGCCTGGTCGCCGCTCTGATCGTCACACTGGCCATCGTCACGGTGATCGTGCTGGCGGTTCCCCGCGGCGAACCGGCGACAGCACAGAAGATCGATGTGGTCGGCGTCGCCGCTGACGTCGAGTCCACCATGGATCGCCCGGTGATCGTGCCCGACCTCGCCGACTTCTGGCGAGTGAACACGGCCGAGCTCACCAGTGGCGCGACGACGGTCTGGGACATCACCCTGGCTCCGTCGGCCGAGGATGAGCGCGGATTCATCAAGCTGGCGCAGGCGTTCGACGCAGAGGCGTCCTGGGCCCCACAGCGCCTCAACGGCACCGCGCCGACCGACACGACATCGATCGGCGGGCTCGAGTGGGACGTCTACGACCTCGGCGATGCGGGCGCCAAGCAGAACGTCACCTATGCGATCGGCACCCAGGCGGGAGATGACTACGTGCTGCTCTACGGCTCACGCACCGCCGACTCCACCGCCGAGCTCGCCGAGTCCCTCGTTCCCCAGATCCGCGACCTCTCGGAGTAGCCCTCATGACAGACACGCTCACGCCCGCCGCCGCCTGGAAGCAGATGCAGGAGGGCAACCGCCGATTCGTCGATGACGCCCCTCGGCACCCGAATCAGGACGTCGCTCGACGCAAGCACCTGGCCGAGGCGCAGCATCCTGTCGCCACCCTCTTCGGATGCTCCGACTCCCGGCTCGCCGCAGAGATCATCTTCGATCTCGGGCTCGGTGACCTCTTCGTCGTCCGCAATGCCGGTCAGGTGATCGGCGAGTCGATCGTCGCGAGCCTCGAGTACGCGGTGGCCGTGCTGAACGTCCCGCTCATCGTCGTGCTCGCCCACGACTCCTGTGGCGCCGTGCGCGCCGCCATCGACGGGACCGCCATCGATGCCGAGCCGCTCCCGCCGCACATCTGGAAGCTCATCGCGCCGATCGTGCCCGCTGCCCGCAAGGTGCTCGTCGAGAACGGCGGCACGACCGTCGACGAGATCGACGCCGACCTCGTCGGCCAGGAGCACCTGCGCAACACGGTCAGCGACCTGCTGCAGTCGTCCGAGGTGATCTCCAACGCCGTCGCCGAGGGCCGCCTGGGCATCGTCGGCGCCAACTACCGTCTGGCCGAGGGAACCGCGATTCCCGTCATCACGGTCGGACTCGACACAGACGGAAACGACACCGAGGGGCACAGCCCCGCAACCAAGGAGGGTTCGGAATGACCGACCAGCACAGCGGCGCGGACGCGCAGGGCTACCGCATCGAGCACGACACGATGGGCGAGGTGCGGGTTCCCGTGAACGCGCTCTACGGCGCGCAGACTCAGCGCGCCGTCGAGAACTTCCCGATCTCGGGCAAGGGCCTCGAGTCGACGCAGATCGCCGCTCTCGCACGCATCAAGAAGGCCGCCGCGCTCGCGAACAAGGAGCTGGGAACCCTGGACGGCGCGATCGCCGACGCGATCGCTCAGGCCGCCGACCAGGTCGCTTCGGGCATCCACGACGGCGAGTTCCCCGTCGACACCTACCAGACGGGTTCCGGCACGTCGTCGAACATGAACATGAACGAGGTGCTCGCGACCCTTGCGACGCGCATCCTCGGCGCCGACGTGCACCCCAACGACCACGTGAACGCCTCGCAGTCGTCGAACGACGTGTTCCCGACCTCCGTGCACATCGCCGTCACGCAGGCGCTCATCGACACCCTCATCCCCGCGCTCGACCACCTCGCCGTCGCCTTCGAGGCGAAGGCCGAGCTCTGGAAGGACGCGGTGAAATCGGGTCGGACGCACCTCATGGACGCGACGCCCGTCACGCTGGGCCAGGAGTTCGGCGGCTACGCACGCCAGATGCGCCTCGGCATCGAGCGCGTGCAGTCGGCGCTCCCCCGCGTCGCGGAGGTGCCGCTCGGCGGTACCGCCACCGGCACGGGTATCAACACCCCCCTCGGATTCCCGCAGAAGGTCATCGAGCTGCTCGCGGCAGAGACCGAGCTGCCGATCACCGAGGCGAAGGACCACTTCGAGGCTCAGGCCAACCGCGACGGTCTCGTCGAGGCGTCAGGAGCCCTGCGCACGATCGCCGTCTCGCTGACCAAGATCAACAACGACCTGCGCTGGATGGGCTCGGGCCCGAACACCGGACTCGGTGAACTGCACATCCCCGACCTCCAGCCGGGATCGTCGATCATGCCCGGAAAAGTCAACCCCGTCGTCCCCGAGGCCGTGCTCATGGTGTGCGCACGAGTGATCGGCAACGACGCGACGGTCGCCTGGGCCGGCGCCTCCGGCTCGTTCGAGCTCAACGTCGCGATCCCGGTGATGGGCACCGCGGTCCTCGAGTCCATCCGACTGCTGGCGAATGCGTCTCGCGTGCTCGCCGACAAGACCGTCGACGGACTGCAGGCGAACCTCGACCGTGCGGCGGCCTTCGCGGGCATGAGCCCGTCGATCGTCACCCCGCTCAACAAGCTCATCGGCTACGAGGCCGCGGCGAAGATCGCCAAGCACTCGGTCGCGAAGGGCATCACGGTGCGCGACGCCGTGATCGACCTCGGTTATGTCGAACGCGGAGACCTGACGCTCGAGCAGCTCGACGAGAAGCTCGACCTGCTGTCGATGACCCACCCGGGTTGATCCTCCGACGCTGATACAGCGGATGCCGCAGGGGCTCGTTCCCTGCGGCATCCGTCGTATCCGGCTCGCTCAGCAGCAGCGGGCTCCCGGATCGGCATCCTGCTGGGCGTAGTGCGCCCGCCAGAACTCCCGTTCGCGCAGCGGCTCGCGGTCGGGATGGCGCTCTCGCTCGTGCTCCACGTAGGCCTCATACCGCGACTGCCCCGTCACCCCGTTCATGTACCAGGCGACGGCATGCCAGACGCGGCGCGCCGCGTCGGCGACGGCGACCGTCATCAGTGCCCCCTCGTCGGCTGAGCGGACGCGGGCAGCGCGTTCCACTCCTTCTCGACGGCACGCTCCTCCGGTGAGGCGATGAGCCCTGCGGGAGCGAAACGACGCGACGGAACCTCGGGGTCCTCGTGATCGATGACGGGCCCGGGGCGCAGGGCCTGAACGACCTTGACGATCGAGATCGTGATGACGATCACCGACAGCACCAGGAAGGTCACCGACAGGATTCCCTGGATCATCGTGTTGCGCACGACCGCCTCCATCGCTGCGACACTGGTCGCCGTGCCGAACGAGGTCTCCCCCGCCGCGAGCGCGTCGCGGAAGGCGATGTGGTTGGCGAAGTAGCCGACCTGCGGCACGGTCGAGAAGATCTTCTGCAGCGACGCCGTCACGGTCACGACCGTGACGAAGGCCAACGGCAGCGCGACCACCCAGAGGACCGTGAAGGTGCGGCGACGGGCGACGATGGTGAGCACCACGGCGAGCGCGATGGCCGCCAGCAGCTGATTGGCGATGCCGAACAGCGGGAACAGGGTGTTGATGCCGCCGAGCGGGTCGGTGACCCCCATGATGAGCACGGCACCCCAGCCCGCGACCATCACCGCCGTGCAGATCCATGCACCGACCCTCCACGATGTGTCCTTGAAGCGCGGGATGACGTTGCCCACCGAGTCCTGCAGCATGAAGCGAGCGACACGGGTGCCCGCGTCCACGGCGGTCAGGATGAACAGCGCCTCGAACATGATCGCGAAGTGGTACCAGAACGCCATCATCCCGGTGCCGCCGATCCACTGCTGCATGATGTGCGCGAGGCCCAGGGCCAGAGTCGGAGCGCCGCCAGTGCGGGAGACGATCGACTCCTCTCCCACCGCCTCGGCCGTGCTCGTGAGCATCTCCGGCGTGAGATTCACCCCGGTGAGACCGAGGCTGTTGACGAACTGCACCGCCCCCTCGACGGTACCGAGGGTCGCGGCCGGCGAGGAGTTCATCGCGAAGTACAGTCCGCGGTCGATCGAGATCGCGGCGACGAGCGCCATGATGGCCACGAACGACTCCATGAGCATGCCGCCGTAGCCGATGAAACGAGTCTGCTTCTCCTTCTCGATCATCTTCGGCGTGGTGCCCGACGCGATGAGCGCATGGAAACCGCTCAGCGCGCCGCAGGCGATCGTCACGAAGAGGAAGGGGAAGAGGGATCCGGCCCAGACCGGCCCTGTCTCGCCCGCGGCGAACTCGCTGAAGGCCGGGACGGTGATCTCGGGTCGCACGAAGAGGATGGCGACGGCGAGTGCCACGATCACGCCGATCTTCATGAAGGTCGAGAGATAGTCGCGCGGAGCGAGCAGCATCCACACCGGCAGCACCGCGGCGATGAAGCCGTAGATGATGATGCCCCATGCGATCGTCGTCCGGTCGAGGGTGAAGATCGCCTGGCCCCAGTCGGTCTCGGCGACCATCCCGCCGCCGATGATCGCCGCCATGAGCAGCACGAAGCCGATCAGCGACACCTCGGTGATCTTGCCGGGGCGGATCCATCGGAGGTACGCACCCATGAACAGGGCGATCGGGATCGTCATCGCGACGGAGAACACGCCCCAGGGACTCTCGCCGAGGGCGTTCACGACCACGAGGGCGAGGATCGCCGTGATGATGATCATGATGAGGAGCGTGGCGATGATGGCCGCCGTGCCCCCGAACCGACCGAGCTCGTCGCGGGCCATCTGGCCGAGCGACCGCCCGCCCCGGCGCATCGAGAAGAACATCACGAGGTAGTCCTGCACGGCTCCCGCCAGCACGACGCCGACGATGATCCAGATGGTCCCCGGCAGATATCCCATCTGCGCGGCGAGCACGGGTCCCACGAGGGGTCCGGCGCCGGCGATCGCGGCGAAGTGGTGACCGAACAGCACTCGGCGGTCGGTCGCGACGTAGTCCTTGCCGTCGGCCTTGTACTCGGCGGGAGTCGCTCGCCGGTCGTTCGGCTTGACGAGGTTCCGCTCGATGAACTTCGAGTAGAAGCGGTAGAACACCAGGTAGGTGCACACGGCCGCGAACACGAACCAGATCGCGTTCACCGTCTCTCCCCTGACGATGGCGAGCATCGTCCACGCGATGCCGCCCAGCAGGGCGATCGCCACCCAGAGCACGATCTTCAGCGGTGTCCACCGCGGCTTCTCATCGACCGCCACCGGGGGAAGCGAGTGGTCTTCGACAGTCTTCGTTGTGTCACTCATGGCGCATCACTCCATCGTCTGCGTTCAGTGCCACGAGCGTAATCCGACGGCGACGCCGACCGAAAGCGAATCGCCGACGCGCATCCCGGAACATGCGACAGCGGATGCCGTGAATCCACGGCATCCGCTGTCAGACCGGTCAGATCAGCTGAGCTCGCCTCCCTCGAGGAGCTCTGTCACCAGGGCGGCGATCGCCGAGCGCTCGGAGCGCATCAGCGTCACGTGCGCGAACAGGTCGTGCCCCTTGAGCGTCTCGATCACGCTGGCGATGCCGTCGTGGCGGCCGACGCGGAGGTTGTCGCGCTGGCCGACGTCGTGCGTCAGGATGACCCGGGAGTTCTGCCCCATGCGGCTGAGGACCGTGAGCAGCACGTTGCGCTCGAGCGACTGCGCCTCGTCGACGATCACGAAGGCGTCGTGCAGAGACCGACCGCGGATGTGCGTGAGCGGGAGCACCTCGAGGATGCCCCGTTCGACGACCTCCTCCATGACATTGCCCGAGACGACCGACCCGAGAGTGTCGAACACCGCCTGTCCCCACGGACCCATCTTCTCGCCCTGGTCGCCGGGCAGGTAGCCGAGCTCCTGACCGCCGACGGCGAACAGCGGACGGAAGACGATGATCTTCTTCTGCTGCTGACGTTCGAGAACCGCCTCGAGACCGGCGCACAGCGCGAGAGCGGACTTTCCGGTGCCCGCCCGGCCGCCGAGCGAGACGATGCCCACGTCGGGGTCGGTGAGCAGGTCGATCGCGATCCGCTGTTCGGCGGACCGGCCGTGCATGCCGAAGATGTCCCGGTCGCCGCGCACGAGCTTGTACTCGCCGTCTCCCGTGACCCTGCCGAGCGCGGAGCCGCGCTCGGAGTGGATGATGAGCCCCGTGTTCACCGGCAGGCCGCGTGCCTCTTCGCTGATGCCCACCTCGCTCTCGTACAGGTCGCTGATCTCGTCACCCGAGAGGTCGAGCGTGGTGATGCCGGTCCACCCCGAGTCGACGGCCTGCTCGGCGAGGTATTCCTCGGCGCGAAGACCGAGCGAGGCCGCCTTGACCCGCATCGGCAGGTCCTTCGAGACGATGGTGACGTCCTGGCCGTCCTGCGCGAGGTTCATGGCGACCGAGAGGATGCGGGTGTCGTTGTCGCTCAGCCGGATCCCCGCCGGGAGCACCGAGGAGTCCGTGTTGGCCAGCTCGACGCGGAGCGTGCCGCCCTCGCCGACCTCCACCGGGAAGTCCAGGCGTCCGTGCTCGACGCGCAGGTCGTCGAGGTGACGCAGCGCCTGACGGGCGAAGTATCCGATCTCGGGGTCGTGCCGCTTGCCTTCGAGTTCGGTGATGACCACCACCGGGAGGACGACCGAGTGCTCGGCGAACCGGAAGAACGCCTGCGGATCGCTCAGCAGGACCGACGTGTCGAGCACATAGGTCCGGAGATCCTGATCAGGACCGTCCGAACCCGCTCGCGTCGTCGTCTTACGGGTGGACTGCTGCGCGGTGCTGGTGGACTGCTGCGCTGTACGTGAGGTCACGACCCACTCCCGACCCGGGGAATCCCGGTTTGTTCGAACGAGTCGACCAGGGGGTCACGAGTCGTCATCCTGAGGCCGACCCGACGGGCGCCTTGCCCGATGCCTAGAACGTACGGCCAGCCGCCGACATCCGCGCGATTCGACACGCCAGCATTTCGTTACGTCTTCGTGAACGGGAGATCTCGTCAGCGGCCGAAGCGCCGGTCGCGGTCGGCGAAGTCTCGGATCGCGCGGAGGAAGTCGACCTGACGCAGGTCGGGTCCGAGCGCCTCCACGAAGTAGAACTCGCTGTGGGCGCTCTGCCAGAGCAGGAAGTCGCTCAGTCGCTGCTCTCCGCTGGTGCGGATCACGAGGTCGGGATCCGGCTGGCCGCCGGTGTAGAGGTGCTCACCGATCATCTCGGGCGTGAGGTGTGCGGCGAGGTCCTCGATCGTGCCGCCAGACGCCTGATGCGCCGTCACGATGCTGCGCACCGCATCGACGATCTCATTGCGTCCGCCATAGCCGACCGCGAGGTTGACGTGCAGACCGGTGTGGTCGCGCGTGCGCTCCTGTGCATCCTGGAGCACCTTCGCGAGCTCTGCGGGGAGGATGTCCGAGCGGCCGACGTGCTTCACACGCCAGTTGCCCTCGCGCGACAACGCCTCGGCGAGCTCTGCGATGATCTCGATCAGGTCCGCGAGCTCGGCGGAGTCGCGCTTGCGCAGGTTGTCGCTCGACAGGAGATACAGCGACACGACCCGGACGCCGAGTTCATCGCACCAGCCGAGGAACTCGCGCATCTTCGCGGCACCCGCCCGGTGGCCCTCCGCCGGCGTCTCGTAACCGAGCTGCCTGGCCCACCGCCGGTTGCCGTCGATCATCATGGCGACGTGATGGGGCACCGAGGCCGGATCGAGATGGCGGCGCAGCCGGCTGGTGTAGAGGCGGTACAGCGGCCCCCGCCCCTGACCATCGCGTGTCATCACCTCCCTACGCTATCGTGTCGGCGGTCGGCAGACCCAGGTCGACGCTCAGGATATGTACCCTCACCTGCATGGGCGCCCGCATAGAGTGAGGACGTGAGCACTCCCGACTCCTCGGTACCTGACGTCCCCCAGCTGCCCCTCCTGGAGGAGGCGGCGCACGACGCCGCCGTGGAGATCAAGCCGACGTGGCGCGGATGGATCCACGCGGCCACGTTCCCCGTCGCGATCGTCGCCGGGGTGGTGCTCATCGCCGTCGCCCAGGGAGGCGCCGCCAAGTGGGCCGCCGCCGTGTTCATGGCCACCTCCCTGCTCCTCTTCGGCAACTCCGCTCTCTATCACCGGATCGACTGGAGCCCGAAGGTCAAGGTGATCCTCAAGCGGATCGACCACGCGAACATCCTGCTGCTGATCGCCGGCACGTACACGCCCCTCGCCGTGCTCGCGCTGCCGCCGCAGAAGGGCGCGCTGCTGCTCGTGTTCGTGTGGAGCGGCGCGCTGCTCGGCATCCTCTTCCGGGTGTTCTGGATCAACGCTCCGCGGTGGCTCTACGTCGCGCTCTACCTGCTCCTGGGCTGGGCCGCCGTGATGTATCTCGCCGACCTGTTCGTCGCGAACGCCACGATGATGGTGCTGGTGATCGTCGGCGGGCTGCTGTACACGGCCGGGGCGGTCGTCTACGCGCTCAAGAAGCCGAACCCGTGGCCCGGCCATTTCGGGTTCCACGAGATCTTCCACGTGTGCACGGTGCTCGCGTTCCTGTGCCACTGGGTCGCGTGTCTGCTCATCGCGCTCGCGCCGCTGTCCCCGTCGCTCGGGGCCTGACCGCCGAACCCTCGGTCAGCGCTTGTCGGGATCGTCGTCGCCCTCGCGGACGATCGGAAGGTCGGCATCCGTCTCGGTCGCCTCGTCCGCCGCACGCGCGGCCTCTTCGGCGTCGAGCTCCTCCCGGACCTCCTCGCGGTAGCGGACGCGACGGATCCGACGGTTCATGTCGAGGATCAGCAGGATCACTGCGATCAGGATGATCACGACGGCGGCGAAGCCGACGAATCCGGGCGTGACCAGCTCCGGTGCCACCGTCATCGAGGGCGTCGGCATCGGGGTCTCGGTCAGAGCGAGCATGGAGTCTGCCTTTCCTGCGCAGGTCGCATAACCTGGAGTTACCAGCCTAACGACCGGAAGACCCACCCCGTGACGACCGCACAACAGCTCGACGACCGCTATGGCCGCACCCGCACCCGACGCGGACCGTGGATCGTCATCATCGCCATCGCCGCACTTCTCGTCGGCGCATTCGGCTGGATGATCGTCACGGAGCAGATGAATGCGGTCGACTCCGACGATCTCGGCTTCGATCTGGTCGATGAGCACAGCGTCACGGTGCGCTTCCAGGTCACCGGCGTGCAGGGCAAGGACGTGGCCTGCATCGTCGAGGCGCTGGACGAGGAGTTCGGAGTCGTCGGCTGGAAGGTCGTCGAGATCCCCGCCGGAGACACCCATTCGCAGGCGGTCTCGGCGACGGTTCCGACCGTCTCCGACGCGACGACAGGTTTGGTGAACAGCTGCTGGGTCGCCTAGACTCGAGCCAGACAGATGACGCCCTGGCACCGTGCCGGGGCGTCTTGGCATATCCCCCGCGGAACGTCGCCGGGTTACTAACGAAGGAGCTTCGTCATGTCTACTGACGCTCAGGTTCCCTTCCTCACGCAGGAAGCGTATGACCGGCTCGTCGCCGAGCTCGAGCACCTCTCCACCACCGGTCGTGATGAGATCGCCAAGCGCATCGAAGCGGCTCGCGAAGAGGGCGACCTCAAGGAGAACGGCGGATACCACGCCGCCAAGGACGAGCAGGGCAAGCAGGAGGCGCGGATCCGCACTCTCGAGAACCTCCTCAAGACCGCGAAGGTCGGCGAGGCGCCCGCGAGCCGCGGCATCGTGGAACCCGGCACGGTGGTGACCGCGGTGGTCGCCGGCGGCGAAGAGGTCTTCCTCCTCGGCAGCCGTGAGATCGCCGTGGGCAGCGACCTCGACGTCTACAGCGAGGCCAGCCCGCTCGGGCAGGCGATCCTCGGGCTCAAGGTCGGGGAGAAGTCCTCGTACGAGGCTCCGAACGGCCGGGCGATCTCGGTCGAGATCGTGAACGTCGAGACGTACACCGGCTGACCCGCAACCGTCCCCTGCGCGCTCCCGCCGCAGCACGAAGGCCCCGTCCGCATGGACGGGGCCTTCGTGCGTGCTCCCCGGGTCAGTCCGGAACGATCATCGGCTGGAAGCCGGCTCGGCGGAGGGTGTCGAGGGTGTGCTCGGAATGCTCAGCGCCCCGCGTCTCGACGCTCAGCTCGAGGAAGACCTCGCTGATCTGCAGCCCATGCCCGTGACGTGTGTGCATGGCTTCGATCACGTTGGCCCCGGCCTCGGCGATCAGCTCGGACACGCGAGCCAGTTGACCCGGGCGATCGGGCAGCGGGATGCGGATGGTGAGGTAGCGGCCGGACGCCGCCAGACCGTGCGAGACGACGCGCTGCAGCAGCAGCGGGTCGATGTTGCCGCCGGAGACCACGGCCATGGTCTTGCCGCCGGGCTTCACCTTGCCCGCGAGGATCGCGGCGACGCCCACGGCACCCGCGGGCTCTGCGATCACCTTGGACTGCTCGAGCAGCACGAGGATGGCGCGCGCGAGGTCGTCGTCCGTCACGGTGACCACCTCGTCGACGAGATCCTTGATGATCTCGAACGGGACGGCACCGGGGCGTGCGACCAGGATGCCGTCTGCGATCGTCGGCTTGGTCTCGATGTCGACCGGGTGTCCGGCTTCGAGCGACGGGAGCATCGCCGCGGCGTTCTCGGCCTGGACGCCGATGATGCGGACCGACCTGCCCAGCTCCGCCGCCTTGGCCTTCGCCGCGGCCGCGACCCCGGCGATGAGGCCTCCCCCGCCGATTCCCAGCACGATGGTGTCGACGTCGGGAGCGTCCTCGAGCAGCTCGAGTCCGAGTGTGCCCTGTCCGATGACGACATCGCGATGGTCGAACGGATGGATGATCACCGCTCCCGTGCGCTCGGCGAACTCCTCGGCCAACCGCAGCGAGGTCGCGACGGTCTCCCCCTCGAGCACCACCTCGGCGCCGTAGCTCCTCGTGGCCAGCAGCTTGGGCACCGGGATTCCGATCGGCACGAAGATCGTGGCCGGGATTCCGAGGGTCTGAGCGGCGAGGGCGACGCCCTGCGCGTGGTTTCCGGCGGACGCCGCGACCACGCCGCGCGCGCGCTCTTCGGCGCTGAGCTGCGAGAGCCGATAGGCGGATCCCCTGATCTTGAAGGATCCCGTGCGCTGCAGGTTCTCCATCTTCAGCACCACGGGGACGCCCAGCTCATCAGAGAGGGCGCGCGAGGGCAGTGTCGGCGTTCGCGTGATCACCTCAGCCAGACTCTGAGCTGCCTTCTCGAACTCGTCCAGGCTGGGGACTGCGCTCATCGATTCCTCCGTCTCCGCTCGCGCGGAACTGTGCTCCAGATCAGGTCTGCGTTCGGCACGTCGCCCGTTCTCCACGAGCCCGTGCTGACGGTGACCGCCGCGACGTTGACGAACGCCGCCAGAGGCACCGCGAACAGGGCTCCGGGGATGCCGCCGACCATCGAGCCGCCGGCGACGACGAGCACGACGGCGAGCGGATGCACCTTCACCGCGGAGCCCATCAGGATGGGCTGCAGGATGTGGCCCTCGAGCTGCTGCACACCGAGCACGACGGCCAGCATCGCGAGCGCGATCCACGGCCCGTTGTAGACCAGGGCGAGCAGAACCGCGATCGCGCCGGTCACGACCGCACCGACGATCGGGATGAACGAGCCGAGGAAGACCAGCACGGCGACCGGGATCGCCAGCGGCACACCGAGCAGCGCGGCGCCGACGCCGATGCCGACCGCGTCGATGGCCGCCACCAGCAGCTGCGTGCGCGCGTAGTTGACGATCGTGGCGAAGCCGTTGCTGGCGGCCGCGTCGGCGGCCGGACGTGCTGCGCGCGGGAACAGACGCAGCGTCCAGCGCCAGATTCCCCGACCGTCGGCGAGCAGGCAGATCAGGATGAACAGTGAGAGCACCGCTCCGGTGACCACATGCGCAGCGGTCGTGCCGACCGCGAGGGCCCCGTTGAGGAGCGTCTGCGTCTGCTCGTTGATGATTCCGAGACCCTGATCGATATAGCCCTGGATCTGCGTCTCGCTCAGGTGCAGCGGCCCGTGGAGCAGGAACTGCCGGAACTCCTCGATCGCCTGAGAACTGCGCTCCTGCACATCGGGCAGCTGGGCGCGGACCTGCCAGATGACCAGCCACATGAGCAGGGAGACGATCGCGAGCGTGCCGATGATCGAGAGCGCCACTGCCAGCCATCGCGGGAACCTGTGTCGCAGCATCCATTGGAATGCCGGCCACAGCAGGGCCGTGATGAGGATGCCGACCATGAGCGGAATCACGAGCAGCTTCAACTCGATCACGAGCCAGATGAATCCGGCGACAACCGCGGCGATCAGCAGGATGCGCCAGGAATACGCCGCCGTGACACGCAGTCCTCGGGGGACGGCTTCGTCGGCCTCGGTGGTCACCGTGCGATCCGGCGACACCGGGCGCGGACGGAAGAGATCTCTCAGCCGTGGACGCTGCTCTTCGCTCATCGCCCAAGTCTACGGCGCAGGCGCAGCCCGTCCTGACGCGCGAGGCGTGGATGTCGGCGCTCGGCGATACCCTGACGTGGTGACCGAGACCCTCAGCCCCGCCCAGGCGCGTCGCATCGCGCTGGCCGCACAGGGGTTCTCCCGTGCGCGCCCCGCGTCGGTGTCCGCCCGGCACATCCACCGGGTCATGGATCGGCTGGGCGTCCTGCAGATCGACTCGGTCAACGTCTTCGCGAGATCGCACTACATGCCGCTGTTCTCGCGCCTGGGCGCCTACGATCCGGCACTGTTCGAACGCGTCTTCCACTCCCGCACCACGCACTACGTCGAGTACATGGCTCACGAGGCGACGTTCATCCCGCTGGAGGACTGGCCGCTCTGGCGATTCCGGATGGAGGACTTCCGCGCCAGATGGGCGGCGCCTGATTCCTGGATGAGCACGAACACCCGGACGCTGCGCTGGGTGCAGGACGAGCTCCGCGCACGGGGCCCGCTGCGACCCGCGGATCTCCGAGACGACGCGCCCCGCGAACGAGGAACCTGGTGGGACTGGGATGACGTCAAACTCGCGCTCGAGCACCTGTGGCGCACCGGCGATGTCGCGATCAGCGGCCGGAAGGGCTTCGAGCGCAGCTACGCCCTGGCCGAGCAGGTGATCCCCGACGCCATCCTGTCGCGCCACGTGTCGCGAGACGATGCGATCCGCGAGCTCACGCGTCGAGCCGCGCGATCGTCGGGAGTCGCGACGCAGTCGGATCTCGCCGATTACCACCGCATCCGCGATCGCGCGGCCGTCTCGCAGTCGATCGCCGATCTGGTCGACGCGGGTGAGCTGCTCCCGGTGTCCGTGCGGGGCTGGGATCGCGGCGGCCGCCCGCTCCCGAGCTGGCGACATCGGGATGCCGTGCTCCCACGTCGGATCGACGCGGCCGCGCTGTTGACGCCCTTCGATCCTGTCGTCTGGTTCCGCGACAGGGCGCTGCGTGCCTTCGAGCTCGACTACCGGATCGAGATCTACGTCCCCGCCGACAAGAGGCGATACGGCTATTACTCACTGCCCGTGCTCGTCGGCGACCGGGTCGTGGCTCGCGTCGATCTGAAGGCCGACCGCGCAGCGTCCACGCTGCAGGTGCAATCGGCCTGGTGGGAGCCTCAGGCCAGGCCAGACGCCGACGCCGAGCGGATCGCCGCAGAGCTGGCGCTCGCGACGGAATGGCAGGGCCTCGAGCATCTCTCGGTCTCGCGATGGGGCACAGCCGCTGAGGCGCTTCACGCCGCGCTCTCGGCTCGCCCCGACGTGTCGGTGCGTCGCCATGTTCACGCGAGGGAGGTGCCGTCGTGAACCGCCGCCTCGCATGGGCGATCGGCGGCGCCGCTGCCGCTCTCGTGATCGCGGGAGCGGCGCTCTGGCTGTGGCAGTCGTCGAGCGACGTCTCTCCCGAAGCCGGTCCGACGACGACGACGACGACGAGCAGTGCACCGACTCCCGACACCGATGTGCAGGCGGTCGCGCAGAGGGAACTGGACGACCACCTCGAGGACTGCACCTCGCAGGACGTCGACGGTGACGCGGTGCCCGATAGATGCGGGATCAGGATCCCGTGGGGCACGGAGTTCGCCGCGGTCGACGAGGTCCGCTTCCGTATCGAGCGACTGCCCGTGCTCGTGTTGGCGGACGGCGGATTCGTCGCCGACGACGGCATCCTCGTCGCGACGGTCTCCGGCACCGGGCAGGACGGGGCTCCGCGGACCGAGACCTATCGCACCGTCTCCTGGACGCTTCGCGGCGACGTGACCGTCGATGGGAGCGAGGTCGAGCTCGACATCTGGTGAGCGGCGCTCGGGCCGGCGATCGGCTCCCCCACGGCGGCGACTGACATGCAGAAGGCCCGATACGCGAGTGCGCATCGGGCCTTCTGGCAGATCAGAACTGCACGCGTGGGGGCTCGGAGATCGCACCGCTGTCGGCGACCTCGAAGAACTCGCGCTCGGTGAATCCGAGTCCCTTGGCGAAGAGGTTGTTCGGGAAGACCTTGATCTTGGTGTTCAGTTCGCGCACCCCGCCGTTGTAGAAGCGGCGCGCGGCCTGGATCTTGTCCTCGGTGTCGACGAGCGACTGCTGCACCTGGAGGAAGTTCTGGCTCGCCTGCAGTTGCGGATACGCCTCGGCGACGGCGAACAGGCTGCGCAGCGCCTGCTGGAGGTGGCCTTCTGCGATGCCCGCCTCGCCGGGGCTGCCGGCAGACAGCGTCTCGGCTCGCGCACGCGTGACGTTCTCGAACACCGCCTTCTCGTGCGAGGCGTAGCCCTTCACCGTCTCGATGAGGTTGGGTATCAGATCCGCCCTCCGTTTGAGCTGCACCGTGATGCCGCTCCAGGCCTCGTCGACGCGGACGTTGAGCTGCACCAGCGAGTTGTAGGTCGCCCAGAGGTAGATTCCGATGAGCAGAATCACACCGACGACGATCAGTACCGGCACGAGCCATTCCATCAGAGGCCCACCCTTCCTCGTGTTTGTCTCATCCTATCGGCGCAGCCTGCGCGTCGACTGGGTGCGGGGCGGTCGGCGGCGGCCGTCTCATGCTCCGAGAACGCGGTCCAGGTACCGGTTGGCGAACCGACGGTCGGGGTCCAGCCGGTCTCGCACCGCGGCGAAGTCGTCGAATCGGGGATAGCGCTCCCGCAGCTGCTCGGCTGTCAGCGTGTGCAGCTTGCCCCAGTGCGGGCGTCCCCCGTGTTCGAGCATGATCTGCTCGACGGCCTCGAAGTAGGCAGTGGGGTCGGCGCGCCAGTAGCGGTGGACCGCGATGTACCCGCTCGCTCTGCCGTACGCCGTCGACAGCCACCTGTCGTCCGCCGCCGCGAAGCGCACCTCGATCGGGAACTCTATGCGCCACCCGCGTCGTTCGATGAGCTCGCGCACCGCGACGAAAGCCGGCACGACGTTCTCGACCGGCAGCGCGTACTCCATCTCGCGGAACCTCACCGTGCGACTCTGCGTCAGCACACGATGCGACAGCTCGGTGTACCGCCGGTCGCCCGTGAGCTTCACCGCGAGTCGGTTGAACGGCGGAGTGATCGCCGGTGCCACCTGACCGGCGGCGCACACCGCCCGGTACACGCCGTTGGAAAGCAGCGTCTCGTCGATCCACCGCCCCATGACAGGAAGAGGCTGCCGCCTCGTCGACTCCGGCACTCTCGTCTGCCTCTTCGTCAGAGCGATCTCCGTGTGCGGAAACCAGTAGAACTCGAAGTGATCCGATTCGTCGACCCGACGAGGCAGACTCTCGAGCACGTCTTCGAGAGGCGCGGGTTCGTCGACCGCCTCCATCACGAAGCGCGGCACGCACTGCAGCGTGACGTCGACCAGGATGCCGAGTGCGCCGAGTCCCAGCGCGATCGCCGGAAGCAATTCAGCATTCTGCTCGTCGTCCACTCGAAGGAAATCCCCCGACGACGTGACCACGGTCGCCGCGACGACCTGCGTGGCGAGTCCCCCGAAGCCGGACCCTGTCCCGTGCGTTCCCGTCGAGATCGCACCGGAGATGGACTGCCGGTCGATGTCGCCGAGGTTCTCCATGGCGAGGCCGAACGGTGCCAGGAGCGCGGGGATGCGGTGCAGTCGCGTTCCCGCGAGCAGGGTCGCTCGTCCGGTGGCCGCGTCGGCGGACACGAGTCCCTGCATGTCATCCAGTTCGAGGAGCACGCCCGGTGCGACGGCGATGCCGGTGAAGCTGTGGCCCGCTCCGACCGCCTTCACCGTGAGCCCCTGACCAACAGCCGCCCGAACGGCGCGCTGCACTCCTTCCGGGGTGCGCGGGCGCTCGACGCGGAGCGGCTTCACCTGCGCCGACCGGCCCCAGTTCTGCCAGGTTCCACCGATCCGAGTCACAGGAAGGCCTTTCCCTCGCCGCGATAGGTGGGAAGCTCGTCGATGATCTCATCGCCGGAGACGAGCTGATAGCTGTCGATGCGCTCGGCAGGCTCCCCGCTCTTGGCATGACGGAACCAGACGCGGTCGCCCACTCCGAGGCGCGCGGCCTCAGTTCCCTGCAGCGGTGTCTGCACCTCGCCCGCGGCCTCGCGCGGCAGCGTGCGCAATCCCCTCGGCCAGACGGGCTCCGGCTGGCGCGATGCCACGGCGGGCCCCGAGGCGATCCATCCTCCACCGAGCACGGTGGCGATGTCGGCGGCCGGCCGCCGCACCACATCGAACGCGAACGCCGACGCCGGCGCCGGACGGAACGACCGGTATCCGTCGAAGAGATGTCCGCCGAGCAGCCCGCTGCCCGCACTCGCCTCGGTCAACGACTCGTCGCTGCCGGTGAACTCGAGGGAGCCGGTGCCGCCGCCGTTGAGGAACTCGAGAGGTGCGATCTGCGAGAGCGCGCCGACGATCGCGGCCCGACGATCGCGCAGCTCTGACCGGGAGCGCGCCTGCATGAGACGGATCACCGGCGCATCCGGTCCGGCATTGTCGCCCTGGCCGGCGATCTGGGCCTCGTACATCTGCAGCCCGACGAGCGTGAACCCGGGGCGTCGGACGATCGTCCGAGCGAAGGACGCGACCTCGCCCGGGGTGAACAGAGCCGACCTCCGCACTCCGATATGACCGAGCGCTGCCGAACGCAGCGAGGCGTCGGCGTCGATCGCGACGCGGATGTCGGGGCGAGCACCGGCAGGCGCGACACTGTCGATGATGTCGAGGTGCGCCGGGTCGTCGACCATCAGCGTGATCCGACGCGCCGCCTCGTCCGACTCGAAGAGCTGCAAGAGCCCCGCGCGGTCGACCGTCGGGTAGCCGATGACGATGTCGTCGTGGGTCTCTGCGAGCCAGAGCGCTTCGGCCAGGGTGAAGGCGAGGATCCCTCGATATCCGGGAAGCTGCAACACGGCGTCGAGCACCGAGCGGACGCGCACCGACTTGGACGCGACGCGTATCGGCAGTCCCCCCGCGCGGACGAGCATGTCGAGCGCGTTGTGCCGCAGCGCTTCTCGATCGATCACCGCCACGGGAGCAGCGAGGTGGCCCGTTGCCGCAGACAAGCGCGGCCAGTAGCGTGACGGGTCGTGCCACTCGGGGGAGACTGCGTTTCGTCCCTGATCGGGGCTCAGATCGGCGGTGAGGTCGAGCACTCCCCCACCTTATGACCACAACGGACTCGGATTCACGTTTTCTGAGATCGAGTCGCAGGGCGGCCGCGCGGCCATCGTCTGAAATCCCAGTACTTTAGCCACGCGGATCGTAATGAACCTCGTCCGTCGCCGTCTCTCTCACTGAGGCCGTCATTCGTGGTGGACTCACCGGCCGCGTCCGGCCGGTCGCCGGGGGGTAGCGATGCTGTCGCGGCAGCATCACAGGGAGACGGGCGATTGGGGCGCCCGTCTCCCTTCGCCCCGTCCGTGCCGGAGGCGGAACCTGCTCCGTCGATATACCCGTGTACTCTGAGCCAGTCACGGCATGGAGCCCCCGTAGCCCAATGGCAGAGGCAGGCGACTTAAAATCGCTTCAGTCTGGGTTCGAGTCCCAGCGGGGGCACATCGTGATCTCCTCAGCCATCCGAGAGCCGATCAACGGCGCCGCCTCGCCGTCGGTTCGTGGCAGCCGGCCCACGGGCCTCACGGATGCGACGGACGACCAGCACGCCGACGGCGATCGCCAACGCGGAGTACACGGCGTAGTCGAGGTAGCCGAGCACGTGCTCGAGCTGCTCATGCTGGGTTCCGAGCAGCGCACCGACGCCGATCAGCAGTGTGTTCCACAGGCCGCTGCCCAGGATGGTGTAGACGCTGAATCGCACGAGTTTCATCCGCGTGGCGCCTGCGGGGATGGAGATCAGGCTGCGGACGCCGGGGACCATCCGACCGACGAGCACCGTCCACCCTCCGCTGCGCCGGAACCAGGCCACCCCGCGGTCCAGGTCGCCGCGGCTGACCAGTTTCGTGGCCGCGAGAAGCCGCACTGCGCGTTCGATGCCGATGGCCGCGCCGAGCCAGTAGAGCAGAAGCGCCCCGACCCATGAGGCGAAGGTGCTCCACACGATCAACCATCCGAAGGTGAGGTCGCCGCTCTGACTCAGGTACCCCGCGAACGGCAGGATCACCTCGCTCGGAATGGGAGGGATGAGCACCTCGAGGAACACCAGCACACCGACGCCGATGTCGCCGAGCTGCGTGAGGACATCGGCGGCGAACCCGGTGAGGCCGGAGAATCCGTGATCCGACGCCGACTCGGCGGGCGCCATGCTCGCGCTGCTCATCGGCCGAACAGATCGCCGATTCCGGGGATGCCGAGGTCACCGAGTCGCTGCCCCCAGTCGCCCGCCGCGTCGCCGAGACCTGACACGGTCTCACCGGCCGACCCGAGGATGCCCTCCGCGGCTCCCGCCAGCTCCTCGCCGCCGAGTCCGTTCGCGATCGCTTCGATGTCCACGCCCTGCGCGAGCGCATCGAAGTCGACGCCGAGGCCGGCCGCCTGCTCGAGAAGAGGAGCAGCGACCGCACTGCCGACGGCGCCGACCGCGACGATGCCCAGTGCCCCGACAGCGGCTCCCCCGACGGCACCGGCGGCGCCGAACCCGCGTACCCGCGAAAGGATGCCGCGCATCCGGCCCGGGTGCGCGGCCTCGGAGCGCCCGGCCGCGCGGGCGAGGTCCTCGGGCGACGACGATCCCGGACGCTCACCGGGGGCGAGTTCCGTGTTCATCCGGTCCTGCACCTGGGCGCGCTGGGTGGGAGTCAGTCGCTCGAACGCGTCGCGGTGGATCTGCTCGACGCGGTGCGGATCGGCGGTCTCGAGCAGGTAGTCATAGCGGGCGATCGCAGCCCGGTCGGCATCTGACACCGGTTCGGACGGACGAACGGCACCGGCGGCAGGCGGGGAATACGGGTCTTGGGATGTGGGACGCGACGCGGGAGGCGTCATCCCTCGTGAGCCGTTGCGATCCGTGCGGGATCCGCTCTCGTCGAGATCGAGGGCACGAGCGGCCATCCCGAGCAGTCGGTTGAGTTTTCCCATGATGACGATTCCTTCGTGGTGTGAACGACCACGGGTCTCGACAGCGATGCGGTGAGGGGTCCTTGGCCGTCCGCGGATACGGACGCCAGGTCTCTTCCACCCTCACGGGCCGGTGGGCCGGGACACGACCTCGTATCCGTAATGACGACACCACCGCAGACGGGAATACTCCCCTTGCTCTGCCGACGGTAGCAAGCATGCCTGTGAACCGGGTGCACGGCGCGCCCACGGCCCGAGACGACGAACGCCCCGACTCCGGAGGAATCGGGGCGTTCGAGAAGAGGACTACTTGACGGCAGCCGTCTCGGCGGTCTTCTTCGCAGCCGGCTTCTTGGCGGCGGTCTTCTTGCCGGCGGGCTTCTCGTCTGCGGCCTTATCGGCGGCGGTCGCCTGCGCGGCCGGGGCCGTGGTGGCGGGAACCGGTGCGTCGGCGGCCGGACGCGGGCGTGCGGCGAACTCCTCGAAGACGTAGCGCGGGTTCTGCACCGTCTCGAGGTTCACCAGGTCGCGGCCGAGCCACAGGTTGTTCCACCAGCCCCAGATCACGCGGAACTTGCGCTCCCACGTCGGCATCGCGAGACCGTGGTATCCGCGGTGCGCGACCCAGGCGACGAAGCCCTTGAGGGCGATCTTGCCGGACTGGAAGACACCGTTGTAGAGGCCGAGGCCGGCGACGGCGCCGAGGTTCTTGTGGAAGTACTCCTTCGGATCCTCACCGCGCAGCACGGCGACGAGGTTCTTCGCGAGGAGCTTCGCCTGACGGACGGCGTGCTGGGCGTTCGGCACGCAGAAGCCGCCGACGCCACCACCCGACAGGTCGGGGACGGCAGAGACATCGCCGGCAGCCCAGGCCCCGGGAACGAAGGCCTCGGGGGTGCCGACCCGGAGGTCTGCACGGGTCTGGATGCGGCCGCGCTCTTCGACCGGGAGGTCGCCACCGCGCACCACCGTCGGGTTCGCCATGACACCGGCGGTCCAGACGATCAGGTCGGTGGGGATGACCTCGCCCGTGGACAGCTCGACATTGCCGTCGACCGCGCTGGTGAGCTGCGTGTCGAGGTGGACGTTGGCACCGCGCTTCGCGAGGTCCTTGAGGACCCACTCGCTCGTCTGCAGCGAGACCTCGGGCATGATGCGCCCCATCGCCTCGATGAGGTGGAAGTGCGTGTCGTCGAAGGTCAGCTGCGGGTACTTGCCCACGAGCGACGAGGCGAGCGAGCGAAGCTCGGCGAACACCTCGATGCCGGCGAAGCCACCGCCGACGACGACGACGGAGAGCAGGCGGTCACGCTCGGGTCCCGCAGGAAGCGAGGCGGCCTTGTCGAAGTTCGACATCAGGCGGTCGCGGATCGCGACGGCCTCCTCGATCGTCTTCAGGCCGATCGCGTTGTCTGCGATCCCCGGGATCGGGAAGGTGCGCGACACGGCACCGGCGGTGACGACGATCTGGTCGTACGCGAACTCGTAGGGCTCGCCCAGCGGCGGGGTGATCGTCGCGACCTTCTCGGCGTGGTTGATGCCGGTCACCTTGGCGGTGAGCACGTTGGTCCGCTTGAGGTGACGACGATGTGCGACCACCGAGTGGCGGGCTTCGATCGAGCCGGCGGCGACCTCGGGGAGGAACGGCTGGTACGTCATGTACGGCAGCGGGTCGACCATGGTGACGTCTGCTTCACCCTTGCGAAGGTGCTTCTCCAGCTTCCACGCCGTGTAGAAGCCTGCATAGCCTCCACCGACGATCAGAATCTTGGGCACAGTGCTGTTCTGAGGCACAGGGGGACAACTCCTCGGGAGTCAGGAATGTGGCGTGCGTGCGCGCGCCGATCGGATGCGCCGGGCAGCTGCGGTGACGCCAAGCGCTATCAGGATACCAGGGACTGTGAGGGCGATGAGCGGCAGGGTACCGTAGCGCAGCGAATCAGCGCTGGGAAGCAGCGGTGAACCCGGCTCTGTCGGCGCATCCGCATCGGGCAGAGGGGGCACCTCGACCGGCGCGGCGGTGGGATCCGGCTGCGGGACGGTCTCCGCCCGGCGGAACAGGCGGACCCACTCGGCGAGATCGCCCATCGGGTTCTGGGAGACCCTGGGCACGTCCGTGGAGATCGCGGCCTCGGCATCCACGAGACCGTAGCCGTAGAGCGGGTCGGGGAGGTCGGCCATTCCGGGGACCTTGATCGCGGTCTTGATGATGCGGTTGATGACGTTGGCGGCATCGAGGTCGGGATGCGCGGACCTCACGAGGGCCGCGATGCCCGCGACGATCGGCGCCGCCCCGCTCGTGCCGCTCCACGGCACCACCGTGCCGTCCGCCGAGACGCCGCGCAGACCCTCGCTGGGTGCCGCGATGCCGATGGTGATCCCCTGCGTCGACGCCTCGATGCTCGCCGTGCCGGTCTGGTCGACTCCGCCGACCGTCAGCACGCCGGGAATCGTCGCGGGAGCACCGATGATGTTCGTGCCGCTCCCCCGGTTGCCCGCGGCGACCACCACGACGACATCGTGCTCGAAGGCGTAGAGGAACGCGTCATCCCAGCTCTTGTCCCAGTCCAGTGTGTTGGTGGTGAACGAGAGGTTGATGATGTCGGCCCCGTGATCGACCGCCCAGCGCATCGCCGTCGCCACCTGCTCGGTGAACGGCACCGCAGCCGCGGCGCCGAAACCCACCGATATCGAGAGCAGATCCGCCTCGGGCGCGACGCCGATCATGCCCTTGCCGTCGGCTGCGCCGCGTCCGGCGGCGAGGGATGCCACCCATGAACCGTGATTGCCGTCGATGGCGCCGACCGGGGTGCGCCCATCGGGGGCTCCGGTGCCGGACACGTCGGTGCCGCCGACGACGGCCTCATCGAACACCCCGGGGACCTTGCCGATCCCGGTGTCGATCACGGCGATGGTCACCCCGTCGCCACGGGTGGTCTGCCAGGCGTCGCGGACACCGGCACCGTCGAGCCAGTACTCGGCGGCACGCACCGGATCCGCCGGGTCATCGGGCACGGGCGGCGGCGGCGTCGCCGCGCCGAGGAGCAGAACGGATGCCACGACCGTCGCCAGCGCGACGCCGTTGCGCAGCATCCGCGGCCGCCTCATTCGGGCGACGCCTCGGCGTCGCGCAGAGCTGCACCCGGGTCATCGCACCGGCACTGCTCGGGCGACCACGTCGAACGCTCCAGCGCCACGTCACCGATCGGGTTCACGCCGGGGCCGGCCGCGAGCGCGTGTCCGGCCAGTGCATGCAGGCACTTGACGCGGGTGGGCATGCCCCCGGCCGAGATCCCGTCGATCTCGGTGACATCGCCGAACTGCGCGCGGTCGGCGAGGTACGCCCGGTGCGCAGCGAGGTAGGCCGCGGCGACCCCCTCGTCGTCGGCGAGCAGCGCTGCGAGCTCGGGCATCACCTGCGTGGCCTCGAGAGTCGACATGGCAGCGGTTGCAGCCGGATGGGTCAGGTAGTAGAAGGTCGGGAACGGGGTCCCGTCGGGCAGTCGCGGAGTGGTGGCGACGACCGTGGGGTTGCCGCAGGCGCACCGGGCTGCGATGCCGACGACGCCGCGAGCGGTCCTTCCCAACTGGGCCGACACCACGGCGAGCTCGGCGGTCGTGGGGGCGGGGAAAGGCGGCGTGGTCACCCGTCCAGCGTACGGGAGCCGACCGAGAGGATGCTCGGAGCACGCGCCCCCACTGCCACGGGGTCGGGTCAGCGGACGACTGCGGCCGTGTCGCTCAGACCTGCCGACGTGAGGGTGCGCAGCAGCTGAGGCATCCAGTCGGAGGGAGTCTCCTCGAGCGTGTCGCTCACCGGCCCCTGCTGCTGTGGGAGCGCGGCAGGATCGAGGTCGTTGTCGATCAGGTACACGACCTCGCCGGGCTTGACGTAATACAGACGCTCGCGCGCCTGGGTCGTGATGTATGCCGGGTCGTTCCAGCGTTCGCGCTCTTTCTCGAGCGCGGCGATCTGATCCTCCGACACCTGGATCGATTCCTCGAGGGCCGAGATCTTCTGTCTCTGGTCGATGAAGGTGCCGAGCGTCGGCACCAGCACCCACGCGCCGAGCACGACGAGCGACAGCATGATGACGGAGAAGGCCGACAGGCGGATGCCGGAGGCCCACTCCCGCACATCGACCCTGCGGTCCTGCGCTCCGCGGTTCGCCGCGCCCCTGCTCGTCCGGCCCGTGGACCGCGGCCCGGTCGTCGCGGAGGACGCGCGCGATGCGCCCGAAGACGCCGAAGGAGGAGCCGGTCGTCGTGCCACGGCCCCTCCTTCGTACGCGCCGCTCAGGCGGCGTCTGTGTGTCTGTGCTGCGTTCAGCCCTGGTAGCGCGGGAACGCGGAGCGGCCGGCGAAGACCGCGGCGTCGCCCAGCTCTTCCTCGATGCGCAGAAGCTGATTGTACTTCGCGACGCGCTCGCTGCGAGCAGGCGCACCCGCCTTGATCTGACCCGCGTTCGTCGCGACGACGAGGTCGGCGATCGTGGTGTCCTCGGTCTCACCCGAACGGTGCGAGAGCATGGCGGTGTATCCCGAGCGCTGAGCCAGGCTGACCGCGTCGAACGTCTCGGTGAGCGTTCCGATCTGGTTGACCTTGACGAGCAGGGAGTTCGCGACGCCGCGCTTGATGCCGTCGGCGAGACGCGTCGGGTTCGTGACGAAGAGGTCGTCTCCGACGAGCTGCACCTTCGAGCCCAGAGCGTCGGTGAGGAGCTTCCAGTTGTCCCAGTCGTCCTCGGCGAGGGCGTCCTCGATCGTGACGATCGGGAAGTCGTTGACCAGTCCCTGGTAGTACTCGATCAGCTCGGGGCCGGTCCAGTCCTTGTTGTCGAGGCGGTAGACGCCGTCGCTGAAGAACTCGGTGGCTGCGACGTCGAGGCCGAGCGCGATCTCGGTGCCCGGCTTGAATCCGGCCTTCTCGATCGCCTTGACGAGGAAGTCGAGGCCCTCGCGGTTGCTGGGCAGGTCGGGGGCGAAGCCGCCCTCGTCGCCGAGGCCCGTCGCGTAGCCGGCGGCCTTCAGCTCGCCGCGCAGCACGTGGTAGGTCTCGACGCCCCAGCGGAGCGCCTCCGAGTAGGTCTCGGCGCCGATCGGAGCGAGGAAGAACTCCTGCATGTCGATGCCGTTGTCGGCGTGCTCGCCGCCGTTGATGACGTTGAACAGCGGAACGGGCAGCACATGCGCGTTGGGTCCGCCGAGGTAGCGGAACAGGGGCAGATCGGCCGAGTCGGCGGCGGCCTTCGCGACGGCGAGGCTGACGCCGAGGATGGCGTTGGCGCCGGTGCGCTGCTTGTTGTCGGTGCCGTCGGTCTCGATGAGGATCTCGTCGACGATGCGCTGCTCGCTCGCCTCCACGCCCTCGAGCGCCGGTCCGAGCTCGTCGATGACGGCGTCGACGGCCTTGAGCACGCCCTTGCCGCCGTACCGGCTCTTGTCGCCGTCGCGCAGCTCGTACGCCTCGAATGCGCCGGTGGATGCACCCGACGGGACGGCGGCCCGCTGGACTACGCCGTCGTCGAGGAGCACCTCCACCTCGACGGTCGGGTTTCCGCGCGAGTCGAGAATCTCGCGTGCGCCTACAGCCTCGATCAGTGCCACTGATGTGCTCCTTGCTCAGAGAAAAGGTGTGTGGAGCGTCGTCGATCCGCGCCCCAGTCTAGCCCGCCCGCTCCGCCGCCCCCGGGTCGGCGTCGGAGGGTCACACGACGACGGCGAGCGCGACGCCGTCCCAGCCCTTGACGCCGACCGTCTGCAGCGCTGTGGCGTCGAAGCGCGGGTCCTCGCCCAGCATCCGCAGTGCGTCCCTGGTGCCGACGACCTTGGGATCCGTCGCGTCGTCGCGGACGATCTCGCCCTCTCTTCCGATGTTGTCGAGCACTACCACCGTTCCCGGATGACCCAGCTTCGCCGCCCAGTCGAGATAGACCGTGTTCGACTCCTTGTCGGCGTCGATGAAGACGAGATCGAAGCCGCCGACCAGGGTGGGAAGCACATCGGCACCGCGGCCGATCCGGATGTCGACACGATCTCCGACCCCGGCGGCATCGATGCTCGCGCGAGCCACGGCGGCGTTGTCCGCCTCGGCCTCGACCGTGACGACCCGACCCTCCGGCCCCACCGCCCGTGCGAGCCAGATCGTCGAGTAGCCGCCGAGCGTTCCGATCTCCAGCACGCGGCGAGCGCCGCTGATACGGGCGAGGAGGTTGAGGAGCTTGCCTCCGACCGGTGCGACCTCGATCTCGGGGAGACCGGCATCGCGTTGGGCGGACAGCGCCGCCTCGAGCTGCGGATCATGACCGACGAGGAGATCGGCGAGATAGGTGTCGGCATCCGACCAGGCTGCGGGAGTGGGTTCCATGCCCTCAGCAAACCGCGACGCCTGAGGAGCGTCAAGAGGCGTGCTGCCCCCGTCCGGTCCCTGGAACGGAGAGCAGCTGCTCGGTCGCGCCGGCGAGCTCGGGTTGACGGCGGAACTGGCCGGCGAGGGCCAGCGCGGCGATCACGACCGCCGCGACGATCCATCCCGCGATGCCGAGCGGGCCGGCGAGTGCGAGATCGGGCTGCGCGGCGGCGAAGATCAGGACGAGTCCCGCCGCGGCGTTCAGCGAGCCGTGCGCGAGGACCGCCGGCCAGACCGAGGCCGAACGCAGGCGCAGCCATCCCAGCAGCACGCCCCAGGTCACGCAGCCGCCGATCATGAACAGCACCCCCGTGATGTCGGTGCGACCGAAGTTGTAGCCGAGCAGGATCAGCGGGCTGTGCCAGACGCCCCACACCGCCCCGCTGATGAGAAGGGTCGGCCACGTGCCGAGCGGGCGCAGCGCGGGAACCAGCCATCCGCGCCACCCGAGCTCTTCGCCGAACGCCAGCACGCTGTTCACGAGGGCGCCGACGGGGATCAGCAGGATCTGCGAGATCACGACGATCTCGACCGGGGGCATCGGCGCCCCGGCGGGCAGGGCCTTCGCGATCTCGGCGGAGAACGCCGGGAAGGTCGGGTCGAGCCGCACCCACCCGAGGGCCGCCGCCACCACGATGCCCAGGACGACGAGAAGCGGGGGAACGAGCCAGCCGGCCACCATGAGCCAGACGACCCGCCGGGCGGGGCGCAGCGGCCAGACGCCCAGGAAGCGGAGACGCTCCCCCGGAGCCGGCACGCGCAGGGCGAAGGTGACCACGAGCGCGGCGACCGCGGGGGTCATCATCATCGCGGGCAGGAGGAACCAGGCGCTGGGCTCGGCGAGGCCGTCGCCCAGCCACAGCGGCAGCGCGACCAACCACGCGAGTCCGCACGACAGCGCGACGAAGACGACGACGGATGCAGCTCTGACACGACTCATGGGTTGTCTCGCCTTCTCGCTCTCTCGGTCTCGATGCGGGGCTCGGTCATCGGGATGCCGCGGCGGCCAGAACGGATGCCGCGGTGGAGGCGTCGTCGACCGTGACGACGAACACACGACCGTCGGTGCGCGTGACCTCGATGGCCTCGCCGGCGCGCAGGACGAACCCTCGGCGGCCGTCGGTGCCGAAGCGATAGCCCCACCCTCCGAACTCGGCGAACGGGTCGACCTGAATCGCCCGAGCGCTGGCGATGTCGGCGGCGGGGATCTCGAGACGCGGCCACCCCGCGACGGATCGCACCCGGAGACCCGCGGAGCTCGCCCGGACCCGGAACGACAGCCCGGTCGCCACGAGGAGCGCGAGGACCAGCGCGATGACGGCGACGATCCACCCGGCGGCCACGCCGCGGGCGAGCAGCAGCACGCTCATCGCGATCGTGAGGAAGACGCCGATTCCGAGGACGACCTGCCCGCCGCGGGCCACGCTGACGCTCTTGATCCACACGGCACGCTCGTGATCGGCGAGAGTCAACGGCGCGGCCGGAGGCTCGGACGGGTCGGACTCGAACGGCACCTTCGGCTGCGCGAACCACCCGACGAGCCCGAGCCCGGCCGCGATCGCGAACATCGCCGGCACCCACGGAGTGATGTCCGCGGCCTCGGTCGCATCGGAGAGCCCTCGCTGGGCGGCGGTGGAGATCATGGCGAGCATCGACATCATGCCCGCCATCGCGAGGCCGGCCGCGCCGAGGAGCCGAGCCGTCGCCGACCACTGCGGCTGCGGGCTCGCAGCATCCGAGCCTCGCCGAGGCAGCCTGTGCGAGAACAGGGCGATGACCGCGAAGAGCGCGATGCTCCCCCCGCCCAGGACGATCAGCACGACCAGAGGCGTCCACCGGGGCCCGAAGCCGTCGGCGCCGTCAGGACCCCAGTGGATCGCCGCAGGGTCGGGGACCTCGGGCAGCCAGGCCAGGACGATGATGGCGGCGAGCGCGATCATCGCGATGGGCACGATCACCCCGACCCACCAGAAGGCGGTGCGGGCGCGGCGGATCTCAGGGGTCATGAATCGGTCTCCTTGATGAGGGCGGCCAGGGTCGAGGCCGAGAGCCCGAGGGACGCGGCGCGGGCGACCAGCGCGGCGATGTCCTGGGACAGCTCGGCGAGCGGAGACGCCGCGGCGGACACGACCGCTCCCCTGCCACGGCGCAGATCGATGAGCCCTTCGTCCCGCAGCTGCTGATAGGCGCGGAGGACGGTGTGCAGGTTGATCTCCAGCGCCTCGGCGAGTTCACGCGCAGCGGGGAGACGGTCGCCGGGCACGAGGCGGCCGGCGAGCACGTCGGACCGGACGGATGCAGCGACCTGGTCGAAGAGCGGCCGGGCACTGTCGGGGTCGATGCGGATCAGCATCCCGTCTCCAATCTTCTAGTAGTTCTACATAAACTATAACAACTGTCGGAACCCTCCAGCGAGCTTTGTCCGGATCGGCGCGTCGGCCACACTGGCCCCATGCGCATCACTCCCCGTCGTCTCGCCGCGGGCATGAGCCTGTGGATCCCCAATCTGTTCAGCGGCATCCGCGTCCGCCGCTTCAGCGAGGACTGGACGCACGCCTCCGTCGAGCTGCACGTCAACGTCTTCACCCGCAACTACGTGAAGACGGCGTTCGGCGGCTCGATGTCGGCGATGACGGACCCGTACTTCTTCATGCTCGTGATGCACCAGCTCGGTCGGGACTACGTCGTCTGGGACACACGGGGCGAGATCGAGTTCCTCAAGCCCGGCCGCGGAGTGCTGACCGCGGAGTTCGAGGTCAGCCGCGAGCGGGCCGAGGACATCCGCGAGCGGGCGCACGGCGGCGCGAAGGTGCTCGAGTGGTTCGAGACCGTCATCACCGACTGCGACGGAGACGTCGTCGCGAAGGTGCGTCGAGAGGTCTACATCCGCGAGAAGCAGCGCGTCACCGCCGCTCGGACCTGACCGCCACGGCGACACCGGTCGTTCACCCGGACATGACACGATGACGGGGTGCCCCTCGCCCGCCGTCTGACACTCGCCGACGCCGTCGCCATCGGCCTCGGTTCGATGATCGGCGCCGGCGTGTTCTCGGTGTGGGCTCCGGCGATCGGCGTCGCCGGCAGCGGCATCCTCATCGCCCTGGCGATCGCGGCGATCGTCGCCTACTGCAACGCGACCTCCTCGGCGCAGCTCGCCGCGGTGCACCCCGTGGCGGGCGGCACCTATGCGTACGCCAGGGCCGAGATCGGCCCGTGGTGGGGATTCGTCGCCGGCTGGAGCTTCGTGGTCGGCAAGATCGCGAGCTGCGCCGCGATGGCTCTCACCTTCGCGGCCTACGCCGCACCGCAGGGATGGCAGGTGCCGGTCGCGGTCGCTGCGGTGGTCGCTCTCGCGGCCCTCAACTGCTTCGGCGTCACGCGCACCGCGCTCGTCACCCGCGCCCTCGTGGTGTGCTCGCTGCTCGGACTCGCCATGGTGGTCTCGGTCGGTCTCGGCGGGTCGTCATCGGCCGAGCCCGCTCCCCTCGCGGATGCATCGGCATACGGCGTGCTGCAGGGCGCCGGTCTGCTCTTCTTCGCGTTCGCGGGGTACGCGCGCATCGCGACGATGGGCGAAGAGGTCGTCGATCCCGCCCGGACGATCCCGCGCGCGATCGCCCTCGCGCTCGGGGGCACGGTCGTCGTGTACACGCTCATCGCGATCACGGTCGTGGTCGTGCTCGGCGGCGACGCGGTCTCGAGCGGTGCTCCTCTGGCCGATGTCGTCGCAGCCTCCGGGTGGACCGCTCTCACCCCGGTCGTCCGCTTCGCCGCGGCCGCGGCCTCGCTCGGCGCGCTGCTCGCCCTCCTCACCGGCATCGGCCGCACGACACTGGCGATGGCTCGTGAGGCGGATCTGCCCCGCTTCCTCGCGAAGGTCGACGAGCGCTGGCACGTGCCCCGGCGTGCGGAGATCACGATCGCGCTCATCATCGTGGGGATCGTGCTCGTCGCCGATCTGCGTGACGCGATCGGATTCTCGTCGTTCGGCGTGCTCCTCTACTACCTGATCGCGAATGCTGCGGCGTTCCGCCAGACCGCCGCCGATCGCCGCTACCCGCGCGCGCTGCAGGTCGTCGGTGCGCTCGGCTGTCTCGTGCTGGTGAACACGCTGCCGGTGCTGGCGTCGGTGATCGGCACCGCGGTCGTGCTCATCGGCGTGCTGTACCGGGTGATCCGGCTGCGGCTCGCACGCTGATCAGGACTGCGCGCTGGAGGCGGCCCGGTACGTCCGCGGTGCGATGCCGAGCACGCGTCGGAAGTCGCGGCTGAGATGGGCGTGATCCGCGTACCCCAGGTCGGCGGCGAGCGCGGCGAGATCCGCCGCCGGGTCGATGCGAAGCTGCTCCGCGGCCTCCTGCAGCCTGCGGCGACGGATCATCGCCGCAGGCGACACACCGACGTGGCGATGGGCAATGCGCTGGAGCGTGCGCGTCGAGACCGCGAGTCGGGTCGCGGCCTCCTCGACCGAATCGGCCGCCCCCTCCCCCATCAGCACATCCACGAGTGCGTTCGCCTGCCTCGCGCCGTCATCGAGGGGTCCGACCCGACGCGCGAGCCACTCCGAGAACACCGCGACCCCGCGTTCACGATGTCCCTCCCCCGATGCCATCACCGCGCTCACCGCGTCGGCGAGCGCGGGCGCGTCGACGGGCTGTGCGGAATCGACGAGCGCGGCAGGCTCGTCGACGAGCGCAGCGACGGCCGCCGGTCGAAGCAGCGCACCCACCGCCCACCCCGTGCCGGTCAGGTCGCGGTGCGACCCTCGCGTCGTCGCACCCGACAGACTCACCTCACCGTTCTCCACGACGAGGTTCAGCGCCGGGTACCCGACGATCTCCTGGCGGGACGATCGCCCCGGCTCGATGCTCCACTCGGGGATCCAGAACCACACCGCGAGATCGCGCGCTGCGGCCGCTGGCGGCAGGCGATGGAACTCCGGCAGCCGCGCCGGGTACAGCACACCCCGCGTGTCACGCATGGCTGATCACCGGCGAGACCTCCACCGCGACCCAGACGGCGGACATGATCGCTCCGAGGCAGTCGACGTCCATGCCTCGACCCTAGGACCCGACGCGCGATCGTGTCGCGGATGTTCAAGCGCGCCGCGATGCGTGCTCCCTACGGTGGCTGCATGAGCACCGAGAACAGCGCCGGCGTGACCGGCGAGCACACGACAGACGGCCGACCGCACAGCGCGACCTCCCTCACCCCGTTCCTCGCCATCCCGCGGGCACGCGACGCGATCGACTTCTACCGTGACGTCTTCGGCGCTCGTGTCATCGACGTCACCGAGTTCGGCGGAGTCGTCGCCCACGCCGATCTCGACTTCGGGCTCGGCCGCCTGCAGCTGGGCGAGCCGAGCCCGGACTATCACCTCGTTCCTGCGCCGTCAGGAGACGATGACTGCTACTCGATGGGGCTGTACGTCTCCGACGTCGACACTGTCGTCGAGCGGTCCGTCGCCGCAGGCGCGACCGTGCGCGAGGCTCCGTCGGCATTCGTGTCGGGAGACCGCTTCGCCAGCATCCGGGATCCGTTCGGCGTGCGCTGGTCGCTGATGACCCGGGTCGAAGACCTCTCGGACGAGGAGAGCGCGCGGAGGGTCGCAGACTGGGCGGCGTCGTTCAGCGCCGCGTCGTCTGACGACGCGAGCTGAGCGCCCGCCCGGCCGCGAGGCACGCGGCAGGAAGCAGCGCCTCGGCGGTGCGTCGATAGCCGAGCGGACTCGGGTGGAAGCGATCGAGGCTGAACATCGCATCCGGGTCGTCCAAGAACATCGGGCCGACCGCGCGGCGGAGGTCGACGGGGTACGCCCCTTCGGCACGGGCGGCGTCGGTCTGCACCCGGGCGAGCCGACGCGACATGCTCGACATCAGGCGTCGCAGAGGCTGCGGCACCGGGCGGAGCGCGCCGAGATCCGGGCAGGTGCCGACCACGACCTCGGCGCCTCGGGCGCGCAGCCGCCGGACGGCATCGCGCAGGTGCTGCGCCGAGACGGCGATCGGGATGCGGTGGGTCACATCGTTCCCCCCGACGACGATCACGGCGAGGTGAGGCGAGTAACCGTCAGGCAGTGCGGCGAGCTGGGCGGCGAGGTCGGGCGATTCGGAGCCGACGACGGCGGCGGTGCGCAGTTGGACAGGTCGGCGCATCCGACGCGCCAGCCCTTTGGCGAGTCGACCGCCCAGCGTCTGCTTGCGGCGCTCGGCCCCGAGGCCTGCGGCCAGAGAGTCGCCGAGCACGAGCAGATCGATCGGGATGCCGTCGAGTGAACGTCGCCACACCCGATCGGCGTCGATCGATTCCTCACCGAGCGGCTTGCCGATGCGGCGACGCGCGATCGCCGCCTGACGGATGAGGACGACGCGGATTCCGGCGACGGCCGCCACTGAGGCAGCTCCCACCACCGCGAGGGCGACGAACGGCGGTCGGCTCATTCCCCGATTCGACCCGAAACCCGTGAACGCCGAGTGAACGGCATCCGCTCGCGATCAGGACAGGGGCTTGAGATCCAGATCCGAGGCGCCCGACGAGACGGTCGCGAACTCCGTGTAGCCGTCGGCGGCCGAGCGCTCGAGCAGAGCCTTCACGTTCTTGGTACGCCGTTCCAGTCGCACCCGCGCACCCGATCGCACCAGGCCGGCCTTGTGCGACACGAGTTCGGCGACGGGCACGTCGGCGTCGTGGATGAGCACGACCGCGCGTTCGCCGGCATCCGCCCCCGCCGTCACGAGGTCGACCAACCGCTCGAAGCCGAGCGAGAACCCGACGGCCGGGACCTGCTGGCCGAGGAAACGGCCGATCATGCCGTCATAGCGGCCGCCACCGCCGAGCGAATACGACACCGAGGGGTGCGCCAGCTCGAAGATCGTGCCCGTGTAGTAGCCCATGCCGCGCACGAGGAACGGGTCGAACACCAGCGGGATGTCGGTCGCACCTCGCCCGGCGGCCACGGCCTCGCCGATCGCGACCAGGTGCTCGACGATCTCGTCCGGGGCTCCGTCGGGAAGCGCCTTGCGGATCTGCCGTTCGCCGAAGGGGGTGTACTCCCTGGTCTGAGGGCGCAGGAGGAAGGCCTCGAAAGCGTCGACGGCCGACGGCGCAGAACCGCGCTCGCGCAGCTCGGCGGCGACGCCGTCCGGTCCGATCTTGTCGAGCTTGTCGATCGTGATCAGGACGCCGGGGCGCTCGTCGCCGGTGAACCCGAAGCTGTCGAGCATCCAGTCCAGCGCTCGGCGGTCGTTGATGCGCACGGTCGCACCCTCGAGCCCCAGCGCGTCGACCGCATCCAGCGAGGCGACCATGAGCTCGGCCTCGGCACGCGAGGAGTCATCGCCGATGATGTCGATGTCGCACTGCACGAACTGGCGGTAGCGCCCCTTCTGCGGACGCTCGGCACGCCAGACAGGACCGATCTGGATGGCGCGGAACACCCCGGGAAGCTGAGCGCGGTTGCTCGCGTAGAAGCGTGCGAGCGGCACCGTGAGGTCGTATCGCAGGCCCAGGTCTGCCAGCGCGCTCTGGTCGCCCGCCGCCTCGCGGACCGCCTCGGCATCCAGACCGCGGCGCAGCACGTTGTAGGCGAGCTTCTCGTTGTCGCCGCCGATGCCGGCGTGCAGTCGCGAGTACTCCTCCAGCGCCGGGGTCTCGATCTCGTCGAAGCCGTGCGAGCGGTAGCGATCACGGATCACGGAGAGGATGCGCTCACGGCGCGACTTGTCGGCGGGGAGGATGTCGCGCATTCCGCGCGGCGGATTCACAGTAGCCACGCCTCCATCTTTCCAGGTCGGCGGGGCAGGCCGTGGCCTCAGACCGCCGATTCCGCCGCGCGCACCTCGGCCTCCACCGCTCGGAGACGCTCTCGCAGCGCCCGCTCCGCATCCCAGCCCTCGGCGCGCGCGACCGAGACGAGCCGGAGCAGCGCGTCGCCGAGCTCGGCCTCCGACGACGGCGCAGGCGCGGTCCCGTCTGCATCGGTCGCGGCGACGACCACGCCCGCGCCCTCCGCACGACCGACGACCTTCTGCGCCAGGGCCAGCGCCGGCATCCCGCGCGGGATCCCCTCGAGGACGCTGCGCCTCGTGCGCTTCTCGGCAGCCTTGGCGGCGTTCCAGTGGACCAGGACCTCTTCGGGCGTCGTCGCGACCTCACCCGCGAAGACGTGAGGATGCCGGCGCACCATCTTCTCGGTGAGCGTGGCCGCCACGTCGTCGATGTCGAACGGATCGTCAGGGTCCTGCGCGGCGATCGCGGCGTGGAACAGCACCTGCCAGAGCAGGTCGCCGAGTTCTTCGCGCAGGTCGGCCCGCGTGCCGCCCTCGACCGCGTCGATCACCTCGTGCGACTCCTCGATGAGATACGGCACGAGATCGCGATGGGTGATCTGCTGCGACCAGACGCAGTGCTCGCGCACCTCGCGCATGGTCTCGGCTGCGGCGCGCAGCGGGTCGCGACTCGATCCACCGTCGAGGTCGGGCTCTGCACTCATCGGTCCTCCTTCGTGCGCCACGCGGCGCACCCTGTGATCACGACGCGACGACGCCCCGTCGTCGGTATGTCCGGGCACGGAGCGATACGACGACGCCCGACAGCACGAGAGCCGCCAGCGAGCCGACGAGCACACCGAGGATCGCCTGGTCGCGGGTGCCCGCGTCGGCGGCGAAGGCCAGGTTCGCGAGCAGCAGCGACACGGTGAATCCGATGCCCCCGAGTGCGCCGGCGGCGACGATGTCGGCGAACGGCAGCGCGGGCGCCGCGCCGCGGGGTCGGATCCGCATCGCCAGCCACCCGAACAGCGAGATGCCGATGATCTTGCCCACGGGCAGGGCGACCACGATGCCCCAGAAGGCGGGCGAGAGCTCCGTCGGTGCGAGCGCCGGGATCACCACGAACGCGGCGACGAAGGCGAAGATCGGCAGGATCGCGCCGTTCACCGTCGGCTCGAGCACGTGCCGGGTGCGCGCGGCCGGCACTGGCGCCATCACGAGGCCGAGCATCACGCCGGCGATCGTGGCGTGGATTCCCGACGAGGCGACGAGCCCCCAGGCGACGACGCCGACGACGATCATCGCGAGTGCGATGCCCGGATGCCCCTTCGCGTGCAGCAGCCGGCTCAGCGCCCAGAACACGGCGACCGCCACGACGGCGAGCGCGAGGAAGAGCCACTGCACGTCGTGGGCGAAGAGGACGGCGATGAAGATGATGCCGATGATGTCGTCGAGGATCGCGAGCGCGAGCAGGAACACGCGCACGTTCGAGGGGAGCCCTCGGCCGAACATCGCGAGCACGCCGAGCGCGAAGGCGATGTCGGTGGCGGTCGGGATCGGCCACCCGGTGGCGGTGGCGGAGTCGCCCGCGATGAGGAGGTAGACGGCGATGGGGACGAGCACACCGCCAGCTGCGGCGATGGCCGGCTGCACGGCTTTGCTCAGCGAGTCCAGCTCCCCATGGGTGAGCTCGTGTCGCAGCTCGATCGCCACGACGAGGAAGAAGATCGCGAGAAGGCCGTCGGAGACCCAGTGCTCGATCGACAGGTCGAGCATCGTGCCGGGGATCGCGATGTGGACGTCGAGCACCGCCGCGAGCGCGTCGTGCGTCGGGAGGTTGGCCAGAAGCAGTCCGAGCCCTGCCGCGACGAGCAGCAGGACAGCCGGAAACTGCTGACCGCGGAGGGGGTTCGCCGAGATGCGCATCCTCTCCATGCTAGTTCTCGGTGCTCTCGCTCGTCTCACATCGTCATGCGTTCCGAGCACGGCCCCGACCCGGGATACTCTCGAACCGTGACCCCCGAACACGCCTTCCCCGAGCCCACCGACACCTCGGCCATCCGCATCATCGGCCGTTTCGAAGCGGGCCGCGGCATTCCGGATGCCATGCGCACCGACGTCAGAATGCTCGGCGCCCTTCTCGGTCAGGTACTGCGCGAAGCAGGCGGCGACGACCTCTTCGAGGACGTCGAGCGCCTGCGGCTCGCGACGATCCAGGCCTACGACGAGGAGACCTCTGACGCCTTCGAGCGCGCCGCCGCGATCGCCGAGTCGTTCAGCATCGCGCGCGCCGATGAGGTCGCCCGGGCGTTCACGTGCTACTTCCACCTCGTCAACCTCGCCGAGGAGCACCAGCGCGTGCGTGTCCTCCGCGAGCGTGCGGGCCAGCCGGGACGCGAGGATGCGGCGGACACCGTCGCCACCGCCTATGCGCGCCTGAAGACCGAGGTCGGCGACGACGAGGCGCGCCGCCGCCTCGCGGGTCTGCGCTTCCATCCCGTGTTCACAGCCCACCCGACCGAGGCGCGCCGTCGCGCGGTGTCGTCGAGCATCCGCCGCCTCTCCGAGCTGCTCACCCAGCACGACGCCGCGAGCGAGGGCGGTTCCGAGCAGCACCGCGCCCGCCGGAGGATGCTGGAGGAGATCGACACCCTCTGGCGCACCGCACCGCTCCGCGCCGAGAAGCCCTCGCCGACCGACGAGGTCCGCACGGTCATGGGCGTGTTCGACGAGACGCTGTTCACCACCGTGCCCCACGTGTACCGGCGCATCGACGACGCGCTGCGCGGCGATGACTCCGGCGCGAGCGCCCCGGTCGTTCCCGCGTTCGTGCGCATCGGCTCATGGGTCGGTGGCGACCGCGACGGCAACCCCTTCGTCACGGCATCCGTGACCCGAGAGGCGTCGCAGATCGCCTCCGATCATGTGCTGCGAGGACTCGAGCGCGCGCTCGAGCGCATCGGACGCACGCTCACCCTCGACGGCGAGGACACCCCGGCGAGCGACGAGGTGTCGGCGCTGTGGGAGGCCTTCGCCGCGGCAGAGCCGCAGGTCGCCGACGAGCTCGGCGCTCGCTCCCCCGGCGAGCCGCACCGTCGCGCGCTGCTGGCTCTCGCGCATCGGGTCGGCGCGACACGGCGCGGCGACGAGCAGCGCTACGCGCGCCCCGAAGAGCTTCTCGACGATCTCCGGGCCGTGCAGTCGTCCCTGGCGGATGCGGGCGCGAAGCGTCACGCGTTCGGCGGCGTGCAGCACCTGATCTGGCAGGTCGAGACCTACGGGTTCCACCTGACCGAGCTCGAGGTCCGTCAGCACTCTCAGGTGCACGCCAAGGCCCTCGCCGAGCTCGAGGCCGGCGAGGCGATCAGCGCCCAGACCGAGGAGGTGCTCGAGGTCTTCCGCGCGATCGCAGACATCCAGCGTGACCGGGGTCTGCGTGCGGCCGGCCGCTATGTCGTGTCGTTCACCCAGGCGGCCTCGGACCTCGCCAACGTGCACCGTCTCGCGACGCACGCGCTCGGAGACGACGCTCCCGTGCTCGACGTGGTGCCCCTGTTCGAGACCTTCGCCGACCTGCAGGCGGCACCTGGCATCCTCGCCGAGGCCGTGACCTTCCCGGAGTTCCAGGCGCGTCTCGCCGCGACCGGGAACCGCCTCGAGGTCATGCTCGGGTACTCGGACTCGTCGAAGGACGTCGGCCCGGTCGCCGCGAACCTCGCTCTGTACGAGGCCCAGGAGAAGATCGCCCAGTGGGCGAAGGACGAAGAGATCGAACTGACCCTGTTCCACGGTCGCGGCGGCGCCCTGGGCCGAGGCGGCGGCCCCGCGAACTCGGCCATCCTCGCGCAGCCCCCGCACTCGGTCGACGGCCGTTTCAAGCTCACCGAGCAGGGCGAGGTCATCTTCGCCCGATATGGCGAACCGGCCATCGCGATGCGCCACATCGATCAGGTCGCGGCGGCGACGCTGCTCGCCTCCTCCCCCAGTGTGGAGAAGCGCACGAGCGATGCGGCCGCCCGGTTCGCCGACATCGCCGCCGTGATGGACGCCTCCTCTCGCGAGCGCTTCTTCTCGCTCGTGAAGGCCGAGGGCTTCGCGCCCTGGTTCGCGACGGTCACCCCGATGGAGGAGATCGGCCTGCTCGCGCTCGGCTCCCGCCCGGCGCGACGCGGCCTGTCGGTCGAGTCGCTGGAAGACCTCCGCGCGATCCCGTGGGTCTTCGCCTGGACGCAGGCCCGCATCAACCTCGCCGGCTGGTTCGGACTCGGCACCGCCCTGGCCGCGGTGGGCGACGAGGCGCGTCTCATCGAGGCCTACCGCGACTGGCCTCTGCTGCGCACCATGATCGACAACGTCGCGATGAGCCTCGCGAAGACCGATGAGCGCATCGCCCGTCAGTATCTGGCGCTCGGCGACCGCGACGACCTCGCCCAGCTCGTGCTCGACGAGATGGTGCTCACGCGCGAGTGGGTCATCCGGCTCACCGGCGGCGTCGGCCTGCTCGAGAACAAGCCGATCCTGCAGCGCGCCGTGCAGCTGCGCACCCCGTACGTCGACGCTCTGTCGCTGCTGCAGCTGCGCGCCCTCCGCGCGCTGCGCGCTCCCGCCGAGGCGACCGGGTCGGGTGCCGAAGACGAGCAGAAGCGGCTTCTGCTGCTCTCCGTGAGCGGCGTCGCGGCCGGGCTGCAGAACACCGGGTGAGTGCCCGCCGTCGCGGCTGAGCGAGTGCATACCGGTGTGAAGGATCTCTCTTCGGCGTGCCCGCTAGAGTGAAAACTTCGCCGCATCCGGCGCACCCTCACGCGACACGATCGCACGCAGCACCATCCCCCGATCAGAAAGCTCATTTCGCGTGACCTCTCCGTCTTCCGCCGACTTCCATCCGCTCGCCGATGCCGTGCAGCCCGTGTTCGACACGGTGCTGGCCCGCAGCCCGCACGAGCCCGAGTTCCAGCAGGCCGTGCACGAGGTGCTGAACTCGATCGCGCCGGTGCTCGCCCGGAACCCGCATTTCGTCGACGGCGGCATCCTCGAACGTCTGGTGGAGCCCGAGCGGCAGATCCTGTTCCGAGTGCCCTGGGTCGACGATGCCGGACGCCTGCAGGTCAATCGCGGCTACCGCATCCAGTTCTCCTCGGTGCTCGGCCCCTACAAGGGCGGGCTGCGCTTCCACCCCTCCGTCAACCTGTCGATCATCAAGTTCCTCGGCTTCGAGCAGATCTTCAAGAACGCGCTGACCGGTCAGGGCATCGGCGGCGGCAAGGGAGGCTCGGACTTCGACCCGCACGGCCGATCGGATGCCGAGATCATGCGCTTCTGCCAGTCGTTCATGAATGAGCTGTACCGTCACCTCGGCGAGCACACCGACGTCCCCGCGGGTGACATCGGCGTCGGCGGCCGAGAGATCGGCTACCTGTTCGGCCAGTACCGCAAGATCACCAACCGCCACGAGTCGGGCATGTTCACCGGCAAGGGCACCGGATGGGGCGGCGCCGAGGTGCGCACGGAGGCGACCGGCTACGGAGCGGTGTTCTTCGCTCAGGAGATGCTCGGCGTGCACAGCGACTCGCTCGACGGCAAGCGCGTGGGCGTCTCGGGTTCGGGCAACGTCGCGATCTACGCGATCCAGAAGGCCTCCCAGCTCGGAGCCACCGCGGTCACCGCATCCGACTCGTCCGGGTATGTCGTCGACGACGCCGGTATCGACGTCGACCTGCTGCGTCAGATCAAGGAGGTCGAGCGCGCCCGCATCGTCGAGTACGCGAACCGCCGTCCCGGTGCGCGCTTCGTCGAAGGCGGCAGCGTGTGGGAGGTCCCGGTCGACATCGCCGTGCCGTCGGCGACGCAGAACGAGCTCGATCTCGACGCCGCCGAGGCCCTGATCGCCAACGGCGTGCGGGCCGTCTCGGAGGGCGCGAACATGCCCTGCGTCCCGGCCGCCGTCGATGCGTTCCAGCGTGCCGGCGTGCTCTTCGCGCCGGGCAAGGCCGCGAACGCGGGAGGCGTCGCGACCTCGGCTCTCGAGATGAGCCAGAACGCCTCCCGCCAGCGGTGGAGCTTCGACGCGAGCGAGAACAAGCTGCGTGAGATCATGGCCGACATCCACCGCGCCGCGTTCGATGCCGCCGAGCGCTACGACGTCGCGGGCGACTACGTCGCCGGTGCGAACATCGCAGGGTTCGAGCGCGTCGCCGGAGCGATGCTCGCGCAGGGCGTGATCTGACCCTCCGACCTCGTTTCGAATCGCGCACTTCGCAGATTTCGATCATCGATTCCTGCACAGTGCGCGATTCGAAAGAGGGTGAGCCTCGTCAGCGCTCGTCGACCGGCGCCTTCACGACCTTGTTGAACCCGGTCACGGCCTGGTTCTCGTCGAACGCGACCACCTTCTTGCGGAAGCCCCTGGTGATCACGGCGAGGTAGATCACGCCGAGAGCGGTCCAGGTCAGCCCGCCCACCAGCGCGTCCTGATGCAGGTTGGCCCACAGCAGACCGGTGAGGAGCATGCCGATTCCGGGCATGACGATGTAGTTCACGATGTCACGGGGTGTCTTGCGGCGTCCCTTGCGCACGGCGAACCAGGCGATCACCGAGATGTTGACGAAGGTGAACGCGATCAGGGCCCCGTAGTTGATCCAGGCCGCGATCAGCTCGAGCGTGAACGGGATCGCGAGCAGGGAGATCGCGCCGACCAGCACGATGTTGAAGGTCGGCGTGTGGGTGCGCGGGTTGATGTAGCCGAAGGCCTTCTGCGGAAGGACGTTGTTGCGTCCCATCACGAGCAGCATGCGCGAGACCGATGCGTGCGAGGCGAGACCCGAGGCGAGCGTCGCGCAGAAGCCGGCGGCGGTGAGCACGGCCATGAGCACGTTGCCCCCGACGAGGTTTCCGATGATCGGCAGCGTCGAGTCCTCGACGTACTGCATGTCGCCACCCGGTGCGAACTCGTTCCAGTCCGGGAAGCGCAGCTGAGTGACGTATGCGGCGACGAGGAAGATCGCGCCGCCGAGCAGCACGGTCAGCAGGATCGCCTTCGGCATCGTCTTGGGGTCCTTCGCCTCTTCGGCGTACATGGTCACGGCGTCGAACCCGATGAACGAGAAGCAGACGATGGTCGCGCCCATGAGCACGGCGCCGATCGTCGCGCCGTCGTGGATGAACGGCGCAGCGGATGCGATGGTGCCGGCTCCTTCGCCGCGCATCAGCTGCGCGACGACCATGACGACGAACACGACCATCACGACGATCGAGAACACGAGCAGGATCATGTTCATGTTCGAGGTGCCGCGCATGGTCATGTAGATGATGCCCGTGACGAGGACGCAGTACAGCACGACCCAGATCCATCCGGGGATGTCGGGGAACAGCGCCTCGAGGTAGCTGCGGATGATGAGGCAGTTGACCATCGGGAGCAGCACGTAGTCGATGAGCGAGGTCCAGCCGACCATGAAGCCGAGGTTCGGGTGGATCGACTCACGCACGTAGGTGTACGCGGACCCGGCACTCGGGATGGCGCGGGAGATCTTGCCGTAGCTGATCGCGGTGAAGACCATCACGACGAGGGCGACGAGATAGGCCGCCGGGACGACGTTGTCGGTGTCGCGAGCCACCATGCCGAACGTGTCGAACACGACGGTCGGCGTCATGTAGCCGAGTCCGAGGCCGACGATCGCCCAGAGGCCGAGGTTGCGACGAAGCGTCCCTCCGCCCTGCGCGAGCGGCTTCGTCTTGAGGGGCGTGACCATGAGTACTCCTTCGGGAACAGCGCATGGGTCGGATTTCGGGCGATCCGACACTGACGCTCAGTATGTACCCGAGATATTCGTCAGCGGAAGAGCGGATCTGATTCGAAATACGCATTTAACATGACGAGAACCGACTCGATTCGAAGACCCGGTGGATCACCAGCCTTCTGTGAGCACGCGATCGAGCATCGCGACGACATGGTCGGCGCTCCCGACCGACAGGCAGAGCGGCGGTTTGATCTTCAGCACGTTCGAGCGCTCCGAGGTGGTGAGCACGATCACCCCGAGTTCACGCAGCCTCTCGCAGATCGCGGCCGCCTCGGCCGCCGCCGGTTCCAGCGTCTCCGAGTCGCGCACGAGCTCGACCCCGAGATACAGGCCCTGCCCGTGCACAGGGCCGACGATCGGATGCCGCCGCGCGAGCGCCCGGAGCGCCTCCGCGAGATGCCGACCGACGTCGAGCGCGTTGCGTTGCAGGTCGTCCTCGACCATCGCGTCGAGGACCGCGAGGCCGACGCTGCAGCTGAGCGAGCTGCCGCCGCCCGACGAGAAGAACTGACCCTGATCGCTCAGTGCGTCAGCGATCCTCTTCGAGGTGATCACGCCGCCGATGGGGAAGCCGTTGCCCATCGGCTTGGCGATCGTGACGATGTCGGGCATCACCCCGGACTGCTCGAACCCCCAGAACGTGGACCCCATGCGGCCGAAGCCCACCTGCACCTCGTCGGCGATGCAGAGTCCGCCGCGTGAGCGCACGAGTTCGTACGCACCGGCCAGATAGCCGTCGGGCAGGATCACCCCGCCCGCGTTGCCGAGCACGGACTCGCACACGAACCCGGCCGGATCCCTGCCCTCGGCCGCAAGGCGGTCGAGGTCGGCGGCGAGGTCGGCGAGGTACCGCTGCGCCGTGTCCTGGCCGCGATACGTGCCGCGGAACGCGTTGGGCACATCGGCGACGTGCACCCAGTCGGGACGCGTCGCGAGCGCATCCGGATTGTCGTAGGCGCTGGTCGTGACCGCATCGCTCGCCATGGTCCACCCGTGATAGGCCTCCCGGAGCGCGACCACGGTTCGTCGTCCGGTGGCCGCCTGCGCGAGACGGATGCCGAGGTCGACCGCCTCCGAGCCGCTGTTCACGAGCAGCACGGTGTCGAGGCCGCTCCCCTCGGGCATGAGCGCGAGCAGTCGCTCGCTGTACTGCGCGAGGCCACGGAACAGGAATCTCGAGTTGGTGGCGAGCGTCTTCAGCTGACGGTCGGTCGCGGCTGCCACTCCCGGGTGCCCATGACCGAGGCCTGCGACGTTGTTGACCATGTCGATGTAGCTGCGACCGGTCGTGTCGACGAGGTGGTGCCGCCACCCTCGCTCGATCTGCGGTGGATGCTCGTAGTACCGCTCCTGCGCGGCCGCGAAGATGCGTTCCCTGCGCTCAAGCTCCTGTCCGGCGTCATCGCGCTGCGCGAAGGATCCGAGGCCGAGCAGCGGCGCGGGGTCGGCGGTGAAGCGGCGCCAGGCCGCGACGCGTTCAGGGGTGACGAGACGAGCCGCGATCGGCTCGTGCGGGAGCGGGGACGGAAGAGGCGGGGCATCCGCTCGTGTCACCCCGATGACCATCGTCCGGTTCTCGAACGACGCGGCGAGCCTGCCGATGCTCTCGCCCCTCTCGACGCGGCCGCTGCGATTCGGCTCGATGTCCATGCCGCGCAGCTCGAGTCGCCACCCGCCGTCGAGCTCGATGCGCACGCCGTCGTCGGTGGGCTTCAGGTCCCCTCCGACCGGTGCGGTCAGCCGCGACGACGGACCGGGGGCGACATGCACCTCGGTCTCGACGGGCCAGGTAGATGCAGCGCTCGCGGCGTCGACGGTCGTCCGGGTGAGCCGGAAGGCGCCGTAGGGAACCACGGCCGCACGCGCACCCTGCGCGTGAGCGTCGGCGATGAGGGTCGCCTCGGCGTCCGGACGGGACCAGCGACCGGCATCGAGCCCTTCGGCTTCCACCCGGGGGTCGACCACGAGGACTCGACCGTCGAGGTCGGGAAGCAGCATCGACAGTTCCCGACGGGCGGGCTCGGAAGCCTCCGTGGCGACCGAGTCGGCGACCGCATCGGCATCCGGAGTCTCGGCGTCCGGAGTCTCGGCATCCGGAGTCTCGGCGTCCGAGATCTCGAGCTCCGCTGACGCGAACCCCAACCGGGCGAGCACGTGCTCCGACATCTCCGCAAGCGGCAGGGCGGTCGCCGCGTCGAAGATCGCCTGCTCCCCCTCGATCCGCTCGCGGGCGTAAACGTTGTCTCCGTCGATCGCGAGCTGCCGCCAGCCGCTCGCGACGAGCAGAGCCGCCCTCAGCACGACCAGCGGCCACACCGCTGTCGCCTCGTCGCGGGTGAGCGGGGCATCGGCGTGGAACGCGGCGACGGTGTCGAGCGCACGAAGCGGGCGATCGGGCTCATGGTGCAGCATCGACGAGACACAGACAGCCAGTTCGGCGACCCGCCAGCCGAGACCCAGGTCGCCGAGATCGAGCACCGTGTGCGGATGCAGCCGCGAGTCGGCGCCGCGCACCCCCGTGACGTTGTCGTCGGTGAGGTCGCCGTGGATCGGCTGAACGGGCAGCCCGGCTGCGACGATCGAGACGGCGGCGTGCGCCTCGTCTGCTGCCGTGCGCACGCGCACACGCAGTGCGGCCTCGGTCACTGCGGGAGCCGATGCGATGATCTGCTCGTATGCGACGCGCATGTCCCACATCTGCTCGCGGTCGAGCCCGGGATGCACGAGACCCGCGAGTGCGTTCGCGGATGCTGCCGCGAGTGTGCCGAACTCCGCCATGACGACAGGAGCGAGATAGCCCGCGTCGACGATCGGCTCGCCCTCGGCGAACTCGCTGCGTCGCACGGCGAATCCTCGCCAGCGCTGGGTGAGCTCGCCGTCGCGCCCGGGAAGCACGGCGGGAACCGGAACGCCCGCCGCGCGGTACGCGTCGAGCGCGGCATGCTGGGCGGCCCGCGCATCGTCGCCGAACACCGGGTTGTCGATCCGCAGGACGCTGCGCGATCCGTCGGGTTCGACCAGCACGAAGTTGCGGTCCTGGTTGCTCCCGAGCTCGCGCGCTTCCGTCTCGATGCCGTAGCACTCTCGAGCGATCGCCGTTGCGTCGGCCGCAGTCACCTCGGGTCGGACGAGCCCCTCCCCCGCACTCACCCTCGGCCCGCCGCGCGGCCACCTGCGTCGAGTCGCACATCGTCGGCATGGCGGGCCAGCGAGCTGCCGTATCGCTCGGTCAGCTGGACCATCAGGTCGGGGGTGTCGCGATCCACGCCGAAGACGTGTCCCGGGAAGTCGAGCTCGGGCTGGGCGGCCGAGATCTCCTCCTCGCGGTCGGGAGAGAGGAGCTGCACGGGATCGCCGACCGCGACCCAGCCGATCGGCACGACCGTTCCGGACGGCAGCACCGCGCGTCGATGCACGATGGCGTTCACACGGACTTCGCACCGATCGCCGACCAGCGCGCCGTTGAAGATCCGGGCGCCCGACGCGAGGAAGACCTCTTCGCCGACGGTCGCGCCCGCGACGCTGGCGAGGGTCCCGACGAGCGTGTGCGAGCCGATGTGCACGGCGTTCGCAGCGGTCGCCCTGATGAGGGCGTTCTCCATCACGATCACGTGCTCACCGAGCGTGATGGGCCCGCCTTCGGCGGTGATGACGGCGCCGTGCAGAATCTGGCAGTTCGGCCCGATGGTGACGTCTCCGGAGATCACGGCGGTCGGAGCGACGACGGCGGTGTCATGGATCCGGGGCCGAGCCCCGAGGTGCTCGTACAACATGACGCCAGCGTAGTGGTGCACCGCACGCGGCGAGAAGGCCGAGGGGGTCGTCCTGCTACGCTGACGCCCATGCAATGCCGGTGACTCGATCCCTCCTCCGCCTTCGGCTGCCTCTCCGCACGCCCCGGCATCCTCGATCGAAAGGCACCGCCTCATGCACTCCACCGACCTTCCTCTGCTCGGGCGCACCGCGCTGGTGACCGGCGTCTCTCGCAGACGCGGCATCGGATTCGCGACCGCCACGACGCTCGCCTCCCTCGGCGCGAACGTCTTCATCCACCACTTCCGCCCGCATGATCTCGATCACCCGTGGGGCGGCGACGATCTCGACGCCGTCCGCGCCGGCATCCGGGACTCTCTCGCGTCGGGTGCGGTGATGGGCGACGCCGAGGCGGACCTCCGTGACCCCGACGGCATCGAATCGCTGCTCGATGCGGCGTCCTCGTTGTCGGGGCGACTCGACATCCTCGTCTGCAACCAGGCGATGAGCGGGGGCGACGGGACGATCTTCGACATGACGGCCGCCCGGCTCGATGCGCACTGGCAGGCCAACGCGCGCGCATCGCTGCTGCTCACGGCCGGTCTGGCGGGTCGGGTGCGGCATGGACTCGGCGGAGCGGAGTCCCCCGTCGCCCGACCCGGCGACAGCATCCCCTCGCTCGGCCCCTTCGAGAAGCCGACGGCGCGCGTGATCTGGATGACCTCCGGTCAGGGCCATGGGGCGATGCGCGGAGAGATCTCCTATGCCACGAGCAAGGCTGCGTTGGCGGGCATCACCCGGTCGACGGCCGCGGAGCTTCTCGATGTCGGAATCGTGCTCAACACCGTCAACCCCGGTCCGGTGAACACGGGCTACCTCGACGCGGACACCACCGATCGCGACCTCTCCGGCGTCGACGAATGGATCGCCGGCACGCCGTTCGGTCGCGTCGGCCGTCCCGACGACCCGGCCCGCCTGATCGGCTGGCTGTGCACCGACGCCGGCACGTGGGTGGTGGGTCAGGTGCTGACCACCGACGGCGGGTTCTCACTGTGACGCACCCGAGGCCGCAGCTCCGCGTCTAGGCGTCGACGGTCTTCTCGGCGGAGACGGGCTCAGGGAAGATCGCCGTGAACAGCTGCCCGACCCATTCGAGCAGCTGGGCCGCCTGCAGCGGCTCGAGTCCGACTCCCACAGCGGCGGGGACGGTGGGCATCGGCACGACGAGCGCTTCGCCCCCGGCGACCAGCTTGGCCTTGGGGTACAGCCGTTGCAGCCGCACCTTGATCGAATCCTCGAGTCGCGCGGGTGCGATGCGCAGGTTCGACCCCATGACGACGACGTCGGAGAGTCCTGCTCGGGCTGCGCGGCGGCGCAGTCGGGAGACGGCGATCAGACCCTCGACCTCCTCGGGCGGAGTGCCGTAGCGGTCTGTGAGCTCGTCGATGACGAGGTCGATCGCGTCGTCCTTCGCCGTGGCCGCCGACGCGGCCGAGAGCTTCTGGTAGGCCTCGAGACGGAGTCGTTCGCTGTCGATGTAGTGCTCGGGGATGCGCGCGTCCAGAGGGAGTTCGAGTCGCAGCTCCTGCCCCGACTCCACGTCTTCACCGCGGAAGGTCGCGACGGCCTCGCCGATCATCCGCAGGTAGAGGTCGAACCCGACGCCGGCGATGTGCCCGGCCTGCTCCCCGCCGAGCAGGTTTCCCGCGCCGCGCAGTTCGAGGTCCTTGAGTGCGACCTGCATGCCGGATCCGAGGTCGTTGTTCACGGCGATCGTCTGGAGGCGGTCGGCCGCCGTCTCGCTCAGCGGCTTCATCTCGTCGTAGAGGAAGTAGGCGTATGCGCGCTCGCGACCTCGCCCGACACGTCCGCGCAGCTGATGCAGCTGGCTGAGTCCGTACTTGTCGGCGCGGTCGATGATGATCGTGTTGGCGTTCGAGATGTCGAGGCCGGTCTCGATGATGGTCGTCGAGACGAGCACGTCGAACTTGCGCTCCCAGAAGTCGTCGACGACCTGCTCGAGCGCGTGCTCGCCCATCTGACCGTGCGCGACCGCGATGCGCGCCTCGGGCACGAGCTCGGCGAGCTGCGCTGCGACCCGCTGGATCGACTGCACGCGGTTGTGCACGAAGAACACCTGCCCCTCGCGCAGGATCTCGCGCCGGATCGCCGCGGCGATCTGCTTGTCGCTGCGCGGGCCGACGAAGGAGAGGATCGGATGCCGGTCCTCCGGCGGTGTGGCGAGGGTCGACATCTCTCGGATGCCGGTGACCGCCATCTCGAGCGTGCGCGGGATCGGCGTCGCGCTCATCGCGAGGATGTCGACGTTGGTCTTCATCTTCTTGAGCGCGTCCTTGTGCTCGACGCCGAAGCGCTGCTCCTCGTCGATGATCATCAGCCCGAGGTCCTTGAACATGACCTGATCCGTGAGGATGCGGTGGGTGCCGATCACCATGTCGACCGTTCCGTCGAGCAGGCCGTCGAGGGTGAGACGCGCCTCCTTGTCGGTCTGGAAGCGCGACAGCGGCCGCACCTTCACCGGGAATCCGGCGAACCGCTCGGTGAAGGTCTCGAGGTGCTGCTTCACGAGCAGGGTGGTCGGCACCAGCATCGCGACCTGCTTGCCGTCCTGGATGGCCTTGAACGCCGCGCGCACGGCGACCTCGGTCTTGCCGAAGCCGACGTCGCCCGAGAGCAGGCGGTCCATCGGGATCGGGCGCTCCATGTCGGCTTTGATCTCGTCGATGGTCTGCAGCTGGTCGAGGGTCTCGGCGAACGGGAACGCCTCTTCGAGCTCGCGCTGCCAGGGCGTGTCCGGCCCGAACGCGTGCCCCTTGGCGCTCATCCGCGCCGAATACAGCTTCACGAGCTCGACGGCGATGTCGCGCACGGCCTTGCGCGCCTTGCCCTTCGCCTGCGACCAGTCGCTGCCGCCCATCTTCGAGAGGGTCGGGCCCTCGCCGCCGACGTACTTCGAGAGCAGATCGAGCTGGTCGGTGGGCACGTAGAGCTTGTCGCCGGGATAGCCGCGCTTCGACGGCGCGTATTCGAGAACGAGGTAGTCGCGCACCGACTTGGTCGCATTGCGGCCTCCCGTCGACACCTCGCGCTGGGTCATCTCGACGAAGCGGCCGATGCCGTGGGTGTTGTGCACGACGAAGTCGCCCTGCTTGAGCTGCAGCGGGTCGACGACGTTCTTGCGCCGCGACGCGAGCTTCTTGACGACGCGCTGGTCGCCGCCGATCGTGCGGCCGTAGAACTCGTTGTCGGTGAGGACCGCGAGCTTCGCCTCGGCGATCTGGAACCCCGCCTCGACCGAGCCCGCGACGAGGGTCGCGACGCCCGTGTCAGGAGCCTCGATGAGCGCGGGCACGATGCGCGCGGCGATGCCGCGGTCGGAGAGCACGTCGCGGGCGCGATCGACGAGGCCGCCGCCGGTCGCGATGACCACCACGCGCCACCCGTCGGAGACTTTGGCGTCGACGAACGAGATGGCACCGTCGACATTGCCGTGGAACGACGGGATGACCTGGGCGTCGATGGTCTCGGCATCCTCGCCGCCCATCGCGAACGGGCTCAGCCGCCACCAGACGCCGCCGCGGTCGCGGACGACCTCGCGCAGTCGGGCGATGGTGAGGAAGTCGCCGGCGCCGAGATCGATGGGAGCCGATGCGCCAGAGGTCGCCGCGCTCCAGGCCGCATCGAGGAACTCGCGGTTCGTCTCGCCCAGGGTGATGGCGCGAGCGCTGGACCGCTCGGGATCGACGACCGCGGTCGCGCTGCCCTCGGGGAGATACTCCGCAAGCGACTTGAGCGGACCGGACACCGCAGGGAGCAGCGACTCCATGCCCTCGACGGGGATGCCCTCGGCCATCTTCTCGAGCATGCCGGCGATGGCAGGGAACCCGCCGATCAGCGCTCGCGCGCGGTCGCGCACATCGGGGGTCAGCAGCAGTTCGCGGCTCGGGGGCAGATCGACGCCGTCGACCTCGCCCGGGAGCGAGCGCTGGTCGGCTACGGAGAACGCACGGATCTGGTCGACCTCGTCGCCGAAGAACTCGACGCGGAAGGGATGCTCCGAGATCGCGGGGAAGACGTCGAGGATGCCACCGCGCACAGCGAACTCGCCGCGGCGCGACACCATGTCGACGCGCGAGTAGGCGCGCTCGACGAGCTGCTCGACCACGCGGTCGAGCTCGTGGCCGCGTGTTCCGGCGCGCAGCTCGAGCGGGGCGATCTCGCCGAGGTTGCCGGCGATGGGCTGTAGGGCTGCGCGCACGGACGCGACCACGACCAGCGGATGGTCGCCCGACCACTCCGCGATGCGACGGAGGGTCTGCAGACGCAGGCCGACCGTGTCGGGGCTCGGGCTGAGCCGCTCGTGCGGCAGCGTCTCCCACGCGGGGAAGGTCAGGACCTCGGCGTCGGGGATGTATGCGGCGAGCGCCGCCGCGAGACTCTCGGCTCGGCGGCCGGTGGGGACCACGGCCAGCAGCGCTGCCGGATGCCCCGCGGCGCGGCGCTTCTCGAGCAGACCGGCGAGCGCCGGCGCGTCGAGGCCGTCGACCAGCCCGAGGTCGGCATCGGTGTGCGCCCAGCCGAGGGCGTCACGAAAAAGAGAGGCCTCTTCCAAGGCGCGCAGAATCCCCGGCACAGTCACCGGACAAGCCTAGCCGCGCCCGCCGACACCGGGACCAGGAGTGGCCCGCGCCCGGGTTTTCCGAGCCGTAGGATTCCGGGATGGAACCGGTCACCCTCACCACGGATCGCCTCACGCTGCACGTGCCGGACGCGTCCGACGTCGACGCGATCGTCGCAGCCTGCCAGGATCCGGAGATCCCCCGATGGACCACCGTGCCGAGTCCATACCTGCGCACGGATGCCGAGGACTACGTGCGCCTGATCGGCGAGTGGTGGGCCGATGGCAGCCAGACGATCTGGTGCGCCTATCGCGACCAGGAGCTGGTCGCCTCGATCGGACTGCACCGCATCACGCCGCACCATACCGGCGGAGAGGCGGAGCTCGGATACTGGGTGGCTCCGGCCGCGCGCGGCAACGGCTATCTCGTCGAGGCCGCGCGCGCCGTCGTCGACTGGGGCTTCGACGAGCTCGGTCTGGCACGGCTGGGCTGGCGAGCGGTCGCGGGCAACATTCCCTCGGCACGGGCGGCGCGATCACTTGGATTCCGCTACGAGGGATTCGCGCGCCAGGCGCTCGCGAGCGAGCGCGGGCGAGATGACGGCTGGTTCGGCGGACTCCTCGCATCCGACGACCGCACGCCGGTCGACTGGCCCGTGCTCTAGTCCCCTGTCGGATGTCGGTGGCAGGATGAACGCATGCCGGAGATGCCGGAAGTCCAGGGCCTGACCACGTTCCTCACCCAGCGGGCGGTGGGACGCACGATCGTGCGCACCAGCGTGGGCGCGATCGCCGCGCTCAAGACCTACGACCCGCCGAACACCGCGCTGCACGGTCAGCGCATCACCGAGGCCTCCCGGCGCGGCAAGTTCATCGTGCTCTCGTGCGGTGCCGACCTGCACCTCGTCTTCCACCTCGCCAAGGCCGGCTGGCTGCGCTGGTACGAGACGCTGCCCACGACGCCGATCAAACCCGGCAAGTCGCCGATCGCCGTCCGCGTCGGCCTCGACGACGAGAGCGGATTCGACCTCACCGAGGCCGGAACGAAGAAGTCACTCGCCGTCTACGTGGTGCGTGACCCGCAGGACGTCCCCGGCATCGCCCGCCTCGGTCCCGATCCGCTCGACGAGTCGTTCACCCGCGACGTGTTCGCCGCCCTGCTCTACGGCCGACGCACGCAGATCAAGGGGCTCCTGCGCGATCAGGGCGTGATCGCCGGGATCGGCAACGCGTACTCCGACGAGATCCTGCACGCCGCGCGGATGTCGCCGTATGCGATCGCCGACAAGCTCGTCGACGACGAGATCGATCGCCTGTACGCGGCGATGCAGTCCACGCTGACGGATGCCGTGGCAGCGGCGTCGGGCAAGCCGCCCGCCGACCTCAAAGACGCCAAGCGTCGCGGGATGCAGGTGCACGCGCGTCGCGGCGAGGCGTGCCCCGTCTGCGGCGACACGGTGCGCAGCGTCTTCTTCGCGGACCGCTCGATGGAGTACTGCCCCACCTGCCAGACCGGCGGCAAGGTGCTCGCCGACCGACGACTCTCGCGGCTGCTCAAATAATCTCGAGCGCTGTCACCGCTTCCGCGGCGGGGCGACCGAGGCTCGCTCGACGAACCGCGTTCCCAGGGTGTGGCGACCGGCGGGTGCGGCTTCTCCGTCGATCACGGCGAAGAGGGCCTCCGCCGCGCGCACGCCGAGGGCGAGTGTGGGCTGCTCGATCATGGTGAGCGGGGGCTCCATCACCGCCGCCCAGGAGCTGTCATCGAATCCGATGAGGGATACGTCGTCGGCGACCCTGAGCCCCGCCGAGCGCAGTGCGCGCAGCGCACCCGTGACGGCATCGTTCTCGGTGCAGAAGAGCGCCGTGGGCGGGTCGTCGGTCGCGAGCATCCGCGAGACCTCTCGCACCGCGTTCTCCTCGGTCTTCTCCCCCACCATCACGAGGTCTGCGTCGAAGACGATGCCCTCGTCGTCGAGCGCATCGAGGTAGCCCTGCAGTCGCTCTCCATCCGTCCAGAGGTTGCGAGACGCGAGATCGATCAGGTCGCGGCGCCGCCGCGGGCGGTCGGCCACGGGCGGCCCCCAGACGAATCCGATCCTCCGATGGCCCGCGTCGATCAGGTGCGCCACCGCCTCACGAGAAGCCGTTCGATTGTCGACCACCACCGCATCGAGATCGACCCCCGGCACGGCACGGTCGACGAGCACGAGGGGGATGCCGTGCGACCGGGCCTGCTCGATGTGCCCCGCGGAGGCGGCGTCGAGGGCCGCGGATGCGACGACGATGCCGTCCACGCGCTTGTCGATGAGCACGTTGATGGCGGCGATCTCCTCGTCGAGGTCCTCGTGCGTGCTGAGCACGAGCGTGTCGAAGCCGCGCGCCCTCGACGCGTCCGAGATGCCGCGCACGACGCCGCCGAAGAACGGGTTCGCGATGTCGGCCACGATGACGCCCAGCGTCTGGCTGACACCGGTGGACATGCTCCGCGCGAGCGCGTTCGCGCGGTAGCCGAGGCGCTCGGCCGCGGCGAGCACCCGCTCGCGCAGCTCGGGGCTCACGTAGCCGTAGCCTCCCAGCGTGCGGGCCGCGGTGGACCGCCCCACGCCCGCGGCCTCGGCGACCTCGGAGATCGTGGGGGGCACGGAGTGATCGGAAGCCATCGACCTCGTCCCTTTCCGTGTCACAGGTTCACCACATGTTAGCCGCGACGGGAGCGCCGCTCCGGCGACCACGCGAGAAGGCCCCCTCGACGAGACACTGATCGCGTGCGGCATCCGCCCCCGCCGCCAGCGCGGCATCCAGGTCGTCCACGGACGGCGCGCTCGTGCGACGCCAGCCGGCACCGTGGAGGGAGACCAGGAAACCCGCCAGGTAGGCGTCGCCGCAGCCCATCGTGTCGACCAGCACCTCGTCGGAGATCAGTCTCGCCGGCGCCGTGAGCCGCGCGGTGCCGTCTGTCACGAGGGCCCCGCGCGTGCCCCTCGTGCCGAGGGCCAACGGAGCGCCGTGCGCCAGCGCCGCATCGAGAACCGCGAAGGCCTCCTCGTCGTCGAGACCGGCGCACGAGAGCAGCACGACGTCGACGAACGGGGCGACCCGCTCGAGGTAGGACGGGTCCCGGAACTCCGCTTCGCTCGAGAGGTCGAAACTCACCAGCGCGCCCAGCGCGTGCAGGCGGGGCAGCTGCGACTCGGTCCGTGAGTAGACGCTCGAATGCACGAGGTCGAAGCCTGCGGCATACTGCGAGCGCCCGTCGTCGAGGTCGATCGGCGCGCTGACCGTGACCCCTCCCCCGTTCCAGCCGAGGAACGTGCGATCGCCGTCGACGACCCGGAGCGTCGACACTCCCGATGCTCCGGGTCGCACGAGACTGCGGGTGGTGGGCACCCCGGCGTCTTCGATCGCCGAGCGGAGGAAGGCCCCCAGGTCGTCGTCGCCGAACACGCCGAGGTACTCGGCCTCGGCACCGAGACGATGCGCGTAGACCGCGACGTTGACGGCATTGCCCCCCGGGTAGTCGATCCCGCGATCGACGAAGCGGTCGACGATGTTGTCGCCGAAGCCGAGTACGCGCATCGTCCCCGAGCCTCTCAGTAGTCCATGACGCGGTAGTAGCGGCGCAGGTCCAGCGAGTGATCGCGCACGCGCTCGAGGTGCTTGCTCACCCGGCCCATCACCGTGTCGAGGACGATGGGCGCGATGAGCGCGCGGCTCTCGGCGCTGAAGCCCTCGAGGGCGTACTCCCTGGTGTCGAACACCGTGACATCGTGGGAGATCCTCTTCGCGAACGCCTCGGCGCGATCGGTGAGGGGTCGGGTGGAGTCCTCGCCCTGGAAGATGAGCACGGAGGTGTCCTCCTCGAGCAGTTCGAGCGACCCGTGGAAGAACTCCGCGCTGTGCACCCGGGTGGTGCGCAGCCACTGCATCTCCTCGAGGATGCACATCGAGTAGAGGTAGGCGAACGACCACAGGGGTCCGCCTCCGATCAGGAAGTAGTAGTCGGTCTCCGCGTGCGCATCCGCGAAGGCCGCCGCCATCGGCTCGGCCTGCTCCGCCGCGGCGACGAGGGCATCGGGGAGATGCACGAGTTCATCGGCGAGCGTGGCATACCCGTCGAACTCGCCGCGACGCTCGAGCAGGCGCCCGACAAGCAGCAGCAGCTGCATGTCGAAGGGCCAGGTCTTCGGTTCGGAGACGAGCGAGTGGTCGACGGAGGTCGCGATCGGCGACTCCGCATGGCCGGTGAACGCGATGGTCGTCGCCCCCGCCGCGGCGACGTACTCGATGGCCCGCACGACGTCTTCGGTGGTGCCCGTGACGGAGGTGAACACCGCCGCCGTGCGCTCCCCGAGCAGGGCGTCGCCGGCCACCACGAGCTCGGCGGCGATCGCCGAGCGCACCGAGAGGGTCGACCGCTCCCGCGCGAGCAGCTCGTACGGCCACATCTGACTGTACGTGCCGCCGGCGCCGATCAGCAGGACATTGTCGACGCCGCTCTCGATGAGCTGGTCGACCAGCTGCTCGATCTGCGGCCGGAGCGCCACGGCGCTCGCGATCTGGGTGCGGAAGGCGGTCTCATCGAAGCCGAGCATCATTGATCCTTTCAGTCGGCCGGCGCATGCCGATCGAGCAATGTGGTACCGGTGTCAGGTGCGAGTCATGCTTGCACACTTGGTTCTTGAACGTCAAACATCCGCGTTTTTTCAACACCTAGGGGGAGAAAACGAAATGAATCTCGAATTGAAGCTGGTACCGGTGTCAGGTTTTGGGTACACTCGCTCGACAAGGCACCCACCGAAGTTCCAATGGCGGATCGGTACCGCGCTCAGCGGTCGCCCTCCGCCCGTTCAGAGAGGCAGACCATGCGCACGACACGCACCCTCCCGATCGCCGGCGTCGTCGCGGCATCCGCGATGATCCTGGCGAGCTGCTCCGGTGGCTCGGCCGAGCCCGCGGCCGACGTCACGGACGAACCCGTCTTCGAAGGGACACTCTCGATCCTGACCAAGTTCGGCGGCGACCCGCTGGAGTCCTACTTCGAGGAGATCGCCGACGCGTACGAAGCCGAGCACCCGGATGTGACGATCGAGCTCATCCAGGAGACGGATCAGTCCGTCAAGGACAAGACGAAGACGCTCACGGCGTCACAGGCGCTGCCCGACATCTACTTCACGTGGGCCGGCGACTGGGCGCAGAACTTCGTCGAGGGCGGACTCGCGGCAGATCTCAGCGAGGTGATCGCGCCGGGCACCGAATGGGGCGACCGGTTCGGGGAGGCCTCGCTGTCGGCCTTCGAGTACGACGGCGGCTACTACGGCGTTCCGCTCTACAACAACGGCAAGTTCATGGGATACAGCCGGGCGGCGTTCGCCGCCGCGGGCATCGAGGTGCCGACCTCGTTCGAGGAGCTCATCGAGTCGTGCGGCCCGCTGCGCGACGCCGGCTACGAGCCGATCGCCTTCGGCAACAAGGACGGCTGGCCCGCGCTGCACTACCTGCAGCAGCTGTTCGCCTACAACGTCCCCACGGACGTGCTGCACGCGGACTTCGATCCCGAGACCGCGACCTGGGACGACCCCGGCTACATCGCCTCCCTCGAGCAGTTCGACGCGCTGGTCACCGAGTGCACGGACAGCGGTCAGGGCACCAACGGCGTTCTGTACACGACGGCCCAGGAGGCGCTCGCCGGCGGACGGGCAGCGATGTACTACCAGGAGATCCTCGAGTTCGACACGGTGACGGCGGAAGGGTCATCGCTCAGCACCGACGACTTCGGGATCTTCCCCCTTCCGACGCCCGACGGTGCCGCCGGCGACCCGGCCGCGATCGAGGGCTCGCCCGAGGGGTACCTCATCAACGCCCGCTCGCCCCGAGCGGCGCTGGCCGTCGACTTCATGAAGTTCGCCACCGAGGCCGACAACGCCGCCACGCTCTCCTCCCCTCCGTACGGACAGCCCAGCACGGTCGTGGGCGCCGTCACCGAGGAGACCTCCAGCACCCCGGTCTTCGAGGGGATCACCGCCGTCAACGACGCCTCGCAGCTGGTCATCTGGCTCGACACTGTGACCGTGCCGGAGGTCGCGGATGCCTGGCTCGCCGGAGGTGAGGCGATCATCAGTGGCAGCGCCACTCCCGAGGAGGTGCTGCAGAGTGTCCGCGCCGCAAACGACGCAGCGAAGTGACCCGTCGCGGTCGGGGGCCGGCTTCCGCCTGCCACCGACCGTCACCGAGGCCATCACCTCACCCCGCCGCCCGCGTGGACCGCGAACGCCCCTGTCGCGGGGCGCGCTGACCAGGGTCGCCGGCTACGCGTGGCTGCTGCCTGCCCTGGTGGTGCTTGCGGTGTTCGTCTACCTGCCCCTGGTGCAGAACATCGCCTTCTCGACGCAGGAGTGGGATATCTACTCGGGCGCCTCGGAGTTCGTCGGGCTCGAGAACTACGAGAAGCTGTTCGGCGACCCCGTCTTCTGGACGGCCCTCGGCAACAACGTGCTGTACTCGGCCCTGTCGATCGTGTTCCAGGTCGGCGCCGCACTGGTCCTCGCCGCCATGATCGAGAGCCTGCGCAGCATCCGCTGGCGCAAGGTGCTCCGGGCCATCTACTTCGTGCCCTCGGCGATCTCGCTCACGGTCGCGGGGCTGTTGTTCTACTTCATCTACGAGCCCAATCTCGGCATGCTCAATGAGCTCCTCGACACCCTCGGACTCGGATTCCTCGCGCAGCCGTGGCTCGGTCAGGAGTCCACTGCCATGGTGTCGATCATCTCGATGAGCCAGTGGCAGGGCTTCGGCTACTCGACGCTGCTGTTCGCCGTCGCCATCCAGCGGATCCCGGCGGAGCTGTACGAGGCGGCGTCGCTCGACGGCATCGGCCCGATCAGGCGGTTCCTCCATGTCACGGTCCCCCTCGTGCGCGAGATGACCGGACTCATGGTCATCGTCACGATCTCGGGCGCCTTCCAGGTGTTCAACGAGGTCATGGTGATGACGAGCGGCGGCCCCAACAACTCCACACAGGTGCTCGCAACGTGGCTGTACCGCAGCGGCTTCGTGCGCAACGACTTCGGATACGCCGCCGCGATCGCCACCGTCATCTTCGTCGTGACGCTCCTCATCGCCCTCGCACAGCTCTGGTACACACGACGCAGAAGGGTGGAGTTCTGATGACCCGCACCGGATTCCTCGCCGCGGTCATGCGCGTCTTCGTCTGGGCGTTCCTGCTCGCCCTGGTCGTCGTGGTCGTCTACCCGCTGCTGTGGATGGTCATGAACGGCTTCAAGACGAACGCCGAGCTGTTCGGCAACCCGTTCGCGCTTCCGCTGCAGCTGGATTGGGAGAACTACGCGGATGCCTGGAACCGGGGCGTCAGCGACTACGTCGCCGCGAGCGTGCTCGTCACGGTGACCTCGACGATCGCCACAGTGTTCATCAGCGCCTGGGCCGCGTACGGCCTGACCCGTGTGACGCTGCCTTTCGGACGGCTCGCGTCGGGCTTCATCCTCGGCGGGCTCATGCTCGCCCCCGCCGTGGCGCTCGTGCCCCTCGTCCGCATGTTCCAGTCGATGGGGCTTTACAACACCTTCTGGGCGCTCCTCATCCTCTACACCGCCTTCCGGATCCCGTTCACGACGTTCCTCATCCGCGCATACATGATCGATCTGCCCCGCGAGGTCGACGAGGCGGCCGAGATGGACGGGGCGAGCAGGTGGACGGCGTTCTGGCGCATCACTCTGCCGATGTGCAAGCCGATCATCATCTCGACGGTGATCCTGCACGTCCTCTTCGCGTGGAACGAATACCTGTTCGCGATGGTCTTCACCAGCGGGTCCGGAGTGCAGACGCTCCCGGTCGGGCTCACCAGCCTGATGAGCAAGCACGGCACCGACTATCCGGTCGTGTTCGCGGGGATGGTGGTCGCGGCGCTTCCCGTGATCGTCCTGTTCTTCGCCAGCCAGCGGTACTTCATCAAGGGCCTCTCCGAGGGCATCGGCAAATGACACCCGGCGATCGCGCTCTCCATGACGGTGCGCGACGCGGAATGAAATCTTCCCGATGGCGTTGAGTACACTCAGAGCAACAACGTGCTCCGGGGTCGGTGAGAATCCGAACCGGCGGTGACAGTCCGCGAGCGTCTCGGTTCTCCGAGGTGCCGATCCGGTGGAATTCCGGGACCGACGGTGATGCGAGACGCAGTCTCGCTAGTCCGGAAGGGAGGCAGCACGGTGGGCCGCCGCATGTGCATCCCACCCTGGTCCCCCTGTATTCCCGGACGCCCAGGGAGGATCACGGATGGCAGTGAACGAGGCGGAGCGCCGCGCGATGTCGCGCGCACTCGAGCTCGCGGCCCTCGGCCCGCGCGGAGTGAATCCGCAGGTCGGCGCCGTCATCCTCTCCCCCGAGGGCGACATCCTCGCCGAAGGGTGGCACCACGGCGCCGGCAGCCCCCACGCCGAGGTCGACGCTCTGTCGAAGCTCGACCCCGGCGCGGCACGGGGAGCCACCGCCGTCGTGACCCTCGAGCCCTGCAATCACACGGGGCGTACCGGTCCCTGCGCGGTCGCACTCCTGGAGGCCGGCGTCTCGCGGGTCGTCTACGCGCTCGACGATCCGGGAGCCGTCTCGGGCGGCGGTGCCGATCGCCTGCGCGCCGCCGGTGTGAGCGTCGATGCGGGTGAGCAGGCGGACAGCGCCCACGCCCTGATCCACGGCTGGCTCACCGCGCAGCGCCTCGGCCGTCCCCACGTCACCGTCAAGTGGGCGCAGTCGCTCGATGGCCGCGCCGCGGCATCCGATGGCAGCAGCCAGTGGATCACCGGACCGGAGGCACGCGCAGACGTCCACCGGCGACGAGCTGCTGCGGATGCGATCGCCGTCGGGACGGGCACCCTGCTCGCCGATGATCCCTCGCTGACCGCCCGGGACGGCGACGCGCTCTACGAGCAGCAGCCGATCCCCGTGGTGATCGGCTCGCGCGCGACTCCCGACGATGCGGCGGTCCGCCGGCATCCGAAGACCGCGCTCTTCTACGACACTCATGACCTGCACGCGGTGCTCGCCGACCTCCACGCACGCGGCATCCAGAGCGTGTTCGTCGAGGGCGGACCGACCCTCGCGAGTGCGTTCGTCGCCGCGGGGCTGGTCGACCGTGTGCTCGCCTACATCGCACCGGTGCTGCTCGGCGGCGACCGGCTGGCGCTGACCGACATCGGCGTCGAATCCATCGACGCCGCACACCGACTGACGATCGACGAATGGCAGCCCCTCGGCGCCGACCTGCTTGCGATCGCTCACCCCGCGCTCACCACCGAAGAAGGAGCCGCCTGATGTTCACCGGAATCATCGAGGAGATCGGCGAGATCACCGCGATCGTGCCCGCCGGAGACGGGTGGCGACTGACGGTCCGCGCCCCCAAGGCGGTCTCCGACGCCGTGCACGGCGAGTCCATCGCGGTGTCGGGAGTCTGCCTCACGGTCGTCGACTCGACCACCGACACCTTCGACGCCGACGTCATGAGGCAGACGCTCGACGTGGCAGCTCTCGGCGGAGCATCCGTCGGCACCCGGGTGAACATCGAGAAGGCGATGCCGGTCGGCGCGCGCCTCGGTGGCCACATCGTGCAGGGACATGTCGACGGCGTCGGCGACGTCCTCGACGTGCGCCCCGGCGAGCAATGGAGCGTGCTGCGCATCTCGCTGCCCGACGACCTCGCGCCGCTCGTGGTCGACAAGGGCTCCATCTCGGTCGATGGCACCTCGCTCACCGTGAGCGCGGTGAGCCCCGTCGACGCGGACGCGCACTGGTTCGAGATCTCGCTCATCCCCGAGACCCTCGCCGCCACCACGCTCGGGTCACGCGCGGTCGGCGACCGCGTCAACCTCGAGACCGACATCCTCGCCCGTCACGTCGAACGCCTGCTGGCGTTCCGGGCAGCACCGGAAGGAGGCTCACGATGAGCCTTTCCAGCATCACCGAGGCCCTCGAGGCCCTGCGCGCGGGGCGCCCCGTGCTCGTCGCGGACGACGAGAACCGCGAGAACGAGGGCGACGTCATCATGTCGGCCGAGCTCGCCACACCCGAATGGGTCGCGTGGACGGTGCGCTGGTCGTCCGGGTTCATCTGCGCGCCGATGCCCGCCGATCTCGCGGACAGCCTGAACCTGCCACCGATGGTCGCGGCGTCCGAAGATGCCCGGTCGACCGCCTACACGGTGAGCGTCGACGCCGCCGAAGGCGTGACGACGGGGATCAGCGCGCACGACCGCGCGCACACGCTGAACGTCCTGGCGAATCCCGAGTCGACCGCGACGAGCATCATCCGCCCGGGTCACGTCCTGCCGCTGCGCGCCGTCGACGGCGGCGTGCGCGAGCGCAGCGGTCACACCGAGGCCGCGGTCGATCTGATGAAGCTCGCCGGGCTGCGCCCCGTCGGCGCGATCGCCGAGGTCGTCGCCGAGGACGGCAGCATGATGCGCCTCCCCGGACTCATCGAACTCGGGGCGCGCGACGGGGTGCCGGTCATCACGATCGAACAGCTCATCGCGCATCTCAACGAGGTCGATCCCACCGGGTGGTCGCCCGAACGCGCCAGTCGTCGCGTCAGCCTGCGCGCCGACGCGACGGTGCCGACGACGCACGGGACCTTCCGGTTCCTCGCCTATAAGGACCGGGTGACGGGCACCGACCACATCGCCGTCGTGTCGGGCGAGCCGAGCGAGACCGCCCTCGTGCGCGTGCACTCGGAGTGCCTGACCGGAGAGGCGTTCGGCTCGCTCAAGTGCGAATGCGGTCCGCAGCTCGATGCGGCCCTCGACGCGATCGAGCAGGACGGCGGCGTCGTCATCTACATGCGTGGCCACGAGGGCCGTGGAATCGGCCTGATCAACAAGCTGCGCGCCTACAGCCTGCAGGAGGAGGGGCTCGACACGGTCGACGCCAACCTCGCCCTGGGGCTGCCGGCCGACGCCCGGGACTACGCGGCCGCGGCCGGCATCCTCGCCGACCTCGGCGTGTCGAAGGTGCGGCTGCTGACGAACAACTCCGACAAGGTGAACCAGCTGCGCACCCTCGGGCTCGACGTCGTCGAGCAGGTGCCGCTCATCGTCGGAGTGGGACCGAACAACCACCAGTATCTCGAGACCAAGCGTGACCGTATGGGTCACATCATCGGTGAGGCGGAGCTCGCACAGGCTCTCGCCGACGGACGGAAGGACGACGCATGAGCGGCGCAGGAGCACCCAAGACCGAGAAGATCGACGGAAGCGGCCTCAAGGTCGTCATCGTCGCCGGAACCTGGCACGACGTCATCACGAACGGCCTGATCGCCGGCGCGCAGCGCGTGCTCGACGACGCAGACGCCGACTACCGCCTCGTCCGCGTGCCGGGATCGTTCGAGCTCGCGCTCGCCGCGCAGGCCGCCTTCGCCGGTGGAGCGGATGCCGTGGTCGCGCTGGGCGTGATCATCCGCGGCGGCACCCCGCACTTCGAGTACGTCTCGGCAGCCACGACCGACGGACTGACGCGCGTCTCACTCGACGCCGGCAAGCCGGTCGGATTCGGCGTGCTCACCCTCGACGACGAGAAGCAGGGCCTCGACCGTGCCGGTCTCGAGGGCTCGAAGGAGGACAAGGGCGCCGAGGCTGCGGATGCTGCGCTGCGCACCGCCCTCGTCGTTCGCGGCCTGCGAGGCTGAGGTCAGCCTGCCCTTGGTGGCGGGCCGGCCTCGGGTTCTCCTACCGTGAGGGCATGGAGACTCTGCGCCACGTCGTTCTGTTCGTCCATCTCATCGGCTTCGCCGTGCTCTTCGGCGCCTGGGCCGTTCAGGCCTTCGGCGGAAAGCACGAGTTCACCCGTCTGATGAGCATCGGCATGACGATCGCCGCGATCGCGGGGCTCGCGCTCGCTGCTCCGTGGGGACTGCCCGAGGGCGTGGAGATGAACTACGCCAAGATCGGCACCAAGCTCGTCGTGCTGCTCGCGATCGGCGCACTCCTCGGCATCGGCACCGCGCGGCAGAAGCGCGGCGCCGGCATCCCGCCCGTGATGTTCTGGCTCGTCGGCATCCTGACCGCGCTCAACGCCGGTATCGCGGCCATCTGGCGCTGACTCCGCCGCACCGACGCCTCGGATACGGAGCCACACCACGTCGTCGGCGCCGGCTTGCTCGATGAGCCGCGCCCCCGTCTGTACGAACTTCGCCGCGGGATGACCCCCGGATCTTCGTCGAGGGGGATCACCCGATGCGGATGACCCCCGATGGATGGCTCGCCTGCGCCCTGCGATACTGACGTCCGATCCGCCTGGGACGGTCGCTCGGAGAAGGAAAACGGCATGGACAGGAGCCATCGGACGACGGGGCCGAGAACGTTCGAAGAACGGTGGGATGCGGGCCGCTCCGCGCGCACGCGAATGCCGCGATCGCAGCTCGGCATCTGGTCGCCGCCGGACGACAGACCGGACCCGATCGATCTGCTGGAGGCGCAGGGGAGATCGCGCGTGCGTGAGCTCACGCCCGTGAGATATGCCCGGATGGCGACCTCTCCCCTGGCGTTCTATCGAGGCGGCGCGCTGCTGATGGCGTCGGATCTCGCCTCATCCGGGCACACCGGGATCATCACTCAGCTCTGCGGCGACGCTCATCTGTCGAACTTCGGCCTGTACAGCACGCCGGAGCGGAACCTCACTTTCGATATCAACGACTTCGACGAGACGCTCCCGGGGCCGTTCGAGTGGGACGTCAAGCGTCTCGCGGCGAGCTTCGCCGTGGCGTCCGCGCAGCGGGGATTCTCACCCGAAGAAGGGCGCGCCTGCGTGCTGGCCGCCGCACGCGGCTATCGCACGGGGATCAGGGAAGCGGCGAAGGCGACGGTGCTCGACGCGTGGTACGACCGGTTCGACGCCGAGCGAGCGCAGCGGTGGCTGCGTGCGGAACGTCGTGACGATCGTGCGGGAGACGACGAGGTCAGTCGCCTCGATGCCGTGATCGAGAAGGCCCCGAGACGGGGTCACCGGAAGGCCTTCCGCAAGTTGGTGCGCGCGGTCGACGGCGAGCTGCGGATCATCGCTGCCCCGCCGCTGATCGTGCCCGTGGAGGACATCCTCCGAGAGGCGGGCGACGCCTCCGACGACGAGGAGGTCATGCTCCGCATGATCGCGGCATATCGGACGACGCTGGTCGGCGAACGCCACCCTGTCGAGGAATACCGCTACCGGCACATGGCTCGCAAGGTCGTCGGCGTCGGAAGCGTGGGGACCCGCGTGTGGGTGCTGCTGTTCAGCGGCCGAGACGATGACGACCCGCTGCTGCTGCAGGCGAAGGAGGCGCAGGAATCGGTTCTCGAACGCTTCCTGGGTCCGAGCGAATTCGCCTCCCACGGAGAGCGTGTGGTGCGAGGTCAGCGCCTGATGCAGGCGTCGAGCGACATCTTTCTCGGATGGCAGTCGATCGTCGGGGTCGACGGTCAGCGCCGCGACTTCTATCTGCGTCAGCTGCAGGATGGGAAGGGCGGGAGCGATCCGGACACGATGACACCCCGAGGCGCGACCCTCTATGCCCGGATCTGCGGTGAGACGCTCGCCCGCGCACATGCACGCTCCGGCGATCGCGTCGTGATCGCGGGATATGTCGGTCGCGGCTCCGCGTTCGACGAGGCGGTCGCCGACTTCGCCGCCGCATACGCCGAGCAGAATGATCGGGACTTCGCCGCGCTCACCGCCGCACTCGCGTCCGGCCGCCTCCCGCGGGCGTCCGGGACGGGCGGGATCGATGACGCGATCGGACTCCGCGCTCCGGGCAGCTGATCCTGATCGCCACGGTCGCACCGGTCCCGTGATCACACGCACCGGGTGACGCGGCGCTCCGGCACCCGGGCCAGAATGAGCCGCATGGAGGATCGACTCTCGTTCGCTGAGGTTCTTCGGCACCCGCTCGCCAGCGCGGGTTCCCGTGAATCGACCGCGCTGCTCGTGGGCGCTGCCACGCTGGTGATCGGCGGCGTGGTCTCGCTGCTGGCGTTCTGGGGCCGCACGCTCCCCATCTCGGGTCCGGGGTCGATCGGTCAGTTCACCGCCATCGGGTGCGGGATCACCGCGGTCGTCGTCTTCGTCGCCGCGCGGTCACTCGCCTACGCCCAGCCCGACGAGCGGGCGCCGGGCGCGACGATGCGGTGGTTCGACGTCGCCGCCCTCGCGATCGCCCACGGCATCATCGCGCTGCTCGGGTGGATCGCGCTCACCGACATCCTGCAGCGTAGCTTCACCGGCGCGGAGGTCTTCTCGCTCGCCGGTGCCGCGCTGGCCGGAGCGGCCATGGCGAGCACGGCGTACATCGTCGTGCTCTCCGCGGCGAACATGAGCCCGAGCACCCTCTCGGTGGTGCTCATGCTCTTCCTGGTCGTGGGGACCCTGGCGAGCATGCTGAGCGCATCGGACGAGCAGTGGTGGAAGCTGCACCTCAGCAGTCTCGGTGTGACCGACGATGTGTCGGCTCTCACCTTCAACGTCACGCTCATCATCGGCGGCATCATCGTCACGACGGTCGCCCACTTCGGCACCGCGACCATTCCTGCGGCCGACGCGCGTGCCGCTCGCGGCCGCCGCATCGTGCGACTCGCGCTCACGGTCATGGGGCTTCTGCTGTGCGGAGTCGGGCTCTTCCCCGTGGACCGGTTCCTCGCCGTGCACAATCTGTGCGCCACCGGGATGGTCGTGGTGTTCGTCGCCATGGTGCTGAGTCTGCGTCGGACGGTTCCGGGTACACCGCAGGTCTTCCTGACCCTGGGATACGTGTTCGTCGGCTGCATCGTCGTGCTCGCCGTCTTCTTCGTCACGGGGTACTACAACCTCACCGCGGTCGAACTCGTGGCGTTCCTCCTGGTCTTCACCTGGCTGCTGCTGTTCCTGCGCAACACCCATGGCGCACCGGCTGCGACGAGAGACCCTTCGCCCGGAACGCCGGCGAGGCCGGCGGCACACCGGTCCGAGTGATCAGGTCGGATGGGAGGCGGGCGCGGCCGTCCGCGACCGCGGCGCTGCCGAGCTCTGCCGCACGACGAGCTCGGTGCTGACCAGCGGCGTCTGAGCGCGCTCGCCCCCGTCGAGTTCCGCGAGGAGAGCGTCGACCGCCAGGGCGCCGACCTTCTCGGGGTGCTGCTGCACGGTGGTCAGCGGCGGCCACAGCTGCGCGGCATCCGGCAGACCGTCGAAGCCGACCACGCTGACGTCGCCCGGGATGTCGCGCCCCGCCTCACGGAACGCCCGCACCACGCCGATCGCCATCTGGTCGTTCGCCGCGAAGACCGCGGTGACGCCGTCGTCCTTGCGCAGGCGGAGACCCGCCTGATATCCGGACTCGGCTGACCAATCGCCCTGCAGGGGCTCGGGGGCCACGACTCCGCGGGCTTCGAGCGTCTGCCGCCAGGACTCCCGGCGTCGCTCGGCGGAGTAGGACTTCGCGGGCCCTGCGACATGCCAGACCGTGTGATGTCCGAGGTCGAGCAGGTGCTCGGTGGCAAGGCGCGCACCCTGCGCCTGATCGGTGTCGACGAAGGGATGGGTCGCACCGCGATTCGAGTCGACGAGCACCACGGGCAGCCCGTCGGGGATCTCGACCTCGGCCTCATCGAGCTGATGCGCCTCGATCACGATGATGATCCCGTCGACCGCGTGCTCTTCCAGTCGGCGGAAGGCGCCCGCCACCGTGTCGCGGGCGCTCGACTCGACGGGGATGAGGGTGAGCGCATAGCCCATCTGCGAGGCGCGCACGGCGATCGCGTCGAGAGTGCGCTGGTTGCCATAGGAGCTGAACGAGAACATGATGACGCCGATCGCGCGGAAGCGACCGGAGCGCAGGGCACGGGCTGCGCTGTTCGGCCGGTAGCCGAGGCGCTGCATGGCGTCTTCGACGCGCTCTCGGGTGGCGGCACCGACGTAGCCGCGCGCGTTCACCACGCGCGACACGGTCTGCCCGGAGACACCGGCCTCGCGCGCCACGTCTTCCATGGAGGGGTCTCGCCGCCGTTGCGGCGGCTCTGCCGACTGTACCGAGGTCACGAGCACTCATCCATTCATGTGTTGACGTTGACACACTAGCAGCGGATCGCATATGTTGACGTTGACACACGGCGCAGTGAGCGCCCGATCTCTAAGAAGGTTCTCGTCAATGACGACTCAAGATTCCGCCGTTCTGGCGGACCACGGCATCCGCCGGCGCGACAAGCGCGACTGGAAGGGATGGGCCTTCGTCGGCCCGTTCATGGTCGTGTTCGCCCTGGTGTTCCTGACCCCGCTCGCCTACGCCCTCTACCTCAGCTTCTTCCAGGAGAAGCTGATCGGCGGCACCGCGTTCGTCGGATTCGACAACTACGTCCGCGCACTCACCGATCCGCAGTTCTGGGAGGCCTTCGGCCGAGTGGTGCTGTTCCTCGTCGTGCAGGTGCCGATCATGCTCGCTCTCGCACTCGCGGCGGCTCTCGCCCTCGACAGCGCGCGTCTGCGCGGCGCCTCGTTCTTCCGCATCCTCATCTTCCTGCCCTACGCGGTGCCCGCCGTCGTGGCGGTGCTCATGTGGGGCTACATCTACGGCGACCAGTTCGGCCTGACGTCGAACATCAACGACTTCCTCGGCAGCGACCTCATCACGCCGTTCGCCCGGGAATGGATCCTCGTCTCGATCGGCAACATCGTGACGTGGCAGTTCGTGGGCTACAACATGCTCATCTTCTATTCCTCGCTCAAGACGATCCCGACCGACATGTACGAGGCGGCGTCGCTCGACGGCGCCGGAGCGTGGCGCACGATCTTCTCCATCAAGATCCCGAATGTCCGCGGAGCCCTCGTGATCGCGACGATCTTCTCGATCATCGGCAGCTTCCAGCTCTTCAACGAGCCCAACATCCTGCGCCCCCTGGCCCCGAACGTGATCACGACGTACTTCACCCCCAACATGTACGCGTACAACCTCTCGTTCGCCGGACAGCAGTTCAACTACGCCGCGACGATCGCCATCATCATGGGCGTCATCACCGCAGTGATCGCCTACGTCGTGCAGCTGCGCGGCTCGAAGTCGGAGGTGCGCTGACATGGCACTCCCCCTCGCCCGCCCCTCGCAGAAGCGTCACGACCTGATGAATCCGCGCAAGTCGAAGATCCTGCTGATCGTGATGGTGATGTACGCCCTGTACACACTCATCCCGCTCGTGTGGCTGCTGTTCAGCTCGACCAAGACGCAGTCCGGCCTCTTCAGCTCGTTCGGGCTCTGGTTCTCCGACGACTTCGCCTTCTTCGACAACCTCGTCGCGACCTTCTCGTACCAGGACGGCATCTTCCTGCGCTGGCTCGGCAACACGCTGCTCTACGTGGTCGTCGGGGCGGGCGGTGCCACGCTGCTCGCGACCATGGCCGGCTACGGACTCGCGAAGTACCGCTTCCCCGGCCGTCGCGCGGTGTTCGCGGTCGTGCTCGGCGCGGTCGCCGTGCCCGGCACGGCCCTCGCCGTGCCCACCTTCCTGCTCTTCAGCGAGCTCGGGCTCACGAACACCCCCTGGGCCGTGATCATCCCCTCGCTGATCAGCCCGTTCGGCCTCTATCTGATCTGGGTCTTCGCCTCGGAGTCCGTGCCGACAGAGCTGCTGGAGGCAGCGCGCATCGACGGCGCCGGCGAGTTCCGCACCTTCTTCACGATCTCGATGCGGCTGCTCGCCCCCGGCATCGTCACCGTGACGCTGTTCACCGTGGTCGCGACCTGGAACAACTACTTCCTGCCGCTGATCATGCTCTCCGACCCCGCCTGGTACCCGCTCACCGTGGGTCTGAACCAGTGGAGCGCCCAGGCCATCGGCGCCGGATCGCAGCCGATCTACAACCTCGTGATCATGGGTTCGCTCCTCACCATCATCCCGATCGTCATCGCCTTCCTGCTGCTGCAGAGGTTCTGGCAGTCAGGTCTCACCGCCGGAAGCGTCAAGCAGTAGCCTCCGGCATCCCTCCGCACCGCCCCCGTCGGTCCGACGCTGGACCGCACCCCCGAAAGGACACAGCAATGAAGCACCTTCCCTCACCCGCCGCGCGGCGCACCCTCACGGTGCTCGCGGCCGGAACCGTGGCCGCGCTGGCGCTGGCCGGCTGCAGCACCGGCGACTCCGGCTCCGGCGGCAGCGCTGCCGGCGACGGCTCGTTCGACTCCGTCGAGGCCGCGCTCGAGAAGGGCGGCGAGATCACGTACTGGTCGTGGACCCCGTCTGCCGAGGCCCAGGTCGAGGCGTTCGAGAAGGAGTACCCGAACGTGAAGGTGAACGTGGTCAACGCGGGCACCAACAACGAGGAGTACACCAAGCTGCAGAACGCGATCAAGGCCGGCTCCGGCGCCCCCGACGTCGTGCAGATCGAGTACTACGCCTTCCCGCAGTTCGCTCTGACCGACGCCTTCGTCGACCTGTCGCAGTACGGCTTCGCCGACTTCGAAGACGACTACACCGCCTCGACGTGGAACTCCGTCACCGACGGCGACGCGATCTACGGCCTGCCGCAGGACTCGGGTCCCATGGCGCTCTTCTACAACAAGGCCGTCTTCGATGCCGCGGGCGTCGCCGTGCCGACCACGTGGGACGAGTACTACGAGGCCGCCAAGGCGATCCACGCGGCGAACCCCAACGCGTACATCACGAACGACACCGGCGACGCCGGCTTCGCGACCTCGATGATCTGGCAGGCGGGCGGCAAGCCGTTCGCGACCTCGGGCACGGATGTCACGATCGACCTGCAGGACGACGGATCGAAGAAGTGGACCGAGAACTGGAACCGCCTCGTCGAGGAGGACCTGCTCGCGCCCTACGGCAGCTGGAGCGACGAGTGGTTCCGTGCCCTGGGCGACGGCAGCCTCGCGACCCTCGTGATCGGCGCCTGGATGCCGGGCAACCTGATCACCGGCGCGCCCGACGGCGCGGGCGACTGGCGCGTCGCGCCGATGCCGACCTATGACGGCACCCCGGCGACCGCGGAGAACGGCGGCGGCGGACAGGCCGTGACGACGCAGAGCAAGAACCCGGCGCTCGCAGCCGGATTCCTCTGGTGGCTGAACAACTCGGAGGAGAGCATCTCGACCTTCCTCGAGTCCGGCGGATTCCCGTCGACGACCGCCGAGCTGTCGAGCGAGGAGTTCCTCGCCGACGCCCCCGAGTACTTCGGCGGCCAGAAGATCAACGAGGTCCTCGCCGCGGCGGCCGACGACGTGGTCGAGGGCTGGAGCTACCTGCCCTACCAGGTCTACGGCAACAGCATCTTCGGAGACACCGTGGGCCAGTCGTACCAGAACGGCACCGACCTGAACGAGGGCCTCATGACCTGGCAGGACGCGCTGGTCGAGTACGGCAACTCGCAGGGCTTCGCCGTCAACAAGTAATCGCACGTCCGGGCCGGGCGGGGACTCGCTCTCCGCCCGGCCCTCCCATCGAAAGCACCTCATCGTGACCTCCTTCTCCATCGGCGAGACAGACTTCCTCCGCGCCGGACTCCCCCACCAGGTGATCTCCGGCGCCATCCACTACTTCCGGGTGCACCCCGACCAGTGGCAGGACCGCATCCGCAAGGCCCGCCTGATGGGGCTCAACACGATCGAGACCTACGTCGCCTGGAACGCCCACGAGCCGCGGCGCGGCGAGTGGGATGCGACGGGCTGGAACGACCTCGGCCGCTTCCTCGACCTGATCCAGGCCGAGGGCATGGATGCCATCGTGCGACCCGGCCCCTACATCTGCGCCGAATGGCACAACGGGGGCCTGCCGAACTGGCTCACCGCCGGCGAGCGCGAGCTGCGCTCGTCAGAGCCGACGTTCCTCGCCGACATCAGCGATTACCTCCGTCGGGTGTACGAGATCGTCGGGCCCCGGCAGATCGACCGGGGCGGGTCGGTCGTGCTCGTGCAGATCGAGAACGAGTACGGCGCCTACGGCTCGGACAAGGACTACCTCGAGGCGCTCGTCGCCCTCACCCGTGAGGCCGGCATCACAGTGCCCCTCACCACGGTCGACCAGCCGACCGATCAGATGCTCGCCGACGGCAGCCTGCCCACCCTGCACAAGACCGGATCCTTCGGCTCCCGCAGCGCCGAACGCCTCGCCACCCTGCGCTCCCATCAGCCCACCGGCCCCCTGATGTGCTCGGAGTTCTGGGACGGCTGGTTCGACTGGTGGGGCGGGGTGCACCACACCACCGACGTCGCCACGGCGGCTGCGGATCTCGACGAGCTGCTGGCCGCCGGAGCATCGGTGAACATCTACATGTTCCACGGCGGCACGAACTTCGGCCTCACGAACGGCGCCAATCACAAGGGCCGCTACCTGCCGATCGTCACCTCCTACGACTACGACGCGCCTCTCGACGAGGCGGGCAACCCCACGGCGAAGTTCTTCGCCTTCCGCGACGTCATCGCGAAATACGCGCCGGTGCCGGACGAGCTGCCTCCCGCGCCCGCCGCTGCTCCGGTGTCGTCCGTGCCGTTGACCGCAGCGGGGGCCTGGACGGATGCCGCGGCGACGGCGCCCGCATCCGGGACGCCGATCACGTTCGACGAGCTGGAGCACCTGAGCGCACTCGTGCGGTACGACACCGAGCTCCCCGAGGGGCGCGGCGGTCAGCTCGTGCTCGACGAGGTGCGCGACCTCGCCTGGGTGAGCGTCGACGGTCAGCCCGTCGGCACCCTCTCCCGCACGCGTCACGACCGCTCGCTGGTGATCCCCGCCGGACGGACGCTCAGCATCCTCGTTGAGGAGGGTGGCCGGGTGAACTACGACCACAGGCTCGGCGAGCAGAAGGGCCTCATCGGCGCGCCTGTGCTCGACGGCACGCCGCTGACCGGCTGGCACTCGACCCCGCTCGACGTCGCAGCGATCGCCGCCCGACTCGACGCAGACGGCGCCGGGTCAGTCGCGGAATCGTCGCCTGATACGACGGCCGAGACGATGACGGGCCCGACGGCCTGGGTCGGGCGGTTCGACCTCGCCTCTGCCGCGGACCTGTTCCTCGACACGGCGGCCTGGAGCAAGGGCTACGCGTTCGTCAACGGGTTCTTCCTGGGACGGTACTGGCGCAACGGGCCGCAGCGCACCCTCTTCGTGCCCGCTCCGGCGACGCGGGCGGGGGCCAACAGTCTCGTCGTGCTCGAGCTGGAGCAGCTGCTCGCGCCGACGGCCGAGTTCGTGCCGGCGCTCGCCCTCGGCGACACGGAGGAGTGACGCGCGACGATAGGCGCGGTGATGCCGACGCCAGACGGCCGCGGTGGCGGCTTCGGCGTCGCCGCGGCTGATGCGCTGCCAGTTGCGACCACCGCGCGCGAAGGTCTCGTTCACGGCATCCGGCGCCTCCGACGGGTCCACCGGACGATCGAGCCAGTCGCAGGCGCGCACATGCACGAGGTCGGCAGCGCGGGCGTCGGGTGAGGGGTCGTAGCGCCATGGTCCGGTGATCCGCCCGAGCCACAGCATGCCCTCGGCATCCCGCGTCCACACGAACGTGCCCTCGGCGACCGACGCGAATCTCTCGAGCCTGCGGGCCATCCGCTCGCCGAAGGCCTCGTCGACCGCGGCGGGCGCCGCCGCCAGGGACTCGGGAGCATCGTCGAGCCTGCCGCCCACGCCGCACACGCCCTCCCCGAGCGCCCTCTCGACCGCGAGGCCCTCGGGCACCCGGTCATCGCGCGACCGCATCGGAGCGCGGTAGACGGAGGGAGCCTCGACGCCGGTCACGGGAGCGGCACCAGGGTCGCGTCGATCCCGCGACCGTCGATCTCGACCGTCATCATCGTGCAGACCGGCTGCCGGCGGCGGTCGGTCGGCGACCCCGGGTTCAGCAGACGCATGCCGGATGGCGCGACGGTGTCCCACGGGATGTGGGAGTGCCCGAACACGAGCAGGTCGATCCCCGGGAACGCGGCGTCCATGCGCTCCTCCCGCCGCTGCTTCTGACCGGTCTCGTGCACCACCGCCACCCGGACGTCCTCGACCGTCAGCCGCGCGATCTCGGGCAGCCTCTCTCGCAGCTCCGGGCCGTCGTTGTTCCCGTGGACGCCCACCAGCATCTGCGACCGGGCTTCGAGCAGATCGAGCGTCGCGACGTCGATCCAGTCCCCCGCGTGCACGACGATATCGACGTCGTCGACCGCTCGCAGCACCGCGTCGGGCAGTCGCTTCGCACGGGCGGGCAGGTGCGTGTCGGCGATCAGCAGCAGTCTCGTCGTCACGGTTCTCCATCTCGGGCGGGTACGAGCATCCGCTTCCGACTCTACGCACGCGGCTCGGCACGATGTCATACGCACCCAGCAAACGTTCAGGAAGGCGTAGGATCTCCCGGGTGCCTTGGTATACCGGGCACTCGGAGCTAAGGAGCAGTATGAGTACGACCACAGCGCCCGCGAATCCGCGCTCGCGCGTTATCACGGCGAGCCTCGTCGGCACCACGATCGAGTTCTACGACTTCTACGCCTACGCGACGGCGGCCGTTCTCGTCTTCCCCGTGCTGTTCTTTCCCACGGGCAACGACACCACGTCGCTGCTGTCGTCGTTCGCGGTGTTCGGCGCCGCGATGGTCGCCCGCCCGATCGGCGCTGTCGTGTTCGGCCACTTCGGCGACCGATTCGGACGCAAGGCGACTCTCGTCGCCTCCCTGCTGACGATGGGAATCGCGACGTTCGTCATCGGCCTCCTCCCCACGTTCCAGCAGATCGGCTGGTGGGCGGCGCTGCTGCTTCTCATCCTCCGACTCGCGCAGGGCTTCGCGCTCGGTGGCGAATGGTCGGGCGCCGCCCTGGTCGCCACCGAGAACGCACCGGCCGGCAAGCGCGCCTGGTACGGCACGTTCCCGCAGCTGGGCGCGCCGCTCGGCTTCATCATCGCCAACTTCCTCTTCCTCGCCATCAACTGGCTGCTGCCGCACGCCGAGAACCCGGCCCTGAAGTCCGAGGCCTTCCTGACGTGGGGCTGGCGCATCCCGTTCCTGTTCTCCGCCGTCATGGTCATCATCGGCCTGTGGGTGCGTCTGAAGCTCGTCGAGTCCGACACCTTCAAGACGGCCGAGAAGAAGGGCGCGATCCGCAAGCTGCCCCTCGCGACCGTGTTCCGTCACCACTGGAAGCAGCTCATCCTCGGCACGTTCATCATGCTGGCGACGTACGTGCTGTTCTACCTGATGACGAACTTCACCCTGGCGTACGGCACGAAGCCCGCCACGCTCGAGACGGCGTCCGCCGCCGCTCAGGCCGCCGCCGAGGCGACGGGCAAGGACTTCGACGCCTCGGCCTTCGCCGCGCAGTTCTACCCGGGTCTCGGCTTCGGCTACACCGACTTCGTGCTCATGCAGATCGTCGGCGTCGTGTTCTTCGGCATCTTCACCCTGCTCTCCGGCCCCATCGCGGACACGATCGGACGTCGCAAGCTGCTGCTGTGGGTCACCGGCCTCATCATCGTGTTCGGCTTCACGTTCAACGCCTTCCTGCTCCCCGCCATGGACCCGAAGTTCACCGGTGCACTGGCGCAGGCGTTCCTCGTGTTCGGGTTCATGCTCATGGGCGCGACGTTCGGCCCGATGGGAGCGCTGCTTCCCGAGCTCTTCCCGACGAACGTCCGCTACACGGGCTCGGCGATCTCGTACAACGTCTCGTCGATCCTCGGTGCGGCGGTGGCGCCGCTCATCGCCCTCTGGCTCTGGGAGCTCGGCGACGGCGCTCCCTGGCTGGTGGGGCTTTACCTGTCGGCGATGGGCGTGCTGACATTCGTCGCACTGCTGCTGTCGAAGGAGACGAAGGACAACGACTACGAGTCGGATCTCGGGGTCGCCGCAGCCGTCGAACTCTGACGCTCGCCTCACACGAAGGGCGGCACCTCCTCGGGAGGTGCCGCCCTTCGTCGTCTCTCGCTCAGTACGACGCCGTGACCGTGCGCGACGAGCCGTCGAGCACCATCGTCCCGCCATAAGGCACGATCCACTGCGGCCGCGTGTGCCCGAACGGCACGCCGACGCAGACGACGGCATCGGGGTTGTACCGCGAGACGGTCTCGATCACCGCATCCCGCTGCGCCGCCCGCAGCGCATCGGCCTCGGTCGGCGAAGGGAGGAACTCGAAATCGCTCACGGGCGGACGTGCGACGACCACCCCCGCGACGGCGTCGAGGATGCCGCGCTCCCCCAGCCCGCGCAGCCAGCGCCGCACCCAGCTCGCCGGCGGGCGCTCTTCGCTGGTCTCGAGCAGCAGGATGCCGCCGCGCAGGTCGTACGCCGTGGGCAGCCGGTCGGCGAGCGCCAGCTGGTCGATGACTTCGAGGCAGCCTCCCCAGGTGCGCCCTTCGACGCGGGCAGCCGGACCCGACCAGGCCCAGCCCGCGGTCGCGACGCGATCGCCGTACTCGGTGAGGGCGCGCGGGTCGGCCCAGCGCTTGCCGACGTCCTCCGATTCTCCGGGCTCGGTGACCTCGACCGTGCCGCCGTCGAGCAGCGCCGCGCGAAGCGAGCGGAGGTGCACGTCGTCGACCGCCGGTCCCGGCCCCAGATGCACGGCCGTGGATCCGCCGTAGTAGCCGCGGATGCCGAGGGCCCACAGCCAGCTGAGGATGTTCGTGTTGTCGCTGTAGCCGAGGAAGGGCTTCGGGTCGGCCTGGGCGAGCGCGGCGTCGAGGTGCGGAACCACCAGGATCTGGTCGTCCCCTCCGATGGTCGCGAGGATCGCTCGGATGCTGGGGTCGGCGAAGGCCGCGTTCACGTCGGCGGCGCGCGCTTCCGGGCTCGCCCCGAGCTGACGTGTGGTCGGATACTCGACCGGGATCAGTCCGGTCAGCTGCTCGAGACGACGCAGAGCCTGCTCATGCAGCTCGGGCGCGACCGCGGGAGCGGCGAAGGCGGGCGACAGGACGGCGACGCGGTCGCCGGGGACGGGTTTCGGTGCGGACAGCATCGGCCCAGTCTCGCATCCCCTGCCGTCACGACCTTCGAATCGCGCACTGTGCAGTTTTCGACGGTCGACATCTGCACAGTGCGCGATTCGAAAGTGCGGGGAGGTGCGTCAACATGGGTTGACATGGGATCGATCGTCAACAAGGATTGACGCCGAAGGAGGCTCACCATGACCATGAAGACCGCGATCGGCCAGGAAGACGCCGGCGAGCCGTTGTCGGAGCTCCACCGCCTCGCCGCACTGCGCAGCGAGCTGGCCAGAGAGGAGGAGACGCAGGTGCGACGCGCACGCAATCTCGGCTATTCGTGGCAGGCGATCGCGAGCTCGCTCGGGGTCTCGAAGCAGGCGGCGCACCGCCGCTTCGGCAGACACTGAGACTCATACAGCGCATCCACAGAATCCGACCGCGCACGAAGTACGGTCGAACTACCCCCTTTCAGAACGAGGTTCCGCATGTCCAGCACGGCGACATCACGCCGACGCGGACGCGGCGCGCAGCACGACGGCCCGCGCGCCACTTTCCGCCAGCTCCTCCCCTTCCTCTTCGAGCACAAGCGCACGCTCATCGTCGTCGCGGTGCTCAGCGTCTTCGGGGCGGCCACCTCGCTCGCCCAACCGCTGCTGGTCGGGCAGCTCATCGAGGCCGTGCAGTCCGATCAGGGCCTCGGAATCCTGGTGTGGATCCTCGTCGGTCTCGTGATCGTGTCGTCGATCATCTCGGGCTACCAGCACTACCTGCTGCAGCGCACCGGCACCGCGGTCGTGTACTCGAGCCGCCGCAAGCTGATCTCGCGCATCCTGCACCTGCCGATCAGCGAGTTCGACGCCCGCCGCACCGGCGACCTCGTCTCGCGCGTGGGCACCGACACGACCCTGCTCTATGCCGTGCTCACCCAGGGACTCGCGGATGCCGTCGGCAGCGCGATCCTCTTCCTCGGCGCCCTGATCGCCATGCTCGTGATCGACCCGGTGCTGCTGCTGCTCATCGTCGTCGTGATCGGCGCCTCGGTCGTCGTCGTGACGGCGCTCAGCGGCCGCATCCGCACCGCATCCACCGCCCAGCAGGAGAAGGTCGGCGAGCTCGCCTCCGGCGTCGAGCGCGCCGTCGGCTCGATCCGCACCGTGCGCGCCTCTGGTGCCACCGAGCGCGAGACCGAGACGGTGTCGGCGCTCGCCTCCGAGGCATACGGCATCGGCGTGCGCATCGCGAAGATCTCGTCGCTGGTGGTCCCCATCGCCGGCGTCGCACTGCAGGTCTCCCTTCTCGTCGTGCTCGGCGTCGGCGGCCTCCGGGTCGCGGCCGGCACCATCACGATCGCCTCGCTGATCACGTTCATCCTGTTCCTGTTCATGCTCGTGATGCCGCTGGCGACCACCTTCGGCGCGATCACCTCGGTCAACCAGGCGCTCGGCGCGCTCGGTCGCATCCAGGAAGTGCTGAACCTTCCGACGGAGACCCAGCACGACGCCGAGATCGCCGCGCGATTCCCCCGTGATGCCGCAGACCCTCTCGCTCCGGCGATCGAATTCCGCGACGTGCGCTTCCGCTATCCCGAGAACGTGGTCGCCGCACGCCTGGCCGCCGCGAAGGAGGCGCAGACGCTGCTCGCCGACGCGCACCTCGAACCGACCGACGACTCGGCCGACGCCGCGGAACGCGAGGTGCTGCGGGGCGTCTCGTTCGCCGTGCCGCGCGGGGCCCGCGTCGCGCTCGTCGGCCCCAGCGGCGCCGGAAAGAGCACGATCCTCTCGCTCGTCGAGCGCTTCTACGACCCGACCGGCGGGTCCATCCGCCTCTCCGGCCAGGACTCGCGCACCTACCCGCGAGACGAGCTGCGCGCGCAGTTCGGCTATGTCGAGCAGGACGCCCCGACCCTCGCCGGCACGCTCGGAGACAACCTCCGCCTCGCCTCCCCCGATGCCTCAGACGAGGCGTGCGAGCAGGTGCTGCGTGCGGTGAACCTCGGCGACGTGCTCGAGCGCGATCCGCTGGGGCTCGACGCCCCCGTCGGCGAGGACGGCGTGATGCTCTCGGGCGGAGAACGCCAGCGTCTCGCGATCGCCCGCGCACTGCTGACCGACGCCCCGATCCTGCTGCTCGACGAGTCGACGTCGTCTCTCGACGGTGTGAACGAGCAGCGCATGCGAGAGGCGATCGATGCGGTCTCGACCGATCGCACTCTCATCGTCATCGCCCACAGGCTGTCGACCGTCGTCGACAGCGACCTCATCGTCGTGCTGCAGGACGGCGTCGTGGTCGGTCAGGGCACCCACGCCGAGCTCATCGAGTCGACGCCGCTCTATCGCGATCTGGCACGGCACCAGCTGCTGGCCTGAGCGGCAAGGCCGAGCGCACGACACCGGCTCTGGGAAGTACGCGAAGGCGGGATGCCGGAGACCACTCAGCCATGGGTTCGTCTCCGGTGTCCCGCCTTCGCGGGTAGGAGGGCGCCGTATCCCCCGATATCGGCGCCCGGTCTGTGTCAGGCCCTGTCGAGCCGGTAGCGCAGTGAGGCGAGCTCGGCCCGCAGGGCGGCGGGGACCCTGTCACCGAAGGTGTCGTAGAACTCCTCGGTGAGATCGGCCTCGGTCTTCCATGCCTCGGCATCGACCGAGAAGAGCTCCTCGAGATCGGCCTCGGGTACGTCGATGCCGTCGAGGTTGAGATCCTCGATCAGCGGCAGACGCCCGATCGGGCTGTCGACCGTCGACACCTCGCCCGAGACGCGTCGGATGATCCAGTCGACGACGCGCGAGTTGTCGCCGAATCCGGGCCACAGGAAGCGTCCGTCCGAGCCGCGACGGAACCAGTTCACCTGGAAGATCCGCGGTGCACGGTCGAAGCGCAGCTCCCGGCCGACCTTCAGCCAGTGACCGAAGTAGTCGGCCATGTTGTATCCGCAGAACGGCAGCATCGCGAACGGGTCGCGACGCAGCTCGCCCACCGTACCCTCGGCCGCGGCGGTGCGCTCGGACGAGATGTTGGACCCGAGGAACACACCGTGCGTCCAATCGGTGGCCTCGACGACGAGCGGCACGTTGGTCGCCCGTCGCCCGCCGAAGAGGATGACGTCGAGTGGCACCGCCTCCTCCCAGTCCTCCGAGATCTGCGGGCACTGCGCGGCCGAGACCGTGAAGCGCGAGTTCGGGTGCGCGGCGGGGCGGCCGGAGTCCGGCGTCCAGTCGTTGCCCTCCCAGTCGATGAGGTGCGCCGGCGCCTGATCGGTCAGGCCCTCCCACCAGACGTCTCCGTCGGGGCGGAGGGCGACGTTCGTGAAGATCGTGTTGCCCCAGAGCGTCTCGACGGCGGTGACGTTCGTCGACTCGCCGGTGCCCGGCGCGACGCCGAAGAAGCCGGCCTCGGGGTTGATGGCCCAGAGGCGTCCGTCTTCGCCCGGGCGGATCCATGCGATGTCGTCGCCGAGGGTCTCGACGCGCCATCCGGGAATGGTCGGGCGCAGCATGGCCAGGTTCGTCTTTCCGCACGCCGAGGGGAACGCCGCGGCCACGTGGTATGCCTTGCCCGCGGGATCGATCACGCGGATGAGCAGCATGTGCTCGGCCAGCCAGCCCTCGTCACGGGCGATGACCGAGGCGATGCGCAGGGCGAAGCACTTCTTCGCGAGGATCGCGTTGCCGCCGTAGCCCGATCCGAACGAGTAGACCTCGAGCGTCTCGGGGAAGTGCACGATGTACTTGTCGTCGTTGCAGGGCCACTCGACGTCGGGCTCTCCGTCGGCGAGCGGCGCGCCTACCGAGTGCACCGTCTTGACCCACGGAGCGCCCTCGGCGATCTGGCGGGTGACGGCGTCGCCGACACGCGTCATGATGCCGATCGATGCCACGGCGTACGCACTGTCGGTGACCTGGACGCCGATGTGCGAGAGCGGTCCTCCGACAGGGCCCATCGAGAATGGCACGACGAACATCGTCCGGCCCCGCATCGATCCCTCGAAGATCTCGGTCATCTTCTCGCGCATCTCTGCGGGAGGTGCCCAGTTGTTGGTCGGGCCGGCATCCTCTTCGTTCTCCGAGGAGATGTAGGTGCGGCCCTCGGTGCGTGCGACGTCGCTGGGGTGCGAGCGGGCGAGGTACGAACCGGGGCGCCACTCGGGGTTGAGCTTGATCAGCTTGCCCTCGTCGACCAGTCCGCGCAGCAGCCAGTCGTTCTCGGCACGCGAGCCGTCGACCCAGTGGATCGATGCCGGCTGCGTGAGCGCGGCGATCTCCTCGACCCAGGCGGCGAGCTCTGCCATCGCAGGGGTGTCATACGTCGGAGCCGTCCCGAAGGTGCGCACAGGTGCGACAGATGATGCTCGGGGGGTGAAGACTTCGGCGATCGCCATGACTACTCCTTTGAAGTGAGGGGCGTTTGTTCCATCTTCTTCCGGTTCATCCCCGACTTTTCACCATTCGGGGCGATAAGAATTCGGGTTCTTTCGCTAGTATCAAGGAATGGCTCCTTCCGGCATCCACCTCGCGACTCTCGGCCACCGCATCAGGCACCACCGCCTCGAGAAGGGCTTCACACTCGATGAGCTGGGTGCTCTCGTCGGCGTCGCCGGCTCGCAGCTGAGCCTGATCGAGAACGGCAAGCGCGAGCCGAAGCTCTCGCTGCTGCAGGCGATCGCGTCGGCCACGGGCACCGAGGTCACCGACCTCATCTCCGGGGAGCCGCCGAACCGACGCGCGGCTCTCGAGATCGAACTCGAGCGCGCCCAGGACAGCCCGGTGTTCCGTCAGCTGGGCATCGCACCGGTGCGCGTGACGAAGGGAATGAGCGACGAGACGATCGAGTCGCTTCTGGGACTGCACCGCGAGCTCCAGCGGCGCGAGCGAGAAGCCATCGCCACTCCCGAAGAGGCACGGCGAGCGAACACCGAGCTGCGCCTGCGGATGCGCGAGCAGAACAACTACCTCGCCGACATCGAGAAGCTCGCTGAGAAGCAGCTGCGCTCGGCCGGACACGTGCAGGGCGCCCTGACGCACCGCACCGTGAGCATCATGGCCGACAAACTGGGCTTCGAGCTGATCTACGTCAACGACCTGCCGCACTCGACCCGCTCGGTGACCGACCTCGAGAACGGACGGATCTACCTGCCCCCGGCGTCGATCCCGGGCGGCCACGGCCTGCGATCGATGGCATTGCAGGCGATGGCCCACCGGCTGCTCGGCCACACGCCGCCGACGGATTACGCGGACTTCCTGCAGCAGCGGCTCGAGATCAACTACTTCGCCGCCGCGTGCCTGATGCCCGAGACGGCCTCGGTCGCCTTCCTGCAGCAGGCGAAGAAGGATCGCAACCTCGCGGTCGAGGACTTCCGCGACGCGTTCGGCGTCACGCACGAGGCCGCGGGCATGCGGATGACCAACCTGCTCACGCAGCACGTGGGGATGTCGCTGCACTTCCTCCGCGTCGACGCCACCGGGGCCATCACCCGGGTCTACGAGAACGACGACCTGCCCCTGCCGATGGACGTCACGGGTGCTGTCGAGGGCCAGCGGGTGTGCCGGAAGTTCCAGGCTCGCGCGGCGTTCACACAGCAGAACCGCACGAACGAGCATCACCAGTACACCGACACCCCCTCGGGCACGTTCTGGTGCTCGACGCAGACCGGCGCATCGACAGACGGGGAGTTCTCGATCACCGTGGGCGTGCCGTTCGACGACGCGCGCTGGTGGCGCGGACGGGAGACCGCCGACCGCGCCGTCTCGACCTGCCCCGACGAGGCATGCTGCCGACGACCCTCGGCCGACCTCACCGACCGGTGGAAGGGGAAGGCCTGGCCGAGCGCCCGCGTGCACACCCACATGTTCTCGCCGCTCCCCCGCGGCGCGTTCCCCGGTGTCGACGACAACGAGGTCTACAACTTCCTCGGGCGTCACGCGAGCGAGTGATCGACTCGGTTCGCCGCCTCACCCCTCGAGGAAGCGCGTGAACCGGGCGAGAGCGCTGCGCACCGCGCCGTCATCGACCGGCTGCGATCCGGGTGCGAGGTCGAAGAGCTCCGGCGGTGCGCCGAGCGACGCGGCCGCGTGCGTCCAGCATCCGACGACGCGGCCCTCCGCGACGAGGGTCGCCCGCACCATGCCGTTCTTGCCCGGTCCGACGAGCGGGAGATGCGCAGGGTCGCAGACGGCCGTGCGGTCGGCGTAGGAGATGTAGTACTCGTCGAAGGCGCCCAACGCCAGGACCGCCGGGGTGCGCGGAGATCGCCGGGGACGAGCGGCGCCGATGAACACACCCTCGTCGACCTCGACCACCCGAGCCGCCGCACGATCCCGAGCCTCGCGCGCCTGCCCGAGCGTGAGACCCGACCACCAGGCGAAGTCCGCGACCGCTGCCGGTCCGTGCCCGTCGATGTAGCGCACGAAGAGCTCGGCGAGCGGGTCGTCGGGCGCCGCGTGCTCGCGGATGTGCTGCTCGACGAGCACGAAGCGCTGCTCCCGAGTCACTCCGTCACGCGCGACGACCGGCCCCTGGCAGATCAGCCCGTCGAGCGTGAGCTCGCTCAGCAGGTGGATGCCGCGCTGGCCGGCGGGGTCGATGCCTATGCCCGTGAACACCTCGAACATCTCGGCGCGCGTGAGACCGCCGTCGCGCAGACGCGGCACCACGGCGGTCACGACCGCAGCGACCATCGGTGCGTCGATCCCGAGATCGCGGCGCCTGCCCGCAGCCTGCCTACGCTGCCGCTCGGCGGTCATCGACAGCACCCAGCGCAGGTCTCGCGCCGGGATGATGTGCAGCGTGCCGCGCATGGTCCACGCCCGGACCAGCTCGCCCCGGTCGAAGGCGCGATCGACGGTGCGGAGCGTGGGCTCGCCGCGGGTGCGCGAGGCGAGGACCCACCGCCCGGCGGTGAAGTCCTGGCTCTGCACCGCGAGCATGTGCGATGCGGCATCCGTCGCGGTGCGCGCCGGAGCGCTGAGACGATGCGAACGGAGCCGCTCGGCGCGCAGGGTCGCGGTCTTCATGCCCTCATCATGCCGGGCACCACCGACACCGCGCACTCACACCGAGTCAGCCGTGCAGTGTCACCTCGCGGCGCTCCGGCAGCACGATGGGGTGCGAGCCCGCCATGACCTCGAGCACGCGGATCACCTGGCAGGAGTATCCGTACTCGTTGTCGTACCAGACGTACAGCACCACGTCACGGTCGTTCGCGATGGTCGCGAGACCGTCGACGATGCCGGCCCGGTGTGAGCCGACGAAGTCGGTCGAGACGACCTCGGGGCTCTCGACGTAGTCAACCTGCTGGCGCAGCTTCGAGTGCAGGGAGACACGGCGCAGGTAGTCGTTCAACTCGTCCTTGACGGCGGGGCGCTCGAGAGTCAGGTGCAGCACGGCCAGAGAGACGTCCGGCGTCGGCACGCGGATCGCCGATCCGGTGAGTTTGCCCTCGAGTTCGGGCAGCGCTCGCGCGACGGCCTTCGCCGCACCCGTCTCGGTGATCACCATGTTGAGCACGGCCGAGCGCCCGCGACGATCGCCGCTGTGGAAGTTGTCGATCAGGTTCTGATCGTTGGTGAACGAGTGCACGGTCTCGACGTGGCCGCGAGAGATGCCGTAGGCCTCGTCGACCGCCTTGAGCACGGGAGTGATGGCGTTCGTCGTGCAGGACGCTGCGGTGATGATCCGATCGTCGGGCTCGATCGTGTCGTCGTTGATGCCGTGCACGATGTTCTTCAACGCGCCCTTGCCGGGTGCGGTGAGCAGCACGCGCGCGACGCCCTCCGAGTCCAGGTGCCGGCTGAGTCCGGCGTCGTCGCGCCAGCGCCCCGTGTTGTCGACGACGATCGCGTCGTGGATGTCGTAGGCGGTGTAGTCGATCGTGGAGGGGTCGTCGGAGTAGATCACCTGGATGCGGGTGCCGTTCGCGATGATCTGCTCGGCCTCTTCATCGACGGTGACCGAACCGGCGAAACGCCCGTGCACCGAGTCGCGCAGCAGCAGCGATGCGCGCTTGACGAGATCGTTCTCGGAGCCGCGGCGCACGACGATCGCCCGGAGACGCAGACCGCTGCCCCCGCCCGTGTGCGCGATGAGGATACGCGCCAGCAGTCGCCCGATGCGTCCGAAACCGTAGAGCACGACGTCGGTCGGGGCGGCGGCGAGCGCTCCGACCGCCGGCGCGAGCGCCTCGGCCAGATAGGCGTCGAGAGGCAGCTCGCTGTCGGCGTGACCGGAGGCGAGGCGCGCGAGGTCGAGCGAGGACGCACCGGGACCGAGGTCGTGGACGCCCTCGAGCACGGCCAGGGTCTCATCCAGCGCGAGGCGTTCGTGGCCGAGCTGTGCGACCCTGTCGTGCACCTCGACGATGCCCGTGGCCGAGAGGCCGAGAAGCCGGTGCCCGTGGAGGGACGTGACGACATCGCGTTCGCGCTTGAGTGCTCCGATGAGCGGGATCATCCGCTCGGCCAGCTCTTCCCTCGCCGTCCAGTCGTCGTGGGGTGCGGCGGTTACGTTCATCTGCGTCCTTGCATGTGTGAGCGCGCCGAGGTCGCCGGCGCGCGAGATTGCCGGGTGAGCTTCGGGGGATGTCTCCAGGGTACGCGCCGCGCGCGGGGGTTCTGAAATCGCCGCAGCGACGACGACGTCAGAACCCCAGGCACATGACGCAGACCCCGGCCGCCATCGCCCACGACTCGGTCGTGAGCAGGCGCGCGGTGCGCCCCTGGTGCACGGGAGCGAGCACCCACTCGGCGACCACCGTCCAGAGCACGACCCCGATGACCCCCGCGACGACGAGCACCGAGAGCAGCCCGTCGAGCCCGTGCCCGCCGTGACCGCCCGTCTCGACCGGAGCCTGGCCTGTCGACAGGCTCTCGAACGAGCAGATCGCCATGACGAGGGAGACCAGGGCGCGGTGGCAGCAGGTGGCTGCCGCGGGTGTGCCGCGTACGCCTGCGGTGCCGAGCATCGCTGAGACGAGCAGCACGAGTGCGACCGTCAGCCCGACCACCGGTTCGCCGTCACTCACCGCGACGACGATCATCGCGCCGGCCATGATCAAGGCGGTCTGCCTCCCCTGCCACGGCACGGCACGCCAGGCGGCGATGCATGCCGCAGCCGAGACGACCGCGGCGAGCGCCATCAGCCACGGTGCTGCGGGGAGGAGGTGATCCACACCCGCATCATATTGATCATCCGCTCAAAATAGCGAGACCCGAGACGGATGCACCAGGATGGGCATGTGCCCCGTGTCGTGGATCACGATGAACGCCGCCGGCAGATCGCCGAGGCGCTGCTCGCCGTGGCCGCCCGCGACGGACACGAGGCGGTGTCGTCGCGCGCGGTGGCGAAGGAGCTGGGCGTCGCGACCGGCTCGCTCTGGCATTACTTCGACGGATTCGACGACGTCGTCCGCGCGGCGGCTGCGGAGATCACCCGACGCACGGACGACCGCATCCGGTCGGTGACCTCCGGGCTCCGCGGGCTGGCCAGACTGGACGCGTTGATGCGCGAGGTCCTTCCGGTCGACTCGGAGACCCGCACCGAGGCATACGTCGTCGTCGGATTCTGGGGCCGCCTCACCGCCCTCGCCTCCACCCCGGATGCCGGGTCGCCCACTCGTGCGACGTGGCAGGACGGCATCAGCGAGTCCCTCGACGAGGCGGTCGCCGACGGCGAGCTGTCCCCCGCGACGCCGAAGGAGGCGGTGATGTCACTGCTCCGTTCCATCACCTACGGGCAGCAGGTGCTGGAAGTCACCGAACCGCGCGGCGCGGACGCCCACCTCGCGGTGCTCGACAGCATCCTCGCGCCCTGGCGCTCCTGACCCGCCCGGTCTTCTCTCCCCGCACGACAGGACTCTTGTGCGCCTCGCCGCGCCGTCGTACCATCGACGCAATCCGTTTATTGAGCGATCGCTCGAAATAGTGAGGTACGCCGATGTCCCACCCCCAGCCCGTCTCCCTCGACAGGATCGCCGCGCCGCACCCGCTCGACCCTCTCACCGGCGCCGAGATCGCAGCGGCGCGTGCCGTGCTCGAATCGGCGGGACTTCTCGGTGAGACGGTCCGCGTGCCGATGCTGCTGCCCGACGAGCCCACCAAGCAGGAGCTCGCCGCATGGGCGCCGGGCCTGCCCATCGACCGTCGCATCGACGCCACGCTGCTCGACACGGCGACGGGCGTCGCCAGCGAGGTCGTCGTCTCGATCACCCGCGGCGAGGTGCTGCGCGCCGAGCGAGTGCCCAACGATGCACCGCCCTACGGCCAGCCCCAGTACCTCTTCGAGGAGTACGAACGCGCCGAGGCGGTCGCGAAGGCGTCCCCGGAGTGGCAGGCGGCGATGACGCGTCGAGGACTCGCCGAGCACATGGCCCTCGCCTTCTGCGGACCGCTCGCGCCCGGCTACACCGGCCGCGCGGATGAAGTGGGCCGCCGCGTCATCCGCTCTCTCACATTCCTCAAGTACGACGAGGACGACTCCCCCTGGGCGCACCCGGTCGAGGGATTGGTGGTGCACATCGACCTCACGACGAACAGCGTGATCCGCATCGACGATGAGGGCGACGTGCCGGTGCCGGCGGGCCACGGCAACTACTACCCCGAGGTGCAGGGCGACGCGCGCACCTCGCTCAAGCCGATCGAGATCACGCAGCCGGAAGGCCCCAGCTTCGCGGTGAGCGGTTCACTCGTCGAGTGGGAGAACTGGTCGATGCGGGTCGGCTTCAACGCCCGCGAGGGGCTCGTGTTGCATGATGTCACGTTCGACGGACGCTCGGTGCTCAGTCGAGCGAGCGTGCCCGAGATGGTGGTGCCCTACGGTGACACCGCACCCGGGCGCTTCTGGATCAGCTACTTCGACGCCGGCGAGTACCTGCTCGGCAAGAACGCGAACCACCTCGAGCTCGGCTGCGACTGCCTGGGCGTGATCCGCTACCTCGACGGCTATGTCGCCGACGACCACGGCCACCCCGTGCGCATCCCGAACGTGGTGTGCATGCACGAGGAGGACTACGGCATCCTCTGGAAGCACACCGACCTCGCCGGCCGCTCGGACGTGCGCCGCTCCCGCCGCTTCGTGGTGTCGTACTTCTCGACCATCGGCAACTACGACTACGGGTTCTACTGGCACTTCTACCTCGACGGCTCGATCGAGGTCGTGGCCAAGGCGACAGGGATCGTGTTCGCGGGCGCCGGAGAACCGGGGGTGCGACAGCAGCACGCCACCGAGCTGGCGCCGGGCGTCTTCGCTCCGGTGCATCAGCACCTGTTCTGCGCGCGGCTCGACGTCGCCATCGACGGCGAGTCGAACCGCCTGGTCGAGATCGACGCGCAGCGCATCCCGATGGGCCCGGACAACCCGTTCGGCAATGCCTTCACCTGGTCGGAGACGCCGCTGCTCTCCGAGAGCGAGGCGCAGCGTGAGGCGGACACGTCGGTCGCGCGCGCCTGGGAGGTGCAGAGCACCACTCGGATGAACCACGTCGGCCGCCCGACCGCGTATCACCTGATCCCGGAGCCCACCGCTCTGCTGATGGCCGACCCGGCCTCCTCCGTGGCCGCTCGTGCGGCGTTCGCGACCAAGCATCTCTGGGCCACCCGCCATGAGCAGCATCAGATCTGGCCCGCCGGCCGGTATCCGAATGCGCACCAGGGAGGCGCCGGCCTGCCGGAGTACTCGGCCGGCGACCGCTCACTCGACGGCGAGGACATCGTGCTGTGGCACACGTTCGGCCTCACGCACTTCCCGCGCCCCGAGGACTGGCCGATCATGCCCGTCGACTATGCCGGATTCTGGTTCAAGCCGAACGGCTTCCTCGATCAGAACCCGGCGCTGGATGTTCCCGAGTCGTCTCAGGCACACGTCACGGCGGACGCCGGCTGCTGCGGAGGCGGCGAGGGCTGCAGCTGCTCCCACTGAGCCTCGGCGGCGGCCTCGGCGGCCAGCGCCGCGTCGTCGTCGGGAAGACCCTGGCGGAAGCAGGCCGCGAAGGTTCCCCTCATGACAGTGCGGCGATCGCGACGCGGAGAACGCCGTCGGCCTCGTCGAGGGCACGGGCCGAGGCTTCCGGCGACGCGCCCGTGGCGATCATCAGGATGGCGAGCTTGACCGATCCGCCGGCGGCATCGAGCGCGGCAGCGGAGTCCTCCACGCCCGCGCCGGTCAGCTCGGTGACGGTGCGGATCGAGCGCGCACGCAGCTTCTCGTTGGTCGCCTGCAGGTCGACCATGACACCGTGATAGGTCTTGCCGAGCTTGATCATCGACAACGTCGTGAGCATGTTGACGACGAGCTTCTGGGCCGTTCCCGACTTCAGGCGCGTGGACCCCGAGATGAACTCCGGCCCCGTGACCACCTCGATCGCGATCTCGGCGACCGCTCCGATCTCGGATGCCGGGTTCGAGGCGATCGCCACGGTGAGGGCGCCCAATCCCCGAGCGAACTCCAGACCGCCGACGACATAGGGGGTGCGACCCGACGCCGAGATCCCGACGACGGCATCGCGATCGGTGAGCCCGAGCTCGCGCAGCGAGTCCGCTGCCGCCGCGTCATCGTCTTCGGCGTTCTCGACCGCAGACCGGATCGCCGTCTCACCGCCGGCGATCAGCCCCACGACCATGGCCGGGTCGGTGCCGAAGGTGGGTGGGCACTCACTGGCGTCGAGAACACCGACGCGGCCTGCGGTGCCCGCCCCGAGGTAGATCAGGCGCCCGCCGGCTCGGAACCGCTCGGTGATCGCGTCGACGGCCGCCGCGATCTCCGCACTCCGCTCGCCGACGGCTGCGGGAACGCCGTGGTCCTCGGCGTTCATGCGCCGCACGAGCTCGGCCGTCTCGAGCAGATCGAGGTCGCCGCGCTCGGTGCTCGACGCCTCGGTCCCGAGCGACGAGAGGACGTCGAGGAGTGCGGTCAGTCTGGCGTGTTCATTCGGCACGATGCACGAACCTTTCGTGGGGAAGATCAGCGCGCTCTGCGAGCAGGAGCGCTCCGTCGAGGGCGTCGCCGGAGGAGACGACGACCGTGCGGCCAGCGGCGCCGAGGGACTGAGCGAGCGACGAGCGGAACCAGGCGTGGTCGGTCAGCCCGCCGTGCAGCGCGACCTCGCGGCTGTTCGACGATGCCGTGACGGCAGACGTGACGGATGCCGCGACGGCCGACGCGACGAGCAGGCGGACGCCCTCCGCGGCGATGCCCTCTGCCACGGCGTCGCCCGCCTCGGCGGCGTCAAGGACGAGCGGTGCCAGAGTCGCGAGGCGGCGCGGCACGGGGCCGTCCATCGAGATCCAGGCGGGAACCGCCGCGGGCTCGCCGACCGTCGTCTCGACCGCATCGGTGAGTGTCGTGCCGGGGCCGAGGCCCGCAGAGGCGCGCAGGACGGCGCGCAGCGCCTCTCGACCGAACCAGGATCCGCTGCCGAAGTCACCCAGCTCCGGCCCCCACCCGTCGACGAGCCTGGCCGTCTCGCCGTCGACGCCGAGCGCTGCGGCACCGGTTCCCGCGATCAGCAGCACCCCCGCCCCGCCCCCGAGTGCACCGGCATGAGCGGATACGACATCAGAGGTCACCGCGGCGGGCACGCGGAACGCATCGGCCAGCTCGCGGGCGAGCTCGTCTGCGGCCTCGGGGGCGGCCCACGCGCCCGCGGCGCCCACCGAGACGGCCGAGATCGGAGCGTCGAGATGGTGCCTCAACGGCAGGATCGCGGCGAGCGCCGCGGCGACACCGCCCTCGGCCGCGAGACCGGGCGCACCGACCCCGTCGTACACGGGCCGTCGGGGCTCTCGTCGCTCGCCCGCGACGTCGGAGACCACGACCCTGCAGCGCGACTTGCCGAGGTCGACGGCGACGAGGGCGCGCGGAGAAGACATGGAAATAGTCTACGCATCAGCGGCACTGCATGAAAGAATTGTTCACAAGCCCGATACCCGCCTCTGCTGCAGGAGAGCCATGAGCATCCAGACGACGATCGCCTCGGCCGCCGAGAAGCTGCCGCCGTCGCTCGCGCGCATCGCTCGGACGATCGCCGACGACCCCACCATCGTGGTCGACAGCACGATCACCGAGATCGCGGCGAGGTGCGACACCTCCGTCGCCTCGGTCGTCCGCTTCTGCCGCGCGATCGGCGTGAACGGGTATGCCGCGCTGCGGATGGCTTTGGCCACCGAACTGGGTCGCGAGTCGGTGCAGTTCCCGGCAGCAGCGGGTTTCGGCTCCGAGATCTCCGCTGCCGACACCCTGCGGGAGGCGACGGCGAAGGTCGCCGCCCTCGAACTGTTGGCCATCGAGGAGACAGTCGCGAACCTCGACTACGACGACCTCGCTGCCGCAGTCGAGGCGATCGACGACGCCGACCGCATCCTGCTGTTCGGAATCGGTGCGAGCGGACAGGCCGCAGCGGATCTCGGCCGCAAGCTCCTCCGCATCGGGCACGCGGCGATCGTGCTCACCGACGCCCACGAGGCGAGCGCTGCGGCAGCACTCGGAGCGCGGAAGACCGTGGCCATCGGATTCTCGCACTCAGGAACGACCCGCGAGACCGTGTACTTCCTGCAGACGGCGCGGGCTGCATCCGCCGTCACGATCGGCGTCACGGGCGCACCCGCATCCCCGCTCGCCGAGCACTGCGACCACGCCCTGCTCGCGCGGGCTCGCGAGCCCCGCCTCCGCGCCGGCGCCATGGTCAGCCGGATCGCGCAGCTCGCACTCGTCGACTGCGTCTTCGTCGGCGTCGCCCAGCGCCGGCACGCGCACACCGTCCACGCGCTGCAGCGCACAGCGGATGCCACGCAGCCGCTGCGCTGAGGCCAGATGATCAGGCCGGCGCCGAACCGGGCCGGCGCCCCTCGTGCGCGGATCCCGCAGGCTGCGCCGCTCCCCCGGGCTGCGCCGGTCCCGCCGGGTGCACCGATCCCGCGGTCCGCAGGAAGACGATGATCCAGCTGAAGATCAGCACGGCCGCGATCAGCTCGACCGCCGTGAGGTTGTAGTAGCCGACCGCGAAGAAGACAGCGAGCAGCACGATCACGAGCACGTAGGTCCACCCGAGCGCGACGAACACCCGCGGGACCGTGCGCACGAACCAGGGCAGTCCCACGACGATCACCGCGAACGCGACGGTCATCCCGGTCGCGACCGTGTTGTGCAGGAGGAAGAACTCGTCGACCGGGAAGATCCCGACGCACGCGAGGAAGATCCCGATCAGGATCAGCCCGCCTCGCACCACGCGCCGTCCGCGACGATCGACGTGGTCGTCGACCGGCAGGCCGGCGGTGGCGTAGCGAGCGATCGTCGTCACCAGGACCCCCGCGATGATCAAGGTGGCGTTGAAGGCTACCGACGCGCTGTTGCTGCTCATCCCGAGTGCCGACAGGTTGTCCTGCCACCAGTGCACATCGCTGGAGGCGAGCATCGCCGCGAACGCTCCGATCACGAGGAAGACCGCCAGCACGAGGGAGAGCACCATCGGGGTGAGCGCCACCGCGCTGAGGAACGTCACGTACGCGGTGAGGGCGAACGCCACGGCGACCAGGATCGCTCCCGGGAACGCGAAGACCGGGGCATCCGTGAAGCTGCGGTCGAGCAGTTCGGCGATTCCGAGCCATCCGAGGTAGGCGATCGCCGCATGGGCGAAGGCGATGGCAGCGAGGTCGTACCAGCGCAGTCGATCCCCCGGCACGCTGAATCCGTCGCGGGTGCCGTCGGGGGCCGGTGTCACGGGTCGCACGACGAGGCGCCCGAGCGCGAACGCGAGAACGGCCGTGATCGCGCCGCCGTAGGCCGCGAAGGCGCCGATCGAACCGCTGCCGCTGATCGCCATCTCGTGGCCCCAGAAGACGGGCCAGCCGATCGCGAAGCCGAGCGCGAAGAACGCCGCCCCGACGATGAGCGCGGTCGCCTCGAAGACCGCATCCGCTGTGTCGGGTCCGCGCAGCTGACGCAGGACCTGCATGACCTTCTCACCGAGATATCGCATCGCTGGCCTCCGCCCCACATCATAGAAGCCTCGCTCTTCGGACCGCCCCGGTGATACCATCTCGGCACGGATCGTATACAACGTCGTCGTTCCACCACCCGAGGTGATCAGTCATGAACGGTGCACTCGCCGCCCCCGCCGAATCGGTGTCGACGCTCGTCGCGCGCAACATCAGTGAGTTCCGGGCCGCCGTCTCGGAGTCCTTCGTGCCGCTCCAGGTGTCGACGGCCGGGCCCGACCACTTCCGCGGAATCATCCGCGGCGCCTCGGTCGACGAGGTGCACGTCAACGAGGTGCGGGCCACCTCGCACATCGTCGAGCGCACGCCCGAGCTCATCGCACGCGGCGACCGGTCGTACTTCAAGCTCAGCCTCATGCTCGCGGGCACCGGGATGCTGATCCAGGACGATCGGGAGGCCGTGCTCCAGGCCGGGGACCTCGCCGTCTACGACACCGACCGCCCATACTCCCTGGTCTTCGACGACGACTTCCGCACGATGGTCGTGATGTTCCCGAAGCACCTGATCAGCCTGCCCTCGGACATGATCGGCCAGCTCACCGCTGTGCGCATCTCGGGCCAGGGCGGCCTGGGCGGAATGGTGGTCCCGTATCTGACGCAGCTCGCCGGCAATCTCGATCAGCTCGCCGGCACGACCGGCGCGCGGCTGGCGCACAGTGCACTCGACCTCGTCACCACGGTGTTCACGCGCGAGCTCGGTCTCGACGAGGTGTCGGCCGACCCCCATCGCGCGCTCGTGCAGCGCATCCGCTCGTACATCGATCGCAACCTCGCCTCGACGGACCTCGGACCCGCAACCATCGCGTCGGCGCATTTCATCTCGACCCGTCATCTGCACGGCCTGTTCCAGGAGCAGGGCGTGACCGTCTCGACCTGGATCCGCACGCGTCGCCTCGAACAGTGCCGTCGCGATCTGCTCGACCCGATGCTCGCCGACCGCCCCGTCGCCGCGATCGCCGCGCGGTGGGGATTCGTGGACGCGGCGCACTTCAGCCGCGCATTCAAGTCGGCCTTCGGCATCTCCCCCAGCGAGTACCGCGCGGCCCACTGAGCGTCGTCGCGCCGCATCCCGACGCCGACTGTGCGCCGCGTCCTGACGTCGGCCGTGCGCCACGACCCGGGAGGCCGGCCGGGCCGTTCTTGCTCTGCAGGGCACGCCGGTTGACTGTCGGCGCGCGATGGCAGCGCATCTCTTGAGCGGATGCCGCGGCGAGCCGGAGCATGAGGCAAGCACACCGCGAGGATGCGGTGCCCGGAGCGAGGATGCTCCGCCGCATGCGACGTCAGGACTCCCATGACCGCCCCTGTCACGACCGATCCCGCACTCGATGAATGGCGCACCTACGACGAGTTCGCCGCCGGGATCGACACCTTCCGTCTGCCGAACACCTCGCTGTCGGGCACTGAGCTCACGCTCACGCTCGACGACGGTTCGACGCTGTCACTCGCGTTCGATTCGGTCGCTGTCACGTGGACGGGAATCGGAGGATCGGGCACCGACCCGTACGACGCCGTCGCGGTGCGCGACGATGTCGTCTTCGTGAACATCCCGCTCGAGAGCCGCGAACGAGAGGCGATCACCGTCGTCTACTCCACATCGACCCACCGCGCCACCGTCGTGCAGTCACGGATCGCGGCCGAGGCCGTGGAGGGCACACCGCAGGTGGGTCAGGACTTCTGGGCCGCGACGACCGATGGCGGCACCGCGACGGGCGAGGTCCCTGGGCCGAGCCGCGACCTCATCGGCAAGCGCAACGTCTACCGCTACAGCCCGCACCACCTCTACGAGCACGTCTACATCTCGAGTCAGCGCTATGCGTGGCAATGCCTCGAGGGCGTGCAGCGGGGCCACGGCGACATGGACCTGTCGACCGTGTGGAAGTTCGCCGACGGCCTGTACCTCTTCTGCTTCCGCGAATTCCGGATCGCCGTCGCGAGCGTCTGGCTGCACGACCTCGGATATCAGCTGATGACGACGGGGATCTTCGTCGGCCTCAACGGCGACGGCGACGCCGAGCACTCCCGCGGCGGCGGTCACATCTATCCGCTCGGTTCGGTCGACTATCCCGACGCCCAGCCCGTCTGAGCCCACCACGAGATCCCGGAGAGGACTCCCCATGAGCAACGCCGACATCATCGCAGAGCACTACGCGGCCAGCGACGCGGCGACCTCGACGGCATGCTGGCGCCGCTGGCCGACGATGTGAGCTGGACCGAGGCCGCCGGCTTCCCGTACGCCGGCACGTACATCGGGCCGGATGCGGTCGCCGCCGGCGTCTTCCAGCGGATCCAGGACGAGTGGGACGACTACACGGTCGCGATCGACGAGGTCGTCGACGGCGGAGACGTGGTCGTCGGCATCGGCACCTACTCGGGCACATACCGGGCGACCGGCCGCTTCTTCGCCGCGCGCGTCGCGCACGTCTGGCGCCTGGTCGATCACCGCGTCGTCGCCTTCGAGCAGTTCACCGACACCGAACTCGTCAACCGCGCGCTGCGCGACTGACCACAGCACGACAAGCACACGAGAGGCAGGAATCACATGAACAAGCGAGTATCCGGCGCTGCGGCACTCATCGCCGTGGTGACCCTCACCCTGGCCGGCTGCGCCGGCGGGGACGGCAGCGGTGGCGGTGACGGCGCCCCGATCGTCGTCGGCTCCGTGAACACGATCAGTGGACCGGCGACCTTCCCCGAGGCGTCGCAGGCGGCGGCTGCCGTGTTCGATGCCTTCAACGAGGCCGGTGGCCTCGACGGACGCACCATCGAGTACAAGACCCTCGACGACAAGGGCGATCCCGCCACCGCGACCGCCTCGGCACGCGAACTCGTCGGGAGCGACGAAGCGGTCGCTCTGGTCGGATCAGCGAGCCTGATCGAGTGCGAGATCAACGCGAAGTACTACGAGCAGGAAGACATCCTGTCTCTGCCGGGGATCGGAGTCGACACCGGCTGCTTCGCCAGCGACAACATCTCCCCCGCGAACGTCGGTCCGTTCAACGACATGACCCTCACACTGCAGTACGGCTCTGAAGTGCTGGGACTCGACGACATCTGCATCCTGTTGGAGATCGCGGGATCGACCCGCCCGACCTACCAGGCCGCGATCGACAAGTGGACCGAGATCACCGGCAAGGAGCCGAAGTACGTCGACGACACCGTGCCGTACGGCGCGTCCGACTACACGCCCTACATCGTCAAGGCCCGCGAGCAGGGGTGCAAGGCCCTCGCCATCAACCCCGTCGAACCCGATGCGATCGGTCAGGTCAAGGCCGCGAACGCGCAGGGCTGGGACGACGTGACGTGGCTCTACCTGACGAGCGTCTACAGCGAGAACTTCGCCGACGCGATCGATGACGCCGGCGCCGGGATCTACGTCCCCGCCGAGTTCTACCCGTTCACGGACGACAACGAGATCAACTCCGACTGGCGGGAGCTGATGGAGGCCAACGACATCCCTCTCACCTCGTTCAGCCAGGGTGGTTACCTCGCGGCGACCTACTTCATCGAGGTGCTCGAGGGCATCGACGGCGACATCACCCGCGAGACCGTCACCGAGGCGCTGCGGGGAATGGACCCCATCGAGAACCCCATGGTCGGAACGCCGTACGCCTTCGGGACGCAGAACACCGCAGGGTGGCCGATCATCCTCAAGTCCGGCACGAACGCCTGGGAGAAGGTCGCCGACGACTGGCTCCGTATCGGCGAGTAGCCGCCCCTCGCCTGCCGCCGAGCGCATTCTCGGCGGCAGGTTCTCCCCCTCACCAGAAAGGACGCCTCATGCTGCAAGGCGCCATCGCCGGTCTCGCCGCCGGCGGACTCTATGCGGTCCTCGGAGTGTGCCTGACCCTGATGTCCCGCCTCGTGCGGGTCGTCAACTTCGCCCAGGCGGCCACCGGGATGTTCGGCGCATTCAGCGCCGTGTGGTTCGTCAGCGAACTGGGACTGCCGATCTGGCTCGGCTCCGTGCTCGGCGTTCTCGTCGGCGGGGTGCTCTCAGCCGCCATCGGCTGGATCGCCGCGACCTGGCTCTCGGAGGCGTCCACCACCACCCGCTCGGCGATGACCGTGGGCCCTCTGCTCCTGCTCATCTCGATGTCGTTCATCCTCTTCGGCAACAAGCCGCAGCCGTTCACCCCGATCATCGCGGGCCCCGCCTTCTCGTTCGGGGGCGTCGTGATCAGTCAGGTGACCGTCGCCACGGTCGCCATGGCCGTCATCACGGCGATCGTGGTGCGGATCGTGCTGCGTCGGACACGGGTGGGCACGCAGCTGCGTGCGCTCTCCGAGCGCCCCACCACCGCCGAGCTGCTCGGCATTCGATCTCGACCGCTCTCGATCGCCGTGTGGTTCGTCACCGGAGTGATCAGCGCGATCGCGATCATGATCGTGGCGCCGTCGCAGTCGAACGACGCGACCAGTCTCGCGATGCTCATCGTGCCCGCCGCAGCCGCCGCGCTGCTCGGCGGCTTCCGCCGACTCGACCTCGCCGTCGTCGGCGGCGTCGTGCTGGGCGTTCTGGGCGGGCTCGTCGCCCAGATCGACGAGGTCGCCCTCGTGCGCAACTTCCTCCCGTTCCTGTTCATCGTCGTCCTGCTCCTTTGGACGCAGCGCAAGGAGGTGTGGGATGCCGCTCGCTGACCGTCCCTGGTTCCGTCTGTCCTGGCCCGTCGCCGTGGCCGCCGCCGCGGTCGGAGTGGGCGCTCTTCTGAGCGCGGCGCTCCCGGGGTACTTCGTGTTCCTCGCGATCAGCGCGGTCGTCGCGGCCATCGCGATCCTCGGTCTCGGGATCGTCACCGGCTCCGCCGGCATGATCGCGCTGTGCCAGCTCACGTTCGCCGCGGTCGGCGCGTGGATCGTGTCGCTGCTCAACGTCATGCAGGCGCCGGGCGGCTTCATCGTCTGGCTCATCCTCGGAGGCATCGCGGCCGGTCTCGTCGGCGTCCTCGTCGGGCTTCCGGCGCTGCGGCTGCGCGGGGTGAACCTCGCCGTCGTCACGCTCGGCTTCGCTGCCGCAGCGGATGTCACCCTCGTGCAGATCCAGTTCCCCGGTTCGGCAGACGGCACCGCTGTGGAGCGCCCGACCCTGTTCTCGAACGATCGGGAGTTCTTCTTCCTCTCGGTCGTGGTGCTCGCCGTCTGCGCCCTGGGGGTCTTCTTCCTGCAGCGCGGTCGGTGGGGGTCGAGCTGGAAGGCGGTCGCCTTCTCGGAACGCGGCACCGCGGCGGCAGGACAGAGCGTGCAGAGCGCCAAGCTCACCGCGTTCGCCGTCTCGGCCGCACTCGGAGGCATCGCGGGAGGACTGCTCGCCGGCCAGGTGCAGCTCCCCTTCGCATCGAGCTTCACTCCGCTGCAGTCGCTCGCCCTCTACGTCCTCGCCGTCATGTCGGGGGCGCATCTGATCGACATGGCGATCCTCGGCGGCATCCTGTGGGTGCTCGTGCCCGAGCTGCTGAAGCGCTGGGGCGTGCCCCAGGACTGGGCCTTCGTGGTCTTCGGCGTGCTCGGCGTGCAGGCGCTGACCAGCGGCACAAATCTCGGCCAGGGGATCCGCGATCTGATCTGGAAGCGCGCCGATCGCAAGACCGCATCCGCATCGCTGACGGCGCTGCCTCCCGATGCCGACGCAGAGGATACGGCGATCACGACCACGACCACCGCGACCGTCGACGAGCGCGCGCTCGACGGCGCACCCGTGCTGAGGGTCGACGGGCTCACCGTGCAGTTCGGTGCGCTCAAGGCCCTGGACGACGTGTCGCTCGAGGTCCCGGCTGCATCGATCATGGGCCTCATCGGGCCGAACGGAGCAGGCAAGTCGACCTTCGTCGACGCCATCAGCGGCTTCCTGCCGAAGCACGGCGGACGCGTGCTGCTCGGTGATCGCGATCTCGCCGGGCTCTCTCCGACGCGACGCGCTCGGCTCGGCCTGCGCAGGACCTTCCAGCAGGACAGAGTGCCGCCGTCGCTCACGGTCGGCTCGTACGTGAGGTTCGTGGCGCGGCGTCGACTCGCGGCGTCCGACATTGACGAGGTTCTGCAGTTCTTCGGCTGCCCGCCTGCGCGTGCACGCCTGTCGAGCGTCGACGTCGGCACCCGGCGGCTCGTCGAGGTGGCGGCGAACGTGATCTCGCGCCCGCGGCTGCTGATCCTCGACGAGCCCGCGGCTGGCCTGTCGCACGACGAGCACCTCGCTCTCGCCGCGCGACTGCGCGAGCTGCCCGCACGCTACGGCGTGGCGCTCATCATCATCGAGCACGACCTCGACCTCGTGCGCTCGGTGTGCCCGACGCTCACCGTGCTCGACTTCGGCCGGGTGCTCGCGAGCGGACCGCAGGCCGAGGTGCTCGCGAACCCGGAGGTCGTGAAGGCGTACATGGGAGAGACGGAGCTGTTGAAGTGAGCGAACTGGTGCTGGACGGGGTGACGGTCAGCCGGGGCGCGGGCCCCGTGATCTCGGATGTGTCGCTGACGGTGCGCGGTGGCGAGGTGCTCGCGCTCGTCGGCCCGAACGGTGCGGGCAAGACGAGCCTGATCGAATCGGTGTCGGGAGTGACCCCGCACTCTGCGGGATCGCTGCTGCTCGACGGCGAGCCGCTCGACAAGCTGTCCCGGGTGTCGAGGGCACGTCGAGGCATCGTGCACATCGAGCAGGGGCGAGCCGTGTTCCCGTCGCTCACCGTGCGCGAGAACATCTCGCTGACCGCGCGGACGCCGGCGGAGCAGGATGCCGCACTGGCGCAGTTCCCCGAGCTCGAGAAGCGCATCGACTCGCCCACAGCGCTGCTGTCGGGTGGCGAGCAGCAGATGGTCGTGCTGGCTCGTGCCTTCGCCGCGAAGCCGCGCATCCTGCTGATCGACGAGATGTCGCTCGGACTCGCGCCGGTGGTGTTCATGCGCCTGATGCCGATCGTGCAGTCGATCGCCGAGTCCGGCGTCGGGGTGCTGCTCGTGGAGCAGTTCACGCAGCTCGCTCTCGGACTGGCGCGCGAGGCCGTGGTGGTCGCCGGAGGCCGCGTCTCGTTCCAGGGCACCGCTGAGGCGTTGAAGGAGGACTCGCAGCTGCTGCACCGTGCATACCTCGGCGGGTGATGGATGCTGCCGCAGTAGCCTGAGGGGATGACCGAGACGATCACCGCCCGCGCCGCCCTGCTCGACATGGACGGCACTCTCGTCGACTCGACAGCCGTCGTGGAGCGGCTGTGGCTGGCCTGGGCCGAGCCCCACGGCATCGCCCCCGAAGCCGTCTTGAGCGTCGTGCACGGTCGGCAGGGGCATCAGAGCATGGCGATCATGCTGCCGGAGCGCGACCACGAGATCAACATCCGCGAGAACGCCGTGATGCTCGCGAACGAGAGCGAGGACGTCGAGGGTGTCATCCCGATCGAAGGCGCGGATGCGCTGCTCGCATCCCTCCTCCCCTACCCGCATGCGATCGTGACCTCCGCTGACGTCACGCTGATGAACGCGCGCATGGCACAGGCGGGTTTGACCGTGCCTGCGTTGACAGTGACTGCTGAGAGCGTTTCGGCGTCGAAGCCCGATCCCGAGGGGTTCCTGTTGGGCGCGCAGCTGCTCGGCGTGGACCCTGCCGACTGTGTGGTGTTCGAGGACTCGGGGGCCGGCATCCAGGCAGCGCACTCTGCGGGGATGCGCGTGATCGGAGTGGGTCCGCACGCCATCGCCCATGAGCCGACCTTCCACGTCGACGACCTGACTCAGATCACGGTCGTACCGGGTGACGCCGGGTTCGAGCTCGTCATCCGGTGACGCGGCGGTGCCTGTGACCCGGTGATCCGGTGAGCCGGTGAGCCGGTGAGCCGGTGAGCCGGTGAGCCGGTGCTCGGGCGGTGCCTTGCTTCTGCACCGCCGCTGTCCGGCGATTCCTTGCTTCGATGATGCCGGACCTTCGGTGGCTCGCCGGTTAGCGCCCTTCGTGCTCTGAAGGCTCGCGAGAACGATTGCGACCAGCCGGACGGTCCGACCCGTGTCATCCCGGGCGAACTAGTCGTCTCTGCCTGCCCAGCGCGGGGAGGCTGAGTCGTGGTGTGCGCCAGCGTTGGGCGGGGTCCCACCAGCTCGGCCCGCGGACTTCGGGTAGCCCCGCGTTCATGCGGATCTCCCACCCGGAGGTGCCGAGGGAGCGGTGATGCCACCAGCACAACGGAACACCGTTGTCGGTATGCGTCGGCCCACCCCGCACATGCTCGGTCACATGGTGGATCTCGCACCAGGCTGCGGGAACGTGGCATCCGGGTATGAGGCATTCCTTGTCGCGGGCGATGATCGCGCGCCGCTGGTGCACGGTGAACACCCGGTCGGTGGTGCTGATCCCGATGATGCGCCCCTCATCCATCAGCACCCGCTGGATCACTCCCGCGCACGCAGTCTGCGCAGCGACCGAGACCGGCACGTGCGCGCCGGATCCGGGGATCGTCGCCCACCCACCGTTACCCGCCCACCCGCCGTTGCCCGCGCCCGCACCGACAGCAGCACCGAACGCAGAACCGCCCGCGCTCGCACCGAAATCAGCACCGCCCGCGCTCGCACCGACCGCAGCACCGCCCGCGTTCGTGCCGAACGCAGAGCCGCCCGCGTGATGGGCGAGGTCTTTCGCGTCGACGGTCACGACGAGCACCGGTGATGCGCCACCGAGCGTGGGCATGTCCTTGTGGCGGGCGGCGATCGCGAGAGCGGCGGCGAGAGCGTCGTGGCGTTTCTGCGCCGCGGTGCGGTCATCGAGCACGCACCGCGGATCGGAGTTGAACGGATCCGCGTCTGGACTTCCGTCCTCGGAGGCGGCTGCATCGGCGCCGTCGCCGGCGTCCTCGCCTGCATCGGTCGGGGTGAAGTGCACCCCGGGCAGGGGCGGGCCGTCGCCTTTGGGGTTGAGGAGTGCGTCGATGATGAGCTGCAACTGCGCGGCAGCCTCCGGGGTCAGATACCCACGGATCGCATGCACCCCGTCCCGGAGCCGACCGATCGTGATGCCACGCTTACGCCGCGCCTCCTCGTCCTTGGGTTCTTCCCCATCGGGGTCGAGCATCGACGCGAGATCTTCCCCGAGCGCCTTCAGGTCCTGCGTCGTCGGCGACGGCCCCGCATCCGCATCCGCGCCCGCATCCGGGTCCGGGTCGTCCGTGTCGAGGCCGTGCCCGCGCGCGAACCCCGCCAAGGCGACATCGGCCGCCAACCGCTGATCCACCCCCAACCGGTCCCACACCCGCTCGATCGGACCCGTCGCCGCCAGAAACCCCGCCACACCGATCACCCCGTCCAGCAACGCCAGACGCATCTCCGACCACCGTGCCGGCATCCGCTCCCCCGCCAGACTCACCGGCCTGCGCACCAGATCCACCACCCGGTCCACCCGGAACGCACCCCGCACATCCACCCCGACCGTCCGCCGCACCAGCTCGTTCATGCCCCGACACCCCGCCGAGTGCGGAAAGTCACCGGGATCCCCGGTCGCGATCGTCTCCACGATCACCGCCTCCGCCCGCCGAAACGCCGCCCCCGCGCCCTGCAGCACCATGATCCGGTCCGCGTCGCTCAACCCGGCCAAAGCATCATCGGACAGCACCGCATCGAGGTCGGCGATGACCCGATCCAAACGCTCCGCAGTGCTGTTCATACCCCACAGTCAACCCGGCACCACCGACATTCGACCCCCGAAACCAGCCCGATTTACCCCAGATCAGACCACGTATTCCAATCTCCCAGAATGCCGCGGCGAGGGAGGCATCTCAGGAGTCGACGAGGCGACAAGGCGGCGAGGCGGCGAGGCGACGAGGCGGCGAGGCGGCGAGGCGATGGAGCTGCGGAGCGACGACGGAGCGACCGACCTGCGGAGCTGCGGAGCTGTGGAGCTGTGGAGCGACGGAGCTGCGAAACGGCGAGGCGACAAAGCGACGGAACGGCCGAACTGCGGAACTGCGGAACGGCGAGGCGACGGAGCTCAGAGCGACGGAACTGCCGAACTGCGGGGCGGCCGAGCGACGGAGCTGCGAAACGGGGAGGCGAAAGAGCGACGGAACTGCCGAACTGCGGAACTGCGGAACCGCGGAACCGCCGAACTGCGGAACTGCGGAGCGGCGGGGCGACGGGGCGACGGGGCGACGGAGCAAAGAACCGCGGAACTCTTGAAACGGAAGAACAGCCGCTACATCCCCGCCCGGTCGAATGCGATGGTCGGCACATCCACGACGTGCGAGCCGCCGTCCGCCACGATCACGGCACCCGTCACATACGACGACTCCCCCGATCCGAGGAACCGCACGACAGAGGCGATCTCCGCCGGCCGCGCCGGGCGTTGCAACGGCACGTCCGCCGTGACGGTCGCATACGCCTCTTCCCGAGAGCCCAGCCCGGCATGAGTGGCGAACTCGTCCATCTCGTCATCGGCCATCGGCGTCTGCACCCAGCCGGGGCACACCGCATTGACCCGCACGCCCTTGCGTCCGTAGTCGCGCGCGAGAGTCCGTGTCAGGCCGATCAGCGCGTGCTTGCCCACCGTGTAGCCGGCCACGGAAGGTCCCGCGAACAGACCAGCCAGAGACGACACGACCACGATCTGTCCCTTCGCCTCGATCAGAGCCGGCAACGCCTCCCTCGCCATGACGAACGCCGTGGTGAGGTTCGCTCGGATCGCCGCTTCCCAGCTCTCGTCGTCGGTGTCGGCGACCGGCGAGAAACCGTGTCCGCCGGCATTCGCGACGAGCACATCGAGGCGACCGAATGTGGCGAGAACCTCCGCCACCGCGGCCTGAGCGGATGCGGTGTCAGCGGCATCCGCGATGATCGGGTGAGCGCCGACTGCGTCGGCCACCGCGCGCAGCGGCTCGGGCCGGCGTCCGACGACCACGACGTGCGCCCCTTCAGCGGCATACCGTTCGGCGATCGCGGCGCCGATGCCGGTCCCTCCGCCGGTGATCACGATGACGCGCCCCGAGACCGTCGATCCGACTGCAATTCCCATGTCTGCTCCTGCTCTCGCTGCGCTCACGCGCACTCCCTGCGCTCACGCGCACTCCACGCGCTCACGCGCACTCCACGCGCTCACGCGCACGCCACGCGCTCACGCGCACGCCACGCGCTCACGCGCACTCCACGCGCTCACGCGCTCTTGCCGCGCTCGCGCGCAGATCCGTCGCCCCGAGATCATCACGCGGGGAATCCTGACCGGGCCGAGTACCCGAAGTCGCTGAGGATGGTGGTGCCGTTGATCCCTCTGCTGCGCGGAGACACGAGATACAACACATGCGCGGCGACCTCCACGGGCGACTGCACGTTGAACGGCGGAGAGTCGAACGCCTGCGCGCCGAGGTCGCCGCGACTCATCGGGGTGTCGACGATCGACGGCGCCACGGTGTTCACCCTGATGCCGGTCGTCGCGAGATCGACCGACAACGATCGGCCCAGTTGCACGAGCGCCGCCTTCGATGCGCAGTACGGCACCATGCCGGGCGAGGCGACGAACGCGGAGTCGCTCGCGAGCAGCACGACGGATGCCGACGCCGACGCGCGCAGTGCGGGAAGCGCGTGCGCCAGCACCAGGAAGGCCCCGGTGACGTTGACCGCGAACACGGCGTTCCAGTCGCGGAGGGATATCTCCTCGATCGACGACCCGACGGGACCGGAGATCCCTGCGCAGCACACGACCGCATCCAGCCCGCCGAGCTCTTCGACGGACGTCGAGACCGCTTCGACCACCTGTGCCTCGTCGGTGACATCCACCACCCGGATCACCGCGCCGGTGCATCCGCGTGCCGTCTCTGCGAGCGCCTGCGCATCGCGGTCGAGGAGCGCCACGCGCACTCCCTCCGCGGCGAGCGCGCGGGCGGTCGCTCGGCCGATGCCGCTCGCGGCGCCGGTGATCAGCGCTGTGGTGCCGGTCAGCTGCAGGTCCATGATCTCCTCGAGACGTCGCCGCTGCGCCGGCGGCGCTCCGGGAGGACGGCGGTGTCATCACGGTCATCCTGCTCCGCCGCGTGGGGGGCCGGAACACGACCGGCACGGCTGTGCGCGCTGGCACCATCGTCCTTCGCTCAGCGTCAACCGCCGCGCTCCCGGCGCGAGCAGACTCGCTGTATCGACGAACCCCTCGCCGTCGATGCCGTGCCGACACGGCCGTCACCGAGCAAAGGAGCTGCCGTGGCAGACCCGATCTCCGCGTCCACGACGCGACAGGACCACACCTCTCTTCGACCGGGCGCCCTGGGCGTCGCGGGAATCGTCTTCCTCGTCCTCGCCGCCGTCGCGCCCCTGACCGGCATCGTGGTCGTCGCGTCGCTTGCGATCGCCCTCGGGAACGGCGGCGGCACGCCGATGGCCTTCTTCCTCGTGGCCGCGATCCTGCTGCTGTTCGCGGTGGGATACGCGCAGATGTCGAAGCAGCTGGTGAACGCCGGAGGGTTCTATGCGTTCGTCGTGAAGGGTCTCGGCCGCACGGGCGGTCTGATCGCCGGACTGATCGCCACGCTGGGGTACAACTTCTTCGTGGTCGGCACGATCGGGACCAGCGGATTCTTCATGCAGAACATCATCCGCGACCTCACCGGGCTCAACGTGCACTGGCTGATCTGGGGTCTGCTCTCCATCGCGGTGTGCTTCGTCCTCGCCCGCATCGGCGTCGACTTCTCGTCGAAGATCCTCGGCGTGTGCCTCGTGCTCGAGGTGCTGATGCTCGTGATCTTCGACATCTCGGTGCTCGTGCAGACCGGATATGACGTGGCCGCCTTCAGTCCCGAGGCCGTGTTCTCCGGGTCGCTGCCGATCGGCCTGCTCCTGGCCGCGACGGGCTTCCTCGGCTTCGAGGCGACCGCCTTGTTCAGCGAGGAGGCGAAGCAGCCACTGCGCACGATCCCGCGGGCGACGTACACCTCGATCATCGCGATCGGCGTGATCCTCGGCGTCACCACGTGGGCCGTGGTGAGCGCGACAGGGGTCGCACAGGCGCAGGCCACGGCTCTCGAGCACCTGCCCACGGGCGACCTGATCTTCAGCCTGTCTCAGCAGTACCTCGGCGGCCCACTGACCACCGTGATGATGATCCTCCTGCTGGTGAGCCTGTTCGCCGCGATGCTCGCGTTCCACAACTCGGCCACGCGCTATCTGTACTCCCTCGGACGCTCGCGGATCCTGCCGCACGGCCTGGCCCGCACGCGTCGCAACGGGGCGCCGCAGCTCGCCGGGATCGTGCAGGCGTCGTTCGCCGCGATCGTCGCGATCATCTTCGCGATCGCCGGAGCCGACCCCATCCTCACCCTGGTGCCGGCGATGCTCGGCTTCGGCACCCTGAGCGTGCTGATCCTGCAGGGACTCGCCGCGATCTCGATCGTCGTGTACTTCCGCAGAGCCGGCCACCCGCGATGGTGGAGCACCTTCATCGCCCCGGGAATCGGATTCCTGGGCATCGCCGCGATCTCGGTGCTCGCGATCGTGAACTTCAACATCGTCGCCGGCTCCGAAGAGCTGGCCATCCGGCTCATGCCGCTGCTGCTGGTCGTGGCGCTCATCGGCGGCATCGTCTACGGCGCCTACCTCAAGCGCTCCCGGCCCGCCGTGTACGAGGGCCTCGCATCCGACCTCGAGCGATTCAGCGATCGCTGACGGTCGCCCGTTCCCACCCACCCAAGGAGAATCATGACGACCCTGAACCCCGCAGACACCTCCACCTGGCTTCCGCTCGAGGGGCTCGCACCGGGCTTCGACGCGAACAAGGCCCCGCACACGATCGCATTGAGCGGTCGAGAGATCACGGTCGTGGACGCGCGGGGAACCCGCATCTCGCACCGGTTCGCCGACACAACGGTCACCTGGGACTACCGCCCCGGTGGCGACGACTCCACGGCGCCAGCATCCGACACCGACGACTACGAGGCGTTCGAGGTCGACGACGACCTGTTCTTCGTGCAGTTCCACCACAACTACCTGCCGAACGAGGCCGTGTCTCTGATCGTCGACCTGCGCCACGGTCGCGCCCTCGCCGTCATCTCGGTGATCCTGCCCGCTCCCGAGCAGGGGCGCACCCGCGTGCAGCACGTCTTCGCACCGAGCACCATCGAGGGCGCGTCGGTGACGGGCACGGAGCCCGCGCCGACGACGACGCTCATCGGCCGCCGGGTCGAGTGGGTCTACAGCGAGGAGCACGCCTACGAGCACGTCTACCTCTCCGAGCGCTGGTACTCGTGGCAGTGTCTCGCGGGCCCCGAGCGCGGGCTCGCAGACACCGACGAGAACAGCGTGTGGGAGGTGCGCCCCGGGATCTACGTCTTCGCCTGGCGCGAGAAGGTCATCCCGTGCGCGTCGGTCACGATCGCCGACCACCGCGACGTGAACGCGATCCGCTCGCACGGAGTGCTGTTCGGCCTCGACGAGTCCGGTGAGGTGCCCACGCACTTCACGTTCGGCGCTCACGGGCGTCTGCTCTCGACGACACACCACGCCGACGGGCTCGAGCCGGCGCAGTTCGGAGCCCTCTGACATGGCGGCGGCCGAGCTCATCGTCACGGGCTCGGTGATCCGCACGTCGGATCGCCGGGCACCGGTCGTCGAGGCGTTCGCGGTACGCGACGGGCGCATCCTCGACGTCGGCACGAGGGCCGAGATGCGCGCGCACCAGGGCCCGGACACGCGGATGCTGGACGTCGGGGATGCCGCGGTCTACCCGGGCTTCGTCGACGTGCACAACCATCACGCCCTCGCGGGACGCACCGAGCTGTTCGAGCTCTCACTGCCGCCGTCGCTCCCCCTCGACGACGTCCTCGACCTCGTGCGCGACAAGGCCGCCTCCCTGCCACCGGACGCGTGGATCGTGGGCGGCCCGGTGTCGACGACTCTGCTGCCGACGCTGGCGAACACCGCGACCAGGACGCGTCTCGATGAGGCAGCCGGCGGACGCCCCGTCGTGCTCGTCGAGGACTCGCGGCACAACAGGTGGGCGAGCACTCGGGCTCTCCAACTCGCGGGCATCACCGCCGACAGCATCCCCTCCGGCGGGGTCACCGTGCTCGATCCCGACGACGGGACGCCGACCGGGGTGCTGCTCGAGGCGGCGGGGATCCCGGTGCAGGAGGCGTACGACCGCAGCGGCGGGCTGACCCACGAACAGCACATCGCGGCGTCCCGCCGTGGCGTCGAGATCCTCAACTCCTTCGGCATCACGACGTTTCAGGATGCCGGGGTGTCGACCGACATCCTCGCCGCGCTCGCGGCGCTCGACCGGTCGCAGGAGCTGAGCGCCTGGGTCGTGTCGTCGCTGCTGATCAACGACGAGATCTTCGGATTCGATCCGATCGGCGCCGCTCTCATCGACAGCGGCGAGCAGTTCCGCACCCCGCACCATCGCCCGGACTTCGTGAAGATCTTCCTCGACGGCGTCCCGCCCGCGCGGACGGCGTCGTTCCTCGAGCCGTACGTGGCGGATGCCGTGCACGGCGCCCACTTCCACGGCGAGACGACGATGGACTTCGACGAGCTGCACACCTGGCTGCGGTCGGTGGCCGAGCGGGGACTCGGCGCCAAGGTGCACTGCACCGGCGATGGGTCGGCACGTCTCGTGCTCGACGTCGCCGAGCACATCCGGGCTGAGGGGTTCACCACCCCGATCCAGATCGCGCACGGGCAGTTCCTCGCCCCCGACGACATCCCGCGGTTGCGATCCCTCGATGTCTCGGCCGACATCTCGCCGTTCATCTGGTTCCCCGGAGTGATCCCGCAGGCGCTGGCCGAGGTGCTCGGCGACCGCGCCGAGCACTCCCAGCCCAACCGCGCCCTGCTCGACGCGGGCGCACTCGTCGCCGGCGGCTCGGACTGGCCGGTGAGCGAATCGCCCAACACGCTCGAGGGGCTGCAGGGGCTCGTCACGCGCGCCGACCCGCTCGGCCGCGCATCCGGCGTCCTCTGGCCCGAACAGGCGATCACGCCCGAGGAGGCCCTGGAGGTCTTCACGATCAACGCCGCGACCGCGATGGGCCTCGGTGCGGAGACCGGATCGCTCACGCCGGGCAAGTCCGCGGACTTCGTCGTGCTGGCGCGGGATGCGATCGCGGGCCCGGCCGACGAGATCGTGCACACCGCGGTGCGCTCCACCTGGTTCGCGGGTCGCGAGGTCTACACCGCGAGCTGAACCGGCGCGCCGACCCCCTCCTGCGCCAAACCCCCTCCTGCACCGAGCAGGAGGGGGCTTCGCGTGCGGGTCCGATGTCAGCGGGCGAGCAGGAATCTCGCGCCCAGTTCGCCGATCATCGCCGCGGGAGCGTTGGTGTTGCCCGTCGGCACGGTGGGGATCACGGAGGCGTCGATCACGCTCAGCCCCTCGATACCGCGCACGCGGAGCAGCGCGTCGACGACCGCCTCGGCATCCGATCCCATGCGGCAGGTGCCGACCTGGTGGTGATACGTGATGGCGGTGCGCCGCACCCAGTCCTCGATCCCGTCGTCCGGCACCTCGGGTCCCGGGTATACCTCGGTGGCCCCCCACTCCTCGGCGAGCGCGGGCTGTGCACCGATCCGGCGGCACTGACGCACGGATGCCGCGAGAGCCGCGACATCCCTGTCGTCTTCGAGCGCGGCGAGGTCGATCCGCGGCGCATCGTCGAGATCCGGACCCGACAGGGTGAGCGCGCCCCGGCTGTGCGGCGTCACGAGGCCGGCCATGAGCGTGAATCCGTCGTCGCCGCGGGGCTCGAGCTCACCCCACATCGGCACCGAGAAGTGGATCGGCTGCGTGTCGGGCTCGGCCAGGTCGTCGCGGCTGCGCCAGAACAGGTGCGACTGTGTGACCGAGACGCCGGGCTGCGGCGGCCCCACCGGTCGCTCGGTCGTGAAGATGACCGGCGAGAGCAGGTGGTCGTGCAGGTTCTTGCCGACGCCCGGAGCATCGAGCACGACGGGGATGCCGAGTGCGGCGAGCTCTTGAGCGGGGCCGATGCCCGAGCGCAGCAGGATCACCGGCGATCCGATCGCACCTGCCGACAGCACGACCTCATCGGCGAAGAGCTCTTCGGAGTCGGCGCCGGAGCCGAGTCGCACTCCGACGGCACGGCCCTCCTCGACGATCACCGAGTGCACCTCGCGCTCGGTCAGGATCGTGAGCCGGTCGACGACGGGCTGCGCGTACGCCATCCACGTGTTGACCCGCTTGCCGTCGCGCATCGTCACCTGCTGCTGCGAGACGCCGTCGAGGGTGCCGCCGTTGTAGTTCGGATTGGGAGGAAGGCCCTCTTCGACGGCCGCGTCGATGATCGACGCCTGGATCGGCGAGAGCTCGTAGTCGTCGGTGACGGGCAGCACATCGTGCTCGAGCGCGTCGAAGACGGGTTCGACCGTGCTCCACCCCCAGCCGGTGGCGCCGGCGCGCTCCCAGGCGTCGTAGTCGGAGGCAGCGCCGCGCACCCAGATCATCGCGTTGAGCGCATGAGATCCTCCGGTGACCTTGCCTCGCGGCAGGTGCAGCCGGCGCCCGCCCGCGTGCGCCTGCGGCACGGTGAAGAAGTCCCAGTCATCGGCGGAGTGCCAGAGCTCCCCCGCCCTCGACGGGTCGTGGATCGCCGGGTTCGAGTCGTATCCTCCGGCCTCGATGAGCGTGACCTCGACGCCCGCATCCACCAGTCGTCGCGCGATGATCGCACCCGAGGTCCCCGCCCCGACGACGATCGCCGACCTCATGCCTGCGCCTTGCGTCCCGGGCCGGACACGACCTGCGTCACGGCGACGGACTTGAGTCCCTCGACACCGAACTCCAGACCGTAGCCCGAGCTCTTGACGCCGCCGAACGGCACCATCGGATGCAGCCCGCCGTGCGAGTTGATCCACACCGTGCCCGACTCCATGCGCGTCGCGGCCTCGCGCGCGACATCCGGATCGCTCGACCACACCGATGCACCGAGACCGACGTCGACCGCGTTGGCGAGGGCGAACGCCTCGTCGACGTCGCTGTAGCGGATCACGGGAAGCGCCGGACCGAACTGCTCCTCCTGCACGAGGGCGGCCTCGTTGTCGATGTCGGCGATGATCGTGGGGCGATAGAAGAGCTCGCCGAGCTCGGGCGCCGCCTCGCCGCCGGTGACGACTCGGGCTCCTCGCCCCTTCGCCTCCTCGACGAGCCGCGACACGATGTCGAACTGGGCACGGTTCTGCAGGGGGCCCAGCACGTTGTTCTCGTCGAGCCCGTTGCCCATCGGCACCGCCGCCGCGATCTCGGCGAGCGCGTCGACGACCTCGTCGTAGACGGACTCGTGCACGTACAGACGCTTCATGGCCGCGCAGGTCTGACCGGTGTTGATGAACGCCCCCCAGAAGAGGTCCTGGGCGATCGCCGACACCTCGGTGCCCGGCAGCACGATGCCGGCGTCGTTGCCGCCGAGCTCGAGCGTGAGGCGGGCGAGGTTGCCGGCCGAGCTCTCGATGATGCGGCGTCCGGTGGCGGTCGATCCGGTGAACATGATCTTGTCGATGTCGGGGTGCGATGCGAGGCGCGCCCCCACCTCGCGGTCGCCCGAGACGCCGATCAGCACGTCGGCCGGAAGCACGTCGTTCATCACCGCCAGCATCGCCAGGACGCTCAGGGGCGTGTACTCGCTCGGCTTCGCGACCACTGTGTTGCCCATCCGCAGCGACGGACCGATCTGCCAGATCGTGATCATGAGGGGCCAGTTCCACGGGCCGATCGCCCCCACGACCCCTGCCGCCTTGTAGACCAGCTCGGCGTGCAGCGTCTCGTCGTCGACGAGCACCTGCGACTCGAGCGGGATCGCCGCGTTGGTGCGCAGCCAGGCCGAGCATGCGCCCAGCTCGAAACGCGCGTTGGGGCCGTTGAGGGGCTTGCCCTGCTCGCGCGACAGCAGGTGTGCGAGCGCCTCGGCATTCGCGTCGATCGCGTCGGCAGCCGCGACCAGCAGCTCGCTGCGCCTCTCGTGGCCGAGGGCCTCCCAGGCGGGCTGGGCGGCGCGCGCCCGCGCGATCGCATCGTCGAGGTCGCCGACCGAGTGCTCCGGCGCACGACCGATGACCTCCCGCGTGGCGGCATCCGGGATGTCTCGCCCTGCGCCCTCCGGCGCCTGGATGCGGTCGAGCAGCGCGGCGGCTGCGGATGCGGCGGATTCGGACATCGGGACTCTCCTTCGAGCGGGACGCGTGCCACGGAACTGGCGGGTCGTCTCATTGTCGAACGCGGTGCCGGAGCGCACTTGTCGAGGAGTGCGCCGCAGATGTCCGAGTGCGAAGGGATGGCCTGCGCACCTGCTCAGATCGGCACCTGCTCAGATCAGAGTGGAGTCCTCGAAGATGAGGGTCGTGCGAGTGGAGCGGATCGAGGGGATCGCCTGGATGTCCTCCAGCACGATGCGGCGCAGGTCACGGGCGTCGCTCGCGCGCACGAGCAGGATGACGTCGAAGTCACCGCCGACCAGCGCCATGTGCTCGATCTCGGGGATCGTCCGCAGCCGGGCGCTGACCTCCTGCCAGGTCGCCTGCTCGATCGCGAGGGTCACGTACGCACTCGCGTGATGGCCCAGCAGCACCGGGTCGGTGCGCACCGAGTAGCCGGTGATGATGCCGGCATCCGTCAGCCGCTTGATCCGCGCGTGGGCGCCCGCTCGCGAGATGTGCACGGCCTCGGCGATGGCTGTCATCGATGCTCGCGCGTCGATGCGCAGCTGCTCGAGAATCGCGTGATCGGTGTCGTCCAGCGTGATCATGGAACCCCTTCGTCCTCCGCCTGAATTCTGACATTTCGTCACGAGGATCGGCAACCTGCCCGCATTCGTCCACGATGCACCGATTGTTCTTGGACGACTGTCGCCCGCAGAGCATGCTGGCCTCATCGGGTTCGGCAAGGAGGGCGAACGGATGGAACACGCAGATCTGCTCCCGCGCGATGCAGCGGTGCAGCTCATCGACGCAGAGGGCGGGATCGTCGACGACCCGCGCTTCTCGCTGCCGGATGCCGACACCCTGCTCGACGCCTATCGGGGTCTCGTCGAGGGGCGCCGCATCAACGATCAGGCCAGCGCTCTCGTGCGGCAGGGGCGCCTCGCCGTGTACCCGTCGTCGCACGGTCAAGAGGCCTGCCAGATCGGCGCCGCGCTCTCGCTCGGCGCTGACGACTGGCTCTTCCCGACCTACCGCGACTCGGTCGCGGTGATCGCCAGGGGCGTCGCACCGGCCGAGGCGATGGTGCTGCTGAAGGGCGACTGGCACTCGGGCTACGACGTGCGACAGCATCACGTCGCCCCTCAGGCGACTCCGCTCGCCACGCAGCTGCTGCACGCGGTCGGCTTCGCCTACGCCGCGAAGAAGCGCGGAGAGAAGACGGTCGTCCTGGCGCTGTGCGGCGACGGTGCGACCAGCGAAGGCGACTTCCATGAGGCCCTGAACTTCGCCGCCGTCTTCCACGTCCCCGTCGTGTTCTTCGTGCAGAACAACGAGTTCGCCATCTCGGTGCCGCTCAGTCGCCAGACCGCCGCGCCGTCGCTGGCCCACAAGGCGATCGGATACGGGATGCCGGGGCAGCGCGTCGACGGCAACGATGTCGCCGCCGTGCTGGCCGTGCTCGGCGAGGCTGTCGCGCGTGCTCGTTCGGGTGGCGGACCGACTCTCGTCGAGGCCCACACCTACCGGATGCAGGCGCACACGAACGCCGACGACGACACCCGCTATCGCGAGCGCGCCGAGGTCCAGGCGTGGGTCGCCCGCGATCCTCTCACCCGACTGCGAGCGCATCTGACGACCACCGGCGCCCTCACGAGCGACCGCGAGGCCGAGCACGCGGCCCACGCCGAGGAGACCGCTGCCGCGATGCGAGAGGCGCTCAACCTCGATGGCGAGATCGACCCGGAAGACCTGTTCCGCTTCGTCACCGAGGCCCGCTCGCCGCAGCGCGAGGAGCAGTGGCAGATGCTGAGGGGCGAGATCGAACGCACTCACGAACCGACCGGAGGAGCACGATGACCATCGCCCACGATGACGCCCGCGTCGACACCGGGGCCGTGTCGGTCTCGACCATGAGCATGGCCGCGGCGCTGAACCTCGCCCTCGCGGATGCGATCGAGGGCGACCCCGATGTCGTCGTGTTCGGCGAGGACGTGGGCGCGCTCGGCGGGGTCTTCCGCATCACCGACGGGCTCACGGCGCGATACGGCGAGGACCGCTGCTTCGACACACCGCTCGCGGAGTCCGGCATCGTCGGCACAGCGGTCGGCATGGCGATGAACGGGATGCGCCCCGTCGTCGAGCTGCAGTTCGACGCCTTCGCGCTGCCGGCATTCGAGCAGATCGTCAGTCATGTCGCGAAGCTCGGAAACCGCACGCGTGGTGCGGTGCGGATGCCGCTAGTGATCCGCATCCCCTTCGGCGGCGGCATCGGGGGTGTCGAGCATCACTGCGACTCGTCGGAGGCGTACTACGCGCATACCCCCGGACTCACCGTGGTGAGCCCCTCGACGCCGCAGGACGCGTACTCGCTGCTGCGCGCGGCGATCGCCTCGCCCGATCCGGTGATCTTCCTCGAGCCGAAGAAGCTGTACTGGACGAAGGGCGAGGTCGACACCTCGGTGACGGCCGAGATCGGCTCCGCTCGCATCGCCCGCCAGGGCACCGACGTCACGCTGCTCGCGTACGGCGCCTCGGTGCCCCTCGCTCTCGAAGCCGCCGATGTCGCAGCCTCCGAGGGTCGCAGCGTGCAGGTCGTCGACATCCGATCGCTGTCGCCGTTCGACGATGCCACGGTGACCGCCGCCGTGCGCGCGACCGGGCGCGCGGTCGTCATCGCCGAGGCGCCCGGCTACGCCAGCGTGGCCTCGGAGATCCAGGCACGGGTCTTCGAGCGGTGCTTCGAGTATCTGGAGGCACCGGTGCGCCGCGTCACCGGATTCGACACCCCCTATGCCCCGCCCAAGCTCGAGCACTGGTACCTGCCCGACGTCGACCGCGTTCTGGATGCCATCGACACGCTGCACTGGGAGGACGAGTCATGACCGCGCTGACCGGCCGGGTCTTCCGGCTGCCGGACCTCGGCGAAGGACTGACCGAGGCCGGACTCGTGCAATGGCTCGTCTCCGTGGGCGACACGATCGTCACGGATCAGGCGATCGCCGAGGTCGAGACCGCGAAGAGCGTCGTCGAGCTGCCCTCGCCCTTCGCCGGCGTGGTGACGGCGCTGCACGGAGAACCCGGCGAGACGATCGACGTCGGCGCACCGGTGCTCGAAGTCGCCGATGAGTCCGCTCCCCTGACGGCTGAGGCTTCGGAGGGGAATGCGCACGCTGCTGAGCACGCGGCATACCGAGAGGAGGAGCGGGCAGGATCGGGCAACGTCCTGATCGGCTACGGCACCTCGGAGCGCGCAGGAGCGACCGGTCGGCGGCGCGCGAAGGCGACGGTCACGGCGACAGCCGCGGCCACAGCGACGGCCGCGGCCGCACCGGCATCCGGAACACCGCGCCAGGAACAGGACACGACGACGCCGACCCGACGCCCCGTCGCGGTCCGCTCCCCGCTCGTCCGGCGTCTGGCCCGCGACCTCGGGCTCGATGTGCACGCCATCACACCCACCGGCCCGGACGGCGCCGTCACGCGCGCCGACGTCCTGGCGGCAGCCGTCGACGATGCCGTCGACGGAGCCGCAGCGCAGCACCGCCGCGACGGTCAGGAGCCTCAGGGCTCGGACGCCGAGCATCTCGACGGGCTCGCCGTGGTGTCTCGTGAGCGGATGTCCCCACTGCGCAAGGCGGTCAGCGCGCGACTGACCCGCAGCCGTTCCGAGATCCCCGAGGCCACGGTCTGGGTCGACGTCGATGCGACCGAGCTCTGGAGTCTGCGCGCCGAGATGGCGCCGGTCGGCGGCACGGCACCATCGATCACCGCGCTGGTCGCACGCTTCGTCGTGCTCGCGCTCCAGGAGCATCCGGTACTCGCGTCGCGCCTGAGCGACGATGCGTCCGAGATCATCTCCTTCGACGGTGTCAACCTGGGCGTGGCCGCCGACACCGAGCGCGGCCTGCTGGTCCCCGTCATCCCGCGGGCGCACGAACTCACCGTCGAGCAGCTCGACGCGGCGCTGCGCGAGCTGTCGACGACGGCTCGCGCGGGAGCGATGCCGCCGGAGCGCCTGCGCGGGTCGACGTTCACCCTCAACAACTACGGCGGGCTCGGCGTCGACGGCTCGGCCGCGATCATCAACCACCCCGACGTCGCGATCCTCGGCATCGGCCGCATCGTCGAGCGCCCCTGGGTGGTCGACGGTCAGATCGTCCCGCGCCGCATCGCTCAGCTGTCGCTGGTGTTCGATCACCGCGTGTGCGACGGCGGGTATGCAGCGAGCTTCCTCCGTCGCGTCGCCGAGCTCATCGAGCATCCGCTGCGCGCGTTCGGGCGGGTGTGACGGCGGGTGTGACGACGGTCGAACCGCGATGGTGCGGACCGGGGCTTGGGCACCCGACGGCGGTGCGCTACGCTCGACGATTACTGACCGATCATTCGGTAAGTAATCGGGGCGACGCAGCGCCGCTCCCTCCCCACCGCAGAACAATGGAGTTCTTCATGACGTCAGCAGTATCCGCGCGCGACTCGACGGCGCGAATGCCCGCCGAGGAGCGGCGCGTCCTCGCCAGCACCCTGGTCGGCACCTCGATCGAGTGGTACGACTTCTTCATCTACGCGCAGGCCGCGGGTCTCGTCCTCGCCCCGCTGTTCCTCGCCCCGATCGCCGAGGAGAGCCCCGGGTTCGCCCAGATCCTCTCGTTCGCCACGATCGGGATCTCCTTCCTCTTCCGCCCCCTGGGAGCCATCGTCGCCGGGCACCTGGGCGACAAGCTGGGCCGCAAGAAGATGCTGGTCTTCACGCTCGTGATGATGGGTCTCTCCACCTCCCTGATCGGTCTGCTGCCGACCTATGCCGCGATCGGCGTCGCCGCACCGATCCTGCTCATCGTGCTCCGCATCCTGCAGGGATTCTCGGCCGGTGGCGAGTGGGGCGGAGCGGCACTGATGGCCGTGGAGCACGCACCCACCACCCGTCGAGGGCTCTTCGGGGCCTTCCCGCAGATCGGCGTCCCCATCGGCATGATCCTCGCGACCGCCACGCTCTGGGTCCTGACGAGCTCGATGTCCCCCGAGGCGTTCCTCGAGTGGGGATGGCGGATCCCGTTCCTGATGTCGATCGTGCTGATCGCCGTCGGCTACGTGATCAGACGCGCCGTCGACGAGAGCCCCGTCTTCGAGGATCTCCGTCGTCGCCGCCAGGAGGCCTCCGCGCCGCTGGGTCTTCTGTTCCGCAAGAACTCCAAGCAGGTCGTGCTGACCGCCCTCATCTTCATCGGCAACAACGCCGCCGGATACCTGCTCATCGCGTTCTTCGCCACCTACGCCGTCACCGCCCTCGGAATGGAGCGTCCTCCCGTGCTGCTGGCGACGACGCTGGCGTCGTTCGGGTGGCTCATCTTCACGCTGTGGGGCGGGCATCTCTCCGATCGTCTGGGGCGGGTCCGCACGTTCCAGATCGGATACATCGCGCTCGCGGTGTGGGCGGTGCCGATGTGGTTCCTGATCGACACGGCGAACATCCTCTGGTATTTCGTGGCGCTGTTCGTGATGACCTTCGCGCTGGGATTGTCCTACGGTCCGCAGGCCGCTCTCTATGCCGAGATGTTCCCCGCCTCAGTCCGCTACTCGGGCGTCTCGATCGGGTACGCGCTGGGCGCGATCCTCGGCGGTGCGTTCGCCCCGATGATCGCGGAGGCTCTGATGAACCAGTTCCAGGCCGCCTGGACCATCGGGGTCTACATCGCGGTGGCGGCCCTGATCTCTCTCATCGCCGTATCGATCGTGAAAGAGCCCAAGGGCGTCGACCTGCACGCCTGACCCGCGTCTCCGCGAGTACGGGCGGGCCGGTCGGTCACCCGACCGGCCCGCCTCGTCATCCGAAGACCGGGACCTGTCGTGCGGTCGCATCTTCGACCGTGATGCCGACGATCGTCGCGCCGTCCTCGCGCACGTCCCGGTCGCCGTGGAACGCGAAGACCTGCCCGTCGCGCGTCGTCACCGCGTAATAGTGCTCCCCCGACGACACGACCTCGAACACCGTGCCTCCGGGGTAGGCCGCCATCGCATCCGCCACAGGGGCTCCGAGACGGATGTCACCCCGCGAGGGCAGAGCAGCTCCATCAGCGACGTCCTCGCCGAGGCCGCGATCATCTCCGACCGTGATCGACCAGACCGCGTCGCCGGCCTCGACGGGACGCACCAGGATCGTCCCGGCTTCCCCGGGGGCGACGAGCCTCCACGGACCGCCGTCGTACTCGGGCTCGACGACCTGCACGTCGTCACCGGCGGCGGCGATCGCGGAATCGACCGAGTCGCCGAGGCGAAGAGGGCCCACGCCACCGACACCGATCTGCCAGTCGCTCCAGACGGTTCCCGGATCGCCGGACGGATCCGTCTCGGCGACGGGCGGGTTCGCCGTGAGCTCCTCGATCAGCCCGGACCGCGCCTCCTCGGCGCGCTCGCGGAGCAGGAGCGCCGCCGCCTCGGCATCGAACGTGCGATCGCCGGTGAAGGGCTGCCACAGCTGCACGATCACGTTCCCGGTCGACGCGAACGCGCTGAACGACCGCCAATCGGGCGTCTCATCGACCAGCGAGCCCGCGAAGGCCCGGGCGTTCTCGGAGCCATCGGGGATCACGGCGTCGAAGGAGGCGGTCCCCTCCTTCGTGAACTCCGCGCACTGCTCGGCCGCCTGGAGCAACTGGTCCATGCGCCCCGCGGCCTGGGCCTCGTCGGCGAACTGCATGATCGTCATGCGCCCGAAACCGTAGGTCGGGTCGGTCGGCACATTCCATTCGACCGTTCGCGCTCCGACGCTGCCGAGTGACTGCTCGGCGTAGAGAGCGTCGCAGATCGGCGGAGCCGCAGGCGCGCCCCCGCCATCCGACACCTGTTCGAGCACGGGCGACAGATCGCCGACGTCGGCGGCCTCCGGCACGATCCCCACGATCTCCTCGGGAGAGAGCGCGAAGGCGTCGAGCTCGTCGCCGACGAACACGACCGGTCCGGCGTAGGGCTCGGGAGCCGCGGTCGTCTGAGCTGGCGAGGGTGACGGCGAAGACGATGCCTGCGGGCTCGGGGCGCACGCGCTCAGGATGACCACCGCGCCGATGCCGATCGCTGCGACCATCCCTCGTGCCGGTCGCGTGGTGATGAGATGCATGTGAACCCTCCGACTCATTCGTGCGCCGCGGCAGACGCTCGCTCCTCGGAGCTTAGGCCCGGGCGCCTCACTCGCCGCCGAGCACGGCCGCTGCCGCCGCACGCGCGTCGGCCGCGGTGGCCGCCGAGAGCACCGCTTGGGCGGCTGCATCGCACTGCTCACTCGTCACCGCGGCGAGCGCCGCCGCCACGCGGCCGAGCGCGCGCGGCGTCATCGACAGCGACGTGACCCCGAGCCCCACGAGCACAGCGGCCAGCGTCGGATCGGCCCCGGCCTCGCCGCATACTCCCACGGGCAGCGCCCACCGTCGCCCGGCCGCGCCCACTGCGCCGATCAGTCGGAGCACGGCAGGCTGCCACGCGTCGTTCAAGTCACCCAGCTCTCCGAGCAGCCGATCCGCAGCGAGCGTGTACTGAGCGAGATCGTTGGTTCCGATGCTCACGAAGTCGACGACCTCGAGCATCTCCGAGGCGAGAAGCGCCGCGGAGGGCGTCTCGATCATCACCCCCACCGTGTCGAGTCCTGCCTCTCGCGCGCGCTCCGCGAACGAGCGGGCCTCGTCGACCGTCGCCACCATCGGAGCCATCACCTCGACGAGTGCCGACTCCGCCTTCGCGGCGAGCGCCAGAGCCCGCAGCTGATCGTCGAGCAGCGCTGGAGATCGGCGTGCGATCCGCAGTCCGCGCACGCCGAGAGCCGGGTTCTCTTCGGCATCCGAGTTCGCGAACGGCAGCGGCTTGTCGCTGCCCGCGTCCAGCGTGCGCACCACGACCCTGCGCTCAGAGAACGCGGCGAGCACCCCTCGATACGCCGCGACCTGCTCGTCCACGGTGGGCGCGTCCGTGCGGTCGAGGAAGCAGAACTCGGTGCGAAAGAGCCCCACCCCCTCGGCATTCGACGCCGCGGCGAGGACGGCCTCGGCCGCTCCCCCGACGTTGGCGAGAAGCGGGATGCGACGGCCGTCGGCGAGCACCCCCTCGCCGGCGAAAGGCACCGGGATCGCCGCGGCCTTCGCCTCTGCGACCACCGTGCTGCTCGGATCGACCTCGACCGTGCCCCGATCGCCGTCGACCAGCACCACCGCACCCCGCGGGATGCCGGTCGCGCCGGCCACTCCGACCACGGCGGGGATGCCGAGCGAGCGGGCGATGATCGCGGTGTGAGAGGTGGGCCCGCCCTGTTCGGTCACGAGCCCGACGCAGCTTCCGCCTTCCAGCGCCGCCGTATCCGCGGGCGCGAGGTCGGGCGCGACCAGCACGAAAGGCTCGACACGGTCGGGAACGCCCGGCATCTGGACCCCGAGGATCTCCGCGATCATCCGATCACGGACGTCGCGGATGTCGGCCGCTCGCTCAGCCATCCGCCCGCCGAGAGCCACGAGTGCCTTCTCGTGCGCCGCCGACGCCTCCCAGATCGCTCGCGCTGCCGTGAGCCCCCGTGACCGCACCAGCTCCGTCGCCTCGGCCACGAGTTCCGGGTCGGAGGCCAGCAGACGCGAGGCATCGAGGATCTCCCGCGCCTCGCCGGTGGCCGCGGAGGCACGCGCGCGCAGCTCCTCCGCCACAGCTACCGCGGCCCACTCGATCACGGACACCTCTTCCTCCCGCTCGCTGTCGGCGACGACCGCGCTGCGATCCGGCTCCTGCATCGGCGCCGCGGGGAAGACGACCTCGGCGGCGACCCGGCCTGAGCTCACACCCCGACCGCGCAGCACGTCCCCCGACCGGACAGGCGGGGAGTCCGGGGCGGCGTCGGCAACGCGCGTCTCGGCCGAGCCCGATGCAGCCGCCACCTCATCCACACCTTCGCCGAATCCGTCGTCGAACAGGGCGACGAGTCGTTCGAGGGCCCCCTCGGCGTCGGGGCCGAGGGCCGACAGCTCTATCTGATCGCCCTGTCTGGCGCCGAGGGTCAGCAGTCGAGTCAGGCTCGCACCCGACGCCTCCGGCCCGCTCGGGACTCGTCGAAGCTGCACGTCTGCACCTGCCGACGCTTCAGCGATCAGCGCCGCCGGTCGCGCGTGGATGCCGAGGGGATTCCGCACGATGACCGTCCGCGTCACGGCTCCCGCTCGGTCTGCCGGTGCGGCCTCGACCGTGGCGGACCCCGCCGACGGGTCGTCGAGCTGGCCGGTCTTCGCAGCGAGCGCGCCCGTGGCCTCCGCAGCCACGTCGTCCAGCGCGCCTCCGGCCGCCGCTGACACCACCGCCGCCAGCAACCCCTCCACGAACGGGGCGGGAGCGAGTCGCACGGGCACAACGCTCGCCCGCAGCTCCAGCGCCAGCTCGGCGCTGAGCACCGCGGACCCGAGATCCATGAGCACCAGAACCCCGTCGCAGTCATCCGAGAGCTCGTCGATCGCCGCCGCGACCGCGACCGCATCCGTGCCGAGGACGGGAGCGCCGTCGGCATCCGTGCCGGCCCCTGCAGCGACCCTCACCTGCGCTCCCCCGCCGTGGACCATCTGCAGGGCAAGCTCGAGTGCCGCCTCCCCGAGTCGAGCGCTGTGGGAGACGGCGACGATGCCGATCATCAGGACGAGTCCCTCGAGGCCTCAGCGAGCGACTCGAACAGCAGCGTCGTGGATGCGGCGCCGGGGTCGAGGTGACCGGCGCTGCGTTCGCCGAGGTAGCTCGCGCGCCCCTTCCGGGCGACGAGCGGTTCGGTGGCATCCCGGCCCGCTGCGGCAGCCTCCGCGGCCGCCGTGGCCGCCGCCGCCAGATCTCCCCCGCCGGAGATCGCGGAGTCGAAGGCGTCGACCGCCGGTGCCATCGCGTCGAACATCGTCTTGTCGCCGGCCTCGGCCTTGCCGCGCGCGACGATGCCGTCGAGGCCGGCTCGCAGGGAGCCGGCGAGTGCGGCGGCGTCGAGCTCGGTCACCGGCCCCGCGGCCATGCCCATCCGCAGGAACAGCGTGCCGTAGAGGGGGCCGCTGGCCCCTCCGACCGAGCTCACCAGAGTCATGCCGACGGTCTTCAACAGCTCGTCGACCGTCGCGGGCACCCCCGCGTCCAGCTTCGCCACCACCGCATCCATGCCGCGCGCCATGTTCGCACCGTGGTCTGCGTCGCCGATCGCCGAGTCGAGCTCGGTCAGCCAGTCCCGCTTCTCGGCGGTCACATCGCGGAAGCGCCGTATCCAGTCGACCAGGGCCGAGGTGTCCATCGACGCCATCATGCTCCCCATCGCAGTCCGGGCGTGTTCACCGGGGCGTCCCACATCCGCAGCAGCTCGTCGTCGGCCTTCAGAACCGTGAGCGAGCACCCGGCCATGTCGAGCGACGTGATGTAGTCGCCGACGAGGTTGCGGGCGATCTGCACCCCCGCCTGCTCGAGCAGCGCGGCCACCTCGCCGTACATGAGGTACAGCTCGATCAGGGGCGATCCGCCCATGCCGTTGAGCATCACGATCGCGGGCCCTGCGGCGTCGAGATCGGCGAGGATCGGCTCGACGAGCTGACGGGCGATCTCGGATGCCGGGGCCAGCGGCTCGCGGTGCCGACCAGGCTCGCCGTGGATGCCGATGCCGATCTCCATCTGATCCTCGGGCAGGTCGAAGGTCGGCTTGCCGGCCGCGGGAACCGTGCAGCTGGTGAGGGCCATGCCCATCGAACGCCCCTGCCCGTTGATGCGCGTCGCGAGGGCGACGACGGCGTCGAGGTCCTGCCCCTCCTCGGCCGCGGCGCCCACGAGCTTCTCGAGCAGCACCGTGAGACCGACGCCTCGGCGCCCTGCGGTGTAGAGGGAGTCCTGCACCGCCACGTCGTCGTCGACGATCACGGTGCCGACATCGATGCCCTCCATCGAGGCGAGCTCGGCCGCCATCTCGAAGTTGAGCACGTCGCCGGTGTAGTTCTTGACGATGTGCAGCACGCCGGCGCCCCGGTCAACGGCCTTCGTGGCGGCCTGGACCCGATCCGGTGTGGGCGAGGTGAAGACCTCACCGGCCACGGCGGCGTCGAGCATCCCGACGCCCACGTATCCCCCATGCAGCGGCTCGTGCCCCGACCCTCCGCCCGAGACGATCGCGACCTTGCCCTCCGCCTTCGGCGTGGAGCGGGTGATCACGTGCGTCTCCAGGTCGACCGAGAGCTCCGGATGCGCGAGTGCGACGCCGCGCAGCGATTCGACCAGCACATCGGCGGGGTTGTTGATGAGCTTCTTCATCGTTCGATCTCCTTTGATCTCCACGGCGACGATCTTCCGCAATATTGGAAAGTTATTCGTCAATGTCGAATATGCTCGGGCCCAGTCGAGTTGTCAAGATCGACCTGACGACCGACGCGACCGCCCGGCTCGACGACGATCCGGAGGGAGGAGCCGCGATGATCCAGGCCATCGATCGCGCCGCCAAGGTGCTCGAACTGCTGCAGGGCGCGCGCCACCTCGGCATCACCGATCTCGCTCTCGCTCTGGGCCTGCCCCCGTCGACCGTGCACGGGATCGTCAAGTCCCTGCGCGAGCACGGACTGGTCGCGAAGGAGCGCGGCGGGCAGCGCTACATGCTCGGCCCCACCCTGCTGCGACTGAGCAACGTCTATCTCGACACGCTCGACGTCAGAGCCAGAGCCATGCGGTGGACGCGGGAGCTCGCGCGCCGCACGAACCTGCCCGTGCGTCTCGGCGCGCCGCACTTCCACGAGGTGCTCGTGATCCACCACGACCTGCGCCCGGATGACAGCCAGCAGATGCTCGAGACCGGCGTGGCCATTCCCGCTCATGCGTCCGCGATGGGGAAGGTGCTGCTGGCGCACGATCTGGGCTTCCAGCGCACCGCCTTCGAACGGCCGCTGCACAGCCTCACCGGCGACACGATCACCGACGTCGCCCGACTGCTGCTCGACCTGCCTGCCATCGCCGAGCGGGGCAGCGCCTCGGAGACCGATGAGGCGGTGCTCGGAGAGTCGTCCGTCGCCGCACCCGTCGCCGACGCGTCGAACGACATCGTCGCCGCGGTCGCGGTCGTGATGCCCACGTCGCACGGCCCCGCCTCGGATGCCCTGCTCAACGCGCTGCGCGAGACGGCGCGCAACATCTCCCGCGAGCTCGGCGCGACCAGCTGGCCCCCTCGCGTGGCGCCGGCCGACGACTGAGCCCGTTCAGCGCGACTGCAGTCCGTCGAGGCTGACCCGCAGGATGTCCTCCCCCAGCTCTTCGGGGTCGACGGGGCCGCCGGGTCGATACCACTCGACGACCGAGTTGATCATGCCGAAGATCAGCCTGGTGGCGACCGCCGCGTCGACGTCGTCGCGGATCAGTCCCTCGGTCTGCGCCTCCGAGACGATGGCCGTCACGCGCTGGTCGAACGCACGTCGGCGCACGAGCGCAGAGGTCTCGACATCGCCGTTCCCTCGCACGCGCAGCAGCAGCGTGACCGAGGGCAGCTTCTCGGTCAGCACACGCACCGCGCCGCGGATGATCGCCCGCAGCCGATCGGAGGCCCGCGGATGCCGCGCTGTCGCGTCATCCACCACGGCCTCGAGCGCATCGAGGGCATCGTTCAGCGCGAGCTCGAGGATCGCCGACTTCGATTCGAAGTGGTGGTACAGAGCCGACTTGGTCAGCCCCAGAGTCGCGCTGAGGTCGGCGACGCTCGTCGCGTCGTACCCGTGCTCGTTGAAGACCTTGACGGCGACCGCGAGCACCTGCTCGCGGTCGTAACCTGGCCGGCCGCGCTTGGGGGCCGGCGCCTCGATTCCGGGCTGTGCCATGGGCCCAGTCTGTCAGTCTCCGGATGAGTTGCCATTCGCGGGCGGATCTGAGATCGTATTCCTGACCGATCGGTCTGAAATTACCGCCAGCGTGGGCGTTCGAGAGGATGACGATGTCCGAGGCCTATCTCGTCGACGGGGTCCGCACCCCTGTCGGGCGCTACGGGGGCACACTCGCCGGCATCCGTCCCGACGATCTGGCAGCCCTCGTCGTCGGCGCCACGGTGTCGCGAGCCTCCCTCCCCGCCGACGGCATCGACGAGGTCATCCTCGGCGCTGCGAATCAGGCGGGCGAGGACAACCGCAACGTCGCCCGGATGGCCGTGCTCCTCGCGGGGCTTCCCGACTCGGTGCCCGGCCTCACCGTGAACCGGCTCTGCGCGTCGGGGATGTCGGCCATCGCGATCGCCGCGAATGCGGTGCGCGCGGGGGACGCGGACGTCATCGTCGCGGGCGGTGTCGAGTCCATGACCCGCGCGCCGTGGGTGCAGGCGAAACCCGAGCGGGCGTGGGCGAAGCCCGGTGCCGCCTTCGACACGTCGATCGGGTGGCGCTTCACGAACCCGCGGCTGAGCGCCCGCGACAAGGCCACCTTCTCGATGCCCGAGACGGCGGAAGAGGTGGCCCGCGTCGACGGCATCACCCGAGCGGATGCCGACGCCTTCGCGCTCCTGAGTCATCAGCGCGCCGTCGCCGCGATCGACGCCGGGCGCTTCGCGCCGGAGATCGTGGGCGTCGAGACGCGTCAGGGGCTCGTCGACACCGACGAAGGACCCCGGCGCGGCACCACGCTCGACGCCCTGGCCGCGCTTCGTCCCGTCGTCGCCGGTGGCGAGGTCGTCACCGCCGGAAACGCCAGCTCGCTGAACGACGGAGCCTCCGCGATCGTCGTGGCGAGCGCCGACGCGGTCGAGCGACACGGCCTGCGTCCTCGCGCGCGCATCGTCGCGTCGGCGACAGCCGCACTCGCCCCCGAGATCATGGGGCTGGGTCCCGTGCCCGCCACGCAGAAGGCGCTCGCGAAGGCCGGTCTGCAGGTCGGAGATCTCGGGGCCGTCGAGCTGAACGAGGCGTTCGCCTCGCAATCCCTCGCCTGCATCCGTCGACTCGGACTCGACCCGTCGATCGTCAACGCCGACGGCGGAGCCATCGCACTCGGCCACCCCCTCGGCTCCAGCGGATCGCGCCTGATCGTGACCCTGCTCGGCCGACTCGAACGCGAGGACGCGCGCTACGGCCTGGCGACCATGTGCGTCGGCGTCGGCCAGGGCACCGCGATGATCGTGGAGCGTCTCACATGACCCTGCGCATCGACGAGCACCGAGACCGGGTGATAGCCACGCTCGACCGACCCGACAAGCGCAATGCGATCGACCAGGCGACGGTCGACGCGCTGCACGGCCTGTGCGCGATGCTCGAGGAGACGCCTCGCTCGCTGATCCTCGCCGGCGCCGACGGCGTCTTCGCAGCGGGCGCCGATATCGCCCAGCTGCGCGACCGCACCGCGGAAGACGCGCGGCGCGCCATCAATGCGACCGCGTTCATCCGCATCCATGAGCTCCCGATGCCGGTGATCGCCGCGATCGACGGATATGCGTTGGGAGGCGGAGCGGAGCTCGCCTACGCCGCGGACATCCGCATCGCGACGCCGTCGCTGCGCATCGGCAACCCCGAGACGGGACTCGGGATCATCGCGGCGGCCGGCGCCACCTGGCGGCTGCCCGAGATCGTCGGTGGCGCCAGAGCGAGCGAGCTGCTGCTGACCGGGCGGGCACTCGACGCCGAGGAGGCGCTGCGGTGGGGTCTCGTCTCGTCGCTGCATCCGGCCGACGAGCTGCTCGGCGCGGCGCACCGGATCGTGGATCGCATCGCGGCGAACGATCCCCTCGCGACGCAGTACACGAAGCGCGCTCTGCGCACCCCGCGAGCGGGCCACCCGGCGATCGAGGTCGAGCTGCAGGCCGAGCTGTTCGAGTCGCCCGAGAAGGTCCGCCGCATGACCGAGTTCCTGGAGAAGAGACGATGAGCGACACCGTGAGCGCCCCCCGTCGGGTCGGCGTGCTGGGCGGCGGCCGGATGGGGGCGGGCATCGCCCACGCGTTCCTGCTCGCAGGCTCGGAGGTGAGCGTTGTCGAGCGCGATGCGGCGAGCGCCGCCAGCGCCCGGAGCCGGGTCACCGACAGCATCCGTCGATCCGTCCAGCGCGACCCCGCCCTCGACGAAGACGCGCTCGCCGGCCGCCTCACGACCGATGTCGACCCCGCCGCCTTCGCGACCGCCGGTCTCGTCATCGAGGCGGTGCCCGAGGACCGCGACCTCAAGGAGGCCGCCCTCGCCCGGGCCGAGGCGGCGATGCCCGCGCACGCCGTGCTGGCGAGCAACACGTCGTCGATCTCGATCGATGACCTCGCCGCTGCGCGACGACGCCCCGAGCGGTTCGTGGGTCTGCACTTCTTCAACCCCGTGCCCGCCTCGACTCTCGTCGAGATCGTGCGCGGCGCGCAGACCGACGGCTCGGTCGTCGACAGTGCGGCGGAATGGGTGACCGCCCTGGGCAAGACGCCGATCGTGGTGAGCGACTCCCCGGGCTTCGCGTCGTCGCGGCTCGGCGTCATGCTGGGGCTCGAAGCGATCCGGATGCTCGAGGAGGGTGTCGCATCGGCCGCCGACATCGACGCGGCGATGACTCTCGGATACCGGCATCCGATGGGTCCGCTGCGCACCACCGATGTCGTCGGGCTCGACGTGCGCCTCGGCATCGCCGACGAGCTCGAGCGCACGCTCGGCGAGCGTTTCGCCGCGCCGGAGCTGCTGCGGCGGATGGTCGCCGAGGGGAAGCTGGGCCGCAAGAGCGGCGAGGGGTTCTACGAATGGAACGAGGAGAGATGACCGAGTATCTGCCGAGCTACGTCCAGGGCGAGTGGTGGACGCCGTCCTCCCCCGCGCGATCCGTCGAGGTGCGCGATGCGTCGACGGGTGAGGTCGTCACACTCGTCTCGACCGAGGGCCTCAACCTCGCGGGGGCGCTGGAGTACGCCCGCTCCACGGGACAGCGGAGTCTCGGAGCGCTCACGTTCCACCAGCGGGCCGTGCTGCTCAAGCAGTTCGCCCTGGCCCTCACCGAGCGCAAGGACGAGCTGTATGCGCTGTCCGCACGCACCGGTGCCACGAAGGCCGACTCGTGGGTCGACATCGACGGGGGAATCGGCGTGCTGTTCTCGTACTCGGGCAAGGGCCGCCGTGAGCTGCCGAACAGCCACGTGCACGTCGACGGCCCGGTGGAGCCGCTGTCGAAGGACGGGTCCTTCCTCGGGCGGCACGTGTACACGACGCTGCCCGGCGTGGCGGTGCAGATCAACGCCTTCAACTTCCCGGTGTGGGGGTCGCTCGAGAAGTTCGCCCCCGCGTTCCTCGCGGGCATGCCGACCCTCGTGAAGCCCGCGACGCCCACGGGATATGTCGCGGAGGCGATGGTGCGCATCCTCGTCGAATCGGGGCTGCTGCCCGATGGATCGCTGCAGCTCGTGAGCGGATCGGTGCCGGACCTGTTCGAGAACCTGCGCCTCGGCGACATCGTCGGGTTCACGGGCAGCGCGTCGACCGCGGAGAGCCTCAAAGCCCACCCGGTGGTGCAGACCGGCGGCGTGCGGTTCACGGCCGAGACCGACTCGATCAACGCCTCCGTGCTCGGCACCGACGCGGTCGAGGGCACCCCCGAGTTCGACGCCTACGTGCGCCAGCTCGTCACCGAGATGACGAGCAAGGCCGGCCAGAAGTGCACGGCCATCCGTCGGGCGATCGTGCCGGCATCCTCCGCCGACGCGGTCATCAGCGCCGTGCAGGCGCGCATCGCCGAGAAGACCGTGCTGGGCGACCCTCGCGCCGAGGGCGTCACCATGGGCCCCCTGGCCTCGACGGCGCAGCGCGATGAGGTGCTGCGCCAGGTGGATCGCCTGCGGACGGCGGGCGGGCAGGTCGTCGTCGGGACGACGGATGCGCCCGAGGTCCGTCTCGCCGACGGCAGCACGGGGACGTCCCCCGACGGTGCCTTCGTGGCGCCGCTGCTGCTGCGGTTCGAGGATGCGGAGTCCGACGCAGCGCACTCGATCGAGGCCTTCGGCCCGGTGTCGTCACTGCTCACCTATGACACGATCGCCGAAGCCGCGGCGCTCGTCGCCCGAGGGGGTGGCTCGCTGGTCACCAGCATCGCGACGCACGACCCCGAGCTGGCGGTGCAGCTCGCCGCGCGGATCGCGCCGTTCAACGGGCGGATGCTGCTGCTCGACCGTGAGGATGCCCGATCGTCGACCGGTCACGGGTCCCCGCTGCCGAACCTCCTGCACGGCGGCCCGGGTCGAGCCGGCGGCGGCGAGGAGCTCGGCGGCATCCGCGCGGTGCTGCATCACATGCAGCGCACGGCGGTGCAGGGGTCCCCCGAGATGCTCACGGCCCTCACGGGCGTGTGGCACGCCGGCGCCGCCGCACGCAGTGACGGACGGCATCCGTTCCGCAAGTCGCTCTCGGAACTGCGCATCGGCGACCAGATCGTCTCCGCGTCGCGCGAGGTCACGCTCGACGACATCGAGACGTTCGCGCACTTCACCGGCGACACCTTCTACGCCCACATGGACGAAGCATCCGCCGCCGCCAACCCCTTCTTCCCGGGGCGGGTCGCGCACGGCTATCTCCTCGTCTCGTGGGCCGCCGGCCTCTTCGTCGATCCCGAGCCGGGACCCGTGCTCGCGAACTACGGCCTGGAGAACCTGCGATTCATCACGCCGGTCTCCCCCGGCGACACGATCCGCGTCGAGCTGACCGCGAAGCAGATCACGCCCCGCGAGACCGACGAGTACGGAGAGGTGCGCTGGGACGCCGTGATCCGCAACCAGAACGACGAGCTCGTCGCCACCTACGACGTGCTCACTCTGGTGAACAAGCAGCCGACGCCCGAGGTCGTCGCCGCATGAGGGCGATGATGCAGCGTGATGCCGCATCGACGATGCTCGGCATGACCGTCGAGCACGACGCTCCCGGAGAGGCCGTCGTCTCGATGACCGTGCGCGAGGACATGCTGAACGGCTTCGCGATCACGCACGGAGGTCTGGTGTTCACGCTCGCCGATACGGCGTTCGCGATCGCCTGCAACGAAGACGATCGGGTCACCGTCGCGGGAGGCGCCGACATCACGTTCCTGAAGTCAACGACCGCCGGGCAGCGGCTGACCGCTCGCGCACGGCGCCGGGTCGTGAGCGGCCGCAACGGACTGTACGACGTCACGGTGACCGACGAATCCGGCGACGTCGTCGCCGAGGTCCGGGGCCGCTCGCTCACGACGAACCGGTCACACCCCGCCTGAGCCCACGCACGCTCCCTGCTTGTTTCCGACGAAGGAGTCGACGATGACCATCACCACACATGCCGAGATCGGTGCCGAGGCCGAGCTGCATTCGCCCGACCGACTGGCGCGGCTGCAGCTGCAGCGACTGCAGTGGACGGTGCGGCACGCCTACGAGAACGTGCCGACGTATCGGCGCAAGTTCGACGAGCACGGCGTGCATCCCGACGATGTGCGCGCCCTCGACGATGTGCGGCGTCTGCCGTTCACCACCAAGGCCGACCTGCGCGAGAGCTACCCCTTCGGCATGTTCGCGGTGCCGATGGCCGATGTGCGACGCGTGCATGCGTCATCGGGCACGACGGGGCGCCCGACCGTGGTCGGCTACACCGAGGGCGACCTCGACCGGTGGAGCGACCTGGTGGCGCGGTCTTTGCACGCCGCGGGGATCCGCGCGGGGATGAAGGTGCACAATGCCTACGGCTACGGGCTCTTCACCGGTGGACTCGGCGCGCACGCCGGGATCGAGCGGCTCGGAGCGACCGTCATCCCGGTGTCGGGAGGACAGACCGCCCGGCAGGTGCAGTTGATCACGGACTTCGCGCCGGATGCGATCCTCTGCACACCGAGCTATCTGCTCACGATCGCCGACGCCATGGAGGCATCGGGGGTCGACCCGACGACGACGTCACTCCGTGTCGCGGTGCTCGGCGCAGAGCCGTGGACGAACGAGATGCGTCGCGAGATCGAGCGACGGCTGAACATCGACGCCGTCGACATCTACGGTCTCAGTGAGGTGATGGGTCCGGGGGTCGCGAGCGAGAGCGTGCTCACGAAAGACGGCCCGCACATCTGGGAGGACCACTTCCTGCCCGAGATCATCGACGGAGAGACCGGCGACAGCCTGCCGGACGACTCCCTCGGCGAGCTCGTCTTCACATCGCTGACCAAAGAGGCCTTTCCCGTGATCCGCTATCGCACGCGCGACCTGACGCGTCTGCTGCCGGGAACGACCTACCCGGCCCTTCGGCGCATGGAGAAGATCACCGGCCGCAATGACGACATGATCATCCTGCGCGGCGTGAATCTCTTCCCCACCCAGATCGAGGAGCTGGTGATGGGCATCGAGACGCTCACTCCGCACTTCGTGCTCGAGCTGCACCACGTCGGGCAGCTCGACACGATGACCGTGCGCATCGAGCGGCATCCGTCGCTGAGCGCCGAGGAGTGCGATGCCGCTGCCGCGGTGCTCACCCACCGCATCAAGATGCACATCGGCACCACCGTCGACGTGACGGTCGAGGAGCCGGGCACGCTGCCCCGAAGCGAGGGCAAGTACAAGCGGGTCTACGACCTTCGCTGAGATGCTCTGGAGGTCGACGGATCGCCGCCCTCAGCCGCGCAGCGCGAGCACGAACGGGAGCACGTCGCTCGCCCCTGCCTGGCGGAGCGTGCGGGCGGCGACCGTGAGCGTCCAGCGACTGTCGGCCATGTCGTCGACGAGCAGCACGGGACCGGCCGGCACGTCGAGGTTCTGGGCGCTGAACCTGTCCCACAGGCCGGCCAGCCGGAACACGCTGTTGCCGCCGGGCTGACCCGTCGGCCCGCCACTCACCGGATCGAGCGCTCCCAGGTACGGCAGGCGCCCGATCTCGGCGATCCCGCGGGCGAGCGAGTCGACGAGCAGCGGATGGGACCGCGACGGCATGGCGACGACCGCGACAGGGCGCTCGGTCCAGCCCCAGTCGGCGAGCACTCGCACACAGCCGCCGAGCACCTGCGGCGTCACGACGGCATCCGGTGCGCCCGCGGCGAAGAGCTCGCGCAGCGTGCCTCCCCAGCCGAGGTCGGTCAGTCGGGCGAGTGCGCGCCCCTCACCCGCCTGCTCGCCCGCGGGGATGCGTCCCTTCACCGGCACGTCGAGCTTGTCGGCCCCGGTCGGCCAGGCGCGACGGGGCTCGACCGGGACGCCCACGCGATCGAGCGACTCCGCGGCTTGGGTCGTGGCCGATTCGCCGATCTCACTCGGGAACCAGATGCCCGCGCAGTTGTCGCATCTCCCGCAGGGCGCGGCCGTGTCGTCGTCGAGCGAGCGCTGCAGGAACTCCATGCGGCATCCGTCGGTCTGCTCATAGTCGATCATGTGCTGCTGCTCGGCCCGGCGCTCGGCGGCGATGCGCTCGTAGCGGTCGGCGTCGTAGGTCCACGGCTGCCCGGTCGCGACCCACCCGCCCTGCACGCGACGCACGGCGCCGTCGACGTCGAGCACCTTGAGAAGCAGCTCGAGGGGCGTGCGCCGGATGTCGACCATCGCCTCGAGCGCCGGCGTCGAGATGGGCTGATCGCCGAGCGCCGCGATCACCCGCTCGGCGCGTTCACGATCCGGCATCGACGCGGTCGCGAAGTAGTGCCAGATGTCGCGGTCTTCGACGCCCGGCAGCAGCAGGACGTCGGCGCTCTCGCTCGCACGGCCGGCACGGCCGACCTGCTGGTAGTACGCGACCGGTGACGAGGGCGCGCCCAGGTGCAGCACGAAGCCGAGGTCGGGCTTGTCGAAGCCCATCCCGAGCGCGCTCGTGGCGACGAGCGCCTTGACCTCGTTGCGCTTCAGCATCCCTTCGGACTCGGCGCGCTCGTCGGTGTCGGTCTGCCCCGTGTACGCACGCACGTCGTGGCCGTGCTCGCGCAGCAGCCGCGCGGTGTCGACCGCGGCCGCGACCGTCAGGGTGTAGATGATGCCGGAGCCGGGCAGGTCGTCGATGTGACTGAGCAGCCACGCGAGTCGACTGGCGGAGTCGCGCAGACGCAGCACACCGAGACGCAACGACGTGCGCGCGAGCGGGCCGCGGATCGTGAGCACCTCGCCCCCAGCGGCATCCGGGACGCCTCCCGTGCCGAGCTGCTCGGCGACGTCGGCGACGACTCTGCTGTTCGCGGTCGCGGTGGTCGCGAGCACCGGCACCTCGGGCGGCATCTGCTCGATGAGGTCGCGCAGCCGCCGATAGTCGGGACGGAAGTCGTGCCCCCAGTCGCTGATGCAGTGCGCCTCGTCGACCACCAGCATGCCGATCCTGCGCACGAGCGCCGGGAGCTGCTGCTCGCGGAACGCCGGGTTGTTGAGGCGCTCGGGTGAGACGAGCAGCACGTCGACCTCGTCGCGGTCGAGCTGTTCCATCACCTCCGACCACTCGTGCGCGTTGGTCGAATTGATCGCCACGGCACGGACGCCTGCCCGCTCGGCCGCGGCGATCTGATCGCGCATCAGCGCCAGGAGCGGCGACACGAGGACCGTCGGGCCCGCGCCCTGCCGGCGCAGCAGCAGCGTCGCCACGAAGTACACGGCCGACTTGCCCCACCCGGTGCGCTGCACGACGAGCGCCCGGCGGCGGCCCTCGACCAGCGCCTCGATGGCCTCGTACTGGCCGTCGTGGAAGTCGGCGTCCGGGCGGCCGACCAGCTCGCGCAGAGCGGAGAGCGCGGCGGTGCGGGTGTCGACAGAGGCGGGGGACGTCATGTCTCCACTCTGCCCGAAGCCTCCGACACCGGGCGCACCGCAGTCCACAGCCGCATCCGAGCCGACCCCCGGGTCACGTCGTCTAGCGTGGGACGATGATCACCCGTGAACTGGCCGTATCCCTGCGCGACGCCGGACTCGTGTGGCACCCGGCCGAGGGCGACCGCTTCCAGCTCGATCTCCCCGGCGATGTCGAACTCGAGGCCGAGGCCGACGTCTTCACGGTCAGCGAGATGACCATCGAGGCGCGCCAGACCCCGAGCGGCACGGACCTCGCCTTCAACGGCACGACCGAATGGGCGCTCGACGCCGTCACTCTCGCCGACGCCGTCTGGCTCCCCCGCGAGGATCAGCTGCGCGACCTGCTGCGCGACACCTTCCGCGCGCTCACGCGCATCCCTGACGCGTTCGTCGTCGAGGTCGAGATCGCCGGCGCGACGCTGCGTTTCGAGCATCCGGACCCCTCCGAGGCCTACGGCCGGGCCCTTCTCGACCTCGTCTCCCGCTCCCGCTGAGCGGCTCCCCACGGGCAGTTCCTTGCGCCCGGCGGGCCGCCGTGTCAGAATTACCTAACGACCGGTCAGTAAAGCGGATCGGAAACCGAGGAGTCGATGATGACCAGCCCCGCAGATCTCTCCCTCATTGGCGACGAGCTCTCCGACGACGAGCGCCTGTTCGACGAGCTCATCGCGAACGAGCAGCGCATCGAGCCGCGTGACTGGATGCCCGAGGCCTACCGCAAGACGCTGATCCGTCAGATCTCGCAGCACGCGCACTCCGAGATCATCGGCATGCAGCCGGAGGGCAACTGGATCACCCGGGCGCCGAGCCTCAAGCGCAAGGCGATCCTGATGGCCAAGGTCCAGGACGAAGCAGGGCACGGCCTCTATCTCTACTCCGCGGCGCAGACCCTCGGGATCACCCGCGACGAGATGATGGACCAGCTCATCAGCGGCAAGGCGAAGTACTCGTCGATCTTCAACTACCCCACCCCGACGTGGGCCGACATGGGCGCGATCGGGTGGCTCGTCGACGGAGCCGCGATCTGCAACCAGGTGCCGCTGTGCCGGGCCTCCTACGGACCCTACGGTCGGGCGATGGTGCGCGTGTGCAAAGAGGAGTCGTTCCACCAGCGCCAGGGATTCGAGATCCTGCTGTCGCTCATGCAGGGCACCGACGAGCAGAAGCAGATGGCCCAGGATGCCGTGAACCGGTGGTACTGGCCGAGTCTGGCGATGTTCGGCCCGCCCGACGACCAGTCCCCCAACTCCGCCCAGTCGATGAAGTGGAAGATCAAGCGCTTCACGAACGACGAGCTGCGCCAGCGTTTCGTCAGCATGCTCGTGCCGCAGGCCGAGATCCTGGGGGTCACCCTCCCCGACCCCGAGCTGCGCTTCGACGATGAGACCGGCCAGTACGTGATCGGCGAGATCGACTGGGACGAGTTCTTCGAGGTGCTGCGCGGCAACGGCCCCTGCAACGCCGAGCGGCTCGAGCGCCGCCGCACGGCGCACGAGGAGGGCGCGTGGGTGCGCGAGGCCGCAGCCGAATACGCCCGCAAGCAGGCGCTGAAGTCCAGGGCGGTGGCGTGATGGCGACGCCCGGCGCCGATGACCGCGAGCCCTGGCCCCTCTGGGAGGTCTTCGTGCGCGCGAATCGCGGTCTGAGCCATGTGCATGTGGGATCCCTGCACGCACCGGATGCCGACATGGCGATCCGCAACGCTCGCGATCTGTACACCCGCCGCGGCGAGGGCGTGTCGATCTGGGCTGTGCCCGCCGAGGCGATCACGACCAGCGATCCCGACGCCAAGGGCGCCTACTTCGAGAGCCCCGCCGGCAAGAACTACCGCCACGCCGTGTACTACGCGGCGTCCGAGGGGGTGCCGCACCTGTGACCGACATCCACGCCGACATCCACGCCGACATCCACGGCGACGTCTCGGTCGACGAGGTGCGACTGAGCGACGAGCTCACGGGCACCGGCTCCTCTGCGGCATCCGCCGACGTCGCCGAATACGCACTGTGGCTGGGCGACGACGCGCTGATCCTCTCGCAGCGGCTGGGCGAATGGATCTCCCGCGCGCCCGAGCTCGAAGAGGACGTCGCACTCGGCAACATCGCGCTCGATCTGCTCGGGCATGCCCGCTCGTTCCTGCACTTCGCGGGGTCATTCGACGGACGCTCGGAAGACGATCTCGCGTACTTCCGCGACGAGCCCGAGTTCCGCAGCGCGTGGATCGTCGAGCAGCCGGGCGGCGACTTCGCGCAGACCATCGCACGCCAGTTCGTCGTGTCGACGTACATGTTCGAGCTCTACTCCTCCCTGCGGGCGAGCACCGATCCGACCCTCGCGGCGATCGCCGAGAAATCCCTCAAAGAGGTCGACTACCACCGCGACCACGCGGTGCAGTGGGTGCTGCGTCTCGCCGGCGGCACTGACGAGTCCCGGCGTCGGATGATCCGCGCGCTGACCGATGCCTGGCCGTATGTCGACGAGCTCTTCCGCGATGAGCCCCTGATCGACCGCCTCGGCGACGCCGCGGTGCGGCCGTCGACGCTGCGGCCGGGATTCGACACCGTGGTCGCCGCCGTCCTCGCGGAGGCAGAGCTGACGGTTCCCGCCGTCGCCGCATCCTCCGCCGGTGGACGGCGCGGAGCGCACTCGACCCCGTTCGGCCACCTCCTCGCCGAGATGCAGGTGCTCGCACGACGGCATCCGGGAGCATCATGGTGACCGGCGCTCTGCAGACCGAGGCCCAGGCGGATGCCTGGCGGATCGCCGCAGCCGTGGCCGATCCCGAGGTGCCCGTGCTGACGATCGAGGACCTCGGGGTGCTGCGCGCCGTCGCCGTGCAGGGCGACACGGTCAGCGTCGACATCACCCCGACCTACAGCGGATGCCCGGCGATGGACACGATCCGCGACGACGTCATCCTCGCCCTCACCGCCGCAGGCTACGCGGCGGTCGAGGTCCGACTCGTGCTCTCCCCCGCGTGGACGACGGACTGGATGTCGGATGCCGGAAAGCAGAAGCTCGCCGAGTACGGCATCGCGCCGCCGACCGGGCGGTCGGCGGTGTCGTCGGGTCCGATCCGCCTGGCTATCAGCGTGCGGTGCCCCCGGTGCGGATCGCTGGACACCCGCGAGGTCTCGCGCTTCGGATCGACCTCCTGCAAGGCGCTGTTCGAGTGCCGCGCGTGTCTCGAGCCCTTCGACCACTTCAAGGTGCACTGATGTCGCTGTTCGCCGTATCCACTCCCGCGCCGTCGGCATCGGCTCGTCGAGACGCCCCGCCGACGAAGAAGCGTGCACGGTTCCACACCCTCGCCGTCGAGGAGGTGCGACCACTCACCGACGACTCGGTCGAGGTGACCTTCACGGTTCCCGCCGAACTGGCCGACGACTACGACCACCTGCCCGGCCAGTACGTCGCCCTGCGCACGACGCTCGAGGGGGCCGAGGTGCGCCGGTCGTACTCGCTGTGCCGCGCCCCCGAGCACCGCACGGCCGAGCAGATCGCCGCCGGTGTCCCCACCCGGCTCAGCGTCGCCGTGAAGCGCGACGAGGGCGGGCTCTTCTCGACCTGGGCTCAGACGGGCCTGCACCCCGGTTTCGAGATCGACGTGATGAGCCCGCAGGGCACCTTCACCTCGGGACTCGACGATCTCGATCAGCGTCATGTCGTCGGCATCGCGGCCGGTTCCGGCATCACGCCGCTGATGGCTCTCGCCCACACCGTGCTGACGCGCTCCACCACCTCTCGCTTCACCCTGCTGTACACGAACCGCTCGACGCTCGACGTCATGTTCCTCGAGGATCTCGCCGACCTCAAGGACCGCTACCCGACGCGCCTCACGCTGCACCACGTGCTGTCTCGCGAGCAGCGCACGGCCCCCGTCCTCTCGGGACGCATCGACGAGCAGAAGCTGCGCACCATCCTGCAGGCGCTCATCGACCCGGCCGACGTCGATGAGTGGTTCCTGTGCGGACCGCTCTCCCTCGTCGACCTGTGCCGCGAGGTGCTCGCCGATGTGGGTGTGCCTCGGGAGCACATCCGTTTCGAGCTCTTCACGACGGGCGACGAGCCGGTGCGTGCGGCGCGTCCCGTCGAGGTGCGCGTCGGCGAGAAGACCATCCGCATCGAGGTGAATCTCGACGGCGTCTCCTCGACCGTCGAGAGCCCTGTCGATGCGCACGAGTCCGTGCTCAACGCCGCACTGCGGGTGCGGCCCGATGCGCCGTTCGCGTGCGCGGGCGGCGTCTGCGGAACCTGCCGTGCGCGGGTCATCGAGGGCAGCGTGACGATGACCGAGAACTACGCGCTCGAACCCGACGAGCTGGAGCGCGGCTACGTCCTCACCTGCCAGTCCCACCCGACGAGCGACCGCATCGTGGTCGACTACGACGTCTGAGGAGCATCCGATGATCGATCTCACCATCGCCGACGATGTGGCGACCGTCGTCCTGAACGCTCCGTCTCGGTTGAATGCACTCGACGAGCAGGCACTGCGTGACCTCGGCCACGCCTATGACGAGGCGGATGCCGCGGGAGTGCGTGCCCTGGTGCTGCGCGGCGAGGGCCGGGCCTTCTGCGCCGGCCGCGACATCTCGGGCGTCGACCCCCGCGACGACGACGTGATGGGATACCTCGGCGGGCTCGTGACCCCGCTGCTGCAGAGGATGGCGCGCTTCCCGGCCCCGACATTCGCGGTGGCGCACGGGGCGTGTCTCGGCGTGGGGCTCGGACTGCTGATCGCCACCGACGTCGTCTACGTCGCGGAGTCGGCCAAGATCGGCTCACCGTTCGCCGCTCTCGGCGCCACCCTCGACTCGGGCGGCCATGCCCTCCTCGTCGAACGCCTCGGGGCTCACAAGACCCTCGACCTCGTCTACACCGGTCGGCTGATGAGCGGCACCGAGGCCGTGGCATCGGGGCTCTTCTCGCGGGTGCTGCCCGACGCCGAGGTGCGGCAGACGGCGACGGATGCCGCGGCGGCAGCCGCGCGAGGCGCCACCGCGGCCTTCCTGGCGAGCAAGCAGCTGGTCGCCAGGATCCGCGACGAGCGCCTGGCGCTGTGGGAGTCGATCGATCTCGAGAACGCCGCCCAGGCTGCCCTGTGCGACACAGAGGACTACCGCGAGGGTTTCGCCGCGTTCCAGCAGAAGCGCACGCCGGAGTTCCTCGGACGCTGATCCCCGCTCGCCTAGCGGGGCACGACGGCGGGACGCAAGGCCATCGCCGATGTCGGATGCCGGTGCGAGACTGCGTGCATGTTGCTCTCGGAGCTCGTCTCCACCGCCGAAGAGGTCACCGCCACCGCATCGCGTCTCGCGAAGATCGATGCCCTGGCCCGATTGCTCGTGCGTGCAGATCCGGCCGACGTCCCCGCGCTCGTCGGGCTGCTGCTCGCGACGCCACGACAGGGGCGGCTGGGTGTCGGCTGGCGTGGGGTGGCGGCGCTCGATGTGCGGCACGCCGATGAACCCTCCCTGTCGATCGGCGATGTCGATGACGCGTTCGACGAGCTGACGGGCTCGTCCGGGTCGGGTTCGGCCGCGGCGCGTTCCGCGATCCTGTCGACGCTGGCATCACGGGCCACGGCGTCCGAGTGGGACTTCCTGTCGCGCGCGATGCTCGGCGAGCTGCGCACCGGGGCTCTCGGCGGCGTGCTGCTCGACGCCGTCGCTCGCGCCGCCGATCGCCCGGCGGCCTCCGTGCGGCGAGCAGCCATGCTCTCGGGCGACCTGGGCGAGACCGCGGTGCTCGCGCTCACCGGGACGGAAGAGGAGCTCGATGCGGTCGGCCTGGTGGTCGGCCGCCCCGTGCTGCCGATGCTCGCGTCGACCGCGGCCACCCCGTCAGCTGCGCTCGACATCACCGGCACCGCATCGGTCGAGTACAAACTCGACGGCGCGCGCATCCAGGTGCATCGCAGGGGCGACGACGTGAGCGTCTACACCCGCAGCCTCGCCGACATCACCCACCGCGTTCCCGAGCTCGTCGAGATCGTGCGCGCGCTGCCCGCTCACGATCTCATTCTCGACGGCGAGACGCTGTCGCTCGATGAAGACGGCGGCCCCCGGCCGTTCCAGCAGACGATGTCGCGGTTCGGGGCCGACGTCTCGCGCGAGCTGGTGCTGCGCCCCTGGTTCTTCGACATCCTGCACGTCGACGGGCGCGATCTGCTCGACGAACCGCTCTCGACACGTTTGGCCGAGCTCGACAGGGTCGTCGGCGAGTGGCGCATGCCCGGCATCGTCACCGACGACACCGAGGCGGCCGAGCAGCTGTCGCGCGAGGCGCTCGCAGCGGGCCACGAGGGTGTGCTCGTCAAGGGGATCGATGCGCCGTACTCCGCCGGGCGCCGCGGCAAGTCCTGGGTCAAGGTCAAGCCGGTGCTCACCTACGACTTGGTCGTGCTCGCCGCCGAATGGGGCTCGGGCCGACGTCAGGGCCTCCTGTCGAACCTCCATCTCGGCGCGCTCGATCCGAGCGGCGAGTTCGGCGAACCCGGCGGCTTCGTCATGGTCGGCAAGACGTTCAAAGGACTCACCGACGAGCTGCTGCGCTGGCAGACCGAGAACTTCCCGCCGCTCGAGACGAGGCGCACCCAGGGCACGGTGTTCCTGCGCCCCGAATTCGTCGTCGAGATCGCGATCGACGGCGTGCAGCGGTCCCCTCGATACCCCGGCGGCATCGCTCTGAGGTTCGCGAGAGTCAAGGGCTATCGGCCCGACAAGACCCCCGCCGACGCCGACACGATCCAGACTCTGCGAGCGCTGCTGCGGGGCTGACCCTCGTCACGCCGACGGAGCGAGACCGAGGTCCTCTTCGCGCACGGTGCCCTGGAACGACCACGGGAAGTCGATCCACAGGTCGGTGTCCTTCCACGCGTAGTCGGGCTGGATGATCGTCGACGGCTTGGTGTAGATCGTGACGGAGCGCACGTCGGCGCCCTTCTCCTCCAGCAGCTGCACGGCGAGGGCGAGCGTGCGCCCCGAGTCGGCCACATCGTCGACCAGCAGCACGCGCCGACCGTCGAGATACGCCATGTCGAGTTCGGGCGGCAGCACTTCGGGCGCGTCGAGCACCGTGCCGATGCCGGTGTAGAACTCGACGTTGATCGCGCCGCAGTTCTTCGCACCGAGACCGTAGGCGATGGCGCCGGCCGGCAGAAGACCGCCCCGCGCGATGGCCACCACGACCTCGGGCATGAAGCCGCTGTCGAGGATCCTGCGCGCGAGGTCGCGCGTCGCCGATCCGAAGCCGTCCCAGGTGAGCGTCTCGCGCTCGATCGATGCATCCGTCATCGTCTCATTCTCCTGCACTGCAGCCCCTGTCCCTGCCGCTGGGCGTCGCCCCGGCATCTGCGCGATAAGATCGACGCGTCCGGCGCTCTCTGACGCCGGTGCCTGAAAAAGAGGCACGAAGCTCCCCGCGATGACGCGGGGGCGAGACACATACGGAATACGCACGTTCTCCGTCCCTGTCTCGAAAGGCTTTCGCATGCCCTCCGTCTCCGCGCACGTCGCCCTCACCCTCGCCCAGCACATCGACGCCGTCTTCGGCGTGATGGGCAATGGCAACGCCTACTTCCTCGACGCGATCGAGACGCAGACGGATGCCGTCTTCACGGCCGTCCGTCACGAGCAGGGGGCCGTGGTCGCCGCCGATGCGCACTTCCGCGCGTCGGGCAGGATCGCCGCGGGCACCTCGACGTACGGCGCCGGCTTCACGAACACTCTCACGGCTCTCGCCGAGGCCGTGCAGGCGCATGTGCCGCTCGTCCTCGTCGTGGGCGACGAGCCGACGTCCGGCCCGCGCCCGTGGGACGTCGACCAGATCGCCCTCGCCTCCGCCGTCGGGGCCCGCACCTATACGGTCGGGCATGCGGATGCCGCAGCCACCACCGTCATCGCGATCGAGCACGCTCTCACCTACCGCGTGCCGGTCGTGCTGGCCATCCCCTACGACGTCGCCTCGCGCGAGGCGGGTCCCGTGCCCGCGGCGCCGGCGCCCCGCATCCCCGCACCGCTCGCTCCGCGCGGCGAGTTCGCCGAGGGCACTCTCGATGAGATCGCCGAGGCGCTGCGCGAGGCGTCGCGGCCCTTCCTGCTGGCGGGCCGCGGCGCCTGGCTCGCGGGAGCAGGTACGGCGCTGGGCGAGCTCGCGGCGCTGACCGGCGCCCTGACGGCCTCCTCAGCGCTCGGCCGTGGAGTCTTCCCCGAGGCGCAGTTCGACCTGGGCGTCACGGGAGGGTTCGGAGCCGACGGCGCCATGGAGCTCGTGCGCACCGCCGACGTCGCCGTCGTCTTCGGGGCGTCGCTGAACCAGTTCACGATGCGATTCGGCGAGCTCTTCGCACCGGGCACCCGGGTCTTCCAGATCGACATCGCACCGGCGGCCACTCACCCGCATGTCGGCGGCTTCGTCCGTGCGGATGCCCGGGTCGCGGCGGAGGCTCTGGTCGCCCGGATCGGGTCCGCCTCATCGTCGTCGCCGTGGCGAGAGACGGTCGACGTCACCGCCGCCCGCGCCTACGACAAGGGCGACGACCTCACCCCCGATGGACGCCTCGACCCCCGCTCGGCCGCGCGCCGCATCGCCGAGCTGCTGCCGAGCGATCGTGTGGTCGTGTCCGACGGCGGCCACTTCATCGGCTGGGCGAACATGTACTGGCCGGTCGAAGCCCCCGACCGCATGATGATGGTCGGCACCGCCTTCCAATCGATCGGCCAGGGCTGGCCGAGCGTCGTGGGCGCGGCCCTCGCCCGACGCGAGTCGACCGTCGTCCTCACCTCCGGCGACGGCGGCGGGCTGATGGCCATCGCCGACCTCGAGTCGGCCGTGCGCGCGGCAGCGGGTCGTGGTATCGCGGTGATCTGGAACGACGCCGCGTACGGCGCCGAGGTCAACCTCTACGGACTCAAGGGGCTGGCCGAAGGCCCGATGCGCATCCCCGAGGTCGACTTCGCCGCATTCGGTGCCGCGGTGGGGGCGGAAGGCGTCGTGGTGAAGACGCTCGCAGACCTCGATCGCCTGGCCACGTGGACGCAGGAGGATGCCGCCACGCGTCGCTTCCTGCTGCTCGATCTGCGCATCTCGGGTGACGTCATCGCGCCGTACCAGCAGGAGATCATCCGCGTGAACTCCTGATCTCGCGAAGTCGCTAGGCTCCTCGTCATGGCAGGTGAGACCGACGTCCTCAGATACAGCGCATTCGCCGCAACGCCCGAAGGGGGCAATCCCGCCGGAGTCGTGCTCGATGCCCAGGGCCTGAGCGACGAGCAGATGCAGCGGATCGCCGCGGACGTCGGGTTCTCCGAGACCGCGTTCCTCGTCGCGCGCACCGACGACGACGGTGTGCCGCGCTACCGGGCCAGGTACTGGTCGCCGGCCGCGGAGGTGCCGTTCTGCGGACACGCGACCGTCGCGACGGCGGTCGCTCTCGCCGAGCGGGACGGAGCGGGCGATGTCGTGTTCGACACGAACGCGGGTGCCGTGAGACTGCGCTCGACGGTGGACCCGGAGGGCGGGGTGACCGTGTCGTTCACGAGCGTCGAGCCGCGGGTGCGTGAGCTGGATCCCGCGGTGCTCGATCGGCTGCTCGCGCTGCTCGGACTCACGACGGCGGATCTCGACGAGCGCTTCCCCGCCAGGGAGTCGTTCGCCGGCAACTGGCATCCGATCGTGGTCGTTCGCGATCGGGAGCTGTTCGATCAGTTCCGATTCTCCCCTGCCGAGGTCGCGGCGTTGATGCGCGAGCAGGGGTGGTTCGGCACCTCGACCGTGCTCCACATCGCGAGGCCCGCCGACATCGACGCGCGCAATCTCTTCCCCGTGGGGCGCATCACGGAGGACCCCGCCACGGGTTCTGCCGCCGCATCGGTCGGGGCATACCTGCGCGACCTGGGCCACCCGGCGACGACCGTCCGCATCCACCAGGGTGCGCACGTGCGGCGGCCGAGCCTCCTCACCGTCACGATCCCGCCGACCGGCGGCATCGAGGTCTCCGGCGGAGCGTCTCTGTTGACCTGAGCCGGTCGTCACCCTGCTGCGTTAGCCTTCCGACATGCCTGCCATCCGCAACATCGCCGTCGGTCTGCCTGTGAAAGACGGACACCTGCTCGCGCTCGAAGGGCGCGACGACTCTCGTGGACTCGACTTCCTCCGTGCGATCGGCGGCGGCATCGAATTCGGCGAGACGGCGGTGGTGGCGCTCCGACGAGAGTTCATGGAAGAGCTCGGCGTCACGCTCGACGGCGCGGAGCCGCTCGGCGTCTTCGAGAACATCTTCACGTACGAAGGTGAACCCGGGCACGAGATCGCCCATGTCTTCGCGGTCACCTCTGCGGAGCTCGACGCCGTGCCGTTGGACGCCGAGCTCCGGATCCTCGATGAGGGCAGCCCGGTTCGCTGGGTGCCGATCGCCGACATCGCGTCCGGCGCCCGCGTGCTGTTCCCGGAGGGCGCGACGGAGGCTCTGCGCACGATCTCCGCGCGCTGATCCCCTCAGGCTCGCCGACTCAGGCCTGCGCGCTGTAGTCGGGCAGCTCCTGCAGCGTCCAGGTGTTGCCGTCGGGGTCGTCGAACCAGACGAAACGACCCCAGCCCAGCTCCTCGACGCCCTTCGTCGCCACTCCGGCAGCCTCGAGCTGCGCCTTCGCCTCGTCGGCGTTCGGCACCACCACCTGGATGGTCTTCTGCTGCCCCGGCTCGAGCGGGATGTCGAGCCCCGTACCGAAGGCGATCGAGCAGGCCGACCCCGGCGGTGTCATCTGTACGAACCTCAGGCCCTCATACGGCACCTGATCGTGGTCGGGGTTGAATCCGATCTTCGTGTAGAACTCCTTCGCGCGGTCGACGTCGGTCACCGGCATGAAGATGAGCTCGATCTTCCAGGTCATCACGCACTCCTCGTGTGGGCATCGGCGCCCATCGGCCCTCAGAGTACGCGGGGCCTCCGACACCCGCCAGAGCGGTGACGGATACTGGTCCGGTGACGCGACGTCGAGAGAATGGTCGGATGCAGGTGATCATCGAGGCACTCCGCAGACCCCAGCGCGACGTCGCGGTGCAGGATCTGATCGCGGCCTTCGGCAGTGAACCTGCGGAGAACGATGCATACCGGATCGGTGCACCCGCCGTGCTGTCGCGGCACCTGCGGTTCCGCTCCGGTGGTGAGATCGTGCTGCACGACGACGCTGTCACGGCCGTGATCCTGCACCTCACCCCCACACCCTTCGCCCCGCGGGGTCTCGACCTGGCCGAGTGGATTCCCGGAATCGACAACAGCGCCACGTTCTCCGAGTTCACCGCGCTCTTCGATGTCCCGTGGAGGTTCGCAGAGGGCGACCGCTACTTCGTGCTCGATGCGGCGTATCTGCGCCCGGAGTTCGTGAAGCACGGAGGCCGCCGAGCCGGCGATCTGCGGAGGGTGGCCTTCACCGCAGACGACCCGAAGGACACGTGCCGTCCGGCTCACGACGGCTGCCCGACGTGCCTCGAGCTGGTCGCACGCGCCGAGGACGGCTCCTTCGATGTGGACGCCACGGTCCAGCGTCTCACCGACGGACTCGAGGCGGGAGCGCTCACGAGCAGGGACGAACCGGTGCCTCTCGCCGATCTCCGGCTCCTGCATGCCTCCGCACTGATGGAGCGAGTGGAGAGCCAGGTCACGTGCTCCGCATGCGGTCGGGTCGCGTGTCTGACCCTGTATCGCGACTCCTCACCGACATTCGGCCATCACCCTCTGGATGCCGCGATGCGGCGCCCCCACGAAGCGATCCCCCCGGTCGAGGACTGGGGAGACGCCGCTCGCATCGCCGCGGCACGAGGGGCGATGCGCTACCTCGACCATGAGCCCGGCTCGTGGTTCCTGGTCGAACAGCACGGCGAGCTGTACCTCGACGCCCGCTACACGGTCAGCTCGATGATCGACGACTCGTGTCTGATCCGCCTGGACGACGCCGAGCGCCGCCAGTACCGCGAAGTCGGCCGGGACGCTCTCGCCGACCTCGCTCGCCGTATCGACCGCAGCGGCCCCCACCGCGAAGAGTCGCCTTTCCATCTGCGGAACCTCCGCCGGTATCCCGACGATGGAAGGGACTACTCCGCCGAGCTCCGAGCCGCGATCGCCAACCACACATGGCTCGCACGGCAGAAGCAGGCCGCGGCGGCGCGGGCCCGGAACGTCTCCGCTGGCGAGGAATGATCGGAGGAGCAGCTCAGGATGCCGGCAGCAGAGCCCCCGCGAAGAACGACTCCAGCTCGTCCGTCGCGTCGAGCGGCAGGATCGCGGCGACGTACTGATCGGGCCGCACCACGACCACGACACCGTCGCGCGACAGCTCTCGAGCCTCGAAGATGTCGGTCTCTGTCCACTTCGACGGACCCGCCGCATAGACCTTCTCCCAGTCCGTGAGCCCGAGCGGACCGGTCTTCGGCTGGAACAGCGCGGGCGCCGAGGTGACCTCGACGTCTTCATACGGCTGCTGATAGATCGCCTTGACGTCGAAGACGGCATCCTGGTCGGCGTCCGCAGGCGTGAACCGCGCGAAGACCGGACCCGCCGATGCGGCCCACGCGTCGAGCGTCGCCGCATCGCGACCCGCGAACGCGTAGACGCGCCACCGTCCGTCCGCCTTGGCGTGGTGCCCCAGGTGGATCGCGTTGCCGTCGCCGACCCGCACGACCTCGGCCGACTTGAACCTCTTGCCGAGCGGGAACCCGCCCGCGAGCCCCTGGTGCGCGTCCGAGCCCGTGATCATCGACGAGGTGTACTGCGTCATGAACCCCGAAGGGAACTCCGCTGTCGCGAGGTAGTACGTCGCGAGGTCGGACGGGTCGGTGATCTCGGAGGGCTTGCGGGCCATCAGGGTCGACCACTCCCGGTCGAAGTCGATGAGCTGCTGCGCGACCGGTCGGCGCTCGGCGCCATAGGTGGCGAGCAGCGCTTCGGGTGCCCGACCGGTGAGCACCGATCCGAGCTTCCACCCGAGGTTGAATCCGTCCTGCATCGAGACGTTCATGCCCTGGCCCGCCTTCGCACTGTGCGTGTGGCAGGCATCTCCCGTGAGGAACACATGCGGCGTGCGACCCGAGCCGTCGATCACGTCGTCGAATCCGTCCGTGACCCTGTGCCCGACCTCGTAGACGCTGTGCCACGCGACCTGCTTCACGTCGAGCGTGTAGGGGCTGAGGATCGCGTTCGCCTTGGCGATGATGTCCTCGATGGGCGTCTGGCGCACGCGATGGTCGTCGTCTTCGGCGACCTCGCCGAGGTCGATGTACATCCGGCTGAGATAGCCGCCCTCCCGCGGGATGTGCAGGATGTTGCCCGCTTCCGAGTTGATCGCGCACTTGGTGCGCCAGTCGGGGAAGTCCGTGTTGACGAGAACGTCCATGACACCCCAGGCATGCGCCGCGCTGCCGCCGACGTGCGTGCGCCCGATCGCCTGACGCACACCGCTGCGCGCGCCGTCGCAGCCGACGACGTACTTGGCGCGGATGGTGCGCTCCTCGCCCGCCCGCTCCCCCGCGAGATGGCGCACCACGACTTCGACCGGGTACTCGCCCTCGTCATGCACGGTGAGTCCGACGAAGTCGATTCCGTAGTCGGGGGTGATGCGGCCCGGGCCGTCGGCCGCCGCCTCGGCGAAGTAGTCGAGCACGCGGGCCTGGTTGACGATCAGGTGCGGGAACTCGCAGATGTCGTAGGCGTAGTCCGCGGTCCTCGAGGTGCGGATGATCTCGTCGGGCTTCTCGGGGTTCGGGCCCCAGAAGTTCATCCAGCCGATGTTGTACGCCTCGGCGATGATGCGCTCGGCGAATCCGAAGGCCTGGAACGTCTCGACGCTGCGCGGCTGGATGCCGTCGGCCTGGCCGAGCACCAGACGCCCTTCGCGCTTCTCGATGATGCGCGTGGAGACATCGGGATACTGCGACATCTGCGCGGCGAGCAGCATGCCGGCAGGGCCCGAGCCGACGATCAGCACGTCGATCTCGTCGGGAAGGTCTGCGGGCCGGTCGGCGCCGATCCCCGCGGCGTCCTTCACGCGGGGGTCTCCGGAGACATAGCCGTGGTGGTGGAACTGCATCGTCGTCGATTCCTTCCGGACTTCTCTGTCAGGTGTTGCCTTCGAACCGCGCGTGTTCTATATTCGAACACACCGTTCTACTATTGAACACAGCTTAGGGACGCCTGTCTCGAAACGCAAGGGAGCGCACGCATGCCCGAAGGCACTCCGGCCTCGCAGACCCTGAGCCGCGGCATCCGGATCCTGGAGGTCCTCGCGGACGCGCGGACACCCCTCACGATCGACGAGATCGCCGGGAGACTCGACGTGCATCGCTCCGTCGCGTACCGCCTGCTGCGCACGCTGGAAGACCATCGACTCGTCGGACGCGACGCCTCCGGCGCCGTGACCCTGGGCCCCCGCATGGCGGCGCTGGCCGCTGGGGTGGCTCATGACCTGCAGGCCGAGGCGATCCCCGAGCTGACGGCGATCGCCAACGAGCTCGGCATGACATGCTTCCTCGGCGTGCTCGACGGAGACGACTGCATCACGCTCGCGAGCATCGAGCCACGCCACGCGATCGCCAGCGTCGCCCAGCGACCCGGCGCCAGGCACTCCGTCACCGTCGGAGCACCGGGCAAGGCGATCCTCACACAGCTCCCCGCGTCGCAGTGGCCCGGAGAGCCTGCAGCCGCCCTGCGCGCTGAGGTCGACCAGGCGCGCATCCGCGGATATGCGACGAGCCACGATGAGGTCATCCCCACCGTGCAGTCGGTCGCCGTGCCCCTCGTGCTGCGCGGCCAGCGCCCCGCGGCGATCGCGGTCGTGCACGTCGCGACCGCCCTCGACGACGTCGAGATCGCCGACCGCCTGCAGCGTTCGGCATCCGCGATCCGGGACGCGCTCGACGGCTGAGAGCATTCGGCAGTCGAGAGCCGGGCAGCCCGTTCCGCGCATACGCCGAACGCACGCCCGCGAGGCGGACGTGCGTTCTGCGTATGGATGCGGGTCAGGCCCTGGCGAGACCGCGGATCGGGCTCACAGCCTGCTCGTCCTCATGGTCCGGCCCCAGCGGGATGCCGGAGCGGTCGCGCAGCAGCAGCGTCGCCACCAGACCGAGCAGCGTCATGCCGGCGAGGTACCACGTGACGGCCTGCGTCGAGCCGGTGGCCTGCACGATGGCGGTCGCGATGGTCGGGGCGAAGGCGCCACCGGCGATCGCACCGATCGCATACGAGATCGAGACCCCCGAGAAGCGGATGCTGGCGGGGAAGAGCTCTGCGTAGAGCGCCGCCTGAGGCCCGTACGTGAAGCCCAGACCGATCGTGAGGATCGCGAGGCCCGAGAACAGCAGACCGACCTGGCCGGTGTTCACGAGCGGGAACAGCGTGAACACGCCGACGAGCTGCAGCACCCAGCCGATGATGTAGGTGGTGCGCCGACCGATGCGGTCAGACAGCCACCCGGCGATGAGCGTCGTGATCAGCCAGGTGACGGCGGATCCCGTGACGGCCCACAGCACGGGTCCGCGCTCGAGTCCGATCGGGCCGTCGGGGTTGGTGGCGTAGCCCTGGATGTATCCGCCGGTCGTCATGTATCCGACCGCATTGTTGCCCGCGAAGACGAGCGCGGCGACGATGACGAGCAGGAGGTGCTTGCGGAACAGCTGCACGATCGGCATGCTCGCCTTCTCCTTGCGCTCGGCGAGCTCGACGAAGACCGGGCTCTCCTCGACCTTGCGGCGCACGTAGTAGCCGACCAGGATCAGGACGACGCTGAGCAGGAACGGGATGCGCCAGCCCCACTGGACGAACTGGTCTCCGGGGGCGATCGCCGTCATCAGCGCCATCACTCCCGACGCGAGCAGCAGACCGAGCGGCACACCGATCTGCGGCGAGGCGCCGAAGATCCCGCGCTTCTTCTTCGGGGCGTGCTCGACGGCCATCAGGACCGCACCGCCCCACTCGCCTCCGGCCGAGATGCCCTGCAGGATGCGCAGCAGCACCAGCAGGATCGGCGCCGCGATGCCGATCGCGTCATAGGTCGGCAGCACACCGATGAGCGCGGTGGCCGCACCCATCAGGATCAGCGTCCACATCAGCACGGTCTTGCGGCCGAGCTTGTCGCCGAAGTGGCCGGCGAGGAAGGCTCCGAGCGGACGGAAGAGGAAGCTGACGCCGACGGTGGCGAAGGCGATCAGCGCGCTGTTCGCCCCGAGCGGCTCGAAGAAGAGCTGCCCGAAGACCAGCCCGACTGCCGTGGCGTAGATGAAGAAGTCGTACCACTCGACCGTGGTTCCGACGACGGTGGCGAACACGACCCGGCGCCGATCGGCCGGTGTCGCGATGGTTCCGGTGGGCGTGAACCCAGCCTGTGACTGCCCGCTCATTGGGGTGTCTCCTTTGATTGTGACCGCATTGTCACGGCTCGCACACGAGGGGTGTCGAGGTGCTTGCCGAGGGGTGACACGATGATATATGATTTCGAATACGACGCACAAGGCGTCGACGAGAAGCGCGAGGAGGCGCCCCGTGACGGCATCCATGACCCGCCCCGGCAAGATCATCGCGATCCATCTGAGCTACACCTCTCGCGCCGACCAGCGCGGCCGGCGCCCCGCAGCCCCCTCCTATTTCTTCAAGCCGACGAGCTCCGTCGGTATCACCGGCGGCACGGTCGAACGCCCGGCCGGCACCGAGCTGCTCGCCTTCGAGGGAGAGATCGCCCTCGTCATCGGCACCGCGGCGCGCCACGTCTCACTCGAGGACGCCTGGAGCCACGTCGGCTGGGTCACGGCATCGAACGATCTTGGCCTCTACGATCTGCGCGCCAACGACAAGGGCTCCAACGTCCGTTCCAAGGGCGGCGACGGCTACACCCCGCTCGGCCCCGAGCTGATCGACGCCCGCGCCGTCGACCCCGCGGCCCTGCGGGTGCGGGCCTGGGTCAACGGCGAGCTGCGCCAGGACGACACCACGGCGGGTCTGATCTTCCCCCTCGCGCAGCTGGTCGCCGATCTGTCGCAGCACTTCACCCTCGAGCCCGGCGACGTCATCCTCACCGGCACCCCGGCCGGATCCTCGGTCATCGTGCCGGGCGACGTGGTCGAGATCGAGGTCGACGCTCCGGATGCCGAGGGCTCCCCCTCGTCGGGCCGCCTCATCACCACCGTCACTCAGGGCGATGTCCCCTTCGACGAGACGATCGGCTCCCTTCCCGCCGTCGACGACCTGCAGCGCACGGAGGCCTGGGGTTCCCGCGAGGAGGCCGGTCTTCCCGCCGAGACGAGCACCTCCGGGCTCTCCCCCGAGCTCCGCGCCAAGCTGATGGAGGCTCCGTCCGCGGGCCTCTCCTCGCAGCTGCGCAAGCGCGGACACCACTCGTGCTTCGTCGACGGCGTCTCGGCGAACATCCCGGGCAGCAAGATCGTCGGCACCGCCAAGACACTGCGCTTCGTGCCCTTCCGAGAAGATCTCTTCGCGAGCCACGGAGGCGGCTACAACGCCCAGAAGCGCGCCTTCGACGCCGTCGATGAGGGCGAGGTCATCGTGATCGAGGCGCGCGGCGACGCGACCACCGGCACGCTCGGCGACATCCTGGCGCTCCGCGCCCGCGCCCGAGGCGCCGCCGCCGTCGTGACCGACGGCGGCGTGCGCGACTTCGACGCCGTCGCCGAGATCGGCCTTCCGGTCTTCTCGCAGGGCCCGCATCCCTCGGTGCTCGGACGCAAGCACGTGCCGTGGGACGTCGATGTCACCATCTCGTGCGGCGGTGCGACTGTGCAGCCGGGCGACATCATCGTGGGCGATGGCGACGGCGTCATCGTGATCCCTCCCTCTCTCGCCGAGCAGATCGCCGACGACGCGCTCGCGCAGGAGGTCGAAGACGCCTGGATCGCCGAACAGGTCGCCGCCGGCCACCCGGTCGACGGGCTCTTCCCGCTCAACGCCGCGTGGCGTGAGAAGTACGAGGCCGCCACCGGCGCCGGTGCAGGCTCATGACGACGGTGACGAACTCCAGCAAGTCCGAGCAGGCCTACGCCTGGATCCGCTCGCGCATCTCGGCTCACACCTTCGGCCCCGGCTACCGCCTGGTCCTCGGCTCGCTCGCGGAGGAGCTCGGGATGAGCGTCGTGCCCGTGCGCGAAGCGATCCGCCGGCTCGAGGCCGAGGGTCTCGTGACGTTCGAGCGCAATGTCGGGGCCCGCGTCACTCTCGTCGACGAGAGCGAGTACGCGCACACCATGGAGACGCTCGGGCTGGTCGAGGGCGCGGCCACAGCCCTCTCCGCACCGCTTCTCGGCGCCGAGGCGCTCGACGCCGCCGAGGCCGTCAACGAGCGGATGATCCAGATGCTCGATCATCTCGACGCCCACGCGTTCACGGAGCTCAATCGGCAGTTCCACTCCCTGCTGTTCGAGCCCTGCCCGAACCCGCACCTGCTCGACCTCGTGCACCGCGGCTGGGCGCGTCTCTCCGGCATCCGCGATTCCACCTTCGCCTACGTGCCCGGCCGGGCCCAGCACTCGGTCGAGGAGCACACGCAGATCCTCGACCTCATCCGCGCGGGCGCCGACCCGCTCGAGATAGAGCTCGCCGCCCGCAACCACCGCCTGCGCACGAGGGACGCCTTCCTCGACGCGCTGCACACCCGTTCTCACCACAACTCAGGAGACGAGTCATGACCGATTCCCGCATCCCCGCCGATCTGCCCGACCACATCCAGCACTACATCGACGGTGCGTTCGTCGACTCCGTCGACGGCGACACGTTCGACGTCCTCGACCCGGTGACGAACAAGACCTACACGACCGCAGCCGCCGGCAAGAAGGCCGACATCGAGCTCGCCGTCGCCGCGGCGAAGCGCGCCTTCGACGCAGGCCCGTGGCCGCGCATGCTCCCCCGCGAGCGCTCGCGGGTGCTGCACCGGATCGCCGACATCGTGGAATCGCGCGACGCCCGCCTCGCCGAGCTCGAGTCGTACGACTCGGGGCTGCCGATCACCCAGGCGCTGGGCCAGGCCCGTCGTGCGGCCGAGAACTTCCGCTTCTTCGCCGACCTGATCGTCGCCCAGTCCGACGACGCCTTCAAGGTCCCCGGCAAGCAGATGAACTACGTCAACCGCAAGCCGATCGGCGTCGCGGGCCTCATCACACCGTGGAACACGCCGTTCATGCTCGAGTCGTGGAAGCTCGGCCCCGCGCTCGCGACCGGCAACACCGTCGTGCTCAAGCCCGCCGAGTTCACGCCCCTCTCCGCGTCTCTCTGGGCGGGCATCTTCGAGGAGGCCGGACTGCCGAAGGGCGTCTTCAACCTCGTGAACGGCCTGGGCGAAGACGCCGGAGACGCCCTCGTGAAGCACCCCGACGTGCCGCTCATCTCGTTCACCGGCGAGAGCTCCACCGGACAGCTGATCTTCGGCAACGCGGCACCGTTCCTCAAGGGGCTCTCGATGGAGCTCGGCGGCAAGTCCCCCGCCGTCGTGTTCGCCGACGCCGACCTCGAGGCTGCGGTCGACGCGACGATCTTCGGGGTCTTTTCCCTCAACGGCGAGCGCTGCACCGCGGGATCGCGCATCCTCGTCGAGCGCTCCATCTACAAGGAGTTCGTCGAGCGCTACGCCGCCCAGGCGAAGCGCGTGAAGGTCGGCTACCCGCACGACCCCGCGACCGAGGTGGGCGCCCTGGTGCACCCCGAGCACTACGACAAGGTGATGAGCTACGTCGAGATCGGCAAGACCGAGGGCCGTCTGGTCGCCGGCGGCGGCCGCCCCGAGGGCTTCGACGAGGGCAACTTCGTCGCGCCCACGGTGTTCGCCGACGTCTCCCCGGATGCCCGGATCTTCCAAGAGGAGATCTTCGGACCGGTCGTCGCGATCACCCCGTTCGACTCCGACGACGAGGCGCTCTCGCTCGCGAACAACACGAAGTACGGCCTCGCCGCCTACATCTGGACGAACGATCTGAAGCGCGCCCACAACTTCGCGCAGTCCGTCGAGGCGGGCATGGTGTGGCTCAACAGCAACAATGTGCGCGACCTCCGCACCCCGTTCGGCGGCGTCAAGGCCTCTGGTCTCGGCCACGAGGGCGGCTACCGCTCGATCGACTTCTACACCGACCAGCAGAGCGTGCACATCACGCTCGGCGGCGCGCACAACCCGACCTTCGGCAAGAACTGAGCAAGGACCCGACATGACCGACAAGACTGCGAAGACGCTGACCTCCTCGGGCTACTACGTGAGCCAGGAGGCTCCGATCCAGACCGACAACCCCATCGCGACGCCCGAGAGCACGCCGCCCGACGTGCTGCGCTGCGCCTATATGGAGCTCGTCGTCACCGACCTCGCCGCCTCGCGGGTGTTCTACGTCGACGTCCTGGGGCTGTACGTCACGGAAGAGGACGACGAGGCGATCTACCTCCGCTCGACCGAGGAGTTCATCCACCACAACCTCGTGCTGCGCAAGGGACCGGTCGCCGCGGTGGCCGCGTTCTCCTACCGAGTGCGCACCCCGGAAGACCTCGACCTCGCCGAGGCGTTCTACTCCGAGCTGGGCTGCGACGTGCGGCGCAATCCCGAGGGCTTCGTGAAGGGCGTGGGCGACTCGGTGCGGGTCGTCGATCCGCTGGGCTTCCCGATCGAGTTCTTCCACCAGTCCGACCACGTCGAGCGCATGTCGTGGCGCTACGACCTGCACATCCCGGGCGAGCTCGTGCGTCTGGATCACTTCAACCAGGTCACCCCCGACGTGCCCCGTGCGGTGAAGTTCATGCAGGATCTGGGTTTCCGCGTCACGGAGGACATCCAGGACGACGAGGGCACGGTGTACGCCGCCTGGATGCGCCGCAAGCCCACCGTGCACGACACCGCCATGACCGGCGGCGACGGACCGCGCATGCACCACGTCTGCTTCGCGACGCACGAGAAGCACAACATCCTCGCGATCTGCGACAAGCTCGGCGCTCTCCGTCGCTCCGATGCGATCGAGCGCGGTCCCGGCCGCCACGGCGTCTCGAACGCGTTCTACCTCTACCTCCGCGACCCCGACGGACACCGCGTCGAGGTGTACACGCAGGACTACTACACGGGCGACCCCGACAACCCGGTGATCACCTGGGACGTGCACGACAACCAGCGCCGCGACTGGTGGGGCAACCCGGTCGTCCCCTCCTGGTACACCGAGGCATCGCTCGTGCTCGACCTCGACGGCAACCCGCAGCCCGTCGTGGCGCGCACCGACGACTCCGAGATGGCCGTCACGATCGGCGCCGACGGCTTCTCGTACACGCGACCGGGCGATGACGAGGCCATGCCGGAGTACAAGCAGGGCGAGTACAAGCTCGGCCACCAGCTCTGATCGATTCGTCGAGAGAGGAGACACGGATGCTGTCCGCAGACACCATCGAGAGCATCGCCGCGGAACTCGCCGAGGCCGACCGGACCCACTCGGTGATCCCCCGGATCACCGCCCGCCACCCGGAGGCCACGGTCGAGGACTCGTACGCGATCCAGGGCGTGTGGCGCGACTCGCAGGTCGCCGCGGGGCGCCGGCTCGTCGGCCGCAAGATCGGGTTGACGTCGAAGGCGATGCAGCAGGCCACCGGCATCACCGAGCCCGACTACGGCGTCATGTTCGACGACACGGTCTACGAGTCGGGCGCCGACATCCCGGTCGACCACTTCTCGAACGTGCGCATCGAGGTCGAGCTGGCGTTCGTGCTCAAGCATCCGCTCGAGGGGCCGGACTGCACGCTCGACGACGCTCTCGCGGCGATCGACTACGCCGTGCCCGCTCTCGAGGTGCTGAACTCGCACATCGAGCTCGAGGGTCGGACGATCGTCGACACGATCAGCGACAACGCCGCCTACGGGGCGATGGTGGTGGGAGACGTGCACAAGCGTCCCGACGAGATCGACCTGCGGTGGGTGCCGGGCGTGCTCTCGCGCAACGGCGAGATCGAGGAGACCGGTGTCGCCGCCGGTGTGCTGGGCCACCCCGCCACCGGGGTCGCGTGGCTGGCGAACAAGTTCCATCAGCACGGCGCGCGTCTCGAGGCCGGCGAGATCATCCTGGCAGGATCATTCACACGCCCGATGTGGGTGTCGCGCGGCGATCAGGTGCTGTGCGACTACGGACCGATGGGAACGATCGAATGCCGCTTCATCTGAGCCCCTCCTTCCGCGAGCAGCTCGCGGCGTACGACCGCGCCGTCATCGGGATGTGGGCGTGTTCCGGCAGCCCGCTCGTGACGGAGGTCGCCGCGGGATCCGGTCTCGACTGGCTGCTGATCGACATGGAGCACTCGGCCAACACGCTCGAGTCCACGCTGCTGCAGCTGCAGGTCGTCGCCGCCTATCCGATCACCCCGGTCGTTCGCGTGCCCGTCAACGACGTCGTGGCGATCAAGCAGGTCCTCGACCTCGGCGCTCAGAACCTCATCGTCCCGATGGTCTCGTCGGCCGATGAGGCACGTGCGGCCGTCGCGGCGACCCGCTACCCGCCCGAGGGAGTGCGCGGTGTCGGCAGCGCGCTCGCCCGCAGCGCCCGCTGGAACCGGGTCGACGGCTATCTGCACGACTCGGCGCACCACACCTCGCTCACGGTGCAGATCGAGACGGCCGCCGGGGTGGAGGCCGCCGCGGAGATCGCGGCGGTCGACGGCGTGGATGCCGTGTTCGTGGGACCCTCCGATCTCTCCGCGTCGATGGGACTGCTCGGCCAGCAGACGCATCCGGACGTCGTCGCCGCCGTCGAACGGGTCTTCGCCGCGGTGAGAGCCGCAGGCACACCAGTCGGCGTGAACGCGTTCGATCCGTCCGCCGCCGATGCGTACATCGCCGCCGGCGCGGACTTCGTGGCCGTCGGCGCCGACGTGGCGATGCTCGCGCGCGCATCCGAGGCACTGGCCGCCCGCTTCATCCCGGCATCCGACGACACGACCCGCGCCAGCTACTGACGCCTGCCGATCCTCTCGGGGTGGCAGGATTGACGGATGCAGAGCAGCGACGAGCCGTCATGATCCGCGCGCTCGCAGCGATGCAGGACCGAGGGTTCCGCTGGTTCTTCCTCGCGCGTGCGATCACACTGATCGCCGGGTCGATGTCGTCGATCGCGCTCGCCTTCGCGGTGCTCGAGATCGACAATGACGCGCGGTCGCTCTCTCTCGTGCTCGCCGCATTCACCGTGAGCAACATCGTCTTCCTGCTCTTCGGCGGTGTGATCGCCGATCGACTTCCCCGCGCGCTCATCATCCAGTCCTGCTACGTCGTCGACATCCTCACGGTCGGAGCGATGGCGGCGCTGCTGTTCAGCGGCACCGCGACGGTTCCGCTGCTGGCACTGCTGTCGGTCGTGAACGGCGCCTCCACCGCCTTCGTCCTGCCCGCCATGCAGGGGATCATCCCGCAGCTGACCTCCCCCGAGCACCTGCAGCAGGCCAATGCGATGCTGTCGTTCGTGCGCTCGGCGACCACGATCGGCGGCCCGATCATCGCGGGCATCGTCGTCGCCGCGGCCGGCCCCGCGTGGGCCATGGTCGTGCAGGCGATCGGGTGGGTCATCGCGATCCCCGTGCTCGCGATGGTCAAGCTCCCTCCGCCGGATCACGCGGGCGGAACCACCCTGTTCCACGATCTCCGCATCGGCTGGCAGGAGTTCTGGAGCCGCACCTGGCTGTGGGTCATCGTGCTCGCCTTCATGGTGATGAATGCCATCCACATCGGCGCGTGGGGCGTCGTCGGACCGTACATCGCGAAGAACGACGAACGGCTCGGCATCGCGGGCTGGGGATGGGTCGTCAGCGCCGAAGGCGTCGGCATCCTGCTCATGACCCTCGTGCTGATGTGGTTCCCGCTGAAGCGCCCGCTGCGGTACGGGATGATCGGCATGGCCGCCTTCGCGATCCCGCTGACCGTGCTGGGCGTGCATCCCGCGGTCATCCTGCTGGCCATCGCGGCGTTCCTCGCCGGCGCCGGCGCCGAGGTCTTCAGCACCGGGTGGAATCTCGCGATGATGGAGAACGTCCCCGGTGACAAGCTCTCCCGGGTCTCGAGCTACGACATGCTCGGCAGTTACGTCGTGATGCCGATCGGCACCCTCGTCTACGGCTGGCTGATCACCCACAGCGATGTCGAGACGGTGCTCGTCACCTCGGGGATCCTCTATGCCGTGCTCGCCGCCGTGACCCTGTTCGTGCCGAGCGTCTGGCGGATGGGTCGTCCGAACGGCGCACTGTCCCCGCGAGCGGAGTTGGCGGATTCATAGCAATCCGGGCGAGACTGTGGGCATGACCTTCGCCGCGCTCCAGCCGCTCGCAGACCGTGCCGCACTGTTCTCCGCTCTCCGTCAGGATTCCCTGTCGACCGCCCTCGAGGACCTCGGCGACAACCGCTGGGATGCCGACATGGCGGCCGGCACTCTCACCTTCACGTCCAACGCCGATGCGACGCGCCGGCTCGTGACCCGCGCCCACCTCGTCGCGACGATCGCTCCGGGACCCCGCTCGCTGCTCTGGGCATGGGCTCACCCGCAGGGCGACCCTGCGGGTGTCGCCGCCCAGCTGCGCGACTACGGCAGGGAGCACGGCGTGGCGGAGCTGAGCGAGCAGGAGCTGCCGTTCCCCGACGACGCGGCCGGCGACGCCGACTGGATCACGGGCGCCGCCCACACCGTCGGCGCCGTCGCGGTGGAGCTCACCGGGCGCGCACCGTACTACCTCGCACCGGTCGGCGGCGGCACATATGCCGTGTTCCTGCTCGACGCCCCGCTTCCCCCGCTGACCGTCGCGGCGGCCGCGATCGCTCTTCCGCGCATCCTGTCGGGCCTGGCCCTCCCCGATGCACGGACAGCGGTCTGGGACGCCGCACGCCTCGCCGGGTGGAACCTCACCTGGACGGACGAGTCGTTCTCGGGCGCCACGGTCGCCGACGGCACGGGCACGGCGACCTTCCGGTTCGACGAGCAGGCGCGCATCACGAACATCGAGAGCAGCCTGCACCCCCAGAGCTGAGCCCTGGCGACGCCAGCTGCCGGCGCGTCAGCGGCCCATCCGCTGGCGCGCCGTCTTCATCCCCGGCCCGACCGGGACGTGTGAGGTGGCCGCCGCCAGTCCGAACGCCGGCATGTCGACGTAGACGGCCTCCATGTCCGCCGTCGGCACCTGGTATGTCTCGTGCCACACGCCGACGCTCCCCGTTCCCTGCAGTGTGCGCATGAAGTCGCGCCACGGCTGCAGATGCGGCGCATCGCGATCGGCGGCGAAGCGCTGCAGATGCTCCGGACTCTCCCAGTACGTCAGAAGGATCGTCGTCCGCCCGAACCAGCTGTGCACCCCGAGCATCCCCGCCTCGGGGTGAGCGCCGAGGTGCATCAGCATCGGAGGCATCTTGCTGGCCGTCCACCACACCTTCCCGAGCTGCCACCAGCGGTTGGCCCGCATCCCGATCAGGAAGACCGTGACATCCGGTCGGTCGGGAGCCGCGGTGAACCTGCCGGGAAACACGTGCTGAACCATGCGGATCTCCCTACAACGTTGTTATGTAACTGCGTTATGCAACAACGTTACGATACGATCGATCCCATGGCAAGACCTCCTCTGTACGACGATGCCCTGCGCGACCGCCTGCTCGATGCGACTGCGGAGATGGTCGACGACAAGGGTCCCGAGAAGGTGAGCCTGCGCGACATCGCGCAGAACGCCGGCACATCGACGTCGGCGGTCTACGCGCTCTTCGGCGGGAAGACCGAACTGCTCGTCGCGGTCATCGAGCACGGATTCGCGTCATTCGGCGAGGCGCAGGCCGCCGCCGAACCCGAGGGACTTCGCGCTCTCGGCATCGCGTACCGGGCCTGGGCGATGGGGAATCCCGCGCTCTACCGCCTCATGTTCGGCGGCGGGGTGGCCACCGAGGACTGCCGCCCCGACGACGCGACCATGAGCACGGCGATGGCACCGCTCGTCAGGTCGCTCGCCGCTCGCGTCGAGGAGCCCGAGGTGATGGCCGCCGCTCTCACCGTCTGGGCGCAGGTGCACGGTGCCGTGAGCCTCGAACTCGCCGGGGTCACTCCCCCGCTCGTGCCCTGGGACTCCGTCTACGACACCGTGGTCGACGCGGTCGAGCGCGCCTTCCCCGCACGCTGATCCGGCCGGAGGAGTCGCGGGGCGACCCAGCGGCATGCGGGAGTGTGGAATTCTGGACGGATGAAGAACGGAATCGTCCGGTTCGCGGCGCTCTACGTGTTCAACGTCGTCGTGCTGCTGCTCATCGGCCTGCTGTCGACGGGCGTCTCCGTCGGGTTCACCGCGTTCTGGGCGGCGGTCATCCTGACGCTCGCGGCGCTGTTCGTGAAGCCGCTGCTCACCGCGGCCTTCCGAAAGGCGGCCGCGAAGTCCGCCGCCGATCGCACGAGAACCGGCGAGAAGGTCGTCCAGTATGTCCTCGTCTACCTCGTCGAGCTGCTGATCTGGGTGGGTGTCGTGTGGCTGAGCGGCGTCCGCGCCTCGGGCTTCTGGAGCTACGCGCTCCCGCCGCTCTTCCTGCTGTTCGGCTGGATGATCTACGACCAGGTCGACGACAAGCTGCGGGCCAAGGCCGGCGAGCTCTACGACGCCGTGCAGGGCAGGGTGTCACGACGGAAGACGACGGCCGCCTCCTCGGCATCCACCGCCCCCGCATCCGCCGCAGAGGCGTCCGCCACCGCCGAGGCTCGGGAAGAGCTCCACGACGGGCTCACTCCCGAGCAGCGGCGGATGTTCGACGAACTGGGCTGAGCCGCACCACGTCGCGGATATGCGGAGATGTCTCTGCGTATCTGCGACAGTGCGCTGGGCGCCGGCGCCGGCGCCGGCGCCGAGAATCAGACCAGGCGTTCCGCCGCCTCGACGACGTTCGTCATGAGCAGAGCGACCGTCATCGGACCGACGCCGCCGGGATTCGGCGAGACCCAGCCCGCGACCTCGGCGACATCCGGATGCACGTCTCCGAAGACGAGGTTCTTGCCCGTCTCGGGGTCGGCCTCGCGCGTCACGCCCACGTCGAGCACGGCGGCACCCGGCTTGACGTCCTCGGCGCGGATGAGGTGCTTGACCCCCGCGGCCGCCACGATCACGTCGGCCTCCCGCAGGTAGCGCGGCATGTCGACCGTGCCGGTGTGCGTGAGCGTGACCGTCGCGTTCAGGTCACGGCGCGTCAGCAGCAGGCCGATCGAGCGTCCGATCGTCACCCCTCGCCCGACGACGACCACGTGCTTGCCCGCGAAGTCGTAGCCGTTGCGCAGCAGCAGCTCGATCACTCCGCGCGGCGTGCACGGCAGCGGGGTGTGGATCGGGCTGTTGACGTTGAGCACGAGCCGGCCCAGGTTGGTCGGGTGCAGGCCGTCGGCATCCTTCGCCGGGTCGATCCGCTCGAGGATCGCATCCGTGTCGAGGTGCTTCGGCAGCGGGAGCTGCACGATGTAGCCGTGGCACTCCGGGTCGGCGTTGAGCTCGTCGATCAGCGCCTCGACGTCAGCCTGCGTGGCATCAGCCGGCAGTTCGCGCTGGATCGAGTTCATCCCGATCGCCTCGGACTGACGGTGCTTCATGCCGACGTAGAGCTGCGAGGCCGGGTCGGCGCCGACGAGCACGGTCGCGATTCCGGGGACGATGCCCTTCGCCTTCAGCGCGGCCACCCGCTCGGTCAGTTCGGCCTTGATCGCTGCCGACGCCGCCTTGCCGTCGAGGATCTTCGCGGTCACTGCTGCAGGTCCGGGTAGAGCGGGAAGCCGGCGGCGAGCGCGTCGACCCGCGCACGGAGCGCCTCGACGTCGGCACCGGGGAGCAGCGCGAGCGCGATCACGTCGGCGACCTCGGTGAACTCGGCGTCGCCGAAGCCGCGGGTCGCGAGTGCGGGGGTTCCGATGCGCAGGCCCGAGGTGACCATCGGCGGACGCGGGTCGTTCGGCACGGCGTTGCGGTTGACGGTGATGTGGATGTCGTGCAGCAGGTCTTCGGCCTGCTTGCCGTCGATCGCGGCGTCGCGCAGGTCGACGAGCACCAGGTGCACATCGGTGCCGCCGGAGCGCACCCCGATGCCGGCATCCTTCACGTCCTGCTGCGAGAGGCGCTCGGCGAGGATCGATGCTCCACGCACCGTGCGCTCCTGGCGCTCCTTGAACTCGGGGGTGCCGGCCAGCTTGAACGCGGTCGCCTTGGCGGCGATCACGTGCATGAGAGGTCCGCCCTGCTGTCCCGGGAACACGGCCGTGTTGATCTTCTTGGCGATGTCGGCGTCGTTCGTGAGGATGAAGCCCGAACGCGGTCCGCCGATCGTCTTGTGCACGGTCGACGAGACGACGTGCGCGTGCGGCACGGGGTTCGGGTGCAGGCCTGCGGCGACGAGACCGGCGAAGTGCGCCATGTCGACCCAGAGGAGCGCTCCGACCTCGTCGGCGATGGCGCGGAAGGCGGCGAAATCGAGCGTGCGGGGGTAGGCGGACCAGCCGGCGATGATGACCTTCGGCTTGTGCTCGACGGCGAGACGACGCACCTCGTCCATGTCGATGGTCGAGGTCTCGGGGTCCACGCCGTACGCGACGATGTCGTACAGGCGGCCGGAGAAGTTGATCTTCATGCCATGAGTGAGGTGGCCGCCCTGGTCGAGGGCGAGGCCGAGCAGCGTGTCGCCGGGGCGCGCGATCGCGTGCAGCACGGCGGCGTTCGCGGATGCACCCGAGTGCGGCTGGACGTTGGCGAACTCCGCGCCGAAGAGGTCCTTCGCACGCTGGATCGCGAGCTCCTCGGCGACGTCGACCTCTTCGCAGCCGCCGTAGTAGCGACGGCCGGGGTAGCCCTCGGCGTACTTGTTGGTGAGCACCGAACCCTGCGACTGCAGTACCGAGACAGGCACGAAGTTCTCGGATGCGATCATCTCGAGGAACGTCTGCTGGCGCGCGAGCTCACGATCGAGGACCTGAGCGATCTCGGGGTCCACCTCGGAGAGGGGGGCGTTGAAGTAACGGTCGGTCATGACATGCTCCTCTGACAACGGATTCGAAGGGTGTACCTATCGGCCCAGGCGCGCGGTCGAATTCCGTGGTCAGTCGCTCCCCGGTGGTAGTCCACCCAGACGCCAGTCGCGACGTGAGAAAGCATAGCGGATTTCCCTGCGTCGCCGACTCTGCGCACGGTAGGTTTTGTTCATGGTCCTTCCCCATTCCATGCCCCTCGTTCCTCTTCCCGCCTCCGTCATCACCGTCGATGGTCGACTGCGCGTCTCCGACGCCATGCGAGTCGTCGGCGACTCCCCTGCCGCGGCCCCGCTGATCGATGCCGTCTCGCGCCGCAGCGGCATCCTCCTGTCGCACTCGGCCGACGACACCGAGACCGCAGCGACGATCGTCCTGCGCGTCGACCGCGGCGGCGCTCCGGAGGGATACACGCTCTCCGTCGGCGACTCCGTCGAGGTCGTGGGCGGCGACGAGGCAGGCCTCTTCTACGGCGTGCAGACGCTGCTGCAGCTGCTCCGCGAGGACGATGAGGGGTGGGCGTTCCTGCGCGCCGAGATCACCGATGCACCGCGATTCGCACGCCGCGGCGTCATGCTCGATGTCACGCGTCACTTCTTCGACGTCGACGAGGTCAAGAAGTTCATCGACAGCACCAGCGCGCTGAAGTTCAATCACCTGCACCTGCACCTCAGCGACGACCAGGGCTGGCGCATCCAGATCGACTCGTGGCCGAAGCTCACCGAGCTCGCCTCCTCGACGGCCTCACTCGGCGACCCCGGGGGCTTCTACACCAAGGACGACTATCGCGAGATCGTGGCACACGCAGCCGAGCGGCACATGGTCGTGATCCCCGAGATCGATCTTCCCGGCCACACGCACGCCATCGGCGTCGCCTACCCCGAGCTCGTCGAGGATCCGGTCATGAACGATAGCCTGATCGCCGAATCGGCACGGCTGGGCCAGCCGCTCCCCGTGGCAGGAGAGCCCTATCTCGGGTGGGGCGTCGGGCACTCGAGCGTCCGCATCCATGAGGAGCGCACCTACGACTTCGTCCGTGACGTCGTGCGCGAGCTCGCCGAGATGACTCCTGGTCCGTACATCCACATCGGCGGCGACGAGTCCCTCGGCACCCCGCAGGCCGACTTCGATCTGTTCGTGGAGCGGGCGACCGCGATCGTCTTCGAAGAGGGCAAGATCCCCGTGGCATGGCACGAGGTCGGCGCGGCGAAGGACATCGCCGCCGGCACGATCGGCCAGTACTGGGGCAAGACGACTCCCGAGGGATCGCACGCGGAGGAGGCGGCGCACTTCGTCGAGCGCGGCGGTGCACTCATCATGTCGACCGCAGACGTCGCCTACCTCGACATGAAGTACACCTCAGATTTCCCCCTCGGTCTCACCTGGGCCGCGATCATCGACGTCCGCACGGCATACGAGTGGGAGCCGACCGCCGTGCTCGACGTTCCCGAGAGCGCGATCCTCGGCATCGAGGCCCCGCTGTGGAGCGAGACCACCCGCACCCTGAGCGACGTCGAGCAGCTGGTCTTCCCCCGGGCGGCGGCGCAGGCGGAGGTCGCCTGGTCACCGCGCGTGGGTGACGGACGCGACTGGGAGTCGTTCCGCGGGCGACTCGGCGCGCTCGCTCCGCTGTGGAAGGCTGAGGACGTGAACTTCCACCCCGCAGACGGCATCCCCTGGAGCGAGCGATGAGTCCCGCTTCGACAGCGACGGGATCGCTCGTCATCCACTCGGCCCGACTGATCGACCACGGCATCGAGGTCGCGGACGCCTGGGTGCGGATGGAGCATGGCCGGGTCACCTCCCTCGGCACCGGGGAGACGTGGGACCCTGCCGACGAGGTCGTCGACGCAGCGGCCGTCGCGGGACCGGATGCCGTGCTCACGGCCGGGTTCGTCGACATCCACTGCCACGGCGGTGCCGGTGCCTCGTTCGACGACGGCGCGGTCGCGATCCGCGCGGCGCGCGCGCTGCACCGCGCTCACGGCACCACCCGATCGGTGATCTCCCTCGTCACCGCCCCGGTCGACGCCCTCGCTCGACGGGTGGCCGAGATCGCGGACCTCATGGAGTCGGATGCCGACATCCTGGGCTCGCATCTGGAAGGGCCCTTCCTCGACCCGGCGCATCACGGCGCTCACGAGCCGTCGCTGCTGCGCGCTCCGCTCCCTGACGACGTCGCTCGGTTGCTCGACGCGGGCCGCGGCACGATCCGACAGGTGACGATCGCCCCAGAACTGCCCGGTGGACTCGACGCCATCCGGACGATCGTCGGAGCCGGCTCCGTCGCCGCTGTGGGACACACGAGCGCGGATGCCGCCACGGCGGACGCGGCATTCGAGTCCGGCGCGACGGTGCTCACGCATGCGTTCAACGCCATGCCCGGCATCCATCACCGAGCGCCGGGACCGGTGCTGGCCGCGGCCGCCGATCGCCGAGTGGTGCTCGAGGTGATCGCAGACGACGTGCACCTCGACCCGCACGTGGTCAAGCTCGTCTTCGACTCGGCGCCCGGTCGAGTGGCGCTCATCACGGACGCCATGGCGGCCGCGGGCAGCGCTGACGGGCACTACGACCTGGGCGCCGTCAGCGTGACGGTCGAAGACGGCATCGCGCGCGCAGACGACACAGGGTCGATCGCCGGGTCGACGCTGACCCTCGATGTCGCACTGCGACGGGCGACCGCGGCAGGGGTTCCGCTCGCCGAGGCTGTGCGCGCACTGACCGAGACGCCTGCGAACGCGATCGGATACGGCCACCGGATCGGTCGTCTCGCGGTCGGGTACGTCGCCGACGCGGTGCTGCTGGATGCGCAGCTGCAGGTCGCGCGCGTATGGGTGGGCGACCGCCCGTAGGCCCGCGACGCGAGCGCGACGACGTACGCCTCCCTCACGGCACCTGTGCGGGTGAGGGGCCGCCGTTCCCCAGATCGGCGGCCCCGTCACATTTCCCTTCACATGCGAGAGCTGGCGGGCCGAGCGCTCCTCCCCCGAGGTGCCCGACCCGCCATGCCGGTGCACTTACCCCTTGCACCAGCGCCTGGCTCCGCCCCCCGGTGGAACCAACGGCTGTCTCTAGTGATGAGACGACGACATGGCCGATTCATTACGCGGTTTCCCAGACTTTTTTTGAAGCTGCCCTGCAGCGCCCAGGTAACTCGATGTGATCAGCGGTTTCGTTGAGGACGACAGGCCGCGACGACTTTTCGAGAAGGGGTGGCACGCCTGGGAGATTGGGGAGAGAATGGAGACGGCGCGTGATGAAAACGGGGTTCACGCGTCTCTTCATGTGGACGCGCACTCGCGCTCCGCGACAGATGGATGACAGTGGATCAGGACAGCACTTCGCACGAAGAATCGATCGCCGACGCCGATCTCGTGCTGCGCACCCGCTCGGGTGACGCGGCGGCCTTCGGCGAACTGTGGAGGCGGCACTATCCCTCCGGCATGTCCGTGGCGCGATCGATCACATCGTCCATCGATCCCGACGACCTGGTGCAGGAGTCCTACACCCGCATCTATCAGGCGATCGTCAAGGGCGGTGGACCGAACGGATCGTTCCGCGCCTACCTGTTCACGAGCATCCGCAACACCGCCGCGGCCTGGGGCCGCTCTCGTCGCGAGTCCGCCATCGACGAGCTCGACACCGTTCCCGACCCCGACAGCACCGACCAGGCGGCGAACGAGGCCCTCGATCGCAGTCTGACGGCACAGGCATTCCGCAGCCTTCCCTCCCGCTGGCAGGAGGTGCTCTGGTACACGGAGATCGAGCAGATGAAGCCCCAGGAGGCGGCGACCCTTCTCGGCATGAAGGCCGGCGCTGTCTCACAGCTCGCTTTCCGGGCACGCGAAGGTCTGCGCGAGGCCTGGATCCAGGCGCACCTGCGCAGCGCTGCGGCGGGCTCCGACTGCCAGTGGAGCATCGAGCATCTGGGCGCCTACTCGCGAGGCAACCTCAGCACCCGCGACCACAACCGACTCGAGCAGCACCTCGAGCAGTGTGCGCGCTGCATGATCGTCGCCGCCGAGGCGAAAGACGTGTCCAAGCGTCTGGCCCTCGTGCTGTTGCCGCTCGTCCTCGGCGTGACGGGTTCCGCCGGATATCTCGCCACACTGCAGGGTGGCGGCACACCGATCGTCGCGCTCGCAGCCATGCCTTCCAGCGTCACCGAAGGCGCTGTCGTCGTCACCGCCGGCGGAGCAGCCGCGGCAGGATCGTCGAGCGGCGTCGGTGGGGGCGCATCAGCCGGCGGCGGCACCGCAGCGGGCGGCGGAGCCGGCGGCACGGCGACCGGTGGCATCTTCAGTGGAGTCGGCGCGCTCGTCGGCGCCGGATCGGCAGCTCTCGTCGTCGCCGGCGTCGTGGCGGCCGCGACGATCATTCCCAGCCTCACCGGCGCGACTCCGGCAGCATCGATGCCCAGCGCCGGCGACAGCGACTCGTCCTCCATCAGCGCAGACGTCGGACCCGACGAGTCCATGTCCGACGAGAAGACGCCCGTCGTCGACGACTCAGAGACCGCGCCCGTCACACCGCCCGTCATCGCGCCCGTCGACCCACCCGTCTCCTCCCAACCGGCGGAGGACGTCGCGCCCGCGATCATTCCGCCCCCTGCTCCGGTGCAGTCGACCGCGCCGGCACCGCCCGTCGCGACGACACCTCCGGTCGACGAGGAGACCGATGACGAGACGCCCGGTGGCGACAACCCCGGAGAGACCCCCGGCGAGACCCCCGGCGGAGAGACCCCCGGCGAAACCCCCGGCGGAGAGACCCCCGGCGGAGAAACCCCCGGCGGCGAGACTCCCGGCGGAGAAACCCCCGGCGAAGAGACACCCGGCGGAGAGACCCCCGGCGGCGAAAACCCGACGGAACCCGCCGTGCCGACGACGCCGATCGAGGTCGCTCTCGCGAGCATCTGCCTCGACGCTCGCGCGGTCACCTATGTCACCGTGAATGTGTCAGGCGAACCGGGAGCAGACATCGAAGCGCTGCTCGGAGGACGCCGCGGAGGTGCCGACAGCACCTCGCTGAGCGATGCGGGGACCGCTGTCATCGAGCTGCGCCCCGGGTTCCTGCAGCTGCTTCTCGGCACGACCCTCGAGGTCCACTACGTGACCGCGGCCGGGCCGATCCTGCCGACGACCACGAGCCTCTCCGCACTCGGGGTCACCCTGGGTGCCGTGGCCCTCGCCCCCTCTTGCGAGGGCGCGGCGGCGGACCCCGCAGAGGCCGCTCCCGAGGAACCGGCCCCGGCTGACGCAGACGCTCCCGCCACCGAGCCGACCGACGAGGCCGCACCTGCCTCCCCGGTCGAGGCGGCACCCGATGCTGCGGTCGAGGCGCCGGACGCGGGCCTGCCGACGGAGAGCCCGGTGCCCGAGCCCGCCGCTCCCACCGAGCCCGCCGCTCCGGTCGTGACCGCTCCCCCGGCTGACCAGGCCCCCGTCGATGAGGCTGCCCCCGTCGACGAGAGCGCACCCGTCGATCAGTCGGCCGCAGACGAGGCCGTTCCCGCGCTCTGAGGCGTCATCGGCGGCGAATAGACTGGATCCATGTCCCAGGATCCCGCCTCCACTCCCGGCGTCGACCGCCCGACCATCACCGCCCTCGACGTCGTCCGATCGGTGGTCCTGATCGTCGCAGTGGGCACGCTCGCCCTCTGGGGATTCGCCACGTGGCCCTTCCCGTGGAACATCGTCCTCGGGATCGGGGCTCCGATCGTCGTGATCCTGATCTGGGCTCTCTTCCTCTCCCCTCGACCGGTCCTGCGCCTGCACCCGTTCCTGCGCGTCGTCGTCGAGCTGCTCATCTACGTCGGAGTCACGATCGCGTGGTGGCTGATGGACCAGCCCCTCATCGGGATCGCGTTCGCCGTGGTCGCTGTCGGCGCCGGCGTCGTGAGCGGTCGGCGTCGCATCCGATGAGTGCGCTCGAACGGCTGGTGGCCGCGCTCGGCAGCATCGTCGACACCGACGTCGCTGTCCTCGAAGAGGCCCGCGCCGACCGCTCGGGTCACGCAGCCCCGGGCAGGCCGCTCGCGGTCGTGCATGCCGAGTCGGTCGAGCACGTTCAGACCGTGATGCGCATCGCGACCGAGACGGCCACCCCGGTGGTCGTACGCGGCGCCGGAACCGGTCTCGCCGGGGCGGCGAACGGCGGCGAGGGCGAGATCGTCCTGTCCGTGCGCCGGATGACCGCGATCCGTGAGATCCGAGCCGACGACCTGCTCGCCGTCGTCGAACCCGGCATCCTCAACGCCGACCTCAATGACGTGCTCGCCGAACACGGACTCTGGTGGGCGCCCGACCCTGCGAGCCGCGCGATCTCGACCGTCGGCGGCAACATCGCGACCGGAGCGGGCGGGCTGCTCTGCGCGAAGTACGGCGTCGTGAGAGACGCCGTTCTCGGCGTCGACCTCGTGCTCGCCGACGGCCGGTTGCTGACGCTCGGCCACCGCAGCGTCAAGGGCGTGACGGGACTCGACCTGACCTCTCTCGTGATCGGCTCCGAGGGCACCCTCGGCGTGGTCGTGGGCGCCACCCTGAAGCTCCGCCGCCTGGTCGAGGGGAGGACCTGCACAGTGACGGCCATCTTCCCCGATGTGCGTGCCGCAGCGTCCGCATCCGCCGCGGTGACCGCCTCGGGCGCGCAGCCCGCGATCATGGAGCTGATGGACTCCGCCAGCCTCGCAGCCGTCGCCGCTCTGCTCGACCTCCCCTCGCCCGTGGCGGGGAGCGCGCAGCTGACCATCCAGACGGATGGCCCCGCCGCGGCATCCGAGGCGTCGGTGATCGCCGACATCCTGACGGCGCACCAGGGCATCACGGAGGTCTCTCACGACCGCGAAGAGGGGGAGCGTCTTCTGGCGATCCGTCGCGCCATGCACCCGGCCATGTCGGCTCTCGGCACCACGCTGATCGAAGACGTGTCGGTGCCCCGCAGCGCCATGCCGGCGATGTTCGATGAGATCGCCCGCATCGAGAAGGCCTACTCGATGACCATCCCGACGGTGGCGCACGCGGGCGACGGCAACCTGCATCCGAACTTCATCTTCGAGGGCACCGAGCCTCCCGCCGAGGTCTGGGCGGCCGCGGACGAGCTGTTCCGGGCCGCGATCGCGCTCGGAGGCACGCTGACCGGCGAGCATGGGATCGGAACGCTGAAGAGCCGCTGGCTGGCCGACGAGCTCGGCGACGACCAGTGGGAGCTGCAGCGTCAGATCACCCGGGTCTTCGACCCGCTCGGGATCCTGAACCCCGGCAAGGTCTTCGCGCACGATGCCTGACATCCACGTCAGCGCCGCAGTGATCGTCGACGACGCCGGACGGGTGCTCGTCGTCCGCAAGCAGGGAACGACCCGTTTCATGCAGCCGGGCGGCAAGCCCGAGCCCGGCGAGACGCCGTCGCAGACGCTGATCCGCGAGCTGCACGAGGAGCTCGGCCTTCACCTCGACGAGGCTGATCTCGAGCCGCTCGGCACCTTCGTCTCCGAGGCGGCGAACGAGCCCGGTCACCGCGTCGTGGCCGACGCGTTCTCGGTGTCCATCGCCGCCGCGGAGGTCGTGGTGCAGGCCGAGCTCGCCGAGCTGCGCTGGATCACACCCGCGGATGCCGAGACCCTGCCGCTCGCACCGCTCAGCATCGAGCACCTGCTGCCGCTGGCGTGGCCGGCGATCCGCCCCTGAGGACCGATCCCGAGGTCCGACCGGATCAGATGCCCTGCCAGCTCGGCTTGTTCGCGTAGGTGTAGCGGTAGTAGTCGGCGAGCTTCAGCCGAGAGGCGGCGGCCTCATCCACGACGACCGTCGCGTGCGGATGCAGCTGGATCGCCGATCCGGGGAGGATGGCCGACAGGGGTCCCTCGACGGCATCCGCCACGGCCTGCGCCTTGCCTTCTCCGAAGGCGAGCAGCACGAGGTGACGAGCGCGCAGGATCGTGCCCAGCCCCTGCGTGATGCAGTGCATCGGGACGTCGTCGATCGAGTCGAAGAAGCGCGCGTTGTCCTCGCGGGTCTGCTCGGTGAGGGTCTTCACGCGTGTGCGCGAGGCGAACGACGAGCCCGGTTCGTTGAAGCCGATGTGCCCGTCCGTACCGATGCCGAGGATCTGCAGGTCCACGCCTCCGGCCGCGTCGATCGCGGTCTCGTAGTCCTCGCCCGCGTGCCGGATGGTGGCCTGTGCGCCGTTGGGCACATGGATCCGTCGCGGGTCGAGTCCCAGCGGCTCGACGACCTCGCGGGTGATGACCGAGCGGTAGCTCTCGGGATGAGCCGGGTCGATCCCCACATACTCGTCCAGCGCGAAACCGCGCACCTGCGAGACATCGCGCCCCGCGAGCTCGTCGCGCAGCGCCCGGTAGACCGGAAGGGGCGTCGAGCCCGTGGCGAGGCCGAGCACGGCATCCGGACGTCCGTCGATCAGCTCGACGATCTCGGCGGCGACGAGCGCGCCTGCCGCTTCTGCGTTCGGGACGATGACGACTTCAGCCATGGGACACGGTCTCCTTCGAGGGGGTGGTTGCGCCGACGACCGCGGCCCCGAAGGCCGCAGCCGGAGAGCCGGCAGGGAGCAGTTCGATCCTGTCGTCCAGGTGCAGCGAGCGCATGAAGGGCGAGGCCTGGGCTCCGGCTTGGAGAGCGCTTCGGACGCCCGTGAAAAGCCTGTCTCCGAGCGATGTGAGTCCCCCGCCGATGATCACGCGTTCGACGTCGGCCGAGAGCACGAGCGCTCGCACCGCCGCTGCCGCGCCGTGGAAGAGGTCGGCGCGAAGGGCCACCGCCCGTTCGTCACCGGCGTCGGCAGCGTCGAGGATGTCGCGCACCGGAAGCGCACCGGGACGGTCCCAGGCGCGAGCGAGCGCGCCTCCGCCGCAGAAGGTCTCGATGCAGCCCCGCTGCCCGCAGCCGCAGAGCCGGCCGTTCGGGTCGACCGACAGATGTCCGACCTCGCCGGCGGTGCCTCTCGCGCCGCGCCAGATCGTGCCGTCGACGACGATTCCGGCAGCGACGCCGGTGCCGAGATTGAGGTACGCCATCGACCCGTCGATGCCGCGCAGCACGGCAGCGCCGAGCGCGGCGGCCTTCACATCGTTCTCGACGCGAACGGGGACGCCCAGCTGCCGACCGGCGAGACCGGCGAGATCCAACGACTCGACGCCCAGGTTGACGGCGTGGAGCACCCGACCGGTGTCGGCGTCGACGAGTCCGGGGATTCCGACGCCCGCCGACTCGACCGCGGCGCGGTCGAATCCGCCGTCGACGGCGAGCGCGTCCACGGCGTCGACGATGCTGACGACGACCGCCTCCTCGCCCCATCCGGTCGGCCGCCGCAGACGCGCGAGGACTTCCCCGTCGGGTGACACCGCGACGGCATCGATCTTGGTTCCGCCGACGTCCAGGCCCACTCGTATGGGTCGACCGGAGAGGTCGACGGCACGCGCATCCGTCATCGGATGGTGCTCCTGCTCGTCATCGGCTCGTGGACGCTGTCGCTGTCGCAGCCGCGGATCACGAGACGCCCAACTGGCTGGAGAGCACCATCACGGCGGCGCCGCGCAGGACGATGTCGTCCTGGTGGGTGCGGCGGATGAGCGCGTCTTCGAACACGCCCTCGAGCGTGCGCGCGTGCAGGGTCTCGACCGCGGCGTCGATCAGCACGCCGTCGAGAAGGTCCTCCGGACCCGAGAGCACGACCTCGGACAGGTCGAGCGCCGCGACGATCGGTGCGATCGCGATGCCCATGCGGGTTCCCGCATCGCGGAGGATCTCGTCGCGCGATCCGGGCGCAGCCGTGATGGCGGGACGCAACCGCGTCTCGCTCAGCCACGCTTCGAGGCAGCCGTCCTTGCCGCAGGCGCACCGGGGCCCGCCGTCGGTGCCGACGACCACGTGGCCGATCTCGCCCGCGGCGAAGCGACTGCCGAGCAGCGGCTGACTGCCGGTGATGACGCCGGCGCCGACTCCGCGACCGATCTTGATGAGCATGAAGTCGGCCTTCGCCTCGCCGAATGTGTACTCCGCGAGGACGGCGGCGTTGGCGTCGTTGCGCACGAGGACCGGAAGGTCGAGGTCGATGCCGAGCTTCGCCTCGAGCGGCAGGTTGGTCCACCCGAGGTTCGGCGAGCTGAGCACGACGCCGTCAGGACGCACGACACCGGGGCTGCCGATGCCGACGCCGAGGATCGGCTGCGTGGCCGTCTCGGCGAGCGCGCGGGCCAGTTCTAGCGTGGCGGCGTACGCTGCGTCGCCGTCTGCGCTCTCGGGGCGCGGCACCTCTCGGCGCTCGAGCACGTCGCCGTCGAGGCTGAGAAGAGCACCCACGAAGGCATGGGGGCCCGAGAGGTCGATCCCGATGATCTGGTGGCCGACGCGGTCGATGTCGATGAGGATCGGAGGCTTGCCAGGACCGACCGTCTCGCGCACTCCCATCTCGACCACGATGCCGTCGGAGATGAACTCCGCGACGAGGTCCGAGATGGTGACCCGAGTCAGTCCGGTCTCGCGCGAGAGGTCCGCGCGACTCATCGCGCCCGAGTGGTAGAGGGTCTGCAGCACGAGCGCGCGGTTGTGGCCGCGAGCGTGCTCCGGGAGGACCTTCGATCGGGAGCGCAGGTGGCGTCCCGGCCCGAAGGCGTGTGCGCTCGCGGCGACGTAATCTGGTGACGTCGAAGGACGCGATCCATCCGATACGGACATGTTTGTTAGTAGACCTTACGAACAAAAATTTCGCAACCCCTGCCACAGTTAGCACAGGGAGGGTTACGGAAACGTTACATTATGCCGAGAGTGCTCCGTCTGCGGCGCCCGACGTGTCCGCTAGACGCTCGACGAGGCCCGCGACTATCGCCTGCCGCGCCTCGCGAGTGAGGGGCTTCTCCGGCACCCCAGGACGCCTCTGCACGGGCGTCGGACCGTCCAGAGGACGATACCGCACCCCCGACGCGGCGAGGCGCCTGAGGTGTACGGGAAGACGGCGCGCGAACCCCTCGTACGGCGGCGGATCACCACCGTCCCACAGCCGCTCGGCGATCGCCGCGAGACGGGGGAACATCGCGAAGTCGACACGATCCCTCGTGGGGAGATGCTCGGTCCAGACGTTGGCCTGTCCGCCGACCGCGCCATCCTCGATGCGCAGCGTGTACGCCTGCTCGATCGACAGCGGAGGACCGACACGGATCGGCTCCTCCCCCGACTCGGACTGGGGATAGTCGAGATACACCTCGAGATCGGGGCACGCGATCACGGGGATGCCGCGCCTCAGCGCTTCGCGCATGGCGACGGGACCCCGCCAGGCGAGGATACGCACACCGTCGGGGACGTCCCCCTCGAGCACCTCATCCCAGGCGAGTGCGATGCGCCCGCGACTGCGGACGTGGGAGACGAAGTGGTCGGTGAACCAGGGCTGCACGTCATGGGGGGTCGCCAGACCCAGCTCACGCATCCGCTCCTGGGCAGCCGCACTCTGCGCCCACTCGGTCACCGGCACCTCGTCACCGCCGATGCCGATCCACGGCGAGTCGAAGACCTCGCACAGAGCATCGATCGCCGCACGTCCGAAGGCGAGCGCGGCATCCGTCGGAGCGAGAGTGCGAGGGTTCACGCCGAACCGGGCCCACGGCGCGAGTGCGGGCTCCCCCGCATCCGTGTTCCCGAGCGCGGGGTACGCCGCGAGCGCCGCCTGCACGTGCCCGGGGAGCTCGACCTCCGGCACGACGGTCACGAATCTGTCGGCGGCGTAGGCGACCAGGTCGCGCAGCTCGGCACCCGTGTAGTGGCCCTCGTGCACTCCCGGTTCAACCGTGGCGAGGGGCCCGTGGCCGCGCTGCGTCTCCTCGCGGCGAGCGCCCACCTCGGTGAGACGCGGATAGCCCGGGACCTCGAACCGCCACCCCTGATCATCGGTGAGGTGGAGGTGCAGCACCGTGAGATGGTGGTCGGCCATCAGATCGACCAGTCGTCTCAGATCCTCGACCGGGCGGAAGTGCCTCGCGACATCGAGCATGACTCCCCGCCAGGCATGGGCCGGGGCGGACTGCCACGTCCCTGCCGGGATGCGAGCGCGATCGGAGCCCGGCTCCCGCAGCTGTCTCAGCAGAGTGACTCCTCGGAAGACCCCTGCGGGGCTCGCACCGGTCACGTCGATTCCGCGAGCGGTCACCGTCACGCGGAAGGCCTCATCGCCGACGCGGCCTCGCGCGAACGACTCCCCCGCGAGGGGCTCGTCGACGCTCAGCGTGATCGCGGGACCCGCATACACGCCATCAGGATGCTCGCCGAGACGGGACGCGCTCGTGGCGAGCGCGTCCGGGGCCACCACCGGTGTGCGGGCCGTCCATTCGAAGGGCTCGACCGTCGGATCGATCACCGACGGGATGCTCGGAACCGTGGAGCGATGCGCCGAGGGCGTCCTGCGCAGTGCCCGACCCGGCGTGGTTCCGGACGCGTGGCCGGCCAGCACCACCGGCACGCCGCCGACGAGCACCTCCTCGATGCCGATCGGTGCCCGGTGCGGCGCGTCGAAGGTCGCCCCCGCCTCGATGGTCGCCGGATCGAACAGCACCAGGTCGGCGGTCGCTCCCTCGCGGATCACGCCGCGAGGCGCGTCGCCACGGTCGAGTCCCAGGCGCATCGCCGGCGTGCCGGACAGGTGCTGCACAGCCTGCTCGAGGGACAGCACCCCGAGCTCACGCACATAATGCCCGAGATAGCGCGCAAAGGTGCCTCGCCCGCGGGGGTGCGGCCTCGCGCCGATCAGGATCCCGTCGCTGCCGCCGCTGTGCCGGGGGTGCCGCATGATCGTCCGGACGTTCTCCTCATCGCCGATGTGCATGAGGATGCCGGTCGCACCGCCATCCGCGAGGATCGTGTCGAGGACCACGTCGACGGCGCGTCTGCCGGACGCTGCGGCGATCTCCTCCACCGTGAGTCCGACGAGGCCGGCGAGGTCGGACGACGAGGTGCCGGAGATCTGGATCGCCGACCAGTCGGCACGCTCTCCGTGGAATCCGTCGCAGCCGATCTCCTCGAGCTCGACGCGCACGGCTTCACGTCCTGCCTCGTCGAGCGCGGCGATGGTCGCGAGCAGGTCGCCGCTCTCGGCGAGCCGACTCGGCAGCAGGGCAGCGAGCGTGGTGGCGCCCGGAAGGTACGGATACGTGTCGAGGGTCACGTCGACGCCGTCGGCGAGTGCCTCATCGACCAGAGCGAGGAGCTCGGACGCGCGCCCGCGGTTGGGAGCGAAGTTCATCGTCGCGTGAGTCAGATGGATCGGGCAGCCGGTGCGGCGCCCGATGTCGAGCGCCTCACGGTAGGCGTCGAGGGCGCCCCCGCCGTAGCTCCTCGTGTGAGGTGCCCAGTACCCGCCTCTCTCGGCCACGACCCGGCAGAGCGCCTCCAGTTCAGCGGTGTCGGCGTACATTCCGGGGGTGTAGGTCAGCCCGCTCGACATGCCGAACGCTCCTGCATCGAGCGCCTCGCCGAGGATCTCGGACATCGCCGCGATCTCCGCAGGAGTCGCTGCGCGATTCTCGTGACCGACCACCATCATCCGCAGGTTGCCCTGAGGCACGAGGACCGCGGCGTTGCCCACCGACGTCGAGTCGATCGCGGCGAGCAGATCATCCATCGAGCGCCACGGGACGGAGGGCGGCATGCCGTTCCAGCCGGCGATCTGGGCGGGGATCACGGCGGCGGTCGCATCGTCGAGCGGCGCGTAGCCGAGTCCGTCCTGGCCGAGCACCTCGGTCGTGACGCCCTGCAGGATCTTCGCGTCGTGGGCCGCTCCCTGCAGCACAGCCAGCTCGCTGTGCGCGTGCATGTCGATGAAACCGGGGGCCAGCGCCCGCCCCGCAGCGAAGACCTCGACCGCATCCGCGGGCAGTTCCAGATCGCTCTCGTCGCCCTCGCGGATCACTGCGACGATCCGAGCCCCCTCGATCGCGACATCGGCCACGAACCGCTCCGCCCCGGTGCCGTCGATGACCGTGGCTCCTCGGTAGACCCGCACGGGCTTCTCGGTGCTCAGAAGCATGTCGCGACCGCTCCGATCACACGAGGGTCCGCCGCGTCGGGGTCGTCGATGACAGCGACGACGCGCCACTTGTCGAAGGCCGTGCAGGGGTGCGACAGCCCGAGCCGCACGACGTCGCCGACCGCGACACCCGCGCCGTCGGCGAGAGCGAGGAACGCGTGCTGGTCGTTGAGCGCCGTGATCCGCCCCCCGACCGACTGCGGAATGGGCAGGTCGAGGTCGAACGGCACATCTCGGCGTCCCGCATCCAGCAGCGCGAGTCCCTCTTCGGGGTGCGAGACGACGCGTGACCAGGCGTGCATGGCGGAACGCAGCGGCGCCGTCGAAGTGAGAGGGCCGAACGGCGACATGCGCGAGTAGAAGCCGTCGTCGTGAATCTGGAAGGCCCCCGATCGGAGCACGATGTCGGCATCAGCGCCCTGCGGGGCCAGGATCGCCGCCGCGCGGTCGGGAAAAGCGCTGCCTCCTGCGGTGAGCACGGGCCGCACATCGGGCGTGTACGGGAGGCGGCGGTGCAGGTCGACGAGAGTCGACAGGTACGCGTCGACAGCGGCGACCGAAGCCTGCTCCCGATCGGGACCGAACGGCCCCTCATAGCCTGCGACTCCGGCCAGCCGCAGACCGGGCGCCGCGAGGATCGCCTGTGCGATGCGCTCGCCCTCCTCCACGCTGCGGGCACCGGTCCGCCCGCCGCGCCCGCCGAGCTCGACGAGCACGTCGAGGGGACGCTCGGCACCGTCGAGTGCGTCACCGAGGATGTCGACGGTCTCCACGGAGTCGGCCCAGCAGAGGATCCGCAGATCACTGTCCGCGGCGAGCAGTTCCCCCAGATGGCGAGCCGCGGAGCGATCCGTCACGGCATTCGCGATCAGCACGGTCGAGACGCCCGCCTCGATCGCGACCTCCGCCTGCCACGGCGTCGCGACGGAGATGCCCCAGGCTCCCGCATCGAGCAGCCTCTGCCAGAGCGCGGGCGCCATCGTCGTCTTGCCGTGCGGTGCCAGGGCGACTCCCTGCTGCGCAGCCCACGCGAAGACCGTCGATTCGTTGTGCGCGAGCGCCGCCTCATGCACCGTCAGAACAGGTGTCACGAGGTCGGAGAGGTGCAGACCTGCGCCGGCGACCTCCGTGAGCCGCTGCCCCGAGGTGTGCGCGGGAAAACCCTTCGCCCAGGTGCCGAGTACAGGATCGGGGATTTGTAGAGGCATCTAACAAGGCTACTAGGCTGGTCGCATGACCGCGAAGATCCGAGTGTCGACCGACGCCGCCCCCGCTCCCGCCCACACCTTCTCGCAGGGCATCCGAAAGGGCCCGATCGTGCAGGTCTCCGGACAGGGCCCCGTCGACCCCCAGACGAACGAGTACCTCTTCCCCGGCGACGTCGCGGCTCAGACCACGCGCACGCTCGAGAACGTCAAGGCGATCGTCGAGGCCTCGGGCGCGACGTTCGACGATGTCGTGATGCTGCGCGTCTACCTCACCAAGCGCGAGGACTTCGCGATCATGAACGACGCGTACGGCGCCTTCGTGACGGCGCACACGACGAGCGGAGTCCTTCCGTCGCGGACGACGGTCTTCACCGGTCTCCCGCGTGAGGAGATGCTGGTCGAGATCGACGGCCTCGCCGTGGTCAGCGACTGATCAGCAGGGAGTTCCGCAGATCCGCGGACCGTTGCCTCCCCGTTATACGCGATCGCGTAGCATATCGCTTAGGACACGTGAGAAACCGGGGGGTGAGTTCGTGACCGATCTGATCTCAGCGCAGGATGCGAAGACCGAGAAGCTGACCGAGGCACCCGCCTCCGGCGACCAGCCGCACACCGTCGCGCCCGGCGACGCACCCACCGACTCCCAGCCGCCGAGCGACGGCGACCGAGAGCTCGCGTGGGCGCCGATCGAACCGGCGCCCAAGAAGAAGCGGCTCGGCCTGTGGATCGGCCTCGGCGTCGGCGCGGTCGTCGTCGCCGCCGGTGCGGCGTCGATGATCCTGATCGCACCCGGCACCACTGTCGCGGGGATCCCCGTCGGCTGGCTCACACCCGGCGCTGCCGCCGAGACCATCCAGAGCCATGTGGCCGAGACCGAGGTCACTCTCACGGGCGCGGGCGGTGACACCGTGCTGACAGGTGCCGATCTCGGGGCCGAGATCGATGCGACCGCCCTCGCCGACGCCGCTTTCGCCGAGCGCCCGCTCTGGAACGTGACGGCATGGATGGGCGAACCCGTCGCAGGCGAGATCACCCTCGACCCCGCCACGGCCGAGGCCGCGCTGCGGGAGGCGGTGCCGACGAGCTTCCAGGACGCCGTCGATGCCGGCGTCGTCTTCGATGCCGCAGGCGGAGGCTACGCGATCACCCCGTCGGCCACCGGAACGGCCGTCGACCTCGACGGCCTCACCGCCGCCATCGTCGACACGATCGCGGACGGAGGCACGAGCCTCGAGTTCTCCGGCGATCCCGCCGAGGCAGCTCCCGCGATCACCGACGAAGACGCCACGACCTTCGCGACCTCGCTGAACACCATGCTCGGTTCGATCGGTTTCTACATCGGCGACGAGCGCACAGTGCCCGTCGACCCAGCGACCGCCTCGACCTGGTTCTCCGTCGTCGACGATGACGGAGAACTCAGCATCGTGGCCGACGAGGCAGCGATCCAGGCGACGATCGATGGGCTCCCCGCAGCGGTCGACAGGGCTCCGGTCACCGCGACGAACATCGTCGATTCCGCAGGCGAAGTCCTCCGCACAGAGACCGAGGGCGTCAGCGGCCGCGCGCTCGGCGACACCTCGACCCTCGCATCCGACGTCGCGACGAAGCTCGCTGCCGGCGAGGGCGTCTTCCCGATCCAGGTCACCGAGACTCCGTTCGAATCCGTCAACCTGGTGCGCAAGATCGATGTCGACCTCGGGTCGCAGACCGCGACGCTCATCGAGAACGGCGCAGTCGTGCGCTCCTGGGCGATCTCGTCGGGCAAGAGCGCGACGCCGACCGACACCGGCAACTTCCGGGTCTACGCCCACGTGCGCGAGCAGACCATGAAGAGCCGCGAGCCGGACGGATCGATCACCGAGACGCCGAACGTGCCCTGGGTCACCTACTTCAACGGTGACGAGGGGTTCCACGGAACCTACTGGCACAACGACTTCGGAACCCCCCGCAGCCACGGCTGCGTGAACATGCCGATCGATGTGGCCCGGTACGTCTACGAATGGTCCCCTGTGGGCCTCGAGGTCGCGGTCCACTACTGATCTCGGCGGTCGCCGCGGACGGCTCGCCGGCATACGCGCCGCGCATTCCACGGCGGATGACGCGAAGAAGGGGCCGGATGCTTTCGCATCCGGCCCCTTCTTCGTGATCGGCGTCAGCTCAGCGCGTCGACGATGCCGTTCAGCGTGGTGGACGGGCGCATGACCGCCGCGACCAGCGCGTCGTCGGGGCGGTAATAGCCGCCGATCTCGACGGGCGTGCCCTGCACGGAGTTGAGCTCGGAGACGATCTTCTCCTCGTTCTCCGCGAGCGTGGCAGCGACCGGCGCGAACGCGGCGGCGAGCTCGGCATCCTTCGTCTGCGTCGCCAGCTCCTGCGCCCAGTACAGACCCAGGTAGAAGTGGCTTCCGCGGTTGTCGATCGTGCCGAGAGCGCGGCCCGGGGAGCGGTCCTCTTCGAGGAACGTGCCGGTGGCGGCATCGAGTGTCTCCGCGAGGACGCGGGCCTTCTCGTTGCCGGTGCGGTCGGCGAAGTGCTCGAGCGACGCGGCCAGCGCGAAGAACTCGCCCAGCGAATCCCATCGCAGGTAGTTCTCCTCGACGAGCTGCTGCACGTGCTTGGGGGCCGATCCGCCGGCACCGGTCTCGAAGAGCCCGCCGCCTGCGAGCAGCGGGACGATCGAGAGCATCTTCGCGCTGGTGCCGATCTCGAGGATCGGGAACAGGTCGGTGAGGTAGTCACGCAGCACGTTGCCCGTCACCGAGATCGTGTCGAGGCCGTGGCGCATGCGCGCCAGCGTGTAGCGGGTGGCCTCCTCGGGCGCGAGGATCGTGATCGTGAGGCCCTTGGTGTCGAGGGTCGCGAGACCCTGGTGCACCTTGGCGATGATCTGCGCGTCGTGCGAGCGGTTGGCATCGAGCCAGAACACCGCGGGCACGCCCGTGGCACGGGCACGAGAGACGGCGAGCTTGACCCAGTCCATCACCGGGATGTGCTTCGTCTGCGTCGCGCGCCAGATGTCTCCGGCGCCGACCTCGTGCTCGATCAGCACGGTGCCCTCGCTGTCGAGCACCTGGACGGTGCCGGCGGCGGCGATCTCGAACGTCTTGTCGTGGCTGCCGTACTCCTCTGCCGCCTGAGCCATGAGGCCCACGTTCGGCACGGTGCCGATCGTGGCGGGGTCGAGCGGACCGTTGGCGATCACGTCGTCGATCACGGCCTGGTAGACGCTCGCGTACGAGGAGTCGGGAATGACCGCGAGCGTGTCGGCCTCTCCGCCGTCCTTGCCCCACAGCTTGCCGCCGTTGCGGACGAGTGCAGGCATCGACGCGTCGACGATCACATCGCTCGGGACGTGCAGGTTCGTGATCCCCTTGTCGGAGTTCACGTACGAGAGACGCGGACCCTCGGCGATCGCCCTGTCGAAGGCTGCGGCGATCTCGTCGCCGCCGGCGATGTCGCCGAGGCCGGAGAGGATCGACCCGAGACCGTCGTTCGGGGTGAGACCCGCGGCGGCGAGCTTGTCGCCGTACTGCGCGAACACGTCCGCGAAGAAGACCTTCACGACGTGACCGAAGATGATCGGGTCGCTGACCTTCATCATGGTGGCCTTGAGGTGCACCGAGTAGAGGACGTCGTCGTTCTTCGCCGTCTCGAGCGTCTCGGCGAGGAAGGCGTCGAGGTGCGCGGCCGAGAGGAACGTCGCGTCGATGATCTCGCGCGGCAGGACCTTGAGTCCCTCCTTGAGGATCGTCACCGTGCCGTCTGCGGCGGTGTGGCGGAAGCTCAGGACGTCGTCATGGGCGGCGACCCAAGAACGCTCGTTGTGCTTGAAGTCGTCGTGACCGAGAGTGGCGACGCGAGTCTTCGATCCCTCGGCGAACGGCTTGTTGCGGTGCGGGTGCTTCTTGGCGTAGTTCTTGACGGCCAGAGGCGCCCGGCGGTCGCTGTTGCCCTCGCGGAGCACGGGGTTGACCGCGGAACCCTTGATGCGGTCGTAGCGGGCGCGGACGTCCTTCTCTTCGAGGGAGGCCGGTTCGTCCGGGAAGTCGGGGATGTCGTAGCCCTGGGCCTGCAGCTCGGCGATCGCGCCCTTGAGCTGCGGGATCGAGGCAGAGATGTTCGGCAGCTTGATGATGTTGGCCTCGGGGAGGGTGGCGAGTCCGCCGAGCTCGGCGAGGGAATCGCCGACCTGCTGCTCCGGGGTGAGCTTCTGCGGGAACGCCGCGAGGATGCGTCCGCCGAGCGAGATGTCGCGGGTCTCGACCTCGATACCCGCCTGCCCCGTGTAGGCCTTGATGATCGGCAGGAAGGAAGCGGTGGCGAGAGCCGGAGCCTCGTCCGTGTAGGTGTAGATGATGGCGTCGTCGGTCACCAGGAGGTTCTCCGTTCGCGAGGGCATATTTGTCTCGATACCAAGATACCTGAGGCGCTCCCGGCGCACGTTCGCCAGTGGGCGGCGCCGCCATCGACTTCCGGCATGCCGCAGACGTGCACCCCTGACGAAAGTCGAGGTTTCTGCGCGACGACCCATCTGAGGGGCTAGCCTGTGACTATGTCCGAACTGCGCATGGTCGAACTCTCCGCTGCGACGATCGTCGCCGTGAACAACATGTCGCTCAAGCCCGGACAGGAGCAGTTCCTCGCTCCGGTGTCCTACGGCATCGCCGCGACCGTCATCAACCCGCAGACCTCCTGGCAGCGGGTCGTCCTCGACGGCGACCAGGTCGTCGGATTCGTCAGCGCGAACTTCGACGCCGACGCTCCCGAGGAGCACTTCCGCTCCGTGCTGTGGCGCATCAACGTCGACGCCGACGATCAGGGCAAGGGCGTGGGTCGCTTCGCAGTGGAGCAGCTCATCGAAGAGGCGCGCACTCGCGGCTTCGATCACGTGAACGTCATCTACGAGGCCGGCGAAGACGGACCGGAGGCCTTCTTCCTCCGCGTCGGCTTCAGCCCGGTCGGCGAGACCGAGTACTCCGAAGTCATCGCCCAGATCCGCATCCCTTCGTAGACCGGCGGCGGGGTCTCGAATCCCCTCCCCCATCGAGGCTCCGTCGCCCTCGGCCTATTTCGTCGCTCCTTGGAACAAAATAGTGGTGCGGAGCACTAAGCTCGTACCATGTCCCTCTCGTCGACCTGGTCGTGGCCGGCCCTGCACGACGCGCAACGCAGCGTGCTGCTGGAAGTGCTCGTTCACGGCTCCCGTTCGCGCGCCGAACTCACCCAGCGCACGGGCATGTCCCGCGCATCGCTCTCGCGGCTGTCCCGGGACCTCGTCGACCTCGGCTTCGTCGTCGAGGGCGAGGCCCAGGCCCGCCCGGGGCGCGGGCGACCGTCGGAGACGCTGCACGTGCGGGCCGAGGCCGCCCAGTTCGCCGGGATCAAGCTCACCGGTGACGCGCTCTACGCCGCGGTCGTCGATCTCTCGGCATCCGTCATCGACACGGTGGAGCATCCGCTGCCCTCTCGCGAGGTCGACGACGTCGTCGATCTGATCGGCACGGTCGTCGCAGACCTCCGCCAGGTCCACCCGCGAGTCTCTGCCGTCGGCGTCTGCCTCGCGGGTGACGTGGTGGGCGACGAGGGTCACCGCCGCATCGTCGGATCGCACTTCCTCGGCTGGGAGAACGTCCCCCTGGCCGACCTCGTGAGCGACCGATGCGGCCTTCCGGCCGAGATCGGCAACGACGTGCAGTCCCTCACCGCTGCGCACCACTGGTTCGGCGCCGGCCGCGGAGCCAGCTCTCTCGCCCTCATCGGCCTCGGCGCGGGCATCGGAGCGGGCCTCGTGATCGGCGAGGAGCCGCTGCGCGGAGCGCACGGCCATCCCGGCAAGGTCGGTCATCTGCGGGTCTCCGACACGGGTCCCACCTGCGACCGCGGCCACGTCGGGTGCGCGTCGGCATTCGTCACCATCCCGGCCATCGAGCGCCACGCCGGCGGCCGGCCGTTCGACGATGTCCTCCGTGGCGCCGCTCAGGGGGATCCCGCAGACGTCGAGGTCATCGGCAGCGCCATCCGAGCCCTGGGGGTGGTGATCTCGAACCTGGTCTGCATCGTCGACGTCGAGAAGGTCATCCTGACGGGTGAGGGCCTGCCCCTCGCCCAGTCGTTCCCCGACCTCCTCGCCGCCGCCATCGCGGATGCCCTCGATCCTGCCGCCGAGCTCCCGTCCGTGCTGCTGCACCCCTTCCAGTTCGCCGACTACGCCTGGGCGGCGGCCGTCAGCGCCATCCGCCTGGTCCTCTGACAAGCAAGGCCCCATGCCCTCCTCCGCATCCGTTCCCTTCCGCCCGCGCTCCCTGCTCTTCGGCGGCGACTACAGCCCCGAGCAGTGGCCGGAGTCCACCTGGCACGACGACGTGCGCCTGATGCGCGAGGCGGGCGTCAACACCGTCACCCTCGGGGTGTTCTCATGGGGCCTGCTCGAGGTCGACGACGACCGATGGGACTGGGGATGGTTCGACCGCATCACCGACCTGCTCGGGGAAGCCGGGATCGGCATCGACATGGCGACGCCGACCGCGTCACCGCCGATCTGGCTGCACCGCGCGCACCCCGAGATCCTCCCGGTGGACCGACGCGGCATCCGCTACCACCAGGGCGGCCGACTGCAATGGTGCCCGAGCCACCCCGTCTGGCAGAGACATGCGACGCGGGTCGTCGAGCGCCTGGGCGAGCGGTACGGCTCGCACCCCTCGGTGACCCTGTGGCATGTGAGCAACGAGCTCGGCGGCGGGAATCGGCGGTGCTACTGCGAGGCCTCGACCTCGGCATTCCGCACGTGGCTCTCGCATCGCTACGAACGCGTGGACGCCCTGAACGCGGCCTGGGGAACCGCGTTCTGGGGGCACCGCTACCGCACCTTCGACGACGTGATCGCCCCTCTCGACAGCGAATCCGCGCAGAACCCCTCGTTGCTGCTCGATTTCGACCGCTTCAGTTCCGATGCCCTTCTGGACCACTACCGTCTCGAACGCGACGCGCTGCGCGCGGCCGGAGTGCGAGCGCCGATCACGACGAACCTGATGGTGTCGCCGCACGGCAGCGTGGCCGACTACGCGAACTGGGTCGACGACCTCGACGTGACCGCGATCGACCACTACACGATCGCCGACGACCCCCGCCGCGAGCGCGAGCTCTCGTTCGTGGCCTCGCGGACGCGTGGCCTCGATCCGACTCGTCCGTGGCTGGTGATGGAGCACTCGACCTCGGCCGTCAACTGGCAGCCGCGCAATCCGCCCAAGGCGCCGGGCGAGATGACGCGGAACAGCCTCCAGCACATTGCCCACGGCGCCGACGGCGCTCTCTTCTTCCAGTGGCGCGCCTCGGCGTCCGGGGCGGAGCAGTTCCACTCGGCGATGGTCCCGCACGCCGGAACCGACACCCGGCAGTGGCGCGAAGTCGTGGGACTGGGGGCCGCACTGAGCAGAATCGGAGAGGTCACCGGCAGTCTGGTGGAGCGCTCCGAGGTCGCGATCCTCACCGATGACGTGTCTCTGTGGGCGTGGCAGGCCGGACAGAAGCCGCTGCACGACCACCCGCTGCACCTCGACGCCCGCCGCTGGTTCGAGGAGCTGTCGGCCCGCGGGATCGGCCCCGATGTGGTGCCGCCGCACTCCGACCTCGCCGGGCGTGCCCTCATCATCGTCCCGTCGCTCTATCTCGTCGACGATGCGACGGCGGCCGGGATCCGCGACGCCGCCGAGGCGGGGGCGACCGTCGTGGTCGGACCTCTGTCCGGCATCGTGGACGCCGACAGCCGCGTACGTCTCGGCGGCTATCCCGGGGCGTTCCGCGACCTGCTGGGGATCGTGGGCGAAGAGCTCGTGCCACTCCTCGCCGATCGACGTCTCTTGCTCTCCTCCGGGGCCGAGATCGTCGAGATCTCAGCCCGGATCCGTGCGACCGACGCCGAGGTGATCGACGTGCACCGCGGCGGAGACCTCGACGGATCCCCCGCCGTCACGAGGCGCGCGATCGGCACGGGCAGCGCCTGGCATCTCGCGGGCCTGATCGACACCGGGTTCGCGGATGCAGTGGATCGGGTCGTCGCAGATGCCGGCGTGCGGCGACGACTGCCGGCATCCGATGACATCGAGGCCGTGCGGCGGGTCTCGGGCGAGACGTCGTGGCTGTTCCTGCTCAACCACGGATCGACCGATGCCGTCGTCCCGGCTCACGGGGTCGACCTGCTCACGGGTGAGAGCGCCGACGGGCGCTTCGCCCTCCCCGCCGGCGCCGTCGCGGTGATCAGGGAGTCGAGCGCGCGCTGAGCCATTCGGCCTGACGCACCCACTGGTGCGTCTGACCCCCCTCGTGCCCGTTGAACGGGTAGATCGCGATCTCGCGGTCGTCGACCGCCAGGTGGTTGTAGGCGGCGAAGACGCTCGAGGGCAGCACGATGCCGTCCATGAGGGCGACCGAGAACAGCGAGGGTGCCGTCACACGGCGTGCGAAATTCACTCCGTCGAAGTACGACAGCGTGCGGAACACGCGGTCGTCCTGATCGCGATGCACGGCGAGGTACCGGGTGATCTCCATGAAGGGCTGGTCGGGAGTCAGTTGAACGGATCGCCCGAAGTGGCAGAGGAACGGCACGTCGGGAAGGACTCCGACGAGGTCGGGCACGAGACCGCCCACGGCGAGCGCGATGCCGCCGCCCTGACTCGAGCCCGTCACGGCGATGCGCTCGCAGTCGACGAACGGGAGTTCGCGCACCGCGTCGATGAGCCTGACACCGTCGGTGAAGACCCGGCGGTAGTAGTAGGTGGCCGGGTCACCGATCCCGCGCGTCATGAACCCCGGGACGGAGGCGTCGGAGCCGTGCAGGTCGGGAGTGTCACCACCCGTGCCCCAGCCGCTGCCCTGGCCGCGCGTGTCCATGAGCACATGCACGTAACCGGCCGCCGCCCACTCGAGCTTCTCTCCGGGGACTCCGCGGCCCCCGTTGTACCCGATGTACTCGACCACGACCGGAAGGCGTCCTTCGCGGCGCGGCCTCGTGACCCAGGCACGGACCGGCTCGCCGGCGAAACCGGGGAAGGTCAGGTCCTCGACGATGAGCTCCGTGATGGGCGTCGACGCCGGGACGAGGCTCGGGGACCCTCCGGCGGTGCGCGACTCGTCGAGCGTCTCGGCCCAGAAGCGGTCGAAGTCGCTCGGTTCCGCCACGTCCGGACGGAAGTCGCGCAGCTGCTCCAGGGGCAGGTCGGTCAGGGGCATCGCAATTCCTCCACATACATCCGATCAATTTCGGACTCTCGCTTGACTTTATGTTTCAGCACAACACAAAATAGCACCAGCACCCTACGACTGGGCTTCGTCCGGCAGTGAAGCCTCCTCCCGGTCACCGACAACGCCGTCTGAAAGGAACTCTTCCATGACATCGATCCGCCACGGCCAGCGGAACGCCGCACGGTGGGCCGCCGCGCTCCTCGCTCCGGCGCTCGCCGTCACCGCTCTCGCCTCGTGCTCGAGCGGTTCCGAGCCCAGCGCCGACGACCCGGTCGCCATCGACTTCTGGGGCTGGGTCCCCGGCCTCGAAGACCTCGTGGCCCAGTGGAACGACGAGAACGACGACATCCAGGTCTCGTTCCACCGCATGACCGGCGACGACGGCCAGAAGGTCGAGGCCGCCGTCGATGCGGGCCAGGGCCCCGACCTCGTGCAGCTCTCGACCCACGGCCTCCCGGAATACGTGATCACCGAACGCGTCGTCGACATCACCGACTACGTGTCGGAGTACGCCGATGACTACACGCCCGCATCCTGGGCGGCCGTGTCGTTCGACGGTCGCGTGTTCGGCGTGCCCCAGGGCATCGGCCCGGCCGGCACGATGTATCGCTCCGACCTCTTCGCGGAGTACGGCATCGAATTCCCCGAGACCTGGGACGAGTACCTCGACGCCGCCCGCGCACTCAAGGCGGCGAACCCCGATCTGTACATCGCGAACCTCTCCCCCGGCGAGATCGGCCAGTGGTCGCAGGAGATCCAGCAGGCCGAGAGCAGCTGGTACGGCATCGACGGCGACTCCTGGACCGTCGGAGTCAACGACGAGGGCAGCCAGCTCGTCGCGGAACGCTGGCAGACGCTGCTCGACGAGGGACTCGTGACGACCGAGCTGATGTGGACGCCGGAGTACTGGGCGCTCGTGAACAGCGGCAAGATCGCCACGATCACGTACGCGGCCTGGTTCCCCAGCATCCTCGCCGAGAACGCGTCGGACCTCGCCGGAAAGTGGAGCGTCGCGCCGATGCCCACGAACGCCGGCTCCGAGAACTCCGGCGACTCGGGCGGGGCCGCTGTCGTGGTGCTCAAGAACACGAAGAACGCGGAGGCCGCAGCGAAGTTCGCCGCCTGGCTGAACGGTTCGGACGACACGCAGGAGGCGCTGATCACCGTGGGCGGGCTCTTCCCGTCGACCCAGAACGGCCTCGACTCGCCCGCACTGCTCCAGGAATCGGACTTCTTCGGCGGACAGACCGTCAACGAGGTCTTCATCGAGGCGGCGAAGAACACCCCGGACACCTGGGTCGAGGGCCCGAACTACGGCACGATCCAGACCGCCCTCCTCGACGAGTTCGCCAAGGTCGTCGCCGGGCAGCAGACGTTCCTCGAGGCCCTCGACACCGCGCAGGCGGCCGGCATCGCCGACCTCGAGGCGCGCGGCCTCAGCGTTGAGGAGTGACCCTGTCGTGACCACCTCTGCCACCACGACCTCCCGGCGCCGGTTCTCCGGCGCCGGGAGGCCCTGGGTGCCGTACGCATTCGTCGCCCCCTTCGTCATCCTCTTCCTCGTCTTCCTCGTCGCGCCCATCGTCGTCGGCATCGTCAACAGCCTGTTCTCGCGCAAGTCCGCGGGGCTGGGATTCGGCGGATCCACGATCGACTTCGTCGGCATCGACAACTTCGTGCGCGCCTTCGCCGACAGCGACTTCCTGCTGGGCTTCCCGAAGGTGCTGCTGTACGGCGCGATCCAGGTGCCGGTCATGATGGTGATCGCCGCAGGGCTCGCCCTGCTCTTCGACACCGCACTGGTCAAGGGCAAGCGCTTCTTCCAGTTCGCCGTCTTCCTCCCCTACGCCGTGCCCAGCGTGATCGCCGCGCTGCTATGGGGCTTCCTCTATCAGCCCTCCGTCAGCCCGATCCTGCAGTTCCTGGCCTCGCTCGGCATCGACGCGAACCTCCTGGCCCCCGGGACGGTGTGGTGGTCGATCGGAAACATCAACCTCTGGTCGCTCATCGGCATCAACATGATCATCCTGTTCGCCGCTCTGCAGTCCGTGCCGCGCGAGATGTACGAGGCTGCGCGCATCGACGGGGCAGGCGAGGTCCGCACCGCTCTGCAGATCAAGCTCCCCATGATCGCACCCGCCGTGCTCCTCACCACGCTGTCGTCGGTCATCGGCACCCTGCAGCTGTTCAACGAACCGCAGGTGCTGCAGTCGATCACCTCCAACATCCCCAGCGACTTCACCCCCAACATGGCGATCTACGCGGCCTCGACCCTCGGCAAGGACGCGAACCTGTCGTCGGCCATGGCCGTGATCCTGGGGCTCGCCACGCTCGTGGTCTCGCTCCTCCTCCTCGCCGCCAACCGGCGCACGACCAAGGCGGCCTCCGATGGCATCTGACACCCTGCTCGCCGACCCCGAGCCCACGACGCGCGCCCTCCGAGGGCCCGGAGCCTCCGACCGCCGTCGGCGCACGACCTTCGTCAACGGCGACCGCGTGCACCGCGGCTGGATGGTGCTGGTCACCGTCGTGATGATCGTGGTCGCGGCCTACTTCCTCATCCCCGTGCTGTGGCTGGTCATCGCCTCGACGAAGTCGACGGGAGACCTGTTCTCGACCCCGGGCTTCGCATTCGCCGACTGGCACCTGTGGGACAACCTGGCCGCGCTCAGCTCGTACGACGGCGGGATCTTCTGGCGATGGAGCCTCAACTCGGTGATCTACTCCGTGATCGGCTCGGCGTTCACCACGCTCGTCTGCGCGGTCACCGGATACGCTCTGGCGGTCTACCGGTTCCGCGGACGCAGCACGCTGGTCGCCGTCATCCTCGGCAGTCTGCTGGTGCCCGGCACCGTGATCGCCCAGCCGACCTACGTGCTGCTCGTGGGCATGGGACTCAACAACACCTACCTCGGCCTGCTGCTGCCGGCCCTGGTCTATCCGTTCGGCGTGCTGCTGTGCTTCATCTACGCGCAGTCGTCTGTGCCGCACGAGCTGATCGAGGCGGCCCGGCTCGACGGTGCGGGCGAGTTCCGCATCTTCGGCACGATCGGTCTTCGACTCATGTCGACCGGCATGGTGACCGTGCTGCTGTTCGCCTTCCTCGGCAGCTGGAACAGCTACATCCTGCCGCTGCTCGTGCTCACCGACTCGTCGCTCATGCCGCTCACGGTCGGTCTGACCGGATGGAGCCAGGCGTCGATCACGATCCCCGGACTGCAGATCCTCACCGTCGTGGGGTCGCTGGTGTCGGTGATCCCGATCGCGATCGTCTTCCTGTCGCTGCAGCGCTTCTGGCGGGCGGGCCTCACCGCGGGAAGCGTGCGCGGCTGATCCATGAGCTCGATCCGATTCACGGGCGCGGCGGGCGCCTGGCTGGAATGCCTCCCGCTGGGCGACGGGCGCCTCGGCGCGATGACCGACGGCGGCGTGGCTCGCACGGTCGTTCACCTCAACGACATCGGGGCCTGGTCGGGTTCGCCGTCGAGCGAGATGCGCGACGGGGGCCCGGACGGCGACGAGAGCGCGGCGCTGCTCGCTCGGGCGCGTGCGGCCGTCGCCGCTGACGACCCCGCCGGAGCCGAGGCTCCGCTGCAGGCGCTGCAGACCCGGTACGCGCAGTCCTTCCTGCCGCTCGGCTCCGTCGCGATCGACATCGTGCATGCCGCGGCGGCGACCTCCCGCGAACCCGTCCGGCGCTCGCTCGACCTGCGCACGGGCATCCACCGATCGACCCTGGACACGATCGCCACGTCGACCTTCGTGACCGCCGAGCACAGCGTGCTGGTGCACGAGATCGATGCCCCGCTCCCGGTCGAGGTGACCCCGACCTCGCCTTTGCACGGTGCGAACGGCGACGCCCCCGATCGAATCGACGCGGGGAACGACACCGCGCTGCTGCTGCGGCTTCCCAGTGACGTCGCGCCCGGCCACGAACCGGATCTCCCCGGCGCCGAGTGGGCGGAGGGCACGGTGCAGGCCGCACTCGTGTGTCGTGTCCTGCGCGAGCAGGATCGCACGGTCGTGCTGATCGCCACCGCCACGACCTTCCGAGCCCCCGGACGCATGCCGGAGGGAACGGCCGAGGACGCGCTCGCCGACGCGATCGCACGCCTGGATCTCGTGTCGGCGATCGACGTCGAGGCCCTGCGAGAGGCGTCCGCTTCGGCGTCGACCCGCCGCCTGGGCACCGTCGATCTGCGCCTCGGACGCGCGGAGACCGACCCCGCAGAGACCGACACCCCGGAGATCGACACCGCAGAGCGGTTCGCCCGGGCTCGGCGCGACCCGCGCGGCATCCTCGCCGCCGATCCCGGGCTCGTGGCCCTGCTGTTCGACTACGGACGATACCTGCTCGTCTGTTCCTCTCGCCCCGGAGGGATGCCGCCCACGCTGCAGGGCATCTGGACCGCCGATATGCGTCCGCCGTGGGGCAGCGCGTACACCCTGAACATCAACACCGAGATGAACCACTGGGGTGCACACGCCACCGACCTCGCCCCGCATGCACGCGCGCTCGAGGAGTTCACGATCGCGCTCGCCGACGCCGCCGCGCCGCACACCGCACGTCTCTACGACGCGCCGGGGTGGACGGTGCACCACAACACCGACGCCTGGCTGTACGCGACGACCCCCGGACGCGGGACGGGCGATCCGCGCTGGTCCTTCTGGCCGCTGGGCGGCTCGTGGTTGGGTGCGCTGCTGACGGAGGCGTGGGAGTTCGGCGCCGCCGACGTCGACGACCTCGCGCGCGTCTGGCCGACACTGCGCTCGGCGGCGGCGTTCGCGCTCGCCTGGCACCGTGACGGAGCCACCTCGCCCGCGACCTCGCCCGAGAACGCCTTCCTCATCGACGGCGGCGTCTCGGCATCCGTCGTCGCGACGACGACCATGGACGTCGCGCTGATACGAGCGCTGCTGCGGCGCACCGTCGACGCGGCGCACGCGCTCGGCATCGATGACGACATCGCCGTGCAGGCATCCGCCCGCCTCGGCGCGCTTGCCGAGCAGCCTCCCATCGCCTCGGACGGCACGATCGTGGAGTGGGACCGCGAGCGCCCCGAGGAGGACCCGCACCACCGCCATGTGAGCGGGCTCTATGGTCTCTTCCCCGGCGACGAGGCGTGGGACGACGAGCATCGCGCCGCGGCGGCTGCGAGCCTCGATCGCCGCGGCGACGACTCCAGCGGATGGTCGCTGATCTGGAAGCTCGCGCTCTGGGCGCGGCTGCGCCGACCCGACCGCGTCTCGGCGATCCTCGCGCTCGCCCTCCGCGACGCGAACAGCACGTCCGGCCCCTGGGCAGGAGGGCTGTACCCCAACCTCTTCGCCGCCCATCCGCCGTTCCAGATCGACGCGAACCTCGGCTTCGTCGGGGCTCTGGCCGAGACGCTGCTGCAGTCGCACGACGGCATCCGCCTGCTGCCCGCGGTTCCCGACGGCCTTCCCGACGGCCGTGTCTCGGGCCTGATCGCCCGCCCCGGGATCCTCGTCGACATCGCATGGCAGGACGGATGCCTCGTCGAGGCGGTGCTGCGCGCTCGCCTCGCACGTGCCGCCGGCGAACACACCGTCCATTGGGCCGGACGCTCCGTGCGCGTCACGATCGACACCGATCACGACATCATCCTCTCCCCCCGTTCTTTCCCCACCCAGGAGGTCCACCCGTGAGATTCACCGACGGGTTCTGGCAGCTGCGCGAAGGCGTCAGCGCCCTGTACGCCCGCGAGGCGCGCGACATCGAGGAACGGGACGGCCGCCTGATCGTCACCGCTCCCACCAAGATCATCGAGACCCGAGGCGACACCCTCAACCGCCCGGTGCTCACCGTGACCCTGGAGGCCCCTCTCGACGGGATCATCGGCGTCACCATCGAGCACCACACCGGCGGACACGCACACGAGGGGTTCGACCTTCCGGGGCTCGAGGAGGCCGACTCATCATCGCGGATCGTGCTCGACGAGTCGGGTGGCACGCTGAGGAGCGGCTCGCTCACCGCACGGGTGCACGCGGGCGCGGGCTGGTCGCTGTCGTTCGACGACGCGGGACGCCACCTCACGAGCGCCGGCGAGAAATCGATCGCGATGATCGACGTCGACCCGTCGGTGGCGCTGGACGGTCAGCTCGAGGACCAGCTGCGGACGCACCGCGGAGGAGGCGCCCAGCGCTATCTGCACCAGCAGCTCTCCCTCGGCGTGGGCGAACTCGTCTACGGCCTCGGCGAGCGCTTCGGTCCGCTCGTGAAGAACGGTCAGTCGATCGAGACCTGGAACGCCGACGGCGGCACCTCCAGCGAGCAGGCGTACAAGAACGTTCCCTTCTACGTGACCAACCGCGGATACGGGATCCTCGTCGACCATCCCGGACACGTCTCCTTCGAGGTCGGATCGGAGAACGTGGAACGCGTGCAGTTCGCCGTCGCCGGCGAGCGGCTGCGGTACTACATCATCGCGGGCGACGGGCCCCGGGAGATCCTCGAGCGGTACACCGCTCTGACCGGCCGCCCCGCCCTGCCGCCGGCCTGGTCGTTCGGGACGTGGCTCTCGACGAGCTTCACCACCGACTACGACGAGCAGACCGTGAACTCGTTCATCGACGGCTTCGCCGAGCGCGACCTGCCGCTGTCGGTGTTCCATTTCGACTGCTTCTGGATGCGCGAGTTCAACTGGTGCGACTTCGAATGGGATCCTCGTGTGTTCCCCGACCCCGAGGGGATGCTCGCGCGCCTACACGCCCGCGGCCTGCGCGTGTCGGTCTGGGTCAACCCGTACATCGGTCAGCGCTCGCCGCTCTTCGAGGAGGCGCGCGCCGGCGGATACCTGCTGCTGCGCCCCGACGGGAGCGTGTGGCAGTGGGACATGTGGCAGGCCGGCATGGCGATCGTCGACTTCACCAATCCTGCCGCCCGCACGTGGTACCAGGACAAGCTGCGCAGCCTCGTGAGGCAGGGCGTCGACACGTTCAAGACGGACTTCGGCGAGCGCGTGCCGCTCGACGTGCAGTGGCATGACGGCAGCGCACCCGAGGGGATGCACAACCGGTTCGCGCAGCTGTACAACGAGGCCGTGTTCGAGGTCCTGCAGGAGCGCGACGGGACGGATGCCGTGGTGTTCGCCCGCTCTGCGACGGTCGGCGGCCACCGATTCCCCGTGCACTGGGGCGGCGACAGCGCGTCCACGTTCGTGTCGATGGCCGAGACCCTGCGCGGAGGGCTGTCGCTGGCGTTCGGGGGCTTCGGGTTCTGGAGCCACGACATCGGCGGATTCGAGGGGACCCCTGATCCGGCGGTCTTCAAGCGATGGGTGGCCTTCGGGTTCCTCTCCAGCCACAGTCGCTTCCACGGGTCCCGCTCGTACCGCGTGCCGTGGGCGTTCGACGACGAGGCCGTCGAGGTCACCCGGGTGTTCTCGCAGCTCAAGATGCGGCTCATGCCCTACCTCTACTCCGCCGCACTCGAATCCGCCGCAAGCGGCACGCCCGTCATGCGTCCCATGCAGCTCGAGTTCCCCGACGACCCGGCTGTCGCGTACCTCGACCGGCAGTACATGCTGGGCCCGGACCTGCTCGTCGCGCCCGTCTTCTCGGTCGACGGGACCGTGGAGTTCTACCTGCCGGACGGCGAGTGGACCTCGCTGCTCACCGGAGAGCGGGTCTCCGGCGGCGGGTGGCGCAGGGAGACCCATGCCTTCGACTCGCTGCCCCTGTATGTGCGTCCGGGGACGGCACTCCCCTGGGGCGCTCGCACCGACCGCCCCGACTACGATTACCACGACGGTCTGCGTGTGCGCGTCTTCCCCGGCGGATCCGGCTCTGTCTCGGTGTCCGTCACCAACCCCGATGGCCTCGAGAGGGCCTATCCGATCGATCTGTCGAAGGTGACCGAATGACGCTTCTCACCCCCGCTGATGACTACCGCGGATCCGGACTCGTCCTCCCCGAGGGCTTCACGTTCGGCTCCGCGACCGCCGCGTACCAGATCGAGGGAGCCGCTGACGAGGACGGCCGCACACCGTCGATCTGGGACACCTTCAGCCGCACACCGGGCAAGGTGTGGAACGGCGACACCGGCGACGTCGCCTGTGATCACTATCACCGCGTCGACGCGGACCTCGATCTGATGTCGGACCTCGGACTGCAGGCCTACCGCTTCTCGATCGCCTGGCCGCGCATCGTGCCGGAGGCCGGCGGACGCGTCAACCAGGCGGGAATCGACTTCTACTCCCGGCTGGTCGACGGACTCCTCGAGCGCGGCATCCGGCCCGTGGCGACGCTCTATCACTGGGACCTTCCGCAGTACCTGGAGGATGCGGGCGGCTGGACCTCGCGAGCGACGACCGACGCCTTCGAGGCGTACGCGTCGATCATGGGCGCGGCACTCGGCGACCGCGTGCACACCTGGACCACGCTCAACGAGCCGTGGTGCTCCGCGTACCTGGGCTATGGGCAGGGCGGACACGCGCCCGGACGACACGAACCGGCATCCGCCCTGGCTGCCGTGCACCACCTGAACCTCGCACACGGGCGAGCGATCCAGGCGCTCCGCGCGACCTCGAGCGGCGACCCCGACTACTCCGTGACGCTGAACTTCCACGTGCTCCGCGGGCAGGGCGACGGCGCGGGCGAGGCGATGCGTCGGATCGACGCTCTGGCGAATCGCGCCTTCACGCACCCGATGCTGCGCGGCGAGTACCCCGCGGATCTCCTCGACGACACGGCCTCGGTCACCGACTGGTCGTTCGTGCAGGATGGCGACCTCGCCACCGTCAACCAGCCGATCGATGTGCTCGGGGTGAACTACTACTCGACGGCGACCGTACGCCTGTGGGACGGGGTGTCGGAGAAGCAGCAGAACGACGGGCACAAGGGCGCGGCCGGAGGCACGGCCTGGCCCGGCAGCGATCAGCTGGTCGAGTTCGTCGAGCAGCCCGGCCCGTACACGGCGATGGGGTGGAACATCGCGCCGGAGGGACTCGAGGAGCTGCTCGTCTCGCTGTCGGAGCAGTTCCCGTCGCAGCCGCTCATGGTCACCGAGAACGGCGCCGCGTTCGACGATGACGTCGCCGAGGACGGCTCCGTGCCCGATCCCGAGCGCACTGACTACCTGCGGCGGCACTTCACGGCCGCTCATCGCGCGATCCAGCGCGGCGTCGATCTGCGGGGGTACTTCGTGTGGTCGCTGCTCGACAACTTCGAGTGGGGCTACGGCTACGCCAAGAGGTTCGGCATCGTTCGTGTCGACTTCGACTCTCTCGAGCGCACCGTCAAGGACTCGGGGCACTGGTATCGAGAAGTGATCGCGTCCCGCACGATCGGGGCCTGAGACACCGCACAGCGTGTGTCGAGTCGAGCGCCGTCTCCGCCCTGCGGAGGCGGCGCTCAGCGCTTGTCGGGGCGCTTGCGCTCGTTCCACGCGGCGAACGCCGAGGCGGCGGCGCCCGCGGCGCGATCGATCGCTTCGGCGGACCGACTGATCACGTCCTGGGCGGCATCCTGCCAGCTGGGCGATGATGAGGACGCCTCCCCGGCCTGCACCCGCGCCGCGTACTCGGCGGCCTCGAAGGCCCGCTCGAGATCGGCGACAGCGTCGCGGTAGGCGGCGAAGTCCGCCGCACTGACCCGTCCGGTCGCGGCGCGGCGCATCTCGACGGCGTGGGCCGCCGCGCGCAGGTAGGCCGCTGTCGCCGGCTGACGGACGTCGGTCATGCCCGGGTACGCGATCTGCAGCCCCGGATCGGTCTCGTAGGTCATCCAGCGCGCGACGATCAGCTCATGCTGCGCCTGAAGCCTGTCCAGGGGGCGCGGGGCGGAGGCCGCAGGGATCGCCGCGCGGGCGGCGTTCAGGCGCACCTGCTTGGCCCGCACATCGGCGGACGCGGCTTTGGCGTCGTTCTCCTTCGCCCGCAGCATCCGCTTCGCGCCCGCGACCTGCTCGGGCGTCGCACGGCGGGCGGCGCGTTCGGCCGAGATGCGAGCGACGTCCGCACGGGCCAGCTTGACGGCCATCCGCTTCTCGACCGCCGTCTGCCGGGCCGCTTTGAGATCGTGCCGAGCCGCGTCGTACTCGAGCCGGCGCCCGCTCTTGATGCTGCGACGGCGGAATCCGACGGCGCCGGCCGCGACGCCTCCGGCTGCGGCGGGCGCGATCCACCACAACTCGACGGCGAGCAGCAGCGGATCCATACCTCGATGCTACCCAGCGGAAGGCCTCACCGCTCCGCCCATCCGAGCGGACGACGGAGGCCACGACCGATGATCGGTCGTGGCCTCCGCCGTCAGGAATCCCGTTCGTTCACACCAGCGTCTGCTGCCACGCGGCGTGCAGTTGAGCGAACTTGCCCGTTCCGCTGATCAGCGCCTCGGGGCTGTCGTCCTCGATGATCTTCCCGTGCTCCATCACGAGCACCCGGTCGGCGATCGCGACTGTCGACAGACGGTGCGCGATGATGATCGCCGTGCGGTCCTTGAGGAGCGTCTGAAGCGCCTCCTGGATCAGACGCTCCGAGGGGATGTCAAGCGACGCGGTCGCCTCGTCGAGGATCAGCACCGCAGGGTCGGCGAGGAACGCGCGCGCGAACGAGATCAGCTGACGCTGACCTGCCGACACACGCCCACCCCGCTTGTTCACGTCGGTGCCGTACCCGTCGGGCAGCGACGAGATGAACTCGTCGGCGCCCACCGCGCGTGCCGCTGCCCTGATCTCATCGAGCGACGCATCGGGCTTGCCGAGCGCGATGTTGTCGGCGACCGTGCCGCTGAAGAGGTACGCCTCCTGCGTCACCATGACGATGGCGCGGCGGAGATCCTTCGGATGCAGGTTGCGCAGATCGACGCCGTCGAGCGTGACCGTGCCTACCGACGGATCGTAGAAGCGCGAGATCAGCTTCGCCAGAGTCGACTTGCCGGCCCCGGTCGTGCCGACCAGCGCGATCGTCTGCCCGGCGGGGATGTCGAGCGAGAAGTTCGGCAGGATCGTCTTCTCGCCGTTGTAGCCGAACGTGACCTCGTCGAACCGCACGTGTCCCCGCGACTCCCAGAGGTCGACCGGCTTCTCGGGGTCGGGTACGGTCGGCACCTCTTCGAGCACTCCGGACACCTTCTCCAGTGCCGCGGTGGCGGACTGGTAGGAGTTCAGGAACATTGCGATCTCCTGCATGGGCGCGAAGAAGTTGCGCACGTACAGCACGGCCGACAGGAGCACACCGACCGTGAGGGTGTCGTTCGAGACCCGGATGCCGCCCCACAGCACGACGATGCCGAGCACGAGCGCCGCGACGCCCATCAGGCCGGGCTCGAAGGTGCCGAACAGCAGCATCGAGCGGCGGTTGACGTCTCGATAGTCGCCGGCGATCTTCTGGAAGGTCACGTCGTTGCGAGGCTCCTTGCGGAAGGCCTTCACTGCGCGGATGCCGGTCATCGTCTCGACGAACTGCACGATCACCTTCGCGCTGATCACGCGCGACTCCCGGTAGACGAGCTGCGACCGCGAGTAGAACCAGCGCATCAGGAAGAACAGCGGCACGCCGCCGATCGCGAGGATGAGCCCGGACTGCCAGTCCCACACGCACAGCGCGATGAAGGTGAACAGACCGAACAGCACACCCGAGACGAGCTCGTTCAGCCCGCCGTCGAGCAGCTCCTTGATCGAGTCGAGGTCGCTGGTCTGGCGCGAGATGATGCGACCCGAGGTGTAGGACTCGTGGAACTCGAGGCTGAGACGCTGCGTGTGCAGGAAGATCCGCTTGCGCAGATCGAGCAGCACGGCCTGGGTGAGCTTGGCCGCGATGATCACGTACCAGGCGATCATCGCCGCGGCGACGGCACCGGCGAGGAGGTAGACGCCGCCGATCAGGAAGGTCGGCATCCAATCGGCGCGCTCGAGCACGGCCGGCAGCGCCCGATCGAGTCCGATGCTGATGAGGATCGGTCCTGCGACCTGGAGCGCCGTCGAGATGACGAGCACGATGGCCGCCAGGGTGATCTGCGCCTTCAGCGGGCGCACGAGCGACCCCAGCAGTCGGAGCGACCGGCGGCGGATGGCCCGGCTCTCCTCCTTGGTGTAGCTGGAGCGGTCTTCGTCCTGTGTTCCGGTGATCGCGGAGCTCATCGCTGCACCTCCTTCTCGGTGATGATGTCTTCATCGGCGGCGTCCTGACGGATCCCGGCCTGGACGACGGCGTCGATCTCGTCCTCGTCATCGCGGATGATCGGAATCGCGCCGGTGCGCGCCGCCTCCTCGGCCTCGAGGCTCGAGATCACGTGGCGGTAGTGCCGACTGGTCTTCAGAAGCTCGGCGTGCGTCCCCACCGCGGTGACGCGACCGGACTCGAGCAGCGCCACCCTGTCGGCCAGAGCAACCGTCGATGGCCGGTGAGCCACCACCAAGGCCGTGGTGTCGGCGAGCACGTGCCGCAGCGCCTCTTCGACGAGCGCCTCGGTGTCGACATCGAGCGCAGACAGCGGGTCGTCGAGCACGAGCACCTTCGGCTTGGCGGCGACCGCTCTGGCCAGCGCGAGACGCTGGCGCTGGCCGCCGGAGAGACTGAGCCCCTCCTCGCCGATCACGGTCTCGACGCCCTCGGGGAGCGAGTCCACGAACGAGGCCTGAGCCACGTCGAGCGCCTCACGCAGCACGCGTTCGGCCTCGTCGCTGTGCACGTCGAGATCCGCACGTCCGAGCAGCACGTTCTCGCGCACGGTAGCCGAGAACAGCGTGGCGTCCTCGAACGCCATCGCGATGTGCTGACGCAGCTCGGCGAGCGGCAGGTCGCGCACGTCGACACCGTCGAGGGTCACCCGTCCACCCGTGACGTCGTAGAGGCGCGTGGGCAGCGTGGTCAGCGTGGTCTTGCCGCTGCCGGTCAGACCCACGAGCGCCATGGTCTCGCCCGGCCGCAGCACGAGATCGATGCCGTCGAGCAGGTCGCGCTCATGGGCGCCGGCGTCCTGGTAGCGGAAGTGCGCGTCGTCGAACGCGAGCTCGCCGCGAGGCTCCGCGATGTGCACGGGGTTCTCGGGGTCGGTGATGCTGTTCGTCTCGGAGTAGATGTCGAACACGCGATCGGTCGCCGTGCGTGCGTCAAGCATGAAGGAGAACAGGAACCCGATCGACTCGATCGGCCACCGCAGCACGACGGCCATCGCGAAGAACGCGAACAGCTGAGCCTCGTCGATCTGGCCCTGCGAGATCAGCCAGATGCCCGACATCAGGCTCAGGCCGAACGCGATCTGCGGCATGAGATCGAGCCAGAACCAGATCGACGCGATCGCACCGGCCTTGCTCATCTCGGTCTCGCGCAGCGTCTCGGCCTGGCGGCTGAAGCGGCTGAGCGCATGCTTGCCGCGACCGAACGCCTTGAGCACGCGGATGCCGTGCACGCTCTCCTCGACACTGGTGGCGAGGTCGCCCGCCTGGTCCTGGCTGCGTCGCGTCAGCGCGCCGTAGCGCTTCTCGAAGAGGTAGCCGCGGATCCAGAGCGGGATCGCTGTGACGATGAAGATGACTCCGAGCAGCCAGTGCCAGCGGAACAGCAGCACGGAGCCGATGATGATGGTCAGGACGTTGACCACGAGCAGGACGAGCCCGAAGGCCAGCCAGCGACGGATCAGGCCGATGTCCTGCATCATCCGGCTCAGCAGCTGCCCCGACTGCCAGCGGTCGTGGAAGGAGACCGGCAGCGTCTGCAGACGCGAGTAGAGCTCGGTGCGCATCTGATACTCGACCTGGGTGGCCGGGTTGAGCACGAACTGGCGGCGCAGCCAGACCATGAGCGCCTCGCCCAGTGCGAGACCGAAGACGGCCAGTGCGCCCCAGGCGATGGCGTCGATCGCGCCCGTCTGCACGGGGCCACGGATGATCTGCTCGAGCACGATGGGGATCATCAGGGCGATGATCGCGGCCACGAGCGCACTCGCGGCGCCTCCCGCGAGCCGCCAGATGACGGGCTTGACGAAGGGCTTCAGGCGCCAGAGTGCGGCCGGCGTGGAGAGGGAGGAGGACGGGGAGGCGTTCTGCGATGAAGGCGAGGAAGACATGTCTCTCAGACGAGTTTCGTATGGGGAAGCGGTTGCTGAAGGCGTCGGACGCAGCAACGGACTCTCGGAATCCGGCATCCGGTGAGGTCGTGCGTGTCGGAAGGTGGCTCTAGCGGAGCGGGCGCACCGGGGTCGAGCCGAGAGCGGCGATCTGCACAGCGGCGATCGATGTCATGGTGTCCTCCTCAGGCTCGGCTATGTCGTCCCGGTCGGTGCGACAGCCCACCAGCCTATTCCTGTGAACAAGCTGAGCGCAAGAGAGATTCCCGACTCACCGCCGAGCCGACTCCCGCTCCAACAGGCTCGCCTTTACGTCGAGGCCCCAGGCGAAACCACCCAGCGTTCCATCCGAACGCAGCACGCGGTGGCACGGCACGAAGAGAGCGGGCGCATTGCGGGCGCAGATCGACGCGGCCGCTCGCACCGCACGGGGATTCCCGAGCCGAGCCGCGAAAGAGGTGTAGGTCAGCGGCTCCCCCGGCGTGATCGCCCGCAGCGCCGACCACCCGGTGAGCTGGAGCGCCGTGCCCGACTGCGTCACCGCGACCGTGTCGATCGCCGAGATGTCTCCCGAGTAGAACGCGAGAGCCGCCGCCGCCGCCTCGGTCTCGCCCTCGCGCACGCCCGCGGGGCGCCCCGACTCCGCGAGACGGGCGACGATCGCCGACTGATCGGCCGTCCACCCTGACGAGAGCACCCGCTGACGGTCGTCGGTGAGGATCGTGAACGGCCCGTCGGGCGTCTCGATGGTCTGGATGATGGCATTCATGAGGTGGTCTCCTTCACAAGAGCGGCGGTCTGTCTCGCGTTCGGCCGTCGAACCGGCCGAACCGGAGCCGCCCGCCAGAGATGGGCACTGAGGTAGCTGCGCCACGGGGCAGCGCGCTCGGCCCACGCGATCAGCGGCTGGGGATCCCCCGGCAGTCCCGACGCGGCAGCCCCGGCACGCAGAGCGACGTCGCCGGGGAGCAGCACATCGGGGTCCCCCAGCACTCGCATCCGGACGTAGTCGGCCGTCCAGGGGCCGATGCCCGGCATCGCGAGCAGCGCCGCGCGCTGCTCGACCCCGTCGTCGCCGACCGTGAGCCGCAGGGATCCGTCGGCGAGGGCGGAGGCCGCACCGACGATCGCGCGGATGCGGGCTCCGGGTCCGCGCAGGACGTCTGCCCCGTGTTCGGCTATCGCCGACATGGTCGGGAACAGGAGCCCCTGCTCCGTGCGCTCCCCCAGCGCTTCGGTCAGGGCGGTGAGAGCGGTGCGCGCGGCGACGACGGTGATCTGCTGACCGACCATCGCCCGGATCAGCATCTCGTGCGGATCCGCCGAACCTGGCACGCGGATGCCCGGAGTGCGCGCGACCAGCGGGGCGATCTCGGGGTGCGCGCTCAGCGCCTCGTCGACGGCGAGTGGGTCGGCGTCGAGGTCGAAGATCCGTCGCACGGTCGACACCAGCGGGGCGAGGTCACCGAGCTGAGCGACGCGCGCCCGAAGGTGCAGTCGCGCCGTCGGGTCCTGACGCACCTCGAACCACGCAGGCCCTCCCGCCATCCGCAGGTGCCGGGAGAAGGACGTGGCGGCGGCCTCCTCGACCCCTGATACGGCGCGCGCAGCCATCCACTGGAAGATCCCGGACGCGTCGAGCGGCCCGCGGTACGGGAGGACGAGGTCGATCGCACCGGGAGCGGCGGGTGTCACCGTCTTGCGCCGGGCCCGGAGCTCTCCGGGCGTCAGGCCGAACACCTCGCGGATCGTGTCGTTGCACTGGCGGATGCTCGCGAAGCCCGCCGAGAACGCGACCTCGGAGATCTGCATCTCGGTGCCGACGAGCAGCATCCGCGCCGTGTGAGCCCGGTGCGCCCGCGCGAGCGCGAGCGGCCCGGCGCCGAGCTCGGTGGAGAGCAACCGGGTGAGGTGCCGGGTCGAGTATCCGAGACGAACGGCGAGACCCGAGACGCCCTCGCGCTCGACCACGCCGGACGCGATGAGACGCATGGCCCGAGCGGCGACGTCGCTGCGCAGATCCCACGCGGGCGAACCGGGCGCAGCCTCCGGGAGGCAGCGCTTACAGGCGCGGAAGCCCGCCTCGTGGGCAGCGGCGCTGGTGGGGTAAAACGTGACGTTCTGCGGTTTGGGCGTGCGCGCGGGGCAGCTCGGTCGGCAGTAGATGCCCGTCGAGCGCACCGCGGTCACGAACTGCCCGTCGAAGCGCGTGTCACGCGCGCTGATCGCGCGGTATCGCTCGTCGAAGTCGGTCAGGGGGAAGCTCATGTCCCCACTCTGTCACGCACCGCGGACATCGGCTGGCGGAAATCGGACATCGCTGTGGAGCCTCATCCGTGCGCCGCTCGCACAGCACGAAGCCCCTCGCGCCGAGATCCGCGCGAGGGGCCTTCGTGCTGCGTCGGCCTCAGGGCCGACCGTTCTCAGTGGAAGAAGTGACGCTCTCCGGTGAAGAACATGGTGACGCCCGCCTTGCGTGCGGCGTCCACCACTTCCTCGTCGCGCACCGATCCGCCGGGCTGCACGATCGCGGTGACGCCCGCGTCGATGAGCACCTGCGCACCGTCGGCGAACGGGAAGAAGGCGTCCGAGGCCGCGACGGAACCGGCTGCACGATCACCGGCGCGCTCGACCGCGAGGCGGCACGAGTCGACGCGGTTGACCTGTCCCATGCCCACGCCGACCGTGGCGTTGTCCTTCGCGAGCACGATCGCGTTCGACTTGACGGCGCGGCAGGCCTTCCACGCGAAGATGAGGTTCTCCATCTCCTCGTCGCTCGGACGCTCACCCGAGACGAGCTCCCAGTTCTTCGCGACCGAGACGATGTCGTCGGGGAATCGGTCTGCGTCCTGCAGCAGCAGGCCACCCGAGACGAGCCGCACGTCCATGCGCTCCTGCTGCCAGTCCTCGGGCAGCTGCAGCAGACGCAGGTTCTTCTTCGCCTTGAAGACCTCGAGCGCGGCCGGCTCGAACGACGGCGCGACGATGACCTCGGTGAAGATGTCCTTCAGGTTCTCGGCCATCTTGAGGGTGACGGTGCCGTTCGCGGCGATCACTCCCCCGTATGCCGACACCGGGTCGCACTCGTGCGCGCGGATGTGAGCGCTCGCGATGGGGTCGAGGGCGTTGGGGGCCGTGGTGGCGATCCCGCACGGGTTCGCGTGCTTGATGATGGCGACGGCCGGCTTGACCATGTCGTACGCGGCGCGCAGCGCGGCATCCGCGTCGACGTAGTTGTTGTACGACATCTCCTTGCCCTGCAGCTGCGTCGCCTGCGCGATGCCGTGGCCACCGACCCGGGTGTAGATCGCGCCGCGCTGGTGCGAGTTCTCGCCGTAGCGCAGCGTCGCCAGCAGCTCAGCCTGGATCGTCAGGTGCGTCGGCAGGTCTTCGCCCTCGCCGAGCGTGCCCTCCGCGAACCACGAGGCCACCGCGGTGTCGTAGGCGGCCGTGTGGGCGAAGGCGCGGGCCGCGAGCTCGCGGCGCTGCGTCAGCGTAGTGCCGCCGTTCTCGATGGCGCTGATGATGGCCGGGTACGACTGCGGCGAGACGACGATCGCGACGTTCGCGTGGTTCTTGGCTGCGGCGCGCACCATGGCCGGGCCGCCGATGTCGATCTGCTCGACCACGTCGTCACCCTCGGCACCGGAGGCGACCGTCTCGACGAAGGGATACAGGTTCACCACGACGAGCTCGAACGGCTCGATGTCGAGATCCGCGAGCTGACGTTCGTGGTCCTCGAGGCGCAGGTCGGCGAGCAGACCGCCGTGGATCTTGGGGTGCAGGGTCTTCACGCGGCCGTCGAGCATCTCGGCGACGCCGGTGACGGCCGCGACATCGGTCACCTCGAAGCCTGCTTCGCGGATCGTGGAGGCCGTCGAGCCCGTCGAGACGATCTGCACGCCGGCGGCGGCGAGAGCGGCGGCGAGGTCGAGCAGACCCGACTTGTCACTCACCGAGACGAGTGCGCGGCGCACCGGGACGGTGTCGCGATCGCGGTACAGCGAGGGGTCGTGGCGGGGGCCGGCCATGATGGGCTCCTTCGTGCGAGAGTGGCGTGCGTGGATCGGTTCAGGATGCTGCGGTCAGCGAGAGCTCACCGGTCGCGATGCGGCGCACCACGTCGATGAGAAGTCGGCGTTCGACGGGCTTGATGCGCTCATGGAGGCTGTGCTCCGTGTCGCCGTCGAGGACCGGCACCCGCTCCTGCGCGAGGATCGGCCCGGTGTCGACCCCGTCGTCGACGACGATCACGCTCGCACCGGTCTCCGAGACGCCCGCGGCGAGCGCATCGCGCACTCCGTGCGCCCCGGGGAACTCGGGCAGGTATGCGGGATGCGTGTTGATCAGTCGCGGCGACAGGTCTGCGACGAGCGCGGCGGGGAGCAGACGCATGAGGCCGCTGAGAACGACGAGATCCGCGTTCCACACGGCGAGCTGACGACCGAGCTCCTCACCCCAGGCTTCCCGCGACTCGTGTTCGTGCCAGGGCACCGTGAAACTCGGGATGCCGAACTCCTCGGCGTGAGCGAGGCCGTCGGCTTCGCGGTCGGCGCCGACGACCACGACCCGCGCGGGGAAATCGGGGTGACGAGCAGCCTCGAGGAGGGCGCGAAGGTTCGAGCCGGTGCCCGAGATGAGAACGGCGACCGTGAGCACGGCCTCAGTCTACCGGGGCCGGCGGAGGGGCCTGAGCCGCGTGTCAGCCGACCGGACCCCGGGGGTCGCGCCGGGGAAGCCGGAATCCGCCCACGTCATCGAGCGGCGCGGTGTCGTTCTCGGATGCCGCCTCAGACCACCCGACCGGCGCGCCGGTCTGATCCGGTCGTCGATCCGACGCCGTGTCGGTCGCCGTCATCTCGGCGACCCATCGGTCGGTGCGCTCTTCCGCGAGCTCGTCCCGGTTGCGGGGCGACAGGAGCATGATCGCCGCGCCGAGCAGGACCTCACCGCCCAGTGCGAGGGCGAACGGCAGCGGCGAGGGGCCGGCCTCGGCGAGCCGCCCCGGACCCATCGACCCTCCGGCGAACAGCGCGGCGACGGCCGCAGTGGCGGCGGTGAGCACGCCGATGCCCACGGCGATCGTCGCACGAGGGGCGAGACCGAGAGGGGTGCCTTCCCACACGAGGCGCGAGCGCACCGCCCATCCGGCGAAAGCCCCGGCGCCGATCGGGAGGATGATCACGATGAGCATCCACATCGAGGTGCTCTCGGGAAGAAGGCCGAGCACCGGGATTCCGGGGACCACACCGAGCTGCGTGCCCGCCGGCGACACCGCCGTACCGACTCCGACCGCGAAACCGGGCCCGGCGAGCCAGGATGCCGCCCAGATGATGATCGTGGGCAGATACGCGAGGTGGCCGAGCGTGATCACCGCAGCGCCGAGCACATCGACCCGCGTCGCCTGGAACAGAGCCACCATCTCCCCGCCACGGGCCGCAGTGAGCACAGCCACGGCCACCGCCGAGACCGCGATGATCCCGACGACGGCGAAGGCCGCTCCACGCACGGCTGCACTCGGAACAGGGCCCCAGTCGCCCCGGGAGTCGACGACGTCGTGGACGCGATCGAGCAGGCCGCCGTCGCCGTCCTCCCAGACGATGCGCACGGCACCGCACACCGCGCCGACCAGATAGACGGCTGTCGGAAGCAGGATCGCCTCCACCATCGGGGTCTCGGCGGCGCCGAGACGCGCGGTCACCGCGACGCCGGTCGCGATCGCTGCGAACGTGAGCGCGCCGGCGAGCGAGCCGAGGAGCCACGCCCCGGCCCGTGCAGCCCGGGCTCCGGAGCGTGCGGCGAAGAGCAGGGTGAAGATCAGGAACGCGAGCGGGGTCACCGAAAGGGTGAAGGCGGCGGCCGACGGCGCGATGCCGGTCGTGCGGAGCACCTCGGTCGACACATCGATGCTCATCGGCACGCCGTGGCCGAACTGCCACAGGGTGCCGGTGAGCGGCCAGAGGGCTCCCCAGTCGGCCGTGACGCCGAAGGAGAGCGTCCAGAGGAGCGTGAGCGGCGCCAGCAGCACCACGAGACCGACCGCCGCGGCGATTGCGGCATCGAAGGCGGCGAGAAGCGCGACGAGGAGGCGTTGCATATCGAATCGAGACTACGACGAGAACCCTGTCGTCCCCTGGGGGCGCGCGCGACTCCGGCGACACGATATCGTCTCCTGCGGAGGTTTCCCGATGACAACTGCCCCATCCCCCACCCGCTCAGAGGCCCGACCCACGAACGCCCTCGACCGCTTCTTCGAGATCAGCAAGCGCGGATCCACGATCGGCACCGAGATCCGAGGGGGTCTGGTGACCTTCGTCACGATGGCCTACATCGTGATCCTCAACCCGATCATCTTGTCCGGCTCGGCCGACGTGGCCGGCAACACCCTCGAGTTCAGCGCCGTCGGCGCCGCGACCGCGCTGACCGCCGGCGTGATGACGATCCTGTTCGGCCTGATCACCCGCCTGCCCTTCGGCTTCGCCGCCGGCCTCGGCATCAATGCGTTCGTCGCGTTCTCCGTCGTCGGTCAGGTGACCTGGCCCGAAGCGATGGCGCTCGTGATGATCAACGGTCTCGTGATCGTGCTGCTCGCCGCCACCGGCCTTCGGAAGATGATCTTCGACGCCGTCCCGTTCCAGCTGAAGATCGCGATCACGGTCGGAATCGGCCTGTTCATCGCCTTCATCGGCTTCGTGAACTCCGGATTCGTCACCGCCACGGGCAGCGCATCCCCGCCGGTCGGTCTCGGAGTCGGGGGCTCGGTCGCAACCGTCCCCACCGTGCTCTTCATCGTCACGCTCATCCTCACCGGCATCCTGGTCGCCCGCAAGGTCAAGGGCGGGCTGCTCATCGGCCTCGTCTCGGGCACGGTCCTCGCGGTGATCGTCGAGGCCATCTGGCACCTCGGAGCAGCATCCGAAGACAACGCGGGCGGCTGGGGCCTCACGGTTCCGACCCTCACCGGCGCGCCGTTCAGCCTGCCCGATCTGAGCCTGGTCGGCGCCGTGGACTTCGGCTTCGACTTCAGCAAGGTCAGCCTGGTGGCGATCGTGATGATCGTGTTCACCCTCGTCTTCTCGAACTTCTTCGACGCGATGGGCACGATGACGGGACTCGCCAAGGAGGCGGATCTCGCGAACGAGAACGGCGACTTCCCCCGCATCAAGTCGGCGCTGGTCGTCGAGGGTGTCGGCGCGATCGTCGGCGGTGGCACCTCCTCGTCGTCGAGCACCGTGTTCATCGAGTCCGGCGCCGGGATCGGCGAGGGCGCGCGCACCGGTTTCGCGAACCTCATCACCGGCGGCATGTTCCTGCTGGCGATGTTCCTGACCCCGCTCACCTCGATCGTGCCCACCGAGATCGCCGCCGCGGCGCTGGTGATCGTCGGCGCCATGATGATGGCGCAGATCAAGTACATCGACCTCACCGAGTTCAGCATCCTGCTGCCGGTCTTCCTCACGGTCACCGTGATGCCCCTGACCTACTCGATCGCCAACGGCATCGGTGCGGGCTTCGTCAGCTGGGTGCTCGTGCAGGCGTTCTCGGGCAAGGCGAAGAAGATCAGCCCCCTGCTCTGGGTGGTCGCGATCGGCTTCGTCGTGTTCTTCGCCCGCGGTCCCATCGAGGCCGCGTTCGGCGTCGCCTGAGCGCACGCGACATGCGAGGGGCGGATGCTGCGGCATCCGCCCCTCTGCCGTGTGTGAACCCATGGCGCCGCTGGTGGCTCAGTGCTAGACCGGAAGCACTCGAGGAGAGCAGGCTCAGATGTCCGCGTCAGAAACCACCGCTCCTGTCCGATCCGTCACCGACGGCGGTCTGGAGACCGACCTGATCTTCCATCACGGCGTCGCCCTTCCGGACTTCGCCGCCTTCGTGCTGGTCGACGACGATGACGGCCGCCGACTGCTGCGGCAGTACTACCTCGGGTATGTCGAGATCGCCCGTGCGAACGATGCTCCGCTGCGGCTCGAGACGCCGACCTGGCGCGCCAGCGCCGACTGGGGTGCCAGGCTCGGGTACGACGCCGACGCGCTGCGCCGGGTCAACATCGACGCGGTCACGCTGCTGCAGCAGATCGCTGCCGAGTCCGGTCTTCCTGCGGTGCGGATCGTGGGGATGCTCGGCCCCCGAGGAGACGGCTATCGCCCGGGCGCGTGGGATCCTCAGACCGGGCCCGAAGACGCCTACCGCTATCACCGCGACCAGGTGCGCGCCCTCGCCGACGCAGGCGCAGATCTCATCGCGGCGTACACGCTCAACGACGCGGCGGAGGCGCGCGGAATCGTTCGTGCAGCGCGGGAGAACCGCGTGGAGGTCGAGATCGGGTTCACCGTCGAGACGGACGGCATGCTCGCGACGGGTCGTACTCTCGCCGAGACGATCTCCGAGGTCGATGAGGCCGACGCCCCGGACGGGTACTTCCTCAACTGCGCGCACCCGGATCACTTCGACCGGGCTGTGGATGCCGAGACGGCTCGGCGGATCGTCGGCATCCGTCCCAACGCCTCCCGCCAGTCGCACGCCGAGCTCGACGAGTCGGAGGTCCTCGACGACGGCGACCCCGCCGAGCTGGCCGACCGCGTGTGCGAGCTCGTCGAGCGCCTGCCTGCGGTGCGCGTCATCGGCGGATGCTGCGGAACGGATGCACGCCACGTGGCGGCGATGTGGGAGCGACTCGACAGCGACCCTGCGCGGGCATAGAAGAAGGCCCTGGGGTGGAGCCCAGGGCCTTCTCCTGCAGTCTAGCGCTTAGAGCGACTCGACGATCTCACGCATGAGCGCGGCGGTCTCGGACGGCGTCTTGCCGACCTTGACTCCGGCGGCCTCGAGGGCCTCCTTCTTCGCCTGAGCGGTGCCCGCGGAGCCCGAGACGATGGCACCGGCGTGGCCCATGGTCTTGCCCTCGGGAGCCGTGAAGCCCGCGACGTAGCCGACGACCGGCTTGGTGACGTGCGCCTTGATGTAGTCGGCCGCGCGCTCCTCGGCGTCGCCGCCGATCTCACCGATCATCACGATCGCCTTGGTCTCGGGGTCGGCCTCGAACGCGGCGAGCGCATCGATGTGCGTCGTGCCGATCACGGGGTCGCCGCCGATGCCGATGGCGGTCGAGAAGCCCAGGTCGCGCAGCTCGAACATCATCTGGTAGGTCAGGGTGCCCGACTTCGACACGAGGCCGATCGGTCCCTTGCCGGTGATGTTCGCCGGCGTGATGCCGACGAGCGCCTCACCGGGGGTGATGATGCCGGGGCAGTTCGGTCCGATGATGCGGGTCGTGTTGCCCTTGCTCTGGGCGTAGGCCCAGGCCTCGGCCGAGTCGCCGACGGGGACGCCCTCGGTGATGACGACGAGCAGCGGGATCTCGGCGTCGATGGCCTCGATCATCGCGTCCTTCGTGAACGCACCGGGGACGAAGGCGATCGACACGTCGGCGCCGGTCTCCTTCATGGCCTCGGCGACCGAGCCGAAGACGGGGAGCTCGACGGCGTTGCCGTCCTTGTCGGTGTGCGAGACCGTGGTGCCGGCCTTGCGCGCGTTCACACCGCCGACGACCTGGGTACCGGCCTTGAGCATGAGCGCCGTGTGCTTGGTGCCCTCGCCGCCGGTGATGCCCTGGACGATGACCTTGGAATCCTTGTTGAGGTAGATCGACATTTCTCTAGTCCTTGTGTCTCTCTGCGATCAGGCGTTGGCGAGTTCGGCGGCCTTGTCGGCGCCTTCGTCCATGGTGCTGGTGAGCGTGACGAGCGGGTGCGCGTACTCGGCGAGGATCGCACGACCCTCGTCGACGCGGTTGCCGTCGAGGCGCACGACCAGCGGCTTGGAGGCCGTGGAGCCCAGCGTCTCGAGGGCGCCCTTGATGCCGTTGGCGACGGCGTCGCACGCCGTGATGCCGCCGAAGACGTTCACGAACACGCTCTTGACCTGCGGGTCGCCCAGGATGACGTCGAGGCCGGCGGCCATGACCTCTGCCGATGCGCCACCGCCGATGTCGAGGAAGTTCGCGGGCTTGACGCCGTTGTGGTTCTCACCGGCGTAGGCGACCACGTCGAGCGTCGACATGACGAGTCCTGCGCCGTTGCCGATGATGCCGACCTCGCCGTCGAGCTTGACGTAGTTGAGACCGCTCTGCTTGGCCTTGGCCTCGAGCGGGTCGGCCGCGTCCTTGTCCTCGAGCGCCTCGTGCTCGGGGTGGCGGATCTCGGAGGCGTTGTCGTCGAGCGTGACCTTGCCGTCGAGCGCGATGATGTCGCCCTCTTCGGTGCGCACGAGCGGGTTGACCTCGACGAGGGTCGCGTCCTCGCCCTTGTAGACGTCGAACAGCTTGACGAAGACGTCGGAGACCTTCTCGACGAGGTCCTCGGGGAAGTTGGCGGCGCGAGCGATCTCGACGGCCTTCTGCTTGTCGATGCCGGTGAGCGGGTTGACCTCGACGCGCGCGAGCGCCTCTGGACGCTCGACGGCGAGCTCCTCGATCTCCATGCCGCCCTCGACCGAGCAGAGGCTCAGGTACGAGCGGTTGGCGCGGTCGAGCAGCACGGAGAAGTAGAACTCCTCGGCGATGCGGGCGCCCTGCGCGACCATGACGCGCTTGACGACGTGGCCCTTGATGTCGAGACCGAGGATGGCCTTGGCCGCCTCGTATGCCTCGTCGGGGGTCTTGGCGACCTTGACGCCGCCGGCCTTGCCGCGACCACCGGTCTTGACCTGGGCCTTGACGACGACGACGCCGCCGATCTTCTCAGCGGCTGCCTTCACCTCCTCAGGAGTGTCGGCGACGATGCCGGCGAGGACCGGCACTCCGTACTTCTCGAAAACGTCTCGTGCCTGGTACTCGTACAGATCCACTGTGCTTCCTTCACTGGGCTGCGGCCTGGAATTCTCTCGATGTCGAGACATCGATCAATCCCCCAGCCTACTACCGCCGCCTGAAAGCCCACGCCCGGAGTGCGCCGGGCGACGACCCGACACCGTCCGGTAGCATTCTTGTGCGTTGAATCAGGGGGAGACGATGACGGACACGTTCGACTGGTCGGATCCGATGGCGACACGGGCCCGCATCGAGCAGCAGGTGAGGGACGCGGAGCGCCGCGCGGCGCAGGCCGAGCAGGTGCGCGACGACATCGCTGCCGTGCGCGAGCGGGCGACATCGCCGAGTCGCGATGTGGCGGTCACCGTCGATTCCTCCGGCCGCCTCGCCGCAGTCGCACTGACGGATGCCGCATTCGACCGCTCCCCCGCCGCCCTGGGCGAACTGATCGTCGCGCTCGCCGGTGATGCGCAGCGCGCGGCCGGTGCGCGGGCCGTCGAGATCGCCGCCGAGGCGTTCGGTGCCGAGGACGCGGCCGTCGAGCACCTGCGCGAGGAGATCGCGCAGCTCCCCGACCCCAGTCAGGACGGCCAGGCTCGGATCGAGTACCGCTGATGGCGGAGCTCATCGCCGTCGACACCGAGACGGTTCGCATGCATGCGCAGCGCGTGGGCCAGGTGGCGTCCGATGTGAGGCTCGCCGAGAACGCCGCCGGGTCGATGAACGTCGGCGGCGGGGCGTTCGGCGTGATGTGCGCGTTCCTCGTGCCGCCCGCGCAGATCGTCTCGTCGATCGCCACGAGCACGATCTCCGCCGCGGCGACCATGCTCGAGCAGTCCGAAGAGCAGCTCAAGGGCCTCGCCGATGACTTCGACGAGGGCGAGCAGCGGCATCTCGACACGATCAACGGCCTGATGGCATCGGTCGAGGGCGGCGTCCGGTGACTCCGCCGAACCCGCTGGTGGCGGGCCCGATCGATCCGACCACGCCGTTCAGCGGCGCCGGACTGCTCGAAGACGGCTATGAGCTCGTCAACGCCATCGAGAGCGGTGACTGGGTGGCCGGGGGGCTCGCATCGTTCTCCGCGCTCGCGAACACCGTCGCGACGGCGATGGATCCGCTCGGATCGCTGATCGCGGCGGGGCTCGGCTGGCTCATGGATCATCTCGAGCCGCTCAAGGGCTGGCTCAACGACCTGACCGGCGACGCCGGGGAGGTCGCCGGATTCGCCGCGACCTGGGGCAACATCGCCCAGCATCTGCAGCAGGCCGGCCAGACGCTCGATGCGCGGCTCGCCGACGTCAGTTCGATGTCCGGCGAGGCGATCGAGGCGTATCTCCGGCTTCAGGCCGACGTCGCGGCCCACATCTCGGCCGCGGCCTCGTGGGCGGGCGGCATGAAGACGGGCATGGAAGCGGCATCCATGCTCGTGCAGGTCGTCCACGAGCTCGTGCGCGACACGCTCTCGCAGCTCGTGGGCTCGCTGATCTCGTATGCGAGCACGCTCGTCGTCTCGCTCGGCACGGCCACCCCGTATGTCATCGCCCAGGCGACGAGCCGCGTCTCGGCGATGACCGCTCGCATCTCCGGCACGGTGCTCAAGCTCGTCGACGCCGTCACGGCCCTCGCCAAGCACCTCGACGAACTCAAGGCGCTCTTCCAGCGTCTCGGAGACCTCTTCTCGCGAGGCCCCGGCGGGAACGCGCCGTCGAGTCCGGGAACACCGCACGCCCCCGGCACGACGCCTCACGGTCCGGACGGCACGACTCCGGACGGTACTGCGCCCGACGGGCCCTCGTCGCCCGGCCCCAGCGTGCGCGACCAGAGCACGCTCACCGACGCGCAGCTCCACACGTACCTCGAGGCCAACTATCCGGAGTACGCCGACGACTTCGCGAACAACGGCACGCTCCCGCCCGACGTCCAGATCCCGAAGGGGCCGGAAGTCCTCCAGCCCGACGGGAACATCGACTGGGACCAGGTCCCGCGCGGCGGGTACGTCCTCGACACGAACGGCGATCCGATCAAGACTCCCCACACGCCGCAGCCCGGGGACGTGCTCGACCGTTATGGTCCTCCCGATGGCCGGTACACGTCACCCATTCCAGAGGCCGGGCCTTACACCTATGACCAACGTTCCCTCCCCTACGTCGAGAACCCCGCGCACTACCACCGCTACGAAGTGATCGGCGACATGTCCGACCTCCGCGGCGCGTATGACAGCGCCCCTCAGCACGTCAAGGACGAGCTCCTCGCCGGCGGGCTCAAGCCCGAGTACCTCGGCTCGCAGGGGTACCAGGGAGATATCGCGCGCGGGTTCGGATCGACCGGAGGCGGCGTGCAGGTGCAGCTTCCGCTGACCGCCGAGCAGCTGATCGCGCTCGGCCTGCTCAAGGAGATCCCATGACCGACCTGACCGCCGACGACGTACAGCGCATCATCCGAGACGAGCAGCTCACAGCGACCGCGAACTGGTTCGGCCGAACCGGTCGCCCCCAGTCCGCTGCGTGGATCGACCGCGACGGCGACGGCTGGATCGTGTGGGAGACCGACGAGCGCGGCGAGACGTTCCACGACCCGCTCCACTTCAGCTCGGAGGCGGAGGCACTGGATCTCTTCCTCAAGATCGCGCGCCGGCACAGGGCGGGGAACTCCCAGGCAGTGCGACGGATCGGAGACTCCGCATGACCGAGCTGTGGATCGGCCCCGACGGCCGCGCCCTCACTCGTGAGCCGGTGCCCGCAGGCGCCGAGGTGTGGGACATGTACGGGCCGGTGAACACCCGGTACGTGTACCTCGTCGAGAACGGGCAGCCCGCCCCGTATGCCGAGCGCTCCCTTCCCTGGGTCGAGAACCCGTCGGCCTATCACCAGTTCGCCGTCATCGGCGACTGCGCCCACGTTCGCGCCGCCTACGAGCGCTCCGACGATTCCGCGCTTCGCCGCGACCTCGAGGATCTCGTGGAGATCGGCTACTACCGCTGGGACGAGCCCATCTACAGCGGCAGGGTGGCTCCGGCTTTCGGCGAGCCCGGCGGGGCCACGCAGCTCGTGCTGCCTCTGCCGTTGACGTTCTATCTGCGACTCGGCCTCATCCGCGAGCTGAGCGTCCCGGGAGGACCCTCATGAACCGTGACACCGTGATCGCCGACCTGCGCGCGCGCGGCCTTGCCGGGTACTCGCTGTTCGAGGACCCGCGCGGCAAGCCGAACGTCATCGTCCTGGCCTTCGGCAGGGACGGGTTCCAGACCTGGATCCACGATGAACGCGCCCAGCCCATCGCGGGTTCGCTCCGCACCTTCGCGGAGGAGTCCGATGCGCTCTCCGATTTCACTCGCCGAGTGGAGATCTGGAACCGCATCAGCGGGGTCCGCTCGCCGGCGTGACCGCATCCTGCGCCGGTCCCGGAGACGACGGTGGCCGACGCCGTCGACGGGTCTAGGCTCGTCCCATGCACGAATCCGCAGAACTGCGCACCGGCGTCGTGGCCGCTGCACTCGAGCTCTTCGCGTCACAGGGCTTCGACCAGACCTCCGTCGAGCAGATCGCGAAGGCCGCAGGCGTCTCGCGCTCGACGTTCTTCCGCCAGTTCGGCGGCAAGGAGGACGTCGTCTTCGCCGACCACGAAGTGCTGCTCGAGCAACTGCGGACCTTCCTCGCCGAGGGACACGACGACCCGTGGGGTGCGGTGTGCGCGGCATCCGAGTCGGTCTTCGCGCACTTCGCGCACGATCCCGAGCTCGCGCGTCGCCGCTATCAGATCGTGCGCCAGGTGCCGGTGCTCCGTGAGCGCGAGATCATCACCGTGTTCCGCTACGAGCGGCTGTTCGACGACTATCTGCGCAGCTCCCTCCCCGGCGTCGATCCCCTGGACGCCGTCGGGTTCTCCGCTCTCGTGACAGCCGTGCACAACCACGTGCTGCGCCAGCTGCTGCGCGGCAAGAAGAAGGTGCCGCTGTCGACTCTGCAGACTGCGCTCGCCGACGTGCGACGCCGCTACGGGGTGCCCTCGGAGGCGGCGACCGAGGCTCCGGATGACGTGGTGGTGGCCGTCTTCCCGCGTTCGATGCCGATGGCCGAGGTCACCCGGCGCCTGCGCACGCAGCTCGACTGAGCACCGAGCCCTTCGCCCAGGTCGTGAAACCGAGTTTCACGGAGTACGATACCTGGTGTCACGAAGGAGTCACCATGAGCACCGCAGCCTCCCCCCTGCCCGGCGAGCGCGTCTCGTCGTACGACATCACCGGGCGACAGGACACCGACTATTACGCCGTCTTCGCCGACATCCCTGACGCCGACCGCTCGGCCTGGGATCGCGCCAAGGCCTACATCGACGAGGTCGGACCACAGATGGTCGAGGCGTGGGATCGTGCGGAGTATCCGCTGGCCGCCGCCCGCCGCATGGGCGAGATGGACCTCGTCGTCGATGGCATCGTGCATCCCTCCCTCACCCGGCTCTCTCCTCTCGCAGCCGGACTGGTGAACATGGAGATCTCGCGCGGCGACGGCTCGCTCGGCACCGTGCTCGCCGTCCAGGGCGGACTCGCCCTGCGCACCCTGGCACTCTTCGGGTCCCCCGCGCAGCAGGAGAGATGGCTAACCCGGCTCGCCGACGGCTCGGTCTTCGGCTCCTTCGCCCTCACCGAGCCCGACCACGGGTCGGACTCGGTGTCTCTCGAGACCGTCGCTCGTCGCGACGGCGACGAATGGGTCATCCGCGGTGCGAAGAAGTGGATCGGCAACGGCGCCTCGGGCGGCATCACCTTCGTCTGGGCGCGCGTCGACGACGAGAGCGCTCCCGAGCACGGCGCCGTCCGGTGCTTCCTGGTCGAACAGGACACCCCCGGATACTCCGGAACCCCTATCCGCGGCAAGGCCTCGCTGCGCGCCATCCACCAGGCGCACATCGTGCTCGACGACGTGCGGGTGCCGCTCGACTCCGTGCTTCCCGGGACGAAGAGCTTCAAGGATGCCTCGATCGTGCTCTACGCGACCCGCTCGGGCGTCGCCTGGTCGGCTCTCGGCCACGCGACGGCCTGCTACGAAGCGGCGTTGGCGTACTCGACGCAGCGCATCCAGTTCGGCAAGCCGCTCGCCAAGTTCCAGATGGTGCAGGAGCGGCTCACGCACATGCTCGAGGACCTCACCGCGATGCAGCTGTACTGTCGTCGCCTCGCGGACCTCGAGTCCGCGGGCGAGCTGCGCCCGACCCAGGCCTCGCTCGCGAAGTTCCACAACACCCGGGCGGCTCGACGCGTGGCATCCGTCGCGCGCGACCTCCTCGGCGGCAACGGCATCCTGCTCGAGAACGGGGTGATGCAGCACATGGCCGACATCGAGGCGATCCACACCTACGAGGGCACCGAGAGCGTGCAGGCCCTGCTGCTCGGCCGGGACATCACCGGGATGAGCGCCTTCGCGTGATCCGGTCCGGTCCGGCGATCAGGGTTCGGGGTGCTCGGCGACCGCGACCGCCGCGGATTCCGGATCGAACGTCTGACCGCCGATGACCGAGAGCAGCCGCAGCTTCTCCTGGCTCTCGGTGCCCGGCGCAGCCGTGTAGACGAGAAGCGCGTGCGACTGCTCGGGGTCGACGAGCGTCTGGCAGGACAGATCCAGACGGCCGAGCTCGGGGTGGATGAACCGCTTGGTGAGCGGCGGTCGCAGACCGACCTCGTGCCGCTCCCAGAGCAGTGCGAACTCCTCGCTCCGAGGGAGCAGAAGGTCCACGTAGCGCGCGGCACGCGAACCCGGGCCCCGCAGCGTGGCGACCTCTCGCAGACCGGACACCCACAGCCGGGAGAGGAATGCGTGGTCCTCCGGGTCGTATCGTCGCCGCGCCGCGGGGTCGGTGAACCACCGGTATCCGATGCTGCGTTCAGGACCCTGCAGACGGGTCAGATCGCCCACCAGGGCGATGCCGAGCGCGCTCTGCCGCAGAGTCTCCCCCAGTTCGGTGACCACCTCGGCAGGCGTGTCGTGCAGTCGATCGAAGATCCGCAGCATCCCGGGGCTCACATGGTCGCTCTCGGCGCCGCGCGGCGGCGGGGTGTGGCCCGCGAGCACGAAGAGATGATCCCGCTCCGCCAGCGAGAGGTGCAGCCCCTGGGCTATCGCGGCGACCATCTGGTCCGACGGCTGCGGCCCTCTCTCCTGTTCGAGTCGCGCGTAGTAGTCGGTCGACATGTGGCTGAGCGCGGCCGCCTCCTCCCGGCGGAGTCCGCTCGTGCGGCGACGCTCCCCACGGGCCAGGCCGACGTCTTCCGGCTGCAGCGCCGCGCGTCGTCCGCGCAGGAACTCCGCGAGCCCACGTCTGTCGATCGCCATCCGCCACTTCCCCTCGTCCACTCCGTTGTACCAGCCGAGCGATGAGCGATCCACGGATCGACGATCCCTGGATGCCCGCCGCTCCGCCGCGAGAGCATCGACGTCGACAGAGAAGGGGCTGATATGCCACGGAAGAACACAGACCTGATCATCCCGGCGCAGCACGGTGTCCGAGCAGTGGTCACCGGAGCCAGCGACGGGATCGGACTCGGCATCGCGAGCCGGCTCGCCGCCGCAGGCGCGGAGGTCATCCTGCCGGTGCGCAACCGCGAGAAGGGCGACGCGGCGATCGCACGGATCCGTCGCACGGTGCCCGACGCGTCGCTGTCGCTGCGGGACCTCGACCTCGCCTCTCTCGAGTCGGTCGCCGCACTCGCTGCGACTCTGCGCCAGGAGGGCATGCCCATCAGCATCCTCATCAACAACGCGGGAGTGATGACCCCGCCATCCCGGCGCACGACCTCGGACGGATTCGAGCTGCAATTCGGAGCGAACCACCTCGGACACTTCGCCCTGGTGGCCGGGCTGCTGCCGCTTCTCGTCGAGGGCGGGGCGCGCGTCGTCTCGCAGATCAGCGTCTCCGCCGACAGCGGAGCGATCGAGTGGGATGACCTGCAGTGGGAGCGCACGTACAGCGGCATGCGCGCCTACAGCCAGTCGAAGATCGCCATGGGGCTCTTCGGTCTCGAACTCGACCGTCGGAGCAGGGCCGAGGGCTGGGGAATTCGGAGCCTGCTCTCGCACCCCGGGGTCGCGCCGACCAACCTGCTGGCCGCGCAACCCGAGTTGGGACGGTCGACCCAGACCCCCGCGCGCCGGGTGATCGAGGCGCTGTCTCGCCGCGGCATCCTTCTCGGCACAGCCGACACGGCGGGGCTGCCGGCCCTGTACGCCGCGACGTCTCCGGACGCCGTCGGCGGAGGCTTCTACGGTCCGTCCGGCCTCCTCCACCTGGGTGGCCGGCCGGGGCCGCAGAAGCTCTACTCGCGACTGCGCGACGACGAGGCCGCCGCCCGCATCTGCCGGGTCTCCGAGGAGCTCACCGGCGTGCCGGTGCGGGGCGCGTGATCAGTCGCAGCCGCAGCCGCCAGCGGGCGTCTTCACCATGAAGCAGACGTCACACACGCCGTAGTCGCGCTCTTCCGTCTTGGTCGCGCGCTCGGCCTTCGGCGCTGCGGCCGCTCTGGGCGTCGTCGACCGCTTGACCTTCACGGGCGCGAGCGGTCGGAACTCGCTCGGATGCGTCACATAGAAGTAGGGGGCGCGGCCTTCGCTGGGCCGCAGACGCAGAGGCGTGGAGCCGACGACCACGACTTCGTCCTCTGAGAAGCCGTTCGTGTAGGTCTTGCCGATGTGCAGGGCCGCGCCCTCGCCGCGACGGATCGCCTCGATGTAGCGGCCACGGTCGATGTACGACGAGATGCCGACGGCATCCGTGATCGCCGTGATGAACTCATGGTTCTCGACGGCGATGCGGTGCGCGCGCAGCGCCTCCGCGAGGGTTCGGTACGGACGGGAGGTGCCTGTGGGGGTCGGGCCCTGAACTTCATTCATCTCTTCAAGGATCTCACGCTCAGGCATGGAAGACTGGCCCCATGGCACGCGCGACGATCATCGGCTCCGGACCGAACGGCCTCGCGGCCGCGGTCGCACTCGCCCGCGCCGGGTACGAGGTGCGCGTCCTCGAGGCGGCCGAGACGATCGGCGGCGGGCTGCGCACGATCGAATCCACGATCCCCGGGTTCCTGCACGACGTCTGCGCAGCCGTGCTCCCCTCGGCACTCACCTCCCCGTTCTTCCAGGCGTTCGGTCTCGCCGACCGCGTCGACTGGATATATCCGGACATCTCCTACGCCCACCCGCTCGACGACGGCAGAGCCGGAATCGCCTGGCGCGACATCGAACGCACTGCAGCCGGTCTCGGTGTCGACGAACGGGCGTGGCTGGCACTGCTCCGCCCCCTCAGCACACACGTCGAGGGGGTCGTGGATTTCACGGGCAATCAGATGCTCCGTGTTCCGCGCGATCCGCTCACCGCGCTCCGGTTCGCTCTGCGGATGCTCGATCAGGGCACAGCACTCGCGAAGAGGACGTTCCGCACCGAGGAGGCGGCCGCGCTCATCGCCGGCGTGCTCGCACACCCGCCGACGCCGCTGCCGACCCTCGCCGGAGCTGCGGCCGGGCTGCTGCTCGCAGCCGAGGGTCACGCAGACGGGTGGATGTACCCGCGGGGCGGAGCACAGAAGATCGCCGACAGCCTGGTGACCGACCTGGAGGCGCACGGCGGCCGGGTCGAGCCGGGCACGCATGTGACGGACCTCGGTGCCCTCGACTGGGGCGATCCCGACGGCGGCGATCTGCTGCTGCTCGACACGTCTCCCCGGCTGGCGCTCACCCATCCCGACATCCCCGCGCGGTATGCGCGGGCCATCCGCGGCTTCCGATACGGTCCTGCAGCCGCGAAGGTGGACTTCGCCCTCGACGGACCGATTCCATGGACCAACCCTGATGTGGCTCTCGCCCCCACGGTGCACATCGGAGGGACGCAGGCCGAGGTGTGGGAGAGCGAGAACGCGGTGGCCCGCGGTCGGATCAGCGAGCGACCGTACGCCCTGTCGGTTCAGCCGTCGATCTTCGACCCCACACGGGCGCCGGCGGGCAAAGCGGTGCTGTGGGCGTACATCCACGTGCCGCACGGGTCGGACATCGACGCCACCGAACTGGTCACCCGCCAGGTCGAGCGGTTCGCACCCGGGTTCCGCGATCTGATCCTCGCTCACCACTCCGTGCCCGCGTCGTCGCGAGAAGCGATCAACCCGTCCGAGGTCGGCGGCGACATCCTCGGCGGTGCGTTCACGATCCCTCAGGCCATCCGTCGACCGGTGCTGAGCACCGCACCCTGGCGCACGCCGATGCGCGGTGTGTACCTCGCGTCGGCCTCGACGCCGCCGGGGCCGGGCGTGAACGGCATGGCAGGGTGGCACGCGGCCCGCACGGCGCTGAAGGATGCCGGACACCGCGCATCCCTCGACGACCTGTTCGCCTGAGGGCGGTCTGCGCAAGACCCCTTCTGCCGTCTCCATCCTGACGCCAGGATGGACCCATGCGCTACGAGATCCCCTCCCCCATGCTCGCGAAAGCGGCCGCATCCGTCCCCGACCCCGCCAAGACCGCCGGCGGACTGCTGTTCGAGCCCAAGTGGGACGGATTCCGCGGGCTGATCGCCTGGGACGGCGAGACCGTCGAGATCGGCTCACGCGGAGCGAAGCCGCTGACGAGATACTTTCCCGAGCTCGTCGAGGCGATCCCGGCGCTGCTTCCGAGGCCCTGCCTGCTCGACGGCGAGATCGTCGTCGCCACGGGACCCGCGGGGGCGCAGCGACTCGACTGGGAGGCGCTGAGCCAGCGCATCCATCCCGCGGCCTCGCGAGTGGCGAAGCTCGCAGCGGAGACACCCGCGATGTTCATCGCCTTCGACCTCCTGGCGATCGACGATGTCGACCTGCTGCACGCTCCGTTCGCCGAGAGGCGCGAGCGCCTGGAGGCCCTGATGGCGGGCGTCGCACATCCCCTGCACATCACGCGCACCACGCGTGATCGTGACGCGGCCGTGCGCTGGCTCGCCGAGTTCGAGGGCGCAGGGCTCGACGGGGTGGTCGCCAAGCCGCTCGATCAGCCGTATGCGCCGGGCAAGCGCACGCTGACCAAGATCAAGCACGCGCGCACCGCTGATGTGGTCGCGCTCGGATACCGTGTGCACAAGTCGGGGTCGGGCGTCGGGTCGCTGCTCGTCGGGCTCTACGACTCCGACGGCGTGCTGCGTCAGGTCGGCGGCGTGGCCGCGTGGAGCGATGCGCGCCGCCGAGAGCTCGTCGACGAGCTCGCCCCGCTCGTGCAGCGCGACGACAGCGGCGAGGCCATCACCGGCGAGGGCGAGCGTTCGCGCTTCAGCGGATCCAAGGACGTCTCGTTCGTGCGACTGCGGCCCGAGCTCGTGCTCGAGGTGCGCTACGACCAGCTCGAGGGATCGCGGTTCCGCCATACCGTGCAGTTCGAGCGCTGGCGCCCCGACAGGGATGCCCGCTCCTGCACCTACGATCAGCTCGACACCGTGGCGGGATACGACCTGGGCGACGTCATCGGCTGAGGTTCACTCGTCGACGGGATCTCCGTTCGCGTCCCAATTGGCCTCGACCTTCTTGCTGGGCTGCACGCGCGGGGGCTCCCCCGGCATCTTGGGGAACTCGGGCGGGAACGACAGCTCGCCCAACCCCGCCTCTTTGTCACGCTCCCACCACTCGAGGAGCGTGTCGATGCGGCCCGGGGAGTCCTGCTTGCCCGCCCAGGGATCACCGATATCGGCGAGTCTCTTCGGGATGCTGCGAACCGTGAAGACAGCGGGGTCGAGGTCGTCCAGCTCGTCCCAGTGCACCGGCGTCGAGACCGTGGCTCCGGGGAGGGCACGCGGGCTGTAGGCGCCGGCCATCGTGCGGTCGCGGTTCGCCTGGTTGAAGTCGATGAACACCCGCTCCCCGCGCTCCTCCTTCCACCAGCTCATCGTGACCTGCTCGGGCATGCGCCGCTCGAGCTCACGACCGGCCGCGATCACGGCGTGCCGCACATCGAGGAACTCATGGGTCGGCTCGATCGGTGCGAACACGTGGAGTCCGCGGTTGCCACTCGTCTTCACGAACGCGTCGAGGCCGACCTCTCGGAGCACCTCCCTCAGGGCGTGCGCGGCCGGGACGGCATCCGCGAACCCCGTGCCAGGCTGCGGGTCGAGGTCGATCCGAAGCTCGACCGGGTTGTCGGGGTCGGACGCGAGCGACGCCCACGGGTGGAAGACGATCGTGTTCATCTGCGCAGCCCAGACGATGGCGCTCGGTCGGTTGAGCACGATCTGCGGATGCCGACGGGCGCTGTTGTACGTGACGGTGACGGCGTCGACGTAATCGGGTGTGCCCTTGGGCGGGTTCTTCGAGAAGAAGCCGTCGCTGCCCACGCCGTCGCGGAACCGCTCGAGCGAGACCGGGCGATTGCCGTTCGCCTCGAGGAACGGCCCGCTGACGAGCTGGAAGTACTCCGCGAGCTCGGCCTTCGTGATCCCGTCCTTCGGCCAGACGACTCGGTTCGGGCTCGAGAGCGCGACCTCGCGCTCTCCGTCGGGATCGATGACGGTCAGGGTCACGCGTTCTGAGGCCATGCTCCGACCCTAGGGGGCCGGTGCGACGCGGGGAAGCCCGTCAGTCGTCGATATCGATCGCGAGGATCAGCACCGAGGTGAGGGCATCGCGCTCCACGACGATGCTGGGTCCGGCCGGGTCGATGATGACGCCCGCCATATCGACGTGGCTCGAGAGGATCTTGGCCAGCTGCAGGGGCTCGAAGGGCAGCGGTCGATCGCCGCGGCCGAGCGCGAGCACCTCGAGCGGGTGCGAGAAGAGCTGGAGGAACCGCTTGCCGTCGGGGGTCTGCGCTTCAGCGATCCCGACCTGTCCGCCCGGATTCCCTTCGTTGACGGCGACCCACATGCGCTTGGTCGCGAGCGCCTCACCGACCTTCGCCGCGGTGTCCTGCTCACGCGGCGCGGCGATGAGCGACTTGACCGTCATGTCGACGTCTGCCTGCTCGAGGGCCTTCTGCAGAAGCTCGGTCGGGAACACCACGCGGTGCGGTGCGGAGGCGTTGTCGACGATGAGGCCGGCGAAGTCGCCGGAGACGACCTGCTGCAGGACCGACGTGACGGGCTGGGCGACGGCGGACGTCGCGGTCGGGTCCTTCTCGAGCTGCACCGAGTCACGCACAGCGGCTGCCGAGCTGAACGCGAGCATGAACTGGCGCTCGCCATCGCGCACGACGGCCACCGCGAGCGGCTTGCCCTCACTGATCTGGGCGCGTGCATCACCGTTGACCCGGATGTACATGTGGCCCTGCAGCGCCTGGCGGAGCACTCCGAGGAGCTGCTCGTTCGTGGCGCCCTGCTCGACCTCCTTGAGCGACTCGCGCAGCAGGACGTTGTCCTTCATCCCCGGGACGGTCTCGGTCTGCTCCGGCGGCATCGCGGGTGCGAGCGGCAGTCGGCGCTCGGGCTCGACGACCGGTGCAGGGGCGGACGGGGCGGCTGCCGCCGGAGCAGCGACGGGAGCGGGTGTCGCCGTGGCATCGGGATCCGGCAGCTCGACCTCGGGCCCTGCCTGCGCGCCGACGCCGCGGAACGCCTGCACGGAGATGCCGATGGTCGGCGTCACCTCCGCGACGTCATCCGTCGCATCCGCGCCCTCCGGACCCTCGACGACGGACTCGTCGGTCGAGGTGTCGGTGTCGGTGTCGGTGACGTTCTGGTCGGCGACGACGTCGTCAGCGGACTTCTTGCGGCGGGAGAACAGGGCCATATCAGCCAGCCTAACCCGCCACCGGGCTAGATCTTCTCGATCGGCGCGACCTTGATCAGCAGCTTCTTCTGACCGGCGGAATCGAAGCGCACGTGCGCGATGCGCTTGGCCCCCTCACCCGTCACCGCGTCGACGCGTCCGTCGCCGAAGTCCGCGTGGCGGATGCGATCGCCCGCGGCGAGTTCGAGATCGCCGTTGTCGCGCATCTTGGCTGTGACCCGGTTGGGGAACTTGTCCATCGCGGTCGACAGCGGCTTGAGCGAGTCGCGCCCCGGCAGCTGCTTCACGGCGAAACGGTCGCCGGATCCGGAACCGCCCGAGCCGCCGAACCCGCCTGCCCGGCGCGCATTGAGAGCTCGGGACTGCATGCCACCCCGGGAGTTGACGTCACCGGGAGACTGTCGCCAGTCGATGAGTCCGGCAGGGATCTCCTGCAGGAAGCGACTCGGCATCGCGACCGAGACCTCGCCGAACTGCGCCCTGGTCATGGCGAGCGACAGGTGCAGGCGCTTGCGGGCGCGCGTGATGCCGACGTAGAAGAGCCGCCGTTCCTCCTGCGGGCCGCCCGGCTCCCCCGCCGAGATGCGGTGCGGGATCAGGTCCTCTTCGACACCGGTCACGAACACCGCGTCGTACTCGAGTCCCTTCGCGGTGTGCATCGTCATCAGCGACACCGAACCCGACTCGTCATCGAGATCATCGGCATCCGAGACGAGGGCGACCTCCGTGAGGAAGTCGACGATCGTCCCGTCGGGGTTGTTGCGCGCGAAGTCGCGCGCCACGGCGACGAACTCGTCGAGGTTCTCGACCCTCGCCTCGTCCTGCGGGTCGCGGCTGGCGCGGAGAGCATCGAGGTAGCCGCTCTTCGAGAGCAGCACGCTGAGTCCGTCGGCGACGGTGGTCGGAGCGGGGACCTCACCGGAGGCCGGGAGCATGATCTCGGTCGCCTCGGCCAGCACGGCGTCGAGCTGCGCGATGCCGGCCTGGATCTTCGGACCGAAGCCCAGCTGGTCGGGCACGGACAGGGCCTGCCGGAACGTGATGCCGTGCTCTTCGGCGAACCGGGCGATCGCCGTCTCGGTCACATCGCCGATGCCCCGCCGCGGCTTGTTGAGGATGCGGCGCACCGCCATCTCGTCGGCCGGGTTCGCGACGGCGACCAGGTAGGCGAGCGCGTCTTTGATCTCGGCGCGCTCGTAGAACTTCGTGCCGCCCATGATCTTGTAGGGCACGGCGGAGCGGATGAAGATCTCTTCCAGGGCACGGGACTGCGAGTTCGTGCGATAGAACACGGCCATCTCGGAGTACGGCATGCCGGCGCGATGCAGCGCCTCGACCTCGTCGGCCACGAACTGGGCCTCATCGTGCTGGGAGTAGCCGGTGAAGCCGACGATCATGTCGCCGTCGCCCTTGTCGCTCCAGAGCTTCTTGTCTTTGCGGTCGAAGTTGTTGCCGATCACGGCATTGGCCGCCGAGAGGATGTTCTGCGTCGATCGGTAGTTCTGCTCGAGCAGCACGACACGAGCGCCCGGGAAGTCACGCTCGAACTCACTGATGTTGCGGATGTCGGCGCCGCGGAAGGCGTAGATCGACTGATCGGAATCGCCCACCACGGTGAGGGACGCACCCTCGAGCTCCGGCGTGGTCTCGGGCTCGAAGATCATCATGCCGTTGGAGGCATACGGGTCGGGAGAGTCGCCGGAGACGGGCCGCGTCAGCTCGTGGATGAGGGCGTACTGGGCATGGTTGGTGTCCTGGTACTCATCGACGAGCACATGACGGAACCTGCGCCGGTAGGTGTCGGCGACCTGCGGGAACGCGCGGAAGAGATAGACGGTCTGACCGATCAGGTCGTCGAAGTCGAAGGCGTTCGCCTTCTGCAGCTGGCGCTGGTAGTCGGCGAACAGCTCGACGAAGATCCGCTCGGCGGGGTCGTTCATGTTCGCCTGGCGCGCGTACGCGTCGGCATCGGACAGCTCGTTCTTGAGCTTGGAGATGCGCGACTGCACGGCACCCGGCGTCAGACCGTAGGCGTCGGCCTCGTGCTCTTTGACCAGGCGCTTGAGGAGAGCCCGCGAATCGCCCGAGTCGTAGATCGTGAACGACTTGGTGAACCCGAACTGCTGGGCCTCTCGACGAAGGATCCGCACGCACGCGGAGTGGAACGTCGAGATCCACATGCCCCGAGCGGCGTCGCCCACGATCCCCTCGACGCGCTCACGCATCTCGCCGGCGGCCTTGTTGGTGAAGGTGATCGCGAGGATCTGGCTGGGCCATGCCTCGCGCGACCTCAGAAGCGAGGCGATGCGGCGCGTCAGCACGCTGGTCTTGCCGGAGCCGGCGCCCGCGACGATCAGCAGCGCGGGTCCGCGGTAGGTCACCGCCTCGAGCTGCTGCGGGTTGAGGCCGGCGAGGAGATCGTCCTGCCCCTGCGCTCCGGTGGAGTGAGGGCCGACGGATCCGGGGACGATGAGGGGGGCTTCGGTCATGGCTCTACGAGTCTAAGCCGCCCCACTGACACTGCTGCCGGACGGGGCGGATGCACGGGATGCCGCGCATCCGCCCCGTCGTCACATCGCCCGCATCAATCGGCGCGCCGGCGCCGGCGGGCGGCGAACGCACCGCCGACGACGAGCACCAGAGCCAGAGCGATCAGAGCGGTCGGCACCTGCGAACCGGTCGCGGCGAGTCCGGTGGCGCCGCCGCGTCCGTCGCGCGTGGGCGTGCTGTCCGGCTGCGCCGGGACCGAGCCGCCCTGCCCGTCACCCGGGGTCTCGCCGGGGCCTGCCCCGGGGTTCTCGCCGGGGTTTCCGTCCGTCGCACCGGGGAGGGTGCCGACCCGCAGCGCCTCCGCGGCGAACCCGTCGGCGAACCACCACACCGGACGCTGACCGTCGACCGACAGCGAGGCCGGGGCCGTCGCGAACCCCTCGTTGTTGATGTCGGGCATTCCGGCGGGGCGGGCGAAGTGCGCGATACTCGGCTGCGCCGTGCCGTTCAGCGTGATCTGGGCCGACTGACCCTGGCATCCGTCGTCGCAGACCGCCCACAGCACGTCGAGCACGCTGTCGTAGTCGAGCGCCATGACGCCGGGGAGCCCGGGAGCGATCTCCGATACCAGCGTGGCATCGCCGCCGGCACCGAGCGCGAACGCGTACACGTGGCCGTTGTCCTCGACCGCGACGAAGAACAACCCTCCTCCGTGCCCGGCATAGTCTGCCGAGTCATACGCCGCCGCGGTGTTGAGATCGAAGAGCGCCCCGTCGAGAACGCTGTCCGGCACCCACTGCACCGCCTCCATTCCGAGGTTGGCGCCCACGGCGGGGAGCAGCGACGTCAGATCCCACTCCTGCTCGGCGACGAGGTCGCCGGCGGACGCCTCGGGATCGACCTTCAGGATGGTGTTCTGGTTCACGCCCTTGGCGCTGTTGTCGCGCTCAGAGGCGACATAGACCGACCCCTCACCGTCGACGGCGATGCCCTCCGTGTCGGGGCCCGGGGCCCCCGTGTCGCCGGCATCCTTCTGGAATCGCACGCGCTTGCCCGACTCCCAGCCCGGAATCTGCGAGAACGAGCCGTCGGCGTGGGCCTCGAGCTTCCAGATGCGCCCCTCGCCGTTGTCGACGGCCCAGAGGAACGAACCGTCCGCGGTCTCCTGCACGTCGAGACCGGAGCTGTCCTCGAGGAAGGTCGGTGCGGTGTCCAGCACCCGGACGTCGGCCGAGCCCGGCCAGGGCGAGACCGCGATCTCGCCGGCGCAGATGTTCGCCGCGCCCTTCGTGCTCTCGGCGGTCACAGTGAAGACGCCGGTGACGTCCGGGCAGCGTCCCCACGTGGTGGCCGCATGCCCCGCACCCCAGGTGGTGGAGTCGATGAGCAGGTCTCCGTCGAACAGGCGCACGGAGTCACCGTCCCCCAGTCCGAAGCCGAGGTCCGCCCCCTCGATGACGAGGTATCCGCCCGCGGCGATGGTGGACGCCGCCGGAAGGGCGTAGGAGTGGGTGTCGTCGTCGTCCTTCACCACGACACCGGAGACATCCAGCGCGGATGCGGTCGGGTTGACGAGCTCGATCCAATCGCCGGGCGATCCACCGTCGGACTCGACCTCGTTGATCCGCACCGGATTGCCGCACGCGTTGCGCTGGCCCTTGGTGGAGACCGCGATGTCGACGAAGTCGCCGCCGCCGTCGGCACAGCGAGCCAGGACGCCCTCTGCATGGGCCGCGTACACGTGCTCGTCGACGACGTTCAGGTTCGCGTCGCGGATCGTGACGGTGTCGCCGTTGCCCAGACCGAACACGAAGTCCGCGGGCTGATCGAAGACGAAGTACGCCCCGGGTGCGAGCACGGTGCCGGCGGGCAGCGGCGTCGTCTCGCCCGCATGGCCGACCGGGTCGCCGTCCATGACGGTCCAGCCGGAGAGATCGACTGGCGCGCTCCCCGTGTTGACGATCTCGACCCAGTCGGTCGCGTCGCCGTTGGACTCGATCTCGTTGATCACGACATCGGGCATGACGCAGGTGTTCGCCGCCCCAGGGGTCGCATACGCGAGCACGAAGGCGCCTGCACCGTCGGGGCAGCGTGCGAGGGTCGCGGCGATGGCGTCACCGTCGATCGCGGCATGGCCGTTCCACGGCTGCGTGTCGTCGATCAGCGCGCCTGCGGGGTCGAAGAGGCGGATGCGGTCGGCGCTGCCGATTCCGATCGGATCGCGGAAGGCGGTCTCGACACCGCCGACGAGGCCGATGGTGCCTTCTTCGACGACCAAGAACTCGCCCGCGGCGATCTCCGTGCCCGGCAGGAACTGCCAGCGGTGATCGTCTGAGTTGTCGCGGATCTCATAGCCCGAGATGTCGAGAGGGGCGTCGCCCGCGTTGTAGAACTCCACCCAGTCCGCAGGCTGCGAGTCGACCTCGTTGATGACGATCGAACCGCCGGCGGGAGCGGCCGGCGCGAACACGCCGCTGGACTCGACTTCGTTGATCCGGACACCGAGTTCGGCTCCGGTGGCGGCGAGCGGCACAGCGAGCAGGGCGGCAGCGCTGAGTGCGCAGACCGTCGTGAACGCAGCCGCGGAGTGCAGGCGGGACATAGGGCTCCTGAGGAAAGCAGTCGGGTACGACTCCACATCAGCGATCCCGGGTGGACGGACGACGGCGCACGGGTGCACGGATGGTGAACGCACGGTGGCGGTTCGCCCTCGACTTCCGTGCGGACGCGGACAGGCGGATGCTCAGCCGCCGATGCGAGAATCGGGCGGTGCGCACGATCCTCAACATCATCTGGCTGATCTTCGCCGGGCTCGGTCTGTTCCTCGGCTACGTCCTGGCCGGCATCCTGTTGTGCATCCCGATCGTGACGATCCCGTGGGCGATCGCCTCGTTCCGCATCGCCCGTTACGCGATCTGGCCGTTCGGTCGCGAGATCGTCAGCAAGCCCACGGCCGGGGTCGGCTCGTTCCTCGGCAACGTGCTCTGGGTCATTCTCGCCGGCTGGTGGTTGGCCATCGGACACATCGTCTCGGGCCTCGCGCTCTGCATCACCATCATCGGCATCCCCATGGGCATCGCCGACTTCAAGATGGTGCCCGTCTCGCTCATGCCACTCGGCAAGGAGATCGTGTCTCGTCGCGGCGCGTTCGACCGCACGCTGTGATCGGCGGTCAGTCGCGGAAGAATCCGACCCCGAGGTCGGGGTGGTCGACGAAGACCCCGTCGACTCCCGTGCGGGCGATGACGCCCCATTCGGCCTCGTAGTCTCCGAAGGCGCCCTTTCCTCCTGAGCCGCGGAACTCCGACGAGAGGAAGGCGTTCTCGGGTCGACAGGTCCAGGTGAAGACCGTGAGTCCGCGCGCGTGCGCATCGGGGACGATCGAGTTGCCAGGGGCGAGCAGCATGCGCTTGTCGACGCTGATTCCGTCGACCCTGCCGACGAGCGCATCGAGGCCCTGCGGAGTGACAGTGGCCGCATAGGTGGGCGCCTGCGCGCCGTGGGCGACGGACAGATCGTACGCGCGCCCGGACGCCTCGATCAGATAGACGTAGGACGCCGCGATGCCTCGGGCCTTCAGGTGTCCGAGGATCGTCGACTCGAACGACTCGACGATCAGCGGCAGCTCGCCCTCGGCCCAGCCCGCCGCGCGAAGGTCCCGCTCGATGAGCGGCGCGAGGTCGAGACCGATGCTCGCGAAGTAGGTCGCGTGCTTGACCTCGAGCACCACGCCGATCTCACGTCCGTGCTCGACGGAGCCGGAGTGGACGAGGTCGAGCACGTCGGTCAATCGCAGGATCGCCTGCGACCCGTCGAAGCTCGCGCTCGACGCACGCACCTTCGGAAGTCGCTCCCGAGTGCGCAGCGTCGTCAGCTCCGCCCAGGTGAAGTCCTCGGTGAACCAGCCGGTCAGGGCCTCACCGTCGACGCGCTTGGTCGTCTTGCGGTCGGCGAACTCCGGGTGCTCGGCCACGTCGGTGGTTCCCGAGATCTCGTTCTCGTGCCGCACGATGAGCACACCGTCCTTCGTGGCCACGACGTCGGGTTCGACCGCATCCACGCCCATCGCGAGGGCGAGTTCGTAGGACGAGCGACTGTGTTCCGGACGGTAGCCGGGCGCACCGCGGTGCCCGATCACGAGAGGCGATTTCCTGGGCACGCTCTCAGCGTAGGACACCCTGATGACCCGGTATTCCGGCTATCGTGGAGGAAAGCGACCTACAACCCCTTTGGAGTGAGGCCCACATGAGCAATTTCGCCTTCAACAACCCGGCGTTCCAGCAGCAGGATCCGCGCAACGTCGCGACCTACCCGGGGGCCCCCCAGGGCGCTCAGGGTGCGCAGGCCGCGTCGTTCCAGCACGGCACGATGGATGCTGCCGCCAACGCGCAGCTGGAGGGCATGTATGCCGCTCCTCCGGCCGGTGCGATCGAGACCGACCGCATGTCGGTCGAGGACACCGTCTGGAAGACCGCCGGGCTCTTCGCCATCCTGCTCGTCACCGCAGCCGTCGGCTGGTTCCTGACCCTCGGCGGTGTCGCCGCCCCCGAGCTGAACCCCTACGACCGGTTCCAGCCCAACCTGATGCCGTGGATCATCGGTGCGCTCGGCGGCTTCGTCCTCGCGATGGTCATCACCTTCACCTCGCGCAAGAAGGTGCGTCCCGCGCTGATCTTCGCGTACGCCGCATTCGAGGGCCTCTTCGTCGGCGGCATCTCGGCGTTCTTCGAGGTCATGTGGCCCGGCATCGTCGTGCAGGCGACCCTCGCCACGGTCTCGGTCGTCGGCGTGACCCTCGCTCTGTTCGCGAGCGGCAAGATCCGCGCATCGAAGAAGGCCACCAAGATCTTCATGATCGCCATGGTCGGCTACCTCGTCTTCTCGCTGCTGAACCTCGTTCTCATGTGGACCGGCGTCCTGCCCGAGGGCCAGGCCTTCGGCCTCTACAGCGCCACGATCATGGGGATCCCGCTCGGTCTGATCATCGGCGTTCTCGTCGTCATCATGGCCGCCTACTCGCTGGTGCTCGACTTCGACCAGATCCAGCAGGGCGTGCGCAACGGCGCTCCCCGCAAGTACGGCTGGCTCGGCGGCTTCGGCATCATGGTCACGGTCGTCTGGCTCTACGTCGAGATCCTGCGCATGATCGCGATCATCCGCGGCAACAACTGACGCGATCGCCTCGCTCCGAGGCCCGCCTCCCTCGGGGGGCGGGCCTCTTGCCATATCCGAGGCCGCCGGCGCAAGGGGTTGGCTGATAAAAAGCTGGGAGGGCATTGTGGATTGCACGAGCCCTGGCACCCCAGGGCCCACGAAACAAAGGAGCTGAACATGAGCTTTCTCGGATTCCTTCTTCTCGGTCTCATCGCCGGCGCAATCGCGAAGCTGATCCTTCCCGGCAAGCAGGGTGGCGGATGGTTCATCACCCTTCTGCTCGGAGTGGTCGGTGCCCTCCTGGGCGGGTGGCTCGGCAGCCTGATCCTGAACCGTCCTCTGACGGAGTTCTGGGACCTGGGCACGTGGCTCCTCGCCATCGGCGGCTCGATCATCGTGCTGCTGATCTACGGCCTGATCGCCGGCCGCGGCAGCAAGGCCCGCAGCTGACCTCTCAGCACCACAGTCAACCGCCCTCTTCGCCAGCGACGCTGGTGAAGAGGGCGGTTCTCTGTCTGCCGCGGGATGTTCAGCGGTTCAGCGCTCGGCCGCCTTGGCCAGGAGCACCGCGCGCTCCCGGTCGTTGCCGGCGAGAGCCGCGGCGACCGCGAACTCGCTGCGTGCCTCCTCGTCGCGTCCGAGCCGCAGCAGCAGTTCGGCACGGGTCGCCGGCAGCAGGTGATAGCCGGCCAGCGCACCCGAGGCAGCCAGCCGGTCGATGATCTGCAGAGCGGATGCCGGGCCCGTCGCCATCGCGACGGCTGCCGCCCGGTTGAGCTCCACGACGGGCGACGGAGCAAGGCGACCGAGCGCCTCGTACAGCAGCACGATGCGGTCCCAGTCGGTGTCGTCGACCGATGGCGCGAGCGCGTGGCATTCGGCGATCGCCGCCTGCAGACCGTAGGGACCGCGACCGGAACCGAGTGCATCGGCGGTCGCCAGCGCCGCGCGACCGCGGGCGATGCGGCTGCGATCCCAGCGACGACGGTCCTGGTCGGCGAGCAGCACCGGCTCGCCGTGGATGTCGACGCGCGCGGGGAAACGCGCGGCGGTGAGCTCCATCAGCGCGAGCAGGCTGTGGACGTCTCGCTCCCGCGGCATCAGCGCGACCAGCACTCGCGTCAGCCTGATGGCCTCGAGACTCAGCTCTGGCCTCATCCAGTCCGGACCGCTGCTCGCCGCATGCCCCTCGTTGAAGATCAGGTAGAGCACGCCGAGGATCGCCCCCAGCCGCTCCGCATGCTCCTCCCGCGGCGGCATCTCGAAGGGCACGTGCGCGGCGCCCAGCGTCTTCTTGGCCCGCACGATGCGCTGCTGCACGGTCGCCGTCGGCACGAGGAAGGCCCGGGCGATCTCCTCGCTCGACAGACCACCCACCACTCGCAGCGTCAGAGCGACCTGCGCTTCTCGTGACAGCACGGGGTGGCACGAGATGAAGATCAGGCGGAGCACGTCGTCGTCGACGGCATCCGGGTCCCACGGCGGCGCATCCGCGACCTCCGCCTGCTCGCGTTCCAGGTCGTGGGCGAGCACGGCCATCCTGTCGTCAAGGCGTTCGCGGCGCCGCCAGCCGTCGATCGCCTTGCGCTTCGCGACTGCCGTGAGCCACGCCGCCCCGTTGCGCGGAAGGCCGTCGACGGGCCACTGCCGCAGAGCGTCCAGCAGCGCCTCCTGCGCGAGGTCCTCTGCGAGACCGAAGTCGCCCACGACTCTGGTGAGCGTGGCGACGATCTTCGCCGACTCGATGCGCCACACGGCGGCGACGGCCCGCCGCACACCCTCGTCGGATGCGGAGCGGGCCGTCTCGCGATCAGTGGAGCCGGTCATCTCACTGCTGGGCGCGACGCGCCTCCTCCTCCTCGCGCCAGCCCTTCTCCTTCTCGATCCACTCGTTGTCGGCCGGGAAATCGGACTCGTCGGTCACGCGGCGCACCTCGAGGAACGACCCCTTGCCGAGGGGCGCCCTGCTCGCCCACTCGGCCGCCTCTTCGCGACTCGAGACCTCGATGATCCAGAAACCGTTGAACAGCTCCTTCGTCTCTCCGTAGGGGCCATCGGTGATGAGAGGCTTGTCGGCGCTGAAATCGACGACGAATCCCTCTTCGGCGTCGCTGAGGCCCTCTCCTGCGGCGAGAACGCCGGCTTTGATCATGGACTCGTTGTACCTGCCCATCGCCTCGATGACCTGCTCGAACGGCGTCTCCTTGTAGGCCTCGACTGCTTCGTCGTTCGACCGCATGATCAGCATGTACTTCATGGTGTCCTCCTGGTGGCGGGGCCGCGTGTCGACCCTCTCATCAAAGACGTCGAGCGGGAATGCCGCAGATCGACATCAGTTGCGAAGATTTCTGAGATTCTCTCGCGGTCCGTCAGCCGAGCTCGTCGATCGCTCCTCGGATCGCGTCGGCGGAGGCCCGAAGCAGTGTGAGTTCGTGCTCGCTCATGGGCGTCTCCGCCAGTGGCACCGCGCCGGCCGCACCGACCACCGACGGCACCGACAGCGCCACACCGCGGATGCCGTACTCGCCGTCGAGCACCGTCGCCACCGGAAGCACCGCCCGCTCGTCATGCAGCACCGCCTCGGCGATGCGGGCGCAGCTGACGCCGATCGCCAGGTTGGTCGCTCCCTTGCCGCGGATCACCGCGTAGGCGGCGTCTCTGACCTCGACGGCGATCCGGTCGAGCTCCTCGGTGGTGAAGGGATCCTCGGCGGGCCAATCGAGGATCGGCACCGAGCCGATGGTCGCGTTCGACCACAGCGGGAACTCGGTGTCGCCGTGCTCGCCCACGATGTCGGCGTGCACGCTCGCAGTGCTCACGTTCGCCCGATGCGCGAGACGCCAGCGCAGCCGCGACGTGTCGAGCACGGTGCCCGACCCGAACACCCGATGCGGCGGGAGACCGGAGACGCGCTGCGCGACGACCGTCATCACATCGGCCGGATTCGTGACGATGATGAAGACGGCGTCCGGCGCCCGCTCGACGAGCTGCGGCATGAGGTTCTCCAGCAGGCGCGCATTGATGCCTGAGAGCTCCATGCGGGTCTGCCCCGGCTGCTGCTTCGCGCCTGCGGTCACGACGATCACGTCGCTGCCTTCGACGACGGCGAGGTCGGATCCACCGCTCACCGCCGCGGAGGTGAACTGCGTGCCGTGCGCGAGATCGAGCACCTCGGCATCCACCTTCTCGGTCGCGATGTCGTAGAGCGCGACCTCGGCCGCACTCCCCCGGATCAGCGCCGCATAGGCGACGCTCACCCCCACGCTGCCTGCACCGATCACCGTGATCTTCGTCCGCGCCTTGGTCATACGCTCATCCTGCCCGAAATACAGCGAACGGGCACGGACCGCGATGGTCCGTACCCGTTCGATGTCGAGTGAGCGGGACGCTCACTCCCACTCGATGGTTCCCGGCGGCTTCGACGTCACGTCGAGCACGACGCGGTTCACGTCGCGGACGCCGTTGGTGATGCGGTTGGAGATCTTGGACAGCACGTCGTAGGGCAGACGTGTCCAGTCGGCGGTCATGGCATCCTCGCTCGAGACAGGACGCAGCACGATCGGGTGGCCGTAGGTGCGACCGTCGCCCTGCACGCCCACCGAGCGGACGTCGGCGAGCAGCACGACCGGGCACTGCCAGATCTCCTGGTCGAGACCCGCCTTGGTGAGCTCCTCGCGAGCGATCGCGTCGGCTTCGCGGAGGATCTCGAGACGGTCCTGCGTGACCTCGCCGATGATGCGGATGCCGAGGCCGGGACCGGGGAACGGCTGGCGGCCGACGATCGCCTCGGGGATGCCGAGCTCGCGGCCGATCGCGCGGACCTCATCTTTGAACAGGGCGCGCAGCGGCTCGATGAGCTCGAAGTCGAGGTCGTCGGGGAGCCCGCCGACGTTGTGGTGCGACTTGATGTTCGCCGTGCCCGCGCCGCCGCCGGACTCGACGACATCGGGGTAGAGCGTGCCCTGCACGAGGAACTTCACGGGTGCGCCACCCGAGGCCTTCGCCTCGGCGACGAGATCGAGCTGCACCTTCTCGAACGCGCGGATGAACTCGCGTCCGATGATCTTGCGCTTCTCTTCGGGGTCGGTGACGCCCTTGAGGTGACCGAGGAAGACGTCTGCGGCGTCGACCGTGATCAGACGCACGCCCGTGGACTCGACGTAGTCCTTCTCGACCTGCTCGCGCTCTCCCTTGCGGAGGAGGCCGTGGTCGACGAACACGGCAGTCAGCTGGTCGCCGATCGCCCTGTGCACGAGAGCGGTCGAGACCGCGGAGTCGACACCGCCGGAGAGAGCGGAGATGACGCGGGCGTCGCCGACCTGCTCGCGGATGCGTTCGACCTGCTCCGCGATCACGTTGTCGCTGTTCCAGTCCGACGCGAGCCCGGCTCCCTTGTGCAGGAAGTTCTCGAGCACCTGCTGCCCGTGGTCGGAGTGCTTGACCTCGGGGTGCCACTGCACGCCGTAGAAGCCTCGCTCCTCGTTCGCGAAGGCGGCGACCTTCGTCGCGTCGGTCGTGGCGAGCACGTCGAAGCCCTCCGGCGCCTTGGCGACCTGGTCGCCGTGGCTCATCCACACGTTCTGCGCTGCCGGCTGGCCACCGAGCAGCGTGCCGCCGTCGCCGGAGATGACGGCATCCGTCGCTCCGTACTCACGGAGGCCGGTGTTCGCGACCTCGCCGCCGAGCGTCTGCGCCATGTACTGGAAGCCGTAGCAGATGCCGAGCGTGGGCACCCCCAGGTCGAAGACGGCCGGGTCGAGGCGCGGAGCACCCTCTTCGTAGACCGACGACGGACCACCCGAGAGGATGATCGCGACGGGGTTCTTCTCGGCGATCTCGGCGGCCGTGGCGGTGTGCGGCACGATCTCGCTGTAGACGCCGGCCTCGCGCACTCGACGGGCGATCAGCTGCGCGTATTGCGCGCCGAAGTCGACGACGAGCGCGGGGCGCTGCTGGGTCTCGGACTGTTCGGTCAACGGACACCTTCCGGGGCGGGAGTGGAGGCCTCGGCGGCCTCCCGGGTGGCGAGATAGGTCTTCACTTCACGGGCGACGACGGCCTCCATGAAGAACGACAGGAGGGGGATGACGCCGCCGAGGGCGAGCAGGATGAACCGCGGGAACGGCCAGCGCATCAGGCTCCACATGCGGAAGCACGCGAAGAGGTACACGACGTAGAACCAGCCGTGCGCGACCAGGATGAACAGCGAGACGTTGAATCCGTCGCCGAGGGACGTCATCTCGCACGAGTTCGTCATCGGAGCGAACAGCGACCACCACTGACAGTCGGGGCCGGCGAGCACACCCGCGAACCACAGCGGACCGCCCGACCCCCCGACGAAGAGCTCGAGGTGGATCGGCGTGTACTTCAGCACCATCTCGGTCAGCAGCAGGAGCAGCATGACCCCGGTGATGATCGACGCGATCTGGTAGAACTTCAGCGCACCACGGATCGCCGGAAAGCTGGCGACTTTCGGTTCGGGCATGGTTCCAGTCTAGCCGGGGAGAATCCGCCTCGAATGTTCGCAGGACTCACGTCACCGGGCGTCGACCGGTCCACCGGGAGTGGGCGGGACCGCCGCGATCAGTCGCGACCCGGTGATGGCCGCGGCGACGATCGCCGCACTGCCGGCGACCGGCAGCAGGGCGAGCGCGAACGCCGCGCTCGGGCCGAAGGCGAACGAGAAGACGAGGAACGCGGCCCAGGCGACGACGCCGACTCCTACCCACAGCCACTGCATCCTGGTCGTGGCCGCGCGAAGCGCCGTGGCCGTGGTGGGCCTGCCGTGATGCACGACGTTCTCCGTCCATTGGCGGCCATCCCACCACCGCTGGGTCCGCCGGTGCACGTCGTACCAGCCCGGCGCTGCGGGCCCCGCGCCGCTCATGCGGCGAAGGAGGGCTTGGGCCACGACGGCAGCGCCGTGGAGGTGAGGACGTCGGAGAGCACCGCCGCGCGGCCCTCGGAGTCGCCGCGTCCGATGAAGTATCCGATCACGTTCAGCAACAGGCCGATGATGCCGATCGCCAGCCCCACCCATGCGACAGGAGTGGCGAACCCTCCGATGATCGCCACGACCAGTCCCGCGATGCCGACCACGCCGCCGATCGCATTGAACAGGTTCGACGAGTACCAGGCGTCCTGCGAAGCGGCCGCATCGCGGAGCACCCGCACCAGTCCGTTCACGGACGTCTCGATCTCGTCGATCTGATCCTCGTGCGTGTCGTATGCGGCGAGGTAGTGTCGGGCGGCGTCCGACTGCCACGCGTCGCTGCCCAGGCCGGGCAGGCGTGCCGTCGTGCATTCCGCGTCGATGCGGCGCTGTACAGCACCGATGCCCTGCTCCAGCTTGTCGGCCTCGGCGCGCAGGACGGTCGGGAGGCCCATCTGCGCGACGGCATTTCGCATCGCGTTGAGGATCTCTCGCATGATCCCGATATTGGCCAGGAGTCCTGCCATCGCCGCGTGATAGGCGGCGTCTTTCGCCCAATCGGGCCAGGGAACACCGAACGTCGACAGGTTGTCTGCCCACGCACGCGCCACGATGGGCGCGCCCCGTTCCGCCTTCTCGAGCTCTCGGAGTCCGTCATCGATCACATCGATGATCCACTGCCCCATCGCCTCCGGATGCACGTCTCACGCTCCCCTGATGTCGCGGTCGACGTCGTCTTCGGTCGTCTCGTAGATCTCCGCGATCTGCTCGAGTCGCGTCCCCATGGCACGGAAGAGCGCGCCGCCGTCTGCGACCCTCTGTCGCAGTTCCGCCGCTGCGGCGAAGTACTCGTCGCGGAGGGCCTCGAAACCGGGCTGATTCGAGAACGCCCAGTACTCGAAGCTGTCCGAGATGCTGTCCGCTCCCGTCGAGAGATCATCACCCCACCCCCGCCAGAGCTCCGCGTCACCTCTCAGAACTGCTGTGTCGACCTTGTAGCCGTCACTCATCCTGTCCTCCGTGTTCGTCGCCCGCGCGTCGCGCGATCACCGTGTTCACATTCGTCTTCACCGCGTCCGCGAACTCGACCGCGGTGGCCGACGCCCGCCACTCCGCATCGACCGCCACCGCGAACTGACCCAGCGCGTCGACCTCGATCGTGAGCTCGGGGAAGCCGTGGCGTTCGGGTTCGCCGTCGGGCTCGGCGACCACTGCGTCGATCGCGTCCGCGGCAGGAAGCCCACCGTGCAGCAGCCGCATGACCTCGTGCGCCTTGGCCGACACGTCCGGCATCGCCGAGACGCCCGCGAGCGCCAGCGCCGAGTCGGTCGCGGAGGCCAGCGCTGTGGCTGCCGCGTTCGCGAAGTCACCTGGATCGACGACGACCGAGGAGATGAGCCCCCGGTCGTCGACGTCGATCACCACGAGCGGGTCACGCTGGGCGACCTCGCGCGTCAGACGCGCCATCTCGGCGGAGAAGTCCGACGCGATCTGACGGGATCGTGTGCGAAGAGAATCGAGGCGAGCGGTCAGGTCATCAGAAGTCGTCATGAGAGAGGAATCCAGGCTCGGGTCGTCAGACGACCAGGTCGATGATCGTGGCTTCGGCGTGGCGATAGTTCGCGAGAGCCCGCTGCAGCGCCTTGATGGCACTGGTGAGCTCGTCGACGGTGTACGTCTGATCCGCTTGCCACTGTTCGTGCCGGCTCGCGTATGCGTCGGCCGCTTCGCCGTCCCAGCCTGCGAGCATCAGCTGAGATGCGCTGTCGAGCGTGGCGCCCTCGGCCTGCAGATCGGACAGCGCCCCGAGCAGGACATCGATCATCGTCTGTATCTGGTCGAAATCGACCTCGACTGCTACCCCCATGCCAGCACCCTAACATCCTCCCGTCTCGCTGCCACGGCCCCTGCCGGTCGTCCACGAACGACGACGGCCGCCGGGATCGCTCCCGGCGGCCGTCGTGCGTGTCAGGCGGACGCGCCTCCTGTCGACATCAGAACCAGCCTGAGATGAGATCCCAGAGCCAGTCGATGATGCCGCCGATGATCCCGCCCGCGCGGTTGACGGTGACGGTGGCCGTCGCCTCATCACCGTCGGCCTGAGCGACCGCGACCGTGTACTTGCCCGGCTGCGTGCTCTTCGGCACGGTGACCGAGGTCGTGAACGAGCCGTCAGCCGTGACCTGAACGGTGCCGACCTCGACGGCCGGGCCCTTCTTCGGGCGCAGCTGCACAGTCACCGTCTCACCCGGCTGGTAGCCCTCGCCGGTGATCGTGAGCTTCTTGCCCGCAGCCACCTTCGACGAGCCGAGATCGATGGAGCCGGCGAACTCGACCGGTTCCTCGCCAGCGATCGTGAACGGCACCTGCACCGTGGTTCCCGTCGCGGGGACGAGGACCGTAAGCAGCTGATCGCCGTACACGCCGGTCGGAACCGTGAACGTCAGCGACGCCCGCCCCGCCTCGTCGGTCGTGTCGACGATCGTGGGATCGACCGTGCCCGTCGCGAGCTCGGTGTCGCCGAGCGACAGCGTCACCGCACCCGGCGCCTGCTCGCCTGCGCTGAACGCGAGCGAGGAGAGCGCGACAGTCACCTGATCGCCGGCGCTGTAGCCGTCGGCATCCGGTGCGCTGAGCGAGACGCCCACCGCGCGCTGCGCGAGGTCGGGGGTCGCGGTCTTGTTCGCATCGAACCAGTCGACCATCGACTGCAGGTCGATCTTGCCGGTGTCGCGCTTGTCATCGCCCTCGCGGAAGGTGAAGAAGTTGTCTCCACCTGCGGCGAGGAACGAGTTGGCGGCGACGGTGTAGTCGGCCGCCGGATCGATGGCCGAGCCGTTCAGCGTGATCGAGGTGATCCTCGATCCCTGCGCTGCGGCGGGGTCGTACGTATAGACCAGCCCCTCCGAGACGCCCAGCTTGAGGAACGGACGCGCGGCTCCTGCCGGCTGCCACTGCTCCTCGAGCACGCCCTTCAGCTCGGCACCTGTCATGGTGAGCGTCACGAGAGTGTTCGCGAACGGCTGCACCGTAGCCGCCTCGCGATACGTGACATTTCCTGCCGGGTCGTTCGCGTTCGACGAGGCGTACGTCAGGTTGGCACGGATGCCGCCCGGGTTCATCAAGGCGATGTCCGCACCGGTGGACCACTTCTGCACGTCGGCGACGAAGTTGCCGATGGTCGACTCGCCACCACGGTTCTCCGACCCGTTCGCCTGGCGAGCCCGGTTGAAGTCCGCCGTGATGTCTCCGACCTTGACGGCGCCGAGCACGTCGGCATCCGCCTTCGCCTTGGCGACGATGTCAGCGACCGCCGGAACGGCCGGGTAGAGCGCGGTCCCGTTCGCGGTGAGGGGCTTGATCTCGTTGGTGATCGAGATCAGCTCCTTGGTCTTCGGGTCGACCTGGATGTTCATCAGCCCGAGGTTCTCGCCGTACTGACCGGCAGAGATGACCGGACGACCGTCGATCACGTGGTTGTACGCGAGGTGCGTGTGCGCCGACACGATCGCGTTCACGTCGTCGTCGACTCCGTAGACGATCTCGCCGAGAGGCGTCTCGGGGGTGATGGTCGACAGCTCGGTGCTCGCCGCGCCCTCGTGCACGAGGAGAATGACGACATCCGCCTCGCCGTTGGACTCGTCGCCGTCGCGCAGATCGTCGGCCACGGCGTTCACCGAGTCGACGATGCTGCGCACCTCGAGATCCGCGATGCCCTCGGGCGACACGAGCGAGTCGAGGTCCTCGGTGACGGCGCCGACGAAGCCGACGCGCACTCCGTCGAGCTCCTTCACCCAGGCCGGTGCGAGCGCGGGCTCGCCCGTCTCGGTGACGAACACGTTCGACGAGATGTACTCCCAGTCCGCGCGATCCTGCACCCGGTCGCGCAGGTCCTGCCAGCCCTGGTCGAACTCATGGTTGCCCGCGGCGCTGACGTCGAGACCGGCAGCGTTGAGCGCGTCGATCGTCGGGTTGTCGTCGTTGATGAACGACGTGAACGTCGACGCGCCGATCAGGTCGCCGACGCCGGCGAAGATCGTGTTCGGGTTCTCGGAACGGAACTGCTGCACGGCCCCTGCGACGACCGCCGCGCCTGCCGCGGCTCCGTCGGCTTCGATGCGACCGTGGAAGTCGTTCATGGTGACGACATCGATGCTCACGGGAGGGATCTCCGACGAGACGCCGACGATGATCGGGTCGTGATCGCTGGAGCGGAACGGCGTTCCCGCGTCGGAGGCACCGAACGCGTAGCCGCGGTCGCTCCACTCGGGAGAGTTGATGCTCCAGACTCCGGCACCCGTGATCGACTCAGCGAGCGAGGGCGATGCGAGCACGTGGTCGAGCGAGCCGAGCTCGCCGTCGAACGTGTACGTGTGCTCGTCCGGGGCCTTCTCGCGGGCGACATCGCTCCAGCCCTCGCTCGTGAAGACCTCGATCGGGTCTTCCTTCGCGTAGGCGTTGAAGTCGCCGATCAGCAGGATGTCGCTGCTGCCCGTCGTCTCCTCGATCTCGGTGGTGAAGGCCTTGAGCGAGTTCGCCTGCTTCACGCGGTCGGCGTTGAAGAAGCCCTGGCCGTCTGCCGGCTCTGCGCCGCCGCCCTCGGGTGCCGACTTCGACTTGAAGTGGTTCGCCACCACCGTGACGACGCGTCCGTCGATGTCGAACGCCTGCGCGATCGGCTCGCGGGCGTTGCCCCAGACGCTCTCGTCGGTCACGGTCAGGCTGTCGCCGACCGTCTCGACGGCGTCCTTCTTGTAGATGATCGCACTCGTGATGAAGTCGGTCGTCGCCGAGTCGTTCAGCTCGTCGGGCGTGCGGACGTAGTCCCACTCGTCACTGCCGAGTGCGTCGTTCAGTCCGTCGACCAGATCCGCGAGCGCCTCGTCGAGCGAGCCGCCGAGCTTGATCGAGTTCTCGATCTCCATCAGCGAGACGATCTCGGCATCGAGGCCGTTGATCGCGGCGACGATCTTGGACTTCTGGATCTCGAACTGGGCCGCATTCGCCGCACCTCGTGCGTTCGAGTTCTCGCTCTTCAGCGTCGTGAAGTAGTTGAAGACGTTGAACGATGCCACCTGCACATCGCCGCCCACCGTCGGGGCCGTGTCCGTGCGCGGGTTCGTCGGCTGGAAGCCGACCTTCAGGTCGGCGGACGACGTGCTGTCGATCGGCACGACCGGCTGCAGACGCCAGTCGTCGAAGCCGTACTGGAGCACGTACCCGTTGTCGCTGAAGTCGACCGTGTCGCCGTTGCGGACGACCAGGTCCTTCGTGAAGTACGGCTGGTCGTTCGGGTGCCCGTTGTTCGAGACCTGGATCGACCATCCGTCGTCGAGCAGGATCCGGTTGGCGCGGTTGGCCGCGGTGATCGCCGCAGCCTCCGCCCCCGGACGCACGAGCTCGGTGCTCTTCACGTTCAGCTCGTCTCCGGCGTTCAGCCAGAGTGTGCCGAAGTTGAAGAGCTGGTGGCTCGATGCCAGGCGATAGGTGCCGGACGGCGCGACGTACATGTTCTCGTACTGCTCGCGGTCGGCTCCCACAGCGGTGTCGGGCAGGGGCGTGATCTCGGGGACGCCGACACCCGCCTGCACGACGGAGATGCCCGACAGCGCGGCCGGGTTGATCTGGGTCTGCCCGAAGTACTCGCTGACCGAGCCGGTGACCGAGACGAGGTCACCGATCTCGAGCGTCGGCGCGAGTGCGTTGAGGAAGACGAAGACGCCGTCCGAGGCGCCCGGCGTCGCATCCGTCGCGCCGCCCGATCCCTCGGTCTGGATGACGATGCCCTTGTAGCCGCCGGTGCGGTAGTCGGCGGTCACGACGCCCTCGACGGTGACCGTCTGGCCGTTCAGCGGAGAGACGTCGGTCGTACCCTGCACCTCGGCGATCGAGACCGCGGTGGGCTCGGGTTCCGGTTCGGGCTCAGGCTCGGGGTCGGGCGTGGTGCCCGCGTTCTGCGGCGTGATGGTCGCCGACAGACCGAAATCGGCCTTGTTGTCGTCGGTGTCCTTGCCGTCGGTGCGGTTGAGCGACTTGACGTCGGTGTTGCCGGCGGGGGCCGTGGCCGCCGCGGTCTCGAAGGTGTTCGAGGTGCCGTAGCCGAGCACGTCGATCACACCGTCGACGCCGGTGACGGATCCGGGCGTCAGAGCGACGGCGGCCGTTCCCTCGACGAGCGCGAGCGTGCCGTTCGTGCCGCTCGGGTTGAGGGTGCTGACCGCGTCGGCCTTCGGAAGGGCGGCGCCGTTCGCTCCGTTGCTCCCGGCCTGCACCAGGTAGTGCCCCTTCGCGGGGATGACGCCCGTCAGCGGGGCGACGCCGTTGGAATTGCCCGTCCCGGTGGCGGATCGGTACTGCAGCGAGAATCCGTCGAGCGTGACGGGTGAGGAGGTGGGGTTGTACAGCTCCACGAACTTGTTCGTGAACGCGGCGCCCGCGCTGCCCCCGGAGAGATAGGCCTCGTTGATCACCACCCCGGTCCCTGAGACGTCTGCCGAGGCTGGCGCCGCGATCAGAGCGCTGGCGCCGAGTGCGGCGACGCAGGTGGCGGCGAGGACGCCGAGACGCCCCCGACTTCTGCGATCTGACGCGGGAACCTCGTGGTTCGCGGCGTCGGGAGCGGACATCATCTGTGTTGTCTCCTCGGGTGTGTTCTGGCGACGGCTCTCGTGAAACCGGGCGGTGCGAGCTCTCAGCTGACGCACATGTGAGCGAGCATACGGAGGGCCTCGGACAACCTCAACGGAGTTTTCCGATTGGTAACCAAGCCCTCACCGAACGTCCGGACCGGCCCCTGACGAAGGTGGAATATCGCAGCCGGTGGTGCTCAGATGCGCGGGATGAGCCGCGCGCATGCGCGACGGATCAGGCCGTGTCACCGGCAGCGTGAGCGTCTTCGAACTCCTCGACCTCGCGCTCCCAGGCGTCCTTCGCGAGTCGGTACCAGAGATAGAAGGCGAACCCGGCGAAGATCGCCCACTCCGCGGCATAGAAGATGTTGAGCCAGTTCACCGGCGACTGCTCCTCGGGCGCGGGCGAGGAGATGTCGGTGAGGCCGGCGGTCGCCGTCGACGATGCGAGATAGGGCCGATACACGTCGAGGTCCTCGACATCGTGCCAGTGGCTGAGGAGCGCGGCGGTCGACATCCGGTCCATACGCTGCGGATCGTCCCTCGGGGGCACCGAAGGCCCCTCATCCGAGATGATCCGACCGGTGATCGACGCCTCCGCGTCGCCCGCGTTCAGCTTCTCGACGGCGGCGTCGGCGATCTCGCGGTCCGACGTCCAGCCGATCGCCACGGCGATCGAGGTGCGATCGGCGACACGCAGCTGACCCGTGACCCAGTACCCCTCGACGCCATCGTTGAACCTGCTCGACACGATGAGGAAGTCATCGCGGATCCAGGTCCCCGAGGTCTCGACCTTCTGCCCTACGAGAGGCTCAGGAAGGTACTCGCCCGGCTCGACCGCATCGGTCAGAGGACGCACCTGCTCGGTCACCCCGGCGGGCGGCGGGTCGGTGTCGATCGCGCGCTCGAGCTGCCACTGCCCGAGCCACGCGAACACGCCGGCGACCACGAGGCACAGCACGAGCATCCCGATCCAGCGCCCCCGGAGCATGACCTCGCGAAGGGTCGGCGGGAACAGAGCAGCAGAAGTCACGGTGACGCGCGGGGCCTCAGGCCTCGTAGGGTGCGAGGACGACCTCGACCCGCTGGAATTCCTTGAGGTCGGAGTAGCCGGTCGTGGCCATCGACTTGCGCAGCGCTCCGATGAGGTTCGCGGTGCCGTCGACCACGGGCGCGGGACCGTACAGGATCTCCTCGAGCGTGCCGATGCCGCCGACCTCGACGCGACGACCGCGCGGGAGCTTCGGGTGATGCGCCTCGGGACCCCAGTGGAAGCCGCGCCCCGGAGCGTCCGTGGCGCGCGCGAGGGCGACGCCGAGCATGACCGCGTCGGCCCCCATCGCGAGCGCCTTGACGATGTCACCGGACGTGCCGACGCCGCCGTCTGCGATGACGTGCACATAGCGTCCGCCGGACTCGTCGAGGTAGTCGCGACGTGCCGCGGCCACGTCCGAGACGGCCGTGGCCATCGGAGCATGGATGCCCAGCGTGGCGCGAGTGGTCGACGCCGCTCCGCCGCCGAAGCCGACGAGGACGCCGGCCGCGCCCGTGCGCATCAGATGCAGCGCCGCCGTGTAGGTCGCCGCACCGCCCACGATCACGGGCACATCGAGGTCGTAGATGAACTTCTTGAGGTTGAGCGGCTCGTCGACGCTCGAGACATGCTCGGCCGACACCGTGGTGCCGCGGATCACGAACAGATCGACGCCCGCAGCGGCCACGGTGTCGTAGAACTCCTGCGTGCGCTGAGGCGTCAGCGACCCCGCGACGGTGACGCCCGCCTCACGGATCTCGGCGAGACGCTGGGTGATGAGCGCGGGCTTGATCGGCTCGGAGTACAGCTGCTGCATCCGCGCAGTCGCCTCACCCTCGCCGAGCGCGGCGATCTCGGCCAGAAGAGGCTCGGGGTTCTCGTATCGGGTCCAGAGTCCTTCGAGGTCGAGGACGCCGAGTCCGCCGAGCTGCCCGAGCATGATCGCCGTCTGGGGGCTCACGACGGAGTCCATCGGAGCACCGAGCACCGGGATGCCGAATCCGAAGGCGTCGATCGTCCATGCGGTCGACACGTCCTCCGGGTTGCGGGTGCGCCTCGAGGGCACCACCGCGATGTCGTCGAAGGTGTACGCACGACGCGCACGCTTGCCTCGGCCCAGCTCGATCTCCATGGTCACCACCCCAGACTACCGGGCGCGCGCGACGGAGCCGACGGCTGGAAGACTGAGAGCGAACTCGGGAGGCGATATGTCGGATTCGGCGAAGGTGGCCGTCGTGGGTGGCGGCGTGATGGGACTCGCTACCGCGTGGGAACTCACCCGACGCGGACTGAAGCCCGTCGTCTTCGAGCGCTTCGCGCGGGGGCACCGCCAGGGCGCGTCGCACGGCGCGACCCGCAACTTCAACAACGCCTACGACGAAGAGCACTACCTCGACCTGCTGGTGCGCTCACGGGCCGGGTGGGACGCCCTCGGGCAGGTCGACGGCGAGCCTCTGCTGCGCCTGCACGGGCTGGTCACGCACGGCGACGTCGACGTCGAGGGGATCGCGCGGCGTCTGACCGGTCGCGGCATCCACGCCGAGATCCTGTCTGCGGACGAAGCGACCTCACGCTGGTCGGGCATGCGCTTCGTCGAGCCTGTGCTGTTCTCGCGCGACGCAGGCGTCGCCCGGGCATCCGCGGCGCTGGCCGAGCTCGAGCGGCGGATTCTCGCCGCAGGCGGAGAGGTGCGCTGGGAGACGCCCGTGTCGCGCGTCGACGAGAGCGACGAGGGCGTCGACATCGTGCTGCCCCACACACGGATGCGGGCCGACGTCGTCGTCGTCACGGCGGGCGCCTGGACCGAGGGGATGCTCCCCGGCGTCGCGCTGCCCCGGCTGGAGGTCACCGAGGAATCCCCCGCGCACTTCCGCCCCACGGACGGATCGACCTGGCCCTCGTTCAACCACTACGTCGAGCCCGACCGCTACCCCGCGACCGTCTACGGGATGCCGACGCCCGGCGAGGGCGTCAAGGTCGGGTTCCACCGCGTGGGCGACGTCGTCGACCCGGATGCCCGCCCGCATGCCGTCACCCATGCCCGGGCCCTGGCCGACTACGTGGCCGAGTGGATGCCTGGCCTCGGCCCGGCATCCGCAGAGCCGATCAGCTGCACGTACACCTCGACCGATGACAGCGCCTTCGTGCTCGATCGGTCAGGGCGCGTGGTCATCGGCGCCGGCTTCTCGGGCCATGGCTTCAAGTTCGCTCCGGGCGTGGGCGCCACCCTCGCCGATCTGGCGCTGGACCCGTCCGCCCTCGCGGCGGAGCCTTTCCGACTGCGCTGAGCTACCGGGCTCGCACTACCCTGCGCTCGTCCCACACCGGAGCATCGGACTCGTACACCTCGCCGTCCGAGCCGAACACGAGGAACCGGTCGAACGAGCGCGCGAACCAGCGGTCATGCGTGACCGCGAGCACAGTGCCCTCGAAGCGCCGCAGAGCATCCTCCAGCGCCTCGGCCGATTCGATGTCGAGGTTGTCGGTCGGCTCGTCGAGCAGCAGCAGCGTCGCGCCGGAGAGCTCCAGCAGCAGCACCTGGAATCGCGCCTGCTGACCACCCGACAGCGACTCGAACGTCTGCTGCGCCTGACGCACCAGCCCGTAGCGATCGAGCGCCGAGCTCGCCGCGTCTCTCGGCATGCCCGCTCGCCGCTCGTCTCCCCGGTGCAGGATCTCGAGCAACGTGCGCCCGACGAACTCCGGGTGCGCGTGCGTCTGTGCGAACAGCCCTGGCACGACGCGCGCTCCGAGCGTGGCCCGCCCGCTGTGGTCGACGGGCGCGAGCTGCTCCCCCGTCGACGTCACGTGACCCAGAGTGGGGTCGGGGTCGCTGCCACCGCGCGCGAGGAGGCGGAGGAAATGCGACTTGCCCGAGCCGTTCGATCCGAGCACGGCGACCCGATCTCCGTACCAGACCTCGGCGTCGAACGGCCGCATCAGCCCGGTGAGCTCGAGCGCCTGTGCGACCACCGCCCGCTTGCCGGTACGCGATCCGCGCAGCCGCATGTCGAAATCCTGAGCCGGGGGCCGCTCCTCCGGCGGACCCGCCTCTTCGAACTTGCGCAGCCGCGTCTGCGCCGCCTGATACCGGGACGCGAATCCGTCGTTCGCCGACGCCTTGACCTTGAGCGTCGCGACGAGCGTCCGCAGCTTCTCGTGCTGCTCGTCCCACCGCCGCCGCAGTTCGTCGAGTCTGTCCATGCGGTCCGTGCGCGCCTGGTGGTAGGTCGCGAACCCGCCGCCGTGCACCCAGGCCGAGGCCCCCGCTCCTCCTGGTTCGAGTGTGATCAGACGATCGACCGCCCGCGCGAGCAGCTCTCGGTCGTGCGACACCAGCAGCACGGTCTTCGGCGTCTGGCGGAGCTGCTCCTCGAGCCAGCGCTTCGTGGGCACGTCGAGATAGTTGTCCGGCTCGTCGAGCAGCAGCACCTCGTCGGGACCGCGCAAGAGCGCCTCCAGGGCGAGTCGCTTCTGCTCGCCGCCCGACAGCGTCGTCAGTTCGCGGAAACGCGCGCGCTCGAACGGCATGCCGAGGGCGGCGACCGTGCACTGGTCCCACACGGTCTCGTGCTCGTAGCCGCCGGCATCCGCGTACTCGGCGATGGCCGTCGCATACGCCATCTGCGTGTCGTGCTCGTCGCGCTCGATCAGCGCGTTCTCCGCGTTCTCGAGCGCCTGCGCCGCCTGACGGATGCGGTGAGGGGCGACGCGCACCAGCAGCTCGTGCACGGTCTCGCCCGCCTCGCCGTGACCGACGAACTGATCCATCACGCCGAGTCCGCCGTCGATCGTCACGACCCCGTCGTCTGCGGGCTGCTCGCCCCGGATGATCCGCAGCAGCGTCGTCTTGCCGGCGCCGTTGGGTCCGATCAGCGCGCTCGTCGAGCCTGCTCCGACGCGGAAGGTCGTCTCGTCCAACAGCGGTCTGCCGTCAGGAAGGGTCAGCGAGACCCCTGCAACATCTATGTATCCCACCGTGCGTGGCCGTCCTTCCGCCCGCATGGCGAGCCGACCAGGCTATCAGCAACCGAGTGGGCCGTCGATCACACGCGGCCGCCGATGACCGGGACCGCCTCGGTGCGGGGGGCCATGGGGAACAGCATCCGGAATTCGGTGCCGACACCCTCCTTGCTCGTGACGTCCATCGTGCCGCCGTGCGCGAGCACGATCGCGCGCGTGATCGTGAGTCCTAGGCCCACACCGGGCACGGCGTTGCGGGTGGCCGTCGACGCACGGAAGAAGCGGGTGAACAGCATCCCCTGCTCGTCCTCGGGGATTCCCACACCGGTGTCGCGCACCGCGAGCTCGACCGCCCCGTCGACCATCCGAATGCTCGTGGTGACCTTGCCTCCTGCGCCGGTGAACTTGATGGCGTTCGAGAGCAGGTTGTCGAGGGCCTGACCGATGCGGCCGGAATCGATCGTCAAGAACACCGGGGTGGAGGGGACTTCTGCCACCAGCTCGATGCCCTCGCGCTGCGCATGGGGTCCTGCCGAAGTCACCGCGTTGCGCACCAGCTCGGCGACGTCTGCCTGGCCGCGCTCGAGCGGGAACCTGCCCGACTCGACCTGCGCGGTGAACAGCAGGTCGCCGACCAGGTTCAGCAGCCGTTGGGCGTTGCGCTCGATGATGCCCACGAACTCCCGCTGATCTTCGGTGAGCGGCTGAGCGGGGTCGTTCTGCAGGAGGTCGAGGAACCCGATGATCGCGCTCAAGGGGGTGCGCAGCTCGTGCGAGATCATCCCCACGAACTCGTCCTTCATGCGCGCGACCTCGACGGCCCTGGACTCGTCTGTGATCACGAGCAGGTAGCCGTGCCGCGAGCCGTCGGCATCCTGATACGGAGACACGGTCACCCTGGCGGGGACGGTCGACCCGCCCGCCGTCTCGACGTCGACGTGCGAATCCACCGGCAGACCCGCGTCGGCGTCGTCGAAGAGAGCGCGAAGGCCCGGGTGGAGCCCGTCGGCCGTGGTCGGTGCCCCCTCGGGGACGAACTGCGCCAGGACGTGCGAGGGGAAGAAGGTGTCGACCCGCACCTCGGAGAGGGCATCGTGCACCGACATCCCGAGCAGGCGCACGGCTCCCGGATTCCAGGCGGTGATCATGCCGCAGTTGTCGGTGGCGATGACCGCCTGGCCGGTGATGGAGTTCCACAGGCTCGTGAAGGATTCCGAGAGCGCGCGATACTGCTGCTCGCTCGCCTTCAGCTGCACGAGGATCTCCTCATTGGCGGCGAGTGCGGAGGTGCGCTCGACGACGTGCGCCTCAGCCTGCGCGGTGCGAAGACGCTGCTGACGCGACAGTTCGTTGACGATCGCGCCGACCGTCGCGAAGACCAGCGGGCCGATCACGCCGCGAAGCCAGTCGGCCGCCTCATCGGGCGGATCGATGAGGTTGGGCATGATCAGGGCGATCGACGAGAACACCGCCACGATCACGACCTGCCTGCGCCCCGGCGCGGCAGCGATCCAGATCACGGGCAGGAGCACGAACGACGAGAAGAGCGACGCCGGCCCGCCGGTGCCCGCCCTGATGGCGCCCAGACCGAGGATGTCGACCATCGGGATGAGCATCACGACCCAGCCGTCGTACACGCCGCGCGCGGAGAGGACGGCCGCGAACGCCGTCGCCGCCGCGATCGCCGAGAGGCCCAAGACGGCGACCGCCGTGTCCGTGACGGGGATGCCGGGGATGGTCCACATGAGCACGGCGGCGATCGCCACGGCGATCGCCGTCGGCGCCTGCTTCATCAACGGCGTCGGGTTGTCGAAGTAGCGTCGCCAGCTGAGCTCCATCGACTGCTGCACGGTGTTCGTCGGGGTCATCTCGACACGTCCCGCAGAAGCGCGCGCAGGTCGGCGCCGACGATCGGCTTCGGCAGCGCCGCATCGGCCTCGGGGTAGTCGGCCTCGTCGAGCACCGAGCTCACGATGAGGAAGCATTCCGGAAAGCGCCTCTTGATGAGCCGCACGCATTCCGTGCCGGTGATGCCCGGCAGAAGCAGGTCGATGACCGCGACGGCGGGCGTGATCGTGTCGAAGGCGGCGATGGCCGACTCGGCATCCGCGGCGGCGAACACCTCGAATCCCTCGCGATCGAGGTAGCGCTTCAGGAGCGAGGTCTGGTCTGCGCTGTCCTCGACCACGAGGGCCAGCGGCCGCGCGGTCATCGCAGCAACAGCTCTCGCACGATCACGACGACGACGACGATGCCGAGGGCGAGGAGCGCCTGCGGAACCAGGAGCTTCTCGCGACGGGCGTCCGCCGCGATCTCCTCCTCCTCGGCGCTGCGTGTGGGTGCGTCGGTCATGAGTCGACCCGTCCGACCTTCTCGGTCTTGATCCATGCGGCGTCTGCACGACGCCACTCTTTGATGTACGAATCCACGGTGATGGCGCACAGCAGTGAGCCGTATCCGCAGACGTAGAGCAGGAGACCCGCGAAGAAGCGTCCTGCGGGCAGCGGCTCGACCGCCCGCGCGAGCCAGATCCCGAGCATCGAGATCGGTCCCCAGAGGTAGAAGATCACCGCCCACATGAATCGCGTCTCATCGGTGAGCGCCAGCCCGAGCTCGCTCAGCCCCGATTCGAACAGCCACGGGAACAGGGCGATCGCCATCAGGATGAGAGCGCCGAGCCCGGGGAACATCAGCGCCTCGCGCCAGGACTGCCGACCGATCCGCCCATCGAGCTGCACCGCGTAGAGCATCGAGAACAGATAGATGCAGGCAGCCGCGATCCACATGAAGCGGAAGACGAATTCGGCGATGTCGCTGTGCAGCACGAGCAGCACGATCAGCGCCGTGGCTGCGAGGACCATGAACGCCGGCAGCAGCAGGATGGTGAACCACGCGAGCCCGAAGGCGAAGCTTCCCAGGTTGTGCACCCGACTCGGGCGGAACCACAGGTGGCGGTAGATCGATGTCAGCTGCACGTTTCCGCGAGCCCACCGCAGGCGCTGCTTCCACAGGCTGTCGATGGTTCGGGGCTCCTCGGCCAGAACGACGGCGTGGGGCTCGAACACCATCCGGCGCCCGGCGAGCTGCCCTTCGAAGGTCGTCATGGTGTCCTCGGCGAGCGTGCCCGTCGGAATCCGCCCGCCGATCGCTTCGAGGTTCGCCCGCGAGTGCAGCTGTGCGCCTCCCGCGAGGCAGGCGATCGCTCCCCCGACGTTCTGCGTCCGGCGGGCCGAGAGCTGTCCGATGACGTACTCGATCGCGATGAACCGGGTGAGGTAGTTGCGGTCGCGACTGCCCTCGGCGATGTACGCCGTGACGGCGCCGACCTTCTCGTCAGCGAGATGTCGACTCATCTTGCGCAGCGAATCACGGGCGAAGATCACATCGGCATCCATGATCAGCACCGCTTCGGTCCACTCATCCGCGAGCACGATGTCGAGTCCGTGGTTCAGTGTGTGCGCCTTGCCCTCGCCTCCCTTGTCGCGACGCAGGTGCACGACGCGTCCGGGGAACGCCGCCGCCTTCGCCGCGACCACCGCGGGGGTGTCATCGGTCGATGCATCGTCGATGACGAAGATGCGCAGGCGGTCGGCCGGGTATTCGAGCTGCATCAGGCGCTCGATCGCCTGTCCCAGCACCAGGCCCTCGTTCCATGCGGGGATCAGCACCGCGATCCGCGGATGGTGCGGAGCCGCCTTGCCGTAGTGGTTGCGGAACGCGTGCACGGGCAGGGCGAGGAACTGCAGTCCGGTATTGATCACCGGCAGCGTGCCGACCAGGACGCACAGCAGGAGGACGATGACGACGACGGTCTCGACCCAGTTCAGCTCGGGCATCAGCTCGCCCTCCATCCGTCGAGCATCGCCGTCACGCGCGCATAGCGTCCGACGTCGGTGGCGACGTGGCTGTCCGTGGATGCGACGATCTCGGCGCCCGCGCTGCGCAGCCCGTCGAGCAGAGGGACGCCGGGGCAGCCCCACTTCTCGTTGACCTCGACCAGCGTGTCGGTCTCGGCCGCGGTCTTCGCCCACGCCGAGATGCGATCGGTGCCGAGGTCGGCCTCGGAGAGACCGATCTTGGGCAGGATCGAGAAGCAATGGGCGAGCTGATTGCCGGGGTGGCGGCGCATCGCCGCGATCAACGCCGACACGAGCTGATCGAGCGCGTCCTCCGGGGCCCATCCGCCGTCGAGCTTCTCGCGGACGGCGCTCGGACCGAGCGGCCCGTCGACGCCGGGGAACTGATGGTCGGCGATCAGGATGCGATCGATGCCGGTCGGCAGCTCGGGGATGTCCAGGGCTCCCGATGCATCGAGGATCTTCGCCTCGACTCCGGTCAGCACCGTGAGCCCCTCGGGAATGCGCAGCGCCCTCACCGCGGCGAGGTACTCGGGCACCCAGGGCGTCGACTGCCGCACGTGGTCGACCAGGCGCACGGTCGTGAGGCCGGCAGCGGATGCCGCGGCGACGTTCTCCTCGAGCGTGGAGACCGCGTCGTCGGAGAACGTCGAATGCACGTGGTGGTCACCACGCAGCAGCGCGTGACTCACAGCTCCTCCTGATGCCCCGCGTGGGCGGAGACGAGCACTTCGTCGACCTCGACGATGATGTCCTCGAGGAAGCGGACCGAGGCGACCTCGCGGAACGCGACCGTCGACGGGATCTCCCGGCCGAGGAACAGATCGGCGACGAGCGAGGGGATGTCGACACCTGCGGCGATCGTGAGCGGAAGCGCGCCGGGGAATCGCGGATTCACCTCGAGGAGCACCGCTCGGTCGCTGCGATCGCGACGGAGCTGCACGTTGGCGACGCCGACGAGCCCGATCGCCTGCGCGATGGATGCCGCGGCGGTCTCGAGTTCGTCGTCGTGCACGGTGAGCCCGGCGATGGCCACACCCGAGTCGACCCTGGCGCGGGTCCGCGGCACGGCCGCGACCACCGAACCCGATGCGTCTGCGATCACGTCGACCGAGTACTCCTCACCCGGGAGGAAGTCCTGCACGATGAGCCCCTCGTCCAGGGGCAGCGCCTTGAGCGCCGCCCGGTCGGCGACGAGCCGAACGCCACGGCTGCCGGCTCCCTGACGGGGCTTGGCGAAAACCGGGAACTCCCAGTCGACCGCCAGCGCGTCGGGGCCGGCGAGGACCGTGCGCGGGGTGAGACCGGTCGACTCGCACCGCTCGGCGAGCAGCAGCTTGTCGAGGGCGACCGAGAGCGTCTCCTGCGAGGGGGCGGCCAGCACGGCCGGCGCGAGCTCCTCGCGCCTCCCCGCGAGCGCGATCAGCTCGACATCGACGGTCGAGATCACGAGATCGAGCCGGTCGTCCTCGACCATGCGGGCGATCGCGGCGACGAAGTCGTCATCACGCCCCGGCGGCACGAGACGGCGGTGCGACGGCGGCACGAGGTAGATGCCGCTGGCCCAGCCGTCCATGTCGGCGGCGAAGACCTCGAGATCGGGACGTCGCAGCAGCGAGCGGATCACGGCCACGCCGGCGGGTCCTCCCGCACCGGTCACCAGTACGCGTGCAGTCATCAGCTCTCCCGTCGTGTGAGCTCGTGGACGCCGATGAACTCGGCGGTCTCGCGCACGACCTCGAGCGGCTCGACGGCCGCTCCGCCGCCGAAGCGGGACCAATAGCGGGCCGTAGCGGTCACGAAGTCCGGCTCGAGGTAGTCCCGGGTCGCCGTCTGCGAGCTGAAGCACTCGAGCAGCCGGAGCTTCTGCTCGATGAAGGGATCGATCCGCACGAACCGCGTGGGGCGGAAGTCGATCGTCGACGACGGACTCTGGTAGCAGGCGACCGTCCCCACCCGCCGGGTCGCGACGATCGTCGCCTCGCTCACCGCTCGGTGGTCCTGGTGACGGTCATGGCTGGAGTGCGTGTACACGATGGTCGGCCGGACCTCCTGCACGACCTCCTCGATCAACCGGACCGTGGCTCCGCCCCCGGAGATCTCGGTGTCGACGAGGTCCTTGACGAAGAGTCGCGCGCCGAGCATCTCGGCCGATGCGAGCGACTCGTGCTGCCGGCTGTCGGCGTCGCCGCCTCGCGCACCACGCGAGAGGGTCAGGATCGTGATCGAGTCGCCGGCTTGCGCGTGCGCGGCGAGGAGTCCCCCGACACCGATCTCGACGTCATCGGGGTGCGCACCGATGGCGAGCACCGTCTCCTTGGTGCGCTGGGACTCCCGCCGGGCCCGGCCCTCGGTAACGAGTCGGGTCACCGCATCGACGAGCTTCACGTTGTCGAGCGGCTTCGTCAGGAATTCGTCGGCCTGGGCTCGCAGGGCCGAGACGGCGTACTCGACGGAGACGTGCGCGGTCATGACGACCACCGGAAGGAGCGGATCGTCTCTGCGCAGCTGTGCGAGCAGCTCGAGCCCGTCGAGTCCGGGCATCTCGATGTCCGTGACGACCACGTCGGGCGTGAATGTCTCGAGCCGCGCGACGGCTGACGCTCCGTCATGCGCGACGACGACCTCGCAGCCGGCTCGCCTCTGGAGCACGGTCTTGACGAGCAGGGCGACGTCTGGGTCGTCGTCGACGACGAGGACGCGGGGAGCATCCTGGGGCATATCTTCGGCTCTCCATGGGGAAGTCCCCTGCCGGTCAGCGTCCGGCATGTCACTCCCTGCGCCCTTCGCGCGGAGAGCTCGAGGGGAAGTCGAGCGGGTGTCTCTAAATACTGGCATATCAAAAGACCGAAGCGATGGCGGCCGCGGCGGCGCTCACGCGAGAAGGGGCCGGATGCGATCGCATCCGGCCCCTTCTCGGTTCGACTCAGCGCTTGTAGTTCGGCGCCTCGACGACGATCTGCACGTCGTGCGGGTGCGACTCCTTGAGTCCTGCCGCCGTGATGCGCACGAACTTGCCCCGCTGCTTGAGCTCCTCGATGGTGCGCGCGCCGACGTAGAACATCGACTGCCGCAGTCCGCCGACCAGCTGGTACGCGACGGCCGACACGGGGCCGCGGTACGGCACCTGACCCTCGATGCCCTCGGGGATCAGCTTGTCGTCGCTGGGCACGTCGGCCTGGAAGTAGCGGTCCTTCGAGTACGACGTCTGCTTGCCGCGGGTCTGCATGGCTCCGAGGGAGCCCATGCCGCGGTACTGCTTGAACTGCTTGCCCGACTGGAACACGATCTCACCCGGGGATTCGTCGGTGCCGGCGAGCAGCGAGCCGAGCATCACGGCGTCAGCACCCGCGACGAGAGCCTTGGCGATATCGCCCGAGTACTGCAGACCGCCGTCGGCGATCACCGGGACGCCGGCCGGACGTGCTGCCAGCGACGCCTCGTAGACGGCGGTGACCTGGGGCACGCCGACGCCGGCGACGACGCGCGTCGTGCAGATCGACCCTGGACCGACGCCCACCTTGACGGCGTCGACACCCGCATCGACCAGCGCCTGAGCACCCTCACGGGTCGCGACGTTGCCGCCGATGACGTCGATGTGGGCGAAGCTCTCGTCTGCCTTGAGGCGCGTGACGAGGTCGATCACGCCCTGCGACTGACCGTTGGCCGTGTCGACCACGAGGACGTCGACGCCGGCGTCGCGCAGCGCCTCCGCGCGCTCCCAGGCGTCGCCGAAGAAGCCGATGGCCGCGCCGACGCGCAGACGACCCTGGTCGTCCTTCGTGGCGAGGGGGTACTTCTCGCTCTTGTCGAAGTCCTTGATGGTGATGAGGCCGGCGAGCTTGCCCTCGTCGTCGATCAGCGGCAGCTTCTCCACGCGGTGACGCGCGAACAGGGCGATGACCTCGCCCGCGGCGACGCCCACCGGCGCGGTGACGAGGCCCTCCGACGTCATGACGTCCTTCACGAAGGTGGTCTGACGCTCGAAGCCCGAGACGAAGCGCATGTCGCGGTTGGTGATGATGCCGACGAGGCGGCCGTCGGGGTCGACGACCGGCAGCCCGGAGATGCGGTACTTGGCGCAGAGCGCGTCGACCTCTTCGACGGTCGCATCCGGCGAGGTCGTGATCGGGTCGGTGATCATGCCCGACTCGCTGCGCTTGACGCGGTCGACGTGGGCCGCCTGGTCGGCGATCGACAGATTGCGATGCAGGATGCCGATGCCGCCCTCACGTGCCATGGCGATGGCCATGCGGGATTCGGTGACCGTGTCCATGGCGCTGGAGAGCAGCGGAGTCGCGACCGAGATGCGGCGAGTGATCCGCGACGAGGTGTCCGCCTCGCTGGGGATGACGTCGGTGTGCCCCGGCAGGAGCAGCACATCGTCGTACGTGAGTCCGACGAAGCCGAAGGGGTCGTGCTGGTCCATGGATTGTCCTCCTGCGGGCGCGATCTGGGGCGAGGGTGTACCAATTCTAAGTGCGCTGAGGCTGAAGAAATTCCCCGCGCCCGCTGACATCGCGCGCAAGACGCCCCGGGCGACCGATCGGTATTTCGCAACTTCGTGATGGGATCGTTCTCACCGTGAGCAGATCGTGCCTTGGTTGAAACAGAGCCGACACATTACGCTCATACCGTCGTACATCAGGGCCGATGAACAACTCCGTCATGGCCCGTGTACTGGGCTGGAGGTTCTGTGCGTCCGACGATCTCGGCGAATCGAAGCGGAATGCGGTGGGTAATCATCCTGCTCGCGTCGCTGCTCGCCATCGCTTTCCTGTGGTTGCAGCCTCCGGCTGCGGCATCCGCCGACGAGACAGACGACGGCCAGGAGATCACAGACTTCTACTTCGCCGGTGTCATCACCTTCGATGACGAACCCGTCGAAGGTGTCGTGATGACGATCGAGGGCGGCGGCTTCGACGGCGAGACCGAGACGGACGCCGAAGGCAAGTGGCGTCTGTACGTGCCCGAGAAGGACACGTACACGCTCACCGTCGATGAGGACACACTCCCCGACGGCGTGATCGTCGACGCGGCGCAGCTGCCCGAGGGCACTCAGCCGATCGCCGGCACGACCGCGTCGTTCGAGGTCGAGTTCGGCCTGACCGGCACGAAGATCCTCAATCTCTTCCTCGGCGAGGGTGAGAGGATGACGAGCTCCTTCCTCGACCAGCTCCTCTCGCGTCTGGTCGGGGGCCTGAACTTCGGACTGCTGCTCGCGCTCGCCTCCATGGGTGCCGCGCTGATCTACGGCACCACCCGGCTGTCGAACTTCGCGCACGCCGAGATGGTCACCTGGGGCGGCCTGGTCGCCCTCGTGACGACGAGCTTCTGGCACCTCCCGCTGTGGCTCGGGATCATCGCCGCCGTGATCGGCGGCGGTCTCTTCGGCTGGGCGCTGGATGCCGGCATCTGGCGTCCGCTGCGACGACGAGGGCTCGGGGTCGTGCAGCTGATGATCGTCAGCATCGGCCTCTCCCTCGCCCTCCGCTACGCCTTCCAGTACATGATCGGCGGCGGAACCCGTCAGCTCCCCGGTGCGAGCCCGGAGCCCTTCCGGTTCGGCCCCATCTCGCTGTCGTACATCGACCTGATCGGCATGGGGGTGAGCATCGTCGTCATCATCGGTGTGGCGTTCTTCCTCACCCGCACCCGTATCGGCAAGGCGACGCGCGCCATCTCCGACAACCCGCAGCTCGCCGCGGCATCCGGCATCGACGTCGACAAGGTCGTGCGCTACGTCTGGATCCTCGCCGGAACCCTCGCTGCCGTCTCCGGCATCCTGTGGGCCTACTTCCGCCCCGGCGTGAAGTGGGACATGGGAATGCAGATGCTGCTGCTCATCTTCGCCGCCATCACCCTCGGCGGACTCGGCACCGCCTTCGGTGCCCTCGTCGGCTCGCTCATCGTCGGCATCGCGGTCGAGGTCTCCACCCTCTGGATCCCCTCGGATCTGAAGTATGCGAGCGCCCTGGTCGTGCTCATCGTGATCCTTCTCGTCAGGCCGCAGGGCCTGCTGGGACGCAGGGAAAGGTTGGGCTGATCGCCATGGACTTCGGAAGCATCTTCTCGAACACAGCCGTCTATCTGTTCAGTCCCGTCACCCTCGCCTACGCGCTGGCGGCGACCGGTCTGGCCGTGCACTTCGGCTACGCGGGCCTGCTCAACTTCGGAATGGCCGCCTTCATGGCGATCGGCGGCTACGGCTACGCCATCTCGGTGCTGACCTTCGGGCTCCCCTGGTGGGTCGGCATGCTCATCGGCCTGCTGGGCGGTGCGGTCTTCGCGATCATCCTCGGCATCCCGACGCTGCGACTGCGCGCCGACTATCTCGCGATCGCGACGATCGCGGCGGGCGAGATCGTGCGCCTGCTCTTCACCACCCAGATCTTCGACGAGTACACCAACTCCGCCGACGGTCTCGCGCAGTTCAACGGCGGATTCCGCGACGCCAACCCCTTCCCGCCGGGCACCTACGGCTTCGGCCCGTGGACCTACAGCGCGAACGACCTGTGGAACAGGGTGTTCGGACTCATCGTCCTGCTCGTGGCGATCCTGCTGGTCTGGTCGCTCATGCGCAGCCCGTGGGGACGCGTGCTCAAGGGCATCCGCGAAGACGAGGACGCCGTGCGCTCGCTCGGGAAGAACGTCTTCGCCTACAAGATGCAGGCGCTCGTCGTCGGTGGCGTGATCGGCGCGGCCGGAGGAATCGTGTTCGTCCTCCCCTCGGCTGTGGTGCCGGGCAGCTACACCACCTCGCTCACGTTCTTCCTGTGGACGATCCTGCTGCTGGGCGGCGCGGCCACCGTGTTCGGTCCGACACTCGGGGCCATCCTCTTCTGGGTCGTGTTCGCGTTCATGGCGAACCTGCTCCCGGCGATGGCGCGGTCCGGCATCCTGCCCATGTCCGACAGCCAGGCCTCCACCCTGGTGTTCATCTTCGTCGGCATCGCCCTGATGCTGCTCGTGATCTTCCGACCTCAGGGCATCCTCGGAGACAAGAGGGAGATGACCTTTGTCAAATGAACTGACCCCCGACGAGAGCGCTCAGGCGGCGCCCGCCACCGGGAGCATCCGTCGCCCGAAGACCACCGGTCTCGCCAAGGGCCCCGCGGCCCCCGGCGTGCCGAAGGTCGACCCCATCCTGATCGCGGATGCGGTGCAACGGCGCTTCGGCGGGCTCACCGCTGTCGACGTCGACCACGTCGAGATCCCGCGCGGTGCCATCACCGCGCTGATCGGTCCGAACGGAGCCGGAAAGACGACCCTGTTCAACCTGCTGTGCGGCTTCGACAAGCCGAACAGCGGAACCTGGTCGTTCGACGGCACGAGCCTCTCGGGTGTCCCGTCCTTCAAGGTGGCGCGCATGGGACAGGTGCGCACCTTCCAGCTGACCAAGTCGCTGTCGCTGCTCACCGTGCTCGAGAACATGAAGCTCGGCGCTCCCGGGCAGCGTGGCGAGGGCTTCTGGTCGAGCCTGTTCCCGTTCCTCTGGCGCAAGCAGGACCAGGAGATCGAGGTCAAGGCCCGCGAGCTGCTGGCCCGCTTCAAGCTCGACGCCAAGGAGAAGGACTTCGCGGCAGCTCTCTCGGGCGGCCAGCGCAAGCTTCTCGAGATGGCTCGAGCGCTCATGAGCGATCCGACCCTGGTGATGCTCGACGAGCCGATGGCCGGTGTCAACCCGGCGCTGACGCAGTCGCTCCTCGACCACATCCTCGACCTCAAGGAGCTCGGCATGACCGTGCTGTTCGTCGAGCACGACATGCACATGGTCCGCCACATCGCCGACTGGGTCGTGGTCATGGCGGAGGGCAAGGTCGTCGCCGAGGGCCCGCCCGACGAGGTCATGGAGGATCCGGCCGTGGTCGACGCCTACCTCGGCGCCCACCAGGACCTCGACCTCGGTGCCGTCACCGGTCGCATCCCCGTGATCGAGACCGCCGACGCCGCCAGGCTCCGAGAGCAGATCGAAGCCGAAGCCGAGGCCGAGCTCGAAGCGACGAGCACCCTGGACCCCGATCAGAAGGACCACGCATGAGCGCCGAGACCTCCGCAGCGTCGTCGACAGCCGACGACATCGTCGTCGAGATGAAGGATGTGCACGCCGGGTACCTGCCGGGCGTGAACATCCTCAACGGCGCGAACCTCGTCGCCCGGCAGGGCGAGCTGATCGGCATCATCGGCCCCAACGGCGCCGGCAAGTCGACGCTGTTGAAGGCGATCTTCGGAATGGTGAACGTCCGCAGCGGCGACATCACCGTGAACGGAGAGAGCATCGTCGGGCTGAAGGCCGACAAGCTCGTCAAGCGCGGTGTCGCCTTCGTGCCCCAGACGAACAACGTGTTCCCCTCACTCTCGATCGAGGAGAACCTGCAGATGGGGCTCTACCAGAACCCCAAGATCTACGCTGAGCGGCTGGAGTTCGTCACGGGCATCTTCGCCGAACTGGGCAAGCGCCTCAAGCAGCGCGCCGGCTCGCTCTCCGGCGGTGAGCGGCAGATGGTGGCGATGTCGAGGGCCCTGATGATGGATCCCTCGGTGCTGCTGCTCGACGAGCCGTCGGCCGGCCTCTCCCCCGTTCGCCAGGACGACGCGTTCATCCGCGTCTCCGACATCAACAAGGCGGGTGTGACGACCATCATGGTCGAGCAGAACGCTCGGCGCTGCCTGCAGATCTGCGACCGCGGCTACGTGCTCGACCAGGGCAAGGACGCGTACGAGGGCGCCGGGCGCGATCTGCTGAACGACCCGAAGGTCATCGGCCTCTACCTCGGGACGCTCGGCACCGACGCCGCCTGACCGCGCGCATGACAGAGGGGCGGATGCTGCGGCATCCGCCCCTCTGTCATTGTGCGCGTCTCGCCGGGCACCCTCGGGTTCGCGTGCACGACGAAGGCCCCGGATGCGGGATCCGGGGCCTTCGCTCGTGATCAGTTGGTGCGGGAGATCAGGTTGTCCGCGCCGTACACGTAGGTGCCGATCGAGGCGCCCTGCGGGTCGCCGTTCTCGTCGAACGTGATCTCGCCGGAGTAGCCGTCGTAGTCGGCGGTGCCTCCGTCGTTGATGATCTTCGCGCAGTCGGCGAAGCTCGTGCACTTCTCGCCGTCTCCGCTGCCACCCGAGACCTCGGCCATCTTCGCCGCGATGTCAGCGCCCTCGGTCGAGCCGGCGGCGAGAGACGCGAGGGCGACGAGCACGACCGCGTCGTAGGCCTCGGCCGCGTAGGTGAAGTCGTTGACCTCGGGGTTGCCCTCACCGGTCCAGAACGTCTGCAGACGATCGGTGAAGTCGTCTTCGAGAGCCGGTCCGGGCTTCGTGCCCTGCGCGCCCTCGAGCGAGAACGGGAAGTTCGTGTCGGGCGACGAGCCGTAGTCCGACAGGTTTCCGTCGACGAGGTAGAACTTGTCGGGCGAGATGCCGGCGTTGACCAGCAGCGGGGCGATCGTCTTGAACTGGTCGAACGACACGATCGCGACAGCGTCGGGGTTCTGAGCCTTGATCGTCTCGACCTGTGCGTCGAACTGACCGTCACCGACGTTGTACGACGCGTCTGCGACGACCTCGCCGCCCGCGTTCTCGAACGTCGACTTGATGTTGTCGAACAGTCCGGTGCCGTAGGCGTCGTTCTGGTAGATGACACCGAGGGTCTTGTGACCGTCTTCGGCGATCAGGTTGCCGAGGACCTCACCCTGCAGCAGGTCGCTGGGGGCGGTGCGGAAGTAGAGACCGTTGTCGTCCCAGTCGGTGAAGTCGGGACCGGTGTTCGAGGCCGAGATCTGCAGGATGCCCGCGCTGACGTTGCCGTCGAGGATGAGACGCGAGACGCCCGAGGCCGCGGCGCCGACGATGGCCGTGACACCCGCGCCCTGGAGCTTGCTGATCGAGGTCTCGTAGGCCTTGGTGTCGGTGTCGCCCTCATCTTCAGCCGTCAGGTTGATCGTGACGCCTGCTGCAGCATCGTTGACCTCCTTGACCGCGAGGCCGACGCCGGACTCCATGGGCGGGCCGAGGAACGACAGCGAACCGGTCTGCGGCAGCAGCGAGCCGAGCTCGAGCGTGAGGTCGGCCGACGATCCGCCGCCGCCGCCACCATCGGACGGCTCCTCAGAGGGCGTGCTGCTGCAGCCTGCGACGACGATCGCCGAGACGCTCAGCAGCGCGACTCCTGCGAGAATCTTGGCGCTGCGCGAGCGCGTGGATGAGGTCATGATGCTCCCTTGCGTGACTGGCCGTGGATTGTGACCACGGTCGGGTGCTCTAACACTAGGACCGAAAGGCTTCGCGTAGGGGTCGCCGATGTTTCGGTGCGTTAACGATCCGACACCGGGTTTCCGGAGGGGTGAACCGGGATGTCAGACGGGTGCGGGATCCGCGATCCGGCGTCCGCGACGTGCCGCGAGCAGCAGGTCGATCACGAACACGAGGATCGCGATCCAGACGATGATGAACCCCGCCCACCGCTCGGGAGGCATCGGCTCGCCGAGCACGACCGCGCCGATGATGAACTGCATGACCGGAGTGATGAACTGGATCATCCCGATGACGGTGAGGTTGATGCGCCGGGTGCCGGCGGCGAAGAGCAGCAGCGGCACCGCGGTCGCCACACCGGCGAAGGCGAGAAGCACCGCATGCCACGCGCCGTGGGACCCCATCGTGATCCCGGCCGGGGTGGCCGCGACGAGGATCAGCTGCATGACGGCGATCGGGATCAGCCATAACGACTCGAGCGTGAGGCCGCTGACCGCATCGACCGCGGGCCCGATCTTCTTCTTGATGAGTCCGTAGACGCCGAACGACGCCGTGAGCGAGAGAGCTATCCACGGGAACTCGCCATAGAAGAACACGATGATGATCACAGCGACGGCGGCGATGCCGATCGCCGCCCACTGGAGCCTGCGGATGCGCTCCTTGAGCACGAACACTCCGAGCAGCACGGTGGTGATCGGGTTGATGAAGTAGCCGAGGCTGGTCTCGACGATGTTCTCGGAGAGGGTGCCGATGAGGAACACCTGCCAGTTGACGTAGATCAGGATGCCCGCAAGTGCCGTCCATCCCAGCAGTCTCGGCTGCCGGACGATCGCGCCGAAGGCGGCCCAGCCGCGCATCACGGTGAGCAGGATCAGGCAGAAGACGAAGGAGAGCAGCACGCGCCAGGCGACGACCTCCCAGGGGCCCGTCGGCGTGAGCAGCAGGAAGTAGAGGGGCAGCACGCCCCAGAGCAGATACGCTCCCCCCGCATACGCGACTCCCGCCGTCTGAGTGGCTCGGGAGGCGGCGTTCGTCGGGGTCACCGCACAACCCTATGCCTGTCGCCGAGGAGCATCCGGCGCGCACCGTCCGCCGCGTGGACATTGGCAGGAATCGATGCAGCGATGGCACGTGCGGTCACTCACTGGCGGCGAGGGCGTCCGAGGACGATCGCGACCAGGACTGCGGTCGCGAGCGCGATCATCGCATTAAGTCCGATCGCCGCCTGCAGCCCGGCGAGGAGGCCCACGCCGGCGAGCGCGGCGACGACGGCCGCCATCACGGGCGTGCCCAGCGCGATGCCCACCTGCTGACTCATCGTGACGAGACCGGTCGCCAGGCCCTGCTGGTCGGAGTGGACCCCGCCGGTGGCCGTCACCACGTAGCCGACGATGGCGACGAGATTCGCCACGCCGCCGAGGAAGCTCAGGATCAGGAGCGGAATCGCCCAGGAACGATCGTCGGAGGCGAACACGAGCGGCAGTGTGGCCGCGGCCTGTACGACCGATCCGATCACGATCGCCCGCGATGATCCGACCTTCCCGATGACGCGGGGCGCGAGGAGACCGCCGAGCACCGTGCCCACACCGAGCACCCCCAGCATGAGCCCGGCTGCGATCGGGGTGTAGCGGAGGATCTCCTGCAGGTAGACCGTGAGCAGGAACACGAGGGACGTCTCGGTCGCGAACGCGAGCAGTCCCGCCAGGTTCCCCCAGGCGACCGTCCTCCTCTTCAGCAGAGAGGGCGGGACGAGCGGCTCGGCCGCACGCCGCTCTGCGAGCGCGAACATCACGAAGAAGGCCGCGGAGACGACGAACGGCGCCCAGGTGCCGGGGCTTCCCCAGCCGACGCGCCCCGCCGAATCGATGCCGATGACGAGGGCGAACAGTGCGGCCGTGACGGTGAGCGCGCCGAGGACGTCCAGGCGAGCCCGAGCGACGCGCCGCGGCTCGTGAAGAACGAACGCGCCGACCAGGAGGGCTGCTGCGGCCACCGCGACGTTGACGAAGAACGCCCACCGCCACGACACGCCGCCGGTGAGCAGCCCTCCGAGCACCGCGCCGGACGTGAACCCCGCGGCCATGAGGGCGCCGTTCAGACCGAGTGCCCGGGATCGCGCCCGCCCCTCCGGGAACATGGTGGTCATCAGCGCGAGGGCGGCAGGGGTCACCATGGCCGTCGCGGTGCCCTGACCGACCCGGGCGGCCAACAGCACGCCCGGCGTGGTCGCCAGTCCACCGACGACGGACGCCACCCCCAGCAGGACGAGTCCCGCGAGGAACAGTCGCTTCCGGCCGAGCAGGTCGGCCACTCTCCCGAAGAACAGGGTGAACGACGCGGCGCAGACCGCGAAGGCCGTCACGATCCACTGCAGGGACGCGGTGTCGAAGCCGAGTTCTCGCCCGATCGGGGGCAGCGCGACCGTGAGGATCGAGAAGTCGACGGCGAGGGTGAAGTTCGCCATGAGGAGGACGCCCATGGCGAGTGCCTGCGCGGGAGTGAAGCGATCGCGGGCCTGCGGCAGGGTGGAGAGTGTCGAGTCGGTAGGAGTCACGCTCTTCAGCGTTCGCGATGCACCGCGCGGCAGCCAGTGCCCCCGTGTGACTAGCACTGACAGGGGCAGGCTGGCGGGTCGCGCAGTCGGGGAGAATGGCTCCATGGATCCGCATCCCCCAGTCCTCCGGACGATCGCGAGAGAGCGCCCGGCGCCGGAGCTCGGCGAGTTCCTGCGCTCTCGGCGGGATCGCATCACGCCCGCCGACGTGGGGGTGTCCAGCGTCGGTCGTCGCAGGGTGCCCGGTCTGCGTCGCGAGGAGCTCGCGCGCCTCGCCGGCGTCTCGATGACCTACCTGACACGCCTGGAACAGGGCCAGTCGCAGAACGCTTCCGACGCGGTCATCGACGCTCTTGCTCGTGCGCTCCGCCTCGACGATGACGAGCACGCACACCTCCGAGCACTCGCGCGCCCGAGATCCGCAGCTGCCCGGCGTCCGCGAAAGCAGGAGCAGCCGCATCGAGGCGCCTCGCAGCTGCTGCACGCCATGGGGGTTCCGGCGGTGCTGCTCGGCCGGTTCACCGACATCCTCGACTGGAACAGTGCGGGCCACCTGCTCATGGCCGGCCACCTCGAGTCGGATGCGCCTTCTCGACCGTCGGAACGCCCGAACCACCTACGGATGCTGTTCCTCGACCGCCATACCCGCGACCTGTACGCCGACTGGGCCGAGGAGGCCGCCCTCGCCGTGGCGTCTCTGCGATACGTCGCCGCGCGCTTCGTCGATGACCGACACCTGGCAGAGCTCGTTGGCGACCTGAGTCTCAGCAGTCCCGACTTCGCCCAGCTGTGGGCCGGGCACATGGTCAGGCTCTGCACGAGCGGCAGCAAGCGATTCCGCCATCCGGTCGTCGGAGACGTCACGCTCGGCTACGAGGTGCTGCATCTGCCCGAGGGCGACGGACAGCGCATCCTCGCCTTCAGCGCCGCTCCGGGCAGCGCCGCATCAGCGGCGGTCGAGCTGCTCCAGCCGCGCTGAACCCGCGCGGCGCTCGTGCCGTGCGGACATGCAGGAAGGCCCGGATGCGTGATGCATCCGGGCCTTCCGAAGACGTTGTCTCAGCGGACGACGACTGCGAGCACGTCGCGAGCCGACAGGACGAGGTACTCGTCTGCGCCGAACTTCACCTCGGTGCCGCCGTACTTGCTGTAGAGCACACGGTCGCCCACGGCGACGTCGAGCGGAACGCGGTTGCCGTTGTCATCGATGCGGCCGGGGCCCACGGCCACGACCTCGCCCTCCTGGGGCTTCTCCTTGGCGGTGTCGGGGATGACCAGGCCACTCGCGGTGGTCTGCTCGGCCTCGACCTGCTTGATGACGATGCGGTCCTCGAGCGGCTTGATGGAAACCGACACGGTCTACCTCTTCTTTCTTGACGCTGACAGGAAGACTTTTCGCACTCTCAACCCGAGAGTGCTAATCCAGTCTAGGCGTTCCGCTGGCACTCACGCAATGCGAGTGCCAATGCCGCGAACAGCCCGCCGCCTAAGCTGGAGCAGTGGAGATCTCCGAGCTGCGCGCACTGCTCACCCCCGAGGGCCTGATGGCGCTGGATGAACTCGGCCCGGTCGAGGACGTCGCCGACGTAGCCCGGATCGTCTCCCGGCTGCGCGCGGCCGGCCACTCCCCCGAGCTCGTCTCGGCCGTGGTCGGTCAGGCGCGTCTGCGCACCAGGGCGAAAGTCAAGTTCGGCGACTTCGCAGCCAGGATGCTGTTCACCAGGGCCGGCCTCGAGCAGGCCACGCGACTGGGGGTCGCCGCCCGGCATGCCCAGCGGATGCGGCGTGTCGGCATCACCCGCGTCGCCGATCTCGGCTGCGGCATCGGAGGTGACTCCCTCGCCTTCGCCGGCGCCGGACTCGACGTCCTCGCGGTCGATGCGGACGAGGTGACGGCAGCGATCGCGGCCTACAACCTCGCCCCCCTCGGAGACAGCGCAGTAGTGACGCACGGCACCGCCCAGGAACATGCGCCTGCCTCCGGAGACGAGACCCAGGCGGTCTGGATGGATCCCGCTCGCCGCACAGCCGGCCACAGCGAGACGCGCCGGGTGTCGTCGGACGATTACTCGCCTCCGCTCGACTGGGCCTTCGACGTGGCCACCCGCACATCGACCGGCATCAAGCTCGGTCCGGGCCACGACCGGGATTCGCTTCCCGCGGATGCAGAGGCGCAGTGGGTGAGCGCAGACGGCAGCGTCGTCGAGCTGGTGCTGTGGACGCGGGCGCTCGCCCGCGACGGCGTCCGCCGGTCGGCCCTCGTGATCCGCGGCGAGCGCTCGCATGAGCTCACCGCGGGGGCGGACGCCCCCGATGAACCCGTGCGGGCGCTGGGCGCCTTCGTGCATGAGCCGGACGGCGCAGTGATCCGAGCCCGCCTCATCGGCGACGTCGCACGCAGCCTCGACGCCGGGATGCTCGACGAGCGCATCGCGTACCTCACCTCCGATGCCGCGGTGACGAGTCCGTTCGTGCAGTCCTTCCGGGTGCGCGAGACGATGCCCGCCAACCCGAAGGCGATCAGCGCCGCGCTCAAGGCGAACGACATCGGCACGCTCGAGATCAAGAAGCGCGGTATGGACATCGATCCCGCCGCCTTCCGCAAGAAGCTGACACTGCGGGGTGATCAGACCGCGACGCTGATCCTCACCCGGGTGGGCGACCAGCGCCGAGCGATCCTCGCCGACCGGGTGCCGGCGGTCGGCTGACGTCGGACCGGCGGCCTAGCCGTCGGAACCGTCCGCCGGGATGTCGACCTGGATCGGATCCTGGTTCTCGCCGCCGAGTTCCAGCGTCTCACCCGGCCTCACCGTCTGCACCGCGGCCGACGCCGTGCTGTCTCCCGACACCACCAGATAGGGCATGCCGTTGGGCGTGTACGCGAGACGCACGCTCCACTCGGCGGGCGTGCCGCCGGCCTCGTCCACCGTGGCCCCGCTGACCTCGATGACGTCATCCGACGTCTGGCCGTCGCCCGCAGGACGGCATCCGACGGCCTTGACGGCGTCGACGATCAGGCAGTCCTGGATCTCATCGCTCTCGAGGCGCTGAGCGCGCCAGACCGGGGCGCCGCGGAAGTACCCCACGACGGAGAAGGAGAACTCTTCGAAGCCCTCCTCGACCAGCTGCTCGGCCCGCTCCCTCTCGTCGCCCTGGAACTGCGACAACCAGGAATTCCCATCCGAGCGCCAGCGCTGGATGACCCCGACGACCTCGCCGTTCATGGCCCTCGCCGCGGAGGCCCAGATCTCCTCGACGCCCTCCGCGTCCTCACCGGCGACCGTGACGCTCGCGTTCAGGCCGATGCCGTTCCCGTTGTCGAGATCAGCAGCCCGCTGGCACTGATCCGCAGACTTGCCCGCGACATCGAGTGTCAGGCAGATCGTCTCACCCTCATCCTTCGTCGCGTACCAGACGAGCGCTCCGTCGTCCTGTCCGATCGCACGCAGACTGTCCGGGTCGAATCCACCCTCGGCCTGCAGCTCTGCGCGCCGTTCCTGCTGCGCGGATGTCAGCGCCACGGCATCGCCGGACCGCCCGAAGAGAGCCCAGCCGGCCGCGACACCGATCACGAGCAGAAGCGCGGATGCGAGCGCCGCCGCCTTCCACTGCTCTCTGAAAGCACCGCGAAGGCGTCTGCTCTCGACGGTCGGGCGTTCGTCGGCCGTGCGTTCACCGGTTGTCGAGAGCGGAGCGTCGGACGCGGATCGAGAGCTGTCGCCGGAGGGTGCGTCGTCGGCCGCGGGCAGCCCCTGGGCTGGGACGGGGGCTGCCTCGACGTCGCTCCGACCGTGCATGCCGGAGTCGCCCCGCATCGATTCGAGCTCCGTCAGCCGGGCCGCCTCTGCCTCGGTCATGCCGCCGTCACGCCCGTACGCCTTGATCTGCAGCGCGCGCAGTTCGGCGGAGTCACTCTCCTGCGGCATCGTCGCCCTCCCAGCCCCTCGTCACCGTGAGGTACTGCTGACCGTAGCCGAACTGGTACTCGTAGCGCGTCGTCTCCGCATCGTCGACGACGTCGAGCACGAGCGTGCGATCGGCATCGGCGAGCATGAGACCCTCGTCGCATGCCATCGGCGGGTCGGGCATAGAGCCGTCGTAGACGAGACAGAACCGCTGGGTGGACATGTCGACGCCCGTCCAGATCGGCACACCATCGTCGTAGCCGACGACCGTGATCGTGCGCCGCTCCAATCCGGTCTCCTCGGCGAGCGTGGTCGCTGCGTCAGCCTCCTCGGGGCTCGCGAACATCGACGTGGACTGTGGCGAGGTGATGTAGCTGCGGGTGATGACGGCCGGCTCGCCGCCGTGCGTGAGAAACATCTGCGCTTCGATGTCGTAGGTCTGGTTCTGGCTCACGGGCTTCGTCAGCCTCGCAGTGAGGCCCAGGATCTCCGCCTGCTCCTGCGTCGTGCACGCGGGAGCCGTCGCGTCCTCGTGCCCGAGCACCAGGCACACGTCGGCGCGCTCGTTCTTCGTCGCGAACCAGATCACGACGCCTTCATCCTCGGCCACCGCGCGAACGGAGCCCGGATCGAAGTCGCCCGATGCGACGATCGCGCTCTGCCACTGCTCCTGCTGCGCACTGAGCTGCATCGGGGCGGGTCCGCGGTCGGCGAAGAGAAGCCAGCCGAGCACGAGGCCGATGACGACGAAGACGCCGGTGATCGCGGCCGCCAGGCGCCAGTGCTGTCGCAGCGCAGCGAGCGCCGAGTCATCTCGGGGCGGGCGTGTCACGGGAGGCTCTGCCGGGGACGAGATCTCCTCCCCGGCCCCGACCGCGGCCCCGACCGGCACAGCATCCGACGTCGTCGCCGGTGCGTCCCGCGCGGGCTCGGGTGCACGAGGCTCCGGTCTCGTCGCCTCCGGCGGCGTCGCGACCCGCGTCTTCGCGGATTCCAGCTCACGCAGCCGCGCAGCCTCCGCCGCGTTCAGCGCACCGGCACGGCCATACGCCCGCGCCTGGAGGGTTCGCAGCTCGACGGCTTCGTCCGCGTCGAGCATCGCTATCCGAGTCTCTCGAACTGCATCCCCGCCCACACGAGCCAGCCGAGGCTGTAGACGGTCGCGCACAGCCCGAGCACGAGCGCCCAGCGGGCGATGGCACGGCTCTCGACGGGTCGGCGCAGCGACATGATCGAGGCGATCACGGCGACGACGGCGATCGGGATGCCCCAGCCGACGAAGAACGATGCGACCAGGGCGACGACCGCCGCCATCAGCGCCCAGGGAGCAAGGCGGGTGTCGTCCACGGGCGATGCGGAGGTCGCCGGCTCCCACTCGCTCTCCCGGCCGATGTCCTCGGCGACGGGCCCGCTGACGACCACCGGTTCCACTCCGACCGGCCCCGTCGGGAGCTTCGTGTATCCCTCCCGGCGCGATCCCGGCATACGCGCCGACCCTGCCGGATGCTCGACCTCGCTGCTCGGGCTCTCGATCCTGGCTTCGGGCATGGCCGTGCCGGAGGAAGGCTCACCACCCGCCCGATCCGGACTGCGAGGCACGTCGCTCATCACATCACCGCGACGCGCTCGTCGACCTGGATCTCGGTGACGGGAAGCGTGGAGTCGGCCCCGAATGCCAGCGTCGACGGGCGACGACCCGACGAGATGAGTTCCGCGGCGAGAGCGGCGATCATCGCCCCGTTGTCGGTGCACAGCGACAGCGGAGGGATGCGTACGGTCACGCCGGCCTTCTCGGCCCTTTCGAGGGCGACCTCGCGCAGCCGTCGGTTCGCGATGACCCCTCCGCCCAGCAGGAGGCGAGGCACCCCGAGGTCGGCGCACGCGGCGAGCGCCTTCGTCACCAGCACGTCGACCACGGCCTCGCGGAAGCTCGCGGCGACATCGGCGACAGGCACCGGCACCCCATCTGCCTCGCAGCGTTCGACCCAGCGGGCCACGGCCGTCTTGAGCCCGGAGAACGAGAAGTCGTAGCGGTGCTTCGCGAGATCGGATGCCCGCGACAGCCCCCGCGGGAAGCGGATCGCGTTCGGGTCGCCGTCGAGGGCCGCACGGTCGATCTCCGGTCCGCCGGGATAGGGCAGCGACAGCAGACGCGCGACCTTGTCGAAGGCCTCCCCCGCGGCGTCGTCCATCGTCTCGCCCAGCATCTCGACGTCGGTGGTGAGGTCCCGCACGTGCAGCAGCGACGTGTGCCCGCCGGACACGAGCAGCGCGATGGTCGGATACTCCAGGGGCTCCGAGTCGGGAGTCAGGATGTCGGCGGCGATGTGCCCGACCAGGTGATTGACCGCGTACAGCGGCTTGTCGAGCGACACAGCGAGTCCTTTGGCGGCACCGACCCCGACCATGAGCGCTCCCGCAAGGCCCGGACCACTGGTGACGGCCACGGCGTCGAGGTCGCCGAGCTCCACCCCGGCCTCGGTCAGCGCGACATCGATCGACGGCTGCAGGGCCTCGAGATGCGCGCGGGCGGCGACCTCGGGAACGACTCCGCCGTAGCGGGCGTGCTCGTCCATGCTCGACGCGATGGTGTTCGACAGCAGGGTGCGTCCGCGGACGATACCGATGCCGGTCTCGTCGCAGCTCGTCTCGATGCCCAGCACCAGCGGCTCGGTCATGCGCTCGCCTCCTTCGCGGCATCCGGCGCCGTCTCATCCCGATGCTCGGGTCGTCGATGCTTCAGTGCGAGGCGCATCACGATCGCGTCGACGTCGTCGGGTTGGTAGTAGCGCGGGCGACGACCGATCTCCTCGAACCCCTCGGAGCGGTAGAGCCCCTCGGCGCCCGGGTTGTCGGCGCGCACCTCGAGGAACACCTCGCGGGCTCCGCGTTCTGCCGCGAGATCGAGAAGCGACCGCAGCAGTGCGCGGCCACGCCCGGCGCCTCGGTGCTCGACATCGAACGCGATGGTCTGGATGTCGGCGTCACTCGACCCCTGAAGCGCACGAACTCCGCCGTAGCCGATGATGGCGCCCTCATGCTCGTCGACCAGATACCGGCCGTGCGGGCTCGCGAGCTCGAGCGCCATCGCTTCGGAGCTCCACGCGTCGGTGGGAAAGGAGCGGTGCTCTATGGCCATGATCGCGTCGAGATCTTCGGGCGTCGCCTCACGCACGGTCATGAGCCGACCCTCTTGAGCGCTCCCGGCACGGTGACATCGGGCTGCCGCAGGTACAGCGGCTCGGCACCGGCGAGCGTGCGTCCTGCAGCCACGGCTCTCGCGCCCACGCGCGCGAGGTCGACGCCCGACAGGGTCTCCACGTCGATGCGGCGGATCCCCTGGAGGTGCTCGTCGGCGTCGACGCGGGCCACCAGCACCGTGTCGGCGAGCAGCTGCGGGATGCCGTCGGCATCCGTTCCGTCGAAGACCGTGATGGCGACCTCTCGGCGGCGCGCATCGGTGACGATCGCGAACGGGCCGGTGACGGAGTGCTGCTCGATGGCGGTGAGCGCCGCGGCGAAGTGACTCGGCACGGGGACGACGGGAATGCCGCGCCCCAGGGCGAAGGTGCGTGCCGTCGCGATGCCGATGCGGAGTCCGGTGAAGGGCCCCGGCCCCATGCCCGCCACCACGCGGTCGATCCGGCCCGCGGCGGCCTCGGCGAGGGCACGCACGAGCAGCTCTCCGATGACCTCGGCATGACCGAGCGGATCGGCGGCCGAGGCGTCTGACAGACGGGTGCCGTCATCGTCGATGAGGGCGACGGCGGTGCCCAGGGAGGTGTCGACGGCGAGGATCACCTCTCCAGGGTAGTCGTCGTTCAACCGGTGGTCGCTGAGCGCCCCCCGCGCGTGATCGTCACGTGCCTCGGGGCGTCGGCGTCGAGTTCTGACGGGTCGAGATCGTCGTCACCTCCGACGGGCCGCTCCAGCTCGATGTCCCACCAGGTCTCGGCCAGGTCCTCGGCCATGCCGCGTCCCCACTCGATCACGACGACCGATCGGGCGAGGTCGAGATCGAGGTCGTCGAGCTCCGCTTCCGAACCGAGGCGATACGCGTCGACATGCACGAGTGGCGCGCGTCCGACGAGCGACGGGTGCGTCCGAGCGATCACGAACGTGGGGCTCTGCACGGGACCGCGCACGCCCAGGCCGTCGGCGAGTCCGCGGGTGAACGTGGTCTTGCCGGCGCCGAGCGGGCCGGTGAGGATCAGCAGATCGCCCGCCTCGAGCTGCTCGCCGATGCGGAAGCCGAGCTGCTCCATGGCCTCCGACGTCTCGATCTCGAGGCGTCCCAGGAAGGCCGGGTCCACGCTCATGCCGACCGCCGCGGAACGCGCGCGCCGATGCGCGTGACGATCTCGTAGTCGATGGTCGACGCGGCATTGGCCCACTCCGCCGCGGAGGGGACCCCCAGGGTGGGGTCGCCGAACAGCACGACCTCGTCGCCGATCGACACCGGGGCGTCGCCCACATCGACGACGAACTGATCCATCGCGATCCGGCCGACGTTGGTGTATCGGCGCCCGCCGATCGACACCGGCAGGCGTCCGGATGCGTGACGCGGCACGCCGTCGGCGTAGCCCAGCGGCACGAGCACGAGAGTCGTGTCGCGTGACGTGCGGTGGTCGTATCCGTACGACACCCCGGCTCCGGCCGGCACGCGGCGGACCGCGGCGATCGCGCCACTCAGCGTCATCGCGGGTCGGAGCCCGAGCTCGGCCGACGAGCGGTCCTCGAAGGGCGAGAGGCCGTAGATCCCGATGCCGATGCGCACGGCATCCAGACGCATCTCCGGCAGGTCGATCGCGGCCGCCGTCGCCGCGATGTGTCGGATCTCGGGATGGATGCCGAACGAGGCCGCCGCGGCGACGGCCTCCTCGAACTTCGCCAGTGCCTCTCGGTCGTCCTGCACCGAGGTGTTCGAGAGGTGGCTGAAGAGCCCGACGATGCGCAGCCGCCCGATGCGCTCGAGCCGCGCGGCCTCGGCGAGCACGCGACGCCAATCCGCCGGAGCGATGCCGTTGCGCGACAGCCCCGTCTCGAACTTGAGGTGCACGCCCACCGGGCGGTCCACCGAGGCGACGGCTCCTGCGGCCTCGAGCTGGTCGAACGACGAGATGCCCACCTCGATGTCGTGCGCTGCGGCCTGCTCGAAGCGCTCGCCCGGCGCGTGCAGCCAGGCGACGATCGGAGCCGTGATTCCCTGACGACGGAGGTCGAGAGCCTCGGGGATCTCCGCGACGCCCAGGCGGGTCGCGCCACCCGCGAGGGCGGCGACGGCGGCGGCTGCGGCCCCGTGACCGTAGGCGTTCGCCTTGACGACCGCGATGACCTGCACGCCGGTGAGTCGGCGGAAGTGTCGGACGTTGTCGCTGATGGCATCGAGTTCGATGCGGGCTTCGCGGAACGGAACGGTCACAGCGGCTCTCCTTCGGCGACCACGAATGCGGCGGCGAGCCCCGCGTCGTGGGTGAGGGTCAGATGCAGTCGGGTGATCCCGCGCTCTGCGACGACGTCTGCCGTGGAGCCGGAGAGCACGAAATGCGGGCGACCGGATGCCTCCGACGCGATCTCGATCTCGATCCAGTGCACGCCGTCGGAGCCGCCCAGCGTCTTGATCAGCGCCTCCTTCGCGGCGTAGCGCGCCGCGAGCGACGGCAGCCGGAGGCCCCGCTCCGCCGGCGCGAACAGCCGCTGAAGAAGCCGCGGCGTTCGCTCCATCGTGCGCTCGAACCGCGGGATGTCCACGAGGTCGATGCCGGTCCCGATGATCACCAGTTCAGCCTAGTCGCGGCATCCCGAGTCGGTCGGCGGAACGGTTGGCTGATCATCCCCCTTCGTCCCCTTCGTCATCCCCCTTTGTCGTCCCCCCCTTTGTCGTCCCCCTTTGTCGTCCGAATGCATGCTCAGATCACAAAGGCATGCTCGATTCCCTAATACCGACCTGCATCCGTCGTACGAGCATGCACGTGTGCGGTTGACTTCGCCTGCACAGCGTTCTGACATCGGCGTGAGTTCACAGCGCGCGGGTCTCCGTGATGCAGCTGCACCACCGGTGTCGGATGCTCGGAGGATGATCGAGCCGGCAGACCTCCTCCACACTCTCGGCGGGATCGCGCGCGGGAGGAACCTGCAACAGTTCGGATCGACCCGCGGTCAGCTCGCGGTTGCGGCACGCTCGGGCTCGATCAGCCGGGTCCGTCAGGGTGTGTACGCGCTCCCGACGACGGATCCGAAGGTGATCACCGCGGCAGCGCACGGCGGGGCTCTCACGTGTGCGGATGCGCTCCGCGCGCATGGTGTCTGGGTGCTTCCGAACGCCGATGCCATCGTTCATGTGTGGTTGGGCGGCTCCGGCCGCAGGCACCCGCACGCCCCGTGCGAGTGCCTGCCGCACCACTCTCCCGGCACCGCCGGTCTCGGAGTGGCCCCGGTCCCGGCGGCTCTCGTCCACGCGTACAGGTGTCTGGACGAGGAGGCGTTCTTCGCGGCGTACGAGTCCGCATGGAACAAGCGGCTGATCTCCGCGGACGACCGCAGGAGGATCAGGCGCGAACTACCGAAGGCGGCCCACTGGTTGCTGGATCTCGCTCGCGCCGATGCCGAGAGCGGACTCGAATCCATCCTCCGGCTGAGACTTCACCTTCTCGGCATCCGCCTCGAATGCCAGGTCGTCATCGGCGGCGTCGGCCGCGTGGACTTCGTCGCCGAGCGGCGCGTGATCATCGAGGTCGACGGCAGGCTGAACCACGAGGGTCCCGGGATGCGGCATAAGGATCTCGCGCGGGATGCCGCGGCATCCCGTCTGGGACTCGAGACGCTCCGATTCGACTACGCCATGATCATGCATGACTGGGATGCGGTCGCTCGCTCCGTCGTGGCGGCTATCGCTCGCGCGCGGGGATGATGCGCCGCACAAATGCATGTGCGAAGAACGGATGCATGCCCAGATTGCGCATCTGGGCATGCATCCGTCTTTCTGACCTGCAGGTGTACTGCCGGAGACGACTGTCGCCGGAGGCCTACTCGACGGTGACGGACTTCGCGAGGTTGCGCGGCTGGTCGACGTCGAGGCCCTTGGCGGTGGCGAGCGCCATCGCGAAGATCTGCAGCGGGACGACCGCGAGCAGCGGCTCGAACATCGGGCCTGCCAGCGGGATGCGGATCACCTCGTCGGCGAACGGCAGCACGGCGGCGTCGCCCTCTTCGGCCACGACGATCACACGGGCGCCGCGGGCACGGATCTCCTGGATGTTCGAGACGACCTTGGAGTGCACGAGAGCCGAGTGGCGTGGCGAGGGAACGAGCACGAACACGGGCTGACCCGGCTCGATCAGGGCGATCGGGCCGTGCTTGAGCTCGCCGGCGGCGAAGCCCTCGGCGTGGATGTACGAGATCTCCTTGAGCTTCAGCGCGCCCTCGAGTGCGATCGGGAACCCGACGTGGCGGCCGAGGAACAGCACCGAGCGCGTGTCCGCCATCCAGCCCGCGAGCTGGCTGACGTGCTCCTGCTCGCTCTCGAGGACCTTGGCGATCTTGTCGGGCAGAGCCGAGAGCTCGGCGACGTCGACGGATGCATCCTCGACCGCACCGCGGACGCGGCCCATGTGGAGTCCGAGAAGAAGCAGCGCCGTGATCTGGGCGGAGAACGCCTTGGTCGAGGCCACCGCGACCTCGGGGCCGGCGTGCGTGTAGACCACGGCATCCGACTCGCGAGGAATCGTGGCACCCTGCGTGTTGCAGATCGAGAGCGTGCGCGCACCGCGTTCGCCGGCGTACTTCACGGCCATGAGCGTGTCCATGGTCTCGCCCGACTGGCTGATCGACACCACCAGGGTGTCTTCGCCGATAACCGGGTCGCGGTAGCGGAATTCGTGGGCGAGCTCGACATCGACGGGGATGCGGGCCCACTGCTCGATCGCGTACTTGCCCACCAGGGCCGAGTAGGCAGCCGTGCCGCACGCGGTGATGATGATGCGGTTGATGCCGAGGAACAGCTCGTCGAGTCCGTCGAGCTCGGGGATGACGACCTGACCGTTCTGGATGCGGCCGCGGATGGTGTTGGCGACCGCCTCGGGCTGCTCGGCGACCTCCTTGGCCATGAAGCTGGACCATCCGCCCTTCTCGGCGGCCGCGGCGTCCCACGAGACGTCGAAGGGCTCGGCCTCGACCGGGGTGCCCGCGAAGTCGGTGACGGAGACGGCATCCGGGGTGATCGAGACGATCTGGTCCTGACCGATGGCGAGCGCCTTGCGCGTGTGCTCGATGAATGCGGCGACGTCCGAGCCGAGGAAGTTCTCGCCCTCGCCCAGGCCGATCACGAGCGGCGAGTTGCGGCGAGCGCCGACGACCAGGCCGGGGTGGTCCTCGTGCATCGCCAGCAGCGTGAATGCGCCCTCGAGGCGGTTGACCACGGCGCGGAAGGCGCCCTGCAGGTCACCGCCGTTGGAGCGGTATTCGCGACCGAGCAGCGCAGCCGCCACCTCCGTGTCGGTCTCGCTGCGGAAAGCGACGCCGTCGGCGAGCAGCTCATCGCGCAGCGAGGCGAAGTTCTCGATGATGCCGTTGTGGATCACGGCGAGCTTGTCGTCGTCGGCGAGATGCGGGTGCGCGTTCTCGTCGGTGGGCCCACCATGGGTGGCCCAGCGGGTGTGACCGATACCCGTGTTGCCGTCCGTGAGAGCGGCATCCTGCAGCGAGTCGCGCAGCACCGCGAGCTTGCCCGCCTTCTTGCGCATGCCCAACGAGCCGTCGCCGTCGATGACGGCGACACCCGCGGAGTCATATCCGCGGTACTCGAGACGGGCGAGGCCGGCGAGCAGGATGTCCTGGCTGGGCCGCGGGCCCACGTATCCGACGATTCCACACATGGGGACAAGAATAAGGCGGGGCTTTTGCGAAGGCCCCGAACGAAATAACCGGCCGAGTCAGAGCTTGCGCAGCAGCACGCTCTCGACGCTGTGATCGACGCCCTTGTTGAGCACCAGCCGTGCTCTGTGCTTGGTCGGCATCACGTTCTCGACGAGGTTCGGCATGTTGATCTCGTTCCAGTAGCCGAGCGCCGTGGTGATCGCCTCGTCGTCGGTGAGGTGCGCGAACACGTTGAAGTACGACGACGGATTGGAAAACGCGCCCTCGCGCAGCGCGAGGAAGCGGTCGACGTACCACTTCTCGATGTGCGCGGTGTCGGCGTCGACGAAGATCGAGAAGTCGAAGAGATCGCTGACCGCCACATCGTTGGGGGCGGGCGGCGGCTGCAGCACGTTCAGGCCCTCGACGATGACGACGTCCGGGCGACGCACGACCACGTGAGCGTCGGGCACGATGTCGTAGCGCATGTGCGAATAGAACGGCGCCCGCACCTCTGCCGCGCCGCTCTTCACCTCGGTGAGGAACTCCAGCAGCGCCCGGCGGTCGTAGGACTCCGGGAAGCCCTTGCGATCCATCAGGCCCCTGCGCTCGAGCTCGGCGTTCGAATACAGGAACCCGTCCGTCGTGACGAGCTCGACGCGCGGCGTGCCCGGCCAGCGGCTCATCAGCTCTCGCAGCAGGCGAGCGATCGTCGACTTCCCGACGGCGACCGAACCGGCGACTCCCACCACGAACGGGGTCGTGGAGTCGTCTTCCTGCAGGAACGAGCTGGTCGCTGCGCCCAGGCGCTTTGTCGCCGTCGCGTAGAGGCTGAGCAGCCGGCTCAGCGGCAGGTAGACCTCGCGCACCTCCGCGAGGTCGAGTCGGTCACCGATGCCGCGGAGCTCGACGACCTCGGTCTCGGTGAGCGGCTGGTCGAGGCCCGCCGCCAATCGAGCCCATTCGTCGCGCCCGATCTCTCGATACGGAGACAGCGGCAGCGTGGGGTCGGCGGTGGTCACGGATACATCGTAACGGCGCGCGAGTAGTCTCTTTCCGTGCGCCTGGGAGTACTCGACATCGGTTCCAACACCGTCCACATGCTCGCCGCCGATGTTCGCCCCGGTGGTCGGCCGCTGGCGACCACCAGCGACCGCACGGTCCTGCGTCTGATGCGGTACCTCGACGACGACGGATCGATCACCGAAGAGGGCGTGCGTGCACTCGAGGCAGCGGTGGCTCAGGCACGGCAGGTCGCAGAGGCTGAACAGGTCGACGCGCTGCTCGCCACGGCCACGAGCGCGGTGCGCGATGCCCGCAACGGTGCCGACGTGATCGCGCGCATCGAAGCGGTCCTCGGCCAGCCGCTGCAGGTGCTCGATGGAGAGACCGAGGCCGAGCTCACTTTCCTCGCCGTCCGGCGCTGGTTCGGCTGGTCGGCCGGGCAGCTGCTCCTGCTCGACATCGGAGGCGGATCGCTCGAGATCGCGGCGGGCGGCGATGAACTGCCCGACGCCGCCGCCTCCGTGCCGCTCGGCGCAGGTCGCATGACCGTGCAGTTCCTGCCGCAGGATCCGCCGGGAGAAGACGACGTCGAGCGCCTTCGGGAGCATGCGACCGCGACGTTGGCCCGGGTGCTGCCGCGGTTCACGACGCTCCCGCGGCCCGATCACGTCGTCGGGTCGTCGAAGGCGATCCGCTCCCTCGCGAAGCTCGCGGGCTATCCGGTTCCCGGATGGTCGGGGATCCAGCGGATGGTGCTCCCCCGGGCGTCCCTCGGCTCGTGGATCCCGCGACTCGCTCGACTGCCCGCATCCGCGAGACAGGAGCTGCCGGGGATCACCGCCGACCGCACCTTCCAGATCGTCGCCGCCGCGGTGTCTCTGCACACGGCCATGACCGCGCTCGACATCGATGAGCTCGAGGTGTCGCCGTGGGCGCTGCGCGAAGGGGTGCTGCTGCGTTACATCGAGCAGTTGAACTGGAGCGCGCCGCGCGGCTGACCGAGATCGTGGCCGCGCGGCGCGCTCGACGGTTCAGAGGGAGAGTCGCTCGCGCACGACGGCCACGAGCCGTTCGGCGTAGGACTGCGCGGACTCGGCATCGGCCGCCTCGACCATGACACGCACGAGCGGCTCGGTACCGGACTTGCGCAGCAGCACGCGTCCGGTCTCGCCGAGCTCGGCCACGACCTCGGCGACGGCCGCCTGCACGACGGGGTCGCCGTCGACGGCGTCCTTGTCGACGTCGCGGACGTTGATGAGCACCTGCGGGTACACCGTCATGACGCTCGCGAGCTCGGCGATCGTCTTGTTCTGACGAGCCATCTCGGCGACGAGGTGGAGACCCGTGAGCAGGCCGTCACCCGTGGTCGCGTACTCGCTCATGATCACATGCCCGGACTGCTCGCCACCGAGGGCGTAGCCACCCGCGTTCATGTCCTCGAGGACATACCGGTCGCCGACCGCGGTCTGCCTGACGGTGATGCCGTGCTCGCGCATCGCGACGTGCAGGCCGAGGTTGCTCATCACCGTCGCGACGAGGGTGTCGTCGGTGAGGTGACCGCGCTCTTTCATGGCGACCGCCAGGATCGCCATGATCTGATCGCCGTCGATGACGTTGCCCTGCGCGTCGACAGCCAGGCATCGATCGGCATCGCCGTCGTGCGCGATGCCGATGTCGGCCCCGAGACGGACGACAGCCTCGGCGAGCTGGTCGAGATGCGTCGAGCCGACGCCGTCGTTGATGTTCCAGCCGTCGGGGTCGGCTCCGATGACGGTGACATCAGCACCCGCATCGCGGAAGGTCTCGGGAGACACACCGGATGCTGCACCGTGCGCGCAGTCCAGCACGACCTTGATGCCGTTCAGGCGGTTCGGCAGCGAACCGAGCAGGTGCACCACGTAGCGGTCCTCGGCGTCGGAGAACCGGATGATCCTGCCCACACCGGCACCGGTCGGGCGGAGCTTCTCGCCCGCCATCGCCTCTTCGATGCGCTGCTCGACCACGTCGGGCAGCTTGACACCGCCGCGAGCGAAGATCTTGATGCCGTTGTCGGGCGCCGCATTGTGCGAGGCGGAGATCATCACACCGAAGTCGGCGTCACGGTCGGCGACGAGGAAGGCGAGAGCCGGTGTCGGGATGACTCCGGCCTCGAGCACATCGACGCCGGAGGATGCGAGTCCTGCCGAGACGGCTGCGGTGAGGAAGTGCCCCGAGACTCGGGGGTCACGGGCGACGACTGCGGTCAGGCGTTTGCCTTCGGCCTTGCGAGCCTCCGCAGTACGGCCCTGGCCCAGGACGACAGCAGTCGCCTGGGCCAGGGTGAGCGCGAGGTCGGCGGTGAGGATGCCATTGGCGAGTCCTCGCACGCCGTCCGTGCCAAAGATCGGCATCGGAGCGGCGGACCTTAACGCTTCGAGTACTGAGGCGCCTTACGGGCCTTCTTGAGTCCAGCCTTCTTGCGCTCCTTGACGCGAGCGTCGCGCGAGAGGAAGCCGGCCTTCTTCAGGGTCGAACGGTTGTTCTCCTCGTCGATGCCGTTGAGCGAGCGAGCGATGCCGAGACGCAGCGCACCGGCCTGACCCGAGGGGCCACCACCGGAGATGCGCGCGATGACGTCGTAGCCGCCGGCGAGGTTGAGGATCGTGAACGGGTCGTTGATGAGCTGCTGGTGCAGCTTGTTCGGGAAGTAGTCCTCGAGCGTGCGACCGTTGACCGTGATCGTTCCCGAGCCGGGGACGAGACGCACGCGGGCGATGGCCTGCTTGCGACGGCCGACAGCGGCACCCGGAACGCTCAGCACGGGGCGGGGAGCCGCCTCGACTGCATCGGTCTCGGGAGTCGACGTCGAGAAGTTCTGGAGGTTTTCGGTGGTGTCCTGGATGTCAGCCACGAGTATGTCCTTTGAGTCTTACGGCGCTTACTGGGCGACCTGGTCGAGGGTGTACGTCTGCGGCTGCTGTGCGGCGTGCGGGTGCTCGGCACCGACGTACACCTTGAGCTTCGACAGCTGCTGACGGCCCAGGCTGTTCTTGGGGAGCATGCCACGGATGGCCTTCTCGACAGCGCGGACGGGGTTCTTCTCGAGAAGCTCGGCGTAGGTGACCGACTTCAGACCGCCCGGGTAACCCGAGTGGCGGTAGGCCAGCTTCTTCTGGAGCTTCTGACCGGTGAGCGCGACCTTGTCGGCGTTCACGATGATGACGAAGTCACCCGAGTCGATGTGGTTGGCGAAGGTGGGCTTGTGCTTGCCACGCAGGAGCGTAGCGGCGTGCGAGGCCAGACGGCCCAGAACGACGTCAGTGGCGTCGATGACGACCCAGTCGCGCTGGACCTCGCCGGCCTTAGGGGTGTAAGTGCGCGTCACGATAGTGCTGCTTTCTTGTTCGAACGGAGGAGTTCGTGAATCCCACTCCGGGGTGGTTCTTCCCTACGGGGAGGAACACGCCAGTGGAGGGCTCACGTTCGTCGGTGCTCGGCAGTCGAGTACCAAAGAGACAGCTTACGTCATTCCGGACGTTCTCCCAAACCGGGAGCTCCGGGCGATCAGTCGAAGCGCGTCGTCACCAGGATCGGACGGTGGTCGCTCATCCCCTGCGGGAGAGTGGTCACCCTCTGGATCTCGAAGCCGACTGAGGTGGCGAAGTCGTAGTGGCCGCGGAAGACGCGATACCGGGTGTAGGTGTGATCGTCGCTCAGCGTCAGCGCGTACCCGTGTTCACGGATCGTCTGACCGAGGTTCTCCTTGAACACGGGGTAGTTGTAGTCGCCGACCATCAGCTGCGGCAGCCCCTCGCCGAGGGTCGCGAGCTCGGTGAGCGCCGCGCGGATCTGGTGCCGCCGCAGGGAGTTCAGCGCCGTGAGCGGTGCCGCGTGGAACGACGCCGCGATGAACTCGCGCCCCGCGTCGATGTCCCTGAGCCGGGCGCCCAGGACCCGCTCATGTGCGGGTTTCGCGATGCGGTCGTGCAACGACTTCTTCAGTTCGATCGTGCGGATCCCCTGCAGGTGGAACTCGCTGGCGCGATAGAACATCGCGAGTCCCAGCCGATTCCCCTGTGTCGCGTCCGCGAGCGTGAGGTCGCCGATGTTCTCGGGCAGATCGGCGACATCGCACTCCTGGAGGCACAGGATGTCGGGATCGTGCGTCGAGGCCAGCGCCGCGAGCTCTCCTGCGGCGCGGTGCTTCTGCAAGTTGTACGAGATGACCTTCATCGCACCTCACGGTAGTGCGTCAGGCTTGGATTCCGGTGGCAATCGCGCCCGTCGCGCCGGCATCCGGCCTGCCACCCCACCCTGCGACCCCACCCTGCAGCTGTCCGCCCTCCGCCGACGAGGACTCGCTCAGCGACGCGCGCGCGTCTGCTCCGCCCTGGTGGACAGCAGTTCGTCTGCCGGATAACCGACCTCGGTGAGAGTGAGTCCCCGCGCCGCCAGGACCTTGAACTCGCTGGTGCGGGTGAGTGCGTCGCGCAGCACGACCAGATCGTCGACGTCGAGGCGCCCCTCCCCCACGGCGACGCAGGCCCCGACGAGGGCCCGCACCATGCTGTGGCAGAAGGCGTCAGCCCTCACCTCGGCGACCAGCACGCCCTCGGCGTCCCTCGACCAGCGGTAGTCGAGCAGCGTGCGGATCGTCGTGGCCTCCTCGCGCGGTTTGCAGTAGGCGGCGAAATCGTGGAGTCCGATGAGCGTCTGCGCCGCCGCATCCATCGCGTGCTCGTCGAGCACGCCGCGGTGCGCTGTGGTGTCGTGTCGCCGCAGGGGGTCGTACCCCGCTGTCGAATCGGCGAGACGGTAGCGGTAGCGCCGCCAGACCGCTGAGAATCGGGCGTCGAATCCGTCCGGGGCCACCGATGAGCGCGTGACGGTCACGTCGGGGTACGCACCGAGCACGCCGCGCATCCGTCTCGCGATCGAGGCAGCCGGGTCCTGGGGGGCGCGGCCCTGCCGTGACTCGATGCGCGACCACTGCGCCTCATCGAGGTCGACATGAGCCACCTGGCCCTGGGCGTGCACCCCGGCATCCGTCCGGCCGGCGACGACGAACTGCACATCGGATCCGACGATCCGCGCGAGCGCCGCCTCGAGGGTTCCCTGCACGGTGCGCAGGGTGGGCTGCTTCGCCCACCCGCGGAAGTGGGTGCCGTCGTAGGCGATGTCGAGCCGGATGCGCACGGATAAAGCCTAGGGCGTGCTCGCGAGCGAGCCGACCCCGAGGGAGGGAAGGTCAGATGCCGCCGTCGATGGAGCGAATGCTGCCGCTCGGCTCGTCGGGCACCATGACCTGGGTGTCGCGATTGAGGCTCTCCCCGCGGAAGAACCGCTTCGAGCGCGGGAACAGGTACCAGACGAACATCAGCACGAGACCGATGGCGAGCGAGCCGATGCCGATCACGAACGTGCCGCCGATTCCGAAGAGCACGGTGTAGCCGTAGTCGACGTCCCACATGTCGATCGCCGACTGCACGAAAGCCGCCGTGAGCATCAGGCCGCCCAGCAGCGGGAAGAGACCCTTGAAGAAGAAGTCCCGCGCGGAGGCGGTGATGTCCTTGCGGAAGTACCAGACGCACGCGAAGCCGGTGATGGCGTAGTAGAAGGCGATCGCGAGTCCCAGCGACAGGATCGAGTCCTGCAGGATGTTGTCGCTGATCAGGGTCATCCCGACGTAGTAGGCGGATGCCACGACACCCATGACGATCGTCGAGAACGACGGCGTCTTGTACGTCGGGTGCACGTCCTTGAACTTCGCGGGCAGAGCGCGGTAGACGCCCATCGCGAGCGTGCCGCGTGCGGTCGGCAGAATCGTCGTCTGGGTCGAGGAGACGGCCGAGATGATCACGGCGACGACCAGCATCCAGCCAAAGGGGCCGAGCAGACCGTCCTTGATCGCGAGGAAGAAGTCGTCGGCGTTCGCCTCGTTGCCCAGGCCCGTGCCGGTGTCGCCGAGCCCGGCGTACATCATCGCGGCGACCGTGACGCCCACGTAGGTGAACAGCAGGATGACGGTCGTGAGCAGTGCGGCGCGGCCCGGGATCCTCTTCGGGTCCCTGGTCTCCTCATTGAGAGCGAGGCAGGTGTCCCACCCCCAGTAGATGAAGAGGGCGAGCAGGATCGACTCCGTGAAGCCCGACCAGGAGGTGAATCCGAACGGGTTGAGCCACCCGAGGTCGAAGGGCGTCGGGTTCGGCGCCGTGCCTGCGAAGAACTGCCACAGCGCGGCCACCACGAAGATCGCGAGCGCGAGGTACTGGATGCCGAGCAGGATGTTCTGGATGCGCTCGCCGATCTCGACGCCGCGCCAGCTGACCCAGGTCATCGAGGCGATGAAGAGGACCGCGACGAGGATGATGCGCCAGTCGTTGTTCTCGAGGTCGAAGCCGATGAGCGACCAGAAATAGACCGAGGCGATCTGGGCGAGGTTGGCGAGCACGACCATGCCGGCGACCGCCACACCCCAGCCACCCATCCAGCCGACCCACGGGCCGAAGGCCTTCGTGCCCCAGGTGAACGTGGTGCCGCAGTCGGGGACGGCGTTGTTCAGCTCCCGATAGGCGAAGGCGATCAGCAGCATCGGCACGAACGCGATGATGAACGCGATCGGCGCCTGGGCTCCGACGGCGAGCACGACGAATCCGAGGGTCGCGACCAGCGAGTAGACCGGCGCGGTGGACGCGAGCCCGATGACCGTGGACCCCCACAGCCCCAGCGAACCGCTTGCGAGCCCCTTGCCGTCGGGGCGTTCGAGATGGATCGGCGTCGTAGCTGACATGCTCAGAACATACGGCTACCGCGCATATCGCGTCAATCGTTTTCTTGGACCGACGGATTTCGTGGGTCTGCGCACGATTGAGCGACGGAATCAGTCGACCAGGTCGCGGCCCATCATTCCGTCGGCGTGGTCGGCGACCCACTCGACGAGCGGCAGCATCCGCTCCATGAGATCGCGGCCGAGCGGAGTCAGGCTGTACTCGACGTGCGGGGGCACCGTGGGAAAGGACTCCCGGTGCACCAGCCCGTCGTCCGCGAGGGTTCGCAGAGTGGAGGCGAGCATCTTCTCGCTGATGCCGCCGACCTCACGGCGCAGCTCGCCCCAACGATGCGTGCCGTCGGACAGCGACGAGAGCACCAGCACGCCCCATTTGCTCATCACGTGGTCGAGAATGACGCGCGTGCTGCATCCCGGCTCGAAGATCTGCGGGGTCGACTCGCGGATCTGCGCATAACTAACCGTCATGTCTGTACCTTACGTGAAAGTGGGTACCCACAGTGGGGAATGTTCGCGTCAGACGGACAGGTTATGGCCTCTGTCACCTACGAAAGGACACCCCATGACCATCCTCGTCACCGGTGCGACCGGCAACCTCGGACGCCTCGTCATCGCCAGCCTCCTCGAACGCGGCGCCGACCCGCAGTCGATCATCGCCGGCGCGCGCGACGTCGCGAAGGCCGCGGACCTCGGTGTGCGGGTCGCGCAGCTGGACTACACCGACCCCACCTCCGTCGCGTCTGCGCTCGAGGGCGTCGACAGCGTCCTGCTGATCTCCGGTTCGGAGGTCGGCCAGCGCGTCGCCCAGCATCAGGCGGTCATCGACGCAGCCCGGTCCGCCGGGGTCACGAAGTTCGTCTACACCAGCGCTCCGAAGGCATCGACCAGCGACCTTGTGCTCGCCCCCGAGCACAAGGCGACCGAGGAGCTCATCGCGGCCTCCGGGCTCCCCGCGGTGATCCTGCGCAACAACTGGTACACCGAGAACTACGCCGCCGATCTCGCCCGTGCAGCCGAGAGCGGGGTGCTCGCGGCCGGCGCCGGTGAGGGCCGAGTCGCCTCAGCCAGCCGCAAGGACTTCGCCGAGGCCGCAGCCGTCGTGCTGCTCGACGACGGCCACATCGGTCAGGTGTACGAGCTCGGAGGCGACGTCGCCTGGGACTACACCGAGCTCGCGGATGCGATCGCCGAGGTCTCGGGCCGGGACGTGACCTACCAGCCGCTGACGGCCGACGAGCAGCTCGCCGGGTTGCAGGCGGCAGGCCTCGACGAGGGCACGGCAGGCTTCGTCGTCGCCCTGGATGCCGGCATCGCGGCGGGTGCGCTCGCCCAGACCGACGGCACGCTCTCGCGTCTCATCGGCCGTCCGACCACGCCTCTCATCGAGGGCCTGCGCGCCGTCGCCTGATCAGCCGCACGGCATCCGGGCCACCCACCATCGGCCATGAGGCGCCGATCTTCACCCAAGATCGGCGCCTCTGCGCGCTCACGCGGACTCAGTCCGACGATGCCTCCCGAGGATGGACATACGCGATCGTGAGCACGATCTCGACGGGCCCCAGCCCGTCCTCCGCGAGCACCATCGTCATGGCCTCGCGGACGTCCCGGAGCAGCTCGACGGCACTCGCCGAGTACTCGATGCCGAGCGACGCCTCGACCACGACGCCGTCATCGGCGACGCGAACAGCCACGAGCGGCTCGTCGACCCTGCTGATGCCGATCGCCACGGCACCCTCGCCCACGAGATTCGACACCAGCGAGCCCGCTCGATACACGCTGCGCACACCCGGCGTCGACAGCGCCGCCGCTTCGATCCTCTCGGCGAGACCCGTGGGATCCGTCACGCTCATGATGTCTCCTCCGCCGCGCTGCTGATTCTCTGGATGTCCCGCACGGTGACATCGATCGCGGTCACCGTAAGCGACGTCTGCCGCCGCAGCCGCTCGGCGACCTCCTCGCGCAGCCGATCGACGGCTTGCGGGATCGACTCTCCGTAGACGGCGTTGACCTCGATCGTGATCCGGATCGGCTCACCCACCGCGGTGACGTCGCCGTCGAGCGTCGAGCGTCCGACCAGGATGCCGGGCACGGCGTTCTCCGCCGAGCGAATGAGTCCCCGGACCGCGCCCTCGGTGATTCCGAAGTCGACGGCGGGGTCGACCTCCGGGAAGGGGATGCGACGGCCGGCGCGAGCATCCAGAGCGATCCCCGAGAGGATGCGGTCGACCCAGCTGTCATCGACCTCGGGCATGGCAGCAGCATCGGCGTCCATCAGCTGACCGCCGAGGCCGTGGAGCCTCTCGAGCGCGTCGAGGGCGAGCTGGCACCCCGGCGATCCCTCGATCGAGGGGTCGAGAGGAAGCCTGCCGGCCTCGAGATAGTCGCTCAGCTCTTCGAGCGTGTGTCCGTCGAGGTCTCCCGGCTCGAGACCGAGCTGACGGACGTCTGGGGTCGCCTGCTCATCACTCATCGCCAGGCCTCCATTCGCACGATCATGAACTTTCGGGCGCGGGCGAGAAGGCCACGCGCCGTCGACACCGAGATGTCGAGCTCCGCGGCGATCTCGTCGTACGAGTACCCGCCCATCTCCCTGAGCACCCAGCACTCCCGCTGGGCGGCCGGCAGCTCCTGCAGGGCGGCCCCCAACGCCTCGATCCCCGCGCGCGCCTCGACGACACGCGCAGGCGAACCCGCAGGCGGCGCCGCCTGCTCCACATCGTCGACGTCGACCGTCGGTCTCAGCGCGCGTATGCGGTCCACTGCCTTGCGGCTCACGATCCGCATCAGCCAGCTCTTGACCTTCGCCGGGTCGTCGAGCTCGGAGAACCGCTGCCATGCGGTCACGAACGTCTCCTGCACGATGTCGTCGACATCGGCCGAGGCGTTCAGCATCCGCTGCGTGTAGGCCCGCATCATCGGCGTGTACCTGCGCACCAGGACCGCGAATGCGGCGACGTCCCCATCCATCGCCCGACCGGCGACGATCCGATCGTCAGCCTGCTCGAGTGCAGAGCGAAAGCGTTCCCCAGCCATGCGTCGACTCCCTTTTCCATTCCCCCGAACAGATTCGGAGCGGACCCGCGATCAGATCGGATCGTCGATCTGATCGCGAGGTCACGAGATGCTGATCCGATCACTCGTTCGCATCTCGATGGATCACAGGACACGCGTCTCCGGGACGTCTGCGACCGCGTCGTCGTCCGACGCGTCGTCAGAGGGGACGTGGACGTCGTTGATGGTGACGTTGACCTCGACGGCCTGCTTGCCGACGAACTCGCTCATGGCGACGGAGATCGCCGAACGGACGTCATCCGCGACCTTCTGCAGCGACGCCGGGTATTCGGCGACGATCGTGACGTCGACCGCGACCTGGGTCTCGCCCACCTCGACGCTGACGCCCTGGGTGAGGTCGGTGGAGTTGAGAGCATCGCGGATGGCTCCGACCGCGCGAGCCGCTCCGCCGCCGAGCGCGTGCACGCCGGGCACCTCACGAGCCGCGATACCGGCGATCTTGGCGACCACGCCGTTCTCGATGATCGTCGCGCCCGTCGAGGCGACGGTCGAGCCGGCCGGCGCGAGCGGGGCCGTGGGCTGCTGTGCGTTCGAGGCGTTCGCCATCATGTGCTCCTTCATCCGTGTGATCCGATCCCCTGCGGGGACGGCCGCCGTGCAGCGACACCCCTAAGACGGATGCTACGAACGATTCGTCACAAAATGGTCGTGATTCATGCCGGAGGCCGCTCCCCGGGCGGGGAGCGGCCTCCGCTGATCCCGCGTCAGCGGGCGGTGCGAGCGAATGCGACGGATGCCAGGGCTGCGGCCTGATCGCCGAGCACCGCATCGTCGAAGATCACCCGCGGCGAGTGGTTCCACTCGACCGCGCTCGGATCCGCGTCGGGCGGCGAGGTCATGAGCGCGATGAACGTGCCGGGCACCTCGTCGAGCACGAAGGCGAAGTCCTCGGACCCCATCATCGGCGTCGGCATGATCACGACCCGCTGATCGCCGAAGACCTCCTGCAGGACCTCGACGGTCTCCGCCGTCTCTGCCGCGTCGTTCACCGTCACCGGATACATCGTCTCGAAGCGGACGTCGGCCGACAGGCCGTGGGCAGCGGCCACTCCCTCGATCACTCGGGGAAGACCCTCGCGGAGGGTCGCGAGCGAGGCGGGCGACATCGTGCGGACGGTTGCGGCCAGCTCGACCTGCTCGGGGATGACGTTGACGGCGCCGTCCCCGGTCGAGAGGCGCGTGACCGACAGCACGACCGGGTCGAACGCGTCGAAGCGGCGCGTCACGAAGCTCTGCAGCGCCAGGACGATCTCGGCGGACGCCGGCACCGGATCGAGGGTCTGGTGCGGCTGCGAACCATGACCTCCCCTGCCGCGCACGGTGACGTGGAGCTGGTTGGATCCGGCGGCCACCGCTCCGCTCCGCGTCGCGAACAGACCGCGAGGGCCGGGTGCGACATGGATCGCGTAGGCGGCGACCGGACGGTCGCCGGCCGCGTCGAGCAGACCCTCGTCGATCATGATCTTCGCTCCCCCGTGCCCCTCCTCCCCGGGCTGGAACATGAAGATCACCGAGCCGCGCAGCTGGTCGCGCCGAGCCGACAGCAGCTTCGCGGCGCCCACGAGGCCGGCGGTGTGCAGATCGTGCCCGCATGCGTGCATGGCACCGTTGCTCGAGGCGAACTCCAGTCCGGTCGTCTCCTCGATGGGCAGGGCGTCCATGTCGCCGCGCAGAAGCACAGCGGGACCGGGCAGCCCTCCCCGCAGAACCGCGACCACCGACGTGGTCCGGGTGCCGGTCGTGATCTCGAGAGGCAGCCCGTCGAGTGCGTCGAGAACCTTCCGCTGCGTGCGCGGCAGGTCGAGGCCGAGCTCGGGGTCGGCATGCAGCGCTCGCCGCAGCGCGACGAGGTCGGGCAGGATCGCAGCGGCATCCGCCACGAAATCGGGAGTGGTCATGAGTCGCCCTTTCGTGAGGAGGAGTCGCTGACGCGCGGCATCCGCATGACGCTGAGCGCGACGGCAGAGACGATGAACGCGCCGGCGCAGACGCTCCAGATCGTGATGTAGCCGCCGATCGACGAGCTGAGGGAGCCGGATGCGGTGAAGCCCGCGAGCAGCACGGCGAACACCGCACCGGCAGCCGAGCCCCCGAGGGTGCGCAGCGAGTTGTAGACACCGGCAGCGATCCCGGTCGAATCGCTCGGGGCCAGTTCGGCGACGAGCGCGGGGAGGGCGCCGAGCAGGAAGCCCATGCCGATCCCGTTGATCGCCGAGATCACGAAGATCTGCCACAGCTGGTCGTGGAAGGCGATCTGGATGAGGGATCCGGACGCCGCGAGGGCCGCTCCGGTGACCAGGACGGCGCGGATGCCGACCCGGCGGGCGATCGGCGCGAAGGTCGCCGCTCCGACGGTGGCGAGGATCGTCACGACCGCCGTCACAGCCGAGGCCGTTCCTGCCGTCGCGGCGAAGCCGTAGCCCGAGACGTCGGGGTCGGCGGTGAGGAAGGTCGTCGACGGCGCCTGGGCGCCGAACATGACCATGCCGAACAGGAAGGCGGTCAGATACACGGGGCCGAGCCGAGGCGAGACGATGAGCCGCACGTCGATGGCAGGAGAGGTCACGCGCAGCTCCCACAGCACCCACAGCGCGAAGATCACGACCGCCGCGGCCAGTGTGACGATGGTCGACGGGGATCCGAAGCCCTCGCTGGACGCGAGACGCAGACCGATGAGCAGCACGACCATCGCGAGGCCGATGCCGATGAATCCGAGGACGTCGATCTTCGCCCCGGTTCGCGACGTGGACTCGGGGACCTTGAAGAACACGGCGTAGACGCTGACCGCGACGAACAGCACCGGCACGAGCAGCGTCAGGGTGAGCGTCGGCAGCACGGCCGAGAACACGCCCGCCGAGATCGTGCCGAGGATCGCCCCACCCGTCAGGCACGACACGAGCAGACCGATCGAGGTCCGCGCGGTCTCGCCCTTGATGCGGTTGTGCACGAGTGCGATCTCGAGCGGAAGCCAGACGGCGAGCGGCCCGACGAGGATGCGCGCGGCGAGCACCACCGGGTAGCTCGGCAGGAACGCGGTGACGAGGGTGCCTATCAGCACTGCGACAACGGCGATCCGCAGCATCCGGCGATGCCCGAAGATGTCTCCGAGCTTCGAGAGCAGCGGCACGCAGACGGCAGCGGCGAGAGTCTGCACGGTCAGGAACCAGGTGATGTCGGCGTCTGAGACGCGGAGGTGGCCGGCGATCTCGCCGAGCAGCGGGGCATAGAAGCCCTGGACGAAGCCGCTCGCGAGTTCGCAGAAGACGAGGAAGCCGACGACGGCGCGAGCGCTCACCTTCGGCAGGGATGCGGTCAGTGGTGGATTGTCAGTGGTCAAGGGGAGGCCTGTTCATCGGCGTCTGCAATGCGACGCGGCGGGGTGCTGACGAGAGCGTCGATGATGTCGACGAAGTGGCGCTCATCGATGTGAATGCGCTTGACGGACTGCCGGTACAGGGTGAGCCCGGCGATCGTGTCGAGGAGGATGTCGTGGTGGACGTCCTCCGGGAGTTCGCCTCGGGAGATGGCGCGATCGATGATCTCGACACCCTGCCGACGGCGGTGCTGGAAGAACGAGTCCCACAGGGTGGGAAAGACATCCGGCTCGAACATCGCGCGCAGTCCGTGGCTCTGCTCCGGGGAGAGCTCCTGGTTGCGCTGGTTCTGCAGCACGTGTTCGAGCAGATCGGCGCGGATGCTGCCCCGGTCGGGCATCGCTCCGATCTCGACCTGCGATCGCAGCACTTCCGCGACCAGAGCGCCCTTGTCCGCATAGCGGCGGTAGATGGCGGTCTTGCCGCAGCCCACCGCCTTCGCGACCTGCTCGACGCTCAGCGCCTGGTAGCCGCGCTCACCGAGCATCTCGCCAGCCGTCGAGAGGATGCGTCGGGTGAGGTCCTCGTCGGTGGGACGGCCGGACTTCTCGGTCGAATCGGATGCCATGGCCCAACGATACGATACGGAGTGTTTCGTAAGTATTACGGATTCGACACGATCACATCGGGCTTCACAGTGCACTCTTAGGTTGAGAGTGCAATATTGCACTCTATGAGCGAGAGTGCAGATTCATTGCGAGAGCAGCGCAAGCGCGGGACGTCGCGCGCGCTCACCGACGAGGCACGGCGGTTGACGACAGAGCACGGTTTCGCGGGCTTCACGGTCGAGGAGCTCTGCGCTGGTGTCGGCGTCTCGCGGCGCACGTTCTTCAACTACTTCGAGAGCAAGGAGAACGCCGTGTTCGGGTTCGCTGCGATCGACTCCCGGCAGGAGGCGCTCGAAGCGGAGTTCGTCGCGCAGGACGGCGACCTGCTCGACGACTTCATCGCTCTGACGATCGCGCGCTTCGATCTCTTCAACCCCCTCGAGGACGCGCCGGCGCTCTTCGCGGTGATCGAGCAGGAGCCTCGACTGCTCAAGGCCGCGTTCGAGCAGCTGGCGAAGAACGAGAGGCGCGACGGCGAACTCATCGTCCAGCGAAGCGGAAACGGCGACGATGCCGACCTGCGCGCCGAGGTCATGGTCCACACCGTCGGCGCGCTGGTGCGCCTGTGCATGGACCAGCTGCTGCATCAGCACTCGACCGATTCCTTCAGCGACCTCGTCACCCGACGCCTCGAGATCGCTCGCACCGTGTTCGCACCATCACAGAAAGCCGACTGAATGTCCGCCACCGCCACCACGGATGCGCCCTTCCTGCTCACGAAGCGCCGCATCTGGATCATCTTCAGCGCCCTGATCGCGGGCATGCTGCTCTCGAGCCTCGACCAGACGATCGTCTCGACCGCCATGCCGACCATCGTCGGCCAGCTCGGCGGCGTCGATCATCAGGTGTGGATCACCACCGCCTATCTGCTCGCGACCACCATCGTCATGCCCATCTACGGGAAGTTCGGTGACGTCCTGGGCCGTCGCAACCTCTTCCTCGTGGCGATCGCGCTGTTCACGCTCGCCTCCGTCGGCTGCGCCTTCGCCACCGACTTCTGGATGTTCGTGATCTTCCGCGCACTGCAGGGTCTCGGCGGCGGCGGTCTGATGATCCTGTCGCAGGCGATCATCGCCGACATCGTGCCCGCGAACGAGCGCGGCAAGTACATGGGACCGCTCGGCGCCGTGTTCGGCCTGTCTGCCGTCGCGGGCCCCCTTCTCGGCGGGTTCTTCGTCGACCACCTCACCTGGCAGTGGGCCTTCTACATCAACATCCCGGTCGGGATCGCCGCCTTCATCATCGCCCTGGTGGCGCTGAAGCTGCCGAGCAAGAAGGCCGAGAAGCCCATCGACATCTTCGGCGTCATTTTCCTCTCGATCGCGACGACCTGCCTGATCTTCTTCACCGACTTCGGCGGCGACAAGGAGTTCGGATGGGACTCCCTCGCCACCTGGGCCTGGGGTGCCGGGCTCATCGTGGCCGCGACCGCCTTCGTCATCACCGAGGCCAGGGTGCAGGATCCGATCATCCCGTTGAGCCTCTTCCGCAACCCGATCTTCGTCAACGCGACCGCGATCGGGCTGGTGCTCGGGATCGGCATGTTCGCGGCGATCGGATTCGTGCCGACCTTCCTGCAGATGTCGTCCGGCACCTCCGCCGCCGCCTCCGGACTCCTGATGATCCCCATGATGGTCGGTCTCATCGGAACATCGATCTTCTCGGGCATCGCGATCTCGAAGACCGGGAAGTACAAGATCTACCCCATCGTCGGAACGATCCTCACCGGCATCGCGATGATCTCGATGACCACCCTCTCCGCCGAGACGCCGATCTGGCTCATCTGCGCCTTCCTCTTCGTGTTCGGTGCCGGGCTGGGCCTGATCATGCAGGTCGTCGTCCTGGTGGTGCAGAACGCCGTTCCCGCCGGCGAGATCGGAACAGCGACCAGCACCAACAACTACTTCCGCGAAGTGGGTGCATCGCTGGGAACCGCGGTGTTCGGCACGATCTTCACCACTCGCCTGACCGAGAACCTGCTCGGCGTCTTCGCAGACGCCGGAGCATCGCCGGACGCCGCCTCCCAGGCCGCATCGACGATCGACCCGGCCACGCTGAACTCGCTCCCCGATGAGGTGCGAGACGGCATCGTGACGGCCTACGCGGATGCTCTCGCTCCGGTGTTCTGGTACCTCGTGCCGTTCATCGCCCTCGCGCTGGTGCTGTCGCTGTTCCTCAAGCAGATCCCGCTGTCGGATCAGGCGGGGCTCGTCGCTCGCGGCGAGGCCATCAGCGGTGACGAGGCGGAACGCCTCGAGGCCGAGCAGCGCGCAGAGGGTGGGCGGACCACCTCTCGGCGTGATGCCGAGAGCCGCACCGCGGTCGGAGAGAACGACGCCCCTCCCGCGCGTCGCTGATCTCGCACCGACAGACGGAGAACGGGCCCGTTCCTCTCATCGAGGACCGGGCCCGTCGTGCGTCCGGGTCAGGGGAGGTCGCCGACCTCGAGCTCGTCGGGGTGATCGGCGTTGTCGCCGTCGGCCTTCTGGCTCTCGCCCGGGGTGGCGGAGTCGACCTCGGGGTCCGGGTCGTTCGTCACGAAGTCGGCGTCCACGCCGGTCGCGTCGATCTCGGCATTCTCGTCCGGTGCTGCCTGGGGGTCTGACATGTGTCGCTCCTATCGTCCGTCTACGGGAAGGTGACAACAGCCTCTCGTCGCACAGCGGATCGGGCATCCCCCTTGACACCTTCCGCGGGATGCCGAAAGACGACCTCGACCAGGAAGCAGTGGACGGAGGTCCCGTGTGTCGTGTCCGGTCCGACGGGCAGGTGGAACGCAAAAACCCCCGGGAATCCCGGGGGTTTTCATCTGTAGCAGGAGCGGGGCTTGAACCCGCGACCTCACGATTAGGTCACCTACGAAATCGGGGGTTAGTGCGGGGTATCAGTAGGCCACACTCCCCCGTCTTTCCGGCATCAGCAGGTATCAGGAGAGCACGGACACGCTCACTGATTGTGCGGAGTAAAAGCGGGATCCTGGTGGGTCAGAATGATCAGCATGGGGACGGATGAGGGTAAGACCTGGTTGAGCTACGCCGAGGCAGCGAAGCGGGTGCGCTCGTCGGGGCGGACGGTGCGGAACTGGCGTCGTCAGGGCATGCCGATGTCGTGGCGGGTGGATGAGGTCGGGCAGCGATACCGGGTCGTCGAGCTGCAGGTGCTGCTCGCGTGGTGGCGGGAGAAGATGCAGGCGAGCCCGGTGCATTTCTACCGGCAGCGGGCGAAAGCGATCGAGCGGGGCGAGACACCCCCTCCGATCCCGGAACGGTTCCGCTACACCGCAGAACGTCGACAGGACACGCGATCTGACGCGTCACAGGTCACAACCCTCCCCGAGTACCCGGACGACGCTGTGCACGGCACAGACGCGAGTACACACGCGGAGAACAGCACACCAGTGCGTGTCATCGATCCGCTCGCCGACATGCCGACCCTCCGCGGTGGCGCCGAGTACTACGCGCTCACCGAGAAGCTGAAAGACGCGACCCCAGGATGCGCCGGCGTCGACGAGTTCACCGCCGACAGAGTCGACGACGAGACAGCCGCGATCTTGGCCGACATCTGCGCGCACTGCCCGATGCTCGCCAGGTGCGGGGCCTTCGCGACTGCGTCACGCCCGACAGCCGGATTCTGGGCGGGGCAGACCTGGCGAACATATGACGAACGAAGCGCCGCGCTACCAGGGAGGGGTCCAGTTCTCGCGGGCGGCGAGTTCATCGAACGGTATGCGTAGCGATGTCTCAAGGGGGCTCCCGACCGTCAGATCGTTGATCCGCGGACCGATTGTGTGGAGCGCTGTGATTTCACTCTCAGGCCATGCGAGGTCTTTACGCATCGCGACGAATAGATCGCCCACTAGGCGCATTGTGATCAGTGCCGGCGGATTCGTGACAGCCGCGCGGCGGAACCGGTAGAACGCCTGCACAACCTCGTCTGATCCCCATACTCCGACGAAGTTCTGGAAGTCGCCCATCGTGTCTTCAGCTGCGGCGAGGGCAGCATCCTTCCTGGACGGCGTGAGCATGTCTCCGAGCGCCTGAATAAAGGGCTGGTAGACCTCCCACTTCCGCTCAGCGGTGCGCTCCTCGAGGGCGAGAAGGCGCGCTGCCTTCTGCTCGGCGAGGCGCGCCTTCCCCGCATACCGACCTGCGATCACTGCCGCGATCACAGCGGCGCTCGCAGGCACTGCTGCGATCAGGATCTGCACTGCCAAGGGAACGTTCATGGGGCGATCGTATCGCCGGTGACACATGTGACACGGGGGAAGATCCTCGTGTCTTCGAGGAAGACCACACCCCCCGAACTCCATACCATCACGGGGATCGAGACTCCCACCGGCTTCGCGGACAGAGTGCTACACCCCTGGTAGAAAACGGGCGCCAAACGCGGGGAGAGAGGAACACCGCCATGCGGGAGGTGGGCCGGGGTTCGAGGCTTTGAGATGCGAACGCCCCTCCCCCTGCTGGACGTCATCGGTAGGGTAATCGCATGCCTGAAACCGTCATTGTCGCCCTCGTCACTGGCGGCCTCGTCTTTCTGAGCGGCGCTTCCGCAACACTCGGTCAGATACTCGCGCCCGCATGGCACGAGAAGCGACGGCGAGCCGTGGAGGAGCGCGACGCTGCAAAAGAAGCTGAAGCTGAAACCCAAAGGCTCGCTGCCGAGTTGCTCGAGACGGTGGCATCCATTCGCAGCGTGGGTAATGTCGCTGCGCGGCACGCGCGCATCCGGTTCTTGGGTTCGCTATCGACGGCTCGAGTGACGCCTGAGATTCTGTCGTTCACCGCGAACCTGATTGACCCAGGACATCGAGAGGTGAACGCTGAATACGTGGATTTCGCGACGAATGACCTCTTCGCCTGGCTCGCCGGGGACAAGCCTTCCTCTGAGCTGCAGGTGCGGTACAACTAGCCAGCCTCGGCCGAAGTTGACGTGCCTCGCCACACACGAAGAGGCCCCTGCGCATGAGTTCGCGTAGGGGCCTCTGTGGTGTGGTGCGGACTGTCCGCTGTACTTACGCGGAGATGTCGACCTTGGTCAGTGCCGCCGGCTGGAGGAACTGGAACACGGCTCGGACCTCGGCGCGGGCACGAAGCAGGTTGTGCTCGTACAGGTCGAGGAGCGTGGGCTCGGCCTCGGGGTCGACGGCGGGCTGCTCGTACACGCCCTTGTCCGTCATCTCGAGCTTCAGCGTCCCCTTGCGCTTAAGCAGGATGGTGCGCCAATCTCCGACCCAGGACGTGCCCGCCTCGATCTGCGGCGACACGACGACCGGGACACCCCACAGGCTGCGGCTCATGCCCTGACCGGCGAATGCGGTCGTGAGCGGGCGTCCCTCGTTGTCCTCGGACAGCTCGATCTCGGTCCAGTCGGTCGGGTTCAGGGCGATCCCGGTCGCGGCGATGCCCTTCACCTCGAGCGCTCCGATCGCGAGACGCAGTGTGCGGAACGTGTCGCCGACGAAAGCCTGCGTGTTCGTTCCGACGACCGTGTCGAGGCCGCGAACAGTAGCGCCACCTTCGCTCACACCGCCGTCGAGCAGAAGATCCTGCAGCGCTTCGGTGACACCGTACGCGAGCTCGACAGCCAGCCACGGATTGAGCTGAGCGAAGTCCTCCAGGAACTGCTTGCGGATCGGCTCGGAGAGGTGCGCGATCGTGGAGAGCTCCCACGGCACGGACTCGGTGCCATAACGGCTGGTGGGCTTCTTCGCGCCCGCGGCGACCGTGGTCGCGTTGTTCTCGCGGAGCGTCTGCCGCAGGTAGGCGCCCGTGGGCTCCGCTTCACTGTCGTCGTAGCTCACGAGCGAGAGCAGCGTCAGCGCGGGGCGCGGCTCCGCGACGAGAGGGGCGCTGTAGTCGATCGTCACGGTCTGGTTCGGCACCAGCGCCTTGTTCGACGTCTGCTCGGCGAGCTGCGTCTTGAACGCGGCCGCGAAGCCGTCTGCACGGTCGGCGCGGCTGAGGAACTGGTGCGCGTCGGGCGCGCCCTTCGCCCGCTTCCCGTCCGCCTCGTCGATCGCGGACTTCAGCGTTGAGGCGGCGAGGTCCTGCGCCTTGATCTTCGCCTGGATGGCGTCGATCTCGCCGCGGAGAACGGGCACGCGTGCAACGTCCTCCTCGGTCAGATCGGTGCCCTTCTTGGACAGCGTGTCGACCTCTGCGAGCAGGGCCTTCAGCTTCTCCGTGAGATTCATGTGCGGTTTCTCCAATGAGTGGAGTCGCAGCGCGTCGGCCGCGACTGAATGCGAGCCACCGCGCAAATTCGGGTGGCTGGCTTTCAGTACCGCCGCCCCTTCAGATCGGGACGGACACCGGTCGGCCTGACACGAGGATACGACGAAACGGCCGGCCCGTGGTAAGACACACCCACAGACCGGCCGCTCACGGCTCGGGGCTCAGCCGAGCGCGTCGTCCACGATCACGCGCGCCCGCTGCAGCGCGAGAGCCTCCCGCCAGTCGACGCCGGCCGCATCGGCGAACACCAGAGCGCACGCCCCGATCGCCTCGAGCAGCCGACCAGGAACACCAGGCGCCGCAGTGACGCCAACACCGACCGCGTCGATCTGCGCACGGTTTCCGGACTCGATCGCCTCGAGCAGCAGCACCGCGATGTCGACGAGCTCAGCATCCGACACGCGCTGCGCCGCGACCACTTCGCCCTCATCAATCGCGCGGAGAGTGTGCTCGGCAAGCCGCTGCAGCTGCCGCCCCTTCCGCTGCTTCGCGGCCGCAGCGACGAGATGCCGGATCGGCTCTCCCCCGCTCATAGCCTCGACCCCGCTATCGCCTCGTCCGACCACTTCTGCAGCTGGCTCTCCCAGTTCTCAAGCAGCCACGCTGCCCCCTCGTAATCGCCGCGACGATGACGAGCCTCGAGCCGTCGCAGCAGCTGCCTCGCATTCTTCGCAGCATGCCGCTGATACTGCGCCGATGCCCGAGCGGTTACGAGTTCCTCCCTCAGCTGCTCGACAGTAGCGATCGCCGTCATCGGCCCGATGATTCGTTCTCCGCTCACAGTGATGCCTCCCATTCCGCCCGCATTGCGGCCCACTCCTCTGCCGAATAGAACCGAGACGTAACGCCGTACCCACCTGCGATCTGGTAGAGATCGCCGGCACCGCCGACCATGAGCATGTTCCCCAAGGTCGGGCCACTCTCTGCGGGCGTGAGATTTCCGTCGGGATGCTCGCCGCCGCTCGCCGAGACGCAGCGGCGGATTCGCACGCCCTCGAGACCGGAGACGGCCGGGTCCACGTCCAGCCGCCATGTCTTCCACGAGCCCTCGACCACCCGGAGATTCGGGGCACTAGTCGTCGTGGCCGGACCGCTTGCGACGTCGATCATGATGTTGAAGTCGGCGCCGTAGTACTCGAACAGGTAATTCTCCGCGGCCACGTCACACCGTCCTGTAGATCTTGCCGCTGCTCGGGTCGATATAGATCGTGTTCGGCGGCAGACCGACCGACGCCGCAGCGATCGTCGGCGGGTTCATGTACCAACCGTCACCGCCGATGTGCCACATCCGAGCGCCGGCGAATCCGGCTGGGGGTTCAATAGCCATTTCACGCTCCTCCCAACGGGAGAGCATGCAGCTTGCCGTCCGGGCCGAGATAGAGCCAGTAGCCGCCGTTGTTGACGAGCCAAGCCCACGTGCTCTGCTTATCGGCGGCCGTGTGGATGACGATCTCCGTTGGCACGCTGGCCACGATTACCTGCTTCCTACCGCACACGCGGCATTGCTCTTGTCGACGGTTTCTCCCGGCAGGCCTTCGCGCGTATCACGAGCATGAGAGCCCGCATCCAACAGGCCCCGACGCACCTCGGAACCCGCGACCCCCAGAAGCTCGCGGAGCTGTGCATTCTCCCCACCCACCTCAGCGAGTGGCTGCACTGGACGACCTGGCTCATCATCACGCTGCGCGAATGACGCCTCGCGCGTACTGAACTCACGCTGGGCGCCGGCCACCTCGAGCCCATGTTCGGATCCGGCGGCCGGGTGACTGTCGCGGGCATCCTGCCAGCTCGTCATCATCAGCCAGCGCCGCCGGGAGGCGGTAAGACCGTGAGCACGCTGGGACGTCCGCTGCATGGACACCCCCTCCCGTGCTTCCGAGGCGACGTCTCCCTGAGCCTGCTCGCCGCAGGGGCATCGAGCAGCAAGCTGCCCGATCCGCGATGAGCATCTGTGACTGCTCTGAACGTGACCGGAGCGGGCGACGTAAGTACTTCTACCCTCCAGTCCGATAGTCGGACATGTTGACCACCTTGAAGTTGCCCCGGTAATCCGACATGTTCGGCGCGTCAACCTGTCGCGTGACTGGACATGTCCGAAGCTCTCGAACGTCTCCGAACCGGTAGCGGGTCGCCCGACCTCGACGGCCCGGCTCGTGCTCGATGAGAGCACCGATCTCCCGCAGCCGAGCCTGCGCCTGGTTGATCTGTGACCGGGATATCCGAAGCTCGCGCGAGAGTCGAGTCTGCGGGCACCATGCGATCCCTTTCTCAGCGTGGTCGAGCAGAGCGAGGAGCACGAGCGCCTCAGTCTTGGTGAGGTCGAGCTCGCCGATTCCTTCTCGGAACAGCCAGCGTGCGGTGATTCGCGCCACATCACACTCCTCCTTCGCCGGTCATGGCATCGATGTGCGCCTGCGCTGCGTCCGGGCTCCGGAACATCTGACAGGCACAGTCGCGGTGCGGGTGAGGGCCTGCGGGGCACCCAGGGGCAACCGCCGCCCACATGGTGTGCAGCTTCGCGAACTTCCGCTCCTTGACTCGGTGCACCGCCCACTCGGTGGCGGGCTTCGTCGTCCCGTCCATCAGCTCGCCCCTTCACGATCGCGGAACGCATCGTCGACCGACGACGGCCGCCGCAGTTCCCTCGATGCCGCGAGGCGTGCAGCACCGGCAGCCTTCGCTTCGTCTGACATGGCGCGCTTTCCGCGTATCGCCGAGAACAGGTGGAAGAACGGGGCATCGATCACGAACTCGGCACCCTCACCCAGTTCGCGGGTGATCCTCACGTACTCACGTGTGGCCGCGAGGTTCCGCAGTCGACGCAGATGCACGGCGTTCGAGGTGTACACCGACCACGTAGCGTCATCACGCATCGCGGTGATCGTCGTCTCCTGCTCGTCGCGCGCGGTCACGGCGTCACCAGCGCAGTCTCGACAATCGGAGTCGCGGCGAGAAGATTCCCGGCGAGCTCTCGCATCTGAGCGATGGTCAGCGGGTCATCGCGCAGCAGCACGACCACCTCAGGAGTCGTTGTCCCGTCCGTGAAGCGAATGGCACCGTGCTCCCATGTCGCCCAACGGCTCAGAAGAACGTGACCGAACTCGCGCTCGTATGTGATGGTGACGATTCGGTTTTCGAACTCCCATTCGACCCCGACCTGAGTGGCCCACTCCGGCTTCGCCGCGAGTGCCTCGGGATGCGCAGCGAGCCATGCCGACTTTTCTGCGCGGTCGCGGGCGTTCCACTCGGCGAGACTCTCGCCAGCGCCTTGGGTTTCTGCGATGATGTTCTCGTTCACTTCGTGCTCCTGGGATGGGGTAGTTGGGATCTCGGCCTCGGACTGGTTGCCGCCAGCACCGGGGCCTTTCTCATTGGCGGTCATGCCGACGCACCCGCCTCCGCGATCCAGGCCAGGACGTCCTCACGCCGGTACCGAACCACACCGCCGAGCTTCGTTACCTTCGGGCCCTGGCGCAGCGCTGCCCACCTCGCGAGTGTCGGGACCGACGTCTGCGTGTAGTCGGCGACTTGCGCTCGCGTCGCGAGCTCAGGGAGCTCGGCGCGTTCTGTCTTCATCTGTTGCATCACATCTCCTCATCATGAAATCCGCACCACTGCGAATAATCCGATACTACACGGAGTATCAGAAAAATCTAGGATGGCGCAAAATATCTTGTTAGTCTCGAGACGTGACTGACTCAGATGCCCGCATCGGCGCCAACCTCCAGAGCCTCCGAGGCGGAACCTCGCAGGCCTCGATCGCCTCATCGATGAAAGAGCTGGGGTGGAAGTGGACACAGCCCACGGTCGCTGCCGTGGAGAAGGGCGAGCGCTCACTGAAACTTGCAGAGGCAGTCGACCTCTGCGCGATCCTCGGCGTTCAGCTTGGTGAGCTACTCCCGCCGGACCGGCACGTCACTCGCACGGAGATCGTGCGCACGTGGACGGGGGTACGTCGACAGATAGAAGAAGCTCACGGCTCTCTGCGGTCGCTGGCGAGTCAGATGAACCGCCTCGCCACGCTGGTCGAAGCGAACCCTGAGGCAGCCGGAGAACTATGGGGCGATGGCAAGGACGATTGGCGCGACTGGGTGGAATGGGACACGAACGGCTACAAGATGTTCGCCTCTCTCGTCGTCGAAGTGGCCTCAGAGGAGCGGCGCGCCAATCTGGCCGATGCTCTCGCGAAGGTCACAGGCAGCGTCGTGCTTCAAGCAGGAAAGGACACCGATGGCGCGCCCGCGCACCCCGCTGAGTAGCTACGGGACCATCCACACAACGGAGCTCTCCCCCGGCCGGTGGCGTGCACGCACCAGGTACCGCTTCGATGACGGGAAACTACGACAGGTCGAACGAATCGCGACCAGCGAGGCCAAAGCCCGCACCGCCCTCCGACACGCACTGACGACCATCCAGGCGTCCACGGCAACCGAGGTGAAGCGCGAGACTCGCCTGCGCGACCTCGGCGAACGCTACCTCGCAGCGAAGGCTGGCCGTGCCCCGCGAACCGTCGAGACGTACGAGCGCGCCGTGCGGAAGATCATCATCCCCCGCATCGGGGATCTCACCATCTCAGAGGCCACAGCTGACCGCCTGCAGCGCTTCATCGACGCGATCGCCTCAGAGGTCGGTGTCGGCACGGCGAAGACTGTGCGCTCGGTCCTATCCGGGATGATGGGGCTCGCCGCACGCGCCGACGCCGTACGCCACAACCCCGTGCGCGAGCTCGCACCGCTCGAGCAGAAAGCAGTCGGAGCGACACCGATCCCCCTCGCGGACCTCGCCGGCATCCTCGCCAAGCTGCGAAGTGACCAGCGCGCGCACGACCTTGACCTCGTCGACCTGGTCGATTTCGTCGCCGGCACCGGAGTCCGAATCAGCGAAGCGTGCGCGCTCGCCTGGGACGACGTCGACCTCGGCGCCGGCACTGCCACGATCCGCGCGAACGCCGTACGCGCGACCGGCCGAGGCGTCATCCGCCAGCTGCACACGAAGACCGACGCCGGAACTCGGCGCATCCGTCTCCCCAGCGGCGTGCTCGGCGTCCTCGGAGATCGACGAGTGCGCGGCGGCCCCAACCCCCACGGCCTCGTGTTCCCAACGATCCTCGGCAATCTTCGGGATCCGCGGAACACAGCACGGGACTGGGCTCAGGCCCGCGCGCGTCTCGGCATCGGCGACTACAGCTTCCACAGCTTCAGGAAGACCGTCGCGACTGCTCTCGACCAGGCCGGCCTCACCGCCCGCGACATCGCCGAGTACCTCGGACACGCAGACCCCTCGCTGACGATGGGCACCTACATGTCGAAGACAGTCGGAGGAACCCGCGCAGCAGATGCCCTCGACGCGGTTCTCGGCAACTGAATCTGCGGAGTATGTGCGGAGTGGCGTGACCCAGAATGCAGAAAGCCCCGGACGAATCCGGGGCTGATCTGGTGTTTCTGTAGCAGGAGCGGGGCTTGAACCCGCGACCTCACGATTATGAGTCGTGCGCTCTGACCAGCTGAGCTACCCTGCCACACCGCATCCGCATCGCAGATACGAACGCTGTGAGCCCCGAGTCAGGATTGAACTGACGACCCCTTCCTTACCATGGAAGTGCTCTGCCACTGAGCTATCGGGGCGTGCTGCCCCTCGCGGGGCAACCACACGAGAATACCATCACTGTGGCGTCCTCATGAAATCGAGGCGTCAGTAGGACATCCGACCCGCGTTCTCACGCAGCCACGGCAGCGGATCGATGGTGCTGCCGTTGATGATGATCTCGAAGTGCAGGTGCGCACCGTACGAACGCCCGGTGTTGCCGGTGTGCCCGACGATGTCGCCGACCTTGACCGTCTGACCGGCCTTGACCTGCAGCGAGCCGTACTGCATGTGAGAGTAGTGACTCGTGATGACCTGTCCGTCGATCACGTGATCGATGTAGACGGTCACGCCGTAGGCGTTGCCCTGCTCGGTGGCGATGCGCACGACGCCGTCGGCGATCGCCTGGATGGGAGCGCCTTCACCGGGCACGAAGTCGATGCCCTCATGCAGACGTCCCCAGCGCATGCCATATCCCGAGCTCATTCCCACGCCGACCTTGAACGGCCACTGGATCGCAGCCTCGGCGTCGTTGGTGAAGACCTCGTTCGAGTAGTTGATCCCCTCTTCCGATGCCACCTGGATCAGCGACACGCTCGAGAAGCTGTCGGAGCGCGCGAGCGACTCGTTCTGCACGTCGGACGACGTCACGAACGCCTGGATCTCGTCGTTGGATGCAGCCTTCGACGCGGAGCCGGACGCGGCGACGAGCGATGTGGACGCGAGCGTCGGCGTTCCCTGGACCGCGGCGACAGCCTCGGCAGGAAGAGTCATTCCGACGGCGAGCAGACCTGCGAGGCTCATCACGCCGACGGTCGCACCGACGGCGAGGAACTTGCGCGCGGACGGACGACGGCGAGCGATGTGCTCGGCCGGCATCTCAGCGGCGGCAGCGGCCGGCGCGTCGGTCTCCGTGGCGGGCTGCGACATGGCCGCGGGCGCGACGTGACGGAATGCACGGGCCGCGGTCTCGAATGCATCGTGCGCACTCGGACGGCGTGAGCCGTTCTCTCCGTCCTCAGGACGGGGAGCCTCGGGCGCATCCTGCGCGGACGCCGCGGGCTCTGCCGCAGGGGCGGCGGTCGGCTCGGCGGCGATCGGCTCGTCGACCTCTGCGGGAGCCTCGGCGGGCTCGACCGCGACGACATCGGCGGAGTCGGATGCGGCAGACGCGGCCGCGACGGCGGTCGCGGCGATGAAGACCTCTGCGGTGTTCAGGCGCTGGCGGGCGGCGCGGCGAGACGTCGGAGCCTCGAACGGGACGGACGGGGCTTCGGAGACGGACGCAGCTTCGGAGACGGCTTCCGTCACTCCTGCCGCGGAGGCCTCGAAGGCCGCAGTGCGGGGACGGCTGGAGCGGCGCGTGGGCGCAGAGGCAGCCTGGGGATTCTCGAAGGGCAAATCAAATTCTCTCGGGTTAAACGTGAAGCTCGGGGGCGCTTACGACCTTCATCGATTCGGGCCGATGAAAGTAACGATCGGATAAACCCTAGCCTGATCCACCTGTGAATGCCATGAATCGTTCACGTTTCATCACGGAGAACATCGAGCACCCGCCGGTGGACCTCAGTTCCACCCGCGACGAGCATGGGTCTCGCGGAGGTGCAGTCGATCAGCGAGACCGTCCCGCCCGCCTCGGTGACGAGCAGCGCACCTGCCGCGTGATCCCACGGCTTGAGGCCACGCTCGAAGTAGCCGTCCAGCCGCCCGGCCGCCACGAACGCGAGATCGAGAGCGGCGGAGCCCGCGCGCCGAAGGTCTCTGGCGATCGTCATCACCCTGCGGACCGTCGCGAGGTCGCCGTCATGCGTCGCGGGGTCGTAGCCGAATCCGGTGGCGAGCAGCGCTCCCGCCGGCGTCTCGTTCGTCACCGAGAGACGCGTGTCGCCCACGAAGGCACCGTGACCGCGGGCCGCGGTGAACATCTCGGCGGACACCGGGGCGTAGACGGCCGCGGCGAGCGCTTCCCATTCGCCCGGGACCGCGTCGCCACGCACCGCAGCGATGCTCACGGCATACGAGGGGATGCCGTACGCGTAGTTCACCGTGCCGTCGATCGGATCGACGACCCACGTGATGCCGGTCTCGCCCCGCTCGGCCTCCGATTCCTCTCCGAGGAACCCGTCACCGGGTCGAGCGTCCTGCAGCCGTTCGCGGATGAGCGCCTCGACTTCGCGGTCGGCCTCGGTGACGATGTCGGCCAGAGTCGACTTCGTCGCCGCGAGGTGCACACCCTCGCTGCGGCGGGCGCGCGCCAGATCTCCCGCCTCGCGCGCGGTGCGCGCGGCGAGGTCGACCAGTTCTCGTTCGAGGCTCACTGGGGAGGCAGCGGCGGAGCCGGCGGGTAGGCGTCGTGAGCCGAGGGCGCGGGCGGAGCCGGCGGGTAGGCGTCGTGAGCCGGGGGCGCGGGCGGAGCCGGAGGCGTGGTGGAACCCTGCGAATACGGCTCCGGGGCAGCCGGGAACGGCGCCACAGGGAATGCCTGCTGCGTCGGGGCGACCGGGAGCGCCTGCTGCGGCTGCACCGACGGGTAGCCCGTGTAGTAGGCGTTCCAGTCCGGCGACCCGTCGGGCAGTACGGGGAGCGGCGTGACGCCGTCCGCATAGGTCGGCCATGCAGGAGCGGCCGCGACGTTCTGAGCGGCCGCAGCGCGAGCCTCAGCCGGCTTGCGAGGCGCGAACAGCGCATTCAGCAGCGGGATCAGTGTGGTGCCGACCGCCGCCAGGATCGTGAGCGCGACCACGATGCGCCAGTACAGCTCGCCGTAGTCGAAGGTGTGCGGGAAGGTGAGGAAGAAGATCAACATCGCCACGAGGCCGATGAGGAACACGATCGTGGCGATGTAGATGATGCGCGTGAACGTCGTCACGTGACGCCGCGCGGCCGGCGTGAACAGCCGCACATGCAGCAGGGCGAGCTGGAGGATTCCCACCACGAGCAGCAGCTGGAAGAAGCGCTCTGCACCGGTGAAGTACGCGTCGTCCTCGGGCAGCCAGATCTTGACCGCTCCGACCAGCAGAGCGACGATCCAGCTGACCATGCTCGACAGCGCGAGCCAGTCGGGTCGGTTCGGGGCGAGACCCGCCTCGAGGATCGCGATCCCGGCGAAGGCGGCGAGCAGGAGGATGGTGAGGAATGCTCGCCCGATCAACCCGTCCTGATCTCCGATCAGCACCCACACCACGCACACGAGCGCGGCAGCGATGAGTGCGCCGATCGCGATCCAGATCGCGCCTCTGATGAGGAGCGACATGTTCTTCTTCTCGACCAGCGCGGGGGGCTGCTGGGGGGTCTCCGGCTGCGACATCGCGTTCCTCTCGTTGAGCGGCGTTGCGTTCATCCTTGCATGCGCCGGCGCGCGGGCAGGAGTTTTGGCGCGATCCGTGGATACATCGACCCCGACCGCGACCCGGTGCGTCGATCAGCCCTTGCGCGCGGACGCCGCAGCGAACGCGGCGATTCGCGCCTGCGCGTCCGGTGTGGCCAGGGAGGCGCCGATCGAGCGCGCCTCTTCGCTCAGCTGCTCGGCGAACGTCCGTTCGGGCTGAGATCGCACGAGTCGCTTCGCGTGCCCGTAGGCATCTGCGGCCCCGGCGAGCCAGAAGCGGGCGACCTCCTCGGCGCGGGCTCTGACCAGGTCGGCTTCGTCCGCCGAGTCCGCCCCGTCGACGGCTTCTGCGACCAGGCCCCATTCCACGGCCTCCGCGGCTGTCAGGAGGCGGTCCTGCAGCACCAACTGCAGCGCCCGTCGCTGCCCGACCGCTCGAGCGAGCTGAGCCGAGACCGAGAGGTCGGGGGTGAGCCCGATGTTCGCATAGAGGCTGCCCAGCCGGGAGCGAGCGCCGACGACCGCATAGTCGCTGCTGAGCAGAATGCCGAGGCCGCCGCCGGCAGTCGTCCCATGGGCCGCCGCGACGACCGGCACCGCGGACTCCGTCAACGCCCGGATACCTGCGTTGATCACTTCGGCCAGAGCGGTGATCTCGTCACCCGATCCCATCGTCGTCGCCATCTCGATGACATCCCCGCCGGCGCAGAACGCCGGGCCCGCGGCGTCGATCAGGATCGCTTTGACATCCGGCCGCGCCGTCGCCTCGGCCGTCGTCTCACGCCAGGCATGCGCGAGATCGGCGTTGAACGCGTTGAGCCTCGCCGGACGGTTGAGCGTGAGCCGGGCAAGGCCCTCATCGACGGTGAACAGGATGGCATCGTTCATGGCTTCTCCTTCGAGCGCAGGACGTATGCGACCAGGCTAACCGCGATCAGGCCTGCTGCCGCACGCGGCCCACGAAGGCCTCCATGCGTCGCCTCGTGCCGTCGAGACGCATGTCCACCTGCCCGGGGGCGAGGATCTCGTTCGGGGCGAGCGGGTGCGCGAGCCTCACGTTCTCATGGCACGAGAGATCCGCGCAGATATAGGTGCCGACCGAGTCGCCCCGCTCCCCTGCCTCACCCGCGAGTCGGGCGGAGAAGAGCGCCACCTGGTTGCCCGGCTGCATCGTGTGGCAGATGTTGCACATGCCCGAACGACCGCGGCCTGGGTCTGAGACTCGCAGGACGAACCCCGAGATCTCATCCTCGTGCTGCGTGAGCACGTAGCCGCGACGTCCCGCACTCGGGTCTCGCCACGCGAAGAAGTCCAGGTAGTCCCAATCGATGAGGACGAAGTCGTGGGGCATCTCCATGACCCGCAGCTCGTCGGCATCCGCATTGACGAACGAGGCACGGACGTCTGCTTCGGTGAGCGCTCGCATCGGTCCAGTCTATGAACACCCGCGCTCGTCGGGCCGAGACCCGGTGTCCGATTTCGCGGCGACATGCACCCAGGGCGAGTTCCAGGGTGAATTACGGCGTGTACCATCGCGCTCGCTCACGGCTCGACTCACCTGCGCCTAACGTGAACACAGGTCGACGCGAGCACGAACTCCCAGGTTCACCCCTCCCCACGCTCCCGACTGCGAGGCGCACCCCGCGGTACCCGAACACGGGGTGCGCCTCAATCGACCGGATCGCTCACTCGTCGAGCAGCCCCAGCTCTGCGGCGCGCAGAAGCGCCTGCTCTCGGTTCGCCGCGCCCAGCTTGCGATATGCGCTGCGGCGCTGAACCTTCACCGTGTTCGGAGAGACGAAGAGCGCGGCGGCGAGCGCGGCGGTGGACGAGGTCCTCCGAAGCTCTCGCATCACCGCGAGTTCCCTCGAGGTGAGCCTGACCGCGGGTGGCAGCGCGCGGAACGGGCATCCGTCCGACGCACGCGCGAGGTAGTCGTCGAGGAAGCGTTGCTCAGCCGGCTCGCACAGCTCGCGGACCTCGCCCAGGACATCTCTGGAGAAGAGCGCCAGCGGAGCCTGAGAACGCTCCTCTCGCATCACGGCGACGGCGCGGGACATCGCTCGGGCCGCCGCCTCACTCCTGCCCAGTCGTGCTGCCGCAGCCGATGAGGTGACGGCCGCGAGACAGAACCGATCGAGATCCGGCTCGCGTTCGGACTGCGCCGCCTCGGCAGAGGCGAAAGCCCGCGCGTCGTCGTGGGTGAGCAGCGCGATGAACGCTTCTACGGCGAGCCGCGCCGGATCGTCTCCCAGCAGCGCGGCCGCGGTCCGTCGGGCCGCCGCCTGATCTCCGAGCGCGAGCGACGTCATCACCTGTGCGACCGTCAGCCGTGACGAGCCGAAATCGGAGACCGCCGAGTTGACTCCGCGGCCGAGGGAATGGGAGATGAGCAGCGCGGCCTCCGCCGGGTGGCCATCTCGCACCTCGATCTCGCTCTGGACGCAGACGATGTAGGGCCAGAGCTCGGTGGTTCCCAGATGGTGGGCGATCGAATCCGTGCGGCGCCGGGCTTCGTCGAGATCGAGCGCCGCGATGGCGATGATCGCGTGGGCGATCTGCTCCATGATCCCGAACTGCTCTGTTCGCCACGCGGGCGGAGGATCGGCCTCATCGATCTCGTCGAGGACCCTCCGCGCGTCGGACAGTCGTCCTCGCAGGGCGTAGACGCCGGCGAGCGTCGCGGCGCAGTGATACCAGCCACCGTCGTCATCGGGCATCCGCAGGCCGACTCCGTCTTCGAGGATCAGGATGGTGTGCGCGACCTGGATCGTCATTCCGAGCTGCAGAACCTCGATGGCATCCGAGATCCGCCCGAGCTGGAGGAAGCTGAGTCCGCAGTTGCTGAGCAGCAGCGCCGCGAACCCGGTGCACTCCGCGCGCTGCTCGGCGTCCATGGTGTCGAAGACCCGCATCACCAGGTCGGCGGACACCCCCGATCGCCGGAACTGCCCGGCGAACCGCTCGGCCAGCGTCTTCGCGCTGAGCATCCAGAAGCGTTCGACGGGGTCGTCGTCGATTCCGCGACGGTGGAGAGACAGCGCCGCGGCCCGGAAATAGGCGAACGCTCGCAGCCGTTGCCCCAGCCGCAGCAGCACGAGAGCCAGAAGCATGCCCAGCAGCGGATGACGTGAGAGCACGAGAGGGTTCTCGCGGCGAAGCAGCGTCACGACGTCCTGCGGGCTCGTCCGAGAGAGGATGAACCACGACTTGCGCCCGAGGCGCGACGCCAGCACGTAGTCCTTCGCCCTCATCGCGTTCGTCAGTGCGTCGAGATGCCTGCCGTGCTCGGAGGCCCATGACGCGACGGTTCGGCGGATCGGCGCCACGGCGTCGGGAGGCCGCTGATCGAGCCTGCGGGCGAGCGCCTCGCGCAGCAGCGGGGTGTAGACGAACGCGAGGCCGTCATCCGCCGGTTCCCACATGCCCAGCCCGAAGAGCTCGGCTCGGTCGAGGTGCGCGGGCCCACCATCCGGCCATCCGAGGCGCCGCACGATCTCGGGCGTCACTGCCCCCGGCACCGAAGTGCGCAGAAGGAACTCCTGGAAATCGGGTGGTGCGTCGGGACCGATCAGGCCGGCCAGCAGTGCGTCGGCGAGTTCGCGCACCTCGACTGGAGCGATCTCGTCGGGCGCGCTATGGGTCGCGAGCGCCAGCCCGAGCGCCCGGGCGGCGAGCGGCAATGCGCTCTCCTCGCCCAGCGCATGCCGGGGCAGCGACTGACCTGACACGCGTTTCACCACGGTCAGAGCCTCGTCTCGGGTGAAGGAGAGATGCGTAGGTCCGATGACGCAGACGTCGGCGGAGGCGAGCATCTGCAGCGTCCGCGTCGCCGTCGAACGGCGCGTCGCCACGACGATCCGCAGCAGCCGTGCGGCGTCGAGCAGGTGGAGGGCCCCGCCCAGAAGCGAACGCTCATCTACCCGTTCGGCGTTGTCGAGAAGGGCGACGCATGGTCGGGTGAGGTCGGCGAGTAGTCGTCCGAGCTCTCCGGCTGGATCCCGGATGCCGTCGAACCCCCGCAGTGCCGAGCGTGCCGCGCTCCGATCGGCGATCAGGTCCTGGACGACGACCTGCGTCAGGATCTCCCGAAGCATGAGGTGCTCGTTCGTGATGCTCTCGTCGAAGCCGAGCCGCACCGTGGCCGCCCCACGCACCTCCAGCGCGCCCGCCCACTGACCGAGCAGCACCGACTTGCCTCCCCCGGCCGGGCCGCTGACGACGGTCAGCGCATGGCCGCGATCGAGGATCTCGGTTAACCTCGGGCGATCGAGCATGTGCAGGGGAAGACGCGGCGCGCGCGACCGTTCCCCTGCCCCCTGGTCCATCGCTCGCCTCTCCCGAGAACCCCACACCGTTCGCGATCCGATCGTAGATCGGCGAACGAGCGCGGATCACGGCAGGAGCGGACGTATACCGAGATATCGGAAGGGCCGACACTCTCGGGCTACTGGGCGGCGCGCTGCATCGCCTCGTCGGCCTCCATGACGATGCTCCGCATCGCCGCCGCGGCCGCGTCCGCATCCCCGCCCGCTACGGCGAACGCGACATCCCGGTGCCACTGCACAGCGCTCTGATTCGCCACGTGCGGCATGAGATCGTGCGCAGTGCGGCCCCGCAGCACCGCCTCGACCACGCCACCCAGCGCGGCGAGCATCCGATTCCCGGACGACTCGAGCAGCAACCGGTGGAGCCTGATGTCGGCGGAGAGGTAGCGCTCTCGATCGGCCTCGTGGTCTTCCTCGTTCATCGCCACGACGAGCGAGACGAGCTCGACCTTCTGGTCCGACGTCGCGTTCACCGCCGCGAGCCGCGCGGCGAGCGGTTCGATCACGGAACGCAGCTGGCTGAGTTCGCGGAGCTGCTCGTCGCGACCCGGACCCGCGAGCCGCCACGCGATCACCTCGGGTGCATAGACGTTCCAATCGGCACGCGGACGCACCTCGACGCCCGACTTGCGACGCACCCAGACGAGGCCGAAGGATTCGAGGACCCGCACTGCCTCGCGCGCCGCCGAGCGGGACACACCTCGCTCCTGGGCGAGCTCCACGGTCAGCATCCGGGAGCCCGGCGGGTTCTCGCCGTCGATGATCGCGCGCCCGAGCTCCGCAACGAGCGAGTCGTGGACGGGGCTTGCGGGGCCGACGACGGTCATATGTCGAGTATGCCCGCCACAGCCTCATGACGTGGGACGTCTCACACGATTGTTTCGGTTATGTTGCGCATGACGTGGTATGCGTGCTTATTATGTACGGCATAAGGTCGTAAACCACGCCCGGATCAAGGAAGCTCATGGCACTCTTCACCCCCGCCACCGACGCGCTCATGACGGCGGTCGCCGACACGGCAGCCCCCGATCAGCCAGCCGGTCAGTTGATCACCGCCGCAGTGCTCGGAATCGCGATCATCATCGTCCTCATCACCTGGGTGAAGCTGCATCCCTTCCTGTCGCTCACCATCGGCGCGCTCGCCACCGGCGCGATCGCCGGCATGGATATCGCCGCATCCGTCACCAGCTTCTCGACGGGCTTCGGCACGACGATGGGCGGGGTCGGAATCCTCATCGCCCTCGGCGCCATCTACGGAAAGCTGCTCGCCGACTCGGGCGGCGCCGACCGCATCGTCGACACCCTCGTGGGCCGCGCCAGCGCACGCTCGCTGCCGTGGGTCATGGGACTCATCGGCGCGGTCATCGGTCTGCCGATGTTCTTCGAGGTCGGCCTAGTGCTCCTCGTGCCGGTCATCATCCTCGTCGCGCGACGCTCCGGTGCGCCGCTCATGCGCATCGCGATCCCGACTCTCGCCGGCCTCTCTGCCATGCACGGCCTCGTGCCGCCGCATCCCGGTCCTCTCGCGGCGATCGACGCTCTCGGGGCCAACCTGGGCCTCACTCTCGCCTTCGGCGTTATCGTCGCGATCCCCGCCGTGATCATCTCCGGGCCGCTGTTCGCCCGCTTCGCCGAGCGCTGGGTCGACGTTCCCGTCCCCGAGCTGTTCGTGACCGACGAGGACGAGGGGATCGAGCAGCGTCGCCGCCCGTCGTTCGGCGCGACGCTCTTCAGCATCCTGCTCCCGGTGTTCCTCATGCTCGCCAAGGCCGTCGCCGACATCTCGGCCGCGGGCTCCGACGCCCCCTGGAAGGTCGCGCTCGACTTCCTCGGAACACCCGTCATCGCGCTGCTCATCGCCGTGCTCGCCGGGTTCTTCATCCTCGGCCGTGGTGCCGGATTCGACCGCGCGAAGATCAACGACATCGTCGGATCGTCGCTCGGCCCGATCGCCGGCATCCTGCTCATCGTCGGCGCGGGCGGCGGTTTCAAGCAGGTGCTCGTCGACACGGGAATCGGCGAGGTGATCGCCGAGTTCGTCTCCGGGTCTTCCGTCTCGGTTCTGATCCTCGCGTGGCTGGTCGCCGTGGTCATCCGCATCGCCACCGGCTCCGCTACCGTCGCGACGATCACCGCCGCGGGTATCCTGCAGCCGCTCACTGAGACCCTCGACTCCCCCATGGTCGCGCTGCTCGTGCTGGCGATCGGTTCCGGATCGGTGTTCCTGTCGCACGTGAACGACGCGGGATTCTGGCTCATCAAGGAGTACTTCGGCCTCAGCATCCCGCAGACTCTGAAGTCATGGACTGTTCTCGAATGCCTCATCTCGGTCACCGGTCTCGCCGGCGTCCTCGTCCTGAGCATGTTCGTCTGAGCGCGCCATGATGTCCGTCAACGCACCCGTCCTCGTCTTCATGGGCGTCGCCAGCACCGGCAAGTCGACCGTGGCAGCCATGCTCGCCGGCCGTCTCGGCTGGGCATTCGAAGAGGGTGACGACCTGCATCCCGAAGCGAACGTCGCCAAGATGGCTGCCGGCCACGCCCTGAACGACGAGGACCGCTGGCCCTGGCTCGACCGCATCGCCGAGTGGATCGACGAACGCATCGACGCCGGCGAGCCCGGCATTGTCACGTGTTCTGCTCTGCGACGCAGCTATCGCGACGTGCTGCGCCGGGATGCAGTCACGTTCGTGCACTTCGCCGGGAAGCGCGAATTGATCCTGGAGAGGATGCTGCGCCGTCAGGGTCACTTCATGCCCGCCACCCTGCTGGACTCCCAGTTCGCGACGCTCGAGCCTCTGGGGGCCGACGAGCGAGCGATCGAGATCGACATCGCGCTGACGCCGGCCGAGCAGGCTGCGCAGATCGCGTCGCGCCTGCGGTTGCACCCGGACTACTGAGACGTCTCCTGACGCTGCAGCGATCGGATGCCCTCGACCACTAGGTCGTGATCGTCGACTGAGGGAAGCCCCGACACGGTCGCCACGGCGATGACACCGACACCGTCGACGCGGATCGGCACCGCACCACCCGCGACCGCGTAGACGGCCGGATCGAGCCATCCCGGCTCATACATGTCGCGACCGCCGTTCTCGATGCGCGCCTCGAGCAGTGCCGTACTTGTCTCGAACCGGAGAGCGGTCGCGGCCTTCTTCGCCGCCCAGACGTCGTTGTCCGAGGTCGCTCCCGGCAGAGATGCGTGGAAGAGCATCCCTGACGAGGTCCGCACGTCCACGACGACGGGGTGCCCCTGGGACAATGCCCGCTCGACGATCGTGCGGCCCAGTTCCCAGGCGTCCCTGCGATCGAAGCGGTGCAGGACGAGTTCGACGTGCTCCTTCTCCAGCTGCGCGATCCATGTGCCGCCGCTCATGTCCCCTACCTCTCGTGTGCGTGTCGTCAGCCGAGTTCCCCCGATCCGTACGGGCGAACGGGCTGCTGCCTCTGGAAGGCGTATTCGCCACCCTGACGCCCGCCGAAGGGGCGTCCGTGATCGGCGAACTCCTCACGATAGAACGCCAGCCGCCAGGATCCGATCTCGATCCGCGATCCGGTGCGGAGGATCCGGGCGTCCTCCGAGCTGTGCGGCAGATTGGGTCGCCCGCCGCCGGTGGGAGCGAACGAGTACAGGACGTACTCGTCGTCCTCATTGTGGCGGACTTCGGCATGCAGCGCTTCCACTCCCTCGAGGCGCAGATCGGCATCGGCACCTGAGCCGATCGTGGTGCGTCCGGGAAGGAGATCGAACTCTCTCGGCCTGGTGGTGTTCCAGTCTCCGCTCCCCACGGCGAAGATCAATCGGGGACGACCGGACCCGGGTATGTAGTGGGTGGTCGTCACCCGCCGCGGCGCCCGGCGCGCCAGAGTGGGGAACAAGGGGAAGAGGGTGGACGGCGGGGCGGGAAGCCGGAACCACCCGGCATCGTCCCGGTGCTGCACCTCCGAGATCAGCGCCGACAGGTGCCCGAGCCTGACATGCGGCGACCCCGCGATCGCTCGTCCAATGGGGCCTGACCGCACATCGCCGAGCTGGACGAGAGTGCCCTTCGGCCCTTCGACCCGCAGGCTGACTCCACGCCGTGCGAGCGCATCGGCGAGAGGCGCCAGCTGCGTGAGCTTGCGGCGTCCCACGCCCGAGAGTCCGGCGGTCGAGTCGAACGAGACGACGACTTCCCGGCCCGCAGCACGCACCGTGAAGCGCGTCGGAGGCGCGTCCTCGGCAGCGACGTGTTCGACCGTCAGGTCGATATCGAGGCGGATCATGGTGGCAGGCCGTCAGCCCGGCCGGCTCTCGCCGGACTCGCTGTCGCTGGTCGTCACGCGCAGCGTGCCATTGAACTTCCACGTCGCTCGCGGCGCATCCGGTCCGATATCCCGCGGGACTTCCACGGTCATGTCCTCGAAGGTGTAGTTGACAGCCGCCCCGCGGCCGGTCAGATAGGCCCACATCTCGCGGCCGAGATCCGTCCAATCGGTGATCGATGCGCCGCTCGGACCCGACGCCTCGGAGAACAGTCGGGCCGTTTCCTTCTCATCACTCATGGGATGCTCCTTCGCTGGTCCAGTGATGTTGAAGTGATTATGCGCGCACCAGATCACTCTGTCCACATGTTTTTGCATGCAGTCCAGAAAGTCGTCACCGTCGGCTGACGATGCTCAGAAAAAGATCGCTGCGGGTGCATCCAAACGGCGGAGACCAGCGGAATAACCCTGTGTCACGACCCTTGCCGTGACTCCGATCGACACTGGAGTTGAACGATGACTGGAAAGATCCGGGCCTCCCTCGCAGGGGTAGCCGCACTCGCCCTCGTCCTGACCGCCGCGCCCGCGCAGGCTGCCGAGACCTCACGCTCGTCGGGGAGCATCGTGGACGTCCTCGTCGCCACCTCAGGGGGAGGTACACCGGACGGCAACGCGAATGACTACGATCTGCTCGTCCAGGCGGTGCTCGCCACCGGTCTCGACAGCACGCTCGCCGATCCGGGCGGAACGTTCACGGTCTTCGCCCCGAACGATCGAGCCTTCCTGCGCCTCGTGTCAGATCTGGCGGGCACCGCACCCGCATCTGAGGCGGCGGCTCTCACCACGCTCACGACCGTCTTCACCACCGAGCAGATCACCGACATCCTGCTGTACCACGTGGTCGCGGGCAAGAAGCTGGGCCCGATCACGGTGATCACGTCCAGGTCCCTCACCATGGCCAACGGCGGCACCGTCCGACCGCGCGGCGTCTTCTTGCGCGACGAGACCTCGACGCTACGCGACCCGGCCCTGGTGCTGTGGCGGGTGAACATCCCAGCGAACAACGGAGTGATCCATACCATCGACCGCGTCCTGGTTCCCGCGATGTGAACGCGCCGGATACGAGAAACGCCCCCAAGGACGGGGGCGTTCTCCGGCTCGTGATCTCGTGATCGATTTCGACGAACAGATGGTGGCGAGTGAGGGATTCGAACCCCCGAATGCTGAGCAGTCTGATTTACAGTCAGATCCCTTTGGCCGCTTGGGTAACTCGCCTGAGCGCACCCGTCCGACTTCGACAGCCAACCGGGGGCACGATAGATAATCATACCTGCCGAGGGCAGGCGTGAGAAATCGAGCGCTCAGCTGCCGAACACGCCGCGGTCAGCGTCTGCGATCGACTCCGGAGTCCGCAGCAGACCGCCCTCGGCACGACACGTCGCAGCGGCCACATCCATGGCTCGGTCGAGCAGCAGCTGCCACCCCTCGGCGTCGGAGGGCGCACTCTGAGCAAGCCCGGCTGCGACCGCGGCGAGAGTCGCATCGCCGGCTCCCACGGTGTCGACGACTCGCCCCGGCAGCGTCGAGATCGGCGCGGTGACGATTCCGGCATCCGACTCGAGTGCCGCGCCATCGGCGCCCGCGGTCGCGAGCACCGCGCTCACCCCGAGCGCCCGCAGCCGGCCCCTCAGCGCGTCGAGATCGCCGTCGTAGAGAAGAGCCGCATCGTCGGCGCCGATCTTGACGATCGAGGCTCCCGCGGCCGCTCGTTCGAAACCTCGCACGAACTCGGCGCGGTCGCTCAGCATCCCCGACCGAGGATTCGGGTCGACCGCGAGGCGAGTGTCGCCGACGGCGTCGAGGAGCGCGTCGACCTCAGCAGGCACGTCGAACGGGAAGCAGCTCACCGCTACAAGACCCGATTCGGCGATCGCACGCACAGCTTCCTCGGAGTAGCGGATGCTGCGCCGCTGCGCGGCCTCGTTGAACACGTAGACGGGCTCTCCGTCCGGACCGCGCTGCACGATCGCCCGGGAGGAGCCCAGCGGTGCCTCACTGGCGATCAGCCGCACGTCGTGATCGTCGAGGTACTCCCGGATGTGGGCGCCCGCTTCGTCGTCGCCGACCATGGCGATCAGGGTGGTGGGAACGCCGAGCCTGCGGAGGCCGACCGCGACGTTCAGCGCCGCCCCGCCGACCAGCTCTCGCACCCCGCAGACGTCGTGGATCTCATCGATCAGCGCGTCTCCGACGACGACGGCACCGGGCGCACGGGAGGAATCATCACTCATTCCGCCGACACTACCGCGAGTGCGGCTTCCGCGGCGGCTCGGTCAGCCTCCCGGCGCGGGCGGGGCGCGGCGCTACGGTGAGCGCATGAACTCGAATCGCCGCCGGCGCAGCGGCTCTCCTGCTCCTCGCCGTGCTCACCGGCTGCGGTCCGACCGGTTCGGGCCCCACGTCAACGGGTGAATCCGCGACGCCGTCGTCGAGTCCGGAGACGGATGCAGCGGAAACTCCGACGCCCTCCCCCACGCCGACCGCGACGTCGATCGCGCTGCCGACGGACTGCCGGGCGATCCTTTCGGACGACGTGCTCGCGCAGCTCGACGGCGTACCCCTGAATGATGCCGCCTTCGGCCCGTCGGGGGTCGGCGACGATGGCGAACTCACCTGCGTCTGGGCTGACCCGAAGGCCGACACCACCCGTCTCGTCACCACCATCACTTTGATGAACCGCGGGCCGGCCCTCGACATGCTGAATGCCCTCGTGGCCGACGAGGGCTACACGTGCTTCACGCCCGACGGCGGCACGCGCTGCGAGAAGACCTGGCAGAACGAGCAGTACCCCGTCACCGACGGTCGCACTCTCTTCTGGCGCGACGACGTGCTGATCGACACCGAGTACTCGAACCTTGCACCCGAGGGCTACACATCGAGCATCATCGCGCACCTCTTCGACTGACACCTCGCGGATCCGAGCACGAAGAAGGCCCCGGGCGAATCGCCCGGGGCCTTCTCACTCACTCAGTACGTCAGAACCGAATCGATCAGTTGTACGTACCCGGCGTGATGTCGTCCGTCGAGAACGCGTCGAAGTCGACGTAACCGAAGTCGCCGTCGGCGTACGCACCGTCGGATGCGAAGATCCGGTTCGGGTAGCGCTCGCTCTTGGCTTCCTCCGTCGCCTCGACGGTGACGTCGCGGTACTTCGAGAGACCGGTTCCGGCGGGGATGAGCTTTCCGATGATGACGTTCTCCTTGAGACCGACCAGCGGGTCGCGCTTGCCCTCCATGGCGGCCTGCGTGAGAACGCGGGTCGTCTCCTGGAACGAAGCGGCCGACAGCCACGACTCGGTCGCAAGCGACGCCTTCGTGATACCCATCAGCTCCGGACGGCCAGACGCGGGGCGCTTGCCCTCTGCCACGGCCTCGCGGTTGATCGCCTGGTAGCGCTTGAGGTCGACCATCTCACCCGGCAGCAGGGTCGTGTCGGCGTGATCGACGACGGTGACCTTGCGGAGCATCTGACGGACGATGACCTCGATGTGCTTGTCGTGGATCGGCACACCCTGCGAGCGGTAGACGCCCTGGACGCCGCCGACGAGGTAACGCTGCACCTCGCGGGCACCCATGACACGCATGACCTCCTTGGGGTCGAGCGTGCCGACCAGGAGAGGCTGACCGACCGTGACGTGCTGGCCGTCTTCGACCAGAAGCGTCGCACGCTTCAGGACCGGGTAGACCACCTCTTCGTCACCGTTGTCGGGCGTGAGGATGACCTTCTTGGCCTTGTCCGTCTCGTCGATCGTGATGCGGCCGTCGGCCTCGGCGATCGGCGATGCCGCCTTCGGGGTGCGAGCCTCGAAGAGCTCCTGCACGCGGGGCAGACCCTGCGTGATGTCGTCTGCCGACGCCGAACCACCGGTGTGGAACGTACGCATCGTCAGCTGGGTACCGGGCTCACCGATCGACTGTGCCGCGATGATGCCGACGGCCTCGCCGATGTCGACGGTCTTGCCCGTCGCGAGCGAACGGCCGTAGCACTGCGCGCAGACACCGACGGCGGAGTCGCAGGTGAGGACCGAGCGCACCTTGATGCTCTCGACGCCCAGCGCGACCAGCTTGTCGATGAGCACGTCGCCCACGTCATCACCGGCAGAGGCGAGGACCTCGCCCTTGCTGTCGACCACGTCGGAGGCCAGCGTACGAGCGAACACCGAGTTCTCGACGTTCGCATCGCGCACGAGCTCACCCTGCGAGTTCGGAGCGGCGATCGGGAGCTCGAGGCCCTTCGACGTGCCACAGTCCTCTTCGCGGATGATGACGTCCTGCGAGACGTCCACCAGACGACGGGTCAGGTAACCCGAGTCGGCGGTACGCAGAGCGGTGTCGGCGAGACCCTTACGGGTACCGTGCGTCGCGATGAAGTACTCCGCCACCGACAGACCCTCGCGGTACGAGGAGATGATCGGACGCGGGATGATCTCACCCTTGGGGTTGTTCACCAGACCACGCATACCGGCGATGTTCCGGATCTGCAGCCAGTTACCACGCGCACCCGAGGACACCATGCGGTTGATGGTGTTGTCCTGCGGGAAGTGCGCCTTCATCGCGGCCTGGACCTCGTCGGTCGCCTCGGTCCAGATCTTGATGAGCTCCTGACGACGCTCGACGTCGGTCGTGAGGCCCTTCTCGTACTGGGACTGGACCTTCGCGGCCTGCTTCTCGTAGCCCGCGACGATGTCAGCCTTGTTCGGAGGCGTGAGGATGTCGCTCAGAGCGACGGTCACACCCGAGCGCGTGGCCCAGTAGAAACCGGCGTCCTTGATGCGGTCCAGCGACGCAGCCGTCTCGACCTTGGGGTACTCCTCGGCCAGCTTGTTGACGATCTGCGACAGCTTGTTCTTGTCAGCCTGCTCGCGGACGAACGGGTATCCCTTGGGCAGCGTGTCGTTGAAGATCGCCTGTCCGAGCGATGCGTCGACGAGACCGTGGCGCTCGTATCCCTCAGGCGCTTCGCCCTCGAGGAACGTCAGACCCGGGATGCGGATGCGGACCTTGGCCTGCAGGTCGAGGGAGCCCTCGTCCTTGGCCAGGATCGCCTCGCCCACCGAACCGAATGCACGGCCCTCACCGGCTGCGCCCTCCTTGACCGTGGTCAGGTGGTGCAGACCGATGATCATGTCCTGCGAAGGCAGGGTCACCGGGCGTCCGTCGGACGGCTTCAGGATGTTGTTCGACGCGAGCATCAGAACACGGGCCTCGGCCTGAGCCTCGACCGACAGCGGCAGGTGGACAGCCATCTGGTCACCGTCGAAGTCGGCGTTGAATGCCGCGCAGACGAGCGGGTGCAGCTGGATGGCCTTGCCCTCGACGAGCTGAGGCTCGAAGGCCTGGATGCCGAGACGGTGCAGCGTGGGTGCACGGTTGAGCAGCACCGGACGCTCGCGGATGATCTCCTCGAGCACGTCCCAGACCTCGGGACGGGTGCGCTCGACGGCGCGCTTGGCCGCCTTGATGTTCTGCGAGTGACCGAGGTCGATCAGGCGCTTGATGACGAACGGCTTGAAGAGCTCCAGAGCCATCTGCTTGGGCAGACCGCACTGGTGCAGCTTCAGCTGCGGGCCGACGATGATGACCGAACGGCCGGAGTAGTCGACGCGCTTGCCGAGCAGGTTCTGGCGGAAACGACCCTGCTTACCCTTCAGCATGTCGCTGAGGGACTTCAGGGCACGGTTGCCGGTACCGGTGACGGGGCGACCACGGCGACCGTTGTCGAACAGTGCGTCGACGGCTTCCTGCAGCATCCGCTTCTCGTTGTTGACGATGATCTCGGGGGCACCGAGGTCGATCAGACGACGAAGACGGTTGTTGCGGTTGATCACACGACGATAGAGGTCGTTGAGGTCGGAGGTCGCGAAGCGACCACCGTCGAGCTGCACCATCGGGCGCAGCTCCGGCGGGATCACCGGAACGACGTCGAGGACCATGGCGGCCGGGCTCATGCCGGTCTCCAGGAACGAGTTGACGACCTTCAGACGCTTGATCGCGCGGATCTTGCGCTGACCCTTGCCCTCGGAGATCTGCAGGTGCAGGCTCTCCGCCTCGGCTGCCAGGTCGAACGCCGCAAGGCGACGCTGGATCGACTCGGCGCCCATGTAGGCCTCGAAGTACTGACCGAAGCGGTCCTGCAGCTCGTGGAAGACGTCGTCCTCGGGACGCAGTGCGCCGACCTCGAGCGTGCGGAAGTCCTCCCACACGCGCTCGAGCTTGGCGATCGCCTCGTCGGCACCCTTGCGGATGAGCGACATCTCCTTCTCGGCGGCGTCCTTGACCTTCTTCTTCGCGTCCGCCTTGGCACCCTCGGCCTCGAGGGAGGCGAGCTCCTCCTCCAGGCGCGCCAGGCGCTCGGCAATCTTCGCGTCGCGACGGTCTCCGAGCGTCTTCAGCTCGAGGCGGATGTTGTTCTCCTGCGTGCCCAGGTCGCGGTGACGAGCATCCTCGTCGACCGAGATGACCATGTAGGCGGCGAAGTAGATGACCTTCTCGAGGTCCTTCGGCGCCATGTCGAGCAGGTAGCCCAGACGCGAGGGAACACCCTTGAAGTACCAGATGTGGGTGACGGGAGCGGCGAGCTCGATGTGACCCATGCGCTCGCGACGGACCGAGGACTTGGTGACCTCGACGCCGCAGCGCTCGCAGACGATGCCCTTGAAGCGGACGCGCTTGTACTTTCCGCAGGCGCACTCCCAGTCGCGGGACGGGCCGAAGATCTGCTCTCCGAAGAGACCGTCCTTCTCCGGCTTCAGGGTGCGGTAGTTGATGGTTTCAGGCTTCTTGACCTCGCCGTAGGACCAGGCGCGGATGTGGTCCGCGGTGGCCAGGCCGATGCGAAGCTCATCGAAAGTGTTTGACTCGAGCACAAATTCTCCTGTGTAGGAATTCTTCTGAAGAAATCGGGGAGGTGGGCCGCCGCCGGAGCTGGACGCTCAGGCGGCGGCCTGAACCTTAGATCTCGTCGATCGAGGCGGCCTCGAAGCGGCTGGAGATGTTGATGCCGAGCTCCTCCGCTGCGCGGAAGGCCTCGTCGTCGGTGTCACGCAGGTTGACGAGCGTGCCGTCGGCCGAGAGGACCTCGACGTTCAGGCAGAGCGACTGCATCTCCTTCATGAGCACCTTGAAGGACTCGGGGATGCCGGGCTCCTGGATGTTCTCGCCCTTGACGATCGCCTCGTACACCTTGACGCGGCCGAGGATGTCGTCGGACTTGATCGTGAGGAGCTCCTGGAGCGCGTATGCGGCGCCGTAGGCCTCGAGGGCCCACACCTCCATCTCACCGAATCGCTGGCCACCGAACTGCGCCTTACCACCGAGCGGCTGCTGGGTGATCATCGAGTACGGACCAGTCGAACGCGCGTGGATCTTGTCGTCGACCAGGTGGTGGAGCTTCAGGATGTACATGTAGCCCACCGAGATCGGCGCCGGGAACGGCTCGCCGGAGCGGCCGTCGAACAGCTGCGTCTTTCCGGAGGAGTCGATCAGGCGAACGCCGTCGCGGGTCGGGGTGGTCGCGTCGAGAAGACCGGAGATCTCCTCCTCGCTCGCACCGTCGAACACCGGGGTGGCCACCTTGGTGCCGGGAGCAGCCTCGAAGGCGTCCTTCGGGAGCCGTGCAGCCCACTCCGGAGTTCCCTCGACCTTCCAGCCCTGCTTCGCGATCCACCCGAGGTGGGTCTCGAGCACCTGGCCGAAGTTCATTCGACCGGGGATGCCGAGCGGGTTCAGGACGATGTCGACCGGGGTTCCGTCCGCGAGGAAGGGCATGTCCTCGATCGGCAGGATCTTGGCGATGACACCCTTGTTTCCGTGGCGACCGGCCAGCTTGTCACCCTCGGTGATCTTGCGCTTCTGAGCGATGTAGACCACGACGCGGCGGTTGACACCCGAGCCGAGCTCGTCGTCTCCGTCTTCGGCGTTGAACTCCTTGACGGCGATGATCGTGCCCTGCTCACCGTGGGGCACCTTCAGAGAGGTGTCACGGACCTCGCGGCTCTTCTCGTTGAAGATCGCGCGGAGCAGGCGCTCCTCAGCCGACAGCTCGGTCTCGCCCTTCGGCGTTACCTTGCCGACGAGGATGTCGCCGGGGCGGACCTCGGCACCGATGCGGATGATACCGCGCTCGTCGAGATCCTTGAGCAGCTCGGGGCTGACGTTGGGGAGGTCACGGGTGATCTCCTCCTTGCCCAGCTTCGTGTCGCGCGCGTCGACCTCGTACTCCTCGATGTGGATCGACGAGAGAGTGTCGTCCTTGACCAGGTCCTGGCTCAGGATGATCGCGTCCTCGAAGTTGTAGCCCTCCCACGTCATGAACGCGACGAGGAGGTTCTTTCCGAGTGCCAGCTCGCCGTTCTCGGTGGCGGGGCCATCGGCGATGACCTCTCCGATCTCGACGCGGTCGCCCTCGTTGACGACGACCTTCTGGTTGTACGACGTGCCCTGGTTCGAGCGGTCGAACTTGCGCAGGTGGTAGTCCTGCGTTCCCCCCTCGTCGAGCATGACGGTGACGCGGTCTGCGGAGACCTCGGTGACGACACCCGGCTTCTCGGCCGTGAGCACGTCGCCGGCGTCGATGGCCGTGTAGCCCTCCATACCGGTTCCGACGAGCGGCGAGTCGCTGCGCAGCAGCGGCACAGCCTGACGCTGCATGTTGGCGCCCATGAGTGCGCGCTGTGCGTCGTCGTGCTCGAGGAAGGGCACGAGCGAGGTCGCGACCGACACCATCTGGCGCGGCGAGACGTCGATGTAGCCGATCTCCTCGGGAAGGAAGAGGTCCACTTCACCGCTACCGCCCTTGGGGCGTGCGAGGACGTGGCTCTCGCGGAAGCGACCGTTCTTGTCGAGCGGGGCGTTCGCCTGTGCGATGTTGAAGTCGACCTCTTCGGACGCGGTGAGGTAGTCGATCTGCTCGGTGACGACGCCACCCTCGACCTTGCGGTACGGGGTCTCGATGAAACCGAACGAGTTGATGCGCGCGAACGTCGCGAGAGCACCGATCAGACCGATGTTCGGGCCTTCAGGGGTCTCGATGGGGCACATGCGGCCGTAGTGCGACGGGTGGACGTCACGGACCTCGACGCCTGCGCGGTCACGGCTCAGACCACCCGGTCCGAGGGCCGAGAGGCGACGCTTGTTGGTCAGACCTGCGAGCGGGTTGTTCTGGTCCATGAACTGCGACAGCTGCGAGGTTCCGAAGAACTCCTTGATCGCGGCGACGACGGGGCGCACGTTGATCAGGGTCTGCGGCGTGATGGCCTCGATGTCCTGCGTGGTCATGCGCTCGCGGACGACGCGCTCCATGCGGGACAGACCCGTGCGGACCTGGTTCTGGATCAGCTCGCCGACCGCGCGGATGCGACGGTTGCCGAAGTTGTCGATGTCGTCGGTCGCGATGCGGATGTCGGCCTTCTTGCCCGAGCGGATGCCGGGGAAGGTCTCTTCCGTGCCTGCGTGCAGACGCACGAGGTACTTGATCGTGGCGACGATGTCCTGAACGGTGAGGACCGAGTCGGTCAGCGGAGCGTCGAGACCGAGCTTGTGGTTGATCTTGTAACGACCCACCTTGGCGAGGTCGTAGCGCTTCGGGTTGAAGTAGAAGTTGTCGAGGAGCGCGCGGGCGGCCTCGGCGGCGACCTGCTCGCCCGGACGCAGCTTGCGGTAGATGTCGCGGAGCGCATCTTCCTTCGTGACGATGGTGTCCTTCGCGAGCGTCTCCTCGATCGAGGTGTAGCCGGCGAACTCCTCGAGGATCTCCTCGCTGGTCATGCCCAGCGCCTTGAGGAACACGGTGACCGACTGCTTGCGCTTGCGGTCGACGCGCACGCCGACCTGGTCGCGCTTGTCGATCTCGAACTCGAGCCATGCACCACGGCTCGGGATGACGCGGGCCGACACGATGTCCTTGTCGGACGTCTTGTCGGGGGTCTTGTCGAAGTAGACACCCGGGGAGCGGACGAGCTGCGAGACGACGACGCGCTCGGAGCCGTTGATGATGAACGTTCCCTTGTCGGTCTGCAGCGGGAAGTCGCCCATGAAGACGGTCTGGGTCTTGATCTCACCCGTGAGGTGGTTCATGAACTCTGCCTCGACGTACAGCGGGGCGGCGTACGTCTTGCCGCGCTCCTTGCACTCCTCGATCGAGTACTTCTCCGGCTCGAGGTACGGGTTCGTGAACGACAGCTGCATCGTCTCGCCGAGGTCCTCGATCGGAGAGATCTCCTCGAAGATCTCACCGAGACCGCTGTTCTCGTTCACGTCGGTGCGGCCGGCCTTCTTGGCCTCTGCGACTCGAGCCTTCCAGGCGTCGTTGCCGACGAGCCATCCGAAGGACTCCGTCTGCAGAGCGAGAAGGTCGGGGACCGTCAGCGTGTCGGAGATCTTGGCGAACGAAAGACGGGAAGCTCCGCGTCCGTTCTTGGTGGTGGTGGATGTGGATGCGTTGGGAGCAGCAGCCAAGGGAATAACCTCCGTGAGCCCCGCAGGGCTTCTCGATTCCTTTGTCGTCAGGTGGAGTGTGCGCTCAAAGACTCAACGAGATGCCGACCACCATATGAGGGCACGGAGAAGCGAGCGCAACTACCAACTATACGCAAGATTCTGCGACATGGCAAGCGGGATCCTTGACCTTCTTCGGATGCTGCGGTAATGGCATCCGAAGAAGGCCGAAAGAGTCGTGCGCGGTCCGCCTCAGGAGGCGATGTTGAGCTCGTTCCCCGGGATCGACGCCAGCAGACGCCGTGTGTACGGGTCCCGCGGGTTCGTGAAGATCTCCTCCGACGACGCCGCTTCGACGAGCGACCCGTCCTTCATCACGCACACGTAGTCGCTGATCAGGCGCACCACGGCGAGGTCGTGGGAGATGAACAGGTAGCTGAGGCCGTACTCGGCCTGCAGGTCGCCGAGCAGGTTCAGGATCTGATCCTGCACCAGGACGTCGAGTGCCGACACGGGCTCGTCGCACACGACGAGCTCGGGCGACAGCGCGAGCGCGCGGGCGATCGCCACGCGCTGACGCTGGCCGCCGGACAGCTCGGACGGATACCGGCGCAGCATCGACTGCGGCAGCGCCACGTCGTCGAGCAGCTGGCGGACGCGCTTTCGGCGATCTGCCCCGCTCCCCCGCTTGTAGAAGTCCAGGGGCTCGGAGATGAGTCGCTCGATCGTGAACATCGGGTTCAGGCTCGAGTACGGGTCCTGGAAGATCGGCTGCACCTTCTGTCGGAAGTCCCGCGTCTCGGTCCGGCTGAGCGCCGCGATGTCCTTGCCCTCGTAGCGGATGAGGCCGCTGGTGGGCTCGATGATCTTGAGCACCATCCGCGCCGTCGTCGTCTTGCCCGAACCGGACTCGCCCACGATGGCGACGGTCTCGCCGCGCGGAATCGCGAGCGAGACGTCGTTCACCGCGACGAAGTCGTCCTTCTGCCCGCGTACGGGATAGACCTTCGTGAGGTTCTCGATCTCGACGACGTTGTCGCCCTTGGGCACGGTCAGCTCCGCGGGTTCGGCGTCTCGCGGCTCGGACGGGCGCTCCTCAGCATGGAATGCCTCGGGGCGCAGACGGGCGGCCGCCACCGACGGCGCAGCCTGCACGAGCGACTGCGTGTAGGGGTGCTGCGGATTCTCGAGGATCTGCTTCGCCGGCCCCTGCTCGACGACCTTGCCCCGGTGCATCACGATGACGCGTTCGGCACGCTCGGCCGCCAGACCCAGATCGTGCGTGATGAGCAGCACGGCGGTGCCGAGCTCTCGCGTCATGTCGCCGATCTGGTCGAGGATGGTCTGCTGCACCGTGACGTCGAGGGCGCTGGTGGGCTCGTCGGCGATCAGCAGCCGTGGCTTGCACGCCAAGCCGATCGCGATCAGCGCGCGCTGTCGCATGCCGCCGGAGAACTCATGCGGGTACTGCTTCGCCCGCCGCTCGGGGTCGGGCAGGCCCGCCGCCGTGAGCGCCTCGATCACCTTCTGCTTCACGTTCTGCCTGGTGGCGAGCCCGTGCGCGAGAAGGGTCTCGGCGACCTGGGTGCCGATCTTGGCCACCGGGTTCAGGTTCGACATCGGGTCCTGCGGCACGAGGCCGATGTCGCGCCCGCGGATCGTGCGCAGCTCGTTCTCGGGAGCGTGAGCGATCTCTCGGCCGTCGAGGCGGATGCTGCCGGATGCCACCCGACCGCCGCCGGCGAGCAGGCCGATGATGGCCATCGCGGTCGTCGACTTGCCCGATCCGGACTCGCCCACGATCGCGACCGTCTGCCCCGGCGCGATCTCGAGGTCGACTCCCTCGACGGCGTGCACGACGCCGTCCATCGTGGCGAAGTCGACCGCCAGGCCCTCGACGGACAGCAGTGGCGCGTCGGGCATCGTGTTCTCTTTCGCAGCGTTCATCGTGCTCTCGTCCTCGGGTCCATGGCCTCGCGCAGCGCCTCACCGAACAGGGTGAAGCCGAGCGCGGTGACCGCGATGCAGATGCCGGGCAGGAAGGCCAGCCACGGCGCGATGGCGAGCTCCGCCTGCGCGTAGGTGAGCATGCGACCCCACTCGGCCGTCTCGGGGCGACCGCCGCCGAGACCGAGGAACGACAGGGCCGCCGCGTCGATGACGGCTGTCGCGAGGGTGAGCGTTCCCTGCACGATGACGGGGCCGATCGCGTTGGGCAGCACGTGCGACATCGTGATCCTGCCGCGTCCCAGCCCCAGGGTCTGCGCCGACAGCACGTAGTCGCTCGATCGCTGCTGCAGCATCGACGCCCGCAGCAGTCGCGCGAAGATCGGCACCTGGGAGGCACCGATCGCGATCATCACCGCGAAGGGGGTCTGCCCCAGGATGGCGGCGATCGAGACCGCCAGCAGCAGGTTCGGCACCGACAGGATGATGTCGACCACGCGCATGATGACCGTGTCGACCAGGCCGCCGAACGTGCCGGCGAGGAGTCCGAGGATCATGCCGCCGATCAGGCCGAGCGCGGTCGAGACGACGCCGATCAGCAGCGACGCCTGAGCGCCCCAGATGAGCTTGGAGAGGACATCGCCACCGAAGCGGTCGAGTCCGAGCGGGAACTGCGGCAGCTCACCCGGACCGGGGATGTGCGTGGGCGTGATGTACTTCGCGCCCGGCAGGGCCGTCTCGGGATAGGGAGCGAGCACAGGAGCGAGCAGTGCCACCAGGAGGAACACCAGGACGATGCCCGCGCCGATCCAGGCCGTGGGGTTGCGCCGGAGACGACGGAAGACATCGCGCCAGAATCCGCCGGGCCCCTCCTTGAGGCCGGCCTGGTTGACGGCGACGGTGTCGACGAGTTCGCCGCTCGCCGCCGAGGGGCCCTGCGCGGGTGGGAGCGAGATGGTCATGACGCCACCCCCTTTCGGAGAACGAGACGGAGCATCACTGCACCCGCACTCTCGGATCGATGAAGCTGTATGACACGTCGACCGCCAGGTTGATCAGCGCGTACGCGATCGCGATGAAGATGATGAACCCCTGCAGCACCGGGAAGTCCCGGGTGAAGATCGCCCTTGCGAGGAACGATCCGATGCCGGGGAACGCGAAGACGGTCTCGGTGAGCACCGCCCCCGAGATCAGGAGGCCGGTCTGCAGACCGATCGTGGTAATGACCGGCAGCATCGCGTTGCGCAGGATGAACCGGCCGCGCAGCGTCGACGATCCGACGCCCTTCGCCCGGCCCGTGCGCACGTAGTCGGCGTTCTGCACCTCGAGCACGCTCGCCCTCGTGATGCGGACGATGATGGCGAGCGGGATGGTGCCGAGCGCGAGCGCCGGGAGCACCAGGTGCATCAGCGCATCCCACGCGGCGTCGAACTCACCGGTGATGATGCCGTCCCACACATAGAAGCCGGTCGGATGCGTCGCGTCTATTCGTGGATTCTGCCGTCCGTCCGACGGCAGCCAGCCCAGCTGCACCGCGAAGACGTACTTGAGGATGAAGGCGAGGAAGAACACCGGGATGGTGATGCCGACGAGGCTCAGCACGACCGACGCGTGATCGGTGAACTTCCCGTGGCGACGAGCGGCCCAGTATCCGAGCGGGATTCCCACGCCGACGGCGAAGATGAGCGCGACCACGCTCAGCTCGATCGTGGCCGGGAACCGACGGAAGAACTCCTCGGTGACCGGCCGGTTGGTCTGGATCGATGTGCCGAAGTCGCCCTGCAGAAGGCGTCCGACCCAGATGAAGTACTGCTCGATGATGGGCTTGTTGAAGCCGTAGAGCTCGTTGACCCTCGCGATGGCCTCGGGCGTCGCCTTCTCGCCGAGAAGTGCCACAGCCGGTCCGCCGGGGAGGGCCCTGACCCAGGCGAACAGCAGGATGCTGAGGCCGACCAGGGTGGGAATGAGGAAAAGCAGTCGCCTGCCGATGGTGCGCAGCAAGAGGTCTCCGTTGATCAGAAGGTACGCCGGGCCCGGGTCCCCGCGGCGAGCGCGGGGACCCGGGTGGGCAACTCAGTCGGTCAGACCTACTTGGTGAGGACGATGTCCGTGAAGACCTCGTCGTTCACCGGGCTGGCGGGGTAGCTCTCGACGCGCGGGTCGAACGCCAGCGTGGGCGCCGGGTGCGCGAGAGGAACACCGGGGATGAACTGCGCGACCATCTCGTTGATCTCCTCGTAGAGGGCGGTCTGGTCCTCGAGGTTGGAGACGCCACGAGCCTCGTTGAGCTTCTGGAAGAGCTCCGGGTTGTCGAAGCCCCACTCCGAGCTCTGCTGGCCGAAGAAGACGCCGACGAAGTTATCGGTGTCGTTGTAGTCGCCGGTCCAGCCGAGCAGGTGGATGCCGTGGTCGGACGTGCCGGTGGTGCGGTCGAGGTACTCGACCCACTCCTCCGAGACCGGGGTGGTCTCGACGCCGACCTCGGAGAGCTGCGACGAGAGGACGGTGAAGATCTGCTCGGGGTCGGGCATGTAGGGGCGCGAGACGTTGACCGGGTAGTTGAAGGTCAGCTTCAGCGGGTTGGCCTCGTCATAGCCGGCCTCCGCAAGCAGCGACTTCGCCTTCTCGGGGTCGTAGTCGTACGTCGTGACGTCGGGGTTGTAGCCGTTGACGGTGTCGGGCACGAACTCGATCGCCTTCTCGGTGCCCTCGGGCAGCACCTGGCTGATCAGAGCATCCTTGTCGACCGCGTACGAGAGCGCCTCGCGGACCTTCGGGTCCTGCAGCTCGGGGAGCGCCTGGTTGAACGCGAGGTACAGGATCGTGAACGGAGGACGCGACACCATCGTGAAGCCGTCGTCCTCGAGCGCCTGCGTGTCAGCCGGACCGACGAGGTCATAGCCGTCGATCGAGCCGGACTCCAGGGCCTGACGACGCGCGGTCGGGTCGTCGATCGTGCGGAAGATGATCTCGTCGATCTGTCCCGCCTCGCCCCAGTAGTCGCCGTAGGCCTTGAGCGAGACCTGCTCGCCCGGCGCCCACTCGTCGAACTGGTAGGGGCCCGTGCCGACCGGGTGGCCCATCGCGTACTCCGAGAGGACGGGCGCCTCAGCCGAGCCGCTCACCTCGTCGGCGCCGAACTCCTGGAGGGCCGAGGGGCTCTGCATCGCGAAGGACGGGAGCGACAGCGACGCTACGAAGCCTGCGAACGGCTTGTTGAGATCGATCGTCACCGAGTAGTCGCCGTCGGGGGTGCAGGACTTGTAGACGGCGTCGGCGGGGTTCTCGGCGTAGCCCTTGAAGAGCTTGTTGTAGTAGTAGCCGAACGCCTCGGAGGCTGCGAGGCCGGTCCAGTTGTACCAGCGGTCGAAGTTCGCGCACACGGCTTCGGCGTTGAACGGGGTGCCGTCGTGGAAGGTCACGTCCTGCTTCAGCTCGAACGTGTGGCTCATGCCGTCTTCGGATGACTCCCATGACTCGGCCAGCAGCGGTGCCGGGTCGGCCGTGCCGGGCTCGGTGCCGACGAGTCCCTCGAAGATCTGACGCGAGACGCGGAAGCTCTCGCCGTCCTGAGCGAAGGCGGGGTCGAGGCTCGCCGGGTCGGAGGAGGCCGCGAAGACGAAGGTGCCGTCGACATCGCCGGACGCCTCTCCGCCGTCGTCGCCGCGCTCGCTGGCGACGCATCCTGAGAGGACCATCGCGGCGACTGCCGCTCCGGTGACGGCGATGAGACCTCGCCGACGCATGACTGAGTGGTGCATTGTGTGACCTTCCTGTCGAGCGCTGCTGTGCGCGTTCCGAAGACATCGTCGACTTCGGAAACGGTGATTCCTTGAAACTACCCAGTGCGCAGACCGATGCCAAACACCTGCAGGTTTCATTCCTGTTACGGATGTCCGGCGCTGTGGCCGATCCGGTAATCTCCAGAACGTGCCCGACACGTCTCCCCTCGCCGTCTGCGTCGGCGAGGGCCTCGTCTCCTTCGTCCCCGCCATAGCCGCGCCCCTCGAGGACGTCCGGACGTTCCATCGCTCGCTTGCGGGAGCCGAGTGGAACACAGCCATCGCCCTGGCCTCTGCCGGCATCCGCACCGCCGTCGTCTCGCGAGTCGGCGACGACGGATTCGGGAGGTTCCTCACCTCAGAGCTGCGCAGGCACGAGGTCGACGACTCCGCCGTGGAGATCGATCCCGAGGCTCCCACCGGCCTCTACGTCAAGGAGCTCTCGCCGCGGCCCGACGGGTCGGTCGACGGCACGATGCACTACTACCGCTCGGGCTCGGCGGCCGCGGCCCTGTCGCCGGCGACACTCGACTCCCCCGCCGCCTCCGCGCTGCTCTCGCAGGCCGCACTGGTGCACACCTCGGGGATCACTCCTGCGCTCTCGGAGGCGTCCCGTGCCGCGCAGGACGCCCTGTTCGACGCGCCCCGAGACGGCCGGCTGCTCAGCTTCGACGTGAACTGGCGACCTGCGCTGTGGCGCGGGCGCGAGGATGAGGGGCGTGCCGTGATCGCGGAGTATGTCCGTCGCGCCGACATCGCGTTCTGCACCCGCCCCGACGCCGAAGCGGTGTTCGGCACCGGCGAGCCGGATCGGCTGCGCGAGCTCTTCCCCGAGCCGAGGTACCTGCTCGCCACCAATCCCGACGGCGCCGTGGCGTTCGACGGTGCCGAGCGCACCGACAGCAGGTCGCTCGATGTCCCGGTCGTGGAGTCGATCGGAGCGGGAGACGCCTTCGCCGCGGGGTTCCTCGCCGGCGTGCTCACCGGACTCTCCCTCACGGGCAGCCTCGCCCGCGCGCACAGGATCGCCACCAGGGCCCTGGTCAGCACCCGCGACCACATCGACTGATCAGCGCTGCGACCGCCGCGGTCGCGACGGGCACCGGCGATGATGGACGGTCGCGTCGAAGACCCGTCTAGCGGCGTCGACGCGGCGCCGCAGCCTCGTGCGTCAGCTGGAGCGGGATGACCACGGGTTCGCCGCGGTGCTGGACGACGCGCACGAAGAGGATGTCGACCAGCGCCAGCTGCGCGATGCGACTCGACATCGCCGCCATGCGGAACGGGGACTCCTGCGCGTAGGTGATCAGCGAGACGTCTGCGGCGAGCGCGAGCGTCGAATCGGGGGCGCTCGTGATGGCCACGGACAGCGCGCCCGCATCTCTGGCGATCTCGACGGCCCGGACGACCTCGTGCGTCTCTCCCCCGTGGGAGACCGCGATGACGACGTCGTCGGAGGTCCGCAGCGACGCGGTCGTGAGAGCGAGATGCGGATCAGCGGAGTGGGAGACCGAGCATCCGATGCGCGCGAGCTTCTGCTGAAGATCCTGAGCAGTCAACGACGACGCCGCCTGCCCGAACACATCGACGTGGCGCGCCGCGACGACGGCCCTGGCCACGCGATCGAGCACATCGGCGTCCAGCCCGCGCGCCGTCTTCTCGATCGCATCGATCTCCTGCGCGGCGAGCTTCGCCGCGATCGCCGACGGCTCGTCGTCGGGATCGATCGCGGTGGTGTCGAGCCCGAATCGCGCCTGCTGCGCCTGGGCGAGTGTGATCGTGCGAGCGACGGCGACCCGCAGTTCCCGATACCCGCTGAACCCGAGCGACTGGGCGAAACGGGCCACGGTCGACAGCGACGTGTGGCAGAGCTGCGCGAGGTCGTTGATGGCCAGGTCGACGACGAGCGTGGGGTCGCCGAGGATCGTCTCCGCGACGCGTGCTTCGGCAGCACTCAGTCGGGGAACGGATCGGCGCACCAGCGCGAGAACATCGGCGTCCACGGTGTCATCCTGCCTCAGTCGGCGGCACCTGCGCTGTCGGACGACGAATCGGCGCGGCGCGGCGCGCCCCCGATCAGTCGATCTCTGGCCGCCTGGGCGCCGATTCTGCTCGCGGATCCGACTTCGACGAGGGCGAGCGGCAGCGGCTGCCGTGCCGCGAGGCCGACGTTGACGACGACCGCCTCGGGGTCGCGCAGGGCGGTGCGCTCGACCAGCGACCGCTGCCCGTCGTCGGTGTCCGGGCGATCCAGGAGCACGACCGTCAGTCCGTCTGCGGCGACGGCCGCCTCGAGGGCTGCGTCCTGCTCGTCGATCGACGTTCGAGCGACGTCGACGCGCACGCGATACCCGTCCGCGACGAGGGTCTCGGCCACATACGCGGACGCGCTGTCGACGGCGAGCGTCGAGCGGCGGCGAGCATCGACGACGGCGAGCGCCTCGGCATCCCGAGTGACTCCGGTGACGGCGCGCCGGACGATATCCGATCCGTCGTAGTCGACGGGCAGCGCGGTCTCGGCGCGGAGACTGAGGGTCTCGGCCAGGCGGGACACCCGTCGGGCAGCATCGGCGAGTCGTTCCCGAGTGAGCGAGCCGTCGTCGACCGCCGTGAGGATCCCGTCGCGGGCGGCGAGGAAGTCTCGCCGGTCCTGATCGGCGAGCGTGGCCTCGCCACGATTCGTCGGGTTGCCGATGCACAGCAGATCGGCGCCCGCCGCGAGAGCACGTGCGGCGCCCTCTCCGATGCCGACGGTCTCACGAATGGCCGCCATGTCGAGGGCGTCCGTGATGATCACGCCGTCGAATCCCCAGTCACGGAGCATCCCGAGCACGCGCGGATTCAGGGTCGCCGGCTCCGCGCCCCAGGCCGGGACGACGATGTGTGCGGTCATGACGGCGTCGACTCCCGCTGCCACGGCTGCCCGGAAGGGCTCGAGGTGCACGCGCGCGAACTCCTCGAGTTCCAGCGAGATCTCGGGCAGCGCATGGTGCGAGTCGGTACGCGTGTCGCCGTGTCCCGGGAAGTGCTTGACGCACGCCGCGACCGCAGCGCCCTGCAGACCCTCCACGGCCGCCTGCACGTGTCGGGCGACGAGGTTCTCGTCGCTGCCGAACGACCGGACGCCGATCACGGGATTCCGTGGATCCGTGTTGACGTCGGCGACGGGGCCGAGCACCACGTTGCCGCCGATCGCGGCCACTCGTCGAGCCAGCTCAGCGCCCGATGCCCGCGTCGCGTCGACATCGTCGACGATGCCCAGCTGAGCAGCGCCCGGAAGCGTGGATCCGCCGACGGACTCGAGGCGCGTGACGTTGCCGCCCTCCTCGTCGATGCCGATCAGGGCGTGCGGATTCGCGCGGAGGATGTCGTCGCTCAAGTCGGCTAGCCCGTCGCCGACGTTCTGACTGAAGTACACGACACCCGCGAGGCCGTCGCGCAGCTCGTCCAGAAGCCACTGCGGAGCCTCGGTGCCGAGGAATCCCGGCCAGAGCACCCCGTTGGCGAGGCGGACGAGGTCGTCGGTCATCCCTTCACCGCTCCCGCGACCATGCCGGCCGAGAGACGACGCTGCACGATCACGAAGAACACCATCACCGGGATCGTGATGATCGTCGACGCGGCCATGATGCTGCCCCAGTCGTTGGAGTGCAGTCCGAAGAACGACTTCAGACCGATCGAGACCGTGTACTGGTCGGTCGCGCTGCCGAGGATCGTCATGGCGAAGATGAACTCGTTCCAGGCGGTGATGAAGCTGAAGATGCTGGTCGCGACGAGACCGGGCATCACGAGCGGCAGCAGAATGGAGCGGAACATCCGCCACCAGCTCGCTCCGTCGATGTACGCGGCCTCTTCGAGCTCGACGGGGACGGCCGCGACGAACCCGCGCAGCATCCAGATGCCGAATGCCAGTGAGAGCGCGACGTAGACCACCATCAGACCGAGGATGCTGTTGAGCAGCCCCAGGCTCTTGACCTGCAGGAAGAGCGGGATGACGAGAGCCTCGAGCGGGACCATCTGCACCACGAGGATCATCATGAGGATCGTCGTGCGGAACTTGAACTTGAAGCGCGCGACGGCGACGGCCGCGAGCAGGCAGACGAGGGCGCTCACCAGGACGGTGACGAGCGCCACGATCGCGGAGTTGCGGAGATACGTGCCGAAGCCGCCGTCGGTGAGCACGAACGCGAAGTTGTCGAACGTGAACTCCTGCGGCAGGAGGGACTGCCCGCCACTCGACGCCTTGGCGTCGAGCGCGCTGGAGACCATCCAGTACACGGGGAACAGCGTGAAGATCAGCACGGCCGCGATCGCGATGCCGGTGCCGACACGCGACATGACTGACGGGCGCGGGTTCACAGCTCGTCCTCCTTCATGAGGGAGCGGATGTAGACGATCGTGATGCCGATCAGCACCAGCGTGAGCAGCACGGCGAGCGCGGCTCCGAAGCCGTAGCGGTTCTGTCCGAAGGACTCGACGTACGACCAGACGCCGAGGTTCAGCACGGACCGGTTGCCGCCGCTTCCGCCTGGCATCAGGTAGACCTGCGCGAACACCTTGAAGTCCCAGATCGTCGACAGGATGATGACGACCGAGAAGACGGGCTTGAGGGTGGGGAAGATGATCTTCCAGAAGCGCGTCCAGGCGTTCGCGCCGTCGAGGGCGGCGGCCTCGAGCATCTCCTTCGAGACGCCGAGGAGGCCGGCGAGCACGGTGATGGCGACGAACGGGAAGCCATGGTGCACGACGTTCAGCAGCACGATCGCGTAGAACGACCACTGATTGGTGAACCAGTTCACCGGGTCGTCCATCAGGCCGAGATCCTGCAGAACGGTGTTGAAGATGCCGCGGTCGGCATCGAAGATGAACGTCCAGACGTACGTTCCGGTGACGGCGGGCATGGCCCAGGCCACCATGATGCAGCTCGAGACGATGGTGCGCCATACCGTGCCCAGCTTCGCGAGCAGGAGCGCGACGAGCGTGCCGACCGCCACAGTGACGAACACGGCGACGGCGGCGAAGCCGACGGTGTTCGGCAGGACGACGGTCCACAGGGTCGGATTGGTGAGCGCCTCGACGTAGTTGTCGACGCCGATCCAGTTGTTCTCGCCCGTGTTGATCTCGCGGAGACCGTAGTCCTGCAGCGAGAAGATGACGACCTGGATGAGCGGCCAGAGCATGAGCACCGCGAGGATGATCAGCCCGGGAGCGAGAAGAAGCCAGGGGCGGGCCGCGATCAGCGAGAATCCTCGCCGGGGCGGCCGGCCGCCGGCCACGGAGGCGGAGGGGGACTCCGCCTTCGTGGCCGGCAGTGGCGCTTGCACCATCGACATGAAGGGATACAGCCTTACTGGTTGAGCAGATCGGTCATCTCAGCAGCGGCATCCTTCGTCGCCGTGGCGACGTCCTTCTGCCCGCTGAGGATGGACTGGATCATCGAGTTGGTCGTCTTCTTCGCCTGAACGGCGCCGAAGTTCGGGGTGACCGGCACGGATGCGCCGCCCTCGACCATCTGCTGCGCGAACGGAGCGACGAGCGGGTCGGTCGAGGCGAGCGCCTCTTCCATCGCCGACTGGACGCCCGGGAAGTACCCGGTCTCGTCCGCCCACTTCTCGGCGAACTCGCCCGTGGTCATGAGCTTGACGAACTCCCATGCGAGGTCGGCGTTCTCGGTCGTGTTGAAGACCGACAGGTGCGAGCCGCCGAGCACGGACGGGGCGATGCCACCGTCTTCGCCCGGGATGACGGCTGCGCCGATCTTGCCCTCGAGGTCGGGGTTGGCCTCGATCAGAGCCTTCGGCGTCCACGAGCCCGAGAGCATCATGGCGACGTTGCCCTGGGTGAACGAGTCACGGAGGTCCGTCTCCTTCCAGGTGGTGGCGCCGGCGGACGAGAATCCGTGCTCGGTCGCGAGTCCGGTGTAGAACTCGATGCCGGCCTGCGACTCCGTGCTGTCGAGCTCGCTGGTCCACGTCTTGCCGTCCAGCGTCGCGACCTCGCCACCGGCGCCCCAGACCCACGGGTAGACCTGGAACTCGGCGTCGCCCGCGACGGGGAAGGGCAGCATGTCGGGCTTGGCGGCCTTGATGGCCTCGCCCGCGGTGACGATGTCGTCCCACGTCTTCGGGGCCTCGAGGCCGAGCTCCTCGAACACGTCGGTGCGGTAGACGATCGAGCGGACACCGGCGTACCACGGCATGCCGTACAGCTCTTCGTCGTAGGTGCCGGCGACGGCGAGGCCCTCGACGAGGTCATCGCGCAGGCCGTCCTCGGCGTCGACGTACTCGTCGAGCGGCTCGAGCGCACCGGCGTCCGCGAACTCCGCGGTCCAGGTGGTTCCCGTCTCGGCGATGTCGGGCGTGGTGCCACCGGCGATCGACGTGACGAAGCGGTCGTGGGCATCGGCCCACTGGATCTCCTCGATCTTGACCGTCGCTCCGGTCTCCTCTTCGAAAGCGCTCGAGACCTCGTCGTAGAACGCGCTCGCGTCCGGGTTCGTGCCCTTCATGATCCAGACGGTGAGCTCTTTGCCCTCTCCGTCGACGGCTCCGCCGGTGTCACCTCCGCCACCGGCACAGGCCGCCAGGCCCAGGGTGGCCACGGCGCCCAGCGCCACGGCCGGAAGAATGCGCTTGTGCATCAGGGATCTCCTCTTTGAACGTCCTGGAGGCATCGGGTGCCTACCACGTAGGAAAAAGTATTCATCACTAACTAATTCCCTGCAAGTTATTCTCGGAAACGTCACGCGGCCGTAACATCGGCCTTCCCAAGAAGGCTCTGGACGCACGACAGGACTCGAAGGCCCGCACCCCCGACCGCGACCGCGGCATACGGGATCGGGGCGCGAAGGCGACGCGTCACGGCATCGCATGCGAGCGGTGACCCCGTCAATCCTCGCACCGTCCGGACCGAACACGCGTCCGCCGACGCGACGGAGTGAACGCGTACGCTCGAAGGATGGGCAGGAATCGAGCGAAGGACACCGAGCACCCGCAGGTCCGTCTCGACCACGGAGGCGTCGCTCGCATCGTGCCGTCGGAGTTCACGAGCGGATTCGAGCTCATCGTCGACGACACCCCGCAGTCGCACGTCGACCTCGACGACCCCACGCACCTGCACTTCGAGTACATCGTGCGCATGGGCGCGGTGATCGACCAGCTCGCACCCGGCCCTCTCACCGCGGTGCACCTCGGAGCCGGCGCCCTGACGATTCCGCGCTACATCGAGGCGACCCGGCCCGGCTCACGGCAGCAGGTGATCGAGCTCGAGGCGCCGCTGGCCACGCTCGTGCGCGAGCACCTTCCGCTGCCGAGAGGCGCGTCGATCCGCCTTCGGATCGGAGACGCCCGCGAGGGCGTCCGCCGCCTTCCTGCGGCCATCGTCGGCAGCTGCGATCTGGTGGTGTCCGACGTGTACTCCGGGGCTCAGACGCCCGCCCATCTCACCAGCATCGAGTTCTACCGCGAGCTCGCCGAGCTGCTCACCCCCGGGGGCCTGCTGCTCGTGAACGTCGCAGACGGCCCCGGCCTCGCGTTCGCCCGCCGTCAGGTCGCGACCATCGCCGAGGTCCTGCCGGAGATCGGCGTCCTCGCCGACACCCAGGTGCTCAAGGGGCGCAGATTCGGCAATCTCGTGATCGCCGCATCGGCCGCTCCCCTGCCGACCGAATGGCTGCCCCGGATGCTGGCCGCGGGGCCGCATCCGGCGAAGATCGCGCAGGGCGCCGAGGTGACCGCCTTCGTGCAGGGGGCACGCGTGGTCACGGATGCGGATGCTGTGGCCTCCCCTCGTCCCGACGCCTCGCTGTTCCTGCGCTGACCACCTCGACGGAGATCGGATGCGCGGACCTGGGGCGTGCCGCCCCGACGACAGCGCCGACGCGAGGCACACTTGACGGGGGACGCTGCGGAAGGAGAGCAATGAGTTTCATCCAGGGATACGACCCGGAGAGCCTTCGCGAACTGGTCGACCTCGGTGAATGCGCCGCACGGCTGGAGGAGATCGAGAGCCAGCGGAGCCTTCCGGCGCTGCTGGAGCGGGTCTGGCTGCTGAAGGTCCTCGACCGTCTGGACGAAGCGCTCCCCCTGGCCGACGAGGCCGTGCGCCAGTCGCGCATGGCGGGCACACGCAAGGACGTCCTTCGCTCGAGGGTGCTGCACGCGACGATCCTGCAGCACCGCGGAGCCCACGCCGCCGCCGAGCAGGAGCTCGCGACCTGCGCCGCTGAGGCCGAGGGCCAGCGCTGGCTGTCGATCGCCGCTTTCGCGCATCACCACCACGGCAGGAACGCGTACGAAGCCGGGGACTACGAGACGGCCCGCGAGAGCTTCAAGCAGTCGCTCTTCCTGCGTCGTGAGGCCGGAGCCGAGGACCGAGAGCTCGAGACGGTGCTGCTCGCCATCGAGGCAGCAGAGCGGCGCCGCACGACGCAGCTCGTCGCCGGCTGACGACCACCCACCTCCCGGTGCCCCGCTGCGGGGCGATGTCGGCGGTATGGCTTAGCCTGATCGCATGGCGGAACTTGACCGGGTGCGCGTCTGGGGCGAAGCACTGATCGCGCTGCACCTCGACGACAGCTGGTCGTTCGGCTTCGATCACGCGAAGCGGCGGGCGGGGCAGTGCGACTACACGAAGAAGCGCATCACCGTGTCTCGCTATCTGGCTGCGCGGTTCGAGGACGACGAGATCCATCAGGTGCTCCTGCACGAGGTGGCTCATGCCCTCGCGGGCCACGAAGCAGCCCATGGCGCGACCTGGAAGCGCGTGGCGCGAGACCTCGGCTACGTCGGCGGGACCACCCACCATGGCGAGACGGCGGTCGAGCTCGCACCGTGGGTGGGCCAGTGCCCCGCGGGCCACATCACCTACCGGCACCGGCGTCCGTCACGCGCGACGTCGTGCGCACGGTGCTCGCGCTCGTACGACGCGCGCTACCTCTTCGACTGGACGCGACGCGAGATCACGGCCGACACGAGGCTCGCCGCTCAGATGTCGCGCTGACCCGCTCACGGCACGATCGACCCCACCACTGGGGCCGGCTCCGACGACGGTCAGCGCGGGTGAGCACCCGTTTCCGGGTCGGCCTCGGGCTCTGTCGGCGGTCGATCCGTGGCGATGGCACCGTCGTCGGGCGTTTCGTCGTGCGCATCCTGGTCGACGGGAGCATCGTCATCCCGCTGATCATGAGCCCGCTCGGGCGTCACGCCGACGGCGCTCGCGCGTCCCGCGCGCCGACGCAGGAGTGCTGCCACGGCTCGCCATCCGACGAGGAACACACCGAGCACGAGGGTCGTGACGATGATGAACGCGATCTGGGCGGTATCGCCCGCCACGACGCGCAGAATCAGCCCGCCGACGACCGTGACGAGCCAGACGACGGCGCCCCAGGCCAGCGACCACGGACGTCGGGGTCTCGCCGGCAGAAGCGCTGCCACGACGTGACCCACCAGCAGGGCGACGAGGAACGGCCAGGCCGTGAGCAGGAACCCGGCGACGCTCTCGCCGTGCGACGCGCGGCCGACCATGGCGAAGACCAGCACCAGGACGGCGTCGACGATGAAAGCGGGGACGTACCTCATGCCACGACCCTACGTCGCGGATCTCGATTCCCGTGATGGGCGCACGGCTTGTTGCCGAGCACGTCGAGGGCCGACATCGACAGTGCGCTCAGGCACGCCGCAGGGTCGCCTCGTCGCCGCGGGCGGCGACGACCGCTCAGGCGAAGGCGACGAAGAGCCCGTCGCGCAGCACCGGAACGCTGTCCAGGGCGTCGAGCTCGGCGGCGTGCGACACAGTCGTCGGCACGACCCCGGATGCCTGCATCCGCTCGGTCGCGGCGACCCGGTCAGCGAGCTCGCGTGCCGAACCGCTCGCGCTGATCATGTGACGCAGCGCCCTCTTCAGCGCGCGGAATCCCTCGGCGGCCACGGCAGCATCCGGCGCTGTGTGGTCGATGCCGAGATCGGTCAGCGCCGCGACGACGGCGCCGGCTCCCAGATGGTCTTCGACCGCGAAGCGCGCAGTGCCCGCATCGTCGGCTTCTCCCGCGGCGATCACGCTCACCGATGTGCGCGACTGGCGTCGTTCCTGCACCGTCGCGATCGCGCGCGCCACTGCCGCCGCGTTGCGGAGACTTCCGAGCAGCACGACGGCATCGTGCCCCGCGGCGTCGGCGACAGCAGCGCCGTTGCGAGACCACTCGCGTGCGTCGTCGAGCGAGACCTCGGATCCGGATGCGACGGCGTCGGCCACGGTCGACGAGAAGCGGAGCACATCGACCACCACGACGACGTCCGCCGGTGCGAGGCGCGCGAGCCCGTCGACGCCCCACTCGAGGCGCACCTGATACGTGGACTGGTCGAACGGAGAAGGCATCCGTCCAGCCTAGGACGCCTGCCCACGCGGCGAAGCCCCGATGACCCATTCGGTCATCGGGGCGCCTGACCTGCCGCGGCGTCAGTCGGCGGCGAGTGCGTCGACCGGAGCCACCCGGGTGGCGAGCCGGGTGGGCGTCGCTGCCGCCACCAGGGTCAGCGCTGCGGTCGCCGCGACGATGATGAGCACGGGCAGCCAGGGCACGTGCGGCGCGACGAGGCCGGCCGGCTCGAAGTCGGGCAGGGTCGGGACAGAGCCGAGCAGCGACTGCGCCGCGATCCACCCATACGTCATTCCCAGGATCAGCCCGGTCAGCGTGGCGGCCACGGTGATGTGCGCTGCCTCGAGCAGCACCATCCGGCGCACCTGTCGGTTGGAGAGCCCGATCGACCGGAGGAGCCCGAGCTCGCGACGACGCTGCACGACGCCGATGGTCAGAAGGTTGACCAGGCCGACCGCGGCGATCACCGCCGACACGGCGACCAGCACCATCATCACCGACGCGAAGGCGTCGAACGGCGTGAAGAACTCCGCGGGCGTCTCGCCGTCGACCTGGGTGATCAGCATCTGCTTGACCGATTCGAGCGCGACGGCGAACATCGTGACGAGCGTGACCCCCATCACGACGCCGATCGCCATGCGCGACGAGCGCTCGGGATAGCGCAGCGCGTTCTCGGCCGCGAGGCGCGCGGTGGCACCCGATCCGAACATGCGCCCCACGAGCCGCAGCACCGGAGGCATGAACAGCACCGAGCCGAGCGCGAGACCGGTGAACGAGAGCAGCCCGCCGACGAAGGCGACGACCACCCCGAGCGGATGCACGAGTCCGACGACGACCCCGGCCGCCAGCAGGACGGTGCCGGCACCCACCAGCACCCATGCACCGATGTGGCGCCCCGGGCGGGACAGCTCCTCGTGGTTGCGTTCGACCGAACCCGCGATCGCCTGCAGCGGCGTCACGGTGAGGACGCGCCTGGACCCGACCCATGCCGCAGCCCACGTCGTGAGGGCGACGCCGATGGCGGGCACGGCGACGAACGGCTGGGCGAGGGAGAACCCCTGCGGCACGTTCTCGATGAGTGCGGAGCCGACCTGCACACCGACGGCGGAGATCGCGAGGCCGGCGAGAAGCCCGAGCGTCGCGCCGATCATCCCGACCACGAATCCCTGCCTGCCCACCTCGGCCCGCTGCGCCCTCGCCGTCGCGCCGATGAGCCGCATCAGGGCGATCTGGCGCGTACGCCCCGCGATGATCGTCGAGAACGTGTTGGCGGTGACGATCGCGGCGACGTACATCGCGACGCCCGTGAGCAGCACCGAGAGCAGCCCGACGACGAAAGCGAGGGTCTCGCTGTCGCCGATGAAGGGATCGGCCTGCAGCACCGCTCCGAGGTAGGCCGTGGTCTCGACGAGCACGACTCCGAAGGCCGCCGAGAGGGCTGCGACCAGGATGCTGGCGCCCATGCCCCGGTCGCGCAACCACGCGAGGCGCGGACCGGTCGCGGACGTCTGCGCGACGACGGCGAGAGTCGGCGACTCCATGACGGCGCTCATGCCGCGACCTCGGCGGCGAGCATGTAGGCCGAGATCTCCTCGGCGCTCTGGCGCGGGTGGTCGGCGACGATCCGGCCGTCTCCGAGAAACAGCACACGGTCGGCGTGGCTCGCCGCGATCGCGTCGTGCGTGACCATCGCGATGGACTGCCCGTGCTCGCGGCTCGCGGTGGCCAGCAGCTGCAGCACCTCGCGCCCGGTGCGGGAATCGAGGTTGCCGGTCGGCTCGTCGGCGAACACGAGGTCGGGCGACGTGGCGAGTGCACGGGCGATGGCGACGCGCTGCTGCTGACCGCCCGACAGCTGATGCGGTCGGTGCTGCAGTCGGGATCCGAGCCCGAGCGTCTGGATCAGTCCGTCGATGCGTGCCTTCTCGATGGCGCTGGGTCGCCGCCCGTCGAGCTCGAACGGCAGCATGATGTTGCCGAGCGCGGTGAGCGTCGGCACGAGGTTGAACGCCTGGAAGATGAATCCGACCCGGCGACGGCGAAGGATCGTGAGGTCGAGGTCCCCGAGCCCGGTGATCTCGGTGTCGCCGATCCAGCTCCGCCCCTGCGTCGGGGTGTCGAGGCCGGCCATGATGTGCATGAGCGTGGACTTGCCCGAACCTGACGGCCCCATGATAGCGGTGAACTGTCCGCGCCGGATGCCGACGCTGACGTCGTCCAGCGCGCGGACGGTGCCCTCTCCGGCGCCGTAGGTCTTCGTGAGGTGCTGGACGCGGGCTGCGAGCCCGAGGTCGGTGGTCGTGATCTCCATGCCTTCGACGCTACGGAGGGCGACAGCCCGTCCGCGTCGGCCTGATGGCGCATCCGCCTACATCGCAAGGATGATCCCGCGATCAGGCGTCGGGTCAGGCGAGCCCGTGCTCGAACGCGAAGACCACCAGCTGCACACGATCGCGCAGTGTGAGCTTCGTCAGGATGCGGCTGATGTGGGTCTTCACGGTCGCCTCGCTGAGGTATTCGCGAGCGGCGATCTCGGAGTTCGAGAGTCCGCGCGCGGCGAGCGCGAAGATCTCGCGCTCACGCTCCGTCAGCGTCGAGAACTGCACGGGCACCGGCTTCGGCTCCTCGGCGAAGTGCTCGAACAGCTCGCGGGTCGCGGAGGCGGCGATGACGCTCGAGCCGGCGTGCACGGTGCGGATCGCGGCGAGGAGGAACTCGGGATCGGCGTCCTTGAGGAGGAATCCGCTCGCCCCCTGGCGGATCGCTCGAGCGGCCGCCTCGTCGAGATCGAAGGTCGTGAGCATGACGATGCGCGGCGGATCGGGTTGAGCGAGGATCTCGGCTGTCGCGGCGAGCCCGTCCATGACCGGCATCCTGATGTCCATGAGCACCACGTCGGGTCGGGTCGCGTGCACGAGCCCGATGGCCTCTCTGCCGTCGCCTGCTTCTCCGACGACGTCGAGGTCTGGCTGCGAGGCGAGCAGCATGCGGACTCCGGCGCGGAACAGCGCCTGATCATCGACGAGGACGACCCTGATCATGCGACTTCTCCGATCGGGAGCGAGGCTCTCACGACGAACTGCGGGCCCTGACGCTCCGCATGCAGGCTGCCGCCGACGAGCTGTGCCCGTTCGCGCATGCCGATCACCCCGTGACCGCCGCCGATCTGCGGCTGCTCCCGACCCACGCCGTTGCGCACCTGGATCTCGACACGGTCGGCGAGCCACGCGAGATGCACGTCGACCGCACCGTCGCCGTGACGGATGGCGTTCGTGAGCGCCTCCTGCAGGATCCGGTACACCGCGAGCTGGATGGCCCCCGGCGGCTCGCCCGGCGGCATCGGATCGACGGTGATGCGGGGCTCGACGCCCGCCTGGCGCACCTGCGCGAACAGCGCCTCGAGATCGGCGAGCGTCGGCTGAGGGCCATCGCCCTGTCGGTGGCGCAGCTGGGTGAGCAGCAGACGCACGTCGCTCAGTGCGCCGCGAGCCGTCTGGGCGATGGTCCCGAGAGCCTCGGTGGCCATCTCGGGCTTCGCGGCGGCCGCGTACCGGGCGCCATCGGCCTGAGCGATCACCACAGCGAGTGAATGCGCGACGATGTCGTGCATGTCGCGGGCGATCCGCACCCGCTCCTGCTCCTCCGCAGCGAGGGACTCCGCCTTCAGCTGAGCCGAACGAGTGCTCCGAGCGCGCAGCACCACCCTCCACAGCAGACCGCAGACCCACGCGAATCCGAGGGCGAGCACCGAGACCACCAGGAGCAGCGTGCCTGTCGTGAGCTGGTCCCACCCGCTGGCGCCCGAGGTGACGCCGGTGACGACCACCAGATAGACCGCCGCGACCACGGCACCGAGCAGCGCCGAGCCGAAGCCCCACCACAGCACCGCGCGGGATCCCCAGGCGGCAGTCGCGTAGAGCACGAGCAGGATCGCGACGTCGATCGGCAGCGGCCCGAATCCGGACAGCATCTGCACGATCGCCCCCGCCCAGGCCGCGGCGAGCGCGAAGCCGGGAGCGAGCCTGCCGATCGCGACTCCGCCGAACATCAGGACGCCCGCGGTCACGATCGCCGCGACCGACGCACCGTTGATCCCCTCGCCGACCGCCCCTGGCCCGTAGAACACGACGGAGAACGGTGTGAGGATGACGAAGAGCAGCGCCGCCCCGACGATGTCGAGCACGAGCGCCGTACGGGAGAGCGGGCGGATCACTCCCCCACGCTACGCGGCACGGCATCCGCCCCGCATCCGCCTGCAGATGTATCCGTCGTGCGGTCAGGCTCTGGCGATGATCTCGCCGTGCGGCACGAGGTACCAGCCGTCACCGTCGTCAGCCCAGCGCATCCACGCGTCGCTGATCTGCTGCAGGTCACCCCGTGTGGCCATCTCGCTGTCGACCAGCTGTCGGGCGAGAGCGGACTCGAGGATGCGGTCGGCCCACATGCCGCCCCACCACGCGCGATCCTCGGGGGTCGCGTAGGTCCAGGTCGATGTCGTCGCCGTCACGTCCTCGAACCCGGCTGCCCTCGCCCAGGCGAGCAGACGCCGCCCGGCGTCAGGCTCTCCGCCGTTGGCCCGCGCGGCTCGCCGGTAGAGGTCGAGCCATCTGTCGAGCTCGGGAAGCATCGGGAACCAGAGGAAGCCCGCGTAGTCGGCATCGCGCACGCCCACCACGCCACCCGGCACCGTCACCCTGCGCATCTCGCGGAGCGCCTGCACGGGGTCGCCGACATGCTGCAGCACCTGATGCGCGTGCACGATGTCGAAGCTGTCGTCCGCGAAGCTCAGCGCGTGCACGTCTTCGACCGCGAAGTCGAGGTTGTGCAATCCCCTGCTCGATGCCAGACCCCGCGACAGCGAGAGGGCGTCCTCGTCGATCTCGGTCGCGGTCACATGTGCGACGATGCCGGCGAAGTCGACCGTGATGCTGCCGGGCCCTGCTCCGACGTCGAGAAGCCTGGTGGTCTCGGTCAAGTGCGGGCGGAGGTACTCCGCGGAGTTGGAGATGTCGCGGCTGCTGTGCGAGCGGAGAACGGTCTCGTGATGCCCGTGCGTGTAGGTGGCCATGATCCAGTGTGGCAGTGCTCTGCCGCGCGCCGAGAATCCGCCGTCAGTGCAGCTCCGTCACGGCCCGCCTGATCGACTCGCGGTCCGGCTTTCCCGATGTCAGCACGGCGAGCTCGTCGACCATGATCAGCCGAGACGGCCTCGCGTGCCTTCCCAGCTCCTCCGCCACGAGATCCCTCGCGTGTGCGAGCTGCTCCGCCTCGCTGCGCCGCAGCGCCTCGCCTCTCGGCGCGACGATGACCGAGGCCTCGCCCCATCGCTCGTCCGGCACGCCGACGACCACGGCATCGGTGAGCCCCGGAACGCTGCGCACCACCCGCTCGACGCGATCGAGCGAGATGTTGATGCCGCCGGAGACGATCACGTTGTCGGCTCGACCGTGCACCCGCACGACACCGTCGTCGAAGAGCCCGAGATCACCGGTGTGATACCAGCGGATGCCGTGTTCGTCGCGCGAGAAGTTCTTCGCCGTGAGCTCCCCGTCGCCGAGATATCCGTCGGCGAGCATGGGCCCGGCGATGCGCAGTTCTCCGTCGACCGCGCGCACGGCGACGGTGTCGAGGGGGACGCCGTCGTAGACGCATCCGCCGCTCGTCTCGGTGGACCCGTAGGTGCGGACCAGCCGGATGCCGAGATCGGCAGCGCGGTCGCGCAGCGGTTCGGGCAGCGCCTGGCCTCCCACGAGAATGGCTCGATACGCCTGGAGCGCAGCGCGCACAGGTCGGTCCTCCGCGGCATCGAGCAGCGTCGACAGCTGCGCGGGCACGAGCGAGGTGTAGAGCTCAGGGATGTCCGCGGAGCCGCCGGGCGCCGGACGCAGCATCGACAGCGTCGCGTCGGCGAAGGACTCGGGCGAAAACCGACCGCCCAGCGCGACGGGGTGCGTGCCCGCGATCAGCGATCTGACGACCACCTGGAGTCCGGCGACGTATCCGGCCGGCAGCGCGAGCAGCCAGCGCCCTCCGCCCACCCGCGTCGCCGTGGCTTCTGCGCTCGCCCTCAGTGCCTCGCCGCTCAATGCGACGCGCTTGGGCACGCCGCTCGAGCCCGAGGTGGCGATCACGACGGCCGTGCCGTCGGGTACCCATTTCGGCGCCTCGCCGAGCATCCCGAAACCGAGCGCCGGTCCGCCGTCGAGCGCTCGCGCCAGGGCCTCGCGCAGTGCGGCCGGATCCTCGGCGTCCGTCGGCGTCAGCGCGACCATGTCCGTCTCGATCCGCTCAGTAGTGCCAGGGGAACGAGGTCCAGTCGGCGTCCCGCTTCTCGAGGAACGAGTCGCGGCCCTCGACCGCTTCGTCGGTGCCGTAGGCGAGGCGCGTGGCCTCGCCCGCGAACACCTGCTGCCCGACGAGTCCGTCGTCCACCGCGTTGAAGGCGAACTTCAGCATGCGGATCGCGGTGGGCGATTTGGTGAGCACGGTGCGCGCCATCTTCAGCGCCTCGCGCTCGAGGTCTGCGTGGGGCACGACCCTGTTGACCGCGCCGGCCTCGTAGGCCCGCTGCGCGGAATACTCCTCGGCGAGGAAGAACACCTCGCGGGCGAACTTCTGGCCGGTCTGCCTCGCCATGTACGCCGACCCGTATCCCGCGTCGAAGCTGCCGACGTCGGCATCGGTCTGCTTGAACCGCGCCTCCTCCGCCGAGGCGATCGTGAGGTCGCACACCACGTGCAGCGAGTGCCCGCCGCCGGCCGCCCACCCGGGCACGACCGCGATGACGACCTTCGGCATGAAGCGGATGAGGCGCTGGACCTCGAGGATGTGCAGGCGGCCGGCACGCGCGGGGTCGTGCACGGTCGTCTCGTCATCGGAGTACTTGTAGCCGTCGCGGCCGCGGATGCGCTGGTCGCCGCCCGAGCAGAACGCCCACCCGCCGTCTTTCGGGCTCGGCCCGTTGCCGGTGAGGAGCACGGCGCCGATGCGGGGGTTCTGCCGTGCGTCGTCGAGTGCGCGGTAGAGCTCGTCGACCGTGTGCGGGCGGAAGGCGTTGCGCACCTCCGGGCGGTTGAACGCGATGCGGGCGACCCCGCCGTCGGTGCTCACGTGGGCCGTGATGTCGGTGTAGTCCTCGGCGCCGGGCGCGAGCACCCATTCGTCCGGGTCGAACAGGTCAGAGACGAATGCGCTGGTCACGGCATCCAGCCTATTCCCGCGTACGGTGCAGACGCAGCGCTCAGCTGCGGCGAGCGCGCGCCGTCTTGACCCAGCCGTCGACGATGTCCCAGATCGGGAAGGCCACGAGGCAGAAGCCCGCGACGACCCCGACGATCCGCAGGGTCTCCCCCGTCACACCGTTGTCGGTGAACACCGAGCTCACGAACTCCGGATTGATCAGCTCGCCCCGGATGAGCAGCGTGAGCGACCAGGCGGCGAAGAGCACGGCCAGCACCGTGTTGACCACGGCCGCTGCGAGCGTCCACCGTCGCTTCGCGTAGACGACCACCGCCAGCACCCCTTCGGCGACGAGCAGAGCGAGAAGGACGGTGATGCCCCACGGCCAGAGTCCCGGATGCAGGACGGAGATCGGTTCGCCACCGGTCGGGAAGAAGCCGAGCAGGGCATCCCAGAAGACCGCTCCCGCCGCGAGCACGACGAAGACGATCGAGGCGATGGCGTCGGCGAGCCCCGTGCCGTTCGGCGTCGGCTCCGGCAGCTGGTCGACCGTCCACCTCACCCCGGTGTCGGTGCCCGTCCGCTCCAGCATCACGAAGACCAGGGTCACCCAGAACCCCACGTGCACGATGGAGGTGAGGGCCGCGACCGCCGCCGCGCCGATGAGGTCGCCGGTCGGGCCGCCCTCGACGAGCTTGCCGATCATGACGCCGACGAAGGCGCAGGTCGGCACGATCCACAGCAGCAGCTTGAGCAGCCGCCACCAGACGAGGTAGTACTTCGGCCCGATCAGATGCAGCGGGCGGTCCGCGTAGCCCGCGGCGAGGATGCCGGGGTCGCCGAGCTCGGTCAGGACGGCGCGCTCGGCCTGCTCGGGGCTCTCCCCCTGCTCGAGTCGCGCTTCGACCGCATCGGCGATCGACGCCCCGAGCTCGGCCCGGACGTCGTCCTGCACCTCCGGCGTCAGGCTGCGGATCGTGGCGCTGATGTAGCGCTCGGTGAGTGTGGCTGTCGTGGTCATGTCAATTCTCCTCAGCGGTGAGGGTGGCGATCGCCGTCGTGAGCGATCGCCATTCTTCTGTCAGGGTGTCGGCGAGCCGGATGCCGGCGTCCGAGGTGCGGTAGAACTTGCGCGGCCGCGCCTCGTCGGTGTTCCACTCGCTCGTGAGGTACTCCTGCTTCTCGAGACGCCGAAGCAGCGGGTAGAGCGTGTTCGCATCGGTGGCGAAGCCGCGACGCTCGAGGTCTTCGAGCAGCCCGTAGCCGTAGCCCGCCGTGCGCAGCAGCTGCAGGCACGCCAGCACGACGGTGCCGCGGCGCAGTTCCTGCAGATGCGTGTCGAGGGTCTCGTTCATGTGAATCACAGTACTGTGCGTCACACACCATTGTCAATCACACATCGCTGTGAGCCGCAAGCAGAATACGGTGGTCGCATGGCGATCGAGATCCTCCGCATCGACGCGTTCGACGCTCGCGCAGTGGACGCGTGGTGGGATGCCTACGCCGCCGCCGAACGCGCGGATCGCGGTGCCGATGCCGTCGTATGGTCGCTCGAGGAATCTCGCACCGAGCTGCAGCAGGAGTCAGCCGTCGTCGATCGGCGCGCCTACCTGCTGCGGTACGGAGACCGGATCGTCGGCTCTGCGAGCCTCGCGCTCCCCGTGAAGGACAACACCCACGTCGCACACCTGGCGATCAGCGTGCCGCCGCAGCACCGACGACGCGGCATCGGCTCCGAGGCCCTCGCGTTCCTCGAAGGCGAAGCCGCGGCATCCGGTCGGTCGACCGCGCAGGCTTCGACGTCGTGGCCCTACGCCCTCGGTCCGGAGGGCGCAGGATCACCCGGGCGCGAGTTCGCACGCGCTCATCGGTACTCGCTGGCTCTCGGCGACGTGCAGAGCAGGCTCGACCTTCCGGTCGACCCCGAGCTGCTGCAGCGCATCGAGTCCGACGTCGCGGCGGCCGCCTCGCCCTACGAGATGCGCAGCTGGGTCGGCCGCATCCCCGATGACGTGATCGAGGGATGGACGATCCTCGATGCCACGCTCGAGACCGAAGCCCCCACCGGCGATCTCGACATCGAACCGCAGAGGCCCGATGTCGACAGCATCCGTGAGAACGAGGAGCTGCTCGACCGGCAGGGGCGCGTGTCGTTCGGCACGATCGCACTCGCGCCCGATGGCGGGGCCGCGGCGTATTCGCAGCTCGTCGTGTCGACCGACGACGGCAACGCGTATCAGTGGGGCACGCTCGTGCGCACCGCCGACCGGGGCCGCCGGCTCGGCATCGCGGTCAAGGTCGCCAATCTGCGGATGCTGCACCGCGAGGCCCCGCAGACCCGCGCGGTCTACACGTACAACGCCGAGTCGAACGCGCACATGCTCGCCGTCAACACGGCGCTCGGCTTCCGCCCGAGCGAGCGTCTGGGCGAGCTGCAGAAGCGCCTGCGCTGAGGCGTCTCGTCGGCACGGCGGATCCCTCGGAGGGCGCCGACACAGCAGAATGAGCACATGCTCCCACCGCTCGCAGATCTGCTCGGCTCGGCCAGGGTCGTCTCGCTTCCGATGCACACCCGCTTCCGCGGGGTCGATACCCGAGAGGCCCTGCTGTTCGAGGGACCGGAGGGGTGGGCGGAGTTCTCTCCGTTCGTCGAGTACGCCGACGCCGAGGCGGCCACATGGCTCGCGGCGGCGATCGACTTCGCGTGGAAGACGCAGCCCGATCCCCTCCGCGAGCGCATCGGCGTCAACGCCACGATCCCGGCCGTCGAGGCGGCGCAGGTCGCCGAGGTGCTGACCCGCTTCGCCGGCTGCCGCACGGCCAAGGTGAAAGTCGCAGAACCCGGACAGACGCTCGCAGACGACATCGCACGCGTGCGCGCCGTGCGGGAGGCCATGGGCCCGGAGGGTCGCATCCGCGTGGACGCCAACGGCCTGTGGAACGTCGACGAGGCGGAGCACGCCGTGCACGCGCTCGGCGAGTTCGACCTCGAGTACGTCGAACAGCCATGTGCCACCGTGCCCGAGCTCGCCGAGCTGCGCACCCGGGTGAAGTACATGGGCATTCCCGTGGCCGCCGACGAGAGCATCCGCAAGTCGTCCGACCCGCTCGCGGTCGCTCGCGAGAAGGCCGCCGACCTGCTCGTGATCAAGGCGCAGCCGCTCGGCGGCATCACCCACGCGCTGCAGATCACCGCCGCAGCCGGCCTGCCCGTCGTGGTCTCCAGCGCACTCGACACTGCCATCGGACTCTCGCAGGGTGCCGCGCTCGCCGCCGCACTTCCGGCGCTCGACTACGACTGCGGGCTCGGCACCGCATCCCTCTTCCTCGATGACGTCGCCGATCTGCGCCCGATCGACGGCTCGATCCCGGCCGCTCGCGTCACCCCGGAGCCCGACGCGTTGACACGGCTCGCCGCGTCGAGCGACCGACGCGACTGGTGGCTCGACCGTCTCGCCCGGTGCTACGCCGTGCTCGACGCGCGCTGACAGCCGCGCATCGGCGAGATCACTCGGCGAGCAGCAGCTGCACGAGTCGTCCGAGCTCCTCGCCGCCCGAGTGCCGCAGCTGATCGGAGTCCTGACCGGCCATCGCGCCGCGGACGGTCATCCCCTCCCAGATGATCATGAGCATGCGCGCGGCTTCTTCGGCGGGCACCTTCAGCTCGAGCGAGCTCACCGAGACGATGTCGGTGATGATCACCGCGATGCTCGACACCATCTCGCGCTCCTGCACGAGATAGGCGGCACCGAACGGGTGGTCGCGCAGTGCGCGGATCCGGATCTCGCTCATCAGCATGACGCCGAGGCGGTCGTCGCCGCCCGCGTCCATGATGCGCTGGACGAGCTCGACCGGATCGCACCCTTCGGAGAGGCCTCCCTCGGCGGCGATCTCGTCGACACGGTCACGCACCGCGTTGACGCGCTGCTCGGCGACGCTGCCCGCGAGCATCAGGAAGAGCTCGTCCTTCGACTCGAAGTTCGAATAGAAGGCGCCGCGGGTGAATCCGGCGCGGTCGCACACGGCCTCCACCGAGGCCCCGTCGAGTCCGACCTCGGCGAAGACCTGGGCTGCGGCGTCGAGAAGCCGGGCTCGCGTGTTCTCGCGGCTGCGGGTCGCGGGTGTCGTCATCGAATCCTCCTGCTCCTCATTCTCACATCCCGTACACAGACTCCGGGGCTCGGACCACCCTACGATACAGGTGTGTATTGGATACACTTATGTATCCAACCCGTATTCCCTGAGGAGCCTCGTGTCCACACTCCTGTCCTCGCTCGGCCGATGGTCCTATCGGCACCCGTGGCGCGTCCTCCTCTCCTGGCTCCTCGCGCTGGGAATCGCCGGCGCCGGGGCTCTCGCGCTCGGGGCGGGGACGGACAACTCCTTCTCGATCCCGGGAACCGAGTCCCAGGCGGGCCTCGAGCAGCTCAACCGTTCCTTCCCCGCGGTCAGCGGAACCAGCGCGCAGATCATCGTGGTGGCAGCCGACGGCGACTCGATCACGGACGACTCCTACCGGACCGACATCGAGGATGCCGTCGATCAGCTCGCCGACCTCGATGACTCCGTGCTCTCGACCACCTCGCCGTTCGACGAGATGGTCAGCGGCATGATCAACGACGACGAGACGGCGGGCATCATCCGCCTGCAGTTCGACGGCCAGGCCAGCGACGTCTCGGAGGCGACGCAGGACGACCTGCGCGCCGTCGTGGCCGAGCTCGCGGACGAGCTCCCGGAGGGATCGCAGACCTCGCTCGGCGGTGAGCTCTTCGCCACCTCCATCCCGGGAGTCACCCTCACCGAGGCCGTCGGACTGCTGATCGCGCTGCTGGTGCTGATCGTGACGTTCCGCTCGTTCGTGGTCGCAGGGCTCCCGCTGCTCACGGCCGTGCTCGGGGTGGGCATCTCGATGGCTGGCATCTTCGCCGCGACCGCCTTCGCCACGGTCTCCTCGACCACTCCCCTCCTCGCCCTCATGCTCGGACTCGCCGTCGGGATCGACTACGCCCTGTTCATCGTGGCGAGGCATCAGGATCAGGTCCGCAACGGCGTCGACCCGGAGGAGTCCACCGCTCGGGCCGTCGGCACGGCCGGCTCCGCCGTGGTGTTCGCCGGGGTGACCGTGCTGATCGCTCTGATCGGGCTGGGTTTCGCCGGCATCCCGTTCCTGACCACCATGGGCATCGCGGCGTCCGCCGCCGTCGCAGTCGCCGTCGCCATCGCGGTGACGCTCACCCCCGCTCTGCTCGGCTTCCTGAAGGGCCGCGTGGCCGGTCGACCACGTCGTGCGCCGAAGGCGAAGAAGGGCACGGCCGCCCCCGCCGAGCGACGTCGCTTCAGTGAGCGCTGGGTGACCGGCGTGACCAGGCGACCGGTCCTCGTGTCGCTCGCCGTCGTTCTCGGCCTCGGCATCGTCGCCGTGCCCGCCCTCAGCCTGGACCTCGCGCTGCCCAACGCGGGCGTGCTGCCGAAGGACTCCGAAGCGCGGCAGAGCTATGACCTGGTCGGAGAGCAGTTCGGCCCGGGCTTCAACGGCCCGCTGATCCTCACGGGCACGATCGTCACGTCGACCGATCCTCTGACCCTGATGGAAGACCTCGGCAACGAGGTCGCGAAGATCGACGGCGTCAAGGAAGTCGCCCTCGCGACCCCGAACGAGACCGCCGACACCGGCATCGTGCAGATCATCCCCGAGACGGCGCCGGACGACCCCGCGACGGCCGATCTCGTGCGCGAGCTGCGATCGCACCACGACGAGTGGCTCGACGAGTTCGGCATCGACCTCAAGGTGACCGGATTCACCGCGGTCGGGATCGACATCTCTGATCAGCTGGGCAACGCCCTGCTCCCGTTCGGCGTCTTCGTCATCGGCCTGTCGCTGATCCTGCTCACGATCGTGTTCCGCTCGCTGTGGGTTCCGGTCACCGCCGCCGCCGGCTACCTGCTCTCGATCGTCGCCGCGTTCGGCATCGTGGGAGCCGTGTTCGAGTGGGGCTGGTTCGCCGACGCGCTGCACGTGGCGAAGGTGGGCCCGATCATCAGCTTCATGCCGATCATCCTGATGGGCGTGCTGTTCGGTCTCGCGATGGACTACCAGGTGTTCCTGGTCTCTCGGATGCGCGAGGACTTCGTGCACGATCCCGACGGCAAGGGCCCCGACCGGGCGACCCGCCGGGCCGCCGCGCTCCGCGCCGTGCGCAGCGGGTTCACGGGGTCCGCGAAGGTCGTCACCGCAGCCGGACTCATCATGTTCGCTGTGTTCGTCGCGTTCGTCCCCGAGGGCGATTCGTCGCTCAAGCCGATCGCACTGGGACTCGCGGCCGGCATCGCGATCGATGCGTTCCTCGTGCGGATGACTCTGATCCCCGCACTCATGGCCATCCTCGGCGAGCGCGCGTGGGAGATCCCGGCCTGGCTGGAGAGGATCCTCCCGAGCGTCGACATCGAAGGAGAAGCGGTCGAACGCGAGCGTCATCTGGCCGAGTGGCCCGGTGACGACTCGGTCGTGGCCGCCGATGATCTCACGATCACGGATGCCGGTATCGACGGCCTGCACCTGCGGCTCGCGCCCGGCGCGTCGGCCGTGCTCACCGGGCCGTCAGCCGGCGCACTGCGCGCCCTCGCTCTGACGATCAGCGGGCGGGCGACGCCCGACGACGGACGCCTCCGAGTCGCCGGCCACCTCCTCCCCGGACGAACCGCGTGGGTGCGGGCGCACGTCGGATTCGTCCTGGCCGCCGACGCGCACAGCCTGTCCGCAGATCTCGCAGAGGCGCTGCGGGGCAGGCCCTCGCTCGTCGTGATCGACGCTGTCGATCGGCTCTCGCGCCCGGAGCGCGATCAGCTCGCCGCCCGACTGCGTGATTCCGACAGCACGACCACGATGCTGCTGACCGCGGTCGATCCCGATGTCGCCCTCGAGATCCTGGCCGATGCCCGCCGCACCGCCGCACGGGTGGTCGACATCGACTCGCCAGCCGCACACCCGCAACCCGAGTCCTCGATGCCACGCATCGCCGACGACTCCATCGATTCGACCGAGGTGAACGCATGACCCTCCCCATCGAGCGCGCCCGCTCGCGCAAGCCCATCACCTGGCTGACGATCCTCGGCGTCCTGCTGCTGCCCGCCGCCGTCGGCGGCATCCTGGTCGCGGCGCTGCAGAACCCGACCGAGCGACTCGAGTCGATGACCGCCGCGATCGTCAACCTCGACGAGCCCGTGGAGATCGACGGACAGCTCGCACCCCTCGGGCGGCAGCTCGCGTCAGGACTCGTCGAGGGGTCCGACGAACTGGACTCCAACCTCACGTGGGTGATCTCGAACGAGGAGGACGCCGCCGAAGGCCTCGCAGACGGCTCGTATCAGGCCGTCATCACGATTCCGGAGGAGTTCTCGGCCGCCGCGACCTCAGCGGGACAGGCGATCTCCGACGGCGGCGGCGATGCCGAGCAGGCGACGATCCGGGTGACCACACCGGACGACGGGCTCGTCGCCGATGATCTGATCACGAGCCAGATCGCGAACGTGGCGGCGTCGAGCATGGGCACGCTGCTCTCGGAGGCGACGACCGAGAACGTCCTCGTCGGGTTCACCACGATCGGAGACCAGATCGGCGAGGCCGCGGATGGCGCCGCCGACCTCGCCACCGGCGCACGGGATGCCGCGACCGGTGCCGCGGCGATCCCCGACGGCGCGACCCAGCTCGCATCGGGCGCCGCCGAGCTCGGAAACGGCGCCTCGTCGCTGGCATCCGGGCTCGACACACTCGCGTCGAAGACGCGCGAAGCCGCGGGCGGCGCGAGTCAGATCGGCACCGGCCTCACCACCGGAGCGACTGAGCTGCAGAATCAGGCCGGGCAGATGCCCGCGCTCGTCGGAGCAGTCGAGACGGGGACCGGCGCGGCGGCGGATGCCGCCGCGAAGACGGCGAGCCTCGCCCAGACGCTCGGCGCCATGGCCGCGAGCTGCGACCCCCAGGTATCGGGCGAACTGTGCGCACAGCTCGCCGCCGAGGCCGCGAATGCCGCGGATGCCGCGACGGCGGCCGGAACCGCGTCGGGATACCTCACCGCCGTCGCACCGCAGATCGCCAGCCTTCCCGCCGCGTTCACCACACTCTCGGCCCAGCTCGCCGAGGCCGGCGCGGGGGCGACGAGCCTCGCCGACGGTCTCGACCAGCTGGCCTCGCAGGGCCTCGATCAGTCCGCCAGCGGGGCACGAGCGCTGTCGACCGGGGCCGTCCAGCTGTCCGACGGAGCGACGGAGCTCGCGACCGGCGCCGGCGAACTCGCGACCGGTCTCGACACCCTCGCCACGGGAACGGGTGATCTCGCAGGCGGGCTGCGCACCGCATCCGATTCCCTCCCCTCGTTCAGCGACTCCGAGTCGACGTCGCTCGCATCGGTGATCGCCGATCCGGTGGCGTCGAAGGGCGCGGACGGCGCCACGATCTTCGGCCCGACCGCGATCCCGCTGCTCGCCGCCGTGGTGCTGTGGTTCGGGTCACTCGCCTCGTTCATCGTCATGCGGGCGTACACCGCACGCACGCTCACGTCCCGGCGCTCGTCGGCCGGACTCACCCTGCGCGCCTTCGCCCCGGCCGCCGCGATCGGTGCCGCTCAGGGAGTGCTGGTGTCCCTCATCGTGCAGATCGTCGCCGGTTACGACGCTGCGACCTGGTGGGCCTTCGCCGGGATCGCCGTGCTCGCGGGTGTCGTCTTCGCCGCCGTCAACCAGTCGCTCGTCGCGGTGTTCGGGGGAATCGGACGGTGGCTCAGCGCGCTCGTCGGAGTTCTCGCGATCGCGACCGGGCTGATCTCGACCGTGCCCGGATGGCTGGCTGATCTGGGCGCAGCGCTGCCGACCGCTCCCGCGTTCGCCGGTCTCATCGCCGCGAACGGCGGCGCGGCCGCAGCCCTCGTCGTCTGGGGCGTGCTGTCGCTCATCGCGACGACCGTCGCGGTCGCCCTGCGGCGCACCACCTCAGTGAAGGCGGCACTCGCCGCGGCGTGATCCGCCTCACCGAGCACGGCTCCTGACGACGACGGGCAACGCATACCGCGCGACCCGCCTACGATCAGGAGATGCGCCGCCCGTTCATGACCTCGCCCGCCCAGCTCGCCTCCTTGGAGGGACAGCAGTACCTCGTGCTGCGCCCCACGAGGGCCGTGTCGGACGTCTACCGGGCGGAGCAGAGGTCGGCGCTCGGGCGGCTGGACGCCCCGCACCCGCACACCGAGCACGTCACTCTGCGCGCGTTCCATGAGCCGGAACGCCGCGACGAGGTGCTCGCGCTCATCCGTGAATGGGCGGCGACACAGCGTCCGATCGAGGTCGTCGCCGAGGCCGTCGACGTGTTCCCCACACCGTGGCAGGTCGTCATCCTGCGGCTGAGTCGCACCCCGACGATCGTGTCGGCGTACGCGACGCTCAGCGACACCCTCGAGGGAACCGACTTCCGTCGTCTCGACGAGCGCAGCACGGACGACTGGACGTTCCACCTGTCGGTGATCTATGCCCGGACGCTCGCGCCTGCGGCGTGGACCGAGCTGTCGCACGCGTCGCGGCGCTCGCTGAGCTCACGCCCCTCCGAGACCGTCAGCGACGTCGAGTTCGTCTGGTACCAGGACGGCGCCGAGCACTCCGAGGTGATCCCCCTCGGTCAGCGCACGCTCCGGTGAGTGGCAGCCGGGCGCTCAGCTGAGGCCCGAGTAGGCGTGCAGACCCTTGAAGAAGACGTTGACGATCGTGAAGTTGAAGAGCACGGCCGAGAAGCCGACGATGGCCAGCCATGCCGACGGATTGCCGCGCCAGCCGCGCGTCGCCCGTGCGTGGATGTATCCGGCGTAGAGCACCCAGATGACGAACGTCCAGGTCTCCTTGACGTCGAAGCCCCAGAAGCGGCTCCAGGCGTAGTACGCCCAGATCGAGCCGGCGATCAGCGTGAACGTCCACAGGATGAAGCCGATGATCGTGAAGCGGTACGCCATGCTCTCGAGGCGCTCGGACCCGGGGAAGGTGCGCAGGAATCCCGGTCCGGTCTTCTCAGCCCCCTCGGAGATGAGGCGCTCGCGACGGGACTGCATCAGCTGGATCACCGAGAGGGCGAATGCCAGGGCGAAGAACGCGGTGCCGAGCGAGGCCACGAAGACGTGGATCACGAGCCAGACGCTCTTGAGCGGGTCCATGAGAGGCGAGACGTCGACATAGAAGTTCGTGGCCGAGAGGCCGAGCAGCACGACCACCAGACCCGTGATGAACGTGCCGAGGAAGCGCAGATCGATGCGCGTCAGCACGGCGAGGAACACGGCGACGATCAGCAGCGTGCCCATCATCGCGAATTCGTAGAGGTTGGCCCACGGCACTCGACCCGCCGCCAAACCGCGGGTGAGTGTGGCGGCGAGATGGAAGATGAACGCGAGCACGGTCAGCGAGGTGCCGATGCGGGCCATCACGAACCGCTGCGGCGCGACATCCGAGCCGGATGCCGCGACACCGTTCGCCGCGGTGCGACCGCGCGAGCCGGTTCCGGCTCCGACGAGTTCGAACTCCTGCACGGTCGCGGCGTCGGCCGACAGCTGCGACCGGCGAGCGAGGTCGAAGGCGTAGGCCACGAAGGCCGCCGCATAGATCGCGATCGCCGTCCACAGCAGGATCGGCGAGATCACTTCGAGATCGAACATGGTGTCAGTCTACTTTCGGGGTGTCGGATGCGGGGAGCTCGGGTTCGCCGTCGACGTCCGGCTCGGGAGCCGCTGCGGCCTCGACGGCTGTCGTGACACCCGCTGCGTCCATCAGGCGCGCGTGACCGGCCACGAGGTCGTCGACGGCCGTCGCGAGCGTGGGGTCCTCGCCGCGAGCAAGACCTGCGTACTCGAGAGCGACGGTGCCGTCGTGTGCCGTCGCCTTGACCCACACTCGGCGTCGGGGGATGAACAGCGCGAGCATCAGACCGCCGAGCGCGAGAAGCGCGAAGCCGAGCACCCACGGACCCGAGGCGTCGCGGTGGATCTGCAGCGAGGCGAACCGCTTGACGGACTCCGACGCGTCGGTCGCGCCGGCCGGCGACTCGTCCTCGAAGGTCACCGTTCCCATGCCGTTCGGCAGGTCGGCGGTCTGTCCTGGTGTCAACTCGATCGAATCGAGGTCTGTCGTGCGCCCGGTGACCTTCGTCATGCCGGTCGTGTCGAGCACGTACACGGAACGCGGGATGCCCTCGTTGATGCCGAGGTCGCCGGTGTAGACGTCGAGTGTGAGCGTGGGATTGGTGAGGTCGCCGAAGCCCGAGAAGAACGCGCCGGTGTCGAGCACACCCGTCGTCGGGTAGAAGAAGCCCACGAGGCCGACCTGCTCGCTGAGTCCGTCGGGGATCTTGATGACGCCCAGCGATGTCATGTTGTTGTCCTGCGGCAGGAACGGGGTGCTGTTGGTGAACACCACGTTCCCGTCGGGATCGCGCACCGTGATCGTCGGCGCGTATCCGTTGCCGAGCAGGAAGACGTTGTCGTCGGCGACTCCGAGCGGCTCGTTGACCTTGACCGACCCCGTGCGCTCCTCGCCGTTCTCCTGCACGGTGACGTTCGCCGAGAAGTCGCCGGCCTGACCGGAACCCGGCTCGCCGAACGGCTGATAGGTGACGTCGAAGCTGTCGAGACGCATCGAGTAGGGCGCGAGTGCTCCGTCGCCGACGAATCGCCCGCGGTTCATCGAGTCGTAGTCGAGCAGGGTGTTCGCGAAGGTCTCTCCCTCGACCAGCACGCGCTGCCCCGTGTAGGCGAACCCGCCGCCGACGCCGACCGTGATCAGCACTCCGACCAGCGCGAGGTGGAAGAGCAGGTTGCCGGTCTCGCGCCAGTAGCCGCGCTCGGCCGAGACCGACGACGATCGCTTGTCGTCGTAGCGCTCGACTCGGTAGCCCAGGGCCTTGAGCTGCTTCGTCGCGATGTCGATCGATGCGGCGGCATCGGTCGTGGCGTCGGTCGATGCGCGGTCGACCGCACGGAAGTCGGCGAGACGCTTCAGGCGCGCGGGCGTGCGCGGGGGCCGTGCCTGCAGCGCTTTCGCGTGGTGGCGGATGCGCGGAATGACGCACCCGACGAGCGACGCGAACAGCAGCAGGTAGATCGCCGAGAACCACGGCGAGAGATAGACGTCGAAGAGCTTGAGGCCGTCGAGGATCGGGAAGAGATCGGGGTTGTCGCGCTCCCACTGCGTGACGCCGTTGGGGTCGGCCATGCGCTGCGGGAAGATCGAGCCGGGGATCGCCGCGATCGCCAGCACGAGGAGCAGGATCAGAGCGGTGCGCATCGAGGTCAGCTGACGCCAGCCCCAGCGCAGCCAGCCCACCACGCCGAGGCGAGGCTGCGTGATCGACTCCTCACCGTCGACGTGGTCGGACGGCCGGAGCGGATCGCTCGATCTCTCGGTTGTGCTGCTCACGTCATCCTTCCGATGCGTCTTCTTCTGATCAGATCGGGAGGTCGACACTGCTCATCACCGCCGTCAGTCGAGACATGATGTCCGTCCAGAGTCCCGTCACCATCAGCAAGCCGAGGACGATCAGCAGCACACCGCCGATCACGTTCACCACGCGGATGTGTCGGCGCAGGAAGCCGATCGCTCTCGTGGCCCACCCGAAGCCGAGCGCGACCAGCAGGAACGGGATGCCGAGACCGAGCGAGTAGGCCAGCCCGAGCAGGCCCGCACGCACCGGGTCGCCTGCGTTGAACGAGAGGGCGAAGATCGCGGTGAGGGTCGGACCGAGGCAGGGCGCCCAACCGATGCCCAGCGCGACGCCCAGCAGGGGCGCGCCGATCAGACCGGCCTTCGAGTCGACGTGGAAGCGCAGCTCGCGCTGCGCGAAGCCGAAGAGCCCGAGGAACACGAGGCCCATCAGGATGATGACGCCGCCGAGGATGCGCGTGATGAGCTCGCCCCACTGGAGCAGGAACACGTTGGCCAGCCCGCCGAGGGCCGTGAGCGAGACGAAGACCAGGCTGAATCCGAGGATGAAGAGCAGCACGCCGACGACGAGTCGGCTGCGAGCGGGGGCCTCGACCGTGGACACGGCGGTGCCGTCGGTGGCGTTCGGCGTGCGGCGAGGAGTGACCGCTCCCCCGAGGAATCCGAGATAGCCCGGAACCAGGGGAAGGACGCACGGCGACAGGAACGACACGAGTCCCGCGAGCAGGGCCACGGGGATCGCGAGCCACAGGGCTCCCGATCCGATGATGACTTCGGGGTTCACGCCGCTCCCGAGAGACTCACGAGTCCTCCGCGAGCGCGTCCTTGACGAGCGTCGAGAGGATGGAGGTGCCGTCGATGGGCCCGATGATGCGGGCCGCCACGCGCCCCTGCTTGTCGAGCACGAGAGTGGTGGGCGTCGCCTGGATCGGCACCGACGATGCGAAGGCGAGCTTGGCCTCGGCGGTGTCGACGTCGATCAGGCTCGGGTAGGTCACGCCGAACTCGGCCGAGAACGCCTTGGCGGTGTCGGCCTGATCGCGGGTGTTGATCCCGAGGAACGCGACGTCGTCGCCTCCGTGCTGCTGCCAGACGCTCTCGAGGGCCTCGGCCTCGAGACGACACGGTGCGCAGCCGGCATACCAGAAGTTGACGACCGTGACCTTGCCCGCGAGCTCGGAGCTTGCGAAATCCTCGCCGTCCTCGGTGACGCCGCCGAAATCGCCGATGGGCTCATCGCGCTCGGCGGGCGGGATCTCGACGATCGCTCCGTCGGCCGCGACATAGCCCGGGTTGTCGCCGCTGAGGAACGAGTCGTTCACGGGATCGGGAGCGCAGGCGCTCAGACCGATGGCGAGCACCGCGGCGAGCACGGCACCGACCGCGCGGCGAGAAGGCCGGATGCGGGAGGAGCGGCCGCTGCGGATCGGACGAACCGTCGAGGCGAGTGGCACGATTCCCAGTTTACGCAGGGGTTCCTATGCATGGGCCGGGTGCCTCCGGGTGCAGCACGCCGCTGTCAGAGCCGAGCGAGCACGTCGTCGACGCTCGCGCGGAATCGGGGGCAGGTGGCGATGTCGTGCGAGCGGCAGCCCATCGCGTGCTCGGTCATCTCGCGCGAGCGGCGCATGTCCTCCATCCGTCGGTCGAGGTCGTCGAGGTGCTGCTGCAGCACCTCGTGTCGACCTGCGCTGCCGTCGTCGAGAAGCACGGCGATCTGATCGAGGGTCATGCCTGCGGCCTTGCTGCGCTGGATGACGGCGATGCGCACGACGTCGTCCTGCCCGTAGCGGCGCCTCCCCGCCGAGTCGCGCGCCGGGCGCAGCAGGCCGACCGACTCCCAGTGCCTGAGCGCGTTCGTGGGCAGCTCGAAGCGCGCTGCGACCTCGCCCACGGACCAGGGATTCTCGATGCTTGACTTCATGTTGACATGAAGTCACAGACTGAAGACGAACGCAAGCGAGCACCCCTCGGAAGGACCCTCATGTACGACGCGATCGTGATCGGCGCAGGCCCCGCCGGCCTCCAGGCGGCATTGACCCTCGGGCGGATGCACCGGCCCACACTGCTTCTCGATTCCGGCGAATACCGCAACGGCACCGTGCGGCACATGCACAACGTCGTCGCGAACGACGGCACTCCCCCGGCAGAGTTCCGGGCGACGGCACGAGAGCAGCTCGCCGAGTACTCCGTCGTCGAGATCCGCGACGTGGGGGCGCAGACGGTGACCCGTTCCGACGGCGGATTCGTCGTGCAGCTCGCAGACGGCGAGACGGCCGAGACGCGACACGTGATCCTCGCGACGGGCGTCGCCGACGATCTTCCCGCTATCCCCGGACTCCAGGAGTTGTGGGGCACGAAGGCGTTCAGCTGCCCGTTCTGCGACGGCCACGAGCACGCCGGCCGTTCCATCGGCATCCTCGGTCCCGCCCCGCGCGCCGAGCACCTGATCGGTCTCCTCGGTCGCATCGTCGCGGACATCACGGTGTTCCCGGTGGACCAGCCGTTCACCGACGATGAGGTGCGGACACTGGACGCACTCGGGGTCCGCGTCAGCGCGGAGCCGGTCCTCTCTGTCGCACCGCAGGACGACGACGTGCGCATCACCACCGCCACGGGCGCGCACACCGTTGCCGGCGTGTTCGTCGCCTCCGGCACGATGCGTCACCGTGCTCCCTTCGCCGACCAGCTCGGCCTGCAGATGCTGCCCTCGGGCTCGATCGAGATCGACGACTTCGGTCGCACCTCGATGCCCGGCGTCTTCGCCGCCGGGGACCTCGCGCACCGAGCCTCGCTTCCCGGACCGATGGCATCCGTGCTGCTCGCAGCCGCCGCGGGTCAGCTCGCCGCGGTCGGAGTCATCCAGTCGCTGACGGCCGGCTGACACCTTTCGAATCGCGCACTGTGCAGATCTCGAGCCGCAGAATCTGCCAGGTGCGCGATTCGAACGCGGGTGTCGTCAGACGGCCCCCACGTCGACGGCAGCGCCGGTCGCCGCAGGTTCGGCGTAATCGACCTCGCGCCACACGTCGCCGACGAGCTCGAAGGACGTGACACTCGACAGCGCGCACCGCCGGGTTCGCGGGTCGTGCCTGAGGGGCAGACCGGCCACCCTGAGGTGCGTGATCCAGATCGGCGCCTGGTGCGAGACCATGACGACATCACCGTCGTCCGCCGCGTGCCAGGCCTCCCCCATGACCCCCAGCATCCGCTCGGCGATCGACGTGTACGGCTCGCCCCAGCTGGGAAGCGCCGGCTGCCGCAGATGCCACCAGTTGAGCGGGTTCATCAGGGACCGTCGCATCTGCGTGCCCTCGAACACGTTGGTCGGCTCGATCAGCCTGATGTCGATCTCGGGCGTGAAGCCGAAGCGCTCGGCGAACGGCTCCGCCGACTCCTGCGCACGCTCGAGCGGAGAGGAGAAGAGCCCCACGACCGGTCGGTCGAGGCCGGCGATGTGATCGGAGGCCGCTCGTGCCATCTTTCGGCCCGCCCTGCTCAGGTGGTAGTCGGGCAGCCGGCCGTAGAGGACACGCTTCGGATTGTGGACCTCGCCATGGCGGACGAGGTGCAGTCGGGACGCCACCATGTCAGGCCGCGCGATAGCGGGACTCGCCGAAGCCGAGGATCAGGTACCCGATGTAGGGGAAGACGAAGAGCAGGAAGAAGGAGAACAGACCGCCCTTGCCGAACCGCTCGCCGAGCTTGATGGCCACGACGATCCCGAAGATGAATCCCACGATCGGAATAAGGTACAGCAGCGCCAGCCACCCGGACATACCGGCGATCTTCACGAGGAACACGACGTTCACGATCGGGATGATCGCGAGGATGCCGGGGTAGCCGGCCTTCGTGAACACCTTCCACAGGCCGACCGCGACGAGCACATAGAAGACGAGCGCGATGAGCCCCGTGGTGCCCGAGAAGATCGATCCGTACAGGTCGGAGATGCCGTTGGAGTCCATGGAGACCCTTTCGCTGGTCGAGCGGCTGTCGTGGCGATCCTACTGACCGATATGCCGAGGGCGGGGAGGCGGCACCCGCCCACGTAGAATGGGCGGGTTCATCATTTCCCAGATCAGGAGGAATCCTCCGTGCTTCGCACCCACTCGGCAGGCTCACTGCGAGCCGAGCATATCGGTCAGACCGTCACCCTCTCGGGTTGGGTCGATCGCCGTCGTGATCACGGAGGAGTCGCGTTCATCGATCTTCGGGATGCGTCGGGTATCGCCCAAGTCGTCATCCGCGACGAGGAGATCGCGCACCCGCTGCGCAACGAGTTCGTCCTCAAGGTCACCGGCGAGGTCTCCCGCCGCCCCGAGGGCAACGCGAACCCCAACCTGCCCACCGGCGAGATCGAGCTCATCGCGACCGACGTCGAGGTGCTGAACGAGTCCGCTCCCCTGCCATTCCAGGTGTCCACCGCTGTCGCGGACACCGAGACGGTGGGTGAAGAGGCCCGCCTCAAGTACCGCTACCTCGACCTGCGTCGCCCCGCGGCGGCATCCGCTCTGCGTCTGCGGTCGAACGTCTACAAGGCGGTCCGCGATGTGCTGCACGGCGAGGACTTCACCGAGGTAGAGACCCCGACGCTCACGCGCTCGACGCCCGAGGGCGCCCGCGACTTCGTCGTTCCCGCACGCCTGCACCCGGGCAGCTGGTACGCGCTGCCGCAGTCGCCGCAGCTGTTCAAGCAGCTGCTCATGGTCGGCGGCGTCGAGAAGTACTACCAGATCGCTCGCTGCTACCGCGACGAGGACTTCCGCGCCGACCGTCAGCCCGAGTTCACGCAGCTCGACATCGAGATGAGCTTCGTCGACCAGGAAGACGTCATCACGCTGATGGAGTCGCTGATCGTCGCGATGTGGAAGACCATCGGCGTCGAGGTGCAGACCCCGCTGCCGCGCCTGACCTATGCCGACGCCATGGCGAAGTACGGCTCCGACAAGCCCGACCTGCGCTTCGGACTCGAGCTCGTCGAGGCCACCGAGTACTTCGCAGAGACTCCTTTCCGGGTGTTCCAGGCCGAGTACGTCGGCGCGGTGCGTATGCCCGGTGGCGCGAGCCAGCCGCGCAAGCAGCTCGACGCGTGGCAGGACTGGGCCAAGCAGCGTGGTGCCCGCGGCCTCGCGTATGTGCTCTTCAACGAGGACGGCACGCTCGGCGGCCCGGCCGCCAAGAACCTCTCTGAGGCGGAGCAGGCCGGACTCGCCGAGTTCGTCGGCGCCGAAGCCGGAGACTGCGTGTTCTTCGCCGCCGGATCGACCAAGGAGAGCCGTGCGCTCCTCGGCGCTGCCCGCGTCGAAATCGGCCGTCGTCTCGGCTTCCTGAACCCCGACGAGTTCGCGTTCACCTGGGTCGTCGATGCTCCGATGTTCGAGCCGGCGGCGGATGCCGTGGCATCCGGTGACGTCGCCGTCGGCGCCGGAGCCTGGACCGCCGTGCACCACGCGTTCACCGGACCGAAGCCCGAGTTCCAGGACACGTTCGACACCGACCCCGCTTCGGCTCTCGCCTACGCGTACGACATCGTGTGCAACGGCTCGGAGCTCGGCGGCGGGTCGATCCGCATCCACCGCGAAGACGTGCAGAAGCGCGTGTTCGAGGTCATGGGCATCAGCGACGAGGTGGCGCAGGAGCAGTTCGGCTTCCTGCTCGACGCGTTCAAGTTCGGCGCCCCGCCCCACGGTGGAATCGCGCTCGGCATGGACCGCGTGCTGCAGCACCTGTCGAAGACCGAGTCGATCCGCGACGTCATCGCGTTCCCCAAGTCGGGCAACGGGTTCGACCCTCTGACTGCGGCTCCGGCTCCGATCACGGCCGAGCAGCGGGCGGAGGCCGGCGTCGACTTCGAGCCGGAGGACGACGAGGCCTGACCCTCGCGTCGCAGATCCGCATCGGGTCGCAGAGAATTCTCGGATTCTCTGCGACCCGAGTGCTTTTCTGCGACGTCAGCGCACCGCTGCGAGCGCCGCGAGCGCCGGCGCGATGTTCTCGTTCCACACGTCGACGCCGAGCTTGGCGATGAGGGCGACGACCACGACCAGGAAGACGACGCGGATGAAGGTCGTGCCCTTCGAGATCGCCATGCGCGACCCGAGGTAGCTTCCGGCGACATTCGCGACCGCGAGGATGCCGCCGAGCAGCCACAGCACAGCACCGTGGGGGATGAAGAGCAGCAGAGCACCGGTGTTCGTGGCCAGATTGACGATCTTCGCCTTGGCGCTCGCCTGGAGGAAGTCGTAGCCGAGCAGCGCGACGAGCGTGATCACCAGGAACGTGCCGGTTCCCGGGCCGATCAGCCCGTCGTAGAAGCCGATCACGAGCCCCGCGAGCCCCGCCATGATGTGGTGCTTGTGACCGCTGAAGCGGAGCTTGGTGGCCGCCCCCATCTGCGGACGGAATGCGGTGAACAGCGCCACGGCGAGCAGGGCGACCACGATGATCGGCTTGAAGGCCGCAGCGGGCAGCACGGTGGCGACGGCCGCGCCGCCGAAGGATCCGACCAGGGCGATCGCGGCCATCGGCAGAGCGGTGCGGATGTCGGGTTTCGCTCTCCCGTAGTACGTGACGCTGCTCGTGGCCGTGCCGAAGACCGAGGCGAGCTTGTTCGTGGCGAGCGCCTGGATGGGCGAGATGCCGGGGATCAGCAGAAGCGCGGGGAGTTGCAGCAGACCTCCCCCGCCGACGACCGCGTCGATCCAGCCTGCGGCGAAAGCCGCGATGACGATGAGGATCAGCGTGCCCCAGGTGAGCTGCTCGAGCCCGAGCACACTGCCGATGTCCATCCCTCCAGAATGTCAGACTGCGCACTGCCTCGAACGCCACCGCCGACCGACCCGTCACGCCCCCGACACCTGTCGTTCACCCGAGCCGCGATCGGCGGCAACCCTCGGCTCGTAGTGTCCTCTCGCAACCCGAAAACCGGCTCACAGCGCCGGACACCGAGAGGACCCTGATGACGAACTTCCACCGTCGCGCGCGCATCGGCGCCGGCATCGCCCTGTTCACCACTGCCGCGCTCGGCCTCACCGCCTGCTCCGGCGCAGCGGACGCCTCGGGATCCGGTGACGGAGACTCGTCGGTCGACGCCGCGTCCGCGACATCCGTCGAGGACTTCGGCTCGTTCGAGAAGCTGGAGGCTGCGGCCAAGGCCGAAGGCCAGCTCAACGTCATAGCACTCCCGCGCGACTGGGCGAACTACGGCGAGATCCTCGACCTCTTCGCCGAGAAGTACCCCGAGATCACGATCAACGAGGCCTCTCCCGATGTCTCGAGCGCCGAGGAGATCCAGGCCGCGAAGACCAATGAGGGCCTCGACACCGCGCCCGACGTCTTCGACCTCGGCCTCACGGTCGCGCTGCAGAACACCGACGTGTTCGCCCCGTACCAGGTGCAGACGTGGGACGAGATCCCCGACGCTCTCAAGGAGCCGACCGGCCTCTTCGTCGGCGACTACGGCGGATACATGTCGATCGGCTACGACTCCTCGAAGTTCGACGCCCCGGAGTCCCTGGATGACCTGAAGGATGCCGCCTACAAGGGCGCCGTCGCGATCAACGGCGACCCGACGCAGGCCGGCGCTGCCTTCGCCGCCGTGGGCCTCGCGACCGTGCAGTCCGACGGCACCCTCGACGACTTCCAGCCCGGCATCGACTTCTTCTCGGAGCTGCAGAAGGCCGGCAACCTGCTCAAGGTCGACGTGACCACTGCGACCGTCGCGAGCGGCGAGACCCCCGTCGTCTTCGACTGGGATTACCTCAACGCCTCTCACACGACGGACAACGCGGACTGGAAGGTCGTCGTGCTCGACGGCACCGGCTACGCGGGCTACTACAACCAGGCGATCAACAAGGATGCTCCGAACCCTGCCGCCGCGCGCCTGTGGCAGGAGTTCCTCTACAGCGACGAGGTGCAGAACCTCTGGCTCAAGGGCGGCGCGCGCCCGGCTCGCATGGAGGCCATGACCGAGGCCGGCACCATCGACGCCGACCTGGCTGCCGCTCTGCCCGAGGTGCCCGCCGAGACCGTGGTTCCGACCGAGGAGCAGTCGACGAACGCGGGTACTCTGCTCGGCGAGAAGTGGGCTGCGGCGGTCCAGTGACCCTCACTCCCGCAACGGAGGCGGATGCCGCGGCATCCGCCTCCGTCTCCGCCGCACCGCACAGCGCTGGGCCTGCGACCTCGTCGCGGGCCCAGCGCTCCGCGCCCTCCGTCGCCTGGCTCGGTCTCGTGCCGTTCGCCGCATATGTCGTGCTGTTCCTCGCCGTGCCCACCATCCTCGCCATCGGCTCCGGCTTCTTCACGAAGGACGGGTCGTTCACCTGGTCGAACCTGTCGGCCCTGGCGGACCCCGTCGTGCTCACGACCTTCGCGAATTCGGCGACCCTGTCGCTGCTCACCGCCGTCGTCGGCGCGATCGTCGGTGCACTCGTCTGCTACGCCCTGCTCGGCCTGAACCCCGATGGCGGCATCCGCTCGACGGTGGATGCCGCTGCCGGCGTCCTCGCCCAGTTCGGCGGCGTCATGCTCGCCTTCGCCTTCATCGCGACGATCGGCATCCAGGGAGTCGTCACCCTCTTCCTGAAGAACGATCTCGGAATCGACATCTTCGCGAACGGCACGTGGCTCTATGAACTCCCGGGGCTGATCCTGCCCTACATCTACTTCCAGATCCCCCTCATGGTCATCACCTTCATGCCCGCCCTCGCCGCACTCAAGCCGCACTGGGCCGAGGCGAACCTCACACTCGGCGGCACGCGCGCGAGCTTCTGGCTGCACATCGGCATCCCCGTGCTCGCGCCGTCGTTCTTCGCCAGCCTGCTGCTGCTCTTCGCGAACGCCTTCTCGTCCTACGCCACCGCCGCCGCCCTCGCCAGCCAGGGCTCGCAGATCGTGCCTCTGCAGATCCGTGCCGCTCTGACGAGCGAGACGCTTCTCGGCCGCGAGAACCTCGCCGGTGCGCTCGCGCTGGGCATGATCGTGATCGTGGGAGTCGTGATGGCGCTCTACTCACTCATCCAGCGCCGGGCGGCGAGGTGGCAGTCATGAATCGCCTCGGCCCGTCACTCGCGACCCGCTGGATCATCGGCGTGGTCGTCGGCGCGTTCTTCGCGATCCCGCTCATCTCGACCCTGCTCTACACGCTGCGTCAGACCGACGGCAGTCTCGGACTCGAGCGCTGGGCCGCGCTGTTCGACCCCGCGGAGTCGGCGGCGATCAAGCCGATCTGGATGGGGCTGGGCAACTCCCTCGTCCTCGCGCTCGTGACCGTCGCGATCGTGCTCCTGCTGCTCGCGCCGACCATGATCCTGGTGAATCTGCGCTTCGCGAAGCTCAAGCCGGTGTTCGAATTCGCCGTCCTGCTGCCGATCTCGATCCCCGCGATCGTGCTGGTGGTCGGCCTCGCGCCGATCTACCTGCAGATCGGACGCACCCTCGGCACCGGCACGTGGACTCTGGCCTTCGCCTACGGCATCACCGTGCTGCCGTTCGCGTACCGCTCGATCCAGGCCTCGATCGACGCGGCCGATCTGCGGACGCTCGCCGAGGCCGCCCGGTCGCTCGGCGCCAGCTGGCCGACCGTCGTGCTGCAGGTGCTCGCCCCCAACCTGCGGCAGGGGCTGCTCGCGGCATCGCTCATCTCGATCGCCGTGGTGCTCGGAGAATTCACGATCGCCTCGCTCCTCAACCGCCAGGTGTTCCAGACGGCCATGGTGGTCGTCCAGAAGCAGGATCCGTACGCACCTGCGATCTTCACCCTGCTGGCGCTGCTGTTCGTCTTCCTGCTGCTCCTACTCATCGGCCGCGTCGCGCGCGGCACCGGAAAGGCCCGCTCATGACCCTCCCCCAGACCGCCGACAACATGCTGCTCGCCGAGGCGGGAGAGGGCACGCGTGTGCAGCTGCAGGACATCGTGAAGAGCTACTCCGGCAACACGGTGCTTCACGGCGTCGACCTCGACATCGCGCCGGGCGAGTTCGTCTCGCTGCTGGGACCATCCGGCTGCGGCAAGACCACGCTGCTCCGCGTGCTCGCCGGCCTCGAAGGGCTCGACAGCGGAGCTGTGCTGCTCGGCGGCAACGACGTCTCGCGTGTGCCCACGAACAAGCGCGACATCGGCATGGTCTTCCAATCGTACTCCCTGTTCCCGCACCTGCGCGTCGCGGAGAACACGGCGTTCGGGCTTCGCCGCCGCGGTGTAGCCAAGGCGGAGGCCGCGAAGCGGGCTCTCGACGCCCTCGCACTGGTGGGACTCGCGGATTTCGCCGACCGATTCCCGCACCAGCTCTCCGGAGGGCAGCAGCAGCGCGTGGCGCTCGCACGCGCTCTGGTCACCGAACCCAAGGTCCTGCTGCTCGACGAGCCGCTCTCTGCGCTCGACGCGAAGGTGCGGGTGCAGCTGCGCGACGAGATCCGGCGCATCCAGCTGCGGCTCGGAATCACGACCGTCTTCGTGACCCACGATCAGGAAGAGGCCCTGGCCGTGTCCGACCGGATCGCCGTGATGAACGCGGGGACCATCGAGCAGATCGGCACGCCCGAGCAGCTCTACACGACGCCGTCCACGGCGGGCGTCGCCGCCTTCGTCGGACTCTCGAGCGTGGTGTCGGGGGTCGCGGAGGGCGACCACGTGGTGGTGTGGGGCCAGAGACTCCCCCTGCAGTCGCCGGCCGACGGCCCTGTCGACGTGTATCTGCGGCCGGAGAACGTGCACTTCGCGTCCGAGGCGGATGCCGCGACCGACGCGCTCGTGCAGGAGAGCACGTTCCTCGGCAGCATGCGCCGCACGCTCGTGCGCACCGAGTCGGGCGAGCTGGTGCGGCTCCAGCACGCGCCCGGCATCCACCCGGCCTTCGGCGATCGCGTGCGGATCGCGGTGGCGCCCGAGCCCGTGGCCGTGCACCCGCGAGGCTGACCCGCACACGAGACCCCCTCCTGCTGACTCAGCGGGAAGGGGTCTCGTCGTGACGGGTGCGTCGCGAATTCAGAGAACGCGAGCCAGGAAGTCCTGCGTGCGCGGATGCTGAGGGTGAGCGAGCACCTCGCGGGGGTCGCCCTCCTCGACGATGTGTCCGCCGTCCATGAAGATCAGTCGCGACCCGACCTCGCGGGCGAAGCCCATCTCGTGGGTCACCACCAGCATGGTCATCCCCTCATCGGCGAGCGACCGCATCACCTGCAGCACCTCGCCGACCAGCTCGGGGTCGAGCGCCGACGTCGGCTCGTCGAACAGCATCATGTCCGGGTTCATGCACAGCGCTCGCGCGATCGCGACGCGCTGCTGCTGACCGCCGGAGAGATGACCCGGGTAGGCATCGGCCTTCTCTGCGAGCCCGACCCGGCCGAGCATCTCGGTGGCGATCTTCTGCGCCTCGACCTTGGACCTCTTCTTGACCCGCTGCTGCGCGATCATGAGGTTGCCCATCACATCGAGGTGCGGGAACAGGTTGAAGCTCTGGAACACCATGCCGATGCGCGTGCGCACGCGGTCGATGTCGACATCGGGGTCGGTGATGTCGATGCCTTCGATGAGCACCTTGCCCGCGGTCGGCTCCTCGAGCAGATTCACCGAGCGCAGCAGCGTCGACTTGCCCGAGCCCGAGGGCCCGATGATGCAGACCACCTCTCCCGCCGTGACGGTGAGGTCGATGCCCTTGAGCACCTCGTTGTCGCCGAAGCTCTTCACGAGCCCCTGCAGGTCGATCGCCGGCGCGTGGACGTCAATCAGTTCGGTGCTCATCGCTGCCTCGACATCCTTCGTTCCAGGTACGCGCTGAAGCGCGTGAGCGGGATCGTCACGATCAGGTAGAGCACCGCCGCCATGATGAGCGGGGTGCCGTTCGCGTTCTGCGTGCTCGCATCACGCGCGAAGTTCGTCAGCTCCTTCGACCAGATGAAGGAACCTGCCACGAAGAGCAGCGACGTGTCTTTCAGCAGCAGGACGAACTCGTTGGTCAGCGGCGGGATGATGATGCGGAATCCCTGCGGCACGACGATCCAGAACGTCGTCTTCATGGGCGACATGCCGAGGGAGCGCGCAGCCTCCGTCTGTCCCTTCGGAACAGCCTGGATACCGGCGCGGATCGTCTCGGCCATGTACGCCGATGCGACGAGGATCAGACCTATCAGGCCGAGCACCACCGGCCCGCCGAGCTTCGTACCGGGCACGCCGAGTCCGATGGGCAGGATGAACGCGATGGCGAAGATCGTGAGGATCGCGGGCAGTCCTCGGAACAGCTCGATCCATGCCGTCGCGATCCATCGGAAGGGTCCGATGCTCGACAGCTTCATCAACGCCAGCAGCACTCCGAGGAGGAGGCCGCCGACGAACGCCACCGCCGTGAACCACAGCGTGTTCACGAGCGCCGTCGTGATGATGCCCGGAAGCATCTGAGCGGCGATCTCCGGGTTGAAGTACAGCTGCGCGATCCTCGCCCAGTCGGTGCTGACGATCAGCCAGACCGCGACGGCGATCAGCACCACATAGACGGTGTACCGATACAGCTTGCTCTTCGTGGTGCGCCTCAACGCCATTGTCAAGGTCTCCCTCTACGTCGCTCGCCGATTACTTCGCGGTGAAGTAGTTGTCGTAGATCGTCTGGTAGTCGCCGTTGTCGCGGAGGTCCTGCAGAGCTCCGTCGATCGCCTCGCGGAGGGCATCCTTCTCGCCCTTGGCGAAGGCGAAGCCGTAGGACTCGCCGGTCTCGTACTCCTCGACGATCTTGTAGGCGCTGTCGGCCTTCTCGTGCTCGAGGTTCACGGGCTGGTCCTGAAGGATCGCGTCGATCTGACCGGCCTGCATCGCGGGCCACAGCTCGCCGTCCGAGGGGTACTGCACGAGTTCGGCGCCGGTGGCGTTCTCGGTCGCGTAGGCCTCGCCCGTGGTGCCCTGCTGCACGCCGACGTTCTTGCCCGAGAGGTCGTCGATCGACTCGATGCCGGAGTCCGTGCGGACGAGCAGCGACTGCAGCGATTCGTAGTACGGCTCGGAGAAGTCGATGTTGGCCTTGCGCTCGTCGGTGATGGTCATGGCCGAGGCTCCGATGTCGCACGTGCCCGCCGCGAGCGTGGTGCCGGACTGCAGTGCGTCGAATCCGACGTCCTGTACCGCGAGCTTGAGGTCGAGTTCCTTGGCGATCGCGTCGAGCAGGTCGATGTCGAACCCGGTGTAGCCGGTGCCGTTGTCGCCGCCCTCGAACTCGAACGGAGCGTAGGGGATGTCCGAGCAGACCGTCAGCGTGCCGGCCTCGATGAGGTCGTACTCGTCGCCCGCCGCGGGCTCACCCGATCCGGCGTCTCCGCCGCCCGTCGCGCATCCGGCGAGGGCGAGAGTGGCGGTCGCGGCGAGCGCGATCCCGGCGATGATGTTGCGACGCTGCATGTCAGCTCCTGAAGGACGAGGGTGTGGTTCCCCACGGACGGGTAGGAGAACATCTAAACACGCACCGCCGGGCCGGACCCGCCGTCGGCCGTCTTCTGCGGATCACATTTGTGTTGCAAGTGTGCCCGAATATGACGCGCGTGTTACGACTCAGAGCTCGAAGTCGACAGCCACGCGCGAGGAGACCACCGAGCGCACATATGCCACGACGTCTTCGTGGGCGGGGTGCACCTGATACTCCTCCAGCGCCTCGATCGAATCGACATCGGCGACGAGAGTGACATCCCAGTTCGCCTCCGGGTATGCGACGTTCGCGCCGGCGGAGATCGAGCGGAGCTGCGGCACGACGCCGTCGAGCGCATTCAGGCGGCGAGCGACCTCGGCGGCCTGCTCCGCGCGCGTGGCGGCGTCGGGGGCGGCGAGCTTCCAGGTGACGACATGGCGGATCATCGCGATTCCTTCTCGAGTGCGTCCTGCTGCACGGCTGCTTCGAGAGCGTCGCGCAGTCGGTCGGCGGACAGGCGCCAGTGCGCGTGCAGGTCGCCGTCGATCAGGACGACGGGGATCTTCTCCCACCACAGCTCGTAGAGCACAGGGTCGTCGGCGATCGAGGCCTCGACGATCTCTATGCGCTCGGCTGCGGCGTCGGGGAGTTCGGCGACGACGGCGTCGATGATCTCGGACGCCACATCGCACAGATGGCAGTCCGGCTTGCCGATGAGGGTCAGCGTGGTCACGCCGACGGCACCTCGATGTCGCGACCCTGCGCGATCCACTCGCCCGTTCCGCCCTCGACGTTGGTGGCGTCGTATCCGCGCGACTCGAGTGCCTCGACGACGCGCGCCGATCGACCGCCGGCCTGGCAGATGACGTCGAACGACTCCGCGGGCAGCTCTTCGAGCCGGTTGCCGATCTCGGACATCGGGATGTTGACGGCCCCGGGGACGTGCCCGGCGGCGAACTCGTCGACCTCTCGGACGTCGATGAGCGGAGTGTTCGAACGCTCGGCGAGCTCGGTGACGGTGATCGACTTCATGGCATGCTCCTGCGACGAGTGGGAAACCGGGGGCAGAGACACAAAGCGCCCGTCCGGAGACAGGCGCTCGTGTCTGGTCGCTTACTTCTTGTTGCGACGCTGGTGGCGAGTCTTACGAAGCAGCTTGCGGTGCTTCTTCTTCGCCATGCGCTTGCGGCGCTTCTTGATGACAGAACCCACGGAAACCTCACTAAGTCAGTGGCTGGGTGTCGTCGGAGACGGACACCCGGGTACGGGCACGGAAAAATGCCTCGGATCAGTCTAGCAAACCGTGGAGCGTCCGCTGCACGCGCCCGCCCGACCGCTCCGAGAGCGTCAGCCGACGTCGGCTATAGGTCGTTGCAGCGCCTCGGCGACCGCGGATTCCGGAACCCGGAAACTACGACCGAAGCGGATGGCTGGCAGCTCCCCAGCGTGCACCATCCGGTAGACCGTCATCTTCGACACGCGCATGAGTTCGGCGACCTCAGCCACCGTAAGGAACCGGACATCTGGAACCTCGGGCATCCCACGTACCCCTTTCTCGATTTGTGCACACTCTAGGGCGAACCTGGGACGCGTGTAAACCCGTGTGGCCTGTGTGATCAGTGTGCTTCCCCGATGGTGGCGAAGGCGCGAACAGGAAAGGTTCCGAATCCGCGCACGGCCGGAGGAGCCGCCGTGAATCTCGCGCCACGGGCGGGCACCTCGGCCAGACTCGTCAGGTGCTCGACCACATGCACCCCGGCGGCGAGCAGGATGCTGTGCGCTGGCCGCTCTCCCCCGCTCTCGGTGTCGTCGATGTTCAGAGAGTCGATACCCACGAGGCAGACACCCGCATCGACCAGGAAGCGAGCTCCGGCAGCGGTCAGGAAGGGAGCGCCCCGCCCGTACTCGGGCGTGCCGAAGTGTCTGCTCCACCCCGTGTCCAGGAGCACGGCCCTGCCGCACAGGTCGCGGTCGGCGAGCGTGACCGCATCGATCCCCCTGCGCTCGGCGTCCCACGCATCGTGCAGATGGAACACCTCCGCCCGCAGGTCCACCAGCGAGCTCAGCTCGAGCGACGCCAGGTCTCCCCCGTCTGCGTAGCGGTGATACGGGGCGTCGAGGTAGGTGCCGGTGTTGCCGATCATCGTGATGACGTCCATCGCGAACTCGGTGCCCGGCGCGTACTTCGCGCGGGAGTCCTCGCGGGTGAGATGAGGGGTGATCGTCGGCTCGGGAAGCCCCGGGTAGGTGACGAGCCCCGCCTCGATCGTGTGGCTGAGGTCGATCACGCGCCGCACGGGTCGCCCGGGCTCCGCCACGCCCCGGCTGCCCCGATGAGCCTCCTCCACGATGCGGAGTCGATCCAGCTCCACCGAGCTGACGAGCGCGAGACCGAGATGCCGCACGAGCTGCGCGCCGATCTCCTCGGCTCCGAGGCCTGGGTCGGGCAGGTCGAGGCGGAAGCCCTCTCCACGCATCCCCCCGCCGTTCGCGAACGAGATCGCGAAGTCGAAGTGCGCGCGGTATTCAGGGGATCCCGTGGTCATCCCCTCATCATGGCAAGCGTGGGCGGGCGCCGTCGATCACAGCCGAGACATAGGACGTGTCCCGCAACCGCTCAGGCTGATCTGGGACGGTGGTCGGACGACTCACGATGGCACCATCCGAGTCACGCGGGCTGGGGCCCGCGGCATCGCCCCTGACGACTGCCCCCCGGATCGTCAGGGGCGACGTGCGTCCGAAGGGTCAGCCGCCGAGGCGCTTGAGAGCCGTCGTGACCACGTGCTTCGCGGATGCCGCGGCGCGACCGACGACCTCGGCCGCATGCGCGGCGCCATCGGGCAGTGGCAGTCCGGGATAGTCGATGTCGGGCGCATCGTCGCCGTACGCATCCATGAGGAAGGGCACGAGCCAGTCGTCCACGGCCGCCAGCGGTTCGACGGCGAGACTGTAGAAACGACGCTGGCCGTCTTCGCGCACGCTGACCAGCTCGGCCTCGCGCAGAACCTTCAGATGCTTCGAGACGGTCGGCTGGCTGATGCCGAGATCGGCCACGATCTGGCTCACGCTCGTGCCGGCGTCCCCTTCGGCGGTGCGTCGCAGAAGGAGCTGGAGGATGTCTCGCCTCGTACCGTCTGCGATCACGTCGAAGATGTCCGTCATGTGATCAGGGTAGTCGTCCCCGGCACGGAGTACCATGACGAAGGCTCGGCGATCGGCGTCGTGCGGCCGCGGGCGACGCGGCGGGAGAATGAAGGGGGACGCGATGTCGGGCATCGCTTCGGCGTCGTCTCCTCGGCACCAGCTCCAGAACGCCGCCTCCTGGGGCAAGCATCTGATCACCTCGTCGCCGTCGCGCTTCGCGATCGTGATCTTCGCACTGCTCATCCTCGTCTTCACCGTGCTGCTGTCGCTGCCGATCGCCTCGGCCTCTCGCACCGTGACCCCGCTGGCCGACGCGCTGTTCACCGCGGTGTCGACCATCTGCGTCACCGGTCTCGCGACCGTCGACATGGCCACCCACTGGTCGCCCTTCGGTCATGTGCTGATCTTCATCGGCGTCAACATCGGCGCGCTCGGCGTCCTGACGCTCGCGTCACTGATGGGCATGCTCATCTCCAAGCGCCTCGGCCTCCGCGCGAAGCTCATGGCCGCCGGCGACACGAACCCCATGCGGGCGCACGGCGGGGTGGTCAACGAGAGCCAGACCGTGCGGCTCGGCGAGGTCGGTCAGCTGCTCACGACCGTCGCCGTCTCGGCCCTCATCATCGAGGGCGCGCTGGCGGTCCTGCTCTACCCGGCGCTCGTGATGGCGGGCGTCGAGCCGATCGCCGCTCTGTGGGAGGCGCCCTACTTCGCCGCGATGGCCTTCACGAACACCGGCTTCGCACCGAACGCCGGCGGCGTGGCCGTCTTCGCCGACGACTACCTCGTGCTGTCACTGCTGATGGTGGGGGTGTTCCTCGGCAGCATCGGATTCCCGGTGATCTACACGTTGGCCAAGCACGTGTGGCACGTGAAGAAGTGGTCGCTGCACACCAAGCTCACCCTCGTCACGACCGTGCTGCTCTTCGTGCTCGGAGCCGCGGTCTTCCTGATCCTCGAATACGCCAACCCCAAGACGTTCGGGTCGATGGACGCCGCGGACACCACGTTCCAGGCGTTCTTCCTGTCTGCCATGACCCGGTCGGGCGGCTTCAACGTCATCGAGATGGACGACCTGAACGGCTCCTCTCTGCTCGCCGCCAGCATGCTGATGTTCGTCGGCGGCGGCTCGGCGTCCACCGCCGGTGGAATCAAGGTCACGACCCTCGCGGTGCTCGCGATCGCCGTGTGGTCCGAGGCGAAGGGCCGCCAGTCGGTCGAGGCGTTCGGCCGCCGCATCCCGAGCGACGTGCAGCGCGTGGCGCTCAGCGTCGTCGCCTGGGGCGCGACCATCGTCGCGCTGTCGACGATCATCATCGCGCAGATCACCAAGGACGACATCAGCCATGTGCTGTTCGATGTGATCTCGGCGTTCGCCACGGTGGGCCTCTCGACCGGTCTCACGGCGGAGCTGCCCGACTCCGGCGCCTATGTGCTCGCCGCCACCATCTTCATGGGGCGCGTTGGTACAGTGACTCTCGCCGCGGCCGTCGCCGCGACATCGCGCACGCAGTACTACTCACTGCCCGTGGAAAGGCCGATCGTTGGTTGAAGTCCTCCGGGGCGACGCTCCCGTCCTCGTCATCGGTCTCGGCCGGTTCGGTGCCGCCTGCGCAGGCGAACTCGATCGCCTCGATCGCGAGGTCCTGGCGATCGACGACAATCTCGAGCTCGTGCAGAAGTGGTCGGACCGCGTCACGCACACCGTGCAGGCCGATGCCAAGAACATCGACGCTCTGCGGCAGATCGGCGCCCAGGACTTCCAGGTCGCCGTCGTCGCGGTCGGCTCGTCGATCGAGGCGTCCGTGTTGATCACCGCGAACCTCGTCGACCTCAAGGTGCCGCAGATCTGGGCCAAGGCGGTCTCGCAGTCGCACGGCAAGATCCTCGCCCGCGTCGGCGCGAACCACGTGATCTACCCCGAGCGCGAGGCCGGCGAGCGCGTCGCGCACCTCGTCTCGGGGCGGATGCTCGACTTCATCCGCTTCGACGACGACTTCGTGCTGGCGAAGATGTACCCGCCGAAGTTCATCCGCGGCGTGGGCCTGAACGAGTCGGGCGTGCGGAGCAAGTACAAGGTGACGGTGGTCGGGGTGAAGAGCCCGGGCAAGCCCTTCCGCTACGCCGAGGCCAACACGATCGTGACCAACCACGACCTGATCATCGTCTCGGGCACCAACAGCGACATCGAGCGCTTCGCCGCCCTCGACCGCTGAGCGGCCTGCCCCTCGCGCGTCAGGCGTCGATGTCGAGCGTGATCTCGACGAGGTCGTCGACCGTGACGCGCTCGCTGTCCTGCAGCGCCTTCTTGATGGGGACGATGTAGCCGCCGTCCTTCGGCCAGAGCGCGGTCGTGACGGTCGTGCTCCCTATCGTGACCGATGCGGGGATCATCCCCCAGCCGTAGGTGACGACGTTCGCCACGTCGCCGATCATCTCGCTCTCGACGGGCGGCACGGTGACGAAGTGGAACGGCGCCGGTCCGCGCCAGAACCAGATCTCGCCCGAGAACCGCAGCCGCATGTCAGGCTCCGGCTGCCAGTTCCTTCGCCCGGGCGAGAGCCGCAGCGGCAGCATCCGCGAAGGTGCGGTCGAGGTGCGCGTCCTGCAGCACCGCGACGGCCTTCTCTGTCGTGCCCTTGGGGCTGGTGACCCTGCGCCGGAGCTCGGACGGCTCCTCGCCCGACGCGTCGAGCAGCGCAGTGGCGCCGATGAAGGTCTGCTCGACCATGGTGCGGGCATCGGTCTCGCTGAACCCCATGCCGATGGCTGCCTTCGTCAGCTCCTCGATCAGGAGGTAGACGTAGGCGGGCCCCGAGCCCGAGATCGTCGAGAGCGCATCGATCTGCGATTCGGGCACCTCGACGACCGCGCCCACGGTCGCGAAGAGCCGGTGCACCAGCGCGAGATCGTCGGCGGACGCCGCGGCGCCCGCGGCGAGCCCCGTGACCCCCTTGCCGACGGTCGAGGGGGTGTTCGGCATGGAGCGGATGACGCGGACATCGGCGCCGAGGTTGTCGGCGAAGGTCTGCAGCGTCACACCGGCGGCGAGGCTCACGACGATCGCGTCGTCGGCGAGGTGCGGGGCGATCTCGCGAAGAAGATCCGGGACCATCGCGGGCTTCACGCCCACCAGCACGATGTGGGCGTTCGCGACCGCATCCGCGTTGCCGTCCGGCATCTCGGAGAGCGCGATGCTCGTGACGCCGTCGAGGTCGACGAAGGAAGCCGCCTTCTCGGGTGTGCGATTGGTCGCGGTGATTCCCCCCTCGACGTGGATGCCGGATGCGACGACCCCTCGCAGGATCGCGCCGCCCATGGATCCGGCACCGAGGAACGCGAGAGCGGGGAGAGAATCAGCCATGTCGTCATCCTACGGCGGGCGCACCAGGCGACCGCGGACGAGCCGATCTAGACTCGACGCATGAGTGCATCCGGCGGCGGCAAGGCCATTCTCGCGGCGTTCCTGGCGAACCTGGGCATCGCCCTGGCGAAGTTCATCGCATGGGCGCTGTCAGGGTCGGCCTCGATGCTGGCGGAGGCGATCCACTCGGTCGCCGACTCCGGCAACCAGCTCCTGCTCATGCTCGGCGGACGCAAGGCGAAGCGCGAAGCCGACAGGGCCCACCCCTTCGGCTACGGGCGCGAACGCTATGTCTACGCCTTCGTGGTGTCGATCATCCTGTTCTCCGTGGGAGGCCTGTTCGCGATCTACGAGGCGATCGACAAGCTCACCCACCCGCACGAGCTCGACCAGACGTGGTGGTGGCTCCCGATCGTGGTTCTCGTGGTCGCGATCGGCCTGGAGTCGTTCTCGCTGCGCACCGCCGTCAAGGAGAGCAATCTCGTGCGCGACACGGGCCAGTCGTGGGTGTCGTTCGTGCGCCGCGCGAAGGCGCCGGAGCTGCCAGTCGTGCTCCTCGAGGATGTCGGGGCGCTCACCGGCCTCACGTTCGCGCTGCTCGGCGTCGGGCTCACCGTGATCACCGGCAACCCGCTGTTCGATGCGCTCGGCACCCTGATGATCGGCATCCTGCTGGTGCTCATCGCGATCGCGCTCGGCGTCGAGACGAAGAGCCTCCTGGTGGGAGAGGGCGCGACGCCGGCCGACCACGATCGCATCGTCGATGCCATCAACGCGGGCGACGAGATCGAGAAGATCATCCACATGAAGACGCTCTACCTCGGCCCGGACGAGCTGATGGTCGCGGCGAAGATTGCGCTCAACGCCGACAAGCCGCTGCGCGAGGCAGCCGTCGACATCGACGCGATCGAGGCCCGCATCCGCGAGGCTCTGCCGATCGCGCGCGTGATCTACATCGAGCCCGACGTGTACCGCCCGTCTCTCGACCCCGAGCCCTCGACCGACGTGTTCGTCCTCAAGTCCTCGGACTGACCGGCGCAGATCCGCGCGATCGTCAGCGGCGCTGCTCGAAGAAGCTCCGCAGCAGCGCTGTGGCAGCATCCGCCTCGACCCCGCCGACGACCTCGGCGCGATAGGGCAGCCGACGATCGCGCAGCACGTCGTACATGGAGCCGGCGGCCCCCGCCTTGTCGTCCCACGCACCGAACACGACCCGTGCGATCCGCGCCTGCAGGATGGCGCCCGCGCACATGATGCAGGGCTCGAGGGTCACGACGAGCGTGTGGCCGTCGAGATTCCACGAGCCGACGGATGCCGCCGCCGCCCGCAGGGCCGCGATCTCCGCGTGACCGGTGGGATCGTGCGTGGCCTCGCGGTGGTTGCGCCCTTCCGCGATGATCCGCCCCTCGGCGTCGAGTACGACGGCGCCGACCGGGATCTCCGAGGCCGCCGAGGCGTCGGCTGCGAGCTCGAGAGCGCGCCGCATCGCACGGGAGTCGGAGGCGGTCATGCGTCGAGCCTACGACAGCCGCGCGGGCAGCTGACGGCACCCGATGTCGTGCCGAAGCCCCCGGCGCATTAGCCTGTATTCATGCGTGTCCACGTCGCCGACCACCCTCTCGTCACTCACAAGCTCTCGGTGCTGCGCGACCATCGCACGCCGTCGCCCGTCTTCCGTCAGCTGACCGAAGAGCTCGTGACGCTGCTCGCGTACGAGGCGACCCGCAATGTGAAGGTCAGCCCGGTCGAGATCACCACTCCCGTGACGACCACGATGGGTGTGAAGATCTCGGAGCCCCGTCCCATCGTCGTGCCGATTCTGCGCGCCGGCCTCGGCATGCTCGAGGGCCTGGTGAAGCTGCTGCCGACTGCGGAGGTCGGGTTCCTGGGCATGGTCCGCGACGAGCAGACCTTCGAGCCGACCACCTACGCCGAGCGCCTTCCCGACGATCTGAGCGATCGCCAGTGCTTCGCGATCGACCCCATGCTCGCGACCGGCGGCTCGCTCGCTGCCGCCATCCAGTTCCTCTTCGACCGTGGAGCCAAGGACGTCACGGCCATCTGCCTGCTGGGAACCCCTGAGGGCCTCGCCGCGATCGAGGCGCTGGTCGGAGACCGTGATGTGACGATCGTGCTGGGAGCTCTCGATGAGCGCCTGAACGAGAAGGGCTACATCGTTCCCGGTCTCGGCGACGCGGGCGACCGGCTCTACGGCACCGTCTGACGGGGTGTCGGCTCGCGCGGTTCGTCGTCGAGCAGCGCCACCCCGAAGCCTGCGACGACATCGCGCACCTCGACGAGATACTGCCGCGCCTGCTCGGTGAGGGGGATCGCGGTGCGTCCGATCCAGCCGATCTCGATGCGCTCGTCGACGTCGAGAGGCACGGCGACGATCTCGGGATCGAGGTCGTCGCTGATGATGCCCGTCGAGATCGTGTAGCCGTCCAGACCGATCATCAGGTTGAAGATCGTCGCGCGGTCGGACACCCTGATCTCGCGCGCGCTCGACAGGGTGGAGAGGATCTCCTCCGCGAAATAGAAGGAGTTGTTCGCACCCTGGTCGAAGGTGAGCCTCGGCAGCCCGACCAGATCGTCGAGGGTCGCCCGCTGTCGGGACGCGAGCGCATTCCGACGTGAGACGAAGATGTGCGGATCGGCGATGAAGAGCGGATGGAACGCGAGACCGGAATCCCGGAGGAGCTTGTCGATCACGTTCCGGTTGAAGTCGTTGCGGAACAGGATGCCGAGTTCGCTGCGGAGAGTCCGCACATCCTCGATGATGTCCCACGTGCGCGTCTCGCGGAGCGAGAACTCGTATTCGGCCGCGTTCGTGCGCTTGACCATCCGCACGAACGCGTCGACGGCGAAGGAATAGTGCTGAGTGGAGACTCCGAGAAGACGGCGTGACGGCGGCCTTCCGAGGTAGCGCTGCTCGAGCAGTTCGGCCTGCTCGACGATCTGTCTGGCATAGCCGAGGAACTCCGAGCCGTCGCTCGTGAGCGTGACCCCTCTCGGCGAGCGGGTGAGCAGCGCTCGTCCGACTCGGCTCTCGAGGTCCTTCATCGCCGCCGACATCGTGGGCTGGGCGACATAGAGCATGTCGGCCGCCGCGGTGATGGAGCCCTCCGCAGCAACCTCGATGAAGTACTGGAGCTGTTGCAGTGTGATTCCGCTCGATCGACGTGGCATAGGAGAAGGCTATATCACTGCATAGTGGAGCCGAATTACCCGATACCCCGTCCACGACTGCACTATGAGATCACCGCTTTCGCGAGGCCCGATCGGCCTCCTCCCCCCGGATTGGCCCCCTCATGGCGAACGAGATCACGTTCAGCATCACCACCACCCGCTTCGACGAGGACTACGCCCCGTCCGACAGCTCGCGCATCACCACGAACTTCGCCAACCTCGCCCGCGGCGAGCGCCGCCAGCAGAATCTGCGCAACGCTCTGGAGATGATCGACCGCCGCTTCACCGACCTCGCGGGCGGAGAGGAGCGCTACGCCGTCGAGCTCGACATCGTCTCGGTGCAGCTGCGCTTCGCCGACGGACGGGACGAGGACTTCCCGGTGCTCGAGATGCTCGACATCCACATCGTCGACCGGGTCACCGGCGAGCGCCACCACGGCATCGTGGGGAACAACTTCTCCTCCTACCTGCGCGACTACGACTTCAGCATCGTCCTGCCTGCGGCCAGCGCGGCTGCCGGCGGGTTCGCGACGCCCGACGACTTCGGCGTGCTGCACGGCAAGCTGTTCCAGCACTTCCTCGAGTCCGACGCATACCGGGAGCGCTTCCCGACGCTGCCGGTGATCTGCATCAGCGTCTCGACCAGCAGGACGTACAGCCGCAACGGGAACCACCACCCGGTGCTCGGGGACGAGTACGTGCAGGATTCCTTCTCGCTCACCGACGAATACTTCGGGAAGATGGGGCTGCAGGTGCGGTACTTCATGCCGCGTGGCAGCGTCGCCCCGCTCGCCTTCTACTTCCGGGGCGACCTTCTGAGCGACTACTCCGACCTGCAGCTCATCGGGACGATCAGCACGATGGAGACCTTCCAGAAGATCTACCGGCCCGAGATCTACAACGCGAACACCCCTGCCGAGGAGGTGTACCGTCCGAGCCTGGCGCACGAGGACTACCGGCCGACGGAGATCACGTACGACCGCGAAGAACGCAGCCAGCTCGCGGTCGTGCAGGGGCGCTACGCCGACGAGCACTTCGTGACGCCGCACCGACACGTGCTGGATGAGTGGGCGGCCGGATATCCGGCTCCCTCCTCGCTCGCCTCGACCTCCCCCACCCCGGTCCGATGACCGGCGCCGGAACGTCGACCGTGCGAGAGCTCCTCCCCACCTCGATCGTCGGAAGCCTGCCCAAGCCGGCGTGGCTCGCTCGACCCGAAGTGCTCTGGTCTCCGTGGGAGCTGCAGGGCGATGCGCTCGTCGAAGGCAAGCATGATGCTCTGCGCGCCGCGGTGCACGAGCAGCGTCGACGCGGGATCGACATCGTCAGCGATGGCGAGCAGACCCGTCAACACTTCGTCACCACCTTCATCGAGCACCTCGACGGCGTCGACTTCGAGAACCGGGAGACGGTGCGGATCCGTGACCGCTATGACGCGAGCGTGCCGACCGTCGTGGGCGCGGTGAGCCGTCGGGCGCCGGTGTTCGTGGACGACGCGGCGTTTCTGCGCCGGCAGACCGACCAGCCGATCAAGTGGGCGCTGCCGGGTCCGATGACGATGATCGACACCCTCTCGGACCGCCACTACCGCAGCCGCGAGAAGCTGGCGTGGGAGTTCGCGACGATCCTCAATCAGGAGGCCAGGGAGCTCGAGGCCGCCGGAGTGGACATCATCCAGTTCGACGAGCCCGCGTTCAACGTGTTCTTCGACGAGATGAAGGACTGGGGCGTCGCCGCCCTCGAGCGGGCTGCAGAAGGACTGCGCGCGGAGACCGCGGTGCACATCTGCTACGGCTACGGGATCAAGGCCAACAACGACTGGAAGGCGACTCTCGGGGCCGAGTGGCGGCAGTACGAGGAGTCCTTCCCTCTGCTGCAGCGATCCACCATCGACATCGTCTCTCTCGAGAGCCACCACTCCCACGTGCCGATCGACCTCATCGAGCTGATCCGCGGCAAGAAGGTCATGCTCGGGGCGATCGACGTCGCGAGCGAGCAGATCGAGACGCCGGAAGAGGTCGCCGATACCCTTCGGCGGGCGCTCGAGTTCGTCGACGCCGACCTGCTCATCCCGAGCTCGAACTGCGGCATGGCTCCCCTGCCGAGGCGGGTGGCGCTCGAGAAGATGAGCGCACTGTCTGCCGGAGCGCGAATCGTCCGCGACGAACTCACACCGTGAGGCGGTAGCCGCGCTCGTCGGCGAAGTGGGTGAATCCCGCCTTCGCCAGAATCGGTGCTGATGTCGATGTGCGTCCCTTGACGAGTGCCGTCTCCGCCCCGAACGTCGCACTCACGCGCAGTCGCTCGGCGAGCACGGCTCGGTATGCGCCGCGCCCCCGGACCTGCTCGAGTGTGGCCGCTCCCCACAGCCGGGCGAACCCGTCGACGATCGTGCTTCCGCCGGTGCTGACGCCCTGTCCGTCGAGGCGCGCGAGAATGCGGAGGTGAGTACGGGCGTCGAGGGTCGCCGGACCCGCGACCCTCGCACACCGCCGCCGAACCGCTCGGGATACCGCACCAGCTGCAGCTCGGTGTTCTGCTGCTCGCTGCCTCGGGGGAACCACACCCACGCGGCCGCGGCGCGCAGGATCTCGTCGGCGGTGTGCATGTCAGCTCGCCGCTCCGACCAGACGCGCGAAGGCGCTCATGCGCGCGACCCCCTCTGGAGTGCGCGGGAGATCGTCGAGCAGAGCCGGGGAATGGATCAGGTACGCCGCGACCTGAGCCCTCGAGATCGCGACGTTCAACCGGTTCTGCAGCAGGAGGAACTCCGGGCCGCGCGGAGCATCGCGTCCGCTGGACGCCGCGAGCGACGTGATCGAGACCACGGCCTCCTTGCCCTGGAAGTTGTCGACCGTGCCGACGGGGACATCGGGGAACCCTGCCGCGGCGAGCGCATCGTGAACATGCTGGCGCTGGGCGTTGTAAGGAGCGACGACGATGATGTCGCTCTGGGTGAGCGGACGCACAGTCGCCTCGGCATCGTTGTCGGTGAATGCCCGCCCGACGAGGTCTCGCACGATCGCGACGACCTCGGCAGCCTCCTCCGGCGACTCGGTGGCGTTGCCCCGGTGCCGCAGAGGGACGACGTGGAGCCCCGGGTCGACCCCGTCGATGGATCGCCGCTCTGTTCCGGGAGCGGAGGCGAGCCGGCCCGCGTAGGCGAGCTTCGACACCGGGCCTGCGACGAACGGATGCATGCGCCACGACCTCGCGAGGAAGTAGCCGTGGTCGCGGTCGATCACCGCATCGCCGTCCATGACCCAGCCGAGCGCCGAGGTGTCGACCGGTTCGGGGTGCGCGCCCTGGCTGACCTGAGGAAGCTGCTGCGGGTCGCCGAGGAGCAGCAGGCTCTTCGCTCCGGCCGCGACGGCGATCGTGGACGCGAGCGAGAACTGCCCTGCCTCGTCGACCACGAGGAGGTCGAGCCCGCCGCGCTCGACGCGGGAGGTGTTGCTGAAGTCCCACGCGGTGCCGCCGACGACCGCTCCGTGCTCGGCGTGCTCGCCGAGGAACGACGCCATGCCGTTCTTGGGGATGACCGTGTAGGCCGGCTCGACCGAGGGGTCTTTCGGAGCCTTGCCGACCTGCCGCGCCGGCACACCGTCGGCGACGACTCGTTCGAGCAGGTTCTCGATGATCGCGTGAGACTGCGCCACGACGCCGATCCGGAACCCGTGCTCCCTCACCAGTCGGGCGATCACCTGCGATCCCGTGTACGTCTTGCCGGTTCCCGGAGGGCCCTGCACCGCGAGGTAGCTGCGGTCGAGGTCGAGCACGCCGCGGACGATGGCGTCGATCGCGTCGTCGCCCTGCGCGGGCAGCCGAGCCCCGGACACTGTGCGCGGAGGGATCCGGCGGATGATGTCGGTGGCCGCGTCGCGGGGGAACCCCGGTGCGGCCGCATGGACGGAGTCTGCCCACTCGTCGATCGCGCCCTGCAGCGAGACGACGCGCGGCGGCGCAGCCGGGGTGAGGGCGAGAGGAAGCTCGTCCCAGGTCTGCCCCTGGATGGCCGTCTCGGTGATCAGGTAGCCGTCGTCGAGCACGTCGGCGACCGTCACCGCGTGCGGGATGTGCACCGCTCGTGACGGCACCTCCGTGTCGAAGGGCGCCGGCACGGGATACAGCGCGAACGGCTGCGCCCCCGGGCCGAGAGTGGTGCCCGGCGACACCTCACCGCGGATCGCGATGTCCCGCGACATCACCCGTCGGCCCTCGCCGATGCTCCAGTCGCGCTCGACGGTCGACGAAGCGCGATCGATGCGCACGACGTCTCGAGTGCCGTCCCACATCGTGACGGGTTCACGCAGGCGCTGGAAGTGCGAGACCCAGAAGCTCTTCGCCTCGCGGGGGAAGTAGTCGATCGCCGCTGCGGCGATGCGGTGCACCTGGCCGTCTCCACCGGCGGCGACCGCGCGCTCGGCGTCAGCGAGCAGTGACACGGACCGCGCGGACGGCTCGTAGATCACCTCGTCCGCCTCGTCCGGCGGAGCCGGGTTCACGCCCTCTGCCCGTGCGATGTCGATCAGCCAGTTGCGCAGGCGCCGGGTCGAGACGCAGTCGTAGCGGTTGTAGTCCGCGAGGTCGGCGAACACGGCATCCGCTGCGTCCTGCTCCCCTGCCGCCGCGAGCTCACGGGCCGCGACATACTGCACGATCGAGTCGTCGCCCTTCTGGACGTCGCTCGTGCGAACATCCTCACCCATGTAGAGCGGCTCGAGCTTCTTGATGGAGTACGACCTCGTGCCGACCCGGACGGTGCGCAGCACCAGCGGATACAGGTCGACGAACACGCCCTCGCGCAGCAGCCGATCGACCTCCCCCTCGCGGACCCCGTGCCGAGCGGCCATGGCCACGAGATGCGAGGTCTCGTAGGGCGCGTAGTGGTAGATGTGCATGCCGGGATGAGCGGCGCGCCGCAGCTTCACGAAGTCGAGGAACCTCTCGAAAGCCTCGCGTTCGGCGGCGAAATCATGCGCCCAGAGAGCGGTGTACTGATCGGCGTTGTCGACCCAACCGAAGAGGTAGTCGATCCCCCACTGAGCCTGACCGTCCGGCGCCGGCTCGGTGTAGAGAGGGTCGCCCTCGAAGTCGAAGAAGATGTCGCCGTGGCTCGGCACCGGGAGCGTGTGGATCGCGGCGGCATAGTGCACGTCGTAGGTCGGCGCCCCGTCGGCATCCGCCTGGATCTGCAGACGGGCCTGCGCTCTCAGCGTCTCGAACGTGTCGGTGTTCATGCCGTCGGGAGGAGTGGTGGCGTCTGCCAGGGCGTCGATCGTCGTGATTCCGGCAGCCCGCAGACGTGCGCGCTGCACGGGCCGCATCCGGGCGACCATCAGCAGATCCCGATGGGCGACCACCTGCTCTTCGCACGTGGCGCAGCGCCCGCACGCGACGACCTCGAGGTCGCCGCGGTCGTCGCCCCACGCGAGCGCAGCACCGGCTGAGCCGTCTTCGATCCGTCGATCGGCGATGAGCGCGCGCAGACGTGCTCGACGCACCTGGAACAGCGGCAGGAGGTCGTCGACGGAGTGGGTGCTCAGCGTGCCGTCGCCGAGGATGAGGTCGACCTCGTCGGATCGCGGGATGCCCAGCCGGTCGAGCTGATCGACGTATGCCGCGAGCTGCATGAGTGCGGTGACCCGCGCCCTCCGGGCGAGTTTCGAATCCTGCACCCTCCAGCGACCGTCGTCGTCACGCTTCAGGAAGTCGGCGAATCCGACGAACTCCGGGGTCGCGAAGGCCGCCTGGAAGACGACGACCGCCTCGGAACCGAGCGCCCGAACCGTCTCATCGACCGCCGCGGCCAGAGCGTCTGCGTCGACAGACGAGACCTTCTCGATCTGGTGAACCCGATCGGCGCCGAGCTCATCGATATAGCGCGCGAGGACGTTCTGCTCGTGCACGTCTCCGAGCAGCGCCGCCCGCGCCAACGTCGCATCTTCGGGCTCGTCGACCGCCGGGACGCGTCCCAGCTTGGCGTCGATCGCGCGGCACCACGCGAACTCGCATTCGGCGGCCGCCTTGAGGTCGCTCGCGCTCCAGATGACGCGCTGCGCCTGAGTGTCGATCCGCACGATGCTCCCGTTCTGTCGGACACTTCGACACTAGCCGCGGCGTCCGACACGGGATCACGACGTGCTGCTCAGCGCCACCAGGAGTCGTCGGGCGTGACCGGCAGGTTGCGCTTGTGCTGAGTGGCGAGGTAGCGCGCCTCGATGCGTCCCGCGACCTCGGGGTCGACAGGGCGGCCCTCGAGGAAGTCGTCGATCTGCTCGTAGGTGAGACCGAGCTCGTCCTCATCGGCGCGGCCCGGCTGCCCATCGAGCAGATCGGCGGTGGGCACCTTGTATGCGAGCTGATCGGGCGCGCCGAGCAGCAGGAGAAGCGATCGACCCTGCCGCTTGGTGAGCCCGGAGAGCGGAAGGATGTCGGCAGCGCCATCGCCGAACTTCGTGTAGAAACCCGTCACCGCCTCGGCCGCGTGGTCGGTGCCGATCACGAGCAGTCCGTCGTGGCCGGCCAACGCATACTGCGTCACCATGCGCACGCGTGCCTTGATGTTGCCGCGATTGAAGTCGCTGATGTCGCTCGTGACGGCGAACTCGATGTCCTCCTCGACGCCGTCGACGCCGTTCTGGATGTTCACCTCCACCGACGCGTCCGGCTCGATGAACTCGAGCGCAGCCTGAGCATCCGCCGCGTCCTTCTGCACGCGGTAGGGCAGCCGCACAGCGAGGAACTTCGCCTCGCCTCCCTCGGCCCGAACGCGCTCGACGGCGAGCTGCGCGAGACGTCCGGCGAGCGTCGAGTCCTGACCGCCCGAGATGCCGAGCACGAAACCCTTCGCGCCGGTGGCGCGCAGGTAGTCGACGAGGAACCCCACTCGCCGCTCCACCTCGACCTCGGGGTCGATCTCGGCCGTCACGCCGAGCGCTTCAGAGATCTGCTGCTGCAGGGTCATGTGTTCCTCCGGTCTGCCGACGTCAGTATCCTCCTCCAGTGTTACATCGAGATGACGCGGGCCGCACTCTCGCGACTTCGCGGCTCCCCGATACACCTGAGAGGATGGCCAGGTGAAACTTCTCGTCGCAGCCATGGCCTCCGAACTCGCAGCGTTCCCTGAGGAGCTCGAGGGATTCGACCAGCTCGTGACGGGCGAGGGCAAGATGCAGGCCGTCTACGCCCTCACGCGGGCTCTCGATGCCAAGGAGTATTCCGAGGTGGTGGTCGTCGGCACCGCAGGCGGGATCGACCCTGAACTCGAGGCCACCGTGCACGAGATCGGAAGCGCGCTGCAGCACGACGTGTTCGACCTCGACGGCGTCGCCGGGCAGCACGTCTCCCTGCCCGCGCGCGTGTCGACGGGTCGCGAGGGAGTGCTGATCGCGACCGGCGACAGCTTCGTGGGGGATGCCGGGATCACCGCCGTCATCCGGCCGTCCGGTGCGGGGCTGGTGGACATGGAGACCTACGCGTACATCTGGGTCGCCGAGAAGTTCGGCGTGCCGATCCGCGCGTTCCGCGCGATCTCGGATCGAGCCGAGGACGGTGCACTGGTCGACTTCCGCGAGGCGATCGCCCGGTGCAGTGTGCAGCTGCGCGAGGTGATCAGACGAGAGTACGGCGTCTGAGAACAGGCTCCGCGGCTGCGCTGGGTCTCAGCGCGTCTCGATCACACTCGGTCCGTTCGGCGTCGCCCGCACCGAGAGCTGCGCGGGGATCTGCTCCTGCATGGCCTCGACGTGGCTGATGACCCCGACGGTCCTCCCGCCCTGTCGGAGTTCGTCGAGGGTGCGCATCGCGACGTCGAGGGTGTCGCCGTCGAGCGATCCGAAGCCCTCGTCGATGAAGAGGGTGTCAAGACGGATGCCGCCGGCTCGCGCCGTGACGACCTCGGCGAGCCCGAGGGCGAGGGCGAGGGAACTCAGGAAGGTCTCGCCTCCTGACAGGGACTGGGCGGGCCTCGTCTGGCCGGTGAACGCGTCGAACACGACGATCCCGAGCCCGGATGCTGCTCCCCGCGCGGCGAGCGCGTCGGAGTGACGCAGCTGGTAGCGCCCGGTCGACATGTCGCCGAGGCGTCGATTGGCCGCCTCGACGATCTCCTCGAGCTCCGCGGCGAGCACGAACGTCTCGAGGGTCATCTTGCGTGTGTTCGCACCTCGACCGGCGATGGTGTCGGCCAGATTCTGCAGGACCTCGTACTCGGCGGCATCCTCGGCGGTGCGTGCGTGCTCCGCGGCGGCGGCCTCGATGAGCGCCGTCAGCTGCTCCGCCACACCGGCAGCTCGGCCTGCGTCGTCGACCGCTGCCGACCAACGCTGCCGAGCGGAGACCGACCGCGTCTCGGCGGGACCGACATCGATCGGCTCCTCGGGCAGCGTACGCAGCTCGAGGTCGAGAAGGATGGCACGCTCCTTCTCCCTGAGCACGGCATGCTGTGTGATCCGGCTCTCGAGTGCGGTCTGAGACGCGGCGGATCGCACAGCCTGCTCGACAGCGGCCTCGTCGTCGAATTCCGACGCGTCGAGTGCGGCGTCCCGCTCAAGGATCACCGCAGTCGCCGCCTGCGCTCTGCGCTCTCGTTCCGCCGACGCCTCGGCGAGCGCCAGCGCTGCCTCGACCTCGTCGAGTGTGGCGGCCAGCCTCGCGGCCACGGATTCGAACGGTCCTCTCGCGTCGGAGATGGCTTGACCTGCGTCGGCGACGCGCTGCGCGACGAGGGAGTGCGCCTCGCGTGCGGCGGCCAGCGCGGCGGAGTCACGTTCACGATCGCTGTCGAGCTGGCGGATGCGGTCGATCAGTGCGTCGCGCTGCTTCTCGAGGGCGGTTCGCAGTTCGGAGGCCTCGATGCTCTGCGCGTGTGCTGCGGTGGCCTCCTGCAGCTCTGCGGCAGCCTCGTCGACTGTTCGACGCTCGGCCCTGCTGACGGCGGCGGCGAGCTCTGCCCGCAGTCCGGAGACCCGTTCCGTCGCTTCCCGCTCACGCTGGGCGATCGTGTCGCGCTCGATCTCGGCCTCGTCCACGTCTTCAGCCGACACCGGATCCGCATGCACGGCAGGAGCGGGATGCTCAGAGGATCCGCACACCGGACACGCCTCGCCGTCGTGCAGAGACGCTGCGAGCTCTCCCGCGAAGCCGTCGAGGCGCCTCTGTCTGAGCTGAGCCAGAGCCGTCTGGGCAGCGGCCAACTCGGCGCTGGCGCCGGCGAGTTCTCGATCCGCGGCGACGCGGTCGGCAGCGAGGCGCTCGGCCTCGAGCGCCGCGGCGTGCCGCACGGCGGCGGTATCGCGCGCCGCGGCCAGATCTCCGACGCGATCGGCACGCTGCCTCGCCGCATCGCGCTCCAGAGTGAGCTGTTCGAGCTGTCGAGGAAGAGCGACGCGATCCGCCTCTGCGGCCTCGATGCGCGCGGTCGCCGCCGCCACCGCCTCAGCGGCTGCGGCGAGCTCGGCCTCGAGCGCTGACGCCGACGTCTCCAGCTCGGCCGCGCGCTGCCATGTTCCGGTCTGCCTCGTGCGCTCAGCGGCCCATTCCGCGAGATCGTCCGCGACGATGCCGTGAGCCGCCCACTTGGCACGTGCGCGCTGCTCGACCTCCATCGCCGCACGGAGTGCAGAAGACGCCGCGGCCGCCGCCGAGATCGGGCCGCGCAGCAGCTCTGCCGTCCGCGCGTCATGGAGCTCCGTACGCGCATGTGCGATCTGCGGCTCCTCCGCATCCAGACGATCGAGCGCTGCCCTCGCGCGGTCACGCTCGGTCTGCGCCCTCTGCTCATCTCGCACCACCGCGAGCGCGGCATCGGCGGCATCCGACTCCTTCTCGGCGTCGATGCGCTCCGCCGCGCGACGCTCGGCGCGGTAGTCGGCCCGGGCCTGAGCACGACGCAGACGGTCGAGACGCTCGTCCGTCGTCAGCACCAGAGGCTCGGACTCGCCCGGGGTCGCGCCGCCTCCCGGCGCGTCGGTGTCATGCCCGAGGTCGGCGTTGTCGACCAGGCGCTCGCCTTCGTCGAGTCGGGCCGACACGGCGGCGAGACGAGATCCGAGAGCGCGCTCCGCCGCCCTGCGTCGCTCGTCGAAGCGCGTCTGCACGTCTTCGAACCGCTCGGTGCCGAACAGCCGTCGCAGCAGCGCCTGCCGCTCACGACTGCCGGCGAGCAGGAACTCCGAGAAACGGTTCTGGGCGAGCAGGATCACCTGGAGGAACTGCTCGCGGCTGAGCTGCAGGATCTCGTCGAGTTCGTACGCGGCCTCGCGCTCCTTCGCGGCGAGCCCGATCCATTCGCCGCCGACCAGCGTGTCGAGCTGCACGGCCGCCGACTGCACCGTCATCCCGCCGCCACGCTTCTTCGGCCGCTCGTACTCGGGCGAACGCGTGACGCGGTATCGGCCGGCCGGAGTGCTGAACTCGACGACGACCTCGGTCACGTCGTCGGGCTCGCAGTGGTCGCTGCGCAGCCGCTTCTCGCCGCCCTCGTACCGCGGCACCCCGCCGTAGAGAGCGAAGCAGACGGCGTCGAGGATGCTGGACTTGCCGGCTCCCGTGCGCCCGGCGATCAGGAAGATGCCATCGTCGGCGAAGGCATCGAAGTCCACGACCTGACGGTCACGGAACGGGCCGAAACCCTCGACCTCGAGGAGGTGAAGCTGCATCAGGGCGCCTTCTAGACGAGGGCTTCTGCACGGACGCGGTCATCGAGCACGTCGCGGATCAACTCCGCCTCGCGCTCCGTCGCCCCGTGCCCTGAGCGGACGTGTTCGAGGAAGGCCTCGATGCGTTCGGGATCGGTCACCGCGCCGCGCAATCGCTCGACGTACGACCGCTCGATCGTCTCGGAGTTCTCGGACGGCTGGTGCTGCACCATCGCGCAGTGCGGGTACCGCTCGCGAAGTCTGCGCATCGGCTCTGTCTGGGCGAGAGCGTCGGTGTAGACCGCGCAGACCCAGTCGCCTGCGTGGGCCGCGACGTTCTCGGACGACAGGATCTCGTCGAGGGTGCCCGTGAGCGTGACGAGCCGGCGCGGCACGGGAAGATCGAGCCACTCGACCGAGGCGAGTCCGGTCGCATCGAGCTCGACCAGCCACGATCCGCGCGGCTTGTTCTGCTCGCCGAAGCTGTAGTGCAGCGGAGCGCCGGAGTAGCGGACGCGCTCGCTGACCTGCTGGCGCCCGTGGATGTGACCGAGCGCGACGTAGTCGGGTCCGTCGAACACCGTCAGCGGCACGAGGTCGAGGCCGCCCTGCCGCACCTCGCGCTCCAAGCCCACCGTGGCGTCGACCCCCGCGGAGAAGCAGTGGGCGATCGCGACCGACCGGCCGACGTGCTCGGCCATCCCGCCGCGCACGAGGTCCATGGCGTGTGCGAGCGTCTGGGCCTGCGTGCGCAGTTCGGCGCCGCTCCAGTGCTGCCGGACGATCGCAGGCTCGAGGTAGGGGATGCCGAAGAAGTGCACGGGGCCGTCGGCATCGAGGACCGTCACCGGGGTGCCGATCGCGAGCGGATCCGTCAGCACGTGGATGCCGTCGCGGAGCAGTCGGGCCTGGAACCCCAGACGGGCGGCGGAATCGTGGTTTCCGCTCGTGACGATGACGCGGGCCCCCGTCTCGTGCAGAGCGACGAGCGCGTCGCCGAGAAGCGTGTAGGCGGGGCCGGCGGGTGTCGCCGAGTCGAACACGTCGCCCGCGACGATGACGACATCGACCGAGTGCTCGCTAACCTGCACCGTGAGCGCCTCGAGCACCTCGGCCAGCGCGTCCATGGTCGAGTTGCCATGGAAGGTGCGGCCGATGTGCCAGTCGGAGGTGTGCAGGATTCGCATACTCACACGCTACGAACCCCCACCGACATTCGGGCCGAGGCGTGCCGTGACGTCCGTTCCCCGCGACGGATCCGGGCGATCCGGCGCGGAACGGACGTCATGGCACCCACCCTGAGGTAGGCGCCGCGACTGCTAACGGAAGGTCCCCTGACCCACCCTCGTCACGACGATCGGCACGTGGTGATGCGACATGCGCGATGCGCGGTCACATGTGCGGGGTGCGGGGCTGCGCGATGCGGATCTGGGCTGCCCTCCGCCCGACATGTGCCGGAATTGCCCCTCCGGCTGGGGTTGTGCCCGCCTCGTCGTGACTACCGACTTCCGTCCGCTACTCCGTCAGATCATGCGACCAGTTCGCCTGCTGGATCCGGTTGTCGAGTTCGCGCAGTTCCTGCGCCACCGCATCCGCGTCCGCACGCAGCTCGCCGACGGGGAGCGCGGAGATCTGGCGCAGCTCCGACCGCATCTGTCGGGGGAACCGCTCGTTCGCCCCGGATGCCGCAGCGGCGGCATCCGCCAGCAGGGAATGCTGCAGACGGAGCACGTCCCGGGCAGCGAGCGCATCCGTCATCGTCCCGTCCGTGCCGAGGTCGAGCCGGGAGTTGGTCGCGTTGATGCGCCTGATCAGGTCTCGGAGTTGCGCCAGAGCGGCGTCCGCCTCGACGAGCAGAGCCGATGCATCCTCCGCCGGCTCCTCCCCCTCCTGATACCTGGCATTCGCGGTGATGCGCGCGCGCCGTTGCTCGATGCGACGCTGCAGATCGGCGCGGGCGGTGAGTGCCTCTGCGAGTTTCATGCCTTCATCCTGGCAGGACACCCCGTGTAACAGAGCGTCACACGGGCAGAGGTCAGCGCGAGCGCAGCAGGGAAGCGTGCTCGGGGTGCGCCTGGAACCAGTCGGAGACGTACCAGCACACCGCGTCGACCTTGCGATCTGCGCGCTTCTCGATGTCTGCGACCGCCCCCTCGACGACGACGCCCGCATAGCCGTGCCCGCGGAAAGTCGGGATGGTGAAGGCTCTCGTCAGCGCGATCGTGCGTCCGTCGTCACGGTAGTCGAGCACGCTGACGAGCTGCCCGTCGCGGGTCAGCGTGTACCGCGACGCGTCCTTCTCATCAGTGAGGATGAAGCCGGCAGCGAGAGTCGAAGTGGTCACCTTCTCCACGTTACGCCTCGCTCCCCGACCGGCGGCCGTTTTGACACGCGCGGACTTCTTCGGACATAATCCCCCCATGACTACCAACGCAAGCCCTTTGTCCGCCCAGGAGGCGAACAGGACTGCCGGGATGATGATGCCCGGTCGCGTTGGCATGTGTTGCCGAATGTGTCGCTGAACGAACAGCCACCCCGTCTGACCTGACTTCTCGCGATCTGCGAGGACTGGTCTCCGAGCACCCACCCTGTGCTCGCTTCCCGGCTCGCCCGGTCATTCATGCAACGCATCAGAGCCTCCTTCCGGCTCACGTCCTGAGGACTACATCATCATGTCGAACATCGCACTTCTCGAGCGTCCCACCGCTACCGCCGTCCGCACCGTCTCGTCGGAGCCCGCCGCCGCACCGCTCGACGCAGATCTTCCCGCCGTCCGCTCGCCGCGAGGATTCGCCCTGTACGTCGGCCTCGACGAGATCAAGGCCGCAGAGGCGGGCGTCAGCCTCCCGCTCCTCGTCGACGCGCTGCGCCGCACCCTCGCCGAGCTCGCCCCGGGTGCCGAGACCCACGCCACGGTTGCACTCGCTCCGCACGGCTCGGGCGGCCGCGACCTCGACGTCGTGCGTCTCGCACTGCACGAGCCGGGTGCGATCGCACGCACCAAGGCCGCTGCCGAAGAGGAGACGACAGACGCAGAGGGCGGCGTCGTGGTCGACATCTCGCGCAAGCGGGTGCTGATCGACGGCGAGTCCGCGGCGTTCACCTACAAGGAGTTCGAGCTGCTGCAGTACCTCGTGCTCCGCGAGGGACGCACGATCGAGCGCAGCGAGCTCGTCTCCGCCCTCTGGCAGGCGCAGGACGACGAGACCCCCGGCGAGCGCACGATCGACGTGCACGTGCGGCGTCTGCGGGCCAAGCTCGGCCGCTACGAGGACATCGTCCGCACCGTGCGGGGCATCGGCTACCGCTTCGACCGCCACGCCGACGTCGTCATCCGCTACGGCCACGGAACCCCCTCGCCCGACCGCTTCTGACCGGAGTGTCAGCCCCGCCACGTATGGTGGGCGCATGACCCTGACCGCGGATGCCGGAGCCGCCGACGCGGCTGCGCACAGCAGCCCGCGCGAGACCGTGTACCGGCCGGCCGCGCCCGTCGATCTCCGCGCGACGGTCGGCATGCTGCGACGCGGACCCGGCGACCCGACCATGGTGTTCGACGGTCCGGTCATCTGGCGCACGCTGCGGACTCCGCTCGGCCCTGCGACACTCGCGCTGAGAGCCCGCGGCGGAGAGATCATCGCCACGGCATGGGGTGGCGGAGCGGAGCACGCGCTCGACAGCGTCCCCGAGCTGTGCGGCGCGAGCGACGACCCCACCGGCTTCGACCCCTCGCCCCACCCGCTGATCGCGGACGTGGCGCGGCGGTCGGTCGGCATCCGGATGGCGCGCACCGGCGTCGTGTTCGACGCTCTCGCGTGCGCGATCATCGAGCAGAAGGTCACCGGCCTCGAGGCCTTCCGCGCGTGGAGACAGCTCGTCACCAAGTTCGGCGAACGCGCACCCGGTCCGACCCCGAGGCCGATGTACACGGCCCCCGCCGCCGCGCAGTGGCGCCGCATCCCCTCGTGGGACTGGCATCGGGTCGCCGTGCAGCCGCCCCAGTCGAAGACCGTCGTGCGAGCCGCTGAGCGCGCCGAGAGCGTGTCCCGCGCCCTTCTGTCCGCCCCCACGGGCGAGGAGCGCGATCGCGTGCTCACCAGCCTGCCGGGCGTCGGCGTCTGGACCTCGGCCGAGACGCGCATCAGGGCGCTCGGCGATCCCGACGCCGTGAGCGTCGGGGACTACCACCTGGCTCATCAGGTGGGCTACGCCCTGACCGGCCATCGCACCGATGACGACGGGATGCTCGAGCTGCTCGCCCCGTGGGCGGGGCATCGGCAGCGCGTGATCCGCCTCATCTTCGCGAGCAGAGTGAGCGAGCCACGTCGGGGTCCGCGGTTCTCCCCCGAAGACCATCGCGGTCGCTGACCCTGCCGCGATGCGCGGATCGCCCCTAGGCTGAGGCCATGTCCCGCAACGCGCTCCGCTTCTCCGTCACGGCAGGGCTTCTGATCGTCGGTGTCGTGGTCGGCCTGATCTTCCAGAACGTCTGGCTCGGCATCCTGCTCGCCGCGATCGTCTGGCTCGGCTGGTTCATCGGCTACGAATCCCGTCGGGGACACAACTCCGGCGTGAACGACGAGGACCACGGCGTCGAGCTCTGAGCGTCAGTAGTAGACCGCCAACGGACCGGACGGCCCCTCGACCACCTGCACCGGTGTGTCGAAGACACGGGTGAGCACGTCGCCGGTCATGATCTCGGCCGGCGACCCGAACTCGACGACGGCGCCGTGCTTCATGGCGCAGATGTGGTCGGCGTAGTGCGCCGCGAAGTTGATGTCGTGCACCACGATGACGATCGTGCGACCCAGTTCCTCGGCCGCTCGACGCAGGTGCTTCATCATCTGCACCGCGTGCTTCATGTCGAGGTTGTTGAGCGGCTCGTCGAGCAGCACGAACTCGGTGTCCTGGGCCAGGACCATCGCGACGTATGCGCGCTGCCGCTGGCCCCCGGAGAGCTCGTCGAGATACCGCCCTTCGAGGTCTCCGAGATCGAGGAAGTCGATCGCCCTGCTGATGATCTCCTCGTCGGCCACGGTCAGCCGTCCCTGAGAATGCGGGAAGCGCCCGAAACCCACCAGCTGGCGCACGGTGAGGCGGGTGACGAAGTGGTTCTCCTGCCGCAGCACGGAGACGATCTTGGCGAGGTCCTTCGACTTCGTCGTCGCCACGTCGTATCCGGCGATCTCGATCGCGCCGGCGTCCATGCCGCCGAGTCGGCCGATCATCGTCAGCAGGGTCGATTTCCCCGCGCCGTTCGGGCCGATCAGAGCCGTGATGCCGCCGGTCGGGATCCGCAGATCCACCGGGCCGATCGCGACCTCGTCGCTGTAGTCGCGGCGAACGCCGTCGAGTGTGATCACAGTCTGCCCTTTCTGAGGATGACGATGAGGAACACGGTTCCGCCGACGATCTCGATGAGGATCGACACCATGCCCTGCGCATAGAAGACGTTCTTCATGACGAAATACGCTCCGGCGAGGATCGTGAAGGCGGTGAGCACCGCCACGGGGAAGATGAGCCGGTGATCGTGCGTGTCGGCGAACTGGTAGGCGAGGGTCGCGACGAGAAAGCCCAGGAACGTCATCGGGCCGACCAGCGCGGTCGAGGTCGCCATCAGCACGGCGACGAGGAACAGCACGATGTAGAGCTCGCGCCGGTGGTCGAGTCCGAGCGAGCGAGACACATCGGGTCCGAGCGCGAGGACGTTCAGCCGCCGCGCCCGCAGCCACAGCAGTGCGGATGCGGCGACGCACAGCGGGATCGCGAGCGGCAGGTACGAGGCGTCGGCGTTCGAGATGTTGCCGAACAGCCGAGCCGCCAGCACGTCGAACTCGCTCGGCGTGAGCAGCCGCTGCATGAAGGTCGAGATCGCGCCGAGACCTCCCCCGATGATGATCCCGATCAGGAGCATGATCTGCAGGTTTCCGTAGCGCCCCGACAGCAGCCATCCGTACAGCGCCATCGCGAGACCGACCATGATGACGACCTGCAGACCGAACTGCCACACCCCCTGGGTCGCCACCAGTCCCGCGACGCCGAACAGGTACACCGTGGTCGTCTGCACGACCCGATAGAGCGACTCGAACCCCATGATCGACGGGGTGATGATGCGGTTGTTGGTGACCGTCTGGAAGCTCACGGTCGCGATCGCCTGCGCCACCGCGACGACCGCCATCACGGTCACGTTCGTCACGCGGAGCTTCGCGATGCGCCAGAACCCCGGCGATCCGATCGGCATCGGGTTGTCCCAGGCGAGCAGGGCGAAGGCGAAGAGCACGGAGAGCACCACGAGCACGCCCAGCACGATGACGTACCGCCGCCGTGCGCGCGGAGTCGTGAATGCTCCCGAGACGCGGGTATCGGTCGCCGTCACGCTAGCCACGACGACGCTGCCTCAGCAGGAGGAGGATGAAGACGACCGCACCGACGATCCCGAGGATCAGCGAGACCGGCACCTCGAACGGCATGATGATCGTCCGTCCGATGATGTCGCAGACCGTGACGATCGCGATCCCGAGAAGGCACACCCACGGCAGGTTGCTGCGCAGGTCGTCGCCGCGGACCATCGAGACGATGTTGGGCACGATCAGACCGAGGAACGGAAGGTTCCCGACGACGACGGTCACGACTCCGGTGGTGACAGCGATCAGCGCGGTGCCGAGCAGGATGACCCTGTCGTAGTTCACGCCGACGTTGGTGGCGATCTCCTCCCCCAGCCCGGCGATCGTGAGCCGGTCGGCGACGATGAAGACGACGACTCCGACGAGGGCGACGATCCACAGCATCTCGTACTGCCCGCGCAGCACCGAGGTGAAGCTTCCGGCGAACCAGACGCCGATCGCCTGCAGCGAGTCGGTGACGAGCGCGAAGTACGTCGACACGGATCCGACGACCGCTCCGAGCATGATCCCGACGATCGGGACGATGAGCGACGACCGGAGCGAGACCCGGCGCAGGAATGCGAAGAAGACCATCGTGCCGATGAAGGCCGCGACGATGGCGCCCGCCATCCGCAGGGGGATCGACGGGTTCGGCACGAGCACCATGACGGTCAGCAGGCCGAGCCCCGCCCACTCGGTGGTGCCGGTGGTCGTGGGTTCGACGAATCGGTTCTGGGTGAGGAGCTGCATCACGAGTCCCGCCATCGCCATGGCGGCCCCCGCGAGGACGAGGGCGATCGTGCGCGGCACGCGGGTGATCTGGAACATCTCCGCGCCGTCGGCGGCTCCTGCGATGTCGTACACGCCCGTGAAGAGCGACACGATCAGGAGTGCGACGACGACGAGGATGCCGATGAGCAGCTTCACGTCGAAGAGCCGACGAACGGTGCGCGGCGACTCGGTGGAGGATGCGGTGCGGGTCATCATGCGACGCCGGACGGCGGCATCCGCCCTGGAGCGGATGCCGCCGGTCGGCCCTACTTCTGGGCGGCCTCGAGCGCGTCGGCGAGGTCCTCGAGGAACGTGGTGTACGTCTGGATGCCCTCGTTGAGGTAGGTGTCGGTGGGCATGTAGACGATCTGGTCATCGGCGACGGCCGTGACGCCCGCGAGCGCCTCCGAGCTCTCGAGGATCTCGGACGCCTGCACGTAGTCGGGGGTCTCGGCGGCGAACACCGCGTCGCGGTCGAGCACGAGAAGCCAGTCGGGGTTGGAGGCCGCGATCGCCTCGACCGAGATGTCGTCGCCCTGATGATCGTCGGAGGCGTCATCGACCTCGAGGGCCGGGGTCAGCCCGAGGATGTCGTAGATCGGCCCGAGCGAGCGGCCGACGGTCGGCGCGAGGTAGCCGATCTCGCCGCCCGAGGTGTTCACGGCCATGACGGTGTCGGCGTCGTCGTACGCGGCCTTGGCCCGTTCGACGGCTGCGTCGAAGTCGTCGACGAGCGCCTGCGCCTCGCTCTGTTTTCCGAAGATCTCGCCGAGCGTGAGGGTCTGGCGCTTGAGCTCCTCGTCGAAGGGCTCGCCCTCGCGCGGCTCGAGGTCGATGATCGTGGCGTCCGGCACGAGTTCGGCGATCGCCTCGTTGTGCTGGGTGAATCGCTGGCCGCTGATGATGAGATCGGGCTCGACGGCGACGATCGCCTCGAGGTCGGGCTCGCTGTGGAGGCCGATGTCGACGATCGAGTCGTCGTCGAGGTACGACACGGTGTCCGGCATGAGCGCGACCGCGCCCGCGGAGAGCTCCACTCCCCAGTCGGAGAGGGTCTGGAACGTGCGGTTGTCCAGTGCCACGACGGATGCCGGCGGCGTGGCGATCTCGTGCGATCCGGTGTTGTCCTCGACGGTGACCGAGTCTGCTGCGGCTGCGGTCTCGTCGGTCTCGACCTCGGAGCCGGAGGCGCAGCCGGCAAGCGCGAGGAGGCCGACGAGACCGACGCTCGTGGCGGTGAGGATTCTGGGCATGGACATGGAGAGACTCCTGTTCTGCGGTGGTGGGTGCGCGGGAACGGCGCGGGACAGCCGACTTAGGCTGCCCTAAGTCGGCTTCGAAGATAGGTTAGCCTTACTTTATGAGCGATACGAAATCCGGCTTCTCCCTCGAGCGCCGAAGCCTCGATCTCCGCTTCCGCACCGTCGCACTCGCCGACCGTGAGTGGCTGTCCCCGGGCTACGTGCGCGTCCGACTCCGCGGCAGCGACCTCGAGGGCTTCGACTCCCCCGGCTGCGACGACCACATGCGCCTCTTCTTCCCCTCCGGCCCCGTGGAGTCGGTCGAGCAGATGCGGGCCGCACCGAGTCGTGAGTACACACCTCTCGCCTGGGGCGACGACTGGCTGGACGTGGAGTTCGCGGTGCACGGCGACGCGGGCGTCGGCGCCCCGTGGGCAGCGACCGCTCCGCTCGGCTCATCGATCGGAGTCGGAGGCCCGCGCGGCTCGGCCGTGCTCAGCGGAAGCCCCGAGTCCTGGCTGCTCGTCGGGGACGAGACCGCCATCCCGGCGATCCGACGCTTCGCCCGGATGATCCCCAGCGGGGTGCCCGCGCGCATCGTCGTCGAGACGTTCTCCGCCGGCCGGGAGCTCGACATCGATGCACCGGTCGAGGTCGAGTGGCTGCACCGGGGCGACGCCGCCGAAGGCTCGGCCCTCATCGCGTTCCTCGACGGACTGACTGCCGCCGATTCGGTCGGCGACGACCCGTTCGTGTTCATCGCGGCCGAGCAGTCGGTCGTGAGGCCCGGCCGCGCGCTGCTCGGCCGATGGGGCGTCTGCGGCGGGAACGCGGTGGTCAAGGGCTACTGGAAGCGAGGCGAGGCCGAGTATCACGCGCCGCACTAGTGCCGCGCGTGCGTCGCCTGGGAGACTGAACGCATGGCTCTTCTGGATCACCTGGGCATCACCGTCAATGACCTCGAACGCGGTCGCACGCAGTTCCATCCCGTGCTGACGGCGCTCGGCTATCAGAGCGGCGGCGAGGACGATCACTCGATCTCGTGGAACAACGGCGACGAGACCGAGATCATCCTGTACGCCTGGGACGAGGACTCGGCCCCGCATCGTCACGGTCGCGTCGGCTGGCAGCACATCGCATTCTCTGCGCCCACGCGAGACGAGGTCGACCGCCTCCACAGGATCGCGCTGGATGCGGGCTGGTCGCCGGTGCGAGAGCCCAAGGAGTACCCGCGGTACACCGAGCGCTACTACGCCTCCTTCGTCGAGGACGCCGACGGCATCCGGATCGAGTTCATGTACAACCCTCCGCGCGAGTCCGCGTGACGACCGCGCTCGCCGCCTGGTGAGCCCGGCCTTCCTGCACAGCGATGCCGGAGCATGACTTGCTCACATGCTTCGGATGGCGGTATACAACGCCTCCGATTCCGGTTTCCCGCCTGGAACGATGCGAGGATGACACGGTGCACCTCATGAACGACGCTCAGATCTGGACCATGATCGGGTGCTTCACCGCGCTGATGTTCGGAATGCTGACGGTCGTCTCGACCCTGTTCGTCCGCGTCGTGCGCGCCGAGATCGGCGGTCTGCGCGGAGAGATGCGCGCCGAGATCGGCGGCCTGCGCGGCGAGATGAACGCCCAGATCGGCGGCCTGCGCGGCGAGATGAACGCCCGCTTCGACGCGGTGAGCACGCGCATAGACGGACTCGACCGTGACATGCAGGCCGTCGTCAAGCGCTCCTTCGGGCTCGACCGCGACTGACATCGGCGCGTCGGCTTCTCAGGCGATCGGTGCGGCGATCGCCTCCGCATCCGCCCGGTCGGTGAAGGCCGTCTTCGGGACGAACACGAGGATGGCGGCGGCGACGAGCGCCGTCACACCGCAGACCACCCACACGGTGATGTAGCCGGCGAAGGATCCCGCCGTGCCCTCCACGGCACCGCTCGCCCCGTTCAGGAGCGCGATCCCGAAGACGCACGAGGCGATCGCTCCGCCCACCGTCTTGACCGAGTTGGTGAGCCCCGTCGCGACACCCGTCTGCGTCGCGGGAGCCGCCGACGCCGCGGCCGCGGGAAGAGCCGCCACCAGGGCTCCCGAGCCGAGTCCGACGATGACCATGTTGGTCACCACCTGCAGGTACGAATCGTGGAACGGCAGAAAGAGCAGGAACCCGACGCCGACGAGCAGGGATGCGCCCATCAGCGTGATCCGCGGACTCAGCAGACGAGCGATGACCGGGAAGAGCAGCGCACCGGCGATCATCGCGATGAGATACAGGCCGATGATCAGGGACGTCGCAAAACCTGTGGTTCCGAGGCCGTAGCCGTAGACGCCCGGATCTGTGCGCGCGAACGTCGACAGCGGCGCCTGGGCGCCGAGCACGCTCACGCCGAACAGACCTGCGGTGAGGAAGACCGGGCCGAGCGCCGGCGAGCGGAACATGCGCACGTCGATCAGCGGATCGTCACAGCGCAGCTCCCACAGCACGAACGGGATGACGAGCACGAGACCGAGGATGACGACGGCCCACGACCACGGGTTGACGAGACCGCCCTCGAGGCGGAGCAGGCTCAGGCCACCCGTGAAGCAGATCAGGGCGAGCGAGATCAGCACGACGCCGACCGTGTCGAAGCGACCGCCCGTCGGATCGGGCGATTCCTTCACCCCGAACAGGATCACGAAGAAGCAGACGACGATGAGCACGGCGGGGATCAGCAGCACCACGGTCAGCGGCAGCGCATCGATCAGAGCGCCACCGGCGAGAGCACCGATGATGGCGCCGCCTTCGAGCGCGGCGACCAGCAGGCCGGCGGCCTTCGCTGTGATCGACGAGCGCCCCTCCATGCGACGCGACCGCGACCAGATCAGCGCGATCTCGAGCGGCAGCCAGACGACGTAGAACCCCATCAGCGTCCAGCCGATCAGGAACACGGGGAACGAGTCGGTGAAGGGCAGGATGAGTGCCGCAGCCGCGGTGAGCGCCGTCGAGATGAGCAGCATCCGCTTGTGGCCGACCATGTCGCCGAGCTTCGCGAACGCCGGCACGACCAGCGCAGAGAGCATGAGCTGCGTGCCCTCGAGCCAGTTCACGTCGGCGTCGTGGATGCCCAGGTGACGCGCGATGTCGGTGAGCATGGGCGTGTAGTAGCCCTGCAGCACGCCGCTGGTGAACTCGACGAAGGCGAGGAAGCCGACGACGGTGGCGAGGGTTCCCAGAGTGCGGGTGCGCGTCATCGCGGCTCCTCGGTGAAAAGGCTGGGTCGGGCGCCGAGACGCCCGCGGAGGGTCGGGATCACCCTAGCCGCTCGAGGAGGGCCCGATGGAACCGCTCCCCTCGCTCGAGCGCAGCGATCTCGACGTTCTCGTCGACGCCGTGGATCGACGCACGCTGCGCGTTCGACATGTCGAGCGGCGCGAAGCGGTAGACGGCGGGGGCGAAGCGGTGGAAGTGTCGGGAATCCGTCGCCGCCATCATCACGTACGGCACGGCGGGGACGCCCGGATGCGAGACTGCGAGCGCGTCCGCGAGCAGCGCGAACTGGTCGTTGTCGGTCGCAGATTCGGGCGAGGGCTCGCTCGCTTCCACGACGGAGACGGTGATGAGCGGATCGCGGATGCGCCGACGCACCCGCAGCACCGTCTGCTGGGTCGTCTCGCCCAGCGCGATGCGCAGATTCACCGTCGCAGACGCCTGCGACGGCAGCACGTTCGCCGCTGTGCCGCCCGACTGCATGGTCGGAGCCACCGTGGTGCGCACGAGCGCTGCGGGCTCCCCGCCGAGCGCCGCGAAGACCTGACCGGTCACCAGCGGGGCCGAGCCGAGCAGCCGCAGCAGGTGCCCCGCGGAACCGGGGGTCTGGGCTCCGAGCTGCGACAGCATCCGGCCGATCGCCTTCGACGGACGCGGTCGGAACGTGCGGGGACCGAGCCGATCGACGGCCCTCGCCACCCTCCGGACGGCCGTGCGAGAGGGCGGGGCCGATGCGTGACCGCCCTCGCCGCGCGCCGAGAGCGTGATCGTCATGACACCCTTCTCGCCGACGCCGATCATCGCCGCTCGCCCGGGGACGAAAGGAAGCGGCGCATCGACGACCGCGCCGCCCTCGTCGACCACGAGCCACGGGACGATGCCGCGCTCGCGGAGCACACGGGCGATCTCCTCGGCCGCGTGCCCGTAGGTCTCCTCATTGCCACCGAACGACAGGTAGACGTCTCGCGCGGGGACGAACCCGTCGGCGAGGAGATTCTCGACCGCCTCGAGCACGACGATCAGTGGACCCTTGTCGTCGAGAGCGCCTCGGCCGTAGACGACCCCGTCGGCGATGACCCCGTCGAACGGGGGATGCGTCCACGCGTCGCTCTCGTCCACGGGGACCACGTCGTAGTGCGCCATCAGCACGACCGGCTGCTCGGCCCCGGCATCCCTCCCCGTCCAGTGGAAGAGCAGCCCGAAGTCGGTGTGCCGTTCCAGAACGAGGTGCTCATGGACGAGCGGGTAGAGCTGCGCGATCAGCGTGACGAACGACTCGAACGGCTCGCTCCCCCGCTCCTCGAGCTCGGCTGACACGGTCGGCAGTCGGATCATCTGCGACAGCCGTTCGGCGATTCCGGGGCGGGGTTCGGTCACGACGGCCATCGTATCGCCGGGCCGATTCTCGCCCGCCACCGCCATTCCGGCCCGTCGCCGGTCAGGCTGCGCCGCGCCGCCGCGAGAGAATGGAGGGATGAGCCTGTTCGCCCTGGCACCCAAGCGCGGTCCGCGCTGGCATCTCGCCACCCAGGCGGCGCTGGGCATCGCGGTGCCGATCGCCGTTATGACCATGCTCGGGCAGCCGTCGCTCGGCTATGTCGCGGCGTCGGGCGCTTTCACGGTGCTCTTCGCCGGCACTGCGCCGGTGATCGATCGGGCGAGGATCCTGCCGTTCGTCGCCGCGGGTCTGATCATCAGCGCCGCTCTCGGGGTCGCCGTCTCTGCGAACGCCTGGCTCGTGAGCACCGGCGTCGTGGTGGTCGCGGTGGTGAGCGCGGCGCTGGCGTTCGGCTTCCGCCTCGGCCCACCCGGACCGCTCTTCTTCGTGCTGGTCTTCGGTCTGTCGGCTCACGTGATCTCGAGCTCGCCCCTGGCGCCCCTGACCTACATCGGCGCTCTCGCGGCCGGATGCGCGTTCTCCTATCTGATCGCGATGGCGCCGCTCCTGCTCCCGCGAGCGCGCGCGATGTCCCCTCGGCCGCTTCGTGAACTGCTGCCCGGCCCGGCGTTCACGCCCGATTCGCGCATGCTGGTCATCCGGGTCGCGATCGTCGCCGTCGTCGGCGTCCTCCTGGGACTGGTGATCGACCCCACCCGGACGTACTGGATCGTGGGGTCGGCGGTCGCAGTCATCGGCGTGGCCGCCGCCCGTCGCGCCGCCGTCGAGCGGGGACTCCATCGCATGCTCGGAACCGTGGTCGGCGCCGGCCTCTACGCGCTGCTCGCGCTGCTGCACCCCTCGGGTCTCTGGCTGGCACTGCTGCTGGGCGCGCTGCAGTTCACGATCGAGCTGGTGGTCGTGAGGCACTACGCCCTCGCTCTGGTCTTCATCACTCCCCTGGTGCTGCTGCTGACGGGCGCGGCGACCGGCGAGATCGGTTCGATGGACGTCGCCTGGGAGCGCATCGTCGACACCCTCGTCGGAGCCGCACTGGGCGCGATCTCGGGACTGCTGCACCCCCGGGCCGCCCCGTCGTCCGACTGACCGTCACGACCCTGGCCTCATCGACGCGCCGAGGTCTGATCGCCGCGCGGGAACACGGCGAGACGGAGCGGGGTTGCACCTCCAGAGCCGAGAGGAGAGCCATGGAACTGACGCTCGTGACATCCGCGTTCTGTGGCGCGTGCTCGCGCACCCGCTCGGTCGTGGCGGACGCCGTGCGCTACCTTCCCGACGCGACCGTCACCGAGATCGATGTCGCCTGGGAGCCGGATGCCGCGGAAGCGCTCGACATCCGCTTCACGCCGACCGTCATCATCCGTGACGACTCCGGCGCAGAGGTCTTCCGCGCCGAGGGAGTGCCGACTGTCCCTCAAGTGCTGACGGCCGCGGTGAAGGCCCTCCCCGCCTGAGCGCGAGTGGCCCTTGCGGATGTCCGACCCCCGGCGCAGACTGGGCCGCAGCGGGGCCGACGGCGGTCCCGCCCGACAGCGCTGGGGGCAGCCATGGCCAATCTCAATCCCTATCTCTCATTCCGCACCGAGGCACGGCAGGCGATGGAGTTCTATCAGGGAGTGCTCGGCGGTGATCTCGAGATCACCGTGTTCAGCGAGTTCCCCGACATGGTCCAGAACCCGGATCAGAGCGACCTCGTGATGCACGCCCAGCTCACGACGCCCGATGGCCTGGTGCTGATGGCTTCGGACACCCCTGACGGGATGCCGTTCGAACCGCCGCAGGGGTTCTCGGTGTCGCTCAGCGGCAACTCGACGCAGAGGACGCAGGAGGTCTGGGACGCGCTCGCGGACGGTGCGGCGATCACTATGCCGCTCGACACCGCACCGTGGGGCGGAACCTTCGGGATGCTCGTCGATCGTTTCGGCGTGCCCTGGATGCTGCAGGGCGACTCGGAATGACCCCGAGCGCGAGACGCGAGTGACGAGGGCGGACCGGCCTCAGCGCAGAGCGTGTGCCTCGATGAAGGCGCGCAGCTCGCGCTCGTCGTCGGCCATCTCGGTGGTGCGCTGAGGAGCGTCCAGCATCGCGCGGAGTTCGGGCGAGTACTCGAGCTCCACGCCGATCGCCGTGCGGATCGTCTCGGCGAACTTCTGCGGCTTGGCGGTCTCCAGCACCAGCATCGGCACGCCCGGCTCCACGTACTCGCGAGCGACCTTGACGCCGTCGGCCGTGTGCGGATCGATGATGTCGCCGGTGGTCTCGTAGACGGATGCGATGGTCGCCAGGCGGTCGTCGTGCGTCGACGTGCCACTGACGATGCCGAACTCGTCGACGAAGCGCGCGAGATCTGCGGTGAAGTCGAAGTGGCCCTGCGTGTCGAGGTCGTTCCACGCACTCACCACGCGCGACGCGTCGCGCCCGACCAGCTCGAAGATGAAGCGCTCGAGGTTGGACGCCTTCGAGATGTCCATCGACGGGCTTGAGGTGGCGAGCGTCTGCGCGGCGCTGCGCGGGCGATACACACCCGTGCGGAAGAACTCGTCGAGGACGTTGTTCTCGTTCGCGGCCAGCACGAGTCGGCGGATCGGGAGCCCCATCTGCTTGGCGAAGAACCCCGACAGGATGTTGCCGAAGTTGCCGGACGGCACGGTGAACGACACCTCGGTCCATCCGCCCGCATCCGTCGCGCGCAGCCACGCCCAGAAGTAGTACACGACCTGAGCGGTGATGCGAGCGAGGTTGATCGAGTTGACTGCGCCGAGGTTCTGCGTCCGCTTGAACTCGAGGTCGCCCGCGAGCGCCTTCACGAGATTCTGGCAATCGTCGAACACGCCGTCGATCACGATGTTGTGGATGTTGTCGTCGTCGAGCGAGAACATCTGCGCCCGCTGGAAGGCGCTCATGCGCCCCTTCGGCGACAGCATGAAGACCGAGATCCGGTCCTTGCCGCGCAGCGCGTGCTCAGCGGCGGACCCGGTGTCTCCCGAGGTCGCTCCGAGGATGTTCAGTGTCGATCCCTTGCGCTCGAGCGCGTACTCGACGACCTGGCCGAGGAACTGCATGGCCATGTCCTTGAACGCCAGAGTCGGCCCCTCAGAGAGGCCCACGAGCGTGAGCTCGTCGTCGATCGACCGCAGCGGGACGACCGCCTCAGGGAAAGGCTTGTAGGCGGCCTCGGTCATGCGCGCGAGATCGGCCCGAGGAATGTCCGTCGCGAAGAGGCCCAGCACCTCGGTGGCGAGCTGAGGATAGGTGAGGGCGCGCCAGCGCTCGAGAGTCTCGCCGTCGACCGTCGGCATGGTCTCGGGCACGGCCAGCCCGCCGTCGGGAGCGAGCCCTTCGAGCAGGGTCTCGCAGTACGGCAGCGGCTGCATGCCGCCTCGGGTGGAGATGTACTGCACGGGAGCTCCTCGGTTCGGAATCGGCACGGGGCTTCCATTCTCGCAGGTGGGCGCGGGGTGATTGCACGAACTCGACCGCGACGCACACCGACGTTGCGACATAGCGCGTGATCGCCGCGATGGCAATGGGATGTCGCACATCGATCCCGACTCGTACCGTGATCATCACCAAGAGAATAGGGAGCCATCATGACTGCGAAGATCCATGCCGCACATGTCAGAGAGTCCGAAGTGGACCAGGCTTCGCCGGGCACCGTCGCCTCTGCCGAGCCTTCATACGAGCGAGTCGACCTCGATCGCTATGTCGTGCTGCACGACGGCCCCGTGGGCTACATTGAGCACGTTCATCCGGTCTTCGTCTGCTACGTCGGCCACCCCTATCCGAAAGCCGACGAGGTGGCCCAGGTGCACGACTTCCACGAAGCCATTCAGACCGTGCGCGACCGCGCCGTCGTGTCGGGCTCCGCTCAGTGAGCCACGACGTCTGGCCCGGTTCCCCGTACCCGCTCGGCGCGACCTTCGACGGTCAAGGCACCAACTTCGCGCTGTTCAGCGAGGGCGCCGAGAAGGTCGAGCTGTGCCTGTTCGACGATGACGGCAACGAAGAGCGGGTGACCCTCGAGGAGGTCGACGCCTTCGTCTGGCACGGCTACCTGCCATCCGTGCAGCCCGGACAGCTCTACGGGTACCGCGTGCACGGAACGTATGACCCGGCTCAGGGCCAGCGCTTCAACCCGAACAAGCTGCTGCTCGACCCGTACGCGAAGTCCGTCGCGGGGCAGATCGACTGGGGGCAGCCCCTGTTCGGCTACGACTTCGGCGACCCCGACTCCCGCAATGACGAGGACTCCGCCGCGACGATGGCCAAGGGCGTCGTCGTCAACCCGTTCTTCGAGTGGGCGGGCGATCGCCTGCCCAAGACCCCCTATGCGCAGACGGTGATCTACGAAGCACACGTCAAGGGCCTCACTCAGCTGCACCCCGACGTGCCGGAGGAGCTGCGCGGCACGTACGCGGCGATCGCGCATCCCGCCGTCATCGAGCACCTCGTGCACCTCGGGGTCACCGCTCTCGAGCTGATGCCCGTGCACCAGTTCGTGAATGACTCGACGCTGCAGGAGAAGGGGCTGTCGAACTACTGGGGCTACAACACCCTGGCGTTCTTCGCGCCGCACAACGACTACTCGTCGAGCGGACAGCACGGCCAGCAGGTGCAGGAGTTCAAGGCGATGGTGCGCGCTCTGCACGCGGCGGGCATCGAGGTGATCCTCGATGTGGTCTACAACCACACCGCCGAGGGCAACCACATGGGCCCGATGCTCTCGATGCGCGGCATCGACAACGAGGCGTACTACCGCCTCGAAGAGGACCGTCGCTACTACACCGACTACACGGGCACCGGGAACAGCCTCAACGCGGGCAACCCCCACGCCCTGCAGCTGATCATGGACTCGCTGCGGTACTGGGTGACCGAGATGCACGTCGACGGCTTCCGTTTCGACCTCGCCTCGACGCTCGCGCGCGAGTTCTACGACGTCGATCGGCTGGCGGCGTTCTTCGAGCTCGTGCAGCAGGATCCGATCGTCTCGCAGGTGAAGCTCATCGCCGAGCCCTGGGACGTCGGCCCCGGGGGCTACCAGGTCGGGAACTTCCCTCCTCAGTGGACGGAGTGGAACGGGAAGTACCGCGACACGGTGCGCGACTTCTGGCGCGGCGAGCCTCAGGCTCTCGGCGAGTTCGCCTCGCGTCTCACCGGCTCCGCCGACCTCTACGAGCACTCGGGACGACGCCCGGTGGCGTCGATCAACTTCGTCACGGCGCATGACGGCTTCACGCTGCGCGACCTCGTGTCGTACAACGAGAAGCACAACGAGGCGAACGGCGAGGGCAACAACGACGGCGAATCCCACAACCGCTCGAACAACCACGGCGTCGAGGGACCCACCGACGACGAGACGGTCAACCGGGTCCGCGCTCAACAGCAGCGCAACTTCCTCGCGACCCTGCTGCTGTCGCAGGGTGTGCCGATGATCGCGCACGGCGACGAGCTCGGTCGCACGCAGGACGGCAACAACAACGGATACGCGCAGGACAACGAGCTCACGTGGATCGACTGGGAGGCGGCGGATCGCCCTCTCGTCGAGTTCACGGCCGCCGTCGCCCGACTTCGCCGCTCGCACCCGACGTTCCGACGCAGCCGGTTCTTCGACGGCCGACCGGTGCGGTCGGAGGACGGCGAGCGGGTTCCTGATGTCGTGTGGCTGCGGCCGGACGGTCGTCGGATGGAGCCGGAGGACTGGGATTCCGGGTTCGGCCTGGCCATCGGCATGTTCCTGAACGGGCAGGGCATCCGCGAGAAGGACCGCCGTGGGCGGCCGGTCACCGATCAGAACTTCCTCGTGTACTTCCACAGCGGATCGGAGGCGATCGACGCCGTGCTTCCGGACGAGCGACTCGGCCGTGCCTGGGAGGTCGCGGTCGACACGGCGGCCGACCGGGCCGGAGGCGATCCGATCGCGGCCGGCGCCCCCGTGACGCTCGAGGCGAACTCGCTTCTCGTGCTGCGCGAGGCGGACGAGACCGAGGAGCCGACGGACGATTCCGTCGAAGCCTCGCTGCGCATCCAGACCGAGCGAGCCGAGATGCCGGCCCCCGCCCCGAGCCCGGAGCTTCCTCGATGACCCACCGCCCCCTGTCGACCTATCGACTGCAGATCCGCAAGGGGTTCACGCTCGACGATGCCGCGGGGATCACCGACTACGTCGCCGATCTCGGCGCGTCATGGGCATATCTCTCGCCCCTGCTCGCCGCAGTGCCGGGATCGGATCACGGCTACGACGTCGTCGATCATTCCCGGGTCGACGACGAGCGGGGCGGCCCCGACGGCCTCGAGCGCTTCGCCGCCGCGGCGCGCGGAGCGGGACTCGGGATCCTCGTCGACATCGTCCCGAACCACGTCGGTGTGGCGATCCCGCGCGCCAACCCGTGGTGGTGGGACTTCCTGCGCCTCGGCCGCTCGTCGCGTCATGCGGTGGCGTTCGACGTCGACCGGCGACTGTCGGACGGGCGCGTGCGGCTGCCGATCCTCGGCTCGCCGCTCTCGGAGATCCTCGAGTCGGGCGACATCGTCGTCGACACGACGCCCGCCGCCGACGCCCCCGACGGCATCCTGTCGTACTTCGACCACGTGCTGCCCCTCGCTCCCGGGACCGGCGAGCTCGCGGACCATCTGCCCGCGCTGCTGGCCGCTCAGCACTACGAGCTGCGGTTCTGGGAGGATCAGAACTCCGACCTCGACTACCGCCGGTTCTTCGCCGTGTCGGAGCTCGCCGGCATCCGCGTCGAGATCTCGGACGTCTTCGACGAGTCGCATCGCGAGATCGCGCGATGGATCACCGACGGCCTGGCCGACGGGCTCCGCGTCGACCACCCCGACGGTCTGACCGACCCCGGGGCGTATCTCGAACGCCTCGCAGACGTCACCGGCAACGCCTACACCCTCGTCGAGAAGATCCTCGAGCCCGGCGAAGAGCTGCCCTCGTGGTGGCGCACCGACGGCACGACCGGATACGACGCGATGGCCGAGATCGACCGCGTCCTGATCGACGGCGACGGCGTTGCGGCCCTCGACCGGCTCGACGCGCGTCTGCGCGACGAGACCGGCCTGCCGCCGGCACTGCCGTGGGCCGATCTGATCCACTCGACCAAGCTCCAGGTCGCCGATGAGCTGCTGCAGTCCGAGGTGCGACGCCTGGTGCGGTCGCTCCCGTTCGGCGTGGTCGGCGCCGAGGACGCGCTCGCCGAGATCGTGGCGAGCTTCCCGGTCTACCGGTCATACCTGCCGGCGGGACGCGAGCATCTTCAGCACGCGATCGACGACGCCACGCGGCGGCGCCCCGATCTCGCGTCATCGATCGCGGAACTGGCGCCCCTGCTGCTCGACACCTCTCTCGAGGTCTCCCAGCGATTCCCCCAGGTGACGGGCGCGGTGATGGCGAAGGGCGTCGAGGACACGGCGTTCTATCGCCACACCCGCCTCGGAACCCTGACCGAGGTGGGCGGCGACCCGTCGATCGCCTCGCTCTCGGTCGACGAGTTCCATGACGCGCAGCGGACACGACTGGCGTCGTGGCCGCACTCGCTCACGGCGCTCTCGACCCACGACACGAAGCGATCCGAAGATGTGCGGGCGCGGCTCTCGGTGCTCGCCGAGATCCCCGAACGGTGGGCCGACGTGCTGGCCGAGCTGCGGGCCGTCGCCTCCACAGGGCACGGGCCGCTCGATGCGATGCTGTGGCAGGCTGCGGTGGGCGCCTGGCCGATCTCGTCGGAGCGGCTCCTCGCATACGGCCAGAAGGCCTCGCGCGAGGCTGCGGAGTCGACCGGCTGGCAGCATCCCGACGCAGAGTTCGAGAAGGGCATCGAGGCGATCGCCGAGGCGGCGAACGGGCGGGCCCGCGGGATCCTCGAGCGGTTCGTGCGCGAGATCATCGAGCCCGGACGCGTCAACTCGCTGTCGGCGAAGCTGCTCCAGCTCGCCGCTCCGGGCGTTCCCGACGTCTATCAGGGCACGGAGCTGTGGGACCACTCCCTCGTCGACCCCGACAACCGGCGGCCCGTCGACTTCGGCGCGCGATCCGACATGCTGCGGCGCCTCGACGAGGATGTCGCGCGCGGCGACCTCCCTCCGATCGACGACTCCGGACTCGCGAAGCTGCTCGTCACCTCACGCACGCTGCGTCTGCGTCGCGACCACACCGAGCTGTTCGACAGGTACCGCCCGGGCGGCGTCGCGGGCGAGGCCGCCGACCATGCGGTGGCGATGGATCGAGGAGGCGTGCTGGCCGTCGCGACGCGTCTGCCCGTCGGCCTCTCGCGGCGGGGCGGGTGGGGAGACACCGTGCTCCTTCGCCGTGAGCTGCCCGCGACCGATGCGCTGACCGGACGCCGCTTCGACCGCGGGCCGATCCTGCTCGGCGAGCTCCTCGAGACGTATCCCGTCGCGCTCCTCGTGGAGGAGCGATGATCTCGGTCTGGGCACCGCGCGTCGACAGCGTGCGGCTGAGGCGCCTGACGCCCGCCTGCGTGACGATCTCGGAGCACGATCTCGAGCCGTCGCAGGACGGCTCGGGGTGGTGGCGCGCCGACGTGCCGATGGCCGAGGGCGAGCGCTACGGCTTCCTGCTCGGAGACAGCACCGAGCTGCGCCCGGACCCCCGGTCGCGCCGCCAGCCCCGCGGGGTTCACGGTCCCTCCGCCCTGTTCGACCCGGCGCGCTTCGAGTGGACCGACGCGGACTGGACGGGCCGCCCGCTCGCCGGTGGAATCGTCTACGAGCTGCACATCGGCACGTTCACCCCCGAGGGCACTCTCGATGCGCTCATCGGGAAGCTCGATCACCTCGTCGCGCTCGGCGTGACGCACATCGAGCTGCTGCCGGTCAACGCCTTCAGCGGCGACTGGAACTGGGGATACGACGGCGTGCTCTGGTATGCCGTACATGAAGGATACGGCGGGCCCGCCGCATACCAGCGTCTCGTCGATGCCGCCCATGCGCGGGGTCTCGCCGTGATCCAGGATGTGGTGTACAACCACCTGGGTCCGAGTGGCAACTACCTCCCCGAGTTCGCGCCGTACCTGCGCGACGGCCAGCACACCTCCTGGGGCGAATCGGTCAATCTCGACGAGCCGGCGGTGCGTGAGTTCATCATCGAGAACGCCCTGATGTGGCTGCACGACTTCCACGTCGACGGACTGCGTCTGGATGCCGTGCATGCACTGCACGACGAGCAGACGCCGCACCTCCTGCACGAGCTGGCGGAGCGCGTCGACGCGCTGGCCGTGCAGCTCGATCGCCCGCTGACGCTGATCGCCGAGTCGGATCTGAACGATCCCCGCATGATCCTGCCCCGCGAAGCAGGCGGGCACGGACTCACAGCGCAGTGGTCGGACGACTGGCACCATGCGATCCACGTCGCGCTCACGGGCGAGACGCAGGGGTACTACGCGGACTTCGCCGCACCGGATGCCGTCGCCAAGGTGTCGCAGAGCGGCTTCTTCCACGACGGCACCTTCTCGTCCTTCCGTGGCCGCACGCACGGCGCTCCCCTGCCGTCCAGCGTGCCGTCGTGGCGTCTCGTCACGTTCGCGCAGGACCACGACCAGATCGGCAACCGCGCCGCGGGCGACCGCCTGTCGGCCTCGTTGTCGCCCGAGCGTCTCGCTGTCGCCGCGGTGCTCACCCTGACCGCTCCCGGCACTCCGATGCTGTTCATGGGCGAGGAATGGAGTGCGTCGACTCCCTGGCAGTTCTTCACGTCGCACAGGGAGCCGGAACTCGCCCGAGCCACGGCCGAGGGGCGCATCAACGAGTTCGCCCAGATGGGCTGGGACCCCGAGCAGGTGCCCGACCCGCAGGACCCGGCGACGTTCGAACGCTCGCGCCTCGACTGGAACGAGGTCGCGGAGCCTTCCCACGCACGGATCCTCGACCTCTACCGGCGCCTGATCACGCTGCGCCGTGAGGTTCCCGAGCTGACCGACCCCGACATGACGCGCACGGTCGTCACGGTCTCGCACGTCGACGGAGCTCCCGAGCACCGCGCCTACCGCATCGAACGCGGCGACGTGGCGGTGCTGGTGAACCTCTCCGAAGACGAGGTCGAGTTCGAACTCGCCCCCGATTCGAGGATTCTTCTCGAGACGACGCCCTGCGTGCTGATGGCGCGGACCATCGTGCTCTCTCCGGAGTCGGCGGCGATCGTCGCTCCTCCGCAGTAGGGTCGCTCAGGCGTCGTCGAGCGCCTTCGCGAAGCACAGCGACAGCTCGCTGTCGACGTAGTGCCCGAATCGAGCGATCGGCCGATAGCCCTCGCGCTCATAGAACCGCACGGCGTCCGGCTGCGAGGTGCCCGTCTCGAGCACCAGGGAACGGATGCCGAGCTCACGCGCCTCGTTCTCGAGCGCGCGCAGAAGCGCGACGGCCGCGCCCGTGCCGCGCGCGGACGGCGACGCGTACATCCGCTTGATCTCGGCCACATCCGATCCGAGCACCTCCGCGCCGAGCGGTCTGAGTCCTCCACAGACGACACCTCGACCGCTGCCGTCACGCGCGACGAGGAACACCGGCACGTCGTCGGCAGAGGGGATGACACCCGGCTCGTGATCATCGCTCCCGTATCGCGCATCGAGTTCGCTGCGCTGCGCCGCTCGAAGCCGTTCTGCATCCGGATCCGACCACCCGACCCGCTCGACCGTCACGTCCATATCGTCCTCTCGACTCGCCGCCCCGTCGCCACGGTATCGGGAAGAGATTTCGCGGATGTTGCCGGGCAGGACGATCGCGTCGGCGGGAGATCGGCGACCCGGCGTCACTTTCGGACGGGTTCGGGGTCTTGCATATGAGACCAGAGGACGGCCTGGGGAATATGAGCCAGTTCCGGTCTGGGCCGCACTCTCCCCTTTTGAGCGGCTCGCGGGTGGGGCAACTCCCACAGCCCCACCCGCCCTTCCGGGTGTCACAGGCCTCGGGGTGAGCGGAGTCAGATCCAGCCGCGCTCCTCGGCCATCAGCACCGCCTGCTGGCGCGTGCCCACCGAGAGCTTCGCCAGTACCGCGGAGATGTGATTGCGCACGGTTCCGGGCGCCAGCGACAGCGACTTCGCGATCTGGGTCGTCGTCTCGCCGCGTCGCCCTGCTCGCAGCACGTCGAGTTCGCGATCGGTGAGGGGCGACCGTTCGTCGCTCAGAGCATCCGCCGCGATCTCGGGATCGACATAGCGAGCACCCGCGGCGACCCTGCGGATCACGTCGGCGACCTGCTCAGCACCCCGCGATTTGGGCAGGAATCCTGCGACGCCTGATGCGAGGGCGCGCCGCAGCACCCCGGGGCGGGCGTGACGGGTGACCACCACACAGCACGTGGCGATCGCGCGATTCAGGCGTTCGGCGACCTCGACGCCGTCGAGCCCGGGCATCTCGAGGTCGAGCAGGCAGACGTCGGGCGTCAGCGCGAGGGCAGCCGCGAGTGCCTGCTCTCCGTCAGCGCACTCCGCCACCACCTCGATATCCCCTTCCAGACGCAGCAGAGCCGCGAGGGCCGAACGGATCATTCCCTCGTCGTCGGCGAGCAGTACGCGGATCATCGCAGCCGCCCGTCGGCCGTCTGCTCATCGGATCGCGGAACCATCACCGAGACGACGAACTCGCCGGCATCCTCCCGGATCTCCAGGCTTCCTCCTGCGTCAGAGATGCGGCGGCGGACTCCGTCGAGGCCCGACCCCACCGTGCCCGCTGCCGCGCGGCCCGTCACATCGTTCGCGACCTCATATCGCCACCCGCCCTCCACGCGTCGGAGAGCGAGTCGGGCCCGTCGCCCGCCCCCATGTCGCAGGACATTCGTGGTCGTCTCCCTGATCACAGGTCCGAGAGCCGATGACGGCGCCTCGTCGGCGTCGGCAGCGATGTCGGCGTCGACGGCGAGTCCGGCTGCGGCGAGAAGGTCTCGAGCGTTCGCCACCTCGTCGCCGAGCGGCACCGAGCGGAAGCGGGTCGCCAGGTCACGAGTTCCCTGGCGCGCTTCGTCGACGCTGACTCTCGCCGCCTGCAGCTGCTCGAGGGCGGCATCGGCATCGATGCGCATGAGTCGCTCAGCCAGTTCGAGCTGCAACGCGATCACCTGCAGGTGATGCCCCTGGAGGTCGTGCACGTCGGTCGCCACGCGAAGGCGCTCCTGCGTCGCCGCGAGGCGGGATTCCGACGCCCTCGCGCGGTCGACCGTGACCAGTACGTCCCACCACCAGAGCGAACTCACCGACATCGCGGGAATGAGGATCGCGTACAGCACGGGGATCCATCCCGCGAGGCCGATGTCCACTGCACCACGGGCGGCATCGACGACGGCGGCCAGCACGAGCAGCACAGTGGTCAGAACGACCACGCGCACGCGCACGCCCTTCGGCCAGTTGAGCAGCACCGCCGACTGAACGATGGGCATGAGCGCGAGCAGCCAGCTGTCGATCGCCAGACCGCCCGCCGTCCCGTAGCCGACCGCGACCAGCAGCGGCAGCGCGATGCGCGCCCGGGCGATGCCCGGTTCCGCATCCAGCCGGTGGCGGTAGTCGGCGAGCAGCACCACCGTCGAGGCCCACCAGACCGCGCCCCCCAGGCCGACGACGAACGGCGCCGTGGCGTCGCCGGGCACGGCGAGCGCCTGCAGAGTCCACACCAGCACCAGGAACAGCTCGAGGAAGACCACGGCCGAGAAGGTGTACCACCAGGTTGCGGTCATGCCTCGCGCGAGCTGGCGCGCTCCCGGGGGCGGGCCGCCGGCGGGATCGGTGACCGGAGAAAAGGTGCGCATGCCCCCACGATACGGGGGTGACACATGTCACGGATGCCGCGGGCGATCCACCCGGAAAGCAGTGACGGTTCGGCACTGCCGCGCCGCCGTGAGAGGCGGTGGACTGGATGCATCGCGACGGAGACACCGACGCACAGACCCGGCAGGAGCCGCCCATGAACCTCATCGAGACCTTCCAGGGCTTCGTCGCCCAGGTGCCCGAACTCGTCCAGCCGCTCATCGTCGCGCTCGCCGCGGCGATCCCCTTCATCGAGGGAGAGGGTGCCGTGTCGATCGGCATCATCGGCGGCATCCATCCGGTGGTCGCGGCGATCGCGGCGATCGCGGGCAACTTCCTCTGCGTGGCCGTGCTCGTCATCGCGAGCTCGGGTGCGCGCACCGCCATCGTGAACCGATCCCGCAGTCGGCACGCCGTCGCCGCCGGCGGCGGAGCCGTCGAGGCGGTGCCCGCGGACACGTCTGATTCCGACCGCGGGGGCGTGCGGCGCGAGAAGTTCCAGCGGGCGTTCGAGCGCTACGGCGTGCCGGGGGTCAGCCTGCTCGGCCCGCTGCTTCTGCCGACGCAGTTCACGGCCACGATGCTCGCCGCCGCGGGCGTCGGCAAGGTCCGCATCCTCATCTGGCAGGCGGTCGCGATCATCGGCTGGACGACGATCGTGGCTGTGATCGTCGGCGGCGCTGTCTACGCCATCCGCTGAGACGGGCGCCCCGACAGCACGGAAGCCCCCTCGCCGAGCGCGAGGGGGCTTCCCTGGATGTGTGGAAGGTCAGCGACCTCCGGCGTTCGAACGGCGCCGCGCGGCGATTCCGCTGGCGAGGCCGCCGCCGGCGATCAGCGCGACCGCGAGTGACAGGAGTGCCGCGCCGGATCCGCCTCCCGTCAGCGCGAGTGCGCCGGGAGCCGCGGCGGGAGTCACACTCGGAACCGGAGCCGGCGTCGACCTCCCTGGAGTCGGGGTCGCTGGAGTCGGGGTCGGGACCGGAGCAGCCGGAGTCGGCGTGGGCGTGGGCGTGACCGGGGTCGGCGTGGGCGTCGGCGTCACGACCGGCACCGTGTCGGCGGTGTTGGTGAGAGTCAGCTCGACACCCGCCGTGTTGATCGGCGTGACCTCGACGGTGCCGTCGCCCGCGTCGACGACCCCCGCGCCCGTGATCGTCCAGGCACCCCAGGACACGCCGGTCACCTCCGGCAGATCGATCTCCTCGATCACGAACGTCGAACCGAGCGGCGCGCGCATGCTGCGCACCGACTCACCCACCGGAACCGTCATCGTGCTCGCGGCGGCATCCGATCCCTTGACCGAGTACCGCACGGTGTAGGTCGCGTCGATCGCGGCATCCGCCTGTGCGCCGCTGAGCCGCTTGGTGATCGTGAACGTCGTGTACGCGACACCGCCGCCGTCGCCTCCGCCCGACTCCACGACCGTATGCGTCGCCGAAGTGCGGAACGTGTCGACGGTCGCATGGTTGCCGAAGACATCGCCCTCGGCCACGGGCGCATCAGCCTGCGTGTAATAGAGCAGCTCGTACGTGAATCCGCCCGCGGGAAGGCCGGATGCCGAGAACTCGAACGAGCGTCCGTCGTCGGCGATGTCGATCGTGTATGCCGACGGGTCGACCACACTCCAGTCGCCGATCTGCGCACCGTTCTCTACCGGGCGCTGGCTCAACCGGACTGCGCCGGTGTAGTGGTGGTCGGTCAGGCCGGCGTCGAGAGCGTCGGTGATCGTGAAGGCGCCGTCATCGACATACCCGCTCGGGATGCCGATGACCCACTTCAGGAGCCCCGGGGTCGCGGTCTCGCCGCCGTATTTGTACGGCTCGTCCTTTTCGGCGGGATTCTCGGGTGTGACGCCGCCGTCACCGGGCAGGTCCACGATCTCGATCGTGTCGCCCAGGTCGAACTCCACGGTCTCGCTGGTCGTCGACTGCGAAGCCCGCGCCTGCATCCAGAACGAGCCGCCGACCTCCTCGAGACCCTCGACCGCGTCGGTCAGCGTGCAGACCATGTCCGGGCCCTGGCCGGCCGCGACGACGCAGTTCGCCATGATCAGTCCCGTCTCGGGGTCTGAGATGGTGAACGCCCCGGCCGACTGCCGACTGAACTCGGCAGGCAGGGTCATTCCGAAGGTCTCCCCTGCCTGCGCGCCCGTCGGCACCGCCCACTCACCGGAGATCCGCACGGTCTGCCACTGCACCAGCGGCCCACCGCCATGCTGGTTCTCCAGTGAGAGGTGGGAGATCGCACCCGGATAGGTCACGGACGGAGCCGCTGTCGCGGGCACAGCGGATCCCAGCAGTCCCGCGAGCGCCATGACCATCCCCACGATGATCGCCGCGATGCCGCGCCTTCGTGGCATCGCTCGCCACGCTCTCTTCGTCTCCTCCGTCGTCTTCGTCCGTGCGCGCACGAAACCACGCTCCCCAGTCATCGTCTTCCCCGTCCGATCAGCGTCGCTCCCAGTGCGACACATCTAAGAGATCAGGAAAAGAGGGCGGGATCACGCGGCAGCCGATATACAAGACCGGTATGCCGGAATGTGATTCTGAGGATCACGCGGAGAGCGACGGGCGCACGGCCCGGTGCGTCAGTGGACGAACGCCTTCAGCACGACGAAGACCACACCGAACGCCGCCGTGCCGAGCGCTCCGAGCAGGCGCACCCACGGCGCGGCACCGCGGCGGAGGAAGGCGATGTAGCCCAGCAGCGCGAGGACCATCACTCCCGACCAGAGAGCCGCACTGTTCGCGAGGTCGTCAGGGATGAGCCGCGTCGTTCCGGCGAGCAGGATGAGGCAGGGCACGGTCGCTGAGCTCAACATCCCGAACGAGTGCGCGAGCGAGTGCCGAAAGGCGGATCCGATTCCCATGACCTCGCCGTCGACCTCGCCGTGCCGCGCGACCGCACCGGCGTAGACATGGGCTGCCCAGAACACCACGACGGTGATGATCACTGTGAGGAGCACGGAGGCGGACGTCTCACCGTGAGCGGAGGACACTGCGACCAGACCGCTGGTCAGGATCGTGCCGTACACAGCGGCCTCGGTTCCGAAACCCGACCGGAGTGCTCTGTCGGCGCTCAGCCGGCCCCGAGTCGGAGCGTCGGAACCGGAATGCACTTCGCTCATCGTGAACCTCCTGGAGGACCGGGTGTCGCTCGATCATAGAGCTGAGCGGCCATCCCGGCCATGCGCTCAGGCAGCGTGAGGCCGCTCGGGTGGCGGCGGAGGCAGGGTGCCGCGGTGGATCTCATAGGCTCTGGTGACGCCGGGAGAGTCGGGATCGTCGATGATGGGTCGATCGGCCATGAACGACCGGATCACGTGGGCCAGCTCGCCGGGGTTGCTGAAGTTGATCGCGTGCGCCGCTCCCTCGATCACCACCACGAGCACGTGGTTGTCGGTGAGCGAGGCCACCTCGCGGATCCGTTCCGGCCCGGGCATCAGCGGATCGCGGTCGCCGACGACGACGAGCGTCGGGATCCGAAGCGCGAGCAGCCGCTCCAGCGACGGATAGCGCGTGAGCGTCCGGAAGAGCCGCACCGTGCTCGGCACGCCGAACCGGAGGTAGTCCGATGTCGCGACCCGAATCATCCGCGACGGCTCCCGGGCGCCATCGCGGGCGAGCTGGACCATCGCACGCCCCAACGGCTGGTTGTGGATGCCACCCGCCGGCGACACCAGGACGGCACGATCGATGCGGTCGGGGTGCCGGTGGGCGAACTCGCAGATGACCGGGCACCCCATCGAGTTCCCGACCAGGGTGGCTCGCTCGACCCCGCGATCGTCGAGGAAGCGAGCGGCCGCGTCGGCGAGGTGCGGCACATCGAGGGGCGACCTCGGCTTGCTGCTGCGTCCATAGCCGGGCAGGTCCGGCACGAAGGTGTGGAACTCGCTGCCGAGCAGCTCGGCGGTGGGCAGCAGATACCGCCCGGAGAGGCCGAATCCGTGGACGTGCATCATGGTGGATGCGACTGCGTGCGTCTGAGACTCGCGATAGAAGATGTCGTTGTCATCGATCGACGTCCACCTCTCGTCGAGGCCGGATGCCGGACGTCGAGGCAGGCGCCGCGGGCTGACGCGCTGCGCGGGTGGGGTCCCGGCGACAGAGGTCGCATCGCCCTTCGCGACCGCCCACTGGGCGTACGCCTCATAGGGATCGTCAGGTGCGTTCACCGGGCTCATGTTCCAGGGATGGCCGTGGCGACGGCGCCGACGGGTCATGATGCCATTCACCTCCCTGGCCGAGAGCGCTCCGGGACCGAACGACACCAGCGCGTTCACCGAAGATACTGACCGGGTGCCCCGCGGGTCGTCATGCGGAGCGGGTGACGTTCCTGCCGATCGGCGAACCTCGCGAACGCGACGGCGCGCGCGGGCCTGCGCCTGCGCCGTCACCGGTTCCGACCGCGCGGATCGTCTGCCGGCGCGGCCGCCCACCGCTCCTCGACCTTGGCGTACTTGTAGATCAGCGCGGCCCCTGCCCAGGAGATCGCGAAGAACCCCACGAGGACGAATCCGGCGTCGTCGAGCGGGATGGCGGCGATCGCCGCCAGAGGGCCGGATGCTGCTCCCGTCTGATCGGCCACCACGCCGGCCAGCTGGATCGTGCCGATGACGAGCGCGACCGCGACGGAGATCGCGGTGATGGTCATGTTGTAGTAGACCTTGCGCACCGGGCGCACGAAGGCCCATTCGTAGGCGCCGTTCATCATGATCCCGTCGAGCGTGTCCATGAGGCACATCCCCGCGGCGAAGAGCACCGGCAGGACCAGCACGGCGTAGAACGGCAGCTGGAAGGCGGCCGCGCCTCCGGCGAGGACCAGGAGCCCCACCTCGGTCGCCGTGTCGAAGCCGAGACCGAACAGCACTCCGATCGGGTAGATCTGCCAGGGCTTGGTCACCGTCTTCGTCAGTCGACCGAAGAGACGATTCAGCACGCCACGGCGGTTCAGCTGTTCCTCGAGCGCCGTCTCGCTGTACTCGCCCTGCCTCATCCGCCGGAAGACCTTGACGATGCCGATGAGGACGATCAGGTTGAGCGTGCCCAGCACCCAGAGGAACACTCCCGAGACCGAGGGCCCGATGACGCCGGTGATCGAATGCAGCGTGGAGGCTTCGTCCTGCACCGGCCCGGCCAGAGCCCGCACTCCCATCGACAGGAACAGCGCCAGCCCGAAGACGACCGTCGAGTGACCGAGCGCGAACCAGAACCCCACGGAGAGGGGGCGTCTCTGCACCCCTGACTGCTCGCGGTCGGCCAGCAGCTTCCTGGTGGTGTTGTCGATCGCCGCGATGTGGTCGATGTCGAAGGCGTGTCTGAGCCCGAGGGTGTAGGCCAGCAGGCCGAGGCCCACGCCGAAGATCGGGGTGCTCCCTCCCAGCTCCAGCTGCTGAGGTGCGACGACGCTGATGAGCACACCGAAGCCGACGATGTGCAGGACGACGACGAAGATCCCCATTCCGACGAGCGAACGTCTGTCCTGGCTGCCCAGGCGGCGCACGCGGTCAGGCGACATCGACGTAGATCACCTCGACGGCGTTGTTGCCGTACCCGAGCCTGTTCCACGGCGGCACCTCCGGCTGGACGTTGCCCTGGGCGTCGGTCGCCCTCGCCCGCAGACTGTGGCGGCCGACGCCGGCGGCATCCCACTCGAACGAGAAGTTCTGCCAGCCGTACGGCCCGGTCGGCGGCTCGACCTCGGCATCGAACCACTCTCCCTCGCCCGTGAGGCTCACCTCGACCCGAGTGATCGGGCCACTCCCCGACCAGGCCTTGCCGCGCACGGTGCACAGCCCCGTGCCGATCACCGACCCCGGCGCCGGATCGGTGATCCTCGCCCGGACCCGCATGATGTCGACAGGCTCGGGCGGGCGATCGGGCCACTCGTACATGTAGTGCCCGGTCTGGAACTCGCCCTGGAACCTCTCTCTCAGCACGTCGATCCGGCGGAGCCACTTGACCGACGCGACGGCATACCAGTGCGGCACGATGAGGCGGAACGGGGCACCGTGGTCCGGCGTCAGAGGCTCGCCGTTCATCTCATAGGCGATCAGGATCTCTCCGGACGGATCGAGCACGGAGGTCAGCGGCAGGGCGCGGGTGTACCGCAGGTCATCTCTCGGGGTGTCTGCGAGGATCGGTGCGAGGTGATAGGCGCCGTGGTCCGCGCCCTCGAACCGCACGTCGACTCCGTCGGCCGCCGGACGGGCTTCGGCCAGGACCTCGCTCAGCCAGGCCCCCTTCCACGATGCGGTCGAGACGGCGTAGTCGCCCCACGGCTCTCCCGTGGGCAGGGGACGCATGTGCAGTCGTCCGTTTCCGGCGCACTCGAGGGTGACCGCCCGCTCGTGAGAGGGGAAGGACCGCAGGTCGTCGAGAGTCAGCGTGAGCGGATTGCCGACCGCACCACCGATCTCGAGCCGCCCGTCGTGGTCGGGAAGCGGGAAGTTGCTGCGGACGTAGTGCAGCTCGGTGGGGGTGATGTCGGTCGCCAGCGCGGACGGCGGGGCCTCCGCGTTATACGGTGCGGGATTGATCATCAGCAACCCGGCCCGCGCGGCGAGAATGTCGTCGGTCAGCTTCATGGTGGTCTCCTTCGTGCTCGTCAGTAGTCCGCGTCGCGGAACACCGGGTCGCGATCGTCGTTGAAGGCGCCGATGCCTTCCGCGCGATCCGGATGGATGGCCGAGCGCCAGTGGGCGTCCATCATGATCGCGATGGCCTGTTCCACCGGCTGGCCGGCTCCGAGCTGGACTGCCCGCTTGACGGCTTGGACCGCAGTGGGCGAGTTGCCGGCGATCTTCCGTGCGATGCGCTCCGCGGCAGCCGCGAGCTCGCTCGGGGCGTGGAGCTCCGTCACCATGCCGAGGCGATGCGCCTCGACGGCCGTGATGGGATCGCCGGTCATCAGCATCTGGAGGGCGCGGCCGGTTCCGACCAGGCGCGGCAGGAAGACCGGCGAGCCACCGCCCGCCGAGAGGCCGATCATCGCCTCGGGCTGCCCGAACGTCGCGGTGTCTGCGGCGATGATGAAGTCGCAGCTCTGCGCGAGCTCCGAGCCTCCGCCGTAAGCGATGCCGTTCACCGCTGCGAAGAGGGGCTTGCGCAGCTGCCTGACGGTGTAGAGCGTGCGATCGAAGGCCTGCCGTTGACGGAGCCAGCCCTCCCTGGTCATCGCGTTCCGCTGGCGCAGATCGCTGCCGACCGAGAAGGCGCGATCGCCGGCCCCGGTGAGCACAACGACGCGCACCGCGGTGCGGACGGCGATCTCCTCGACGGCCTCGGTCAGCCGGTCGCCCATCTCGGTCGTGATGGCGTTGTCGGCGTGCGGTCGGTTGAGTGTGATCACCGCGATCCTGCCGTCGTCGCGATACTCGAGGAGCACGGAGGATTCCGGCTCCTCGGCATCGGCGGACGGCGCCGAGAAGTCCAGCGCCTTCCACCGGTCGTTCGTCAGTGCCGCTGCGGTCATCATGGATCCCTCGGTCGAGACGGTCACGGGAGCTCCGCCATCCAGCGCATGGCGGAGAGGCTGGGGGCGAAGAAGTACTCGCCGCCGCGGGTGACGACGAACGGCGGCACATCGTGCAGACGACGTCGGATCGGCCGCTGGGCGATGGTGAAGTCGTTGGAGTGCCCCGGTACGCCGACGAGGGGATCCGCCTCTTCCGGCGCGCCGATGAAGATCCCGTCGTTCAGCCACTGGGTCTTGACGAACTCGAACTGACGCTTGATGTGCGCCCCGGCGAACACGAAGATGATGCCCCTGTCGGCGCCGTCATCCTCGAGCACCCCGTCGGGGAGCTCCGGGCCGTAGCTCGTGCCTCGCCGGATCATGCGGTGCAGGCGGACGTTGGTGCTTCCGTCGTCATCGAGCGCGTCGCGGGGGTTCGCACGTCGAGCGTGGGCGCCGACCGGGCACTTGAAGCCGCGCGGATCGTCGCCGTAGCGATAGTGATTGTTGCGGCGAGGATCGGCGCCGAGCTCCGGATCGTCCTTCTCGGGCGACAGCGCGAGCGGCGCACCGCTCTGCCAGCGCCCGACCATCTTCGCGCCGAGCAGCGCCTCCTCTCTGCGATCCGCCGCTTTCGCGCGGAGGTATTGACGGTATGCCGCCACCTTCGTGTGGAGCTTGCGGAGAACGACGTAGGTGCCGTTCCGGCCGAGGACGTCCGGAGTGGGCATCGGGGGCAGCTCGCCGGTCTCGTCGGGGTATCCGAGGATGATCTCCCCCGCCTTGAGCGGAGGGTCCAGCGGATTCGTCGACGGCCTGCCACTGCCCTCGACCGATGGCTGTCCGATGCCGTCCTTGAACCCGAACGAGGTGCGCCCCGTCGGCAGCTGGTAGCAGTCCTGCCGCCAGAGGACCGTGATGCCGGGCAGCTCCTGGTGTGCGCGCCGCGCCTTCTCGACGATGGTCTCGAGACGGGCGGCATCGGGTGAGATCGTGCTGATGGCGACGTGCACGTCGGGCGAGCCGAACGGCTGCTCCCAGTGCTCGGGCGCGCTCTCGCCGACGTCTCCGAGATGCGTCGCCCGTGCGGCCATCCCCTCACGGAACTCGGGCGCGAAGCTGTCGAGCGATTCCTGCGGCACTCCGAGCGCGCGCAGCCCGTTGTACGTGAAGCCGACCGTGATCCACGCGTCATGAGCGGGGTCGTCGGATGGAACACCCGAGTCGACGATCGTGATGAGCCGCCGAACGAGTTCCCGCCCCGCTTCGCGCTCGTCTATCCGCAGAAGGAGGTAGGCGCCGACATACGGAGAAGGGCGCTCGTGCAGCGCACCGCTCTGGATGTCCTCGAGGTCGAGGGCGACGTCATTCTTCTGAGACATGGTCAGTGGTGCTCCGGAGGGATGGGCGGATCGGGGTTCGGAGGCGCGAGGTAGGGGAAGGTGCTCGAGGCCGGCCGCGATGCGCCGTCGATGCCGTCGCGGATCACGGGGCCGTCTCCTCCATTGATCAGCAGGGTGAAGAAGGTGTCCATGGCGTCGTCGTTGATCGCGCGCCCTCCGCACGTGCTGTGGGGGCGTCCCGCGCGCGCTGACATCTCGATCTCGAGGAACGAGCTGCGCTCCTGATACGGCTTGGTCACGTCGACGATCAGATAGTCGGCGAGCCAGAACTCGGTCAGCGGGTGGACGCCGTCGTCGAGCGGCCAATCGGTCTTCCCGTCGAGGCCGTCCCAGAAAGCGAGGTTCGCATTCAGGCGTGCCCGGTACGCCGCCTCGTATCCGTGGTCGATGTGGAACGCGTTCTCGGTGTTGTACAGGTCGCGGATCTCGATGTCCCGATTGACGGTGTCGTACTGCTTGGCGGCGAGCAGCATGTTCTTCACCTCGGGTCGCCCCACCCGCTCGATCCGCACGTTGAAGACACCGCGCGTCAGCGTCTCGGCGACCACGCCCACGACGCTCGCGCCTCCCAGCAGAGCGGCGTCGATCTCGACGACGAGGCCGAGCACGTTCTTGCCGTCGAGGTAGATGGATCCCTGCTCGCTGAATTCGAGCTGACCGGTCGCGACCGTCTTCAGGGCGGAACGGGCATCGAAGAAGAACGGGTCCCAGCGCGCGCCGGCGAACACCCGGACCCCCTGCCCCGAGCCGCCCCGCTCGTCGCCGACGGTGAACGAAACGACCTCGCCCGTCGGGGTCGTGCAGTGGCCCTCCTGGTCGAACGACGCCGGTTCGGCGCCGTCGGAATCGACGATGGTCGGCTCGGAGAACACGCAGTCGACCACGAACTCCTCGGCGCCCGGGGTGAACGGCACGGGGTCTCCCGCCTCGCCGGCCACGAGGTCTCGGATCCGGAAGCGGTAGATGAGACCCTCCGACAACGGGTTCGAGATCAACGCGAACGGCAGGGTGTTCATCACGAGCACCAGGTGCCCCGGGCGCTCGGGACTGGGGAACGCGAACACGTCCGTGATGTCGGCGATCGGATTCCCCAGCGCCCGCGGACCCGAGATGTGATCCGACATCCTCGTCAGTCCCCCGCCTCGTCGAGCAAGGGCAGCAGTGCCGGATGCTGGAGCGCCTCGGCCGCATCCGGATGATCGAGCACACGCTGGAAGGCTGCGTTGACGCGGATCGCCTTGCGGATCTCCTTCACCGTGCCGGGATAGTTGCGTGCATATGCGGCCGCTTTCTCCTGGGCACCGAGGATGAACGCCTTCTCGGTCGCGAGATCGGGCAGCCCTTCGTATCCCTCCGTGTTCTCGAAGATCACGTTGAACAGTGCCAGCGTCGGCCCGGAGTTGAAGAAGTCCTCCATGTACGCGTCCCACTGGCCGTCGAAGCTGGTGAAGAAGGCGAGGCGGGTGTCGTCGTCGAAGAGCACGAATCTCGCTTCGTGGATCGTCCCGACCGCCATCCCGTACTCGCCGGGTCGGTACCCTTCGGTTCGCATCAGTTCGTCCAGTGACGCCCGAAGCGCCTCGCCGCGCCCCTCCTTGACGCGGAAGAAGAGACTGAACTCGCTCGTCGGACCCACACTCACCCCCGGCTCGGGGGACCGTGTCTCATCGGATGCCGGTGTCGCTGTGGTCATGGGGCGCTCCTTCGCTCGGGTGGCCAGCGTCGCATCCGTCTCCGGCCCTCACATCACCCGGGAGGGATGATCGGGTCGCCGTCGCGTCGACCACCCGCGTCGTCTCCTCGACGGCCGCCGCGATCACGTCGACGTAGCTCCCCCCGCCCGCCAGGACCTCCCGCTGTCGCGCGGCGCCCGTCCCCTGGGCGAGAAGGGTGGCGATGACGTCGGCCACGAACCGCTCTTCGACCTCGTCGGCGAAGTGGCCGCGCGCATGGTCGAGCAGGGTCATCACCGCATCCGCCGCGGGAACGGGCGTATGGGTGCGGGGGTCGAGCAGAACGCCCGTGAGCCCCGACTTGCTGGCCCGCCACGACGCCAGGCGGAGCAGCGCCGCCGGCACGGGGTCGGGCGGCACTCCGGCCGCCCATTCGTCGGCGGCCGTGCAGACGAGCGCGCGGATGAGGACGGCGAGGGCCGCCGACTCCTCTGCGCGAAGGCAGACATCGCTGATGCGGGTCTCGACGGTCGGCGCGTGATCCGACAGCCGCGCGTCGGAGTAGATCATCCCGGCATCGAGAGACACGCCTGTCTGCAGCATCGCGTCCCTGTTCGCGAGATACGCGGCCGCGGTGCCGAAGACGTCGTACGCGCCGGCAGACGGCCAGCGACTCCAGGCCTGATACCGGTAGCTGGCGAAGCCGGTGTCGACTCCGTGCTGGAAGGGCGAATTGGCGCTGAGCGCGAGCAGCACGGCCAGCCACGGGCGGATGCGATCGAGTATCCCGACCCCTTCGTCGTCGGAGTCGACGCAGACGTGCACGTGCAGGCCGCAGGTCAGCTGCTCCTCCATCGTGATCCCGAACTCCTGCTGTATTCGTCGATACCGTGGAGCTGCGACGAGATGCGAGGTGAGGGGAACCACTCCCGTCGCCAGCGCGACCGCGCGCGCCCCGACCTGCCTCGCGGCGACGTCGGCGTCGCGACGCCCCTGTCGGATCGTCGCGAGCACCTCTCCGAGCGTGCACCGCGGAGGACTGACGACCTCGATCTGCTCCTGTTTCACCTCGAACGCGAGCAGCGGTCCCATGCCGCCGTCGGCACCGGTCGCGGAGGCCGGATTCCTCATGATCGCCCCGGCGACGGGGACAGGTCGCATGGTGTCCGCGTCGACGAGCAGCAGCTCCTCCTCGACGCCCACCGTCCTCACCGGGCGGGCGGGATCGGCCAGGCCGGTCTGTGCGTCACGAGGCGGCGAGGAACGGCTCATGGCGGTAGCCGGAGTCGTCGAGGATCGAGACCGTCGATTCGGGCACCTCCGTGAACACACCAGGCAGGTCATTCAGCGGCTCGGACACGACCACCTGCGCGCGGCGCCCGAAGGCGCGCAGCCGTTCGGCGTCGGGGTACATCTCCCGCAGCGTGTCCATGTCGGTGGAGTGGTAGAGCGAGCGCGAGCGTCCCACGCTGGAATAGCGGAACGCCCACAGGGTGGTGCCGTCCGAGACGGCGAACGTGCCCTGCACGGCGAACTGCACGCCGTGCGCGTGCCCGACCCGCTCGACCTCCCGGATCGCCGCCCCGAGCCCGGCGACCGGGTCGTCCTGCAGACCGAGTGTGAGTGCGAGATGGAACAGCACCTCTGAATCGGTGGTCCCCTGTATCTCGGGGTAGAGAGACGGGTCGACCGCGAACGTGAGGTCGCGCTTCACCGTGGCGAAGTCCGCAAGCGCACCGTTGTGCATGAAGAGCCAGTTCTCATGGCGGAAGGGGTGGCAGTTGGTCTGCTGGATCGGCGGGCCGGCGGCCGCGCGGATGTGGCTGAGGAACAGCGGGCTGCGGACGGTCGTCGAGATCTCGCGCAGGTTCTGATCGTTCCACGCGGGCTCGGTGCTGCGGAACACGGCGGGTACGGGCTTCTGCCCGCTCTCGGCAGGGGTCTCGGGATACCAGCCGAGCCCGAAGCCGTCGCCGTTCACCGTCTCCGCCCCGAGCGGCGAATTGAGCGCCTGCGCCACGAGAGAGTGCTGCGTGTCGAGGATCACCTCCGAGGGATGCAGCGGTTCACCGGAATAGGCCAGCCAGCGACACATGACGACACTCCATCCTGAACCCGCGTCGGTTCTTCGAGTGGACGGTACTGCGTGGCAGTGGAAGGGGCGTCACCCGGTCGGGGTGATCAGCGCTGTCGCACGCGGAGATCACCCACGGAGCATGAGATCGCGCGATACCGGACCATCGCGCTTCCACTCGAGCGACGGGCAGTCCTACTCTTGCGCTGAGCGCCAGGAGTCGACGAGCGATCTCGTGCGCGCACCGTCGAGACACCGCAACCGATGAAGGGGCCACACGATGACCACGAGTGAGACCACGACCTCCGGGGCGCGCGCTGTATCGCTGGATGGGCGGCGCTTCCAGTTCGAAGGACCGCTCGAGCCCGGATTCGAGCCCGGCGGTTTCGTCACCCTCAGCACGCCGACCGGGTCGATCTGCCTCGGGCAGGTCGAGGAGGTCTCGTTCTCGCTGGGCGGTGGGCTGCACGGCAGCGGCCGCATCCTCGGCATGATCCCCGACGAGGGCGGCGTGCTCGACAGCAGAACGCCCACTCCGTTCTCCGCGGCCGACGTCCGCGTGGCGGACGCGCCCACGATCGAATCGCTCTACGACGGCGCGGCGACATCGCTCGTCATCGGCTCGCACCTGGGATCCGACTCCGTGCCCGCCCGCCTGCTCCCGCGTCGTCTCAACCGGCACACCTTCTGGTGCGGTCAGAGCGGCTCGGGCAAGACCTACGCACTCGGGGTGGTTCTCGAACAGATCCTGCTGCACACCGCCCTCCCGATGGTGATCTTCGACCCGAACGCGGATTTCGTGAAGATGCACGAGGCCGCCACGACGGGCGCGGACTCACCCGCCAGTCGCGTGCTGGCCGAGCGCGACATCCGCATCCTCCGCCCGGACTCCGACTCGCTCCGCGTGCGTTTCCTCGATCTGGCGATCCAGTCCAAGGCGGCGGTCCTCCGCCTCAGTCCCCTCGACGACCGCGCCGAATACAACGAGCTCCTCCGACTGGAGGAGACCGTGGGCACTCTGGATGCGCACGCGGTGGTCCCTCGCCTGCTCGAACGCGGATCGCCGGCGGCGCAGGACCTGGCGGCTCGCGCCGAGAACCTCAACCTGATCGAGTGGAGCGTCTGGGCCGGGACGTCCGAGGCGGTCACCGACGTCCTCGACCGCCGCCCGGATGCCACCGTCCTCGATCTCGGCGGCTTCGCCTTTCCCGATGAGTCCCTCGTCGTGGCGATGGCCGTGCTCGACGACCTGTGGGCGAAACGCGAACAGCGCCGCCCGATCCTGATCGTGATCGACGAGGCCCACAACCTGTGCTCGCCCGACCAGAACAGTCCGCTGCACGTCGCAGTCCGGGAGCGCATCATCCAGATCGCCGCGGAGGGCAGGAAGTTCGGCCTGTGGCTTCTGCTCTCGACGCAGCGCCCCTCACGCATCCACCCGAGCATCCTGTCTCAGTGCGACAACCTGGCGCTGATGAAGATGACGTCGCAGGTCGATCTCGAAGAGCTCGCGACGATCTTCGGGTTCGTCCCTCCGGACATGCTCGCGCGGGCGTCGCGCTTCGCGCAGGGCGAGGCCCTCTTCGCCGGCAGCTTCTCGCCCGCTCCGTCGATGGTGAAGCTGGGGCAGCGACTCACGCGCGAGGGCGGTGCCGATGTGGGTGTGCCGATCAGAGGCGTCTGAGCGGATCGAGACTGCTAGTCCTCATGGCCTCCGCGGCCGTGCTTCTGCTGTCTTCGCGCGATGCGTGCAGCCTTCGTGTCGGCATCCGCGGCCTTCATCAGCCCCTTGACCTCGTCGATGTCGCCTGTCAGAGGGCGCCACAGACGGCCACGCGGGTCGGCGTCGATCAGGATCGTCCTCACCAGCAGCGTCAGCGGCACCGCGAGCAGGGCGCCGATCGGGCCGAGCACGAGCGCCCAGAACAGGACCGAGACGAACGTGAGCGTCTGGTTCAGCGCGACGACGTTGGCGACCAGCAGAGGCTGCACCACCGACTGGACGATGACATTGATCACCCCGTAGACGACGATCACGGCGACCCCGGTCGGCCATCCGCCGGCCAGGAATCCGAAGATGGTCGGAGGGATGATGGCGATGAAGTAGCCGACGTTCGGGATGAAGCTGCAGATGAACGACAGCAGAGCCCACAGCAGAGCCGCCGGCACCTGGAGTACGGCCAACGCGATCCAGTTCAACGTGCTCTGCAGCATGCCGAGGCCGGTGGCGGCGATCATGTAGCGGCGGACGCTCGATCCGAAGCCGACGAGTGCGGTGACGAGGGTCGGACGCGTCGGTCGCAGCTGCGAGAGAAGAGACGGCAGATACGCTCCGTCCATCGCCATGAGCATCACGAGGGTCAGCACCACCACCAGACCGAAGACGGCCCCGGTGACGCCTCCGAGGAGCCCCACCGCGAAGTCCACGAGGTTCGACGGTTCGAGCCCCTGGACGAAGGCCTCCCCGGATGTCGACTCGATCCCGATCGTCGCGAGCCACGCGTTGATGCTCGCGACCAGTTGTTCGAGCTGCGGCGTGTATTCGGGGATGAGGGCGGTGAACTGCACCAGGGCGACCACGAGCGACCCCAGGAACGCCCCGAGCAGCGCGAAGACGAGGAGCATCGCCACGATCGTCGCCACCCCGCGCGGCACGCGGATGCGCTCGAGGACGGTGCGGATCGGGTGTGCGCAGATCGTGAGGACCAGCGCCAGGAGAACCGGAGCGGCCACTCCGCGCATCGCCCACAGGCCGAAGGCGGCGGCAGCGGCGCCTCCGAGCCCGATGAGGATGAACGCGACGCGCGGCGTATCGGAGTGCTCGATCGCCAGGTCAGGACTCGGCTGCTCCGCGGCGCCGGCTGCGCGATGCGAGGATCCGCGATGCCGCCAGAACCGCAGGTCCATTCATGTCACCTGGAGCGCCCTGGCCTTGAGCGCCGCGAACTCGTCGGGGGTGATGGTCCCCGCGTCGAGGAGGGTCTTGGCCTTCGCGATCTCGTCCGCCGAGCTGGTGCTTCCTGCGACGTTGCGGATGTACGCATCCGTCGACCGCTGTGCGTCGACCGCGGCTCGTCCGCTCCGTTCCGCCATCGACCGCCCGCGGGCGATCAGGTAGACGAAGAGGGTCAGGAAGGGCACGAAGACCAGGAAGATCATCCACAGCGCCTTGAGCCAGCCGTTGAGTTCCTGATCACGGAAGATGTCGCCGATCACGCTGAAGAGCGCCATGAGGTAGGCGATGAACACGAAGCTCCAGAAGAAGAAACCGAAGAAGCTCCACAGGGTGTCCCAGAAGGTCATGATTCGTCCTTTCGTCGGGGTGACGGATCCAGAGTGGCCGCGGCCGTGCGTGCATGCATCATCCGCGAGGGGTGAGGTCGACGAGTCCCGCTGCTCGAGCCCGACATGGATCTCGACCGCCGTGACAGCTTTTCTCGCCCGGTCAGGGTGATCCGCAGCCGGTCGCTCTGTGATTCGCTTCGCGGATGACCGGTGACGCGGCAGTTCCCGAGACCTTCAACCTGCGCCTGGCGATGCTCCTCGCGATGGCGATGTTCGTGCTGGTCGTCGACACCTCCATCATGAACGTCTCGATCTCGGCGGTCGTGCGGGATCTCGGCACGACCGCCAGCGGGGTGCAGGGGGCCATCGCGCTGGAGGCGCTGGTGTCGGCCGCCTTCATCCTCATCGGCGGCAAGACGGGCGATCTGATCGGTCGGAAGCTCGCCTACATCCTCGGCCTCCTGGGCTACGCGATCGGCGCGATCGCGATGACGCTCGCCCAGACCCTCACCCCCGTCATCATCTTCTGGGCTCTGATCGGCGGCATCGGCGCATCCCTGCTGCTGCCGTCGATGCAGTCGCTCATCCACGGGAACTTCGAAGGCGGGCACCAGAAGCGGGTGTATGCGCTCGTCGGAGCATCGGCGGCCATCGCGGCGGCGGTAGGACCGCTGCTCGGCGGGGTGATCACGACCTTCCTGTCGTGGCGGCTCGCGTTCCTGCTCGAAGCCGTGATCATCGGAATCGTCCTGCTGGGCATCGGGCTGGTCAAGGACGTCCCGTTCACGGGCGATCGCTCCATCGACGTCGTCGGTTCGGCCCTGTCGGTGATCGGAATGGGCAGCGTGGTGCTCGGCATCCTGGTGTGGCAGGAGGGAGGCGGCTACGTCGGGCTCATCATCGGGATCGGCGTGCTCGCGCTCGCCGGGCTGGTGTTCTGGCTCAACGCCCGCAAACGACGCGGCAAAGCGACCCTGATCGACCCCGACCTCCTCGCCTCGAAGCCGTTCCGCACCGGGGTGAGCGGGCAGCTCATGCAGCAGATCGCCCTCGGCGGGACGATGATCGTCCTCCCGCTGTATCTGCAGATGGTGCTCGGGTACAACGCACTGTGGGCCGGTCTGTCGATCGCACCCCTGTCGCTGAGCATGTTCGCTGTGGCGCTAATTGCCGGTCGTCGCACCGGTCATCGGCCGGCGAACCTCATCCTCCTGGGATTCGTCCTCACGGTGACGGGACTGGTCATCCTCCTGCCGATCGTGCCCAGAGCGGACTCCGGCTGGTACCTCGTCGTGCCGCTGATCATCAGCGGATCGGGCCTGGGGCTCCTGGTCTCACAGCTCAACAACTACACCCTGTCGCCGGTCACCGATGAGCGGGTGAGCGAGGCTGCGGGTGTGAACTCGGCGGCCGGCTCCTTCGGCCTCTCGTTCGGTCTCGCCTTCGCGGGGGCGATCATGCTCGCGACCCTCAGCGTCGTCTTCACCTCCGCAGCGGAGTCCAGCCCGGTGCTGACAGCCGAGCAGCAGCAACAGGTCGCGACGGTGCTCGAAGACGACGCCCAACTCATCTCGAACAGCGGACTCGAGGAGATGCTCGCAGACGAGCCTCCCGAGGTGGCGGACGAGATCATCCGCATCAACACGCAATCGCGGCCGATCGCCCTGCAGGTGGCCCTGCTCATCCCGATCGTGGCGGGCACGGTCGGAATCGCGACCGGGTTCCGGATGCGGCGGCTCCCCGATCCCCAGGCCTCCCCCGGCTCTGACCGCATGCTGCTCGACTAGCCCAGACCCTTCCGACGAGCGTCACGGCGGCGACTCGGACATCTCATCCCTGTCGGATGACGCGAGCGGTCTGGCGGATGACGAGACTCGGCCATGTCAGCGGAGATCAACGAAGGAGACAGATCATGACCGTGAGCATGGATGTGGGGCCGATCGACTTTCTGGCCCTCGAATTCCCCGGTGCCCGCCTCGAGGGCGAGGGGCTCGGCATCCTCATCGACCTCGTCGATCGCGGAATCATCCGCATACTCGATCTGCGGGTGCTCAAGCGCGACGACGACGGCGCGATCACGGCGGTCAGACTGGCCGACCTGGACGGAGACGGCGCACTCGACCTCGCGATCTTCGACGGCGTCGAATCGGACCTGCTGGATGACGACGACCTCGCCGACGCGGAGGGGCTGGTCGCACCCGGCGATGCCGTGGCCCTGCTCGTCTACGAGAACGCCTGGGCCGGCCCGTTCGTCTCGGCCATGCGCCGCGCCGGCGCGGAGGTCGTCGCCAGCGGCCGGATCCCGGCTGATGAGGTGCTGAGCCGCCTCGACGTGCTCGATGAGACCCGTCGCGGCGGTGAACAGGCGTGACCCCGGAACCGGGCCGCGATGATGAGAAGCGAAGGAGCACACGATGGGTCTGTTAAGAGGAATGGCCAGAACCGCCGTCATCGCCGGCACGGCGACTGCGGTCTCCAACAGGGTGTCGCGACGCCAGGCGGGCCGCTGGGCCGCCCAGGAAGAGGCACAGCAGCAGCAGTACGAGCCTGCGCCCGCACCGGCGCCCGCGCCCGCACCTGTGCCGCCGCAGCCCGCGGCCGACAACCCCGGAGTCGATCTCGCCCAGCTTCAGCAGCTCGGAGAGCTGCGGGCCGCTGGTGTGCTGACGGAGGACGAGTTCCAAGCGCAGAAGGCTCGGATACTCGGCTCCTGAGCGCGGCCGCGGCCGAGCCGACAGCCCGGGGCACGAGCGTTGCGAGAGAAGCGGACGGACGACCTCACCCTTTTGGGGTGAGGTCGTTCGGCGTGACGGGGTTGACGGAGATGACCTCGATATTGAGCTCGGCGAACAGGTCGAGCAGCCCCAGGAGCTTCGCCTGGTCGGACACCGCGCCGACGATGCGCGACCGACCGTCGGCCCCGGTTTCCACGTCAAATCCGGGCAGGGAGGCGATCAGCTCGTTCCCGAGTCTGCCCTCGACGACGACCTCCATGATGTGTGAACTCATGCGAGGCTCCCACTCCTGGGCCTTCGTCCGACGCGACTCGCGGCCCCTCGGTGTGCCAGTCTGCGATGACAGGGTCGTCGCGTCGTCATCCTTCTGGCATGATCTCGACTGTTCCGGAGTTCACGTGACACGGGAGGTGAGCGATGCCAGATCATGAACGGCGTCGGATCCCTGCTCATACGGTGGATCGGCCCCCGCTTCGGGCACGGCTCGACGCGGGGCTGCTCTCGCCGCTGTCGCTCATCGTGGCCCCGGCCGGTGCCGGCAAGACCGTGCTCCTGTCGCAGTGGGCGCACGCGCGCACGGATCTGCCGATCGCCTGGCTCGACATCACGGATGCGGATGTCGATGCGAATGCTCTGCGCCAGCGTCTCGTCGACGCGATCACGGCGATCGCACCCGGTTTCGACGCACCCATCTCGCCCGCGGCGGCAGCCGACGGCCGTCTCGGCGAACCGCTCCTGGAGGAGCTGGCGGCCGGCCTGGCAGACGCCGGACCGGTCGTCGTGATCTTCGACGACCTCGATCGTCTCGGTGGCGGTCCGCTTCTGACCGATCTCTGGCGACTGGTCGATCTGCTGCCCCCGGGGGCGCACTTCGTGTTCTCGGCGCGAAGGGATCTCCGACTCGGGTGGAGCCGCCATCGTCTGCAGCACAGCCTCGTGGAGATCCGTCAACGCGACCTGGCCTTCGATGACCCCACGACCGCACGGGTCATCGAAGCGATCACCCGCCGACCCGTTCCCATCGAGACAGCGGCCTCGGTCACCGAGCACACCGAGGGATGGGCGGTCGGCGTGCAGCTGGCTGCGCTCAGCCTGCGGTTCACGACCGATCCCCGACGACTCATCGACACCCTCGCCGACACCGACCGTCTCGTGGTCGACTACCTGAGCGAGGAGGTGCTCGACGCCCAGGGAGCCGACCGGCGGACGAGCCTCTTCAGAATCGCCGTGCTCGACGAGTTCTGCGCACCACTCGTCGACGCCGTCCTCGGCACCGGCGGCGCGGAGCTCATCGCCGACCTCGAGCTCGACTCCATGTTCGTCGTTCCCGTGCCGGGCAAGCCGGGGTGGTTTCGGTTCCATCAGCTCTTCCGGAACCTGCTCCTTCTGCGTCTGCGCGCGCACGACGCGCCGGCTGAGGCACGCGTGCTCATCGCCGCAGCCGACTGGAACAGGGCCGATGGCTCGCAGGCGGATGCGATCGAGTACTACCTGCGCGCACACGCCTGGGAGTCGGCGGTCGACTGCGTCCTCACGCTCGAACGGGACGACGATGAACGTCGCCAGACCGCGGCGATCGCCGCCTGGCTCTCTCGGGTGCCGTCCGAGGTGCTCGCGCACCGGACGGAGGCAGAGCTGCTGCTGACCATCGCACAGGGGCTGAGCGGCCAGGGCACGGTCGCGATCGACGCGCTTCGCGCCATGCTCGCCGAGCGCGCCCTCACGACGGGTGAACGTCAGGTCGCTCTCACGTATCTTTCGGCCTGCGTGTATCTGGCCCCGCATCCCGAGCTCTTCGTCGACGCCGCGCAGCGCGCGCTCGACCTGCTCAGGCGGCATCCGGAGGCGGCGCTGCCCAACCTGCTGGGCCTGACGAGCCGGGGCACCCTGCGTCTGGTGGCGCGGGTGTCTCTCGGCCGGGCACTGCTGCTGCTCGGCGACCTCGCGGGTTCGCGCCGCGCGCTCCGCGACGCGCTGCAGGGCGACGGCGTGGCCTATGGACCCTACCGCGTGCAGGCGATGGGCTCGCTCGCTCTGACCGAGGCGCTGTCGGGGCGGCTGGTCGTCGCGGCCGAACTCGCCGATGACGCGCTCCGCGTGGCCGAGGAACTCGGAGTGCTCGAGCACACGGCGCCTGCGGATGCCTACCTCGCCCGTGCCATCGCCGCGATCAGGAGGGGAGAACCGGATCACGGCGCGTTCGCGCTGGCGGAGGGAACCACCAGGGCGGCGTCGAACGACCGCTCGCAACTGCTCTGGCTGGCCCACCTGACCTCGATGATCATCGACACCCCCGATTCGGCGATCGGGCCTCCCGAACCTTCCAGTCCCGCTCCGCCGTTCGTCCGACAGGTGGCAGCCGCGCTGTCGTTGCGACAGGCACGACTGCGCGGCGCCCCGGCTCTCCCGCCGACGCCCGCCGCGCACTGGTCGATGATGGCCTTCGAAGAGGTCGCGGCACTCCTCGCGCTCGGTCAGCCGGCACAGGCGCGGGCGCGGCTCGCGGAACTCGACATGACCGAGAGGACGCTGGCCCCGATGCCGACCATCGAGCGCGATCTGCTGCTCGGATGGGCGTGCGCCATCGAAGGCCGCGGGGCGCAATCACGCACCCACCTGCAGTCCGCCCTCACGCTCGCGGCGCCGGAGAGGCTGGTGTATCCCTTCCTGGAGGCAGGCCCGGACGTCGCCCACCTGATCGCCGAGCTGCCGGGTCCGCTCGACGGCTTCCGCCAACTCGTCGTGTCACGCGGACGGGCGCGCGGGGTGTCACGGCGACGGCAGCCGCTCGCCGACAGCCTCACAGCCCGCGAGCTCGAGCTGCTCGCGTATCTCCCCACCCGGATGACGTGCGCGGAGATCGCAGCCCGCAGCTTCGTGTCGATCAACACGATCAAGACCCACCTCGGCCACATCTATCGCAAGCTCGGAGTGACCGGCCGCGATGCGGCGATCGAGCGCGCCGTCGATCTCGGACTCCTCGATCCGAGTGAGGTCGCTCCCGTCGGGTGACTCCGATCGCCCCACGGATCACCCCCTCCGGGTGATCCGTCTGCTCCCGCCGAACCCTACTGTCTGAGGAAAACGAGGAGGAAGCCATGAGCATGAACCAGGGAAACCCGAACGCCGTCGCCGCAGACCCCCGTGCGACGAGTCCGACGAAGCCGAGCGGCTGGGTCGGCTGGGCCGTCTTCGCCGGCGTGATCCTCATGGTGTCGGGGCTCTTCAGCGGCATCCAGGGGATCGTCGCGCTGATCGGACCCAATGACTACTACGTGGTGACCGACGGGTCGCTGTGGCTCTTCGACGTCAACGGCTGGGGATGGTGGAACCTCATCGTCGGGGTGTTCCTCGTGCTCGTCGCGCTCGCCCTGTTCGCCGGCCAGACCTGGGCACGGGTGATCGCGATCATCCTCCTGGTCCTCAGCGCCATCGGCCAGCTGCTTCTCGTGAGCGCTCAGCCGTGGTGGGCGCTGATCGTCATCGCGATCGACGTGCTGGCCATCTACGCCCTCACCGTTCACGGGCATGAGCTCGCGGATTCGGAGCGATGAGCAGATTCCGTGATCAAACCGTTGCATTCGTTACCTCGCCGTTATAGAGTGATCGCACGGTGAATGTTTGCTGTGGCATACACCGCATGTGATTGCAGGACACTCTTGGTGCAAGGGACAAGGGCCGGTCGGGAGCCTCTCCGACCGGCCCTTTACTGTTGCCAGTACGCTGTTCTCCATGACTGACCGCAAGCTCGCCCTCGAGGCCTGGGAGAGCCTGTTCCGCGCACAGCACGAGCTGTTCACGCAGATGAACACCGACTTCGATCACACCGATCTCGGCCAGGCCGAGTACGACGTCCTGCTCACGGTGACGCGCTCCCCCGGCATGTCGGCCCGCCTGCGCGATGTCACCGCGAACATGCTGATCAGCCAGCCGAGCGTCTCGCGCCTCGTCGATCGCATGGTCGCCCGCGGACTCGTCTCGAAGTGCCCCGACCCCGAGGACGGACGAGGGGCGCTGATCCGGGCCACGGATGCCGGCGTCCGCGAGTTCCGCAGCGTCGCCACCGTGCACGGCCGCTCGATCGCCGAGCGGATGTCCCTCCTCGACGACGATGAGCTGAAGACCCTCCGCGACCTGGCGGAGAAGCTCCGCGGTCGCTGATCCTCTCCCCCACCTCCCCTCTCCCTCCCCACGAGGAGCATCCTGCTCCCTGTCCGTGACGCCGGGAACCGTTTTCTGGCAGGGTGGAGCGTGAATGCCCGCGCGACCGCGTCGGCATCGAAGACCGCCCCCTCGGGGGGAACCAGGGAGGTCATACATGGAGATCGCCGGAATCGTCGGCATCCTCGTCATCGTCGGAATCGTCGTCGTCGCCGCCGTCGTCGTCCTGCTCATCCTGCTGCTGTTCGCACGCAGCTGGATCAAGGTCGCGCGCGCCGATGAGGCTCTCGTCATCTCGGGGCGCAAGCAGAAGGTGCAGCGGGCGGTCATCTCGACCGACGGCTCGCTGCGAGACGAGATGTCGGAGTCGCCCGTCACGGTCATCGTGAACGGCAAGTCCCTGGTCAACCCGATCACCCAGCGCCACGAGATCATCTCGCTGCGCTCGCGTCAGGTGTCGCTGAACGCCGAGGCCCAGTCGCTCGACAGCGTGACGCTCAACGTCGACGGCGTCGCCATCGTGAAAATCGGCTCCGACCCGATCCTCGTGCGTCGCGCCGCAGAGCGCTTCGCGTCGCAGGACAAGGCCATCGAGCAGTTCACCACCGAGCAGCTCGAAGGTGCACTGCGTGGCATCGTCGCGACGCTCTCGGTCGTCGAGCTCATGCGAGAGCGCAAGAAGTTCTCCGACCAGATCGCCGCCGACGTCTCGCAGGAGCTCGCCGAGCAGGGCCTGATCCTGGATTCGTTCCAGATCAAGGGCATCACCGACAAGGTCGGATACATCCAGTCTCTCGGCGCCCCCGAGATCCAGGCGAAGCGGCAGTCGGCGGAGATCTCGCAGACCAACGCCGACCGTGCGATCAACCAGAAGAACATCGCCAACCAGGAAGCGAACCTGGTCGAGCAGACCGCGCTCGACACGAACACGGCCAACGCGAACGCCGGCATCGGTCGCGCGCGCGCCGAGGCCGAGCAGGCCGAGAACCTGGCCCGCGAGCAGGCTCAGCAGGCCGTGCTGCAGCAGCAGGCGGAGAACCGTCAGGCTCAGCTCGACGCCGACGTCAAGCGCGTGGCCGACGCTCAGCGCTACGAGGCCGAGACCCGCGCTCAGGCCGAGCTCTACACGCGTGAGCGTGCGGCAGAGGCCAGCGCGATCGAGCAGGTCAAGCAGGCCGAGGCCCGCACCCGCATCGCCGAGCAGCAGGCCCAGGCTGACAAGGCCAAGGCCGACGGTGAGGCCGCAGCCGCGATCGCCCGCGCGACCGGTGAGGCCGACGCGCTGCGTGCTCAGGCCGAAGCCGAGTCCGAGGCCCGCCGCCTGCGCGCCAACGCCGAGGCCGATGCCATCCGTGCCGAGGGTGAGGCGCGAGCCGCCGCCGTCGAGGCCGAGGCGAAGGCCATCGCGTCGAACCAGGATGCCTTCCTGTCGCAGCGAGTACTCGACACCCTGCCGTCGATCATGGCCGAGTTCTCGAAGGGCTATGCCGCGATCGGCAACGTCTCGATCGTCGGCGGCTCGAGCGAGGACGGCGCCTCGAACCTGGTCGGCGCCGACAGCGCCAAGGCGCTGAAGTCGGTGTTCGACAGCGTCAGCGCCGCGACCGGCCTCGACCTCGCGTCGATCATCCAGGGTCAGGCCGTGGGCCGCGGCATCGGCGACGGCGTCGCCGCAGCATCCGCACCGCCTGCGTCGACCCGCCAGTCGACCCCGACCACCCCGCCGCCGCCTGCACCACCGGCTCCGGCTCCGGCAGCGGAGTAGCCAGCACACAGCGGATGCCGCGGCCGAGTCGGCCGCGGCATCCGTCGTCTGGGAGACCAGGCAGACTGAAGGGATGACCGCCGCCGCCTTCGACCTCGCCGCCATCGGCGCGGGGCTCTCTTTCGCGGCCGCTCTGAGCGAGCTGGAGACCGCGCTCGACGGGAGCACGTCGGTGGTCGTGAGTGCTCCGCCCGGCACGGGCAAGACCACCCTCGTGCCCCCGCTTCTGGCATCGCGGTCGCCCGGGCGGGTGATCGTCACCCAGCCTCGGCGCGTCGCTGCCCGCGCCGCCGCACGCCGGCTCGCGCACCTCGACGGATCACCGCTCGGCACGAGAGTGGGCTTCACCGTCCGCGGCGAGCGCTCGGCCGGTGCGGCGACCCGCGTCGAGTTCGTCACCGCCGGCGTGCTGCTGCGTCGCATGATCGACGACCCCGGTCTCGACGGTGTGGATGCCGTGATCCTCGACGAGGTGCACGAGCGGGCGCTCGAGACCGATCTGCTCATCGGCCTGCTCTCGGAAGTGCGGGAGCTGCGCGACGACCTCACGGTCATCGCCATGTCCGCCACCCTCGACGCCTCGCGCATCGCCTCAGTCCTCGGCACCGACGACCGTCCGGCACCGGTCGTCGATCACGGCGTCCCCGCCTTCCCGCTCACCGAGCGCTGGGCGCCGAGCCCTGTGCCGCGACTCGACGAGCGCGGGGTCACCTGGGGGTTCCTCGACCACGTCGCCGACACCACGGCATCGGCAGCCGCCGAACTCCGCCGCCGCGATTCCGAGGCCGACGTGCTGGTCTTCGCCCCGGGCGCGCGGGAGGTGTCTGAGATCGCCCGGCGCATCCGCGGTGCGAGCGACGCGTTCGATGTGCGAGAGCTGCACGGTCAGATTCCCGCGGCCGAGCAGGATGCCGTGATCCGCGGCCGGGCACCGGACGCCCCTCCGCGCATCATCGTCACGACCTCGCTCGCCGAGTCGTCGCTCACCGTGCCCGGTGTGCGCCTGGTCGTCGACAGCTGTCTGTCTCGGCATCCCCAGCGCGATACGGCCCGTGGCATGACAGGTCTGGTCACGACGGCGGCACCGCGCTCATCGTGCGTGCAGCGCGCCGGTCGAGCCACGCGTCAGGGCCCCGGCAGCGTGATCCGCTGCGTCGACGAGCGCACCTATGCGGCCGCCCCCGCGCGTCCTGCGCCCGAGATCGCTGTGGCCGACCTCGCGGATGCCGCCCTGCTGCTCGCCTGTTGGGGCGCCCCGGGCGCAGAAGGCCTGCGCATGATCGATCCGCCACCCCGAGAGAACCTGGCCGACGCGATCTCGGTGCTCCGGAACCTCGGAGCGATCGACGCCGAGGGCCGCGCCACCGACGCGGGCCGCGCCCTCGCCCGGATTCCCGCCGACCCTCGGCTCGCCCGCGCTCTCCTCGACGGCAGCCCGGTGGTCGGCAGCCGCCTCGCGGCGGAGGTCGTCGCGGTCCTGGGTGGCGATCTGCGCATCGCCGAGGCCGACGTCGCCCGCGCGCTCATCGCCCTGCGCGGCGGACGGACACCGGACGCCCGCCGCTGGCGTGACGACGCGAACCGCCTCGAGCGCATGGTCCCTGCGACGCAGGACGTGCGATCGGATCTCGACGGCGTCGGTCTCGTGATCGCTCTGGCCTTCCCCGAGCGGATCGCTCGTCGCGTCGATCGCACCGCCGAGGGAGCAACCTTCCTCCTGGCATCCGGAACCCGCGCCGGGATGCGCGGCCCGCTCGCAGCGGTCGAATGGATCGCCGTCGCCGACGTCGCCCGTGCCACGACCGGAGCGGCTGCCGGGTCTGGCGCGATCATCCGCTCGGCAGCCGTGCTCACGGAGGAGCAGATGGAGCGCGCTGCGAGTCACCTGCTCACCGACCGCGTCGAGGTGGAGTTCGCACAGGGGCGCGTCCAGGCCCGCCGCGAACGCCGCATCGGTGCGATCCTGCGTTCGGCCTCGCCGGTGAGGCCCTCTGCTCAGGAAGGACGGGATGCGGTGCTCCGGGCGATCGTGCGTGACGGGCTCGGCATGTTCACATGGTCTGATGCCGCGACCGCCATACGACGCCGGCTGGCGCTGCTCAGCCGGGAGCTCGGCCACCCCTGGCCCGACATGTCGGATGCGGGTCTGCTCGCGACCCTCGACGACTGGCTGGCTCCCGAGATCGACGCGCTGGCGGGCGGCACCCCGGTGGGACGCGTGGATCTGTCTTCGGCTCTGCGCCGACTGCTGCCATGGCCCGAGGCCGTGCGCTTCGACGAGCTCGCACCCGAGCGCCTCGAAGTGCCGAGCGGATCACGCATCCGCGTCGCCTATCCCGACCCGGACGACACCTCCGCGCCGCCCGTCGTCGCCGTCAAGCTGCAGGAGTGCTTCGGGTGGGCTCAGACCCCGCGCCTGGTCGACGGACGGGTGCCGGTGCTCTTCCACCTGCTGTCGCCTGCGGGGCGTCCGCTCGCTGTCACCGACCACCTCGCCTCGTTCTGGTCGGGCCCCTACGCCCAGGTGCGCGCCGAGATGCGCGGGCGCTACCCGCGGCATCCCTGGCCGGAGGACCCCTGGGCGGCCGTGCCGACGAAACACACCAAGAACCGCGCCGCGCGCTGACCGGCGACCCGGCTCAGCGGGTGCGGCTCAGCGGGTGCGGCGCCGCAGGGTCAACGACGCGAGCACGAGCGCCCCGACACCGAACGCGACGACCACCAGCAGCGGGCCATAGACATCCCACCCCTCGTCGCCGGCTGTCACGGCGTTGATCGTGTCGATCGCATGGCTCAGAGGCAGCCATTCCGAGATCGCGTACAGCACGTCGGGCATCTGATCACGCGGCATGAAGAGCCCGCCGAGGATGATCTGCGGAAAGACGAGCAGCGGCATGAACTGCACGGCCTGGAACTCGGTCTGCGCGAACGCACTCGCGAGCAAGCCGAGGGCGGTGCCCAGGAGAGCGTCGATCACGGCGACGAGTCCGAGCTGCCAGAGCTCCCCCTCGACGTCGAGACCGCAGACGCCGACCGCGAACGACACGGTGATGACCGCCTGCAGCACCGCCATCAGTCCGAACGCGAGGGCATAGCCCAGGATGAAGTCGGCTTTGCCGAGCGGAGTGGTCATGAGGCGCTCCAGCGTGCCGGAACGCCTCTCCCGCAGGGTGGTGATCGAGGTGATCAGGAACATCACGATGAACGGGAACAGGGCGAGGATCGCACCGCCGAACTGATCGAACACGCCGTCCTGATCACTGAACAGCCACGCGAAGAGTCCGACGAGCAGGCTCGGTGCGATCAGCATCAGCGCGATCGAACGCGGGTCGTGCCGCAGCTGGGCGAGCACCCGCGCGGCGGTGGCCAACAGCCGTCCCCCGTTCATTCCGAGCCCTCCCGTCGTGAGCGCCGGGTGTCTCCCGCGGCCGGGCCGCCGACCCCTCGGCTGTCGCGGTCGATCAGGGCGAGGAACGCCGCATCCGGGTCGGCCGTGCCGGTGTCGGCGAGGAGGCCGGCCGGGTCGGTGTCGGCGATGATCCGCCCGCTCCGCATCAGAACGAGCCGATCGCAGCGCAGCGCCTCGTCCATGACATGGCTCGAGACGATCAGCGTCACTCCGCGCTCGGCGAGCCCTCGGAACAGCTTCCACAGCTCGACCCGCAGCACGGGGTCGAGGCCGACCGTGGGCTCGTCGAGGACGATGAGCTCGGGAGACCCGATGAGCGCCATCCCCAGCGAGATCCGTGTCGCCTGACCGCCGCTGAGCGAATCGACGAGCTGCCCCGCCTGCCCGCGGAGTCCGACCTCGTCGAGCACCCGGTCGACGTCGCCCTTCGGCGCTTTGAGCACCGCCGCGGAGTACGAGAGATTCTGACGGACGGTCAGATCGCCGTAGACGGCGGCGCCCTGCGTGCCGTATGCCACACGATGCCGGAGCTTGGGCGACCCGCCCGGTTCGCCGAAGACCGAGACGGTGCCGGCGTCGATCCGCTGCACGCCCACGATCGATCGCATCAGCGTCGTCTTTCCGCACCCGGACGGTCCGAGGAGACCGGTGATCTCACCGCGCGGGATCGTCAGGTCGACTCCGTCGAAGACCTGTGTCTTCCCCCGACGCACTCGGAGTCCCGAGATCTCGACAGCCGATTTATTCATCATGCGATGAATTATGCGCCGGGCGCGTCGCGGAGTCAACGGGTTCGGTCAGGGCCGTGCGGCACAGGCGACGAGACGAGCACGCCGGCAGGGCACGACGGCGGCAGGCGGTGTCGGCGACGACACCGCCCGAGCCCGGACTACTCGAACAGGTAGCGCTGCACGGTCGGTCCGACGCGCACGACGAGGTCGTCGACGGATGCCGTCGCGATCGGCGCGAGCTTCAGCACGTATCGCGCGAGCAGCAGACCGGCGATCTGCGACGCGACGAGTGTGGCGCGCAGCTCGGCATCCGAGACGCCGAGTGTGGTCGCGATCTTGCCGATGAGCTCACGCGAGAGAAAGCCCGCCAGCAGCGGCGTCGCGAGTCGGCTGCCGATCGCCGTGCGGATGAGCATGACCCCGCGGCGGCGGATGTCGGGCTGCTCGAAGGCCTCGAGCACGTAGCGCACGAGCCGCTCGCCCACCGTGTCGCGCGGACCCGCGACGATGGCCGGCACGTCGATGTCGGGGCGGAGCGGAATGCCGACCGCTTCGGCGAACAGGTCGGCCTTGGTGCCGAAGTAGTGGTGCACGAGGGCCGAGTCGACGTCGGCGCGGGCGGCGATCGAGCGGATCGTCGACCCGTCGTATCCGTGCTCGCCGAACTCGTCGACGGCCGCGGCGATGATGCGGTCGCGCGCGTCCGAGACGCCGCGGGGACGCCCGCGCTTCTTGGGCGCGCGATGCTCGGTCATGGCGCCAGCCTACGACGGCGGTCAGGCACATCGTCAGTCGAGCAGATGCCGCAGGTAGCGCGGCGGGTCGTTCAGAAAGGAGCGCCAGTGGTTCACCAGCTCGAGGTCGTTCCACTCGGCCGGCCGGATGCCCCACTCCCCCACTTCGAGGATCCGTGCGCCCGGCAGCGCGGCCAGCACGGGCGAATGCGTCGCGCACAGCACCTGCCCTCCGTCGTCGACGATGCGCTGCAGCACCGCGATCAGGGCGAGCGTGGACTGGAACGAGAGCGCGGCCTCGGGCTCATCGAGACAGTAGAAGCCCGGCTCGTCGAATCGACTGTCGAGCAGGGCGAGGAACGATTCGCCGTGGCTCATCTCGTGGAACGACACGTCGCCCCGCGCGGAGGGATTCTCTTCGAGGTAGGTGTAGAACGAGTGCATCGTCTCGGCGCGCAGGAAGAATCCCCAGCGGTTGGCTCCGATCCCGCGCTGCAGCTGCAGCCACTCCGACAGCGGCGACTCGCTCGGGCGGGTGCTGTGTCTGGCGTTGCGCGAACCGCCTTCGGGCGAGAGGCCGTAGGCGATCGCGATGCCTTCGACGATCGTCGACTTGCCGCTGCCGTTCTCGCCGACGAGAAAAGTCACGCCGGGCGAGAGGTCGATCCCCTCGGCCAGCACCTGGGCGACCGCGGGGATGCCCGTGGGCCAGACCGGCCCGGGCTCCGGAGCGTCGGCGTTCGCTCGCACCGCGACGACCGGCTGCTCCCGACGCCGGCGACTGCCGGGGCTCCAGATCGATTCCACGCGCACCTCCTCACAGGAGGCTATCCGCAGCCACGGACGCGACGCTGAAACGAGCGCTCAGCACTCGATGACGTTGACCGCGAGTCCGCCCTCGCTGGTCTCCTTGTACTTCGTCGACATGTCGATGCCGGTCTGACGCATGGTCTCGACGACGGCGTCCAGCGACACATAATGGCTGCCGTCGCCTCGCAGAGCGAGTCGGGCGGCGGTCACGGCGGTCGATGCCGCGATCGCGTTGCGCTCGATGCACGGGATCTGCACCAGGCCGCCGATCGGGTCGCAGGTCAGCCCGAGGTGGTGCTCCATCGCGATCTCGGCGGCGTTCTCGATCTGCCGGTTGGTGCCGCCCATCACGGCGGTGAGCCCACCCGCCGCCATCGCGCAGGCCGAGCCGACCTCGGCCTGGCATCCGCCCTCGGCCCCCGAGATCGAGGCGTTGGCCTTGAACAGCGAGCCCAGCGCCGTGGCCGTGAGCAGGAAACGGCGGATGCCACGGCGACGGTTCGCATCGGCGACCAGCTCGGGGTCTTCGATCGCTCCGACCGCGACGAGCGACGCCTCGGCGCCGAAGCCGAGCAGGGCACTGCCGACCAGCTCTCCGTAGGGCGTCACGGCGTTGCCCGCGCCGAGGCCGGAGTCGGCGAGGAACCGCCACCAGTACATCGCGACGGCGGGGAGGATGCCGGCCGCGCCGTTCGTGGGCGCCGTGACGACACGTCCGCCTGCGGCGTTCTCCTCGTTGACCGCGAGCGCGAAAGCGCCCAGCCACTCGCCCGGGAGCTCGCGGTGTCCCTCCGACTCGACCTCTTCGAGCTGAGCCCGGATCGCGCTCGCCCGCCGCTTCACCTTGAGCATCCCGGGAAGCACGCCGTCCGAGTGCAGCCCGTTCTCGACGCACGCCGCCATGGCGTCCCAGATCGCATCCAGTCCGGTGGCGACCTCTTCCTCCGAGCGCATCGAGGCCTCGTTGAGCCGGGCGACCTCGGCGATCGACAGTCCGTGCTCATCGCATAATGCCAGCAGCGATGCGGCATCCGCGTACGAGTAGGGCAACGGGGCCGAGGCGAGCTTCTCACCCTCTCCATCCCGACGGATGAACCCGCCGCCGACGGAGTAGTAGGTCTCTTCTGCGACGGTCGCGCCCTCAGCATCCCATGCGGTGAGGGTCATGGCGTTCGGGTGCCCGGGAAGCCTGGTCCGTGGTGCGAACACGATGTCGCTCTTGCTGAACGGCACCTCGTGCACTCCGTCGACGCGCACCGTCGCGCCGTCGCGCAGGTCGGTCCACGCGGCGCGCACCTCGGCCGGGTCGCACGTCTCCGGCGACAGCCCGCGAAGGCCCGCGACGACCGCATCCGGTGTGCCATGCCCGATGCCCGTGGCACCGAGGGATCCGTAGAGCGTGCAGCCCACGCGCGCGACGCGGTCGAGCGCGCCCGTCGAGCGCAGGCGGCGGGCGAATTCGAGCGCCGCCCGCATCGGCCCGACCGTGTGGGAACTCGAGGGGCCCACTCCGATGGAGAAGAGATCGAAGGCCGAGACGTACGCTGTCACCTCCTCAGCCTACGTCGTGCGCTGTCGTCAAGGCCCTTCCGGCGTCGGAGCCGCCGATGGATGCTGGAGGCGCACTCGACGCGAAAGGGACGATCATGACGAACAGCACGCCCGAGCAGGACCCGACCTCCGACCTCGACCCCGAGGCGCAGACTCCCACCCCGACGCCGTCTTCCGGCGATGCCGGCGAGCTCACGGATCCGGGCAACACCGCCGAGAAGCCCGCGGAGGCGGAATCCCCCGAGGATGCGGACCCGTCGGAGGTTCCGAACAACGACGAGCTCGAAGAGCCGAGCACCGAGAAGGAGCCCTCGGAGGAGCCCAAGGCGCCCACGCGAAACGACCCCGAGCCCGACCATGAGGCGGTCGGAATCGGGGTCATCGACGGTCCGGAGACCGCCGAGGGCGACTGAGCGACTCCTACCTCACTCAGGCCCTCCGCTCCGGTCGCAGTCTGTGCCGCTTCGGGTCGACCGAGACGGCGCGAACTGCGACCGGAACGAGGTATCTGCCGACTATTCGACGAGCTTGCCCTCGGTGTCGACCTCGCGCATGAGCTCCGCGATCTCGGCGGGGATGTCAGGGATCGACTCGCGTGTCACACCGCCGGTCGGCGACCAGACGAGGTTCACCTGCATCGTCGGGTCGGTGTCGGGATAATCGCTGCGGTTGTGGCATCCGCGCGTCTCCCGACGCTCCCGCGCGGCCTCCAACGTGGCCCGGGCTGCCAGCGCCGAGGCCTTGAGGTCGAACGCGTGGGCGAGGTCCTGGAACCCGGCGATGTCGGGATGGATGCCGATGTCCTCCATCCGCCCCTCGATCATGTCGAGGTCGGCGAGGCCGGCCCGCAGGCCCTCCTCGGATCGGACGACTCCCGCATGCTGGGTCATGGTGTTGCGGATCGCTCGCTGCAGGGCGCGGACGTTCTCCCGGCCGTCCGCCGCGAGGAGGTCATCGATCTCGGCGCGGGCCTGAGCGACCGCATCCGCCGATCGGCGCTGAGCGTCGAGCCCCGCGGCATGCGCCATCGCCGCCTGCCCGACGATACGACCGTAGACGAGCAGCTCGATCAGCGAGTTGCCGCCGAGGCGGTTCGCGCCGTGCAGACCGCTGGAGGCCTCCCCGATCGCGTAGAGACCGTCGACGTCGGTCTGATGGTCGTCGGGACGCACCCACACCCCGCCCATCGAGTAGTGCGCGGTGGGAGCGATCTCGATCGGGTCGGTGGTGATGTCGAGCATCTGCAGCTCCATCATCGTCTGGTAGACGCGGGGCAGACGGGTCATGATCGTCTCGCGAGGCAGGTGCGAGACGTCGAGCCAGACGCCGCCGTTCTCGGTTCCTCGCCCCTCGGCGATCTCGGTGTAGGCGGCGAGCGCGACGCGATCGCGCGTCGAGAGCTCCATGCGCTCGGGATCGTAGGTCGACATGAAGCGCTCACCGAGGGCGTTGCGCAGGATGCCGCCCTCGCCGCGAGCCGCCTCGGAGATGAGGGTGCCTGCGGCGTTCTCGGGCTCGATGATGCCAGACGGGTGGAACTGCACGAGCTCCGGGTCGCGCAGTCGGGCGCCCGCGTCGACCGCGAGGCGGAAGGAGTCGCCGGTGTTCTCGTCGCGGCGAGACGACGTGCGACGCCAGATGCGGTTGTGTCCTCCGGCGGCGAGGATCACGGCATCCGCGTGGATCAGATAGCGCGTGCCGTCGGACTGGTCGAAGCCGTAGGCGCCGAAGACGACGTTGTCGCGCACGAGCAGGCGGGTGATGTAGACGTGGTCGAGGATCGGCACTTCGAGCTGCTCGGCCTTGGCCACGAGGGTGCGCTGGATCTCGAGACCGGTGTAGTCGCCGGCGAAGGCCGTGCGACGGAAGGTGTGCGCGCCGAAGAACCGCTGCGAGATGCGGCCGTCGTCCTCGCGCGCGAAGTCCATGCCCCAGCGCTCGAGATCCCGGATGCCGCGCTCGGCGCCCTGCGTCACGATCTCGACCGTGTGGGGGGTGGCGAGCAGGTAGCTCTCCTTGATGGTGTCGGCCGCGTGCTGCTGCCAGCTGTCGGCCTCGTCCATGGTGCCGAGAGCGGCGTTGATGCCTCCGGCCGCGAGAGAGGTGTGTGCATCCTGCCGGGGGCGTTTGCCGACGGCGAGGACGTCGACCCCGTGCTCGGCGACCTCGATCGCCGCCCGCAGCCCGGAGCCGCCGGTGCCGATGACGAGGACCGTGGTGGAGATCTGGCGTTCGCGCGTACTCATGCCTTCCACGCTAGGAAGGGCGTGCCGATAACTCCAATGCATTGTTCTACTGGTATCGATACACTGAAAACATGAACCTCGAGCAGCTCCGCGGGTTCGTCGAGGTCGCCCGCCTCGGCCATTTCACCCGCGCCTCCGAGCACCTGCACCTCGCCCAGCCGTCGCTCAGTCGACAGATCTCGACGCTCGAACGCGAACTCGGTGCCGAGCTCTTCCACCGGGCTCGCGGTCATATCGGCCTCACCGCTGCCGGCGAGGCCCTGCTCCCCCGTGCGCAGCGGATGCTGGCTGAATCCGACGCGATCCGCGAGGAGATGGCCGAACTCGCCGGGCTCCGCCGCGGACGTGTGCGGCTCGGCGCGCCACCCACCCTCTGCATCAGCCTCGTCGCCGAGGCGATCAGCACCTTCCATGCCGCCCACCCCGGTGTCGACCTGCACCTGATCGAGAGCGGGTCGAGGCTGCTCGTCGATCAGCTGGCCGTCGGCGCCGTCGACATCGCGCTCATCACGGAGTCGGAGGGTCCGCCGCCGTCGGGCTTCAGCCTGACCCGCATGCCGCTGCTGACCGAAGAGCTCGTCGTGGTGTCAGCGGCATCCGAACCCCCCGTCTCGTCCTCCACGGTGATGAGTCTCGACCACCTCGCCACCCTGCCGCTGATCGCGCTCGACGAGACCTATGAGCTGCGGGCGACCACCGATGCGGCCTTCCGATCGGCAGGGCTGACGCCGAACGTCGTCCTCGAGGGGGCCGAGATGGACGCGCTGCTCCGCTTCGTCGAGCGAGGCGTCGGCGTGGCCGTGGTCCCGGCGATGGTGCTGCTCGATCAGCCGGCACTGCGGTCGGTGAGGATCTCGCATCCGATGATGAGGCGCACCGTGAGCCTCGCCCACCGTGCGGATGTCACACCGGCCGTCGCGGTGGCCGCGATGCGACACGTGATCGTCGGCACGGCGGCGGAGGTCGCCCGTCGCGACCCCGCGATCACCAGCCTCCTCGACTGAGGCCGCTCAGCGGGAGAACACCCGCATGACCCAGGTGAGCGCCAGCGCGGCGGCCACGAACAGCTCCAGATAGGCGAGGATGAGCCCGACGATTGCGGCGGCGCGGTATGCACCACGGCGCCGCACCGCGGCATGTCCGATCAGTACGGCAGCCACGGCGATCGCGATCGCGATGAGATACCCCACGATGCCGTTCGGCACGAGCCAGAGCGACACGATCGCCAGAACTCCACTCACCAGGCCGACGACGTGCCACGCCCTGTTGGTCTGGGCCTGCTCGGGAAGGGTCATGGGCACGAGCCTATCGACCTGGGCATCCGGGTCGACGTGCTGCCCGGCTGAGGCCGCTCAGGCGTCCTCGTACTCGTCGGGAGCACGCCCGGCTCACGCGCTGCGGATGCCTGTCCACCCGGCAGGAAACGCAAAACCCCCGCCGCTCTCGCGACGGGGGTTTCTGCTGATGTGCGCCCGAAGGGACTCGAACCCCTAACCTTCTGATCCGTAGTCAGATGCTCTATCCATTGAGCTACGGGCGCTCCTGGACCGCTCAGCGGGCCGTGGAACAGCCTATAACAGTCCACTCGTGAATGCGAATCGAGCGGGTCAGTCGTCCTCTTCGGCCGCCTTCTGCTTCTTCTTGCGCTTCGCTTTCGCGCGCTGCAGAGACGAGAGGGCCTGCAGATCGACGAGGCGAAGCGCCTGCATCCGCGCCTCGCGCATCCGCTCGTAATCGGGGTCCTGATCGGGTCGCATGCCCTCGACGCGCAGACGGCGATCGAGGTTGTGCCGCACGTCGGCCCAGGCTCCCTCGCGGGCCTCCTCGACGATGACACGCAGCGCGGCTTCGTCCTGCATCATGTCGCGCAGCTTGGTCGCCACCCCATGCGACTGCTTGGCGCGCCGACGCAGGTTGCGCACGTCGCGATCGCGGTAGTCGTGAGTGCCGGACGGGTCGGAATGACGACCCCGCGCACGCTTGCGCAGTTCGGTCAGGTTGCGTTCGACCTCTTCGGATTCCTCGGCCATCGCCCGCAGCGCTTCGCGCGCGTCGGCGACGTACTTGTCGGTGTCGAAGACGCCGTTCTCGGCGATCGTGCCGATGAGGATGTGATTCTTCACGGCGAGGCGCGCCGCAGCGGTCGCGATCGCAACGCCTTCGGCGATGGCATCCGCTGTTCTTCCCACCCCTACCTCCTCCCTTCGAGAGTACCGGTATCGCTCTCCGATGCACTGGGCCAGAATGGATCGGAATCGGGTCCCCCGCGACCTGCTCCAGGAGGGATGCGATGAAGCGTCTCACGCTCACCGGAAGCACGACGGTCATCACCGGCGCTGCGAGCGGGATGGGTGCCGACATCGCCCGCCTGCTCGCTGCTCGGCGCGTGCATCTGGCGCTCGTCGATCACAACGCCGACGGACTCGCCGCCGTCGCGGCCGAGCTCGCGGGCACGGGCGCGACCGTCACCACTCACGTGGTCGATCTGCGCGACGACGATGCGGTCTTCGCCGCGGCCGAGCAGATCACCTCGGCGCACCCGCGAGTGAACGCTCTGATCACGTGCGCGGGCTCGTCGATGCTGGGCACGCTCGATCAGCTCACGATGGAGGAGATGCGCTGGCTGACGGACGTGAATCTCTGGGGCACGGTGTCGATCACCAAGGCGCTGCTCCCCGCCCTGCGAGCGGCGCCGGCCGCCCACATCACCCATCTCGCCAGCGTGTACGCGCTGGCAGCGCCCGCCGGACGCATCCCCTACTCCCTGAGCAAGTTCGCCGTCCGCGGGTTCTCCGAGGCGGTGCGCCACGAGCTCGACGGGACCACTGTGACGGTGGGCGCGGTGTATCCCGCCGGTGTGCGCACGGGCATCATCCTGCACGGACGGTATGCCGCGGCGATCGACCCGCCGGTCGCCGCGCGAGCCGCGGCCGCGCAGGCCGCGATGTACCACACGGAGCCAGCGGATGCCGCTGCGCTGATCGTGCGCGCGACCGAACGGCGCCGCTCGCGGACCATGGTCGGGCGAGAGGCGCGACTGATCGACGTGCTCACCCGGGTTGCGCCGTCGAACTACTGGCGCGTCATGCGTCGCCCTCTGCGTGAGGCCATCGACACGACGACGCCCATAGCCTGAGTCAGCCGACCGCGCCCACCCAGATCCCGGAGGCCCACGCCTGCTGCTCGGCATCGCACCCGACGGATCCCGGATATCCGCGCACGACGGCCATGCAGTTCGCCAGGAACTCGGGGTCGCCGCCGAACGCCGAGTAGTAGGCGTCTGAGGATGTGAGGGCGCCCCACACACGGAACTGGTAGATGTGCGCCAGCTCGTGGGCCATCGCCCAGTTCAGCCGGTCGACGCTCCAGTCGACGATGTCGGCTCGGTATTTGATGAAGCCGCCGCTGTTCGCACATGCCGGCGCGGTTCCCCCTGCGCAGGAGGCCGACTCGTAGAGTCCGACTCCCCCGCCGCCGACTCGGTCGAGAGCCTCGCGCACGCGGGCGAACCCATCCGGACCACTCGACGACCAGGCGGGACCCGACGGCGTCGCATACTGCGCCGCCTCCCAGCTGCCGACGTCCTGCCCCACCTTGTCGATGAGGGCGTGGACGGTGGCGGTGGCGGCGACCACCGTGGCCGGATTCCTCCGCTCGTCGAGCACGGTCTGCTGAGCCGACTGCGCGGACGCCCGGTGCGCCGAGGTGTCGATCTTGCCGCCTGCGCCGTCGATGGCGGCAGCCAGCGCGGCGATCTCCTCGACGAAGGCGGGCCGCACCTCGAGCACGGCGCTGCGCGCCTCCGTGTCCTTCTCGGCAATGGCGATCGACCCTTCGAGGTGATCCGTGCGCATCTCCGCCGCGCGCGCCGACTGCGCCAGCGACTGCAGCTCGGCGATCGCCTCAGCCCGGTCCTCGTCCAGCGACACGGCACGACCGACCACGCCCGCAGTCAGCATCACTGCGGCGACCAGGGCGACGGAGAGGAACCGCCGGATCACAGAGGTCGCCTCATGGCAGGAAACCGGAGGTGTCTGAGAGCAGCTCCTCCTGTTCGGCGATGGCCGCGCGCAGTGCGGTCAGCTCTCCCGCAAGACGGAGGTTCGCCTCGCGCGCGACATCGAGCCGCTCCTCGGCCTGGACGACAGCCGCCCTCGCCTCGGCGAGGGCATCCACACGCTGCTGATCCGCGACGGCGATGAGCACCGCTCCGCCGACGAGGAGCAGGCCCCCCGTCACGACGGCGACGCCTCTCATATCGCTCCCCAGGACACGACGAATATCCGGAACCCTTCCGTAGGGCCAATATATCCCCGCCGGAGACGACTCTCCAGGCCACTCGACGGCGATCGACCGAGCGGACGGACCGGATGCTCAGGTCGAGGAGGCCTGATGGGTCAGGCGCCGCTCGGCGGCTTGCTGGCCGCTGGCCAGATGGCGCGGGACGATCACGCGAAGAGTGTCGGTGTCACGCGCTTCGACCGCCTCGAGGATCAGCCGATGCTCCTCGGCCATCGCGACCAGATCGTCGTGCTGGCCGAAGAGCCAGCGCAGGCGGGTGACGAACACCGCGATGAGTTCGCCCAGCATCTCGTTGCCCGCGAGTTCGGCGGAGATCTCGTGGAACTCGGCCGCGGCGATCCGCGCCGCTTCTGTGTCGCCGGCGACGGCCGCGGCGAGTTCGCGCTCGTAGGCCGCCCGAAGCCGCGCGATCCCCTCCTCGGTATGACGTTCGGCGGCGAAGACGAAGAGCAGCGTCTCGATCGCCTCGCGGACCTCTCCGAAATCCTGGATGTCACGGCGCGTGAACTCGCGGACGACGGCCCAGGTCCGCGGGCGGGCGACGACCACTCCCTCGCCGACGAGCGTGCGGATCGCCTCACGCACGGGAAGCCGCGAGACGTTGAGCTCGGCCGCGATGTCGCGTTCGATGAGCCGGGAACCGGGGGCGCGCCGACCGAGCACGATGTCGTCGCGAAGAACGCGCGTCACCCGGACCGACTCGAGTTCGCCGGCAGTCCCCACCCCCGCCATACCGAGATTCTCTCACCCCGGCAACCACCGGACAAGTTTGGTATCCCAGCAGAGGCGGATGTTACGCCGGAGCCTCCGGTGGACGCCGGGCGCACGAGAGGGGCGTGGATGCGACAGCATCCACGCCCCTCCTCCCGTGTCAGGGCAGACGGTTCGCGATCGCGAGGTTCGCCGTCAACTCGTCGGCGTTCTGTCGCACGACGTAGGTCGGACGATCGCGCTCGACCCTCCAGGACTCGCTGAGGGGTCCGACGTTGACCGTGTCGAAGCCGGCCTCGTCGTAGAAGCGGGTGACGAAGGCGACGGCCTCCGCATCGTCGCCCGCCGTGGCGAGCGCGCGCCGATCGGGCGTGCCCGCCGGCGACCCGTCGGTCGTGATGTCGGCTGCGAAGATGTGGTTGAAGGCCTTCGCGATGCGAGAGGTCGGCAGCTGCGCCTGCAGAAGCTCCGAGGTGGTGGTCTCACCGCGGTCGAGGGCCTCGATGTGTCCGTCACGCTCGAAGTAGTAGTTGTTCGTGTCGAGCACGATCTTGCCGGCGAGCTGCTCGACCGGCAGCTCATCGATCTTGCCTAGGGGCACCGTGACGACGACGGCGTCTCCGGCCGCAGCGGCGTCGGCGGCGGTCGCCGCAGTCGCTCGATCGCCGAGCTCCGCCACGAGATCCGCGAGCGTCTCCGGTCCGCGCGAGTTGGCGATCACCACGTCATAGCCGTTCGCCACCGCGACGCGTGCGACCTGGCTGCCGATGTGTCCTGCACCGATGATTCCGAGAGTAGTCATGCTGGGCCCAACGTGCGCCCGGCGCTGCTATTCCCTCGTGAACCCGCGCGTCGCGGTCACACCACGAGCAGGAAGCGCTCCTCGACCCGCCGATAGCCAAGGCTCTCGTACAGACGGATCGCCGAGGTGTTGAAGCCGAAGACATGGAGCCCGATCGAGTCGGCACCGAGTCGTGCCGCCTCGCGCTCAGCCGCGAGCATGAGGTCGCGGCCGTAGCCCTTGCGGCGCTGGTCCTCGGCGACCTCGATGTCGAGGATGAACCCGTGCGGACGCCCGCCCCGACGACGGATGCCGATCCACAGCACTCCGACCTCGGTGCCGTCCACGTGCGCGGTGAACAGCTCCTGCCCCTCCGAATCGATGCCGTCCGGCAGCTCGAGCTCCATCTGCCGGTGCGACTCGACCGCGGCATCCTCGGTCGAATACCGGCCGGATGCCACGAGATCTTCCGCGAAGGCCGCCTCCGATGCCGCAGCGAAGCCCGTGAAGCGCTCCGCAGTCATGGGCGCCACGACGAGCCGCTCGCCCGAGGCCCGTGCATCCCGCGACGGGAGCGGTTCGAGCAGCATCTGGATCGACGCGACCTCGAATCCCCGCCCCTCGACGAACCCGCGAGCGGCGGAGTCGGAGGGATGCAGGGCGATGCTCAGACGACCGACCCCCTGCCTGCGCGCCAGCGCTGTGAGGTCGTCGAGCAGGTCGTCGAGCTGACGGTCGCTCGGCTCGCTCGCGAACGCGAGATCGACGATGAACAGCACTCCGTTGTTCGCGGCGAGCCAGACCGTGCCGATCCGGGCATCGTCGTCATCGATCGTGAGGATGAGCGACGTCTCCGTCTCGTGACCGGCAGGAAGCAGCTCATCGAGAACGGCATCGACGTGCGAGACGGCGTCGTCGCCGACGTGCATCCCCGATTCCTGCCGCAGCGTCACCAGGCGGGCTCTGGTGGTCTCGCGCCAGCCGTCGAAGCCATCTGCGGTGAGAGGTGTCAGTTCAAGAGGCATGGGTCCATCCTGCACCGCTCCGCCTCGACCCTCACGACTTGTGGAGCGCGTCTTCCGCAGCCACCCAGGCGAGCATCGCGCACTTCACCCGCGCCACATATCGCGAGACACCGCCGAGCGCCGCGGCATCGCCGAGCAGCTCTTCGTCCGGTTCGATCTTGCCCCGCGAGCGCATCGCCTCACGGAACGCGGCGATGCGGATCTCAAGCTCGTCGACCGTGAGCCCCTCGGCCAGTTCGGCGAGCAGAGATGCGGATGCCTGCGAGATCGCGCAGCCGTGTCCTTCCCACGCGATCGCCTCGATGCTGCCGTCGGAGTCGCGGTGCACCTGCAGCGTCACCTCGTCACCGCACGTCGGGTTGACCTGATGCGACTGGGCGGCGATCTCTTCCCGCAGCCCGAACCCGTGAGGCGTGCGGGAGTGGTCGAGGATGAGCTCTTGGTACAGGTTCTGCAGGTCGCTCATGCGCCCCTCCGGAAGAAATCGATGGCACCCTGGACGCCGTCGATCACGGCGTCGATCTCGTCGGTGGTCGTGTAGAGATACGTGCTAGCCCTCGTCGACGAGGTCACGCCGAGTCGGCGGTGCAGGGGCTGAGCGCAGTGGTGTCCGACGCGCACCGCGATGCCGCGATCGTCGAGGAACTGCCCCACGTCGTGCGAGTGGATGCCGTCGACGTCGAAGCTCGCGAGCCCCACACGCGGCAGATCGATGCCGGCGCCGAGCACCCGCACGCCGTCGATCGCCGTGAGCCCCTCGACGAGCCGCGCGCCGAAGGCAGCCTCGTGCGCCGCGATGCGCGGCATGCCGACGGCGGTCAGGTAGTCGATTGCGGCGGCGAGCGCCACCGCCTGCGAGACCCGCTGGGTGCCCGCCTCGAATCGCTGCGGCGGCGGAAGATACTCGGCCTCCGTCGTGGTGACGGTGGTGATCATCGACCCGCCCGTCAGGAACGGCGGCATGGCTTCGAGCAGCGCACGTCGCCCGTACAGTGCGCCGATCCCCGTCGGCCCGAGCATCTTGTGCCCGGACACGACGGCGAAGTCCACATCGAGCGCTCGCACGTCCAGCGGCAGATGCGGCGCCGACTGGCAGGCGTCGAGCACGACGAGAGCACCGACGCCATGAGCCAGGGCGACCAGCTGCTCGACAGGATTGATGACGCCGAGCACATTCGAGACGTGCGTGACGGCGACCAGCTTCGTGCGCTCGGTGATGAGGTCGGCGGCGACATCGAGTCGCAGGGCGCCGTCGTCATCGAGCGGGATGACTCGCAGAGTCGCTCCGGTGCGAGCCGCCAGTTCTTGCCACGGGATGAGGTTCGCGTGGTGTTCCATCTCGGTCGTGACGATCTCGTCGCCCTCGCGCAGTCGCAGGGGTTCGGCTGCCGCACCGCCGCGTCCGAGCGACGCGTTCGAGAGCGAATAGGCGATGAGGTTGAGCGCTTCCGTGGCGTTCGACGTCCACACGATCTCGCCCTCATCGGCCCCCAGGAACCGCGCGACGGTGGACCGAGCGTCCTCGAACACCTCGGTGGCCTCCGCCGCGAGCGTGTGTGCGCCGCGGTGCACCGCTGCGTTGAGGGTGCTGGCGAACTCGCGTTCGGCGTCGAGCACGGCGAGAGGGCGCTGAGATGTCGCTCCCGAATCCAGATACACGAGCGGATGCCCGTTGACCTCGGCGCGCAGGATCGGGAAGTCCTCACGGAGGCGCCGCACCTCGACATCGGTCAGAGGGCCGCCCCCGGGCGGGGCGATCACGTCGGATTCGCGAGAGATGCTCATCCTTCTAGCTTCTCATCTGACGCACCCCCCAAGGCCCTGCCGCTGAGGGGACGCCGTCACGGACGAATGTCGGCGAGCACGGACAACATGATGCGAGCACTCATTCGATCGCCGCCGGCAAGAGAGCGGTGACGCCCGCGCGACCCGTGGACGGGTCGATGTACCGGGCGGCGACGAACGGATCCCCGACGCCGGACCGGATGACGAGACCGTCGACGTCGCCCGCCGGTATATGGACCGTGCGCGATCGGCCCTGCTCGTCGAGCAGCTCGACCCAGGTGCCTGGCTCCGCCCGCAGGTGCAGGCAGCTCACCGCGCCGCGGGATGCCTCAGGGCAGGCGTCCTCATCCGCGGGCGCGATCGTCGGCGTGGCGAAGGTCACGGGCCCGATCGCCTCCGCCCACCGGGTGACGCCGGTCGCAGCGAGGTAGTGGCTCACTCTGAGCGTCATGCCCTGGTGCGTCGCCTCTCCGGAGACATCGAGCACGAACCTGCCGCGGTCATCGATGAGCCCCGCGTCGAGCACGATGCCGCTCTCGTCGGTCACTGTGACGACAGCACCGGCGACACCCACCCCCTCGAGAAGATCAGGGACGAGCGAGTTCTGCGCGATGGCCCGCGTCACGCGGAACTCCGGCAGCCCGGCGGCCGGCGGGGTCTTCGATTCCCCGTCTGGCGGAGTCCCCGGCTGAACCGTCGGCGGAGCCGTGTCGACGCTGCTGCCCGGCTCCTCCGGGTGATCGCCGTCGGCGGGCGCGACGGGGTGCTCCGGCGGAACCCTCTCGGCCTGACCCGGCAGGTGCCCGTCCTCCGGGTCGGACTCCGGCTCTGCCTCTGACCCGGGCGACGGCTCTCGTCCGGGCGACGGCTCTGGCTCGAGATCGGGCTCCGGTGACGGGGCTGGCTTCGGTGATGGGGCTGGCTGCGATTCGGGCGCCGGCTCCGCAGGCTGGGGCGGAACCTCCGGAAGATCTTCGCGAATCGCGCCTGCCTCCCCGGCGATCGACGCCTCGGAGATAGCGGGGGTGAGATCGGACGGTTGCGCATCCGCAGCGGACAGGCTCAGGACGCTGCCCGCCAGGATGACGGCACCGACCATCACGACGGCAGTCGCCGCCAACGCCGCCACTCCGCCCGCGGGGATCACCGCTGCCGCTCCGTGCGCTGCGATGAGCGATGCGCCACTGCTGGAGGAGGTTGCCGGGTCGGCCCATCCTCCGGAGCTGTCGAGCCCCGCCGCAGGGCCGGCGACCGTGACCTGGGCCTCGGCCGAGGCGTCGCCCGTGTAGATCGCCGCCGCTGCGCCGCCCAGCAACGCTGCCGGCAGGATGGTCCGCAGCCGCTGCGAGACCGTGTCGATCTCCGCGGCGACGATCCGGCATCCGCCACACACGTCCATGTGCTCCCTGAAGCGATCCGCGTCGCCCGCAATCACCGGACGCCCCCGTCGCTCGACGACCCGCTCACAGAACCACCGGCAGTCCTCCGACCGGGAGGGGTCATGGATGTGCGCCTCGAGCCAGGCTCGTCGGAAGCCGTCGCGTGCGCGCACGGCCAGGGCTGACACCGCATTCGGCGTCATGCCCATCAGCGGCGCGAGCTCTCTCGGCTTCATGCCCTCGACCTCGAGGTACCACAGCAGGGTGCGATGCCGTGCCGACAGCGTGCCGAACACCGCGGCGATACTGGACCGCTCGGCGATGCGCTCGAAGGCATCCCCACCCTCGGGCGCCAGGTCGCGTTCCGAGACCATGTCGATCGACAGGTCGCTCCCGTTCCGCGACCACCTCGCGGCAGTGTTGCGCAGCGTCGCCAGGAGGTACGGCCGGAAGGCGTCGCTCGGCCCGCCGCCCGCCTTCGTCACGCGGAGTATCGAGGCGAAGGCTTCGCTCACCAGATCGTCAGGATCCGACGACGGTGAGATCGCCCTGGCTGCACGGCGCGCGGAGTCCACGTGCCGTCGCCACAGCAGCGCGAAGTCGCCGATGTCACCGCCCCGCACTGCGTCGACGATCTGCGCATCCGACGGCTCGCCCGCATCATCGTCATCGCCGTCGAGATGCCTTCCGAGGATCATGCTGCTCCGGCTTCCATCGCGGCCGCTGTCGGGAGTGCGGCGCCGGAGACGGATGAGAGACGAGGCTGTGGGGATGCCTCGCCCCTCCGACTCTCGTAGGAGTCGATTCCGCTCGAAGAGGGTGCGGCCGGGGAGTGGTCGACCTCTGCTGTGCGGGCGTCGGCCGGGAACCCGACGCGAGGCCGGTGGCCATACCTACAAGACCGGTATGACCGGAAAACATGACGGGTCGCCGTCGAGATTCTCGCTGCGCAGAACATCAGCCGGCACTCGCGGCCGGGTCCACAGGTGCGAGCGAGAGGAATCGCATCCTGTTCTCGCCGTAGAAGCAGGTCTGCACCATGAACTCCCCGGTCATGCCCGCGAGTTCCTCGACGTTCGACCACTTGGGAGTGTGGCGCTCCTCCACGACCTCGTAGACGATGTCGGAGCCCTCGACGGTGACCCGCTGACCGAGGTCCCACCCGAGGATCACATCTCCCCCGCAGTTGTTGTGCGCGGCATAGAGCGGCAGCACGTCGTCGATCCGGTAGCTCACCATCTCGGTGAACGTGCCGTCGCACCGGTCGAGCTCGACCATGCTGCCCTCGACCCCGAGCCTGATGACGGGCAGCTCGTCGGGCGAGAAGATCTGGTGGAACGACTTCAGCACCGAGACTTTGGCATCGCCGGTCACCTTGTCGACCGCATCGGGAGCGAGTATGGATGCGGCGAGGAAGGCGACTCCGCATCCGACGAGCAGGATGCTGGCGAACAGCAGGCCGACGCGTCGTCGAGGCCGACGAACCCGGTCGGGACCCCCGGTCGTTTCGCCGTGCGAATCGGCGCGGTCCACTGCGACGTCGACGCTCATGATTCTGACTCGGACGAGAGATGGGTCGCTCGCCGAGCACTGCGGTTCTTTCGAGGGCGGCGCGGCGCGACGAGGATGAACGTGAGGGTCGGCACTCCGACGACCAGCAATGCCCACCAGGGGAACCCCGCCGGGTTCGTGGTGTCTGCGATGGTCGTCACGGAGGAATCCTCGGTCGGAGCGTCGATGCGCTCGGCACGCACCAGCAGACGGTGCGTGTTGACGCCCGTGGGCGTGCAGGTGACGAGCGTGAGATAGTCCTTGCCTGCGACCTGACGCAGGTCCTCTGCGTCGTCGGGAAGGACGGTCTTCGTCTGGTCGACCTCGTAATAGAGGTCCTCGCCCATCGTGCTCACGATGATGATGTCGCCCGCGACGAGCTCGTCGATGTCGTCGAAGAGGGTGGCCTGCACGAAGCCGTTGTGGCCGGTGAGCACGGTGTGCGTCCCCATCCCGCCCACCGGGAGGGATGAGCCGTAGAGGTGCCCGACGCCCCGAGCCAGAGTCTCTTCATCGGTTCCGTGGAAGACCGGCAGATCGACGTGGATGCTCGGGATGCGGACCCGGGCCATCGTGTCCGTTCCCTCGGTGCTGAGTGTGTCGAAGTAGGCGGCCGCGCCCTCGCCGATCGCCGTCTGCTGGCCGTCTGCACCGAGCGCATACGGGTCGCGCAGAGGCCCGGTCGGCAGGTTCTCGTTGTACTCCTCGGCGGCGGCGAGCATCTGATCGACCGCGTCGTCCGGAATCTGCTCGACGGACTGGACGTATCCGTCGACATCGGTGTCGTGACTCCAGGCGGAGAACCACGAGGCGGCTGTCGGGTAGACGAGCACCACGATGCCGATGGTCGCGATGAGCAGCACGATCGACTGGCTCCATCCCCACCGCGCCCTGCGCGCGGCAGCACGCGTGGAGGGTCGCGCCGGAGCATCCGGGGTGGACGCGTCGATGAGGGTCATGCTGCGCTCTCTGATCGGAGGTGACGAAGAAGGTGGGAACGAATGGGCCGTGCGGGGGAAGGAATCTCTACACCTCCCCCGCACGGCCGGCCTTCGTGTTACGCCTGCGCGGCGGCCTTGCGGCGGCTGCGGATGGCGAGCAGGACCGCTCCGCCGAGCAGCATGACGCCGCCTGCGACGAACAGGGTCGTGCCGGTGCCACCGGTCAGCGGCAGGGTGAAGCCGGCGTTCGAGGGAACGTTGACGACCTCGAGGTCGACGCCCACGGCCGAGGTGGCGGCGGTGACCGTGAACTCGATCGGCGCGGCAAGCAGCTCGAAACCGTCGGGAGCGACGATCTCGGCCAGCCAGTACGACTGGTAGCCCTCGTCACCCGCGGCGACCGCGGCGTTGTCGGCCCAGTCGGAGTAGCGCAGACCCGAGATGGTCACGGTACCGTCAGCGGCGACCGCGAACTCCGTCGTGCCGGCCAGAGCGATGGCGTTGGTGCCGTCGATCGCGTCCTGCTGAGTCGGGTACACCGAGAACACCGCACCGGTGAGCGGTGCGCCGGCCTTGTCGGTCTTCTCGACGGTGATGTCGCCCCACTTGGTGATCACCTCGGGGGTGACGGTCGGTCCGCCGGGCTGCCCGGGTGCGACGGTGTACGAACCGGCGTTCGGGTAGAGCACTGCCGTGTTGGCGATCTCGCCGACCGCGTTGACCTCGGCGGTGATGACGACCTGGACCTCCGTCGCGGGGTGCGCCGCGAGCACTGCGCGACCGGCGGCGGTGAACTCGACCGTGACCGCGTTGGTCGCGGCGTCGTGCACGACCGTGTAGTCACCGGCCGCGAGCGGGGTTCCGTCGACGAGCGTCACAGCGGCGCTCACGTAGTCGAGCTTGGCGTCGAGCGTGTCGACGATCTTGTAGCCGTCGATCGTGGCGACGTTGGGGATGTCTCCCGTGATCGTGAAGTCGATCTCGTCGCCGAGCTTGATGTCGGCCGAGTCCTCGACGGTCTTGGTCGCCTCGGTGAGGGCGTTCTTCGGGTAGACGTGCACGTCGTAGAGCCAGGTGCTGTCGTCGGCAGGATCGGTCAGCGGGACCGTCACGAGGAACGGAGCCACACCGGTCGAGCCGGCCAGCGGCGCGGTCTCGACCACGAAGTACAGGCCGAGGTCGAGGTTCGCCAGAGCGATCTCGCCGTTCGCGTCGGTCAGCGTCTGCCCGCCGACGGCGCTGGCCGTGTATCCGGCAGCCGTGATGTCAGCCACGCTGTCGGGGCTCAGGTCGGCGAGCTCGTTCGCGTCCACCCAGCCCTCGTTGCTGGTGAGGTCGATCGCGTCGACCTTGTAGACCGTGAAGCCCACGCCGGGCAGCGGCGTCAGCGCGACGTTCTGCTCGGTGCCGTCGTTCGGCAGGCCGGTGGGCGTCTCCGGCGCCTCGAACTTGTGGATCGTGAGCGAACCGACGGCGTCCGGGTCGACGAGGTTGGGCGTCGCCGCGCTTGCAGGCGCCGCGAGGGTCAGCGCGGCGACGCCTGCGACGAGCAGACCTGCCGCGACGCGGGATCCGCGTCCGTTGTTGGGAGTGTTCACTGTGTCTCTCTCTAGGTGGCCAGGTCGCCCTGGTGGGTTACAGGTGGTGGTTCTTCGGGAGCGCAGATCAGATCTGCGGGTCTTCGACATCGGCGCGACCGTTGCGGCGACGGACCCAGAGGGCCATCCCGCTCGCGCCGAGCACGGTCAGGGAACCGGCGAGGATGTAGGGCAGTGGGCCCGTCCCCCCGGTGGTCGGAAGAGACATCGCGGGGACATCGCGCACCGTGATGATCTGTCCGGCGGCGGTGACGGCCTCGCCGCCGCCCGCCGCGACGCTCACGGTGCGGTCGGGGTTGATGACGAACTTCACCGGAGCCGCGAGCAGGCTGAAGCCGTCAGGCGCCGTCAGCTCGCTCAGCCAGTACGTGCCGGCCGGGATGCTGTCGATCTGGAACAGACCGGTCTCGACGCCGTTGATCGCAAGAGGCAGGGCCGTGCCGGGCTCGCCGTTCGCGTCGGCGAGGACCGCGAAGGCAGATCCGTCCATGCGCACCCAGGCGTTCGCGGCGGACTCGCCGACCTTCTCGATCTGCAGCGGGATCCGGAACGGCTCGACGGGGGTCTCGGTGCTGTCGTTGTTCGAGCGCACCGGGCCGCCATCGGGATCGGCGCCCGTGGAGTAGGCGGTGTTGATGACCTTCTTCGCATCGACATCGGCCTGACCGATGACGTACGGCGCATTCGCGACACAGTGCGAGATCTGGGTCGGCGCGATCGTCGTCGGTGTGCAGGTGACGGTGATGTCGCGCTGCGTCAGACGGTCGTCGACCACGGTGACGTTCGCGACGGTGACGTTGCCGGTGTTGGTGACGTCGAACGCGTACATGATGTGGTCACCGAGCCCCGTCACACCGTCCTGGTCGACGTCGACGACCGAGGCCGTCTTGTCGAGCACGAGTGCTGGCTTCCAGCTGGCCGGAATGCTCTCGTCATCGGTGTCGGTGACGTTCGGTCCGGCCGTCGGCGTTCCGGTGGCCCGTGCGACGTTCGTCAGCGGGGCGTCGTCGAGGTCCCCCTGCTGCACCACGTAGGTGGCCGAGCACGTCATCGTCGCCCCGCTGGCGAGCGTGGACCCCTGGGACGGGGTGCACGACAGGGTCGTCATGTCCCCCACTCCCGAGAAGGCGTCCTCGGTGATGCGGACGTTCGTGAGGCTCGTGTTCAGCGTCGTGTTGGTCGGCGCCTTGGGCGTCGTGTTGGTCGCCACGAAGCTGTAGGTGATGACGTCGCCGACCTTCGAGTACACCTTGTCGGGGTCCGTGTCGCTCGTGACTGCGGCGCCGTTCACGGCGGTGATGCTCTTGACGATGTCGATCGACGGCTGGATGACCTCGAGCGACGCGTTGGCCGGCGGGTTCAGGTTCGTCGTGATGTTCGCGGGCCCGTTGATGTAGGTGCCGTTGACCGTCGAGGTGACATCGACGGTGATGGTGCACGACGCCTGACCGAGAGCGAGGTCGCCACCGGTGACCGACACCGACGTTCCGCCCGCGGGCGCCGTGACCACGTATGCCGCGCCGGTGCGCTGCGTGCAGGTGCCCCCGATGTTCGGCGCCGCCGCGATCTTGAGGTTCGTCGGAAGTGCGTCGGTGATCGTCCAGTCGCTCTTGGCCATGAGGTCGGTCGTGTTGGTGACCGTCAGCGTCATCTTCGAGGTCGAGCCGTTGGTGATCACGGTCGGGCTGAATGCCTTGTCGAGCTGCGGGGTCACATCGACGATCTGCGGCAGGTCGAAGGCCGCATCGTTGCCCACGCCGCTGGCGGTCGCGTTGTAGAGCGACAGTCCCAGGTTCGCCGTGGTCCCGACCGGCACCTGATAGGCAGCCGACTGCAGCTTCTTGACCTGGGGGATCCAGTCCGTGTTGTTCTGGCAGGGGTTTAGACCGGTGCTCAGCACGATGGGGGAGCCGTTCACGATCAGTGAGAAGGTCTCCTTCGGCTGATTCGCCCCACCCGCGGCCGGGCAGCTGGCGGCGGCGAACCACGCTGACACCGCGTAGTAGTGGCCGGCGACAGCCGGGATCGTCCGCGTCGTGCGGAACTCCGTTCCCGCGGCGATCACACCGTTCGACGCGTTGGTGTACTCGGACAGCACCTGGTTGGTCAGCGCCTGAGCCGGCGTCATCCCCTGCTCGACACCCAGAGCCACAGCCATGTCGCGGATCTGCTGCCAGCCGTCCGGCTGGTTTCGCAGGCAGCCGGTGTCGGTCGCGGGGATCGGCGTCGAGAAGTTGAGGATCCAGCCGTTGCATTGCTGCCCTGCGGGAGTCCACTGGAGGTCCGCGGTGTATGTGCTGTTCGCTGCTGCCGCGCCCCCGACGTACGTGGTGAGGGGGATCGCGGCGAGTGTGGCGCTCTGGTTCGAGAAGTCCTCGGTGTAGACGGGTGTGCCCGGCTGCGGGGTCCCGGGAGTGCCCGGCACCGTCGCCGCGGCGGTGATCCCGCTGTTGGGGGCGAGTGTCGCTCCGGCGACGAGCACGCCGGCGATGGCGAGCACGCCGAGCAGCCGCGTCATCGCCCGTCGACGAGGCGCGACTGCGGATCGTGATGACCGCTCCGCCGTGCGGTGGTGCGAGCGAATGCTCATGAATGTCCCAATCCCGGCACGCCGTCGCATCGCCGTAGCCGGCGAGACGAGAGAGGCGATGCCTGTTCCCCGAAAGTCGTGTGTGTCCCCAGTGCGAGACAGGAAGCAGGAGCTCCTGTCACATACCCAGACCACGAAGCAGGTCTTTCATGACGGGCCCGGGAAAAAACTTTTCGAGTGGTCTCTCCGCCTGCCCTAAGCTCGCACCATGTTCAGCGCCGAGACCCTGACGACCTTCGTCGTCGCGGCGTTCGTCATGGTCGTGATCCCCGGACCGACGGTGCTGTTCACGATCGGCCGGGCGATGGCTCTGGGGCGATTGGGCGGATTCCTCAGCATCCTGGGCACGGCGCTCGGCTCGATCGTGCTCGTCGTCGGCGTCGCCCTGGGCGTCGGCACCGTCGTCGCCCAGTCGCTCGTGCTGTTCACGATCGTGAAGGTTCTCGGAGCCGGCTATCTGGTGTTCCTCGGCATTCAGGCGATCCGCCATCGCAAGGATGCCGTCGCCACGGCGACCGGGCCGGTGGTCAGACGATCAGGCGTGCGTCTGCTCGGAGAGGGGTTCGTGGTGGGGGTCACCAACCCCAAGTCGATCGCGTTCTTCCTGGCGATCCTTCCTCAGTTCGTCGACCTGCATGCGGGATCGGTGCCGATGCAGCTCTTCGTGCTCGGGACGATCGTCGTGGCGATCGGAGTCGCGTGCGATGCGGTGTGGGTGCTGCTCGCGAGCGCGGCGCGTGAGTGGTTCGGGCGTTCCCCGCGCCGTATCGAGGCGATGAGCGCCTCCGGCGGCGTGCTCATGATCGGGCTCGGCGCGTTCCTGCTGCTGTGGAGCGACAAGCCGGCGAACGCCGGAGTCTGAGGCTCACATCCGCGCGAAGCGTGCGCGGACCATCGAGAAGACGCCGTAGACAGCGAGTCCCACACCGACGAGCCAGAGGATCGCTCGCCCCAGCGGCAGGTCGACGAGACTGCGCAGCGCCGCGTCGAGGCCTGCGGCCTTCTCGGGATCCTGCGTCCACGCCGCCACCACGAAGAGCACGCCGGTCACCGCGATCGCGATTCCCTTGGCGATGTAGCCGGCGACGCCGAGGGCGATGATCGCGGGGCGCGAGGGTCCGTCGGGGACGTCCATCGTCTTCTCGAAGCCTCTGGTGAAACCGATGACGATGAACCCGATGCCGACACCTGCCACCGTGAGGCCGAGGATGACGAGCACCACGATTCCGCCCGGCGCGCCCAGGATCACCGCGCTGAGGGTGCGCAGCGTCGTCTCGGACTCGGCGTGCCCTCCGAAGGCGAAGATCAGAGCCAGGCCGGCGATCACGAGATACGCGCCCGCGATGCCGATCAGTTTCACCCTCATCCCCCACTTGCGGGGCTCTTTGCCGCCGGCGAGGAGACCGCTGGCGATCTGCCACACGGCGAGCGCGATCAGCGCCACCGCGACCATCCCGAGGACCAGCCCGCCGACAGGCGTCGAACGGATCTGCTCCATCGCGCCGTCCTGATCGGCATCCCCTCCGCCGCCTGTGGCGATCGAGACGGCGATCGCCCCGATGATGATGTGCACGAGGCCCACGACGACGAACCCGGCCCGCGCCACCCTCCGGAACGCATCGGATCGCTGCGCCGTGCGCGCGGCGTCCTTCGCTGTGGTCATCCGAGCAGGATATCCTCCGGCACGAAGACGGCCGAGGGGGTTGCGCGGGCGCGGCGCGACGCCCTCGTCACGCTGTGCGCTCGACGGGTTGACGAAGGATCGTCCGGAGCTTCGACGGTTCGACGCGTCGGACGTCGCTGAGGTAGACCTCATGGTGCAGGCCCGTCATCGACAGGCCGTTCTCGGGGATGAACCGATGATGCAGCTCGTCGAGCACCGGTCCCTCGTCGTCGTAGGAGCCGATGTGGAGCGTCTGCACGCAGAGCCCTTCGTCGAGGGTCTCGAGGCGCACGGAGTGCAGCGCCGGAGAGGCCGGCTTCCTCTTCGTCTGCTTCGCCTCGACCGCGTCGACCGCGCTCGCGAACATGGTGGGCGTGACGTGGTCGGGAACCATGATCATCAGCGTCCACAACCATGCCGACTTGTCGCGTCGCGACGTGAAGGACTCCATGTCCGGTGCGTGCCAGAGCCCCTCCAACGGCATGACGACCGTGTCGATGCCCAGTTGCTCCCTGCTCGCGAACTTGAGCGTGTAGGCGACCGGGAAGAGTGCAGTCACGGCATCCTGGTATGCCTGGGCCGTGTTCGGATCGCCCGCGCCGTCGACCATCAGATATCGCATCGGGGGAACATCGAGGATGCGGAACTCCGCGCGCTTCGCCCGGTAGGCGTCGAGGGTCTTCTTCGGGTCGAGTGCCATCACACGTCCTCTCACGCCGGCATCGGCATCCGACGGTCGGCACAGTGTCGCACGAGTCCCGGACATCGGGTGGTCGGCGCAGGGTCCGCACCGACCACCCTGTCGCACTCAGGCGGGCTCGACCGCGAGCCACAGCTCGCACGACGCATGCGTCCCGGTGAACTCGAGGTATCGGACGATCGAGGGAGCGGGCCGCAGCCGCCACGGGTTCGACGGGAACCACTCCGTCGCCGTCGCCGCCCACAGCGTCTGCAGAGTCGCCGGGAAAGGCCCGGTGGCCGCGAAGACCGCCCAGGCGCCCTCCTCGACCCTGATGACATCGAGATCGTGAGGCACCGGGGTGGCCGGTTGCACGGAGACTCCGTGCAGGTAGGTGAGCTCGGTGCCCTCCGGCGCATCCTGAGCGATGTCGGCCGTGATGGCCAGCATCCCCTCTGGCTGCGCATCGCCCAGAGCCTTGAGCCTCGCGTGCTCCTCGGGCGCGATCGAGGCGATGTGCGCCTGGATGTGGGGGTTCGCGCCCTCATGGATGAGCGGCACTCGTGCCGCATGGCCGACGAGCACGAGCTCGGGGGTGGTGATGATGGTGACGTTCATCTGGATGCTCCCTTCGACGCTCAGGCGGAACCGGAGCGTGGGTTGTGTGCGAAGAGGACCCCCGTCTCGGCGCGCATCGACCGGACTGATCCCGTGCACGGCGCGGAACGCCCGACCGAAAGCCTCGATCGAGCCGTATCCGTGTCGCACCGCGACGTCGAGCACGTTCGGGGCTCCGGCGACGAGCTCCGCACCGGCGAGCGTCATCCGGCGACGGCGGACGTACTCCGACAGCGGCATCCCCGCCAGGGCCGAGAACATCCGACGCAGGTGGTACTCCGTCGTGCCGTGCACACGGGCGAACCCGGCGATGTCGATCTCGTCTCCCGTGTCTGCCTCGATGAGATCGACCAGTGCGTTGAGCGTTCCGATCATGGGTCCTCCTTTTCCTCACCATCGTGCGGTCCGAGGGTGACCCGAGACCCGACTTTCCGCGTCGGATCCGATCAGCGGCCCCGCCCGGTCAGCTGCGCTCGCCAGGATCGGCGAGCAGGTCGGCGAACGCCAGCTCGGCGGCGCCGATCAGCAGCCTGTCGGCACCGAGCGCGGCGGGACGGATCTCGAGCGCCTCGGCGCTCTCCGACATCGCAAGAGCCTGCACGTCCTCCGCGATCTGCTCGGCTCGCAGCTCGGCGAGCGTGGCGAGGAATCCACCCAGCACCACGAGAGCGGGATTGAGCACGTTGACGGCGTTGGCGAGTGCGCTCGCGAGCACGTGCGCCTGCCGCGTGATCTCGTCGGACACCCCCGCCGTATCGGATGCGGTGAGCTCGACGGCGAGCGTCTCGTCGTCGGCGGCGTCGAGGCCCACGGCATCGAGGAGCAGTCGGCGGCTCACCTCGGCCTCGAGAACGCCGTCGGGAGTGCGACGGTCGGCGTCGGCCGATATCCGCGGCCTGTTCTGGCCGAACTCCCCCGCATAGCCACCTGCGCCCGCGACCGGCCTGCCGTGGATGATCAGCCCGCCGCCGATGCCGGACGCGCCTCCGTTCAGATAGACCACGTCGTCGATTCCCCGACCCGCGCCGTAGCGGTGCTCGGCGATGGCTCCGAGTGTGGCGTCGTTGTCGACGACGGCCGCAGACCCCGTCGCCGCACCGACGAGATCGGCGAGCGGCACGTCGGTCCAGCCGAGGTGAGGCGCATTGCGCACGACGCCGTCGGACGTCCGCACGAGCCCGGGGACCGCGACACCGATACCCGCGATCCGCGCAGTGACGAGCGCGTCCTCACGCCATGCCGAGATGCGCTCGGCGATCGTCGCGGCCACGGCGTCGGGCGTCGGAACGGTCTCGTTCGGCAGACGCTCGCGCAGGATGATGCTGCGGTCCAGGCCGATCGCGGCGATCTCGATCGCGTCGACCTCAGGGTTCACCGCGATGGCGACGACACGGGACGACGCCGTCACGACGGGCGAGGGCCGACCCACGCGCCCCGGGACGTCGGGAACCCGCTCGTCGACGAGACCGCGCCGGACGAGCTCGGCGACGAGGTCGGCGATCGTCGAGCGGTTGAGCCCTGTCTGCTCGGTCAGCGCTGCTCTGGACTGCCCACCGTTCTCGTGCACGAGTCTCAGGAGGAGGGCCAGGTTGTGCGGGCGAGTGCCCAGCGCGGGGCTCGGCTGCGTCGGCATCCCTTCACTGTAGGGGGTGGACGAGCCTTGTGTCGTGCTATATGTTGTCAAGCACAACTTATTCGATGACCTGCACAGGAGCAGCCATGACCACCCCCACCCGTGACGACAAGTTCTCCTTCGGCCTGTGGACCGTCGGCTACAACGGCGCTGACCCGTTCGGCGGCCCCACCCGCCCGGCGCTCGACGTGGTGCACGCCGTCGAGAAGCTCGCCGAGCTCGGCGCCTACGGCCTCACCTTCCACGACGACGACCTGTTCGCCTTCGGCTCGACGGATGCCGAGCGCCAGGCGCAGATCGACCGGCTGAAGGGCGCGCTCTCCGACACGGGTCTCGTCGTGCCGATGGTCACCACCAACCTCTTCAGCGCGCCGGTCTTCAAGGACGGCGGCTTCACCTCGAACGACCGCGACGTGCGCCGCTACGCCCTTCGCAAGGTGTTCCGTCAGCTCGACCTCGGCGCAGAGCTCGGAGCCAAGACCTTCGTCATGTGGGGTGGCCGCGAGGGCGCCGAGTACGACTCCGCGAAGGACATCCGTCAGGCGCTCGAGCGCTACCGTGAAGCCGTCAACCTGCTCGGCGACTACGTCACCGACAAGGGCTACGACATCCGCTTCGCGATCGAGCCGAAGCCCAACGAGCCCCGCGGCGACATCCTGCTGCCGACGCTGGGACACGCGATCGCGTTCATCGACTCGCTCGAGCGGCCCGAGCTCGTCGGCGTGAACCCCGAAGTGGGCCACGAGCAGATGGCGGGACTCAACTTCACCGCGGGCATCGCGCAGGCGCTGTTCCACGGCAAGCTCTTCCACATCGACCTCAACGGCCAGCGCGGCATCAAGTACGACCAGGACCTCGTCTTCGGACACGGCGATCTGCACAACGCGTTCTCGCTCGTCGACCTGCTCGAGAACGGCGGCCCCGGAGGCGTGCCCGCCTACGACGGTCCCCGCCACTTCGACTACAAGCCGAGCCGCACGGAAGACGAGAAGGGCGTGTGGGAGTCGGCTGCGGCGAACATGCGCACCTACCTGCTGCTCAAGGAGCGGGCGGCCGCGTTCCGCGCCGACCCCGAGGTGCAGGAAGCGCTCGCCGCGGCCCGCGTCGACGAGCTCTCGACGCCGACCCTCAACCCCGGAGAGAGCTACGACGACTTCCTCGCCGACCGCTCGGCCTACGAGGACTTCGACGCGAACTCGTACTTCGGCGGGAAGGGATTCGGATTCGTGCGGCTGCAGCAGCTCGCGACCGAGCACCTGCTCGGGGCTCGCTGACCGTCATGCCGCTGGTCGTCGGGGTCGACTCATCGACCCAGTCGTGCAAGGTCGTCGTCGTGGACACGTCGACCGGAGCAGTCGTGCGCTCGGGTCGGGCGGCGCACCCGGAGGGGACGTCGGTCGACCCCGAGGCCTGGTGGCAGGCGCTGAACGCCGCGATCACGGAGGCGGGGTCTCTCGACGACATCGCTGCGTGGTCGATCGGCGGCCAGCAGCACGGCCTGGTCGCGCTCGACTCGTCGGGGGCGGTGATCCGCGACGCGCTGCTGTGGAACGACACTCGCTCCGCGGGCGCGGCCCAGGATCTCATCGCCGAGTTCGGCGCATCCGCTCTGGCCGGGCGCACGGGACTCGTGCCCGTCGCCTCCTTCACGATCACGAAGCTGCGCTGGCTGCGCGATCACGAGCCCGAGAACGCCGCCCGGGTCGCCGCGGTCGCGCTGCCGCACGACTGGCTGACGTGGCGCCTGCGCGGGTTCGGCCCCGACAACCCCGTGCTCGACGAGCTGGTCACCGACCGGTCCGACGCGTCCGGCACCGGATACTGGAATCCGTCGACCGGTGACTACGACCGTGAGCTGCTCGTGGCAGCACTGGGTCACAACGCGATCCTGCCCCGCGTGCTCGCGCACGACGAGGGGGTGACGGATGCCGAGGGCCGGCGCGTCGGCGCGGGAGCAGGAGACAACGCCGCCGCCGCGCTCGGACTCGGCGCGGCGCCGGGTGATGTGGTCGTGTCGATCGGCACCTCGGGAACGGTCTGCGCCATCAGCACCGCTCCCCTGAGCGACCAGACGGGGACCGTGGCCGGGTTCGCCGATGCGACGGGAAACTTCCTCCCGCTTGTCGCCACTCTCAATGCGGCTCGAGTGGTCGATGTCACGGCGGCTCTGCTCGGAGTCACGCACGGCGAGTTCAGCGATCTCGCGCTGCAGGCGGCGCCGGGCGCGGGCGGCCTCACGCTGCTCCCCTACTTCGAGGGCGAGCGCACGCCGAATCTGCCGGATGCCACAGCATCCCTCTCGGGGATGACGCTCGCGTCGACCACCAGGGAGAATCTCGCTCGCGCCGCGGTGGAGGGGATGCTCCGTGGGCTCGGCGCCGGACTCGACGCCCTGCGCGATCTCGGCATCCCGCTCGAACGCGCGCTGCTGATCGGCGGCGGCGCGCAGTCGGAGGCCGTGCGCCGGGTTGCGCCGGAGATCCTCGGCCTGCCGGTCGAGGTGCCCGAGCCCGGCGAGTACGTCGCGCTCGGTGCCGCGCGCCAGGCCGCCCAGCTGGTCGACTGAGGCAGCCGTCTGTCGCGCGTGCGGCTCACCCCTTCGGGAGGAGATCTACGCCTCAGGAGGACGGATTCCCGGAATCCGTCCTCCCCACGCGCAGCTCTCCTCCCGAACCGATGCCGGATGCCGGATGCCGTCAGCGGGCGAGCACCCGAGCGTCCCGCTGGGCGATGATGCTCAGTTCGGCCGCGGCGAAGGCGTGCTCCTGCGTCATCGCGTGCTCGGTGCGGTCGAGGCAGTCGCGGATCAGCTGACCGAAGAAGGGGAAACCCGTCCTGCCCGTCGCATCGAAGCGGAACTGCCCGTCCTGATTCACCAGCAGCACCTGTCCCCCGCCGTTGTCGGTCGTGATGTCGGTGTACTTGCGCAGCTCGATGTATCCGTCGGTGCCGAGCAGCACGGTGCGGCCGTCACCGAAGACATCGAGCCCCGCGGGAGTGAACCAATCCACGCGGACGTAACCCGTGGTGCCGTTGTCGAGCACCACGTGGGCGTCTCCGAAGTCCTGCAGGCCCGGGGTGTCGGGGTGCGCGTAGTTCGCGACGGTCGAGCTTACGATCTCGCCGGTGCTCGCGCCGGTGTAATGGAGCATCTGCTCGAAGTTGTGACTTCCGATGTCGCAGATGATGCCGCCGTACTGCTCGGGGTCGTAGAACCACTCGGGCCGACCGGTGCCGATGCGATGCGGGCCGAAGGACGCGACCTGCAACACGGTGCCGATCGCGCCCTGATCGATCAGCTGGCCGGCGAGGATCGCCGCCTCGGAGTGCACGCGCTCGCCGTAGTACACGGCGAACTTGCGTCCGGTGCGCTCGACGGCGTCTCGGGCGGCCGCGAGGTCGTGCATCGTCGTGATCGCGGGCTTGTCTGCGAAGAAGTCCTTGCCGGCCTCGAGCACGCGCACGCCGAGCGGAGCCCGCAGGTTCGCGATCGATGCGCTGGCGACGAGTCGCACCTCCGGATCGTCGAGCACCTCCTGCTCGCTCGCGGCCGCCCGCGCCTGCGGGAAGCGATCGACGAAGTCGGCGAGCATCGCCGGATCGTCATCGAAGACGAGCGACAGAGTCCCGCCCGCCTCGATCAGCTGCTCGACCATGCCGAAGATGTGACCGTGAGCCAGCCCCACCGCGGCGAACACGAACTCGCCGGGCGCGACGACGGGTTCGGGCAGCGGATCGAAGGTGTACGTGCGGGTCATCGGCGGGTCTCCTCGTCGTTCACGTCATAGGTGCGCAGGCGGCCGCACATGCCGAATCCTCGGTCTCCCACCGAGGGTACGGCTTCGTGGACGCGACCGTCCGCCAGGTGCGCGACCGACCCGGACGCGACGGCATCGGCGAGCGCCAGCGAGCGCTCGGCCCGTGCCAGCGGACCCTGGCGCACGAGATCGCCCCAGGCCTCGGCGCGCCCGCGCACAAGCGCACCGGCAGCGGCATGGAACGCGTGGAGGGCACCGTGATCTCCGTCGGCGAGGGCGTCGCGCAGCGCCTCGAAACCCCTCACGGCGAGATCGCGCCGACGAGCCGCTCGATTGGCGCGGTCGGGTGCGTCGTCACCGAGAGACGCCGCCGCAGCGTAGGCGTCGGGGTCGCCCACGACCTCGGCGGGGAAGGTCATCACCGCGTCACCGGCCTCGGGGAGCCCGGCGTTGCTCATCAGCACGACCACCCGCAGATCGCCGCGGTTCACGGCGCGGTGGATGGTGCCGGGAGTGAACCACACGACGGAGCCGGGTTCGAGCGGCGTCTCGCCGAACCCGTCGGCGCTGATCGTCTGCAGCGTTCCTGACCCCGAGACCACCACATAGGCCTCGGTCGAGACGAGGTGCAGGTGCGGACTCCCACCGCAGATGCCGTCTGGCGCGGCATCCGTGTAGACGTCGAGGTGCGACAGCGTCGTGCCGCCGGGGAACGAGGATGCGGTCACGACGCCGCCTCCACGAGCGACGCGGTCTTCTCGAAGAAGTGCGGGGCGTGCGCGACCAGCTGTCCCGCGCGGTAGTAGGGGTCGGTCGCCGAGATCGGGAGCGACACGAACCGGCGCTCGAAGCCGGACTCGTAGATCGCGGTCACCACCTCCACGGCATCGCGGCCATCGTGGCCACCCGCGATCGGTGCCTTGCCGTCGCGGATCGCGCCGAGCAGGTCGCCGATCTGCCCCTCGTGCCCGAGGTGGGCGAGCGGCGCGCGTCCGGCGACGAGTTCCTCGATGTGTGAAACGACATCGGGATCTCCGCCGTCAGCGGGAAACCCGTCGCCTCGAGACCGCTCGGCGACGACGGAGAACGGCTGCGAGACCCGCGCATGCGCCCCCTGGATCACGATCGCCTGCTCCTCTCCGTGGTGGACGACGGAGCTGGTCAGCTCAACGAGTCCACGGTCATACCGGAACACCGCGACCGAGAGATCCTCGACCTCAGCGTTGTCGTGCTGCGCGTTGGCGAGCATGGCGGTGATCTCGGTCGGACGCCCGAGCAGCCACAGCAGCAGGTCGATGTGGTGGATGGCGTGGTTCAGCGTGCAGCCGCCGCCCTCCTTCTCCCAGGTGCCGCGCCACCAGAGGTCGTAGTAGGGCAGCCCGCGCCACCACGCCGAGTCGACGCGGACGTGCGAGATCGACCCGAGCAGCCCCGAGTCGACGACCTCCTTGAGCGTGGCGAGATCGTCTCGGAAGCGGTTCTGCGCGACCACGGACAGCACGCGTCCCGAACGCTCCTGGGCGGCGAGCATCGCGTCGCACTCCTCGAGAGACGGAGCCATCGGCTTCTCGACCAGCACGTGGATGCCGGCATCCAGCGCGGCGATCGCGAGCGATGCGTGCGTCGACGGCGGGGTCGCGATGCTCACCAGGTCGACGAGCCCCGAGGCGATCAGCGCGAGCGGATCATCGAACGTCGCAGCCCCGGCCAGCCCGAACGCCTCGACCTTCTGCGCGGCACGTCCGGGGATCACGTCGGCGAGCGCGGCGATCTCGCACTCGCCCGCGAACGCGAGGTAGCCGCTGATGTGCGCGTCGGCGATCCCGCCGGTGCCGATGATGCCGACCCTGAGCATGCGCTGCCTCCCCGATGAGGTGTTACTACGTATTACTAAGACGTAGTAGATACTATCGAGACACGCACCCGCCACGTCAAGCCCGGAAAGGAGGACGCCGTGGAGAGACGACCGACCAGCCACGACGTCGCCCACCTCGCCGGGGTCTCGCAATCCACCGTCTCGTTCGTCTTCACGGGGAGACCCGGAATATCGGAGGCCACTCGCGAGCGGGTGCTGCGCGCGGCATCCGAGTTGAACTATCGGCCGAACCTGGCCGCCCGGTCCATGCGCACCCAGCGCACCGGCCGTCTCGCGGTCGTGGTGCCGATCGCCACGCTGAACCCGCTCACCCTGCTCTCCGGCGCGATCTCCGCTGCTCGTGAGGTCGGATACGTCGTCGAGGTGGTGAGCCTGCCCGACGAGGCGACCGCGCGAGACGATCGTCTTGCCGAGCTGATCGAGTCGGGGCAGTACGAGGGCGTGCTCGCGTTCACCCCGCTCCCCGCCACCGAGGCCTCCGTCGACGGGCCCGTGGTGCTCTCGGTCGGCGAGTTCGACGATGCGATGCACATGACCGGGGCGTTCACCGACTCGCGGCCGATCGCCGAGATGATCGAACGCCTCGCGGCGCAGGGCCACCGGCGGTTCGTACACCTCGCCGGTCCCGACGACTTCCCCTCGGCCCGCGCCCGCCGCACCGCCTACCTCGACACGATCGCGCGTCTCGGACTCGAGTCGCTCGGCGTGTTCGGCGACGAGTGGAGCGGCAGCGCCGGCGAGGCCGCCATCGACGCGCTGCCCGCCGATGCACCGCCGCTCGCGGTCATCGCGGCGAACGACGTCATCGCCACGGGAGCGATCCGGGCGGCGACACGACGCGGATGGAGACTGCCCAATGAGGTCGCCGTCACCGGGTGGGACGACCACCCCCAGAGCGCCTTCCTGGTGCCCTCGCTGACGAGCGTGTCGCAGGACCGCGAGAGACTGGGGGCCTACTCGATGCATCGGCTCATCGCGGCCGTCCGCCGTGGCGAACCCCCGGCCCGACCCGATGGACTCCTCACCGTCATCTGGCGCGAGTCGACCGAATCCCCGCACTGACAACCGAGACCCGGAGGCGCACATGAAGATCCTGATCCCGAACACCATCGAGCTGCCCGTGACCGCAGACGTCGATGCCGTCGTCTACGACATCGACGCGGAGATTCCCGACGAGCACCGAGACGCCGAGGCGCTCGTCGTCTGGCACAACTCCTCGTCGTGGCTTCAGGAGGCAGCTCGCGCGCTGCCCCGACTGCGCCTCGTGCAGGCTCTCGCCGCGGGGGCCGATGCGGTGCTGAACGCGGGCTTCGCCGACGACGTGCGCATCTGCTCCGGCCGTTCGCTGCACGACGGCCCCGTCGCCGAGCACGCGCTGGCGCTGATCCTGAGCGCCGTCCGGCGCCTCGACCGGCTGCGCGACGCGCAGCGCGAGCACCTCTGGGACGGGCCCTTCAACCAGGAGCAGAGTGCCGCGGCCACGCGTGCGCAGTACACGCTCGCCGGCGCGCGCGTCACCATCTGGGGATTCGGATCCATCGCCTCGACGCTCGCGCCCTACCTCACGGCGCTCGGGGCGGAGGTGCAGGGCATCGCACGCACCGCCGGAGAGCGGTCGGGATACCGGGTGCACGCGGATGCCGATGCGGCCGCCGTGCTCGCCGAGACCGACGTGCTCGTGTCGATCCTGCCCGCCACCGACGACACCGCCGACCTGTTCGACGCGGACCGCTTCGGTGCACTCAAGACGGGTGCCGTCTTCGTGAACGTAGGTCGTGGCGCGACCGTCGACGAGACTGCCCTGATCGCGGCGCTCGCGTCGGGGCAGCTCCGCGCCGCGGCGATCGATGTCGCGAAGTCCGAACCGCTTCCGGCATCCGACCCGCTGTGGGACGCACCCGGCCTGCTCATCACGCCGCACGTGGCGGGCAACAGGCCGGTCGGGGCGGCTCGCCTCGTCGACGAGAACATCACCCGCCTTCTCGCGGGCGACGATCTCATCAACCAGGTGCGCCCGTAGGTAGGGTCTGGACACGTCGGCGAGCGCGGCGCATGCTGAGGGCATGACCGCTTTCCAGACAGCACACGCTTTCAGCGGATTCAGCGTCGACGACATCGACGCCGCCCGCTCGTTCTACGGCGACACCCTCGGCATGGATGTCACCACCAATGCCATGGGGTTCCTCGACATCAGCCTGCCCGACGGCGGATCGATCCTCGTGTACGGCAAGCCGAACCACGAGCCCGCGAGCTTCACGATCCTGAACTTCCCGGTGGACGACGTCGAAGCCGCCGTCGATGAGCTCAACGAGCGCGGAGTCGTGACGAAGATCTATGACGACTCGGAGTTCGCCACCGACGAGAAGGGCATCCTGCGAGGCGGCCCCGATCGGGGCCCCGACATCGCCTGGTTCAAGGATCCCGCCGGCAACGTCCTCGCTGTGCTCGCCGCGGTCTGATCGGTGGAATCAGGGGCTCGCCCGGTTCGAGCGAGTCGGGACGAGGCTCTTCCCTGGGTTGTGTCAGGACGCTCGCGCGAGCTTACGGATCCAGTCGGGCGTCTCGGCCTTGAGGCGCCTGTCTGCTCGCACACGGATCGTGGCGGCGAGCTGCCGCTCGGCCTCGGAGGGAACCGGTCGTCCCGCTTTCGCTTCGAACTCACTTTTCGTCACAGGTCGCCTCCTTCTCTTCCTGATCCGAGTATGACCCATTCCGGGAAGCATCTCCAGGCTCTGAAATCGTGTTCTCCCCTGCACTGATCGTGCGCAGGTCGTCGTCGTCAGCACCATCGCCGAAGAGATCCAGCGTATTCGCGTCGACGATCTGCCTCACGAACTCTTGCTTTCCCCTCCTGGCCAGCCGGCTCTGCTGCAGCGCCGCGATTGCGGCCAAGCCGGTGATCCGCTCGCGCTGCGAGCTATTCGATCCGGTGTAGAGGTTCAAGGCCCACTCGATGCGCTGCCACCACGCATTGAGTCGTGCCTGATGCCGGGCACCGGCGAAGGCCAGCGTCGCGGCGACAACGGCTGCGAAACCGGCGAATCCCGGACTCTTCATCCACTCGCTGATCCACCGCCAGCCGTCGCCGTTCCACCAGACGGCGACACTGTCCCACCATTCGGCGATGTCCATGGACAGACGATAACGACGACGTCCGACACGACATGTGCTCGCCGTGAGCAGTCGCGGCGCGGTCAGGCGAGAAGCGAGTCGAACAGCGCGTTCACGGCGGGGTCGACGCGCTGCAGCTCGGGGTGCGCATCATGCCAGTCGATGATCTCGCGAGCCGCGGTGTGCAGCGGCACGAGCGGGTTGAAGTCGGGCACGACACGGCGGATCTTCGTGTTGTCGAAGACGACGGAGTGCGCCATGTCGCCGGTGAGCTGGCCGGCGCGGTCGGGCACGGCATCCTCGATCGCCGCACTCGTGGCGTAGCGGATCCTCGGTTCGGCTCCCGCCGCCCTCCCGAGGATCGAGTAGATCTCGTTCCACGTGTACACGAAGTCGCTGGTGATCTGGAAGGTGTCGCCGTAGGCGAGCGGATTGCCGAGCAGCCCAGCGAAGCCGACGGCGAAGTCGCTCGAGTGCGTGAGCGTCCACAGCGACGTGCCGTCGCCGTGCACGATGATCTCCTCGCCGCGGCGGATGCGGTCGATCGCCGTCCACCCCCCGAACGCCGGAATGGTCCATCTGTCGTAGGTGTGCGAAGGCCGCAGCACCGTGACCGGAAACCCGCGATCGCGGTAGGCGGCGGTCAACAGGTCTTCGCAGGCGATCTTGTCGCGCGAGTACTGCCAGAACGGATTGCGCAGCGGTGTGGACTCGGTGATCGGAAGACGAGAGATCGGCTTCTGGTAGGCGGAAGCCGAGCTGATGAAGACGTACTGTCCCGTCCGACCCTCGAAACGGTCGATGTCTCGCTGCACCTGATCCGGTGTGAATGCGATCATGTCGGCGACGACATCGAACTCACGCCCGGCGAGGGCGGCATCGACCGCTGCCGCATCCGACACATCGGCCGTGAGCACCTCGACGCCCTCGGCCGGCTCGCGCTGCGACTGCCCGCGATTCAGCAGCGTGACCTCCATCCCCCGGGACGCCGCGAGCGCACTCGCCGCGGAGGAGATGATTCCGGTTCCACCGATGAACAACACCGTCGTCGCAGTCATGCATCCGACTCTAGCGACGGGCCAGACGTGAGGTCTGCTTAGGCTAGGTGCTCGAAGAGGGCGCGAACGGTCTCTTCGACGGCATCCGGAGCTCCGTCCCGCAGCGCATGGGCGACGGCTTCGGCCGTGGCGCTCAGCACCGGTGTCGCGTCGCCTCCGGACGGGCTCTCGGAGAACTGCAGCGCGCACTGCGCGAGGATGGTGGCCTCCACGAGGTGCGTCGACTGTCGCGGATGGTGCATGACGTCGGCGACAGCGGTGAGGAACGCGATGGCCGCGGCGTCGCGGTGGACTGCCGAAACGGCGCCGCCGATCTCCTCGGCATACGCCGCCAGATCCGCGCGGACGCCGTCTGCGGCCGTGGGAAGCGACGAGCGGAGCCCTGTACCCGCGAGCACGCCGGCGTAGCGGATGGCTGCACGCGAGTCGGGGGTCGTGAGGTCCGCGACCCTGGTGTACCGGGCAGGAACGACCTCCACCAGACCGATGTCCCGAAGCCGGATGATCGCCTCGCGGATCGGGTTGAGCGACATGTCGAGCTCTTCGGCGAAGCGCATGGTGTTGAGCATGTCGCCGGAGCGATACTCCCCCCGCAGGATCGCCGCGAGGATGTGCCGGAAGGCCAGTTCGGGCAGCGGCACGGAACCATGATGGATCCACTGGCGCGCCCGTGACTCCGTGAAGACTATGGTCATTGTCGCTCCCCAGGTCCGTTGTGTACGCCCCCCTGAGACGGGGGTTCCACTAGACAGACTCAAGGCCGGCCGGAATATTACGCGTCGCCCGGGAAAAGGTCAGACGACGCTGGCACCGGGTGCAGCAGCGAACTCCTCGAGCGCGGTGACGATGTCGCCCGAGAGTTCGACCTGGCTGGCTGCCACGGCGTCGTCGATCTGGCTCGTGCGCGATGCGCCGATGATCGCGGTCGTCACCACGGAGTCGCGCAGCACCCAGGCGACGGCGAGCTGCGGGATCGACAGACCGGCGTCCTTGGCGACGCGATCGATGCCGCGGATGCGCTGGAGGTAGCCGTCGGTGAGCGCGGACCCGTTCAGGAAGTGGCTGTTCGCCGCACGCGAGTCGGCCGGAACATCACCGCCGAGGTACTTGCCGGTGAGCAGCCCCTGAGCGAGCGGCGAGAACACGGCGCTGCCGACCTCCAGCTCACGCAGCGCCGGAAACAGCTCGGCCTCGGGAGTGCGGTCGAACAGCGAGTACCGCGGCTGGTGCAGCAGCAGCGTCACCCCCTGCTCGGCGAGGAGTTCGTAGGCCCGGCGGGCGAGCGCTGCCGGATAGTTCGAGATTCCGACATACAGCGCCTTGCCGCTGCGCACGATGTCGGCGAGCGCGGTGACGGTCTCCTCCAGCGGGGTCTCGGGGTCGGGCCGGTGCGAATAGAACACGTCGACGTAGTCGGTGTTCATGCGCGTGAGGCTCTGCTCCAGCGAGCGCACGAGGTACTTGCGCGATCCGCCGTCGCCGAACGGTCCCGGCCACATGTCGTAGCCCGCCTTGGTCGTGACGAACAGCTCGTCCCGGTAGCGGGCGAGTCCGCTGTCGAGCACCGCACCGAAGGTCGACTCGGCGGAGCCGTAGGGCGGGCCGTAGTTGTTGGCGAGGTCGATGTGCACGACGCCGCGGTCGAACGCGTGCAGCACGATCTCGCGCTGACCGTCGAAGGTGCGATCGCGACCGAAGTTCTGCCAGAGTCCGAGCGATACCTTCGGCAGCTGGACCCCGCTCGAGCCTGCGCGCTGGAACGGCACGTCGGTGTAGCGAGTGGTCGCAGCCTCATAGGCGTGCGTCAGGCGGGGGTCATCGGCGGCGATGGGCATGGGAGACGCTCCTGGAGGCGAGGGGGAAGGGCTTCAGGATAGCGCTTCCTCACGGCGAGACGAGCCCGGACCGGTGCGCAGGTCCGGGCTCGCTTCGTGGGGGTGCCGACTACTTGATCGAGCCTCGCATCACCCCGGAGATGACCCAGCGCTGCGAGAAGATGTACACGATGAGCAGCGGCGCCATCGCCATCAGGTACGACGCGAATGCCACCGTGTAGTCGGTGTTGTACTGCCCCTGAAACACGTACTGCGCGAGTGACAGCGTGCGGTCGGAGGGCGACGTCAGCACCACGAGCGGCATGATGAAGTCGTTCCAGGCCCACACGCAGGTCAGGATGCCGACCGTCGCGTTCATCGGCATCAGCAGCGGAAAGATGATCTGCCGGAACACGCGGAAGGTCGAGGCCCCGTCCATCCGCGCCGCCTCCTCGAGTTCGATCGGGATCGAACGGATGAAGGCCGTGTAGATGAAGATGTTGAGGCTCAGCCCGTAGATCGTATAGAGGATGATCATGCCGGCCGGGGTGTCGAGCCCCAGGAGCGCTGTCTGCTTGACGAGCGGCAGCATGATGATCGGGAACGGGATGAAGAGTGCCGCCAGGAGGTAGTAGAACACGCCCTTGAAGAACGGCCGGTGCAGGTTGCGTGCGAGGGCGTAGGCCACGAGCGAGCTCGTCAGCAGAGTGAAGACGACCGACCCCACCGTGATGATCGCCGTGTTGAGCAGCGCCTGCGGGAAGTCGGTGCGTTCCCACGCGACGGCGAAGTTGCCCCAGTTGATCGGCCAGGGGAGCTCGAACCCGGTTCCGGATGCGAGCTGGTCGGGCGTCTTCAGTGCGACGGCGACAGCGAGATAGAGCGGGACGATCACCGTGAGCGAGCACACGGCGATGAGTGCGGTGGCCCACCAGTTGGTGCGTCGGGTGTCGGAGTCGTCTCCGCTCGCGCGTGCGCCGAGACGACGCTTGCGGGGGACGACGAGCGCGCGGGTGGCCGGCGCCTCTTCGATCGGTGTGGTGACGGAACTGGACATCAGAAGTCGGCCTCTCTGCGCTGAAGGACCCGGAATTGGAGGAGCGAGACGATCGTGATCACGATGAAGAAGATCACGGCGTTGGCTGTCTGGTAGGCGAACTCGCCACCCGAGAAACCGCCGCGGAAGATGAGCATCGTCACCGATTCGGTCGACGTGCCGGGCCCGCCGTTGGTGAGGGCGATGATCGGGTCGAACACCTGCAGGAATCCCTTCAGGCTCAGCACGACGTTGATCGTGAAGAAGGCGCTGATGAGGGGGAAGGTGATGGAGCGGAACTGCCGGGCGGCGGTGGCTCCGTCGATCGAGGCCGCCTCGTAGATGTCTGCCGGGATGGTCTGGAGACCCGCGAGATAGATGATGATCGAGAACGCGCAGGCCTGCCAGACCGCCAGAGCCACGACGGCCGTCCACGCCCACTCGGGGCTGGTGAGGATGTTGTCTCGGAACAGCGGGATGCCGGAGAGGATCTTGGGCAGCGAGTTCGAGAACAGGAACTGGAAGACGTAGCCGACCACCAGCACCGCGAGGATGTACGGCACGAAGTAGACACCGCGCCAGAAGTTGCGTGCCTTGATCTTCGCGTTCAGGCCCATCGCGATCGCCAGCGAGATCGCGTTGGTGATCACCGTGGCCACGATCGCGAACAAGAACGAGAAGCCGTAGGCCCTGAGCACCCGATCGTCGCGGAAGATGTTGACGTAGTTCGCGATGCCCACGAAGTCCCACGTGCCGTATCCGGCGTAGTTCGTGAAGCTGAAGAAGATGCCGATGATGACCGGCAGGGTGTGGAACAGCGCGAACGCGATGACCGCCGGCCACACGAACCAGTAGAACGCGCGGGGCGCGAGCTTCCTCCGCTGACGCGACGGCGCCGAGTCACCCGCCGCCTGTTCCGTCTTCACGGTGGATGTCGTGAGAATGGCCATCTCAGTCCTCCTCGGGGGTGATCGTGCGGGCGGCGACCTTGCGCCACTCGTTGTCGAGGGTGCGGAGCGCGGCATCCGCGTCTTCGTCGTAGAGGAACTGCTGCACGACGCCGACGAGCGGGATCGCAGCGGGCACCTGGTGATCGATGAATCCGGTGATCTGTCCGTCGTCGAAGTACGGGGCGATCGACTGCAGGGCCGGGTCGTCGCTCAGCTCGGCGTCGGTCACAGACGGGACCATGGTCTGCGAGGCCGCGAAGCGCTCGATGATCTCGGGCTGGAAGAGGAAGTCGATGAAGCGCAGGGCCTCTTCGCGGTGGGGTGTGTCGCGGGCCATGGTGACGGCGACGTCGACTCCCGACACCAGCATCCGATCGGCCGGGTCCTCCGGCACCGGGTACGGGAAGATCGCGGCGTCGATATCGGGATTGACGGCCTTGACCGGGCTGAGCGCCCAGATGCCCTGGAGCATCATCGCCGCTCCGCCCTGCGCGAAGAGCGAGGTGCTGTCGTCGTAAGAGGCGCCGCGGTAGCCCTCCTGCGAGTACTGGAACAGCTGAGCCTGACGCTCCATCGCCTCGGGGAAGTCCTTCTCGAACGACACGGGCGAATCCGGTCCGACCGAGTCCCCCTCGGCGCGCATCTCGTCGAAGAAGCCGTCCTGGCTGTAGTACGCGCCGATGCCGTTCCACGACGGCATCGCGGTCCAGTTCTCGGCGAGCGATGTCGAGAACGGAGTGATGCCCCGCTCGACGAGCGTGTCGCACAGCGCGATCAGCTCGTCCCAGGTCTCGGGCACCTCGAGGCCCTGCTCCTCGAAGATCGCACGGTTGTAGATGATGCCGTTGGCGTTGTTGACGTATCCGAGGCTGTTCACCTCGCCGTCGGCGTTGCCGAGCTGCGCGAGGATCTCCTGCACGCCGGGATTGATCGTGTCGAGCACCGGCTCGTCCGAGAAGTCGTAGAACACCCCGGCCTCGGCGAGATCGCCGAAGTTCCCGTTGCCGTTGAGGGTGATCACGTCAGGGGTGCGGTCCTTGACGAGCAGCGTGCGGATCAACGTCTCCGAGTCGGCGACCTGGTTCTGCACCACCCTGATGTCGGGGTTCTCCGCCTCGAACTCGGCGATGATCTCGTCGAAGTCCTCGAGCGCTTCGCCCTTGAACTGGAAGAAGTCCAGGGTCGTGACCTCGGAGTCGGCGCTCGACGCGCACCCTCCCAGGGCTCCGGCGAGAGCGACCACGGCTACAGCCGCGGCGACCCCTCGGAGCGGATGGATGATCTTCATGTGCTGCGCCTCCTTGCGCGAGTGCGAGCCGGCCGAGACCGGCCCGGGTCAGTTGTCGGTGGTGATCTCGACCACGGTCGCTCGACCGGGGTACTGAACGGGGGGACGGATGCCTGCCACGGCGAGCTGGCGTCCGGTGAGCTCGACGCCCTGCAGCGCCCAGAGCAGCTCGGACTGTCCGGCGTCGGGGCGCGCTCCGGCGGGAGCGGCGATCGAGACGCGGTAGGTGCGGTCCTGGTCGAGACCGGGGAACCGCACACGGCCGGCGGGGTACGCGACCGAGGTGGTCTCCTGAGTGATGGTGAAGACGGCTTCGGAGGCGTCGGCGGCCACGATCCCGCGCACGTCGATGCCGTCGTCCGTGCCATCGACGTGCACGACGTGGCCGGTGGCGATGAGCGGTCGGATGCGCTTGGCATAGTCGACCCAGGCGGCGATGCGCGTGCGGTCGGCGTCATCGGCGACCGATATGTCACGTTCGATGCCGAAGTGTCCGATCAGGGCGATCGCGGCGCTGAGGTCGAGGTCGGTGACGCGACCTGTCGAATGCACCGTCTCGCTGGTGATGTGCGCACCCATCAGTTCCGGCGGCAGCAGCAGACCGGTGTATCGCTGGATCGAAAGACGCTCGAGCGGATCGAGGCAGTCGCTCGTCCAGATGCGGTCCGTGCGGTCGAGGATGCCGAGGTCGACGCGTGCGCCTCCCGACGCGCAGCTCTCGATCTCGAGGCCGGGGTGCTGCGCCTTGAGCTCGTCAAACAGCCGGTAGGCGGCAAGCGTGTGCTCGTGAACCAGGGCGCCGGAGCCCGGTCCGCGTCCGGCATCGACGAGGTCGCGGTTGTGATCCCACTTGAGGTACGCGATCGGGTACTCGTCGAGCAGGGCGTGCAGGCGGGCAGCGATGTAGGCATACGCGTCGGGGTGCGCGAGGTTCAGCACCTGCTGCTGCCGTGCCGACGGTGGCAGCTCGACGCGCGAGCGCAGGATCCAGTCCGGATGCTGACGCGCCACGTCGCTGTCGGGGTTGACCATCTCGGGCTCGACCCACAGGCCGAATTCCATGCCTCGCGCCCGCACGTGGTCGACGAGGGGGTGCAGCCCCTCTGGCCATACCGTCTCGTCGACATGCCAGTCGCCCAGGCCCGAGGTGTCGTCGCGGCGTCCGCGGAACCACCCGTCGTCGAGGACGAACCGCTCGATGCCGACCTCCGCGGCGGCATCCGCCAGGTCGGTCAGGCGGGTGAGGTCGTGGTCGAAGTACACAGCCTCCCAGGTGTTCAGCGTGACAGGACGCGGCCGCTGCGGATGCTGCGGGCGGGCCCGCAGCTCGTCGTGGAAGCGCCAGGAGAGCTGGTTGAGGCCGTCTCCCCAGGAACCGATGATCCAGGGTGTCGTCAGAGTCGAACCGGGCTCGATGGTGATCTCGCCTGAGCCGTAGAGCTCTCCGCCCGCGAGGAACGCCTCCCCCGTGACCATGCGCTCGGCCAGCAGGGTGTGGTTGCCGCTCCAGGCGACATGGATGCCGTGCACGCGCCCGTGCTCGAATCCGAACCCCGGACGCCCGGCGCAGAGCAGCAGGGTCGCATCGGCGCCGGGGCGTCCGCGACGGCTGTCGCGGCTGTAGCTGCCGAACGTGAAGTCGTGACGCTGCGGGGAGCGCTCGCGCAGATGACGCCCGGTCGTGTCGAGGACCTCGGTCGCATCCCACGGGAGCGGGAAGGCCGCGGTGAGCCGCTGCACCGTGTACGGGCTCGTGCCGCTGTTGCGGAGGGTGATCCGCTGGTGGAACAGACCGCCCTCGCCGACCCGCAGCTCGAGCGTCGCGGCAAGGCGCTCTTCGTCGTCGGTCAGCGAGATGCGCGCGGAATCGGTCGTGGCGTCGACGCCCGAGACCGCCCAACGGATGCTCACGCCGTTGCCGGCGCGGTGGCCCTCGATCCCGGGGGTTCCGAGCCATCCGTGGGCCGGTGTCGGGAGAACCGAGAGGACGGGCGTGACGTCGAGGCCGCCGGACACGCGCTGGGGCGTCGCCGCCAGGGCGAGGCCGCGCAGAGTGGCCGAATTGGCGTCGCCCAGGTCTTCACCCCAGTGCACGATCGACGGCGGCGAGACCATCGACACCACGACGCTGGTCCCTCCGGCACGCAGGTGCAGGACGTCGGCGTTGCGAACGTCCAGCGGTGCCGTCGGTTCAAGGATCACGTCATTGGAATGCATGGATTGTTTCTATCACGGAATTAATTAGGCGGTCAAGGGCGCGCGCGGGGGGTCCGGAGTCATTGATATATGCCATGATGAAAGAAACGAGGGGGTTGCGAGTGCTATCAGAGAGCGAAGCAGCGGTCGCGAAGACCGTGCTGATCCACGGCCCCATCTCTCGCACAGCCCTGGCCGCCCGCCTCGGCCTCTCTCCTGCCAGCCTCACCCGCTTGACCCGCCCCTTCGTCGATCGCGGCATCCTCGTCGAACTCGATGACGTCGCCGAAGGCGTGGGCAGGCCGTCCCGACCGCTGGAGATCTCGTCCGATCTCGGCAGCTTCGTCGGCGTGAAGATCACCGGCGAGCATGTGTACGCCGTGCTGACCGACGTCCGCGCCCGCCTGATCAGCGAGCACGTCGCCGCACTCGAGTCGCACGCGCCCGCAGACGTGCTCGACGCGGTGAAGAACGCCGTCGAGCGCGTTTCGGGGTCGACCCCTCCCCCGGTGGGCATCGGCGTGAGTCTCGGTGGCATCACCGACGGCACCACGGTGGAGTGGGCGTCCTTCCTCGAGTGGACCGACGTGCCGTTCGGCACCATGCTCGCGCGGGCGACCGGCCTCCCTGTGCGGGTCGAGAACGACCTGATCGCCCTCACCGAGGCGGAGCGCTGGTTCGGAGCAGGCAGGGGCCTCGACGGATTCGCCGTGATCACCATCGGTGCCGGCGTGGGCTACGGACTGGTCGCCGGCGGCGGCGTCGTGCGCACGCCCGACGCGGGGATCGGGCTCGGAGGACACATCCCCCTCGATCCGCACGGCCCCATCTGCCAGGAAGGGCACCGCGGATGCTCTCAGGCGATGCTGACCTCCGGATCCATCGCCGCCCAGGCCACCATGGCGCTCGGCCGACCACTCACCTACGACGAGGCCCTCGATGCGGCGGAGTCCGGCGACCGGGCGGCATCCGCCATCGTGCACGACAGCGCCCGCGCACTCGGCCGGCTCATCGCCCTGTCGGCGAACCTGACGCTCTACTCCGACGTCGTGCTCGCGGGTGAGGGGATGCGGCTCTTCGACGTCGCAGAGGAGACCGTCCGTGCGACAGTTCTCGAGTCGCGGGACCCCCGAGCCTCGGAGGTTCGTCTGCACATCGACGACAGCGGATTCACGGGCTGGGCGCGAGGTGCCGCCGCGGTCGCCATCCAGGATGCGTTCGTCAGACTCGACTGATCCACGGTTGCTGCGTGTCGTCCGACCGCGCTGTGTCAAGGTCGCCGGCGAAGTCAGAGGGCCCGGGTAGCGTGGGATGGAGCCGGCCATCGCCGCATCCATCCCCGCTGTGCGCGGGATACGAGAAGAGGTCCATGATGGGCGGGACCCCACCGTCGAAACACCCTGGCACGTCGAACTCCATCGTCGTGACCGGTGCCCGCGTGCACAACCTCCGCGACGTGAGCGTCGAGATCCCCCGCGACTCGCTGGTGGCCTTCACCGGCGTCTCGGGTTCGGGAAAGAGTTCGCTGGCATTCGGCACCCTCTATGCCGAGGCACAGCGTCGCTACTTCGAGTCGGTGGCGCCGTATGCCCGGCGCCTGATCAGCCAGGTCGACATCCCCGACGTCGACGGCATCGAAGGCCTGCCCCCGGCGGTCGCCCTGCCCCAGCAGCGCACGGCGGGCAGCGCACGGTCGACGGTCGGCAGCGCCACGTCGATCGGCAACGTCGTGCGCATGCTGTTCTCTCGCGTCGGAACGTATCCGCCAGGAGCCGACCCGCTGTTCGCCGAGGACTTCTCGGCGAACACCGTGCAGGGCGCGTGCCCGCGATGCCACGGGATCGGGCAGGTGTACGACGTTCCCCTGCATCTCATGGTTCCCGACGAGTCACTGACGATCCGCGACCGCGCGCTCGATGCGTGGCCGCGGGCGTGGCACGGCAAGCAGCTCATCGACAGCCTGATATCCCTTGGCTACGACATCGACATCCCGTGGCGAGATGTGCCGGAAGAGCAGCGGCAATGGGTGCTCTACACCGAGGAGTCCCCTCAGGTTCCGGTCTTCACCGATCGCGGTCCGGCCGCTGTGCGCAAGGCTGTGGCGGCCGGCATCGAGCCGTCGTACATGAGCACCTTCGTCGGCGTGCGGCAGTACGTGCTCAACACCTTCGCGAACTCGAAGAGCGCGAAGATGCGCGAACGCGCGGCGAGCTACATGGTCAGCGTCCGCTGTCCCCTCTGCGACGGGCGCCGGCTGAAGCCCGAGGCGCTCGCCGTGACGTTCGCGGGTCTCGACATCACCGAGATGGCCGCGCTCCCCCTCGCCGATCTGGCGACTCTGCTCGAGACCGAACTCGATCGGCTCGACGACGACGGCTCAGAAGAATCCCGCGCCGGCGCCCTCGCCCCCGAGAAGCGTCTTGCGGCGCACCGGCTCGTGAACGAGCTGCACGATCGGGTCTCCCCCATCATCGAGCTCGGTCTGGGCTACCTCTCACTGGACCGGTCGACGCCCACCCTCTCATCGGGCGAGCTTCAGCGCATGCGTCTCGCGACGCAGGTGCTCTCGCAGCTGTTCGGGGTCATGTTCGTGCTCGACGAACCGTCCGCCGGCCTCCACCCCGCCGACGGCGAAGCGCTGGTGCGCATCCTCCGCTCGCTCCGGGATTCGGGCAACACGGTGTTCTTCGTGGAGCATGCGCTCGACGTGATCCGGAACGCGGACTGGATCGTCGACATCGGCCCCGGCGCCGGCGCCACCGGGGGCGAGATCGTCTACTCCGGTCCGATCGACGGGCTGCGGCAGGCGGAGAGCTCCCAGACCCGGCGCTACCTCTTCGCGGATGAGCTGCGCGACGCGATCCCGCACGAACCGCTGCGCGACCCCCGGGTCCCCGACACCGTGCTCGAACTCGCCGATGTCTCTCGGAACAACCTCCGCAGCGTATCGGTCTCCATCCCCCTCGGCTGCCTCACCGCCGTCACGGGCGTCTCGGGTTCGGGCAAGTCGTCGCTGGTCACCCAGGCGCTGCCCGATCTGCTGCAGAAGAGCCTCGCCAGTGAATTGGACAGCGCGACGATCGATGCGTCCGCTGACGAGCAGAACCGCGCGGCCGCCGACCCCCTGATGTCCGCCGTGACCACGGAGACGACCGGACGCGCCTCCGGTCCCGCCGGCCGCGTGAGACGCGTCGTGCAGGTGAGTCAGAAGCCCATCGGTCGCACATCGAGGTCGAACGTGGCCACCTACACCGGCCTCTTCGACCGTGTGCGCGCACTCTTCGCCGCGACCCCCGAGGCACGCAGACGGCGCTACGCCGCGAGTCGCTTCTCGTTCAACCTGGCGAGCGGACGATGCCCCACCTGCAAGGGCGAGGGCACGGTCGAGGTCGAGCTGCTCTTCCTCCCCACCGTCCACGCTCCATGCGGCACGTGCGGCGGCACCCGCTACAACCCCGAGACCCTCGAGATCGAATTCGAGGGCCACACGATCGCCGACGTCCTCGCGACCAGCGTGAACGATGCGCGCGCGATCTTCGCCGACGACGCCGAGGTCACCCGGCATCTCGACGCCCTCCTCGACGTCGGTCTCGGGTATCTGCCGCTCGGCCAATCGGCGACGGAACTCTCCGGCGGCGAGGCGCAGCGCGTGAAGCTGGCATCCGAACTCCGCCGCGCCCAGCACGGCGACACGCTCTATCTGCTCGACGAGCCCACCTCGGGGCTGCATCCGTCCGATGCCGATCGTCTGCTGGTGCATCTGCAGCACCTGGTCGACGCCGGCAACACCGTCGTCATGGTCGAGCACGACATGCGCGTCGTCGCGCAGGCCGACTGGGTGATCGACATGGGGCCCGGCGCGGGCGACCTCGGTGGGACGGTCGTGGCGGAGGGGACGCCGCAGTCGGTCGCCGCCGCAAGCGGAAGCACGACCGCGTCGTACCTTGCCGCCGCCCTCGCGGCCCACGAGCGCGGAGGCGGCGTCTGACGCCGGGTTCGCTAGCCTCGTCTGTATGCGTCGCTCATTCTCGGTCGTGCCCCTCGCCCTGCTCGCCCTCGCACTCTCGGCGTGCACGCCGCCGATGGACGACGACACGAAGTCCGCACTGAACAGTTCGGCCTGCATGTGGGTCGACACCGTGGCGACCCAGGCCAACATGAGCATGGTCTCCGTGGATCCGACGGCACTGGTGACGGCCGGTGATCACCTCCGCGACGGGATCTCCCTCCCCGAAGGCGACCTCCGGAACGCGATCGCGGCCGCGGGAGACGCCGCGCCCGAGCTCGAGGCGAAGACGGTCATCCTCCCCGCAGACCTCGACTCGTTCAACGAGCATCTCGACACGATCGCGTCGATCTGCGCTGATCTCGGTCATGATGAGGTCGATACCCGCGTGAAGTATCCCGATTCCGACACCACCGTCGAGGTTCTCGACGGCTCGTACGGAGGATGATCACAGACCCGAGAAAGACACTCTCATCGGGATTTCATACTGCGGAGACGAGGGGATTTGAACCCCTGGTCCCCTTGCGGGGACTCCACCTTAGCAGGGTGGTGCACTCGGCCGGACTATGCGACGTCTCCAGGCATCCGGTCCGTGAAGATCGGATGCACCTTGCAAGCATAACGGGTTCGGCGGGCAGCCACGAATCGAGACTCAGGCCCCCGGCCGGGTCATCTGCAGGACTCGAGCACGAATGCAGGAGCACACCGGTCAAAATCCTCCTGCAGCCGTGCCCCGGTCCTGCAAACGGCACGGCGAATGCCGCACAGCGGACGGGGCAGCCACGAATCGAGACTCAGGCCCCGGGGCCGCTCGACTCCCGCACGACGAGTTCGGGCTGGAATCGCACACGACGATCGTGCTCGACCCCGTCGAGCTCCTTCAGCAGCAGATCGACCCCGGTCCAGCCGAGCAGCCTAGCGGGTTGGCGCACCGAGCTCAGCGGTACGACGGTCGCCGAGGCGAAGTCGATGTCGTCGTAGCCGACCATCGCGATGTCCTGAGGCACGCGGATGCCGGAGCCGAAGCTGAACGCCTGCAGCAGCCCGACGGCGAGCAGGTCGTTCGCGGCGAAGACGGCATCCGGGCGTGAGCCCTCGGGCCGCGCTGCGATGGCCTCGCCCGCGGCCCTCCCCTGGAGCACGGTGAGCGCGGACTGCTCGAAGATCTCGAGACTGGCATCGGGATGCGCGGCGACCGCCGCCTGCACGCCGCGCAGACGATCGGCGACCTGCTGCACCGACTGCGGACCACCGACGAATGCCAGACGGCGACGCCCCGACGCCAGCAGGTGATCGGCGGCCAGGCGCCCGCCTTCGACGTCATCGACCGAGACCGAGGGCAGCACGCCCTCCTCCACCTCGCGGTCGACAAGGATCACCGGCATGCCGCCCGTGGCGAAGCGATGCACGGCCGAGAGGTCGTCGGTGGCCGGGGTGAGCAGCACGCCGTTGACCCGTTGCTCCTGGAAGAGCTCGAGGTGCGCGACCTGGCGCTCGTCGCGCTCGTCGCTGTTGCCGAGCAGCACGGTCATGCCGGCATCCGCTGCTCTGTCCTCCGCGCCGCGCACGACGTCGGCGAAGAACGGGTTGCCGATGTCCGGCACCACGAGCCCGATGCTGCGGCTGCGACCGGCGCGCAGCTGCCTGGCCGCGTCGTTGCGCACGAAGCCGAGTTCCTGGATCACGCGCTGCACGCGCTCGACGGTCTTCGCTGAGACGCGCTCGGGCTGATTCAGGACGTTCGAGACGGTGCCGACCGAGACGCCGGCCGCAGCCGCGACGTCCTTCACCCCTACCGCCATGGCCTGCCTCCGTCCGTCCGCGCGTGCGCCACGACTACCTTCTCACTCCGCGGGCTGAACTCCGCGCCGACGACGCGCGGGCACGGCGACGACGGCGAGCGCCGCGCAACCGATGCCGGCGATGAAGAGGGGCGTGAGCGCCCAGGTCACGACACCGGCGAAGACGGCGGCCGCGGCGATATACGCCGCTCCGGCGACATCCCCCGCGACCGTCGCGGGGACCGCGCGCACGGCCGCTGTCCACCCGAGCGTCGGAGACCACGCGCCGGCCGCGAGCAGCACGGCGACCGCGAGGACGAGAAGCCCTGCCCACCCGATCACCGCGATGGCCTCACCCCCGGGCAGAGCGCCCGAGCCTGCGAGCACGACGTCGACCGTGAGAACTGCGGCGATCACCGCAGCCGGGACTCCCACCCGTAGCGAGGGCAGGATGCCGATGCGCACGTCGTCCCAGAACAGCGCCGTGCGCGAGTCTTCGGCAGCGACGAACCGCCGCAGGTGTCGGATGCCGGCAGCCAGAGCGATCGGAACGGTCACGACCCCGAGGGCGATGATCGTCATGAGCAGCCCGACCATGAGCACCTCGCCGAACAGGCCGAACTTCGACGTCGCTCCGGGGTTCACGCCGGGTTCGACACCGGCGACCGTGGGGCCCGCGCCCGACCGCGCCTCACGCGTCGCCGCACGGTTCGCCTGACGTCCTGCCCTGGTGACCGACATGGCTAGCCCTTCAGTCCCTGCGTGGCGACGCCGTCGACGAGGAAGCGCTGGAAGACCACGAAGAACAGCAGCACCGGCACGAGGGCGACGAACGAGGCCGTGACCGTCGCGCCGTAGTCGGACGACGAGGTCTGGTCGTTGTAGAGACGCAGCGCGATCGGCAGCGGATAGTTCTCGGGGCTCGTAAGGTAGAGGAGAGGTCCGAGGAAGTCGTTCCACGCCCAGATGAACGAGAAGATCGCGCAGGTGATCAGCGCGGGCTTGATGAGCGGCAGGATGATCGACCAGAAGATCCGCAGGTGTCCCGCGCCGTCGATGCGCGCCGCCTCGTCCATGTCGCGGGGCATCTGGCGGATGAACTGCACGAGGAGGAAGACGAAGAAGGCCTCGGTGGCGAGGAACTTCGGCAGGATCAGCGGGATGAAGGTGTCGACCCATCCGAGCTGGTTGAAGATGATGTACTGCGGGATGATCACGACGTGGAACGGCAGCAGCAGCGTGCCGATCATCGCGGCGAACAGCACGCCGAGTCCCTTGAACTGCACGCGGGCGAACGCGTACGCGGCCAGCGCCGACGAGAGCACCGTGCCGACGACGGCCGAGACCGCGAGGATCAGCGAGTTCAGGAAGAAGCGCCACATGGGCACTCCGGCGATGCCCTCCATGACCTTGCCGTAGTTGTCGAGCGTCGGCGCCTGCGGGATCAGACCGGGGTTCTGACCGAACTCGGAGTTCGGCTTGAACGTCGACAGGAACAGCCACAGCAGCGGGTAGAGCACCACCGCGGTGAGGACGAGGAGTCCGATGAACCAGATGACGGTCTGCCAGGTCTTGCGCTTGATGCGGCGACGCGGGGGCGTGTCTGATGCCGTGACGACAGCCTCGGTGGTGGGGGTGGTGATGCTCATTTGTCGTCTCCCGAGTAGTGCACCCACGACCTCTGGGTGCGGAAGAGGATGAAGGCGATGACCGCGACCACGACGAGGAGAACCCAGGCGATCGCCGCGGCGTAGCCCATCTGGCCGTCGCTGAATCCGCGCTTGTAGAGGTACACGGTGATGAAGTTCGTCATGCCGGCGGGGCCACCGGTGCCGTTCGAGATGATGTACGCCGAGGCGAACACCTGGAAGGCGCCGATCAGGCCCAGCAGCAGGTTGAAGAAGATCACCGGGGAGAGCATGGGGATCGTCACCGCGCGGAACCGGCGGTAGGCGTTGGCGCCGTCCATCTCGGCGGCTTCGTAGAGCTCCTTCGGGATCTGCTTGAGCCCCGCGAGGAAGATGACCATCGTGGCGCCGAACTGCCAGACGGCGAGCAGGATCATCATCGGGAGCACGAGGCTCGGGTTGCCGATCCATCCGCCGAGATCGATGCCGAAGATCTGCAGCCCGCTGTCGACCGGACCGTCGGAGGAGAACATCGCCCGCCACACGATCGCGACCGACACCGAGCCGCCGATGAGCGAGGGGGCGTAGAACGCGGAGCGGAAGAAGCCGGCGCCCTTGTCGCGGTAGTTCAGGAGCATCGCGACGGCGAGAGCGGCAGCGAGGGTGATCGGGGTGCCGATGAAGACGTAGACGAGCGTGATCTGCGCCGACTGGATGAAGTTCGGGTCGCTCGTGAAGAGCCGGATGTAGTTGTCGAGCCCGATCCACTTGGGCGGCTGGAAGATGTTGTACTTCGTGAAGGAGAGGTACAGCGAGTAGATCATCGGCACGGCGGTGAGACCGAAGAAGCCGATCAGCCACGGGGTGAGGAACGCATAGCCGGTCGCGGTCTCGCGCCGCACACGTGCGCGCTGGCCGGGCCGTGCAGGTTCGTTCTCGGGGCGGCGGCCGCTGCGCAGCGCCCGCCCTCGCCCGGACTTCGTGCCCGTGACGATCGTCCTGGTCGCCGTCGTGCTCATGACAGCTCCTTCCGAAGTGGATGGGATGCGGTGGGCCGGGCGCATGCCGCCCGACCCACCGACGGGATCACTGGTTGAGGACGACGTCCATCTCGGAGAAGAACTGCGTCACGGCCTCGTCGACCGTCGTGGTGCCGAAGTTCAGCTCGGTGCCCAGCACCCGGAACTTCTCCTCGAGGGTGCCGTAGCCGACGATCGGCACGGGCGGGGCGTCGCCGAGACGGTCGGCGATCGACTCCTCGTAGTCCTTGACGAGCTGGCTCATCGGGTCGAGCTCTGCGGCCTCGAGAGCGGTCTCGGAGGCGGGGAGGCCGCGGTTGGTGCCGAAGATCTCACCGGACTCGGGAGAGTTGACCAGGAAGTTGACGAGCGTCGCCGCCGCCTCCGGGTGCTCGGTCTTGGCCGAGATCGTGTGCAGCATCGAGGGCTTCAGGTACAGATCCTTCGCGCCCTCCTTCGTCACCGGCGGGGCGACGAGGCCGAGCTCGGTGTAGCTCTCGCCGAGGTTGGCGAGGTAGCCCGCACCGAAGTTGTCCCACGTCAGCTCGCTGGCGTTCTTGGCGGCGTCGAACGCCGTGAGCGGGTTGAGCTCCTCGACCACCTGCTGCGGAACGACGACGCCGTCGCGGATGTCGTCGCCGGACTCCCAGAACTCCTTCAGACGGTCTTCGTCGAAGCCGGGGGTGCCGTCCTCGTCGAACAGGTTCTTGCCCTCGCTGCGCAGCTGCAGCTCGAAGTTCTGAATACGACCCGTCCAGTCGGAACCGCCCCAGAACTCGCCCGCGCCGGCGTCGGTGATCTCACCCATCCACTCGTCGTAGTCGGCCCAGTCGCCGCCGGCGAACTCCTCGACGCCCGCGGCCTCGAGCAGCTGGGGGTTGGTGAAGACCGCCCACGCGTTGGTGGACGTCGCGATGCCGTAGGTCGTGTCGTCGACGACGCCGATGCCGAGGATGTTCTCGGGCAGCGGGTCGGTGTCGATGACGGATCCGAGGTAGGGCTCGAGGTCGAGCAGCAGGCCGTTCTCGGAGTACTGACGCAGGTAGGAGTAGTCGAACTGCATGACGTCGGGAAGTCCGCCGCCCGCGGCCTCGGTCTGGCGCTTCTCCCAGAACTCCGGGAATCCGAGGAACGTCGCGTTCACCGTGATGTTCGGGTATTCCTCGTTGAATGCCTCGATCGCCTGGTTGTAGAGGTCGGCGCGGACGTCGTTGCCCCAGAAGGCGAGGTCGAGCGTGACCTTCTCGTCGGGGTCGTACGTGGGCTCACCCTCGGGGCTGCTGCCGCCGGCGCAACCGGCGAGCACCAGCGCGGTGCTCGTGGCGACGGCCGCTGCGGCCGCCAGACGCTTCTTGCTGAACATCGTTGTCCTCTCTGATGAACGTCCTCGTTCGGCAGGGCCGCGGAACGCCTGTGTCCATGTGGTGCGGGATGCGATCTCCATCGTGCGGGGAAAACGCTTACCTGCACGCTAATCCAGATTGAAACGTTTCGCAACCGGCAATTCAGAGGGGATTACATCGATTACCGCGGGGTGTTCCAGTCTTTCACGACGAGGTTCCCGGCTTCGACGTCGAGACCCAACCGATATACCGCCGCACGCCTCTGCTCGCCCGTCGCCGCATGCGCCGGCGCGCCCTCGGCGGCGCCGAAGAAGTAGAACCACATGTCAGCCCCGTGACGCACATGCGCTCCGTGGTTGCCATGTCCCCCGTTCGGCAGATCGGCGAGGATCACGGCATCCTCATCGCCCTGACGCGTCCAGCGGATGCCGTCGTCGGAGCGATACACGCCCATCCCCCGCCACTCGTCGACGATCATCCACCAGAAGCCGCCGAGCTCGAACACCGTCGGCCCTTCGTGCGGGCGTCCCCCGATCGCGACGCCGTCGAGCGACCAGTCCGTGAGATCGGGCGAAGAGGCGACCATCGTCACCGAGTCCGCCGCCTCATCCTTGTACCAGAGACGCCACAGCCCGTCGGGCGTGCGCGCCACGGCCGCATCGATGACCCGATCGCTGCTCAGCGCGAGCGGCGCCCGACGCTCCCACCGACGGAGATCGTCGGAGACGTACTCCACGATCTCGCGCACGAATCCGGGCCATCGGTCGGGGATGCCGTCGATCTCGGTCAGATACATGCGCCAGCGCGAGCCGTCCCAGACGACCTCGGGGGCCCAATGCGTGCGGTCGACCTCGGTGGGCGGCGGGCCGGGCTCCAGGACGAGATCGGATGCCGCGGGCTCGAGCGTCCCGTCATAGCGCCAGTGCACTCCGTCGGCCGACGTCGCGACCCCGATGCGGCTGCCGTGCACCCAGGACACCCCTGGTCCGGCATCCGCGAGGCTCGCTCGGCGCTGGGTGTAGAACATCCACCACCGCCCGTCGGCGTCGATCACGACCCGCGGGTCGGTGGCTCCGTCGTAGACCGGATCGCGATAGAGCTCCCTCATCGCCGCAGATCGGTCACGGGGCTCGCGAAGCCGGCCCGGTGCGTGGGGTGCGAGCCGAGCAGCTCGGGCGTGATCACCGCGCCGTCCGCGGTCGCCGACGCGTAGATCGCCGCCACGATCTCGAGCGAGCGTGCGGGTGCGTCGGCCGTGGGCGGCAGAGGCGCGTCGTCGAGCAGAGCATCGAACACGTCTCGCAGCAGCGGCTCGTGGTCGCTGCGCTCCTCGGCATCCGGGAACCGCCAGCCCTCGGCCTCCGATTCGAAGCCCGGCGCCGGGGTGATCCGCCAGTTCTCATGCCCGTGGCCATAGACGTGATCGACCGTGATCGTGGCCTTCTGGGTGTCGATGCGGATGGAGCTCGCCTCCCGCGGCGACACGGCGCTCGTGATGAGCTGCGCGACCACGCCCTGTTCGAAGACGACCGTCGCGGTCGACACGTCTTCGGTCTCGGTCTCTCGGTCGAGCCGCCAGAGCCTGCCCTGCACCGACGACCAGTCGCCCAGCAGGTGCGCGAGCAGGTCGATCTGGTGGATGCCGTGTCCCAGGGTCGTGCCACCCCCCTCGGTCTCCCACTTGCCCCGCCACGGCACCGCGAAGTAGTCGGCGTCGCGGAACCAGAGCGTCTGGCACACCGCGACCAGCGGGCGTCCGAGCGCTCCGCTCTGCAGCAGCGCTCGCACGTGCGCCGCGGCCGTGCCCGTGCGCTGCTGGAAGACGACCGCCAGCTGCCGCCCGGCGGCCACGGCTCCTGCGCGCATCTCGTCGAGTTCGTCGAGCGACGGTGCCGGGGGCTTCTCGACGATCACGTGCGCGCCCGCCGCGAACGCGGCGAGAGACTGCGCGCGGTGCGGCCCCGGCGGCGTGCAGACGAGCACGACGTCGGGCTGCTCGGCGGCGAGCATCTCGTCGAGGTCGCCGTAGGCGGCCGAGATGCCGTAGCGCTCGGCGAACTCCTGTGCCTTCTCCCGACTCAGGTCGGCGACCGCGACGAGTTCGGCGCGCGGGTAGGCGGCGACCGCGCGGGCGTGCGCGTTCGCGACGGCCCCGGTGCCCACCAGGGCGGCGCGGAGGGTCTTCTCGGCTGTCATCGTTCCTCCTCGGGACGGTGGGTCGGGATCATCTGATGCCGTTCTGCACCAGGTGCAGGCGGGCGTATCGCCCGTCCGCGGCGAGCAGCTCGTCATGCGAGCCCTGTTCGACGATACGTCCGTGCTCGAGCACGACGATGCGGTCGGCCTGGCGGATCGTCGACAGACGGTGCGCCACCACCAGAGTGGTCCGCCCACGCATGAGTCTCTCCAGGGCCTCTTTGACGAGCCCCTCGGATTCCGGGTCGAGGGCGCTGGTCGCCTCATCGAGCAGCAGGATCCGCGGATCACGCACGAGGGCCCGGGCGATGGCCAGACGCTGGCGCTGTCCACCCGAGAGGCGCGCTCCGCGCTCGCCGACCACCGTGTCCCACCCCTGCGGCTGCTCGCGCACGAACTCCCACGCGTTGGCGTCTCGCAGAGCCTGTTCGACACGATCGGGTGTGACGTCGGGCATGCCGTAGGCGATGTTGTCGAAGACCGACCCCTCGAACAGCACCGACTCTTGCGGCACGACCGAGATCGAGCGGCGCACGGTACGCAGGTCGAGCTCCTGCATGTCGGTGCCGTCGAGCACGATGCGACCGCTCGTCGGCCGGACGAAGCCGAGCACGAGATTGAGGAGGGTCGACTTGCCCGAGCCGGACGACCCGACGAACGCGACCGTCTCACCGGGCGCTATGCGCAGATCTATCTCGAACAGGGCGTCCTCGTCGGCATCCGCGTAGCGATGCGTCGCGGAGTCGAGCACGATCTCGCCGACGACGGCCGAGACGACGCGCTTGCCGGAGTTCTGCTCGACGTCGGGCTCCTGCAGCACCTCGGCGATCGAGCGCACCGACTCGAGACCTCGGGCACCGACCGGGATGAGCATGAGGAGCTGCGTGAGCCCGCCGGTCAGCAGCGTGAAGTAGCTCGAGAGCATCACGACCTCGCCCGGCGTGATCGGGAGGAAGCCGGTGAGCGCACACACCGCAGCGAGCATGAGACACGCGACCCCCAGCAGCTGCATCGCCACCCATGAGATCGAGGCCACCCTGCCGTTCAGCAGGTCGAGGTCGAGTCCGGCGCGGCGGACTCCATCGGCGCCGCCCGCGACGCGGTTGATCGCCGTCTCCTCCAGTCCGTGAGCTCGCGTTACCGGGATCAGCGATGCCATCTCGCCGACGCGGGCCGACAGGGTCTCGATCTCGCGCCGGAACACCTCATTGCGACGCTGCGATCGATTGCGCATGCCGTAGCGGATGCCGATGGCGATCGGCACCGCGAGGGCGTAGACGGGAAGGAACTGCGGCACGGTGACTGCCGTCATGCTGAGTGCACCGAGCATCACCATGGTCGACGACAGCAGCGGATGCGTGACCTGCTGCAGCATGAGCTCGACGTTCTCGACGTCTCGCACCACCTTCGTCTGCACGATCGAGGAGCTCATCCTCGTGTGGTACCCGATCGAGAGGCTCTGCAGTCGCGCCGTGAGGGCGTTGCGGAGGTCGGCACCCAGGTCTCGCACCACCGTCATGAAGTTGCGCGTGTAGATGATGTGGTTCGGGTAGTTCTGCAGCAGCAGCACAGCAGCCAGGGCGAACCACCACAGCACCTCGGCGACATCACCGTCGCTCGCCACCACGTCGATGATCGCGGCGGTGATCACCGGGAGGAACCAGAGCGGGATCTCCTTGATCGCGAAGGCGGCGATCGCGAAGGTCAACCTCCAGGGTCGACGGGCGACCAGGCGCAGCACAGACCGGGTGGGGTGATCACCGTCGATGAGCGCGGCCGGATGGGAAAGCGCTTTCTGTGCCATGGTCCTATCGTAGAGTCAGCGCACCCGTCTGGGAAGCGCGGCGATCCGGATCGGCAGGAGCACCATGACCTTCGACGCAGCATTCGACTGGGCCCGCGGGCATGTGCAGGCGGAACGCCTGCCCACGGCCGTGCTCGGCATGGCCACCGCCGACGGGATCATCGACCTCGAGGGGTTCGGCGCCGCGACGGATGCGGTCTATCCGCTGTTCTCGATCACGAAGGTGCTCACCGGCATCACCGCGACGCGAGCCATCGAGCGGGGACTGCTCACACCGAACACGCCTCTGACGGACGCGCTGCCGGAGTTCGGCGCCTCGCGCGACGACATCGTGCGGCTGTGGCATCTCGCCTCTCACACCTCGGGAATCTCCGAGCCTGCTCTCGACACCGCGCGTCCGCTGCGTGATGAGCTGCTCAGCCAGGGGCGGGACTTCGCCGCGGGCACCGCGTCACGCTATTCCACCCTGGCCTTCGAGGGCATCGCCGCCCTGATCGAGCACGCGACGCGGTCGACGTGGGATGCCGGCACGTTCGACTGGGCGCATCAGATCGGCGCGATCGGCCTGACCCTCGACACGAGCGAATCCGTCGGAGTTCCGGATGCGGCGGCGGGCGGTCTCGACCTCGACCGGTTCCACGCCACGCGCGCTCCCGGCGCAGGGCTGCTGGGCAGAGCCGAGGACCTGCTCCACCTCGGCGCGGAACTGCTGCGCATCGGGAAGGGCGCGAAGGGGGGCATCCTGTCGCCGGCAGGGCTGGCGATGATGCTCCGCCCGCTCACCGGGCAGATCCCCCGCCTCGACCCGTACCCCGCCGAGCGGGGTCAGGACTGGGGCTTCACCGTCAACCTGCGCTCGCGAGCGGCGGGGCTCGTCGATCGCGACGTCTTCGGTCACGGCGGATGGGCCGGCACGGAGTTCTGGGTGCACCCGACGGCGGGCATCTGCTGGGTGCTGCTCACCAACGCGGCCGTGCGCCCGGGCGTGGATGCCGACGAACTCGACAACGCCATCGTCGCCGCGGTCTAGCCGCCGACCCTCGCTTGACACGTCGCCCACCCCGTGTCTAGGGTTGACCCATTGAATGAAACGATTCAAAACTGCTCGATGAAGAGAGAACCATCATGACCCGCGTCGCGTTCCAGTTGCAGGTGCGTCCTGAACTGCTCGACGAATACCTCGCCCGCCATTCCCCCGTCTGGCCCGAGATGCTGGCCGAGATCTCAGCCGCCGGCCGCCGAAACTACTCGCTGTTCCTCGCCGAGGGCGGCACGCTCATCGGCTACTACGAGACCGACGACGACGCTGCCGCTCAGGCCTACCTCGCCGCGTCCCCCGTCGCCGCGCGCTGGGAGGCCGAGATGGGGCGCTTCTTCGTCGACCTCGGCGGCCGCCCCGACCAGGCGGCCACCCCGCTCACCGAGGTGTTCCACCTCGAAGATCAGCTCGCCGCGGCGAGCGCCCCCTCAGCATCCGACAACGACACGATCACGACCGAAGGCAGCGCCTCATGAGCATCCTCTCGTCCGACAATCTCGCCGCCCTCGAGCAGCAGGGCATCGAACTCCCCAGCTGGGCGTTCGGCAACTCGGGCACCCGCTTCAAGGTGTTCGGCACGCCGGGCACGCCCCGCGACCCGTGGGAGAAGATCGCCGACGCCGCGCAGGTGAACAAATACACCGCGCTCGCTCCCTCGGTCGCCCTGCACATCCCGTGGGACCTCGTCGACTCGTTCTCCGATCTGCGCAAGCACGCCGAGGATCTCGGCGTGACCCTGGGCACCATCAACTCCAACACCTTTCAGGACGACGACTACAAGTTCGGCGCCCTGACCCACGAAGACGCGGCGATCCGGCAGAAGGCGATCGACCACCACCTCGCCTGCATCGACGTGATGGACGCCACGGGCAGCCGCGACCTCAAGATCTGGCTCGCCGAGGGCTCGAACTACCCGGGCCAGGCCGACCTGCGCGGCCGCCAGGACCGCTTGCAGGAGTCGCTGCAGCAGATCTACGCACGTCTCGGCGATGACCAGCGCCTCGTGCTCGAGTACAAGTTCTTCGAGCCGGCGTTCTACCACACCGATGTTCCCGACTGGGGCACGTCGTACGCCCAGGTCTCGTCGCTGGGCGACAAGGCGATGGTGTGCCTCGACACGGGCCACCACGCCCCCGGCACGAACATCGAGTTCATCGTCATGCAGCTGCTGCGCCTGGGCAAGCTCGGCTCGTTCGACTTCAACTCGCGCTTCTACGCCGACGACGACCTGATCGTGGGCGCGGCCGACCCGTTCCAGCTGTTCCGCATCCTGTTCGAGGTCGTCCGCGGCGGCGGTCTGAACAACCCCGACGTGGCGTTCATGCTCGACCAGTGCCACAACGTCGAAGACAAGATCCCCGGCCAGATCCGCTCGGTGCTCAACGTGCAGGAGATGACGGCACGCGCGCTGATCGTCGACCGCGACGCCCTGACCGCCGCGCAGAAGTCGGGCGACGTGCTCGCCGCCAACGCCGTGTTCATGGATGCGTTCTACACCGACGTGCGTCCCGCGCTCGCCGAATGGCGGGAGAGCCGCGGACTCGCGGCCGACCCGATGGCCGCCTACGCCGCATCGGGATACCAGCAGAAGATCGCCGCCGATCGCGTCGGCGGCGTGCAGGCCGGCTGGGGCGCCTGAGCCCGCACAACCGACCCGTCGGGGTGCGGGAGCCGATCCCCGCATCCCGACGTCTCACCCACAGAACGGATGATGTCGTGAACGAGCAGGTGCTCGACGGACCACACGGGCCGCTGCGCGTGCGGGTGTACGTCCCGGCCTCTCCCGCCGGTCCCGGCCTCGTCTGGGTGCACGGCGGCGGTTTCGCGGCCGGTGACCTCGACATGCCGGAGGCGCACTGGGTCGCGCAGAGCTTCGCCGATCGTGGCATCGCCGTGGTGTCCGTCGACTATGCGCTGGCCCCCTTCCCACGCACCTGGGCTGCGGCAGCCGGGGCACCCGAACGCGAGGGCGTGCACTACCCGATCGCCTCCGACGAGGTCGAGGCCGCCTTCCGCTGGGCTGTCGAGTCGGGTCTCGCCCCGGGGCCCTGGTCGATCGGCGGAGCCAGCGCCGGCGGCAACCTCGCGGTGGGCGCCGCGCTCCGACTCAGCCACAGTCCTGGACCCTTCCCCGCGCTCGTGGTGCTCGCCTATCCGACGGTGCACGCAGTGCAGGGCGCCCCCGATGCCGCGCTGCGTGCGGCTCTCGACGCGGACCCCGACGCCGATGTGTTCGGCCCCGAACCGGTGCGCGGGATGTACGAGAACTACCTCGGCGGGCCGGTCAGAGGCGGAGACGTCTACGCGATTCCCGGCACCGCATCCCCCGCCCAGCTCTCGCACTTCCCCGCCACGATCATGATCAACGGCGAGGTCGACGAGCTGCGGGTCTCCGGTGAGGCGTTCGCCGTCTCGCTCCGGGAGGCCGGAATCGACGTCGACGTCTCGACCGAGCCCGGCACTCGCCACGGCCACCTCAATCAGCCCGAACTCGCGGCGGCGACAGCATCGATCGATCGCTTCGCCGCCCGCATCCTCGCCACGTCTCCAGAGAACAGGGAACAGCCATGACCAACCCCACCGCCGCCGCCCTCATCGAGCGGTCGAACCGCCTGGGCTCCGACCCCAAGAACACCAACTACGCCGGTGGCAACACGTCGGCCAAGGGCACCGAGACCGACCCGGTCACGGGGCAGCCCGTCGAGCTGATGTGGGTCAAGGGATCGGGTGGCGACCTCGGAACCCTCACCGAGCAGGGACTGGCCGTGCTGCGCCTCGACCGCATGCGCGCGCTCGTCGACGTCTACCCGGGCGTGGATCGCGAAGACGAGATGGTCGCGGCCTTCGACTACACGCTGCACGGCAAGGGCGGCGCCGCCCCGTCGATCGACACCGCGATGCACGGCCTCGTCGACGCCGCGCACGTCGACCACCTGCACCCCGACTCGGGCATCGCGATCGCAACCGCCGCCGACGGCGAGGCGCTCACGACGAAGATCTTCGGCGACAAGGTCGTGTGGGTGCCGTGGCGTCGCCCCGGGTTCCAGCTCGGACTCGACATCGCGGCGATCAAGGCCCAGAACCCGCAGGCCGTCGGCACGATCCTCGGCGGCCACGGCATCACCGCCTGGGGCGACACCTCGGAGGAGGCCGAAGCCAACTCCCTCTGGATCATCGACACCGCGGCCGCCTACATCAAGGCGAACGGCACGGCCGACCCGTTCGGCGGAGTCCGCGCCGGATTCGAGGCCCTCCCCGAGGCCGAGCGGCGCGAGCGCGCTGCCGCGCTGGCGGGCACCATCCGCGGCATCGCGTCGACCGACAAGCCGATGGTCGGCCACTTCACCGACTCCGACGTCGTGCTCGACTTCCTGGCCTCCGAGCGGGCTCCTGAGCTGGCGGCTCTCGGCACCAGCTGCCCCGACCACTTCCTGCGCACCAAGGTCAAGCCGCTGATCCTCGACCTGCCCGTAACGGCATCCGCCGACGAGCAGATCGCCCGCCTGCACGAGCTCCACACCGAGTACCGCGCCGACTACCAGGCGTATTACGACGCGCACGCGACCGCCGAGTCGCCCGCGATCCGCGGTGCCGACCCGCTCATCGTGCTGGTGCCCGGCATCGGCATGTTCTCCTACGGCGCCAACAAGCAGACCGCCCGCGTCGCCGGCGAGTTCTACGTCAACGCCATCAACGTCATGCGCGGCGCTGAGGCACTGTCGACCTACTCCCCCATCTCCGACGCCGAGAAGTTCCGCATCGAGTACTGGGCGTTGGAGGAGGCGAAGCTGCAGCGGATGCCGAAGCCGAAGTCGCACCAGGGCCGCATCGCCTTCGTCACGGGAGCCGCGAGCGGCATCGGAAAGGCCATCGCCACGCGTCTCGCGGCAGAGGGCGCCTGCGTCGTCGTCGCCGACCTCGACCTCGAGAAGGCGCAGGCCGCCGCGGCCGAACTCGGGAACGCCGACGTCGCGATCGGCGTCGCGGCGAACGTCGCCGATGCGGATGCGATCCAGGCCGCACTGAACGACGCCGTGCTCGCGTTCGGCGGTGTCGACCTCGTCGTCAACAACGCCGGTCTCTCACTGTCGAAGCCCCTGCTCGAGACCACCGAGAAGGACTGGGACCTGCAGCACGACGTCATGGCCAAGGGCTCGTTCCTCGTGTCGAAGGCCGCAGCCCGCGTGCTCATCGACCAGAAGCTCGGGGGCGACATCATCTACATCTCGTCGAAGAACTCCGTGTTCGCGGGCCCGAACAACATCGCCTACTCCGCGACCAAGGCCGATCAGGCCCACCAGGTGCGACTGCTCGCCGTCGAGCTCGGCGAGTTCGGCATCCGCGTCAACGGCATCAACCCCGACGGCGTCGTGCGCGGTTCGGGCATCTTCGCCTCGGGCTGGGGCGCGAACCGCGCCGCCACCTACGGCGTCGCGGAAGAGGACCTCGGCCAGTTCTACGCCAACCGCACGATCCTCAAGCGCGAGGTCGTTCCCGAGAACGTCGCGGATGCCGTCTACGTGCTCACCGGCCCTGAGCTCAGCCGCACCACGGGCCTGCACATCCCGGTCGACTCCGGCGTCGCCGCGGCGTTCCTGCGATGACGATCCGGTCCGTCGCCGCCGTCGACCTCGGAGCGACCAGCGGTCGCGTCATGATCGGCCGGATCGGCGACGGCCGGCTCGACCTCGAACTCGTCTCGCGCTTCCCCAACGGTCCCGTCGAGCGCGAGGACGGCCTGCACTGGGACTTCGCCGCGCTGTACGAGCACGTCGTCACCGGCCTGGCCGAGGCGGTGCGCCGCGAGCCGGGCATCGAGAGCATCGGCATCGACTCGTGGGCCGTCGACTACGGACTGCTGCGGGACGGCGAGCTGCTCGCGGAGCCCTTCCACTATCGCGACGAGCGCACGGCTCGGGGCGTCGACGAGGTGCACGCGATCGCGCCCTTCGCCGAGCTGTATCAGCGCAACGGGCTGCAGTTCCTTCCGTTCAACACGCTGTACCAGTACCGCGTCGACGCACATCTCGCCGACGCCGACACAGCGCTGCTCATCCCCGACCTCATCGCGTTCCTGCTCACGGGCACAGCGGTCGCCGAGCGGACGAATGCGTCGACGACGGGCCTCCTCGGCGTCGAATCCGGCGAATGGGACACCGAGCTGGCCGATCGCCTCGGTATCCCGTCGACCGTGTTGCCGGCGCTCGTCGACCCCGGCGACACGATCGGCACGCTCCGACCCGAGCTCGCCGCGCGTATCGGCAAGGAACTCCCCGTGATCGCGGTCGGCTCGCACGACACCGCATCCGCCGTCGTCGCCGCTCCCCTGTCGACGCCGCATTCCGCGTACATCTCGTGCGGCACGTGGGGCCTGGTCGGCGTCGAGCTGATCGAACCCGTGCTGACGGATGCAGCACGAGAGGCCAACTTCACGCACGAGCTCGGCGTCGATGGGCGCTACCGCTTCCTGCACAACGTGACGGGGCTCTGGCTGCTCAGCGAGACCGTGCGGGCGTGGGAGGCGGAGGACGGCTCCTCGATCGATCTGCCGGAGCTGCTCGCCGCCGCCTCCGCCGTCACCGATGACGTGCCGCTGTTCGACGCGAGCGATGCGTCGCTCAGCGCACCGGGTGACATGCCTGTGCGCATCGCGGCGCTTCTGGGTTCTGCGGCGCCGTCGTCGCGATCCGCGTTCACCCGGTCGATCGTTGAGTCGATCGCGACGGCGTTCGCGGATGCCGCGCAAACGGCATCCGATCTGTCAGGGCGCGAGCTCGACCGCATCCATCTGGTGGGAGGCGGCTCGCTGAACCGTCTGCTCTGCCAGGCGACGGCCGATCGCACCGGGTTGCCCGTGCTCGCGGGTCCGGTCGAGGCGACGGCCCTGGGCAACGTGCTCGTGCAGGCTCGCGCTCTGGGCGCGGCCCCGCAGACCCTCGAAGAGCTGCGCGCCCTCGTCGCGGCCACCCACGAGCCGGAGCGCTTGGACCCGCGCTGATCCACAGGGTCCGCAGCCGCCGCAGCCTCTCGCAGCCGCACACTCGGCTGCCCAGATCACAGATGGATGCCGAGAACACCCCGTCCCGGCATCCATCCGTACTTCCGACAGCCATTCGGCCGCGGCTGCACCCTGTGCGCAACACAACCGAGGCACGAAGAAGGGCGCCGAGGCCGACGCCCCGACGCCCCTCGCGACTCCGACTCAGAAGTCGAAGTCGCCGATGTTGTCTGCGTTGAACTCGAACGGGTCGCCGAGCAGCACGACGCCGTCAGCCCCGACGGTGTACTCGCCCAGGTCGCCGGCCTCGAACGTGTCGCCCTCTTCGCCGGTGATGTCGCCCTCGATCAGCGCCTTGGCAGCGAAGGCCGCCAGGTAGCCGAGGTCGGCCGGGTTCCACAGGGCGAACGCGGTGACGGTGCCGTCTTCGACGTACTCGCGCATCTGGTTCGGGGTGCCGAGACCGGTGATCGCGACCTTGCCCTTATAGTCCGAGGTCGAGACGTAGCGAGCCGCAGCCGCGATGCCGACCGTGGTGGGCGAGATGATGCCCTTGAGGTTCGGGTGGCTCTGCAGCAGTGCTGCCGTCTTGTCGAACGACGTCTGGTCGTCGTCGTCACCGTAGACGGTCTCGACGAGCGTGATGTCGGGGTAGTCGCTGGCGATGTACTCCTTCATCAGGTCGATCCAGGCGTTCTGGTTCGTCGCGTTGGCCGATGCCGAGAGGATGGCGACCTCGCCGGCTCCGCCGATCTGGTCGGCGATCAGGTCGACCTGCACCTTGGCGATGCCCTCGGAGTCCGCCTGGTTGATGAACAGGTCGCGGCACTCGGGGTTGGTGTCGGAGTCGAAGGTGACCACCTTGACGCCGGCGTCGCGGGCCTCGTTCAGCGCGTCGCAGATCGCCTTCGGGTCGTTGGCCGAGACGACCAGTGCGCCGACGGCCTGCTGCGTCGCGGTGTTGATGTAGCTGACCTGAGCATCGGGGGTCGCCTCAGCCGGTCCGACCTCGGCGAACGTGCCGCCGAACTCGTCGACCGCGGTCTTGCCGCCCTCGCTCGAGGTGTCGAAGTAGGGGTTTCCGAGGTTCTTGGGCAGGAACGTGATGGCGAGGTTGTCGGACCCGCCTTCGGATCCGGAGCCCGAGTCGCCCGACCCGCCGCTGGTGTCGGCGCAGCCGCTCAGCACGAGCGCTGCGGCCACGGCGACCGCCGCGAACCCCGCGATCTTCTTACGTGCAAACATCATTGTTCTTCCTTTCGTGATGATCACCGCAGGCGGATGCCGACGATGAGAGGCTGCCTCATGGTGCGGGAGAGGCTGCTACGCGCAGTGGCGGGCCGGCCTTCGCTCGGACGCGCTGCGCCCAGGCGAGGACGCTGGCTGCGACGACCGAGAAGATCAGCAGACCGCCGGTGATGATGTTGATGACGTCGCTGGTGACGCCCGCGAGGCGCAGGCTGCTGCCGAGCACCCCGATCAGGAGCACCGCGGCGACGACGCCGTGCAGATGACCCCGGCCCCCGAAGACCGACACACCGCCGAGCACGACCGCCGCGATGACCTGCAGTTCGAGGCCTGTGGCGTTGTCGCCTCGGGCGCTGCCGAATCGCAGGGTGTAGAAGATCCCGGCGAAGGCGGCGACCACCCCCGAGAGCACGAAGAGGATGAACTTCGTCCGCTCGACGTCGACGCCCGAGAACCGGGCCGCGTCCTTCGAGAGCCCGATCGCGAACACTCCCCGCCCGAACGGCGTGAAGTGCAGAAGCACGACGAACACCACGAGCAGGATGAGGAACGGGATCACGATGTAGGGGATCGTCGTGCCCGCGATCTTCGCCTTCGCGAGAGCGGTCCACGTCTCGGGGAAGTCGGTCACGGCCGTGGTGCCGAGCAGCCCGACGGCCAGACCGCGGAAGAGCGCGAGCGTGCCGATGGTGACGGCGAGCGACGGCAGACCGACGATCGTGACGAGGAAGCCGTTGAACGCCCCGCCGACGATTCCGACGACCAGTGCCGCGAGCGCCGCGACCTCGAACGGCGCGCCGGACTCGGTGAGCACGCCCGTGACGACGCTCGCGAGCCCGACCATCGACCCGACCGAGAGGTCGATCTCGCCGGTGATCATGACGAGCGTCATCGGCAGGGCGATGAGCAGGATCGGGGCGACGTCGAGCAGCAGGTAGTTGACCGTGATCGGCTGCGCGAAGCCCCGGATCGTGACGGCCGCGACGAGCGCCACCAGCACGAGCAGCCCGATGATCGCGAACTCGCGGTTGATGAAGATGCGCCGCCAGAGCGGACGGTCGTAGTCGCGGATGACACGTGTCGACGTGGTCGTCGTTGTCGTGGTCATGATTCGTCCCTCGCCTCGATGAGCTGGCGTCTCTGTCTGACCGCGAGCACCCGGTCGAGCACGATGGCCCCGATGATCAGCACTCCGACCACGGCACGCTGCCAGAAGTCCGGGATGCCGAGGATCGGCAGCGCGCGGTTGATGGTCATCAGCAGCATCGCCCCGATGGCGGCGCCCCACACCGTGCCGACGCCTCCCGTGATGGCGATGCCGCCGATGACGGCGGCGCCCACGGCATCCAGCTCCCAACCGCTGCCGGCCTGCGAACTGATGGATCCGTAGCGCGCGGCGTAGAAGACGCCCGCGAGGCCTGCGAGCGCACCCGAGAGCACGAACGCCGAGAGCACGCGGCGGGTGACCTTGAGGCCGTAGAGCTCGGCGGCGGACGGGTCGGAGCCGATCGCGTAGTACTCACGACCGCCGCGGATGTTGCGCAGATACCAGGCCGCGAGGGCGAGCACGATCACGGCGATGATCGTCAGCACCGGGATGAAGAGGATCTGCTGCGTGCCGAGCGCGAGGAAGTCCTTGGGCATGTCGGACGCGTTGATGCGGTCGCTGCCGGTCCACAGCACGTTTATGCCGCGGTAGGCATACAGGGTGCCGAGGGTGATCACCATGGCCGGCACTTTCGCGAACGCGACGAGCGCGCCGTTGACGAGGCCGAGGAACGCGCCGAGCAGCACGGCAGCCAACACGACGACGACGATCGGGATGCCGGGCACGTCGACGAACAGGCGTCCCGTCAGATACGCCGTCAGTCCCATCACCGATCCGACCGACAGGTCGACGTTGCGGGTGATGATCACGATCGCCTGACCGACCGCGACGAGCATGAGGATCGACGGAGTGAGCAGCAGGTCTCGCCAGCCGTCGGAGCTGAAGAGGAAGGCGGGGTTCTTGATGGTCGCCGCGATCACGACGAGCACGAGCGCGGCGAGGATGCCGAACTCGCGCGCGCGGCCGATGCCGCCGGGCTTCTTCGCGATCGCCGGAGCGGCGGCCGCGGGTGCGGTGGTGGTGCTCATGAGTGCAGCTCCGATGAGTGGGTGGCGGCGAACATGACGTTCTCGCTGGTGGCGTCGTCACGGGAGATCTCGGCGGTGATGCGGCCTTCGCGCATCACGAGCACGCGATCCGCCATGCCGAGGACCTCTGGCAGCTCCGACGAGATCATCAGGATGCCCATGCCCTCGCCCGCGAGCTGCGACAGCAGCCGGTGCACCTCGGACTTCGTGCCCACGTCGATGCCGCGAGTCGGCTCGTCGATGATGAGGACGCGCGGGTCGGTGGCGAGCCACTTGGCCAGCACGACCTTCTGCTGGTTTCCGCCCGAGAGGGTCGATGCCACGGTGTCGAGCGCGTGCGTCTTGACCTCGAGGCGGGATGCCCATTCCTTGGCGGCGCGGTTCTCGATGCCGCTGGTGATGAGTCCCCACTTCGCGAGCCGTCGGCGGATCGCGAGCGTGATGTTGCCTCCCACGCTGGCGTCGATCACGAGGCCCTGCTTGCGGCGGTCCTCGGGAACCAGCGCGAGACCGCTGCGCATCGCGGCGGTCGGGTTGCGGCGGGCGACGGCCGCTCCGACCATCCGCACCTCCCCCTCGTCGTAGGGGTCGACGCCGAAGATCGCGCGGGCGACTTCGGAGCGACCGGCGCCGACAAGGCCCGCGAGGGCGACGATCTCGCCCGCGCACACCGTGAACGAGATGTCGTGGAACACGCCTGGACGGGTGAGGCCGGTGACCTCCAGCAGCGGCTCGCCGACGACGGCCTCCTGCTTGGGGAACAGCTCGGTGACGTCGCGACCGACCATCTGGCGCACGAGTTCGTCGACCGTGGTCTCGGCGATGGGAGTGGTGTCGATGTATGCCCCGTCTCGCATGACCGTGACGGTGTCGCACAGATCGAACACCTCGTCGAAGCGGTGCGAGATGAAGAGGATGGCACGGCCCTCGTCGCGGAGGCTCCGGGCTACCGCGAACAGTCGATCGACCTCCACGCCGCTGAGTGCGGCGGTGGGCTCGTCCATGATCAGCACGCTCGCATCGAGAGAGATCGCCTTCGCGATCTCGATGATCTGCTGGTCGGCGATCGACAGCCCCTCCGTGATGCGGTCGGGGTCGAGACTCACGCCCAGACGGCGGAAGATCCGGTCGACCTCGGTGCGCATGGCCTTGCGATCGATGCGGCCGAGGATGCCGGTGGGCTGGCGCCCCATGAAGATGTTCTCGGTGACCGAGAGATCGGGGAACAGCGTCGGCTCCTGGTAGATGACCGCGATGCCGGCGGCCTTCGACTGGGCGGTGCTGGTGAAGTCGACATCCTCGCCGTGCAGACGGAAGTCGCCCGAATCACGGCGGTAGAGACCGGCCATGATCTTCACGAGCGTCGACTTTCCCGCGCCGTTCTCGCCGATGAGGGCGTGGATCGAGCCCGGGCGGAGCGTCAGGCTGCCGGAGCGGAGTGCGACGACGGGGCCGAAGGACTTCACGACCCGATGCAGCTCGAGCGCGGTGGGGGGAGCGCTGCGGGCGGAGGCTGCGTCTACCACTGGCTTTCCTCTCCGTTGAGGGGGATGATGATCGGAATGAACTCTACCTGAATCGATTCAAGCTCGTTTCAGGCTAGTGTATGTGATGCCGGTCTCAGGTCAACCCCTGATGCCGAAGCGTGATCCGCCCGACGACGAGAGGACAGCCGAATGCCGATCAGCATCCGCGATGTCGCCGTCCGTGCGGGCGTCTCCGTCGGCACGGTCTCGAACGTCCTGAACCGGCCCGACGAAGTCTCCAGCGAATCGGTCGAGCGCGTGACGCAGGCGATCGAGGAGCTCGGCTACGTGCGCAACGACGCCGCCCGAAAACTCCGGGCAGGCGTGAGCACGACGGTCGGATTCGTCGTGCTCGACGGACAGAACCCCTTCTACAACGACGTCGTGCGCGGCGCGGAAGACGAGGCGTCCAGCCACGGCATCGCCATTCTCTACGGCAACACCGACGACGATCCCTCGCGCGAGAAGGTCTACCTCGATCTGTTCCGCGAGCAGCAGGTGCGCGGACTGCTCATCGCTCCCTACGGCGACGTCATGACCCAGCTGCGGAGGTTCCGCGCGAGCGGGATCGCGACAGTGCTCGTCGACCGGTTCAGTGCCGACAGCGGATTCTCGTCGGTGTCGGTCGACAGCGTCGCGGGCGGCCGCCTCGCGGTCGAGCACCTCATCGAGGGCGGGCGTCGGCGCATAGCCTTCGTCGGCGGGCCCTTCGACATGCGACAGGTCACCGACCGGCTCGCCGGCGCTCGTGCCGCCGCCGAGAACGCCGCCGTGCACGTCGAGCTCGAGGTCGTGCCGACGGCGGCGATGACGGTCGACGAGGGCGTCGCGGCGGGCGCACGGCTGCTCACCCGCCCTCGACGCGAGTGGCCGGATGCGCTCTTCGCCGCGAACGACCTGCTGGCCCTCGGACTGCTGCAGTCGCTCGTGTCCGGCGGACGCCTGCTCGTCCCCGACGAGATCGCGCTGATCGGCTTCGATGACAATCCGTTCGCCGCAGCCGCCGCGGTGCCGCTGTCCTCCATCCGGCAGCCCAGCCGCATGATCGGGCGGACCGCGCTGCGCATCGTGCTCGAAGAGGCGGCGGACCCCGAGAGCATCCCCCGTCAGACCGTGTTCCCGCCGGAGCTCATCGTGCGCAGCTCGACCGGCGGCTGACCCGGCGGGACGGGTCGATCGATGTCCGGCGGAGCGGATCCCCCCTCGTGTACGATGGAGGGAAAGCGCTTCCCCACGTGAGATCGATCAAGGATGACGATGACGAAGACCCGCTATGCCCTCGCCGGAGCCGGAGCCCGCGCACAGATGTACGTCGAAGGGATCCTCGGCACGCACCGCGATCGCGCCGAGCTCGTCGCGATCGTCGAGCCGAACCCGGTGCGGGCCGCCCACTATGCCGACCGCATCGCGGAGGTCGGCGCACCCGCGCCGCGGCTGGCCGCGCCGGGCGAGCTCGAAGAGGTGATCCGCGACGAGCGCGTCGACCGGGTCATCATCTGCTCGCGCGACGACCTGCACGCCGAGCTGATCGTCCGTTCGCTCGAGGCGGGCGCCGACGTCGTCGTCGAGAAGCCGCTCACGATCGACGCGGCGAGCGCCGCACGCATCGAACACGCCGTCGAGCGCACCGGTCGCCGGGTCGTGCTGACCTTCAACTATCGCTACTCCCCCCGCAACAGCGCGCTGCGCCAGGTGATCCAGGACGGCGCGATCGGCGACGTGACCTCCGTCGACTTCTCCTGGATGCTCGACACGAACCACGGCGCCGACTACTTCCGCCGCTGGCATCGCGAGAAGAAGAACTCCGGCGGGCTGCTCGTGCACAAGTCGAGCCACCACTTCGACCTCGTCAACTGGTGGATCCGCTCCCAGCCGACTCGCGTCTTCGCCTCCGGCGGGCTGCGCTTCTACGGTGCCGAGAATGCGGCGACCAGGGGTCTGGGAGAGCGTCCGGCCCGCGGGACGCATGACGACGGCGATCTGTTCGAGCTCGACCTGCGCACCGACGAGCGTCTCACTGCTCTCTACCTCGACGCCGAAGAGCACGACGGATACCGGCGCGACCTGGACGTCTTCAGCGAAGGCATCACGATCGAAGACAACCTCGCGCTCGTCGTCGACTACGCGTCGGGGGCGACCATGTCGTACTCCCTGAATGCGCACTCCCCCTGGGAGGGCTACCGCGTCGCGGTCAACGGCACGCTGGGTCGGGCCGAGCTCGAGGTGGTCGAGCGGGGGGCCGTGCTCGCCGGCGAGGGCCTGCACCCGCACATCGACCCCAGCCTCTCCGGCGGTGACGGCACGACCACCCTGCGCCCGGAGAGCGAGCGACTGATCGTGCAGCGCCACTGGGAAGAGGCCTACGAGGTGCCGATCCACGGCGGCGACGGAGGGCACGGCGGCGGAGACGAGCTGCTGCTGTCCGACGTGTTCGACGGCCCCGGCGACGACCCGCTCGCACGTCCGGCGGACTGGACCGACGGCATCCGCTCCATCGCCGTCGGCATCGCGGGCAACCGCTCGCTCGAGACGGGTCTTCCCGTGAGCGTCGACGACCTCGGGATCGCCCTGCTGGCCCGCCGATGAGGATCGTCGTCACCGGCGGCTCGGGTCGGCTCGGGCGCACGCTCGTGGCCGGTCTTGCGGATGCCGGGCACGAGATCATCTCGATCGACCGGGAGCCGACCGCGGCGCTCGACCGGGAGGGGGTCGAGCAGTCGTCCCTCGATCTGACGGATGCGGATGCCACGGCATCCGCTCTCGCCGCGACATCAGCCGATGCGCTGATCCATCTCGCGGCGATCGCTGTGCCCTTCAGTGCGCCCGAAGACGTCATCCTCCGCACGAACGCCGCCCTCGCCCAGTCAGTGCTCGGCGGAGCGGTGCGCGCCGGCATGCACCGCATCGTCGCCGCATCGAGTCCCACCGTGATCGGTTACGGCGCACCCCGGGGCTGGGTTCCCGAGAGCCTCCCCCTCGACGAGACATCGCCGACCGAGCCGTGGAATGCGTACGCCCTGTCGAAGCTGCTGATCGAGCAGACCGTCGACATGCTGCGGCGTCAGACGGGCGACGACGTGCGGTTCGCCTCCTTCCGGCCGTGCTACGTGATCGCCCCGGAAGAGTGGGCCGGCGCACTCACTCAGCAGGGCCACACCGTGCTCGAACGCCTCGATGATCCGGCGCTCTCCGCGCCTTCGCTCTTCAACTATGTCGACGCCCGCGATGTCGCGGCCTTCGCCCACACGCTCCTCGCCGCGCTCGACGACATCCCGAACGGCGAGCGGTTCTTCGTCGGCGCCGAGGATGCCTTGGCCCGCCGCCCGTTGAACGAGCTGCTGCCTGAGTTCCACCCGGGCACCGAGCGCGCGGCTGCGGCCTTGACCGGCTCCGCCCCCGCCTTCTCGTCCGACAAGGCCGCCCGCCTGCTCGGCTGGCGGCCGGCCCGCACGTGGCGCACAGAGCTGGCACAGCCGTGACGACGATCCGCAGCCTGACCTCTCGCCTGCAACGGGTGCCGCTGACGCGCCCGTGGGCCGCCGACGTCACCTCGGTCGGTGTGATCGCGACCCATGTCGTGCGATCTGACGGCGCGGAAGGATGGGGCTTCTCGTGGAGCCCGCAGATCGGTGCGTCCGCCGTGCACGCGCTGCTCGACCACGACATCGCCACCGCCGCGGTCGGCCGCTCCGCCACGCCCGTCGAATGCTGGCAGGGGATGTGGGAGCACCTCCATGAGGCCGGGGGCGGGGGGATCACGACGATCGCACTCGCCGGTCTCGACCTCGCGCTGTGGGATGCCGAGGCGCGGTCGAGCGGTCTCTCGGTGTCGGAGTCGATCGGCCGCCGCCGCGAACGGGTGCGCACCTACGGCTCGGGGGTGAACCTGCACTACTCGCTCGACGACCTGCTCGCCCAGGTGCAACGGTGGATCGATGCGGGATTCGAGGCGGTGAAGATCAAGGTCGGAAAGCCCGACATCGCCGAGGACGTCGACCGCGTCGGCGCCGTCCGCGAGCTGCTCGGCCCCGATCGAGGGCTGATGATCGACGCGAACCAGCGGTGGGATCTGGCGCGGGCGACCGCATCCGTCGAGGCCCTGTCGCGCTTCGACCTCGCCTGGATCGAAGAGCCGTTGCGCGCCGACGACCTCGACGGCCACACGGAACTCGCGCGACGCATCGACGTGCCGATCGCGCTCGGCGAGAACCTGCACACGGCACATCGCTTCGGCGACTTCCTGCGTGCGGGGGCGGCACAGATCGTGCAGCCGAACATCGTGCGCGTCGGCGGCATCACGCCGTTCCTCCGCATCGCCGAGGTCGCCGCCGAGCACGGCGTGGCCCTGCACCCGCACCTGCTGCCGGAGCTCTCGGGCCAGCTCGCTCTGTCATTGCCTGACACGGCGGCCGAGATGCTGGTCGAAGACGTCGAGGATGCCGGATTCGGAGCGCTCGGCGCTCTGGCCGACCCTTCGCCGGTGACAGTCGCCGACGGCTGGCTCACCGAGAACGCGCACGACGGACTGGGGCTTCGGTTCTCTCCCGTTCTGTCCGCCGATGCGTCCAGCCGCGATCAGGCCTGAGTCAGCACCTGTGCGTTCGCCTCGTCGAGCAGCTCCTCGACCTGCTCGTGCGTGACGTCGATCCCCGGGAATCCGATCAGGCGCCCGATCGGGAACGACGCCATCATCTTCTGCATGGCCTCGTCGTTGGGCATCATCGATGCGGCCGACGAGTCGGCGCCGCTCAGTTCGCCCAGGAACCCGCCGAGCGCGTCCATCACGATGGGACCGGCCACCGGGTGCGCGACGACATCGCCGATCGAGGAGTTCATCGTGAGGGGAAGCGAGACCACATCGCCATCGACCTCCACGCGCACAGACGAGCGGATGTCCCGGCTGGATGCTGCGACCTCGACCGCGTACTGGCCGCTCTCGACGACCCAGCGGTCGACGCGGACGTCCCAGTAGGCGAGGTCCTCACGGCGGATGACGAGGTCGACCGTGCGCGTCTCTCCGGCGGCGAGCGCCACCGAGGCGAATGCCTTGAGCTCGCGGGGCGCGCGCTGCACGACGGATGCCACCGGCGTCGCATACACCTGCACGATCTCGCGACCGTCGCGCGCTCCGGTGTTGCTCACCGCGACGCGCACGGCGATGTCGCCGTTCCCGGCCACCGTGGCCGAGGCATCGCCATACGAGAACGTGGTGTACGAGAGTCCGTGCCCGAAGGGGAATGTCACATCGAGCCGCTTGGCGTCGTACCAGCGGTAGCCGACCAGCACCCCCTCGCCGTAGCGGACGTGACCGAACTCGCCGGGGAAGCTGCCGAACGACGGGTTGTCCTCGAGGCGCACCGGCACCGTCTCGGTGAGTTTTCCCGAGGGGTTCACGGCGCCGTAGAGCACGTCGGCCACGGCACCGCCGCCGGCCTGTCCGAGCAGCCAGGTCTCGACGATCGCCGGCACCCGGTCGGCGAAGGGCAGAGCGACGACGCCGCCGTTCGAGAGTACGACCACGGTGGTGGGGTTCGCCTCGATCACGGCGTCGAGCACCGCGAGCTGAGCCGCGGGAAGATCGATGTGCTCGCGGTCGAAGCCCTCCGACTCCTCCGCGGCGGGAAGGCCGAGGAAGACGACCGCGACATCGGCCGCCGCGGCCGCAGCCACCGCCTCGGCACGCAGATCGTCGGATGAGCGACCGGATGCCGCGATGTCGCCGCCCTCCACGGCGAAGCCGGCCGCGTATGCCACGTTGTCACCGCCGATCGCGCGCAGCTCATCCAGCGCCCTGTCGACCCTGGTCGGGTTGATGAGCGACGACCCCGCTCCCTGGAACCGCGGTTCGGTCGCGAACGCCCCGATCACCGCGATCCGCTGCTCGGCGGCGAGCGGCAGAAGGTCGCCGTCGTTCTTCAGCAGCACGATCGAGCGGCCCGCCGCCTCTCGGGCGAGCGCATGGTGCGCGTCGACGTCGAGCGGGCCGGACACGGACGGACGCCGCTGGGCTTTGCGGACCAGGTCGATCGCGCGATCGGCCGCGGTGTCCAGCACGCTCTCCGCGAGCTCGCCGGCGCGCACGGCGGCGACGAGCTGCGCATCCGTCCGCCCACCGGACGACGGCATCTCGAGATCGAGGCCTGCCGCGACACCCGCGACGCGGTCGTTCACGGCGCCCCAGTCGGACACGACGAGCCCGTCGAAGCCCCAGTCGTCGCGGAGCACCTGGGTGAGCAGCCACGGGTCCTCCGAGGCGTACACGCCGTTGATGCGGTTGTACGAGCACATGACCGTCCAGGGCTGAGCGTCCTTGACCACGCGCTCGAAGCCGCGCAGGTAGATCTCGTGCAGCGGACGCGGGTCGACGTCGGAGCTCGCGCGCATCCGGTCGAACTCCTGGTTGTTCGCGGCGAAGTGCTTGAGCGAGGTTCCGACCCCCTGCGACTGCACGCCGCGCACCGAGGCGGCGCCGAGGACGCCCGAGACGATCGGGTCTTCCGAGAAGTACTCGAAGTTGCGGCCGCACAGCGGCGATCGCTTGATGTTGATGCCGGGTCCCAGCACGATCGCCACGTCTTCGATGGCCGCCTCGACGCCGATGGCAGCGCCGACGCGTTCGATGAGCTCGGGGTCGAACGACGAGCCGATGCCGACAGCCGGCGGGAAGCAGGTCGCCGGCACACTGCTCGACAGACCGAGGTGGTCGGTTCCCCCCGACTGCTTGCGCAGGCCGTGCGGCCCGTCGGTCATCATGATCGACGGCAGACCGACGCGGTCGATGGCCTTCGTGGTCCAGAAGTCGGCGCCGCTCGTGAGCGATGCCTTCTCCTCGAGGGTGAGATCGGATGCCGAGGTGTCGGTCATGGTCTTCCTTTCGCAGCGACGGCGATGTCTTGCGAAAACTATATGCCAGTAAGTATTGGATCTCAAACGTTGTTCAGGATTACTCTCGAGGGATGGCACGACGAGGTTCATACGCGAAGGGCGTCGCCAGACGTGAGGAAATCCTCGAGAGCGCTCTCGACGTGATCGGGCGCAGGGGTTACCAGAACGCCTCCCTCAAGCAGATCGCCGAGATCGTCGGTGTAACCCCCGCCGCCCTGCTGCACTACTTCGGCAGCAAGGAAGAGCTCTTCACCGAGGTGCTGCGCACGCGCGACGAGCACGACGAGATGGCTCCCCGGCCACAGAGCCCTGCCGACGCGAAGTCCGCGTTCATCGACGTCATCCGCCACAACACAGAGGTCCCCGGCGTCGTGGAGCTGTTCTCACGCCTCGCGGTCGATGCCGTCGATCCCGCGCATCCGGCTCATCGATACTTCCTCGAACGCAGCGAGCGGCTGCGCGAGAGCATCACCGACGCCTTCGTCCACGATGCGGACCGCCGAGCGGCGCTCGACCCCGACACCATGGCACGCGTGATCCAGGCGGTCGCCGACGGGCTGCAGCTGCAGTGGATGATCGACCGCTCGGTCGACATGCCCGGCATCATCAGCGCTCTCATGGATGTGCTGTACCCGCCGCTGGGCGAGGCCGACGAGCCGCCGCGCTGACCGGGAAGAACCGCCCACGGCTGCCGGGCAGCGGAGCGGCGCTTCGTGAACCCGGATGCGGTCAGCGCACGAAGGTCAGCGCGCGAAGGTCAGCGCACGTTTCCGTTCGAGCAGGTCTGCTGTGCAGCAGAGTTGCCCTTGATCGTGTCGGGCAACGCCACAACGTTCTCGGGCGTCGCCGCCGGGTCGGTCGCTGCGGGGTCGGGCGTCGTGCCATCCGCGGGCGTCTCAGTCGCCGGATCCGTGACGACGACGCCGTCGTTCTCCGTGTTCTGGTGCGTGACCTGCAACTGCGCGTTCTGGTTGATCGCGTCCCACATGGACTCGGCTGATGCCTTGTCCGGCACGACACGGTTGGGGTCGGCCGGGTCGGTGAACGTCGGGTACTGCAGGAAGACGATGTCCTCGAACGGCACCGACTTGACCGCGAGAGCGATCTGGACGATCTTCATCGGGTCGGCCAGCGACGTGCTCGCCTCGACGTTGTCGAGTCCGGTCGTCGCGAGCTTCAGCATCATCGGGACGTTGCCGAGCGTCTCGCCGCTGATGAGCGTCCGCGCGAGGCTCGACATGTACTGCTGCTGGTTGCCGATGCGGCCGAGGTCGCTGCCGTCGCCGACGCCGTGCCGCGTCCGCAGGAACTGCAGGGCGGTGATGCCTTCGATCACGTGGTTTCCGGCGGCGAGGTCGAGCCCCGTGTAGCGGTCCTTGATCGGAGAGGCGAGGCACACCTCGACACCGCCGATCGCGTTGGTGATCTCGATCACGCCGCCGAACGTGACCGAGGCGGCGAACTGGATCTCCTGACCCGAGAGGTCGGAGACCGTCTTCGCCACGCAGTTGAGTCCGCCGTCGGTGTAGGCGACGTTGATCTGCTGCTTGGTCATCGCGGAGTGCACCTGGCCCTCGGCGTCCTCGCACTCGGGGATCGGCACCATCATGTCGCGCGGAAGGCTGACGACGGTGATCCGGCGCGGCTCCTCCGACACGTGCATGAGGAGGTTCACATCGTTGAGAGTGCCCTCAGAGTCCGCACCGGTGCAGCGATCGCCGAAGTACTGCGCGTACGCCTCTTCGCACGTGTCGACACCGGTGAGCAGCAGGTTGAATCCGCCCTTGTACTCGCTGATGTCGGGCGGCAGCTCTGTCGTGCTGTCGAGTTCGACCGCATTGGCCGACACCGTGCTCGAGAGGTCGTAGACGATGTAGGAGACGACCCCGAAACCGCTCACGAGGACGACGGCGAGACCGATCGCGATGAACTTGAGAAGCTGACTGAGGGGGCCCGGCGAGTGGAGCTGTCCGTGGCGCGCGATGGTTCGACGGCGGCGGGTGTGAGGACTCACTCGGGGCCTTTCGGTTCAGCGTGCGGTGCGGGGCACCGTCCCTGGAATGCGGAGGGTGTGGGATTCGAACCCACGAGACATCTCTGCCCACTGGTTTTCAAGACCAGCTCCATCGGCCACTCGGACAACCCTCCCGACAGACGAATCTGCCGACAAGCCGTGAGTCTAGCCGAGTTCTATTCTCCCGCGCTGACCTGGGCGGCCGCTGGAAGCGTGTTCAACGCCATCGCGAGGCCTCCGTCCTCGACGGCTGCGGTCACCTCGCCGGCTGCATCCTTGACCTCAGTCGGCGCCTGCCCCATGGCCACCGCACGTCCGTCGAGCCCCAGCGCCCAGCCGAACATGCCGATGTCGTTGCGTCCGTCACCGGCGACGAAGACATGTCCGGGCTCGATTCCGAGCTCGGAGCGAACACGCTCGAGCGCCGTGCCCTTGTCGACGCCCTGCGGTGCGATGTCGAGCCACGCCGTCCATCCGATCGCGTACGAGACCTCGTTGAGCCCCGCGTCCGCGACGAGGCGGTGGAAGTCCTCCTCGTCGTGCCCCGGCGACACGACGACGACGCGCGAGACCGGCTCGGCGACCAGCTCTTCGAAGCCCACCTGCCGTCCGCCGTCGAGGGTCCAGTCGTCCAGATGCTCGGTGAAGAGCCGCAGACCGGAGCCGAGCTCGACCATGTAGCGGGCATCGGGCAGCCGGTCGCGCAGCAGAGCGAGCACGGGCGACGGATCGAACGTCTCGATGTGCCACCGCTCCCAGTCGTCACCCACCCGGCGCATGGTCACCGCACCGTTCGAGCACACCACGAACTCCGGTGCCAGCTCGAGCTGCTCGACCCAGCGACGCGTCGCCATCCAGCTGCGTCCGGTGGCGATCGTCACCTCATGGCCGGCGTCCCGCAACCGTGCCACCGCTTCGGGCACGCCAGGGCTCATCGTCTCGTCCTGCAGGATGATCGTGCCGTCGACGTCGAGCCCGACGAGCCAGGGCGCTGTCACGCGGTCGGCTCCAGAACCTCGAGCCCGCCGAGGTACGGGCGCAGGACCTCGGGCACGCGCACCGAGCCGTCCGCCTGCTGATGCGTCTCGAGAAGTGCGACGATCCACCGGGTGGTCGCCAGCGTGCCGTTGAGGGTGGCGACGGGCTGCGTCTTCGCGGTCTGACCCTCCTGAGCCTCGGGTCGGTGCCTGATGTCGAGGCGGCGGGCCTGATAGGTCGTGCAGTTCGAGGTGGAGGTGAGCTCGCGGAACGCGCCCTGCGTGGGAACCCACGCCTCGATGTCGTACTTGCGCGCGGCGCTGGAGCCCAGGTCGCCGGCGGCCACGTCGATCACGCGGTAGGCGAGGCCGAGCGAGGTCAGCATCTCCTCCTGCAGCGCGACGAGGCGCAGGTGCTCGGCCTCGGCGTCCTCCGGATCCGTGTAGACGAACATCTCGAGCTTGTTGAACTGGTGCACCCGGATGATGCCACGGGTGTCCTTGCCGTGCGAGCCCGCCTCACGGCGGTAGCACGTCGACCAGCCGGCATACCGCAGCGCACCTTGGCCGAGGTCGAGGATCTCGTCCTTGTGGTAGCCGGCGAGGGCGACCTCGCTGGTGCCGACGAGGTAGAGATCGTCGTCCTTGTCGAGGTGGTACACCTCATCGGCGTGCTCGCCGAGGAATCCGGTGCCCTGCATGATCTCCGGCCGCACCAGCGTGGGCGTGATGAGCGGCACGAAGCCGTTCTGCAGCGCCTTGTCGAGCGCGAGATTCATGAGCGCGATCTCGAGACGTGCCCCGATGCCGCGCAGGAAGTAGAAGCGGGCGCCCGAGACCTTCGCACCGCGCTCCATGTCGATCGCGCCCAGGATCTCGCCGAGCTCGAGGTGGTCGCGCGGTTCGAAGTCGAATGCGGGAACCTCGCCCACGCGGCGCAGCTCGACGAAGTCCGCCTCTCCACCGGCAGGAACGCCGTCGACGACGACGTTCTCGATGCGCGCGAGGGCGGCGGCCAGGACGTCTGCGGCCTCGTTCGCCGCCTGCTGCGCCTGCTTGACGCGGTCGGCGAGGTCCTTGACCTGAGCGACGAGCGCCGCCTTCTCCTCTTTCGGGGCCTTCGCGACCTGCTTGCCGAACGCGTTCTGCTGCGCCCTCAGCTCTTCGAACGCGGCGAGCGCGGCCCGACGCGATCGATCGGCCTCGAGCGCGGTGTCGACGGTGCCCTGGTCATTGCCACGGGCGGCCTGAGAGCGGCGGACGATCTCCGGATTTTCGCGGAGGAGTGCGAGGTCGATCATCCACCAAGTCTATGGTGCGGCCCGGGCGCGTCCGCCGCGACCGGACCGGCGAACGCCCGGGCTAGAGTAGCGCCATGACCACGAGCGCCACCGGCCGACGCCAGGCAGCGCTCGTCTACAACCCGATCAAGGTCGACGGCACGCAGCTGCGGGAACGTGTCCGCGTTCTCTCGCACGAGGCCGGGTGGGAGCATCCGGCCTTCTATCCGACCACGATCGACGACCCCGGTCAGGAGGTGACGGCCGAGGCTCTCGCACGCGGGGTGGATGTCGTGCTCGTGGCCGGCGGAGACGGCACGGTCCGTGCTGTCTCCGAGGCGATCGCCAACACCGGGGTGCCGCTCGCGATCCTGCCCAGTGGCACCGGCAACCTGCTGGCACGCAACCTCGGACTCCCGTTGACCGACCCCGACGAGATGATCCGCGCGGCGCTCGGCGAGTTCCGGCACGCGATCGACATCGGCTGGGCACGCCTGACCAGAGAGAACGGCGAGCACGAGGAGCACGCGTACGTCGTTCTCGCCGGTGTCGGGCTGGATGCCGACATGATCGCCAACACGCGTCCCGACCTCAAGAGATCGGTCGGCTGGATCGCGTACGTCGATGGGGCCGCGAGATCACTCGTGACCGCCGAGCCGTTCCGATCCGTGTTCCAGATCGACGACGGGCGCCTGCACTCGACGAAGGTGCACAGCATCCTGTTCGCCAACTGCGGCACTCTGCCTGCGGGAATCGCCCTGATCCCCGACGCCTCCATCACCGACGGCGTCCTCGATGTCGCCGTGATCCAGCCCACCGGCGTCTGGGGCTGGCTCGGCGTGTGGCGCAAGATCTGGTGGGACAACTCGGTGCTGCGCCGCTCCCGCGCCGGCCGCCGTGTGCTCGAGCGCCGAGGCAGAGACGCGTCGGTGCACTATTTCCGGGGCGCCGTCGCCGAAGCCGCCGTGACCTCCGCCACCCCCATCGAGCTCGACGGTGACGAGTTCGGGATGGCGGTGCGCGTCACATGCCGCGTGGATCCCGGCGCTCTCCTGCTGGCGCTGCCCGGCGATCACCCCGTCGCATCGCTCTGAGGGGCCGAGCCGCCCGCTCCTGGCTCGAGGTCAGCCGCGCACCTCGACGGTGCCGTCGAGGTTCCCGCCGACGAGCGTGAGGGTGAAGGCGTCGTCGTTGACGGCATCCTCGCCGAACTCGAGGATCGTCGCGCGCGGTGCCATATCCATGGTGCACACCTGGCCGTCGTCGGTCGTGAAGGTCGCCGTGCCCGACGCACCCGAGCCCTCGAGGCTCTCGACCACCGGCGGGCAGCTCGATGAGCCCCAGGTGAGCAGGACCAGCGAACCGTCATCGAACCAGCCGGCGCTCGGCGTGTACTCGGTCGAGGAGCCGGGGGTGCCGGTGAACGACGGGTCGCCGTCGAGGTCGACGTCGTCGACCATGTCGCCGTAGGTGACCTGCAGAGTGATCTCCTTCGTCGGATCGACTCCCTCGGGCAGCGCCCCGACGCTCGCCCGCGGTGCGAGGTCGGCCGTGCACGCCTTCTCGGTCTCGCCTCCGCCGTCGACGTCGACCAGCGTGACCGACACGGTCTGGCCCTCAGCAGTGATCTGGTCGACCTGCGGAATGCAGGTGGACGATCCGAACGTCACCACCGCGAACATCCGGCCGTCGTCGAGCAGCGCGCCCTCGACGTCATCCGAGTCATCCGTGCTCTGCCCGGGTCCGCTCGAGGGGTTCGAGGTCGCCTGCGACCCCGTGGCGCCGGGCCCGATCGTGCACCCCGCGAACAGCAGCACGGCGGCGAGGGACGAGAGTGCGGCGATGACGCGCGACGGGGTGCTCATGCCACTCAGGGTACCGGCCGCGGTCTTCGAGGGCACCCCTGTCTTGCGGCCCTACTGCAGCGCCGAGGTGAGACGGGCGAGGTTGTCGAGCACGGTCGACCGCAGGGGCTGCTGCATCCACTCCTCGAGGGTCAGCTCACGACTGAGCGAGCGGTACACGTCTTCGACCGCTCGCATCTCGACGACGAATTCCTCACCGCGGACCAGCATCGACACCTCGAGGTTGAGGCCGAACGACCGCATGTCCATGTTGCTCGAGCCGATCACCGCGACCTGGTCGTCGACGGTCAGGCTCTTGGTGTGAAGGATGTACGGCTTGCGGTACATCCAGATCCGCACCCCGGCCCGGAGCAGCGCCTCGTAGTAGCTGCGCTGGGCGTGATAGACCATCGCCTGGTCGCCCTGTTCGGAGACGAACAGTTCGACCGCGACACCACGGTCGACTGCGGCGGTGACCGCGAGCAGCAGGGCTTCGTCCGGCACGAAGTACGGGCTGACGATCATGATCTTCTCTTTGGCCGCGTAGAGCAGCCCGAGGAACAGACGCAGGTTGTTCTCGACCTCGAACCCGGGCCCCGACGGCACGACCTGGCAGTCGAGGTCACCCGACCCCGCCTGGGCGTGCGAGATGTCGATCTCCTGCAGCACCTCATCGGTCTCGCTGTACCAGTCGCTGAGGAAGATGGCGTTGACGCTCAGCACGACCGGTCCGTCGATGCGCACCATGAGGTCGACCCAGTGCAGCCCGCGCTTGATGTTCTTGGGCAGGTTGTAGGTCGAGTCCGTCACATTCTGCGAACCCAGGAACGCCACCTTGCCGTCGACGACGAGGAGCTTGCGGTGATTGCGCAGGTCGGGCCGCTGCATGCGCCCCTTGAGCGGCTGCACGGGAAGCATGAGGTGCCAGTTCGCGCCCATCCGGTTCAGTCGCGCGACGGTCTGCCGGTACTTCGGTTTCCACCGGTTCGCCCAGTGGTCCAGAAGCACTCGAACATGCACACCGCGCTCGGCGACCTCTTCCATCGCGCGGAAGAAGTTGTCGGTCGACGCATCGGACTGGAGGATGTAGAACTCGATGTGGACGTAGTCCTCGGCCTTGCGGATCTCGTCGGCCATCGCATCGAGCGAGTCCTGATAGTCCGCGATCAGGTGCGCGCCGTTGTCGCCGGAGATCGGCAGCGCTCCGAGGCGGTGGTTCATCTCGACGAGCGGGGGGAACCAGCTCGGCGCGTTCGGACGGAGAGTGCCGAAATGGAGGTGCTCGCTCGTCTCGGCGATGTACTCGTTGATCTGATCCTGCTTGCGGCGCCGCGCGCGCGGCAGCCGCGGATTTCCGATGAGCAGGAAGAGGAACACGCCGACGAACGGGATGAAGAAGACCGCGAGCAGCCATGCCATGGCCGCGGTGGGACGACGATTGCGCGGGATGATGATGATCGCCGTGATGCGGATCGTCAGGTCGAGGGCGATCAGGAACGCCGCGGTCCACCATGCCCAGATCTCGGGGGTCATCCCTCGTCCTCTCGGCCGCTCGGCACTTCAACGCCGGGCGCTTCAGTGGGCACCGACGAAGGTGCGCTGGCTACACAGTAGCCGATGGTTCCGACGCCGCTCAGGAGCGCGGCGGCAGACCGCGTGCGGCCCGCTCCTCGGCCTCGATCCGTGCGTGCACCTTGCGCTCTGTGCGATCGAACCGCAGGATCCCGCGGAGCACGAAGAAGAACACGACGCTCACCCCGATGGTCGGAATGATCGACCATGCGGCTGCGAGCCAGAAGTTCTCCATGCCTCCATGGTACGCGACCCACTGCTCCTCCACACTCGGTCGCGGGAGGCGGAACGGCGAGCGGCGCTGTGGAACCGCACCACGACGACCATCGTGCGATGAGACTCGCCCGATGACAACAGTGCTCCGCGCCTCCGGCTCCGCTGAGTTCCTCAGCATCGTCCCCTCCCTCGCAGGCTTCACCCCCACCGAGAGCCTCGTGCTGCTGCCGTTTCGCGGCCCACGCACGTACGGCGCCATGAGACTCGACCTCCCTCACGATCGCGACGATCCTGCAGACTACGCAGACGCCGCGATCGGTCTCGTCTCGCGTGTCGACCGAACCGACGCGGTCGCCCTCGTGGTCTACACGGATGATGCCGTGCAGCAGACCCGCGACGGGCTGGTGCTGCCCTTCGCCGTCGAGGTCGACGAGCTCCTGGGTCGGGCGGAGGACGCCGGCCTGCGCATCGTCGATGCGCTCTGCGTGACCTCCGACGGATGGTCGAGCTATCTCGACGACGACCCGCAGATACGCTCCCTCGATCGCTGCGCGCCCGAGGTGCCCGGCATCGGCGACGTGTCAGGCGACCAGCACTCGGGTGCTGCACTGCCTGCGGCGGACTTCGCCGGCAAGGAGCGGGTGGGGCGCGCGCTTCGGGACATCACCGCCCTGCTCGAACGAGGCAGCGCGCCCGGGACGAAAGGCACGGAGGACCCTCAGGCGATCGCCGCTCTCGTCCTGCTCGAGGACCTCCCGGCATTCTTCGAAGCGGTCCTCGCGTCGCCGGAGGAGCTGCCGCCGTTCGCCACCGCCGCACTCCTCTGGTGCCTCGAGCGACCGCTTTTCAGAGATGTGGCGCTGATGCAGTGGGCCACCGATGTCCGCGGCGGGGAGCGCACGCTCGAGGCGCAGCTCGACTTCGCGGGCGCGAAGACGGCGGTGCCGGACGACCTCGGCGACGTCTTCCTCGGCCGGGGTCCCACTCCCGATCCGGCGCGTCTCGGAGCGGCGCTCTCGCTCGTCCGCACGGCCGCCGCGCTCGCGCCTCGCGCGATGAGGCCCGCTGCGCTCACGGCTGCGGCATGGCTCTCCTGGGCGCTCGGCCGCTCCAGCCACGCCGCGCAGTACCTCGATCTCGTGCGGGCGATCGATCCGGAGTACGGTCTCGCGGCGCTGCTCGCGACGATGATCGACGCGGCGATGCTGCCCGAATGGGCATTCAGACGCGGTGCGACGCCCGCTACTTGACCAGCGGGAAGAGGATCGTCTCGCGAATGCCGAGCCCGGTGATCGCCATCAGCAGACGATCGATGCCCATACCCATGCCCCCGGACGGCGGCATGCCGTGCTCGAGCGCCCGCAGGAACTCCTCATCGACCGGCATCGCCTCGACATCGCCTCGTGCGGCGAGCTTGGCCTGCTCGACGAAGCGCTCGCGCTGGATCACGGGGTCGACGAGCTCGGAGTACCCGGTCGCCAGCTCGAAGCCGCGGATGTACAGGTCCCACTTCTCGACGACGCCCTCGATCGACCGGTGCTCGCGCACGAGAGGCGAGGTGTCGACGGGGAAGTCCATCACGAAGGTCGGACGCACGAGGTCGCCCTTCACGAAGTGCTCCCACAGCTCTTCGACGAGTTTGCCGTGCGTCGCCTGAGCGGGCAGGTCCACACCGTTCGCCTCGGCGAACGCGATGAGGTCCTCGACGGGTTCGCTCGGAGTGATCGCGCGACCGGATGCCGCCGAGAGCGACTCGTACATCGAGATCCGATCCCACTCGCCACCGAGGTCGTACTCGGTGCCGTCTGCCCAGGTGACCGTGGTCGAACCGGCGACCGCGATCGCCGCCTGCTGCACGAGCTCCTGCGTCAGCGCGGCCATCTGGTTGTAGTCGCCATAGGCCTGGTAGGCCTCGAGCATCGCGAACTCCGGGCTGTGCGTCGAGTCGGCGCCCTCGTTGCGGAAGTTGCGATTGATCTCGTACACCCGCTCGATGCCGCCGACGACAGCGCGCTTCAGATACAGCTCAGGTGCGATGCGAAGGTACAGCTCGGTGTCGAAGGCGTTGGAGTGCGTGATGAACGGCCGAGCGGACGCTCCTCCGTGCTGCACCTGCAGCATCGGCGTCTCGACTTCGAGGTAGTCGTGGCTGGTGAATGTCGCCCGGAGGCTCGCGTTCACGGCGGCCCGGGCGCGCACGGTGGTGCGGGCCTGTTCGCGCACGATGAGGTCGAGGTAGCGGCTGCGGACGCGTCCCTCTTCACTGAGCTCCGAGTACGCGTTCGGGAGCGGCAGGATCGCCTTCGAGGCGATCGCCCAGTCGTCGGCCATGATCGACAGCTCGCCGCGACGGCTGGAGATCACTTCGCCGTGCACGAAGACGTGATCGCCGAGATCGACGTATTCCTTCCACTCGGCGAGCGACTCCTCACCGACGTTCGCGAGCGAGATCATCGCCTGGATCCGCGAGCCGTCGCCGGCCTGCAGCGTGGCGAAGCAGAGCTTGCCGGTGTTGCGGCTGAACACCACGCGGCCGGCGACGCCGACGACGACGCCCGTCTCGGCTCCCGCCTCGAGCTCGCCGTACTCGGCGCGCAGCGCAGGGATCTGGTGTGTCACAGGCACGCTCACCGGGAAGGCTCCCCCACCGGCATCCGTCCGATTCGCGACCAGTCGCTCGCGCTTCGCCAGGCGCACGGCCTTCTGCTCGTGAACGTCTTCTTCGGTGGCGGCGGTGGTCGTCTCGGGCGCGGCAGACGCGTCAGTCATTCGGGGCTCCTTGAAAAGTCGTGTCCAGTTTACCGAGGTCCGCTCCCTCGCCCCGCGGTCGGGACTCGCTAGCCTCGAACCATGGCAGCCACCAGACTCGCCCGCACGCTCATCACAATCGGTCTCACAGCCGCGGCACTGATCGTGTCGGCGGCCCCGGCGGCTGCGTCAGGGCCCGCGCCGGCCGTCGACTCGACAGTGGTCCGCACCGATGTGGACGACTTCTCGTACGCGTCGTGGGATGCGCGGTACGAGGTGGGACTGGACGACGACGGGCGCTCGCGAATGCACGTCACCGAATCCCTCACGGCGCGATTCCCTGATGCCGATCAGAACAAGGGGATCGTCCGAGGACTGCCCACCAGCTACGAGGACGCCTGGCTCGACGTGCGGGTGCTGTCGGTGACCGACGAGACCGGGGCAGACGTCCCGTTCGAGACCGACGAAGAAGACGGACTGCTGCTGATCCTCACCGGAGACGACGACTTCGTGCACGGGCTCACGACCTATGTGATCGAGTACGAGATGCGCGACGTGATCCTGGCGGCGGACTCGGGAGTCGACGAGTTCTACTGGGACCTCCTTCCGCTCGACAGCACCCAGTCCATCGAGGTGTTCGACGCTGACATCACGTTCGACGACGCGATGACGGAGCGCATGACCGGCGACGCGCGCTGCTACGCCGGATACCAGGGGTCGACGGATGAATGCGAGCTGGTCGCATCCGCGGACGGCTCTCGGTTCAGCGTCGAGGCGGCGGACCTCGCCCCCGGCGAGGGGATCACCGTCGCGGTCGGTTTCGAGTCGGGCACTGCGACGCAGCCCGCCGCTCGGCAACCGAACCCCGTCACCGACACGGTGCCCGCGATCGCCGCACTCGGCGGAGTCGCGCTCTCCGTCGGCAGTTGGATCGCGGTATCCGTGTTCGCGAGGAAGCGACGGACGTCGAGCGGCATCATCGTCGCGCAATACGACGCTCCGGATTCCCTGCCGCCGCTGGTGGCCGCCGCAATCGTGCCCGGCGCAAAAGACCCGATACCCGCCGAGATCGTCCACCTCGCGGTGCGCGGTCTGCTGCGCATCGAGGAGGGCACCGACGTCGAGCAGCCACGGCTACGACGTCTCCCCGGCGGACGGATCCCCGACGAGCTCGACGCCCAGGCACTGGACGCTCTGTTCGCCGACGCGGACGCGGAGGGCGTCGCCGAGCTCCCGAATGCGAGTGAGGGCTTCGCCGCTCGCATGAAGACGCTCTCGCAGAGCGGTGTCGATGCGGCAGCCTCGCGCGGGCTCACCACCAAGGCACGCAGCAGGGGCGCGATGATCCTGCAGTGGTGCGCCATCGCTCTCGTCGCTGCCGGGTTCGCCCTCGGCCTTTCGGGAATCATCGCCGGACGCGTCACGGCCATCCCCGCGTTCGTCGCGATCGCCTTCGGCCTGTTCCTGGTTCTGCTGTCGTCGTTGTACGGATTCTCGAAGCACACCGTCCTCACCCCCGAGGGCGCTCGGCAGTATGAGTACCTCATGGGCGTACGGGAGTTCATCCGCGTGGCCGAGGCCGACCGCCTCACGATGCTGCAGTCCTACTCCGGAGCCGAGAGGCGCCAGGACGGCACCGCGAACGTGATCGTCGTCTACGAGCGCCTGCTCCCCTACGCGATGCTGTTCGGCATGGAGAACGAGTGGGGCGCCGTTCTCGAGCAGGTCTATGCCTCCGAGCGACGTGGGGCGTCGTGGATCGGTGACCCCGGCATGCCGTTCGTCTACGCACAGCTCGCGGCGTTCACGACTTCCTCCCACGCGTCCGCGACGTACTCGGCACCGAGCGCGGGCTCGTCGTCGAGCGCAGGCGGATCCTTCGGCGGCGGGTTCTCAGGCGGAGGAGGCGGCGGCGGGTTCTCCGGCGGCCGCTGAGCTCGGAGCAGCCGTCGAGATCAGAGCAGCGGCGGAGGCGGGGATGCGTCGCGAAGCGCCCGCTCGACGGTCGACTGCACCAGGGCCGAGAGATATCCGCCGGGATTCTCGACGCCCAGTTCCCCGAGGCGCGCGGTGGACTGGCCGATGATCGAGCGCGAGAACTCGGTGACGGTGTGGATCGCGTCGGCATACGCTTCCCGATCCGCCTCCGAGATCACCACCGGCTCGCATCCCATCTCGACCGCCAGTGCCTGCGCGATGGGGAGCACACCGGCGGGGGCGGTGACCGCCGCGTAGCTGGCCTGCAGCTGACGCAGATCGATCGACGTGCCCGTGAAGGTGATGGCCGGATGCACGGCGAGAGGGATCGCTCCGCTCGAGGCCGCCGGTCGCAGCACCTCGATGCCGTGACCGGGGTCGGTGTGCAGCACGAGCTGGCCGAGCTGCCACCCTCCGACCTCGGCGATGCCGGCGATGAGTCCCGCGAGCTGATCGTGAGGCACGGCGACGACGACGAGCTCGCTGCGACGCACGACCTCCAGCGCCTCGAGGATCGGAACGTCCGGCAGCACCGCGGATGCCCGGTCGTCATCGGAGCCGCTCGTGATCCCGGTGATCGCGTGACCCGCGCCGGCCAGGGCAGCACCGATGACCGGTCCCACACGTCCGGCGCCGATGATGCCCACACCGAGGCGCCCATCGCGTCGCGTCGGATCACTCACCGTTCGACGCCGGAGGAGCGGGTGCCGCGGGCGAAGCCGCGGGCGGTGCCGGCGGAGCCGCGGGCGGTGCGGGCGGAGGGAGGGGGGCGCCAGAACCGGGTGTCCCGGCATCCGCTTCCGCGACGGGGTACCCGGGCACATGCGCTCCCTCGGCATCCGTCACGTACTCCCCCCACCGGTGGGTGTGATCGCGCGCGGCCGCGGCGACGGCCGCCGAGCTCACCCCGTCGAGGAGGAAGAGCGCGTCGTCGCGCTCGAGGCCCGACAGAGTGCCCGTGATGAGCCCCTGCACAGAATGCACCTGCGCGCCGGAGACGCGCTGCGCGCGGTCGATCGGCCCCTGCGAGAGCGACACCCCCTGCAGCCGAGCGAGCGGGAAGATCGCCAGCTTGCGCCAGACGATTCCGCGCCGGAGCAGGAGTCCGAACTCGGTCAACGCGAAGCCGTGCCGCTTCCACGACACAGGTCGGCGCCACCAGGCGCGCCGCGGCATCGTCCGATACGGATCGCCCTCGACCGGTCCGAGAATGCCGTGCTCCCACACCAGGGGAATATCGGTGATCGGAGCATCGGGGAGGATCAGCGCGAGCACGCGTTCGACGTCGGCGCGCTTGCCGACCGGCAGCACAACGTTGAACTGCTGAGCCGAGCCGGACGACTGCTGGGCGGCGCTCTTGCCGCTCATGCGGTTGATCCTGATGGTCCACCAGCCGAAGGGACGCCACAGCAGCGACTGGGTGACCTCGACGGCGAAGATGCGCCCCGGCGGCAGCGTCTCGGTGACCGTCGTCAGCAGACCGTAGGTGATGCGGACGCCGTCGGGCGTGGGAGCGATCGAGTAGCGCAGCGACTTCGAGATCTGCGCCCAGGTGATTCCGGCGATCGCGATGACCATGGGGATCCCGATGCCCAGCGTGATACCCAGACCCAGGAACCCGCCGATCGGATCGCCGTCCAGAAGCGAGCCGATCGCGACGCCGCCGACGGCCACACCGAAGATGATTCCGAAGAAGACGAGCCAGAGCACGCTCGAGATCAGCTGGGATCCGACCAGTCGACCCGTGGGGATCTTGACCACGCTCTCGGGCTCGACGTCGGCGAGGTCGACGCCGCTGATCAGGCCGTTCACGCCGGCGTTCATCGATCCGACCAGCTGCGCTCGCGCCGAACCCGGCGCCGCTGCCGCGGGGCCGACCTCGGAGGAGCGCACGCCTGCCGCGGCATCCGCAGCCGTGAGCCTCGCCGCACGCGCTCCCGAGGCGAGGCGCAGGATGTCGGTGCGCACAGCCTCTGCGCGCGGAGTCGCCAGGTACTCGAGCTCGACGTTCGAGTCGGTGCCCGCGCCGACGACCTCGAGCTTCGCGAGCCCGATGATGCGTGCCGGGAAGGGACGGGTGAGGTTCACGCCCTGCACCCGATCGAGCGGAGCACGGCGATGCGAGCGGAAGACGATGCCCTTGCGCACCTCGACGTGATCGCCTGTGATCCGGAACTGCTGGAAGCGCCAGACGATCCAGAAGACGAGGACGAGGACGAGGACCAGCGCGAGCACGCTGAGCAGCACGATGACGATGAGGTTGTTCTGCAGCACCCAGTCGACGGGGTCACCGCTGTTGAAGTCCTCGAGGTGCGCCTCCTCGGGGGTGAAGAGGTCGACGAACCAGGCGATGAGCCGATCCCTCAGGTTGGCGATCGCGATTCCCGCGATGATGATGAGCGCCAGCCCGCCCTTGAAGAGCGGGGTGAGGGGATGCATCCGGTGCCACTCGCCATCGGCAAGGGTCTCCGGCCCGGTGGTCCCGACGGTCCGCTCCCCGGTCGGCGCCGGAGCCTGATGCTCGCTCACAGGCCCGTCCGGCGGGTCTCGGCGACCTCGATCAGGGTGTCGCGCAGGGCTTCTGCGGCCGCCTGCGTGAGGCCGGGGATCTGCACTCCGGTCGTCGCGGCGGCGGTGACCATCTTGAGCTGGGTGACGCCGAAGGCGCGGTCGAGCGGCCCCTGGGTGATGTCGACGAGCTGCATGCGCCCGTAGGGCACGGCGATCATGCGCTGCCAGAGGATGCCCTTGCGGAAGACGATGTCGTCTTCGCGGAGCATGTACCCGATGGCCTTGGCCTGTCTCGGGAGGATGATCAGCGTGAGCAGCGTGATGAGCACGACGACGGCCGCGGGGATCCACACCCACGTCTGATGCAGGACCAGTGCCAGCACGATCGCGACCGCCAGAACGACGGCGATGAAGATCAGGTTCTGCAGGATCTGCGAGACCACGTAGCGCGGGGAGATCTGATGCCAGGCCCCGTCGAGCTCGAGCCTCGCCTCACTGCGCGCGGTGCGCAGCTGCGTGTATGTGCCCTGGTCGAGCGCTGCGCGGTCAGTGACCTCCGCCGTGTTCAGCGGGGCCGGGATCCCCGGCTCGATCTCTGGGTTCTGAGTCATCAGGATCCTTCGGAAGTGTGCAGAACTGTTCGGCGATGAGCGCGGCGACGACCAGCACGATCGCACTTCCGATCAGGGCCAGCATCGCCACAGTCGACCCTACCGGGGGATCGATCGGCCGGGAGAGGAGGAACGCGAGCAGACCTGCACCGAACCCCGCCATGATCGCGCCCAGCAGACTCGACGCGCGGGCGAGCGTCACGGCACGTGTCGCACGGAACGGATCGATGCGGATGCCGTTGCGCACACTCGCGCGCACGGGCCAGGCGACGCCCAGAGAGGCTGCGGCGATGAGCAGCAGCAGCACGGGAAGCAGCAACGACGGGGTGAACGTCGTGCGGCCCATCGCCGTCAGCATGTGGTCGAGCACGAAGCCTCCACCGGCGGAAAGCACGGCGAGGACCACGAGGAGTCCGATCGAGGTGCGCTTCATCGCTGCTCGCGACGTCGCAGATCGGCGACGAGGTCGGCCACGCGGCCCGAGCCCGGGAGCACGGCGTCGCGGTCGAGTTCGAGCCAGGGCTCGAGCACGAACAGCCGCTCGAATGCCCGGGGATGCGGGAGCTGCAGCCCGTCGCCGTCGGCCGACTCGTCGCCGTAGGCGATCAGGTCGAGGTCGAGCGTCCGATCGCCCCACCTCTCATGGCGCTCGCGTCCGTGCTCGTCTTCGATCGCGTGCAGCATGCCGAGCAGGATGGACGGAGCGAGGCGCGTCGTGACGAGCGCGACCGCGTTCACATAGCCGGGGGCGTCGGGATCCGGCCCGTCGAGCCGAAGCGCCACCGTCTCGACCAGCGAGGACAACCGCACGTCTGTGACCAGCGGCAGTCGGGAGATGCGCTCGGCGGCGGAGCGGATCGTCTCTTCTCGATCTCCGAGGTTGGCACCGAAGGCGACGACCGCGACGGCCTCCGCGCGTCCCGGCCGCGGACCGGGAACGGACGGCGGGTTCGCGAGATTGCGACTCATCGCGACTGCTCCCCGGCACCCTGCGGTCGCGACCGATGCACAGTGACGGCGACGTCCGAGAAGGTCAGCGCGATCGGAGCATGCGGCTTGTGCACGGTGACCGTGACGGAGTGAACCCGGCTGTCGGCGAGCGCGACGGCCGCGATGCGCTCGGCGAGCGTCTCGATGAGGTTCACCGGTTCTCCCGAGACGACCTGGGCGACAGCCTCGGCCAGTTCTCCGTAGTGCACGGTGTCGGCGACGTCGTCGGATGCGGCGGCATCCTGCAGCGGCATCCTGAGGCGCAGGTCGATCGTGAACTCCTGACCGTTCTCGCGCTCGTGGTCGTACACGCCGTGACGACCGAAGACGGTGAGTCCCGTCAGGACGATCTCGTCGAGAAGCTCCATGATTCATCCCTCCCAGGCATGCACGATGGCCAGAGCATCGCGGGTGGCACCGACATCGTGCACTCGGACGGCCCAGACTCCGGCACGGGCGGCGAGCGCGCTGGTCACCGCTGTCGCGAGGTCACGGCGTGCCTCGGAGACCCCGGCAGGGTCTGCATCGAGGGTCTCCGCGAGGAATCTCTTCCGGGAGGTGCCCACCAGCACCCGTGGGCCGAGTGCGATGATCTCGTCGAGCCCGCGCAGGACGCCCCAGTTCTGGCCGCCCTTCTTCGAGAACCCGATCCCCGGGTCGACGATCAGCCGCGACGGTGCGATGCCCGCGGCGGCCGCCTCTCCCATGCGCTCGCGCAGCTCCCCCGCGACCTCGCGGGCGGCACGACGATACTCGGCGTGCGCGTACATGTCGGCGGAGAACCCTCTCCAGTGGCCGATCGCGTAATCCGCGCCGGACTCGGCCACCGCAGCGAGCATGTCGGGGTCTGCCAGCCCGCCGGAGACGTCATTGACGATCCGCGCGCCGGCTCTCACAGCCGCCGCGGCGGTCGACGCGTTGATGGTGTCGACGCTCACGGGTGCCCCGGCTGCGGCGAGGCCCTCGATCACGGGGAGCACGCGCTGCTGCTCCACGTCGGCTCCCACGCGCTCGGCGCCGGGCCTGGTCGACTCGCCGCCGACGTCGAGCACCATGGCGCCCTCGGCGCGCAGCCGAAGCCCGTGCTCGACGGCCCGATCCGCGTCGAGGTAGCGGCCGCCATCGCTGAACGAGTCGGGCGTGACGTTGACGATCCCCCAGATGCCGGTCACGGGTGCCCCGCGTTCGAGGCGCCGATCAGCGTGATGAGCTCTGCTCTCGCGATCGGATCGACATACTCGCCGCGGGCCGCGACCGTCAGCGTCGAGGCCTCCGGCTGCCGTCCTCCGCGCATCGTCACACAGCCGTGGCTCGCATCGAGCACGACGAGCACGCCGCGGGTGTCGAGGTGGTCGGCGACCGTGTCGGCGATCTGCTCGCCCAGTCGTTCCTGAACCTGAGGACGGGTGGCGAGGATCTCGACGACGCGCACGAGCGCTCCGAGTCCGACCACCTGCTCACCGGGGAGGTAGGCGATGTGTGCGCGCCCTGCGAACGGCAGCAGATGGTGCTCGCACACCGAACGGAATCGGATGTCCCTGAGCAGCACGGCACCCGACGGAAGCGTGTCGGGTGCAGGACCCCGCGCGACGCTGATCGTGTGCGCGAGAGGCGCCGCCGGGTCTTCGCCCACCCCGGCGAAGAACTCCGCGTACAGATCGCCCATGCGCGTGGGCGTCTGCTTCAGCCCGGGGCGATCAGGATCCTCGCCGATCGCCTCGAGCAGTTCCCGCGTGAGCCGCTCGACGCGTGCGCGGTCGACGGACACGGGTCAGGCCGTCGCAGGTCGAGCCTGACCGGCTCCCGCCGATCCGGGCTGCGTGCGAGGAGCCGTCGCCGGTGCCTCGACGGATGCGGCGACAGGCACGACCTTCTTGGGAACCTCGATCGGCGGCTGCTCGGAGACCGGGCGGCTCTCGCTCGAGAGCCAGAGCGGACGCTCGGGGAGCTTCTTGATCTCGGTGAAGATCTCGGCGATCTGGTTGTGGTCGAGCGTCTCCTCTTCGAGGAGCGCGAGAGCGAGCCTGTCGAGGATGTCGCGGTTCGCGCTGATGACCTCGTAGGCCTCGTTGTGCGCCTGCTCGATCAGCGCGCGCACCTCGGCGTCGACCCGCTCTGCGACCTTCTCGGAGTACTCGCGGCCACGACCCATGTCGCGAGCGACGAACATGTCGCCGCCCTCGCTGCCGAGCTTCACCGGTCCGACCTCGGTCGTCATGCCGTACTCGATGACCATCTTGCGGGCGATCGACGTGGCCTTCTCGATGTCGTTCGACGCACCGGTGGTCGGGTCGTGGAAGATGATCTCCTCGGCGACGCGCCCGCCCATCGCGTACGTCAGCTGGTCCTGCAGCTCGTTGCGGGTGACGGAGTACTTGTCGTCGAGCGGGAGCACCATCGTGTAGCCGAGCGCCTTGCCGCGAGGGAGGATCGTGATCTTCGTGACGGGGTCGGTGTAGTTCATCGCCGCCGCGGCCAGCGCGTGTCCACCCTCGTGGTACGCGGTGATGAGCTTCTCGCGGTCTTTCATGACGCGGGTGCGTCGCTGCGGGCCGGCGATCACGCGGTCGATGGCCTCGTCGAGCGCACGGTTGTCGACCAGCTGCGCGTTCGATCGGGCGGTCAGCAGGGCTGCCTCGTTCAGGACGTTGGCGAGGTCGGCTCCCGTGAACCCCGGGGTCTTGCGCGCGACGACCTCGAGGTCGACGCTCTTCGACAGCGGCTTTCCCTTGCTGTGCACCTCGAGGATCTTCTGACGGCCCTTGAGGTCGGGGGCGTCGACGCCGATCTGGCGGTCGAAGCGGCCGGGGCGCAGCAGCGCGGGGTCGAGGATGTCGGGGCGGTTCGTCGCCGCGATCACGATGACGTTCGCGTTCGGGTCGAAGCCGTCCATCTCGACGAGCATCTGGTTGAGCGTCTGCTCGCGCTCGTCGTTTCCGCCGCCCATGCCGGCGCCGCGGTGGCGACCGACGGCATCGATCTCGTCGATGAAGATGATGGCGGGAGAGTTCTCCTTGGCCACGTTGAACAGGTCGCGCACTCGCGATGCGCCGACACCGACGAACATCTCGACGAAGTCGGAACCGGAGATGGAGTAGAACGGCGCCCCGGCCTCACCGGCGACCGCGCGGGCGAGCAGCGTCTTTCCGGTTCCCGGAGGGCCGTACAGCAGCACGCCCTTCGGGATGCGGGCGCCGATCGCCTGGAACTTGGCCGGATCCTGCAGGAACTCCTTGATCTCGTGGAGCTCCTCGATCGCCTCGTCCGCGCCCGCGACGTCGGCGAACGTGACGGTCGGGGTCTCCTTGTTGACGAGCTTGGCCTTGGACTTGCCGAACTGCATGACCTTGCCGCCGCCGCCCTGCATCGACGACAGGAGCCACCAGAACAGCAGACCGAGCAGCACGAGGGGAAGAAGAAGGGAGAGGATGCCGTCGAACCAGGTGGCACGCGGGACGGCGTCGTTGAAGCCGTCCTTCGGCTCGGCCGCGTTGATGGCCTTCACGACCTCCTCGGCGCGGGCGTCGACGTAGTAGAACTGCACGTTCTCAGAGCCCTCGAACGCCTTGGACAGCGTCATGTCGACCCGCTGGTCGCCGTCGGTGTTGACGACCTCGGTGACCGTCGTGCCGCTCAGCAGCTCGAGACCCTCCTGGGTCGTGATCTGCTTGGGGGCGCCGAGGTTCGAGATCAGCAGGAAGCCGCCGAACAGCAGCAGACCGATCAGGGCGACGTAGATCAGCGGGTTCCGCGTGAGCTTCTTGACATCCATGGTCGGATCAGCGTATCGCGCGCGCCCTAGGTGGCCGCTGTGCGTTCACCCACGGCGTAGCGGTGCGCCGTGGTGCCCGATCAGCTGTAGACGTGGGGGGCGAGCACGGCGACGTCGCGCAGATTGCGGTAGCGCTCGTCGTAGTCGAGACCGTAGCCGACGACGAAGTCGGTGGGGATGTCGAAGCCGACGTACTTGCAGTCGATCTCGACCTTCGCGGCCTCCGGCTTGCGCAGCAGCGCGAGCACCTCGATCGACGCCGCGCCGCGCGAACCGAAGTTCTCCAGCAGCCAGCTGAGGGTCAGGCCCGAGTCGATGATGTCCTCGACGATCAGCACGTGCTTGCCGTTGAGGTCGGTGTCGAGGTCTTTGCGGATCTGCACGACACCGCTCGACTTAGTGCTCGCGCCGTAGCTCGAGACGGCCATCCAGTCCATCGGCGCATGGAAGGGGAGCGCCCGGGCGAAGTCCGCCATGACCATGACCGCGCCCTTGAGCACGCCGACGAGGATGATCTCCTTGCCCTCGTAATCGACCGCCACCTGGGCCGCGAGCTCATCGAGCTTCGCGACGATCTCCTCCTCTGTGACGAGGATCTGAGCAAGGTCGTCCTGGATCTCCGCGGCGCGCATGGATCGATTTTAGGCGACGCATCGCCATGGTCCCGCACAGCATGGAGGATCGTCGACCAGTATTCCGGCTCGGGGGCAGGCATCCGCACTACTCTGGCGGTGTGACGGGCGGACGCCCCGGACGGAAGGATTCACCCATGGCTCTCGACGACATCCTGAAGCAGGTCCCGATCGACGACATCGCCGCGAAGCTCGGAGTCTCCCCCGACGTCGCCAAGGAGGCGGTCGAACAGGGCGGAGCCGTGCTGCTCGGCGGCCTCGCCAAGAACGCATCGACCGCCGAGGGCTCCTCCGCGATCGAGAACGCTCTCAAGCGGCACGAGGGCACGACGGGGGCCGCGAAGGTCGACGACATCGATCAGGCCGACGGCGGCAAGATCGTCTCGCACATCCTGGGCGACGACGAGAAGAAGGTCACCCAGAAGCTCACCGAGTCAGAGAAGACCGCCGGCATCGACTTCGACAAGCTCCTTCCGATCCTCGCCCCGATCGTGATGGGCCTGATCGCCAACGCCACCAAGGACAAGTCCGCGAAGTCCACGCCGTCCGAGTCGCAGTCCGGCGGCGGTGGGATCGGTGACGTGATCGGCGGGATCCTGGGCGGCGGCAACAGCTCGTCGGGGGGCGGTGGAATCGGCGACATCCTCGGCGGGATCCTCGGCGGCGGCAACAGCTCGTCCGGGGGCGGCGGAATCGGCGACATCCTCGGCGGCCTGCTGGGAGGCAAGAAGTAGCCCAGTCGTCCTGATCGACGAGAACCCCTGCGGCTCCCACCCGAGGACGAGGCCGCGGGGGTTCTCGCGTCTGCGCGGGTGGGATGCCGCGGCTCAGCGCGCCGAGAACACGATGCGGCCGCCCACTCGAGCCGCCGAGCATGCGGGCAGATCGATCGGCCCCTGGCCCGACCAGTCGATCGCGAGACGAGCGACCTCGAGGGTCTGCAGTCGGGTCAGGCTCACCCCGAACTCGCTGTCGACCACGAGTCGGATGATCCGGTTGCGAAGAGCTGCGGGGTTCGCGGCCAGCGCGGCGACGCTCACCGAGATACCCGCCTCCGCATGCTCGACGATGTCCTCGATCGTCTCGTGGATCATCTCGTCGAACGCCTCGGCGTCCTCCCGCAGCTGTTCGGCGGTGCGCGCCAGCGCCTCGGCGATTCCAGGACCGAGCTCCGATTCGAGCACCGGAAGCACCCGGTCGCGCACCCGCACCCGGGCGAACCGGTCCTCTGCGTTGTGCGGGTCGTCCCACACGGCGAGATCGGATGCCGCGCAGAACGCCCGCGTGGTCTCGCGCCGCACCGAGAGCAGCGGCCGCAGCCACCGCATCCCGTCGTCGTCTTCGCGCACCGGCGCCATCCCCTGCAGACTGGCGGCCCCGGATCCGCGGGCGAGACCGAGCAGCACCGTCTCGGCCTGGTCGTCGAGCGTGTGACCGAGAAGAACGGCTGCCGCTCCGGCATCCGCCGCGGCGTCCCTCAGCACCCGGTACCGCGCGTCGCGCGCCGCCGCCTCGGGGCCGCCATCGGCCCCGACCTCGACGCGCACGACGAGGGCATCGAGCCCCAGCGCGGCCGCCGCGCTCGCAGCGCGCGCCGCGACAGCATCCGACCCGCTCTGCAGGCCGTGGTCGACCGTGAGCGCACCGACCCGGAGTCCGAGCTTGGGAGCTTCGAAGGCGGTCGCCGCAGCGAGCGCGAGCGAGTCCGCTCCTCCGGAGAGGGCGACGACGACGGTCGAGCCCTCCGGCAGACCGACGAGCGCGGTGCGCACGGCGAGGCGGATCTCGGCGATGACGGGAGAGAGCGACGGCACAGACCAACGGTAGATCACCCGGGTGGATCCCCGCGCAGCGCTCGCGCTCCAGGGCCGCCGCGGCCTAATCTGGCGCCGTGACGGATCACGCACTGCGGTTCAGGACCGAACGCTTCACGACGTTCGTCGATGCGGTCGTCGCCATCGCGATGACGCTGCTGATCCTGCCGCTGATGGAGTCCGTGTCCGAGGCCGCCGACGGGGGCCTGGGCACCGGGGAGTTCTTCCAGGAGCATGCCGGGCAGCTGCTGAGCTTCGGTCTGAGCTTCGTGCTCATCGCGAACTTCTGGATGGGCCACCACCGGCAGTACGCCGAGGTCTCGCAGATCACGACGCCGCTCCTGTGGCTCAACGTGGCCTGGATGGCGACGATCGTCTGGCTGCCCGTGCCCACGGCGATGCTGGGGCAGATGGACACCGACCCGCTGCAGGTGATCGTCTACATCGGCACGCTCATCGCGACGCAGATCACCACGCTCGGCGCGCGCATCTATCTGCTGCGGCACCCCGACCTGACCAAGACCCCGCCGTCGCGCATCCGCCACGGTGCCGCGGCTGACATCGCCACGATCGTGCTCTCGGCAGCGGCCATGCTCCTGGCCATCGGCCTCGGCGGGGTCGGATACCTCGCTCTTCTGCTGCTCTGGCTCACCGGACCGCTGTCGTCGCTGCTGGATCGACTGTGGGCACGGCGGGGTGGTCATCGCGCCGACCAGCCCCCGTCCATCGCATAGCTCGCCCCGGTGACCATCGACGCCTCGTCGCTCGCCAGCCACGCGACCAGCGACGCCACCTCGTCGGGCTCGATCAGGCGCTTGATGGCGCTCTCGGTCAGCATGATCTTGGTGAGCACCTCCGCCTCGGGGATGCCGTGCACCCGAGCCTGGTCGGACAGCTGCTTCTCGACGAGCGCGGTGCGCACGTAACCGGGGTTGACGCAGTTGCTGGTCACCCCGTGCTCGCCCCCTTCGAGCGCGGTCGCCTTCGACAGACCTTCGAGTCCGTGCTTGGCCGCGACGTACGCCGACTTGTAGGGCGATGCGCGCAGCCCGTGCACCGACGAGACGTTGACGATCCGGCCGAGACCGCGCTCGTACATCCTGGGGAGCGCCGCGCGGATCAACAGGAAGGGAACCTCCAGCATCAGAGTGACGATGCGCCGGAAGTCCTCGGGATCGAAATCCTGGATCGGGCTGATGTGCTGGATCCCGGCGTTGTTCACCAGGATGTCGACGCCGGCGAGGGCGTCTGCCAGCCGATCGTCGGTGACGGCTGTCGGATCGAGCAGATCGACCACCCAGCTCGAACCGCCGACCTCCGCCGCGGCGGCCTCGCATTGCGCGCGGTCCCTGTCGGCGACGACGACGTGAGCGCCCCGGGCAGCCAGGGATCGAACGACCGCCAGGCCTATTCCGCTGGCGCCGCCCGTGACCAGCGCACGCCGGCCGCTCAGCGATGGACCGACCGCACTCGGCCTCTCGACGCTGCGCTCGGTCATGCGGCGCTCACCCGCGACGTGGTCAGCCCGTGCTTGCGCGCATCCGCGTCATCGATGTCGTGCAGGGACACACCCCGGGTCTCCTTGAGGGTGACCACCGCGATCGCCGTGACGGCGCAGGCGCCCGCGACGTAGATCGCCACCGGGAGCCACGAGTCGAAGTCCTGCAGCAGCGCTGTCGCGATGATCGGCGCGAGAGATCCCGCGACGATCGAGGTGACCTGGTAGCCCAGTGAGACGCCGGAGTAGCGCATGCGGGTGGGGAACATCTCGGCCATGATCGCCGGCTGCCCCGCATACATGAGCGCGTGGAAGCACAGGCCGATCGTCACGGCTGCGATGATCACGAACGGGTTCTGGGTGTCGAACATCGGGAAGGCGAAGAACGCCCAGCTTGCTCCGAGCACCGCGCCGGCGAGATAGACCGGCTTGCGTCCCCAGGCGTCCGAGAGCCGGCCGACCTGCGGGATCACCACGAAGTGCACGGCATGCGCCACCAGCAGCGCCAGCAGCAGCTGGCTCGTGTCATAGGCGTGCACGGTCTTCAGGTACACGATCGTGAACGACACGATGATGTAGTACAGGATGTTCTCGGCGAAGCGCAGACCCATGGCTCCGAAGATGCCGCGAGGGTACCGCCGCACGACCTCGAGCACTCCGTAGCTGACAGCCTTGTCGGCTTCGACCTGCGCGCGGGCCTCGAGGAAGATGGGCGCCTCGCTGACGTGCCTGCGGATGTAGTAGCCGATGACGACGACGATCGCCGAGACCCAGAACGCCACGCGCCATCCCCAGCTCAGGAACTGATCGGAGGGAAGCGCCCACGACATGCCGAGCAGCACCAGCGTCGCCAGCAGGTTGCCCACCGGGACCGCGGCCTGAGGCCAGCTCGACCAGAACGCGCGGGATCTGTTCGGGCTCTGCTCGGCGACCAGCAGCACGGCTCCGCCCCATTCGCCGCCGACGGCGAAGCCCTGGATGAAGCGCAGGGCCACCAGCAGCGCCGGCGCCCAATAGCCGATCGAGTCGAATCCGGGCAGGCACCCCATCAGGAACGTGGCGACGCCGACCAGGATGATCGTGATCTGCAGGGTGTGCTTGCGCCCGAGCTTGTCGCCGATCTGGCCGAAGACGATTCCGCCGAGCGGACGGGCGATGAATCCGACCGCATAGGTCAGGAATGCGGCGATGATGCCGTCGAGCTCCGTGCCCGCATCGGGGAAGAAGAAGGTGCCGAACACGAGCGATGCGGCGGTGGCGTAGAGGAAGAACTCATACCACTCCACCACCGTGCCCACCATCGAGGCGGCCACGATCTTCTTCAGCCCGGATGCTCGGGTCTGGACCTGCGAATCGACCGGTTGCGAGACGCCCATGAATGCACTCCTTCGTGTTCTGCAGCGTCCTCATCGACAGCTGCCTGGCGGGCCGGGATCCCGACAGCGGGCGGCCTCCGCCAGTATGCGCACGCCGCGCACTGTGCGCCAATGACCAGTCGAGCAGAGAAGGAGTGCACAATTGCAGATGTGACGCCTTCTCCCCGCTCATCCGAGCCGAACGCCGACGATCTCCTCGTCCTCCTCGCCGTGTCGCGTACCGGGCGTTTCACCACTGCCGGCCAGAGCATGGGGCTGAACCACACGACGGTGTCGCGACGCATCGCGGCATTGGAAGGAGTCCTGGGCGGGCGCGTCCTCGCGCGCAGCTCCGGAGGGTGGGAGCTGACAGACCTCGGGCGGCGGGCCGTGCGGGCCGCCGAGGACGTCGAGAGCGCAGTCGCGACGATCCATGAAGGAGAGGCAGAGTCCGATCAGGTCGCCGGGGTGGTGCGGATCTCCGCCACCGACGGGTTCAGCGCGTTCGTCATCGCACCAGCGGTCGCCCGGCTGCGGCGGAAGTATCCGCGCCTCAGCGTCGAGATCGTCAACGTCACCCGACGCGCCCTGCAGTACCGTTCCGGACTGGACCTGGAGGTGGTGGTCGGGGAACCGCAGGTGCACCGCGCGGAGGCCATCCGACTCGGGTTCTACACCCTGGGCATGTACGCATCGCGCGATTACCTGGACGAGCACGGGACCCCCGCCGACTCCCACGAGCTGAGCACGCATCCGCTGGTCTACTTCGTCGACTCGATGCTCCAGGTCGATGATCTCGATGCTCCTCGTCGGCTGGTTCCGGGGATGCAGGATTCGCTCAGCTCGACCAACGTCTTCGTCCATGTCGAGGCCACGCGCGCCGGCGCCGGGATCGGCTTCCTGCCGTGCTTCCTCGCCGACGGGCACCCCGACCTGGTGCGACTCCTCCCCGACGACTTCGCCGAGCGTCTGCCCTATTGGATGGTGCTGCGCGCGGACTCGCTGCGCCAACCCGCCGTCGCGGCGGTGGCCGCAGCGATCCGCGACCGCACGGCGACCGTGCAGGAGGCGCTGCTCGGCATCTCCCCGGCGACGGAACCCTGACAGCACGCGTCGACGGCCCGACTAGGCTAGTGCGCGGCATCCAACCGTCATTTCTGAGGAGCACACGCATGGGCGCACACGACGCCGTCATCGAGATCCCGCGCGGCAGCCGCGTGAAGTACGAGGTCGACCACGAGACCGGACGAGTGCACCTCGACCGCGTGCTCTACACCACCTTCGGGTACCCCGCCGACTACGGCTACTTCGACAACACCCTGGGTGAGGACGGCGACCCGCTCGACGTGCTCGTGCTCCTCGACCACGCCATCTACCCCGGCGTCGTCGTCGAGGTGCGCCCCGTCGCCGTGCTCAAGATGAGCGACGAGGCCGGCGGAGACGACAAGCTCGTCGCCGTGCTGTCGAAGGATCCCCGCTGGGCTCACATCCAGGACATCGGCGACCTCGCCGAGTACACCAAGAAGGAGATCGAGCACTTCTTCGAGCACTACAAGGACCTCGAGCCCAACAAGTGGGTCAAGGTCGACGCATGGGGCGACGCCGCCGAGGCGCAGCGCATCCTCGACGAGGCGATCGCCCGCTTCGGCGAGCAGGGTCACTGACCCCGCGCTTCACCGAGAAGACCCCCGGTTCCGCTCAGCGGCCGGGGGTCTTCTGCATGTCGGAGGCGGGTGTCAGACCGAGACGCCGCGATCCGCGAGGAACGTGATGGGGTTGGTGTACGCGCCGTTGATGTACACCTCGAAGTGCAGGTGGCAGCCGACGGATGCTCCGGTGTTGCCGGCATACGCGATGACCTGGCCCGAGTTCACATACGACCCGCTGCGGACGGCGAAGCCACCGTCGCGGATGTGGGCGTAGCCGGAGGAGATTCCCCCACCGTGCTGGATGCGGATGTAGTTGCCGTAGTTGCCGCGCGGACCCGCGTAGTCGACCGTGCCGGACTGCGCCGCGTAGATCGCTGCGCCGCATCCGTTGGCGAGGTCGACGCCGTAGTGGTAGCCCGAGCAGGCGGCGCAGGGCTTGGGCCGGGGGCCGAATCCGGCGCTCCGGTGGCCTCCATGCGGTCGGACCCAGCCGCCCGAACCGGGCGAGCCGCCGACGCCACCGCCTCCCCCGCCGTTGCCCGCGGCAGCTGCTGCGGCCTCGGCCGCTTCGCGGCGCTTGCGCTCCTCTTCCGCGACGCGCACGCCCTCCTTGTAGCCGGCCACAGTCGTCGCGGTGGCGTCCTTCAGGGCGGAGAGCTGGGCCTGCATCGTCGCGAGGTTCGCCGACTGCTCGTCGAGCGCGGCCTGCGCGGCGTCCGCGGCGGCCTGGGCCTCGATCATCTTCTGCTCGGCGATCTGCTGCAGTCGATCGCGCTCGGTGCGGGCGACGACGGCCTGGTCGGTGAGCTGCTGGGCGGAGTTGCGCGCGGCCACCGCGTTGTCGTGCACCGTCTGGTTGTACTGATAGACCTTGTCCATCGTGCCGAGACGCGAGAGCAGCTGGTCGGCGTTGTCGGCCGATCCGGCGAAGAACAGCTCGAGGGCTGTGTCATCGCCGCCGTTGCGATACAGCTGCGCGGCGAGCTGGGCAGCCTTCTTCGTCGCATCATCGGCGGCGACGGCCTGCTCATCGGCCTTCGACTGGAGTTCCTCGGCAACGGCGATAGCGTCGAAGTAGGCGAGCTGTGCGGCGTTGTACTCTTCGCCGGCAAGGACGGCCTTGGCCTGCGCATCGGCGACCCGCTGCGTGAGCGACTGGATGAGCCCCTCGATGCGCGTGACCTCCGCGGCCTTGGCGGACTCGTTGTTCATGGCGTTCTGCACGTCGTCCCAGCTCGGGTACGAGGCGGCGTACGCGGCGGTCACGCCAGAGGAGACTCCGAAGGCGCTGAGGGCGACGACGCTGAGCGCACCGAACGTGAGCGCGCTGCGACGGGTGACCGAACGGTCCTTCCAGAACGCGCGGCTCTCCGCAGGCGTCGGCGCGCAGCCGCAGTCCTCGGATGCCGCAGCAGCAGCATCCGACGTCGAGTGTTGGTCGTTCACACGGCCCCTTCCGCCGGTTTCACAGATGCCACACTAACAACTTCTTTCACATCCGCACCAGGGACGGGCAGCGCGAGCGGGCACAGCGATGTGAGTCCATCGTCCTCCTGAACACGCCCGGGAGACAGCAGGCTCGCCCTCGATTCGCGTTTTGCTCAGATCTTCCCTTATGCTTGAGCGTCGGCAAGGAAGTCCTCCGGGACAGACTTCGGCCCCATCGTTTAGCGGCCTAGGACGCCGCCCTTTCACGGCGGTAGCACGGGTTCGAATCCCGTTGGGGTCACTCCTTCCGGTACAATTGAAAACAAGTATGGCCCTGTAGCGCAGTTGGTTAGCGTGCCGCCCTGTCACGGCGGAGGTCGCGGGTTCAAGTCCCGTCAGGGTCGCTCTAAGCGACGGGCCTTTCTCTTCGAGAAGGGCCTTTCGTCTAGATGCGACAGGTCTAGCCGGTCGCATGGCTCTGTAGCTCAGTTGGTAGAGCGCACGACTGAAAATCGTGAGGTCACGGGATCGACGCCCGTCGGAGCCACAAGGACCATCATTACAGTGGTCCCAGAAACCCTCGCCTAGCTTCTACATGGCGGGGGTTTTGCTTTGCCCTGGGACGATCTAACAGTCGGGCATCCCGCGAGAACCCCGCACTTTCAGAACAGGCCCTTGAGCTGTGCCTGCAGCACCGTCGCCGGCTTCGTCCCGCCCCGATTCGTTCAGCGGATAGCCCCAGTCAGCCAGGGCGGGCCATCTCTACACCCGAAGTCGAGCAAGACACCCCGTCACTCCCCGGTGCATCGCATGAAGACGTCGACGGGATCTTCACTTTCGACCGTGAAGCCGAGTCGCTCGTCTAGTCGACGAGCTGATCTGCCTTCGAGGACACTCAGCCGGACGGTCTGGAGAGAACCGCGCAGTTCCTCCAGGATCGACGCGAGCACTTCACTCCGTACTCCGCGACCTTGGTTCTCTGGTCGGAGATAATAATGCTCGAGCCAGATCGTCCCTCCCTCCGGACGGACGGCGATGAGACCGTACCGAGCATGATCACCCGAGTCGAAGCTGGCTGGAATATGCCGAGGAACAGGTCCCGGACCCGCATCTCGTCGAATCCGCCCAGGCGCTGGAGGTCAGACTGCAGCACAACCGCGCGTAGGTCTGCCATCCGCCCGGCGTCGGCATGCGTGCTTGATCGCAGGGTCCATCTCGATTCCACGCTCATCAGCCTGTCACCCACGGCGCGTGCGTCGTCGGAGCACGATCGCGCCACCGAGGGCGATGAGTAGCAGCCCCAGTCCGATCCAGGGTGCAGGCTCCGCCCCTGTGCTCGCAAGACCTCCGGTCGCGTCACCACCCTCCGGAGGGATAGTGCTCCCCCCGCTTCCCGGACCACCCGTTCCCGGGTTCCCCGCGTCCGCCGGGACCACGGTCGAGATGTCGTCGACGCGCAGCTCCCCCGTGCCATCGCCGCCCAGGTAGAACGCGAGCTGCGTCACCGAGGTCGGGTCGAAGGGTGCGGATTCGGCCCAGGCGGGAGGAGCGAAGTCGGAGAACGGTATCTCTACCTGCTGCCATCCGTCGCCCTGCACGGGCACCGCAGTCTCCCAGTAGGTGCCGCGGGTCACGAATTGCACCGTCACGGTGTCTCCAGGCGTTCCGCGCACGGAGAGCTCGAGGCCGGTGTATCCCCACCAGTCCTGTGGTGTCGTGAATGTGCGGACCACGCCGGCGTAGCCCGGGCCGCCGAGATCGTAGGCGGCGAGCATGGCCTGGGATCCTGTCTCGGGGTTCGCGACGAGGGTCGGCGTGATCGCGCCGCCGCCGGTGTTGCGGACGTAGGTCACCTGAAGCGCGGCGTCATCCGGGTAGGACTCGAAGTCCTCGACGACGAGGGGCTCGGTCGGCAACGCCTTCATCGTGAAGTCGGAGGGTCCGGTCGATGACGCGGTGATGCCCGCGCCGTTCACGGCCTCGACCGACCACCAATAGCGAACCCCTGCCCGGAGCTCGACAGACGGGCGCAGTGTCGTCGTGCGGAGTCCGTCGGCGACGACCACCGGACCCCGGAGATCCGCGGTGGTCGCGAGCGTCAGGCGGTAGTAGGCGGCGCCGGACGACGGCTGCCATTCGAACGTGGGCGTCGCGGTCACATCGACAGTGCCCGGGGCGGGGGTGAGGGTCGCGAATGCCGCGGGTGGTCCGCTCGGGGCATCCACGTCGGACCAGAGCGTCGCGCGTGACACCGATGCCCCGCCGTCGAGCTCGAGACGGATGTACGGACCCGTCACGTCGTCGACCACGACGGCTCCCCCGTCGGAACGAGTCACCGCAGGAATCCACGAGGCTCCGTCTGTACTCGACTCGACGACGACAGTGCCGGTCGTCAAGAAGGATGCAGCGGTCAGCCGATCCTGCTTCCACGTGATGCTTCCTGCCGCACCGTCGGCCACGACGCTCGCGCCGTCGGCGCGCGGAGCGATCCGCACGTCGGCCCTGCTGTCCGTCAGGAGCCACGACTCGAGCGGGTCAACGAGTACCCGGGTGTCGGTCGCGGTCGCCACCGGATCGGACACTGTCGCGTCGGCGCCGGACGAGTCGATCGTGACGACGCGGTAGACCGAGCCGGCCGGCGACGAGAAGTCCGTGCTCGCACCGACCTCCGCGCCCACCTGGGCGGCAACGGGGACCCAGGGGTCGCCGTTCACGGATCGTTCGAGGCGGTAGCCCGCCGCTCCACTCGCGCCCCGCCAGGAGACGGAGTTGATGCCATCGACGCGCTCGACGGCCGTGATCAATGCGGTACCGACGGCGGGAGCGGAGGGCTGCGACCCCAGCGCCGCCGCGTATGCCGTGATGGCCGCCACCCGGCCGCGCTCCCCGTCACTCGTTCCCGGCGCGTGCAGGGTGAAGCCGTCGTCGTGAGGGACGAGGCCGCCGCGATCGCTGTTGCCGAACTGCGACCAGAACAGCATGCCGGTGACGTTCGGATCCGCCACGAGCGGATCAAGCAGCGCGGGCGATGCGGCCGTGGAGGCGTACTCCCCCGCCATGTAGACCTTCCCCGCTGCGGTAACGGTCGCGGCGTCGGCCGAGACCCTGGCAGCCGTCGGCGGATAGTAGTGCACATCGACGATGTCGAGCGCGGGGACGGCGAGCGTGTCCGGATCGATGTCGAATCGACGGCCGGCCGCGACGAGCTGCTGCGGTGCGCGCTGCCGGATGAAATCGACCTGCTCTTCGATCCACGGCGCGGTCATGCCCTCGAGCTCGTTGCCGAGCTCCCACGCCATGATCGTCGGATCGTTCACGTAGGGGATATTGGTGAGCTCATTCGTTCGTCCGAGGATCATCGCGACGTAGTCCTGATACGCGGCGATCGCGCGATCGTCGCTGTAGAAGTCGGCCGGAGAAAGTCCGAGCGGCGTCGTGAAATCGCGATGTCCGCCGTGGTAGTACTGCCACTCGTCGGTGAGAGGAAGGATGAGGCGAATGCCGAGCGTGCCCGCGTAGGCGATCGCAAAATCGATCGTGGCGAAGGCGTCGTCGTTGTATTCACCGAGTGCGGGCATGATCGCGAGCGGGTTCGCGTCGTTCTGCCCGGTCGAGGTCATCATGTGGGTGCGGACGACCGTCGAGCCCATCCGGGCCGCCGAGTCGAGGGTGTCCGCGATGCGGAACGCGGTCGGATAGTCGACACCGCCGACGTTCTCGTCCAGCCCCAGCCAGTAGATGTTCGGGCCGCTGAAGCGGAACGTCTCACCGTCGAGCACGAGACGGCTGCCGTCCCGCTGCACGAAGCCGGTGTTGAGCGACGTCCAGTCGGACGGCGCGGCGGCGACGGGTGCGGCCACGGCTGGTGCGAGGGCCGCCGTCATCGTCACGGCAAGGGCAGCGGCGGCAAGTCGCCGCATGCGTCGCCCGCGCGGCGGCGTCGTGTGTGCATCGTTCATGGGACCAGGCTCCTTCGTCTGGGTGTGTTCCGTGCTTGCGGGGCGGCGCCGAGCGCCTCGGGGCGGTGGATGAGGGCGGCGGCTCCGAGGATCGGCCCCGAGCCCCCGAGGGTGGACCCGGCGACGGTGACGTCGGCGGCGTAGCCCAGGACCATGGATTCGGCGACGGCATCACGAACGAGGTCGAGGTAGTCCGGGCTGACGCCCGTGAAGCCTCCGCCGACGGCGACGACCTCCAGATCGAGCAGGGTGGTCGTGCTCGCGATCGCCTGCCCGACGGCGGTGGCGGATCGGACGACCGCCGCCCGTGCGACGGGATCGCCGCGCGCGGCGTCCGCGGCGAGGTCCTCGCCGCTCGTACCGGACCATCCTCGAGCCCGCGCCCACGCGACGCTGCTCGGCCCCGAGGCGATCCGCTCGAGAGTGGCGTCGTCCGCCGAGGTGCCCTCCTCGCGCGTGGCGATCTGCACCTGACCGATGTGACCGGCGTTGCCGCTGCGGCCGGAGATGAGCCGGTCATGCAGGATGATGCCGCCCCCGACGCCTGTCGAGACGATCATCGCCATGGAGTGCGATGCCCCGCGCGTCGCGCCGAGCCAGTTCTCGGCGAGCGCGATGCAGGTTCCGTCGAGGCGGACCACCGCCGGGGTTCCAGGGAGCATCCGACCGAGATGCTCGATGAACGGGAATCCGCGCAGGGACGGGAGGTTCTTGGGACTCACGGCGCCGTGCACGAGATCGACGGGTCCCGCGGAGCCGACGCCGACTCCGACGAGGGCCGCGTCCTGCGGCAGCGCACTGAGCGCGGATGCGGCCACGCGGTCGATCGCGCCCTCGATCTGAGCTCTGGTCGATGTGGCCCCTGTCGACGCGCGTGCTTCGCTCCCGCTGACGATGCCGCCGTCGGAGCTCACCAGCGCGGCGTCGACCTTGGTACCGCCGAGGTCGATCGCGAGTGCGACCGCCCCCGGCGGAGTCGGGTGGATCTTCACCGGCTCCAGTCCTCCACGAGCTGGTTCGCGGTGCGGATCACGCGGGTCGACAGCAGGGCCTCTCCGTCGATCTCCGATGCGCTGCGCACGCGGAAGACCACGTCCTCTCCGGGGAGCAGAGTGACCAGCTGGTCGTCGACGACTGCGTCCGGCGCGACCTTGTCCACGAGGAGGGTCAGGTCGCGCAGGAAGCCGTCGGCGTGGATGCTGACCGCGTATCCCTCGTCGTCGCGGCGAACCTCTGCGGTGAAAGACGGAGCAGGGATGTTCGAGTCGCGAGCCTCCGAGAAGTACCAGAACCCGCGGTCCCCACCGATGGTCGCGACGATGAGCTCGTCACGAGCGGAACCGACCTGGGCGACGCGCTCCGGCACGTCGACCTCCGTCGACGAACGTCGCTCGAGCGACAGCGGGACGGTCGCGCTTGCGAGCTCCGTGCCGTCGAAACGCAGCCGGCGGACGACGAGGTCACCATCGAGCGCATCCGGGGAGTCGTTGAGCACGGCGACCACGAGGCGCTGCCCGCGTGGCTGCACCGTCACGAGACGGTCCGCGTACACGTGACGCAGAGCGTAGAGAAGCGGTTTCGCCCTCTCGTCGCCGTCGACGGCCGCCCAGGACGTGACGGGCCAGCAGTCGTTCAGCTGCCAGACCACGGAGCCCATGCACCTCGGGCTGAGCGAACGGAAGTGCTCGATCGCCACCGTGACCGCGTTCGCCTGATTCAGGGACATCGCCCAGTGCCAGTCCTCGGTGTCGTCCGGAAGAGGCAGGTGAGCGACGAGACCGTCGGTGAGCTTGTCGTTGCCGTCCGTCGCCTTCTGGTGATGGATCATGCCCGGTGACTCCGGAGTCAGCGGCCAGTCGGAGATGGAGCGCTGGATGGTCGACCAGGTCGCCGGTCCCTGCCATCCGAATTCCGCGACGAACCGCGGCGAGACATCACGGTACGCGGGATAGTCGACCCGGTTCCACAGTTCCCAGAGATGCACGGAGCCATGGTCGGGATCGTTCGCGGGGATCTCCGGCGTACCCGACCACGGGCTGCCTGCGGTGTAGTTCCCGGCGGGGTCGAGCTCGGCGACGAGACCGGGAAGCAGGTCGAGGTAGTACCCCATCCCCCACGTGCGTCCTTGGACGCGCTTCTCCCAGCCCCATTCCTCGAATCCCCAGATGTTCTCGTTGTTGCCGTTCCACAGCGCGAGGCTGGGGTGCGGCATGATGCGGGTGATGTTGTCGCGCGCCTCCGCCTCGACCTCGCTCCACAGAGGTTCCTCCTCCGCATACGCGGCGCAGGCGAAGAGGAAGTCCTGCCAGACGAGGATGCCCCGCTCGTCGCACAGCTCGTAGAAATCGTCGGACTCGTAGTAGCCGCCGCCCCAGATACGCAGCAGGTTCATGTTGGCGAACTCGGCCTGGTCGAGGCGGCGGGAGAGTCGATCACGGTCGACCCGCGTGACGAACGCATCGTCGGGGATCCAGTTGGCGCCGCGGATCCATACGGGTACGCCGTTGACCACGAACCGGAACGACGTGCCTTCGGCATCGGGTTCGAGTTCCACGCGGATGGTGCGGAAGCCGATGCGCGACGTCCAGTCGCCGATCTGCTCACCGCCCTCGAGGAGCGCGACCTGCAGGTCGTACAGCGGCTGCTCGCCGTACCCTCGGGGCCACCAGAGGTCGACATCAGCCACCGAGAGCTCGAGCACGGTCGAGGTCTTCCCGGCGGCCAGTTCGAGGGTCGTCTCGACCCCGGCGATCGTGGCGAGGAGGGCGACGGGCGCCTCCGAACGGGAACGCTCCACATCGACATGCACCGAGACTCGCCCTTCGGCGCCGGCGACGGTGACGACCGGGCGCACGGCGGCGATGCGGGCACCCGACCAGGAGTGCAGCGACACCGGCTTCCAGATGCCGGCCGATGCGGCATCCAGCCCCCAGTCCCATCCGAAGTTGCACGCCGCCTTGCGGAGGGCGTTGAACGGGTGGAAGTAGGTGTGCGGCCGATAGCCGATCTCGAGGCTGGCGCGGTCGGCGGCGGCGACCGGCGACTCGAAGTGCACGACGAGGGTGTTCTCGCCCTCCCGGAGCAGTCGCGTCACGTCGATGCGGTACGTGCGGTGCTGGTTGCGTGTCTCGGCGATGACCTCGCCGTTCACCGCGACCCGCGCGACCGTGTCGAGACCGTCGAAGACGAGGTCGTGCCGGTCGTGCCCGTCAGGCGCCCAGTCGAACGTCGTGCGGTACTCCCAGTCGGTGGACCCGATCCAGGTCACCTTGTGTTCGTTGCGGTCCAGGAAGGGATCGGGGATGAGGCCAGCGGCGAGCAGGTCCGTGTGGACCAGGCCAGGCACGGTCGCCGGGATGCTCGCGTCCGAGAAGGACTCGGGGATCGCGCCCCCGACGGCACGGAGGCTCCACCCCTCGTGCAGCGCCCGGGTGCGGGACGGTCGTGCGGTGGTGATGTCGGTGATGCTCACTTCGTTGCTCCAGAGGTCAGGCCGTTGTAGATGTATCGCTGCAGGAAGAGGAAGGCGATCAGCGTGGGGATGATGACCAGCACCGTCCCCGCCGCGATGATCTGCCACTGCGCGCCGAACGGTCCCATGAACCGGAAGAGCGAGGTGGAGATCACCCCCAGATCCTGCGAGGGCATATAGAGGAAGGGGATGTAGAACTCGTTGTAGATCGCGATGCCCTTGATGATCACCACCGTGGCGATCGCCGGCTTGAGCAGCGGCAGGATGATGCGCCAGTAGACCGTGAACCGGTTGGCGCCGTCGAGCATCGCGGCCTCGTCGAGCGACACGGGGATCGACTGCATGAATTGCAGGAAGATGTAGATCGCGATGATGTCGGTGCCCATGAAGAGCAGGATCGCGGCCCCGCGGGTGTTGAACAGGTCGAGTGCGGAGATCACCTGGAAGGTGGCGACCTGGGTCGTCACCGACGGGACGAGCGTCGCGATCAGGAACAGGCCCATCACGAGTTTGCGCCCCCGGAACCGGAATCGGTCGAGCGAGTACGCCGCCATCGTGCCGATCAGGATGGTGCCCGCCACCGACACCAGCAGGATGATCGCGGTGTTCAGGAAGCCCGTGATCATCCCACCCTGCGTGAACGCGGTGATGAAATTGTCGAGGTTGAGCCAGTTCGACGGCGGGCTGAGGGGACCTGTGGTGCGTTGTTCGCGATCGGTCTTGAACGCGAGCATGAAGATGGTCACGAGCGGGACGATGGCGAAAAGGCTCGCGATCACGAGCGAGACGTACTTCACCGTCGACGCGGTGAGGGCAGCGGCGCCGCGACGGTGCGCCGTCGATCGGCGAGCCGAGCGGGGTGCGCTGCTCGACGCGTCTGTCGGAGCGGGCCTCTGAGGGCGGACGGCTGTCGAGGTCACGACTCGCCTCCCTTCTCGTCGGGGAAGACCCGACGCTGGACGAACGTGATCACGAGGACGATCAGGAGGAGGACCACGGCCATCGCCGAGGCGAGCCCGACCTTGGAGAACTTGAACGCCGTGTTCACGGTCTGGATGACGAACGTCTCGGAGCCGTTGGCACCGCCCGTCATGATGTAGGGCATCTCGAAGGCTGAGAGCGCACCTGCGATCGCAAGAATGAATGACAGCCCGAGGATGCGGCGGATGCTCGGCAAGATGATGAACCGGAACTTGTGCCAGGAGTTCGCGCCGTCGAGGTCCGCCGCCTCGTACTGCTCGGCGGGGACCGACTGGATGGCGCCGAGGAACAGGACGAAGTTGAGCCCCATGTACCGCCACACCGAAGTCGCTGCCAGCGAGGCGTTGACGAACGACGGATCACCGAGCCACTGGGGAGGATCCTGCACACCGATGCCGACCAGGAGCGCATCGAGCGTGCCGCCGGGGCGCAGGAAGTACAGGAACACGAGTCCGATCGCGACGCCGTTGATCAGATACGGGAAGAAGATGACGCCTTTGAAGAGATTCTTGAAGCGTGTGCGGAAGCTCAGCAGAGTTGCGAGGTACAGCGCGAGCACGAGTTGGGCCACGGCGCCAACGAGGTAGTAGAGGCTGACGAAGAAGACCTGGAAGATCTCCGGCTTCGTGAAGATCTGCACGAAGTTGTCGAGGCCGACGAACTCCTTCTGCGGTTCCAGCCCGTCCCACGACGTGACGCTGTACCAGAGCATGTTCGCGACCGGCACGTAGGTGAGCACGATGAGGAGCGCGAGTGGGACCAGGAGAAAGAGCCAGGGCGTGATGCCCGCGGTGGTGCTCTTCGCTCGTGGTGGCCGTCGTCGACCATCACCGCGCGATCGGGTCGTCACGAGCGCCCGGGTGGCGGGGGACGTTCCCTGTCCGATTGCCATGCTGTGTGCTCTCTTCTGTGAGGTGACCGTCCGGCTCCGCACATCTCGGAGCCGGACGATCCGGGGGGGATTATTCGGAGACGGCCGCGCGGGCAGCGGACCACCGCTCGTTGAGGTCGGCGAACACGCTGTCCTTGTCCCCGTCGGCTGCGCCGCGCGCGACGTCGATGAGCTTCTGCCGGTAGGTGTTGCCGAACAGGTCGATCTCCGCCTCGTTGGCGATGTCGTTGATGACGGCTTCCTTGCCGACCGGGTCCGGTGCGAGCTCGAGGTAGGTCACTCCGAGATCAGCGAAGTCCGACAGCGTGTCCGGTGCCGGGTCGCGGATCACCGGGCTGATGGCACCCTGGCTCTCGGCGAAGCCCGACTCGTTCGTGAACCAGTCGATCCAGGCCTTCGCCGTCGCCTTGTTGTCGGAGTGCTTGCTCACGGCGAGGAACTTGTCAGACGCGGTCACCGACGTGAAGCCCTCATCGGTCTTCCACGGCATCGGCCAGAAGCCGATGACGTCGCGCGATTCACCTGCCTTCTCCGCAGCATCCTGCATCTGCGACACCGCCCACGACCCGAGGACCATCGAGCTGATCTCTCCCGATGCCAGGAGATTCTTCGACTCCTCCCAGTTCGTCGTGGTCGGGTCGGGCTCACTGAGCCCCGCCGCGACGGTGTCGAACAGCAGGCCGTCGATGTTGTACTGATCATTGCCCTCGGACCAGGGGTCATCGGTCTCGATCATCTCCGACCGCACCTCGGGTCCCTGAGTGGCGCCGAGGTTCCCCTCGAGAGTCGCGAGAGGCCAGCCGTCCTTGTAGTTCGTGTAATACGGAATCGAGCCGGTCGCCTTGATCTTCTCGAGCGCGTCCAGGTACTCCTCCTCCGTGGCGGGAGGCTCGGTGATGCCCGCCTCGGTCCACACGTCGCGGTTGAACACGTACCCCATCGCCGAGCCGAAGGTCGAGACTCCGTAAACGGTGCCGTCGAAGGACGCCTCGTTCGCGAACCGATAGGTCTTGGACTGCTCCTCCACTGTGCCCAGCGGTTCGAAGAAGTTCGCGTACTGGTCCTTCGTCACGTTGGAGCTCGGGATGAGCAGAACGTCTCCATAGTCCTGCGAGTTCAGACGGATCTTCGTGTCGCCCTCGTAATCGGTGAGTGCCTCGAACTTCACCGTCGTGCCCGGGTACTTCTTCTCGAACTCATCCGCGTAGTCCTGGAACGTCGTGTCGACGAGGTCGGTGCGGTTCGTGAGGACCGTGATCTCTCCCGAGGGGTCACCGTCGTCGTTGCTCGCTCCGGCGGAGCAGCCTGCGAGGACGATGCCGCCGACTGCCGCCATGGCGGCGAGACCGAGGACCGGTTTCCGGTTCATTGAGAACTCCTTCGTTCGCGGACGAAGGGCCGGGTTGCCTCGTCGCTCGAGTTCCAGCATCACTTGCGCGGGGCATGCAGTCAAGAAGAAATATTATTAATTTATGTAACAAATCGGTGTCGGAAAGATCGCCGAGCTCGCCTCACTGGACCGGCGCGGCTCCCGTGGTAGACCGTTCGATGAACACGGCCTGCGGAGCCTCCCGGGTTCGCCCCGGTCTACCGGAGAGGATCTCCAGCAGTTCGGCGCCCGCGATCTCACCGATCCGTTGCACATCGTGGCTGAGAGCCGAGAGCGGCGGATCCGACAACTGACACTGGGCGGAATCGTCCCACGCCACGATCGAGATGTCCTCGGGCACCCGTACTCCCGATCGCTGCGCCGCCTCCAGTCCCCCGAGGGCCATCACGTCGCTGTCGAAGATGACCGCCGTCGGGCGCTCGTCGTATGCGAGGAGCGCGTTCATAGCGGCGAAGCCCGACGCGCGCGAGTAGTCACCGGCCAGCGAGATCGCGTCGACATCGAGGTCGGAGACCAGCGCGGCGAACGCCTCCACCCGCGATTCGGTGTGAGAGAGCTCGCTCGGCCCGGTGACGTGCGCCAGGCGTCGGTGTCCTCCTCCGACGAGATGGTCGACCGCCTCCGCCATCGTGAGGGCGTCATTCGTCCACACGGCGGGGAGTTCGCCAGCGGCGTTCGGTGACCCGATCACGATGGCAGGGATACGGCTGCGCCGCACCAGCTCGACGCGCGCGTCGTCGTCGACCACGTCGACGAGGATGAACGCGCTGACGAGGCCCTCCTGCTGCCAGTGCGCCAGTTGTGCGAGCTCTTCTTCGCGTGTAGGGAGCACCCGGAGCATGACGGAGAGACCGCGCGGGCGGACGACGCGATCGATCCCCGCGATCAGTTCGTGGTAGAACGGCTCGGCGCCGTAGATCTCGGAGGCACGGAACAGCGTGAGACCGATAGGTCGGGACTGCGCGATAGTCTGTTCGAAATCGAGACCCATCGGGGTTGCGGCCTTTCGTCAGCAGCGGTCGTGTGCGCCCCTCACAGTACGCGCTCGATGATCGGGAGACACACATGGCCAGGCGTGAGTCCATTCAGTCAGGCCCGGGCAGCCAGGCGCTGATCGTCGATCTGATCAGATCGGCCGGTCCGATCAGTCGCACGGAGCTGACGCAGGCGACCGGCCTCACCCAGCCATCGGTGTCGAACATCGTGCGTCGCCTGATCGAGACGGGCCTCGTCCGCGAGACCGGTCGCGCCGCATCGCAGGGAGGGAAACCCCGCACGCTCCTGGAGATCAATGCAAGCGCGAAGTACGGCGTGGGCGTACAGCTGGGCTTTGAATCGATCACACTCGTCGCCACCGACGTCCGAGGCGGCGTCGTCGGTCGTCAGCTCGTCAACGGCGCGGGCTCCGCAACGCCCGACGAGGTCACGGCCCGCCTGGCCTCCCTCTACCGGGACTTCGTCGTCGCCGTCGGCTTGCCCGCCGCATCCGTCGCGGGTCTCGCGGTCGTGGCACCCGGCCCCATCTCACACGCGGGCGGCGTTCTTCTCGCGCCGCCGACGCTCTCCCAGTGGGACGACTTCCCCTTGAAGCAGGCCCTGCAATCGGCGCTCGACGTGCCGGTGATCGTCGACAACGATGCCGCCGCCGCTGCCATCGGCGAGTTCTGGAGCAGGCAGGTCTCGCGCACCGAGTCTTTCGCGTGCGTCTACATGGGCACGGGCATCGGCGCCGGGATCGTTCTCGACGGCGCACTGTACCGCGGGTCTAGTTCGAACGCCGGGGAGCTGGGTCACATCAGCATCGACGCGCAGGGCGTTCCCTGCCACTGCGGCAATCGCGGATGCCTCGAACGGTACGCGGCACCGGAGGCCGTCGTGCTCGCCGCTCTCGAGGAGCGTGACGCGCTCGTCTCTCTCGAACTCGGCTTCGAACCGGAGAGTCTCGGGCGCGACTTCGATCAGTTGTCGAGGGCCGCCGTGAGCGGACACGAGACCGCCCTCCGCCTCATCCAGCGTTCGGCCGACCAGATCGCTTCCGCGACCGTCACGCTTGCGAACCTCCTCGACATCGACCGCATCGTTCTCGCCGGACCAGGAATGGCCGTCGCCGGCTCCCTCTACACGCGTGCCATCCGCGGTCGCCTCGATCGGAGCTTCTTCGCTCGACGTGCGCACTCGATCGCGGTCGATCTCTCCGCGAACCCCCGAGACACCGCCGCCATCGGCGCTGCGTCTCTCGTGCTTCAGGGAACGATCGCACCCGGCCACGGGCCAGCGTTCGGCTGACGGGGTTACCGGGGAGGTTTTGCGAGCCAGCGTCGTCGAGCGGCGAAGGGATCGTTCGCGAGACGGTTGATCCGGTCGAACACGATCGTCTCTCGAGCGTCCTGAAACATCGGCCAGCGGCATTCCCCGTCGTCGTCAGGACGCCCCGAGCCGGCGAACGTCGCCCAGGCGGCACTCATCAGATCCCGAAGCGCTATCGGCGCCTCCGCACCCACCTGCTCACGCGCCTGATCGCTGTCTTCCAGATGACGGAAGACGAAGGGCAGCTCGAGGGAGTGTCCCGCTCGACGCGCCCATGCCCCCGTGTCCGCACGGTTCCAGGCGAAGAGATACGCGTACGTCCGAGCTCGCGCGGCGAGGCGAGCCTCGATCAGCCGCAGCATCGGCCCGCGGTACTCACGGTCCGTGATGTAGGACTCGAGAGCCTCGGCGGGAGTGAGCGGTGCGCCGTCGTCACGACGGCACGCAGCGAGGTAGGAGTCCAGGTCACCGTCCCTCCCGTCGTCCCGTAGGGCGGCGCGGAGCGCGCTCGTCGCTTCCCGATCATCGAGGCGCAACAGGTCGACGTGGGCGCTCGCCTCGTTGCGCACGGTGCCGATGATCGCGTCCACCGACGACCCCGCCCCTGCGGCGATCCGATCCACAGGCCTGCCGTGCACGAACCTGCCGTCGACGATTGGACGGAACGGCGTCGCCGGTCCGCTCCGTCGCAGCTGCCACCGCGAGACGACGCGCTGCTGAGCGGCGATCAGCACGCCTGGCGGTGCTCGCAGCACGGCGCGAGGGTCCGCTCCTCCGCCGAGATCGGACAGGAGTTCCGTGGTGACCTCGGCGGCCTGATCGAGGGTATGCGTACGCTCCGCAGTGGCGCTTCCGATGATGACCCGCTGGAAGAGCCCGTCGCCTCCACACTCGGCGAGCAGTGTGGCGACGATCGCTCCGCCGGCCGACTGCCCCATCACTGTGATGCGACGAGGATCCCCTCCGAAGCCCGCGATCTCGTCGCGCACCCAGGCCACACCGGCGACGACGTCCCTGAGCGCGAGATTCCCCGCATCCGCATACTCCTCGCCGAGTAGGTGATCGAGTCGAAGGTGCCCGAAAGCGCCCAGCCGGTATGCGATCGCGACGACGATCACCCCGTATTTGGCCGCCAGTCGCGCCCCGTCGCAGAGAGGATCGGCGTTCGACCCGGCGACATGGGCGCCGCCGTGCACCCAGATCAGGACAGGAGACGGATGAACTGGAGGAATGCCGGGGAGCCACACGTTGGCTGTCAGGCATCCCTCCTCGTCCATCGTCAGACCTGCGGGTGGGCCCGCCGCCTGCCAGGCGAGGGGGCCCTGTTTGCTCTCGCGCACCCCTCGCCACGGATCAGGAGGAACGGCCGGACGGAACCGATCGGGAACCCGCGCTGTGGGGATACCGAGCACAGCGATCGCCTGCCCGTCCGGTGTCATGATCGGCGCCCCACGTACACGTCCTCGCGATGTCGCGAACTCGGACATTGCCTCTCCCCTCTCCGCCGATGTCGACGCGCCCGATCAGGGCAGGACCACCTCGCCCTGATTCAGCACCCTCGGGTGGAAGTAGGTGTTCTGAATCTCCGTGTTCGAGTTGTTGCCTCGCAGCTGCTCCGACCAGATCATGAAATACGACCAGCGCGTCTGCGACTGCAGAAAGTTCGCGTCCGGCACCTTGCCCATCTCGGCGATCGCGATCGGCTTGGCGCCGGCGATCGACTGCAGCTGCTGGTAGTCCGCCGCACTGGGGTAGTTCTTGTACCAGGCGTCGATCGACACGACATCGACGTAGTTCGCGCCAGGGTAGTAGTTCGACCACCCGCCGGCTGGATTGTCCTGGATGTTCCAGACCCAGATCAAGTTGTCGAGACCCTGCGCGTCGAAGTAGTCGCGCATCTGCTGGAAGATCTTGGCTCCGCCGTTCGCGCCCGGGCGCCCTCCCCACCAGTTCCAGTTCTCGTTCATCTCATGGAAGGGCCGGAACAGCACCGGCACACCCGCATCCTTGAGCTGTCGAAGATAGGGCACGACCTCAGCCATGCGCTGCCGCCAGGTGTTGTTCAGCGCAGTCCCACCCGTCACGATCTGAGTGAACTGCGCGTCGGAGATCCGGCTCTTCACTCCCCCTTCGAACTCGCACGTCGACGGGCCGGTCGGTGGGCAGACATGCCAGGAGAGCGTGACCAACGAGCCGTTCGCCCACTCAGTCTTGGCCTGATCGATCACACGTTGACGGTTCGCGGCATCCTGAGATCGGAACATGAGGTCACCGCCCCAGAGCCCTGGGTACTGACCCGTGATGTCCTTGACCTGCTGGGTGTACTGGCCAGGCGAACTCGCCGGCTCCTTGTTGTGCTGGCCGGACACGATGTTCGCGCCCGCGATGTTTCGCAAGTACTGCAGCACCGTGGCCTTCGCCTTGGGGGTGAACGCCTCTGCGGGAGCGGGTTGCGCTGCTGCGGAACCGAGCAGTCCGACGAGGACTGCGGCGCCCACCACCCATCGGGCCCGAGCTCTCATGCGTGAATACATCTCGATCTCCTTCCGACACCTCGTCGTCGAAGCGTCTTCAGGATCCAGGCTGGCTAGCGCCACGAAAGGAGTCAAGAGTTAATTCAATAATTTATGTAAGTGATCGACTGCTGAGTCGAGCCTATGCTCGCCTAGCTTCTACATGGCGGGGGTTTTGCTTTGCCCCGGCGAGAGGGCGGTCCCCCGCTCAGCGCGTCCAGACGGGCGGACGCACGTCGATGCCCGCCCGACGCTCGAGCTCCGCGGCGACCGCGAGGATCGTCGCCTCTGCACCAGGGCGACCGATCAGCTGCACGCTGACGGGATGGCCATCGGCCGCTGTCGTCACCGGCAGGGTCAGCGCGGGGAGGCCGGCGACGTTGACGAAGCTGCTGTACGGGGCATAACGGACCTGCTGCGCGAAGTTCTCGAGCGCATCGTCGGCGTCGAACCACCCGACGGGGCGAGGCGTCTCCGCGAGCGCGGGAGTGAGCACGACGTCGAAGGACGAGAAAGCCGCGATCGTCTGCCGCTCGAACTCGGTGGCCGCGGCGAGCGCACCCAGCACGCTCTCCGCGCCGAGGCCTCGACCTTCGCGCACCAGCCACGCCGTGATCCCTTCCACGCGCGCGAGGTCGACTTCCGACACCGCGACGCGAGCCGCGCTCGCCCGCCAGATCGTACGGAACATCTCCGCATACCCGCGTGGATGCCAGGTCAGCGCCTCGACTGCGTTGCCCGCATCGCTGAGCAGCGCACTCGCCACGTCGACCGCGGCCGCCGCATCGCGATCCAGCCGGATGTCCTCGTCGTCGTCCCACGGCGACACCGTCGTCACGCCGACGCGCACTCTCGCCGTGCCGGCTCGGGCGGCCTGCAGGAAGGCCGTGGGCCCGGGCGCTCCCGTCGCGTGGCGGTACGGACGGCCGGCGACCATGACCTCGAGCGCGAGCGCGGCATCCTCCACCGTCCGCGCGATCGGCCCGGCGACGACGAGCCCCGCCGGCCCGTCGAGCCCGGTGGCGAACGGCACCCGGCCACGCGACGGCTTGAGGCCGATCACGCCGACGGTGGCGGCGGGGATGCGGATCGACCCTCCGCCGTCCGAGGCGGGCGCGATCGGGAGCAGACCCGCAGCCACGGCCGCAGCGGCGCCGCCGCTGGATCCGCCCGCGCCGTTTCGGGCATCCCAGGGGTCCCGTGTCGGCGGGCCGATCAGCGTCTCGGTGTACCCGGTGAGGCCGAATTCCGGTGTGGCCGTCTTGCCCAGGCTGATCGCCCCGGCCTCGTCCCACACCGCCGCCTGGTCTCCTGTGACGTCCGGCATATGATCGACGAAGAGGCGCGACCCGAAGCGGGTCGGCACGCCCGCTCTCGGCACGAGATCCTTGTCGGCGAACGGCAGACCGTGCAGCGGTCCCCATCTCGCACCAGCCGCGATCGTCCGCGCAGCGGCACGCGCGGCATCCGGCGTCACCGTGACGAACGCGCCGATGCCGCTGTCCAGGCGGTCGATGCGCGACAGGTAGTGCTCCACGAGGTCGATCGGCTCGAGGTCGCCTGCCTGCAAGCGGTCGAGTTGCTGGACGGCGGTCAGATCGTGCAACTCCGGCATGACACGAGCCTACGGTCGGAGCGCGGACTCGGTGGGGCACGAGGGCGTCAGCCAGGGAAGCGCACGCGCTGATAACCTTATCAACAGCCCGACGCGCTGATAATGTTATCAACATGCGCGATGCACTCGACAACCCGTTCAGCCCGGGCTCCGACACGATCCCCGAAGTATGGGCGGGGCGCACTGCGCAACTGAGCGATTGGCGCGATGTCGTGCGGCCGCGACGGCTCGCCGGCCTCCCGGAACGCGGCAGGACCGTCCTCGGCGAGCCCGGCCTCGGCAAGTCGACCCTCGTGCGGCGCATCGCTCAGGAAGCCTCCCGCGCCGGCGACTGGGTCACGCCTCAGCTGCGCATCCCCGCCGGAGCCGATCCGCTGAAGCTGGTCGCCGAAGCCGTTCTGAAGCTCGCGGCCGACGCCGGCCTCCCCTCGTCCCGTGAGAAGCGCATCGGTGACGCGATCGCACGGGTGCAGGCCGTCGCCGTCTCGGGCATCTCCCTCACCCTCCGCGGAGCCGACGGCCGCGAGCCCTTCTCCGCGCTCACCGACCTTCTGGTCGAGGTCGGTCTCGCCGCGATCGCCGACGGACGCGTCATGGCGCTGATCCACGTCGACGAGGTGCAGAACATCACCGATGAGAAAGCACTGTCCCAGTTGCTCATCGCGCTCGGCGACGCCCTCACGCGCGAGGTCGAGGTCACCGTCCCCGGTGGCGCACGTGTCAGCCGCTCGCTGCCGATCGCCGTCTACCTCACGGGTCTCCCCGACTTCGAGGACATGGCCGGCGCTCGCATGGGTGCGACGTTCGCGCGCCGATTCAAGACGACCACCCTCTCTGCCATCGACGACGAGGATCTCGCCGAAGCGCTCCAGGAGTTCGTCCTCGACGGCTGGAGCGTCCCCGACGGATCGGGCGGATCCGCTCGCATCCGAATGGACCCGGATGCGGCAACGAGCATCATCGACGTCTGCCGAGGAGAACCGTTCCTGTTCCAGCTCGCCGGCGAGCAGTCCTGGTACGCGGCAGCCACTCCGACCATCACGGCCGACCAGGTCCGCCGTGGCTGGCGAGGGGCGCAGCGCGAGGCGACAGCACACGTCGAACGCATCCTCGAGCGCCTTCCCGCCCGAGAGCGCCAGCTTCTCCAGGCGATGTCGGAGCTTCCTGCTCCCGAGCGCACGGCCACGCGCATCGCAGAGGCGATGGGGTTCTCGAAGGTCACCGAGGTCGGCCCCACGGCGCAGCGCCTCGACACCGTTCGCGGCATCATCGACCGCGGCAAGCCCTACACGTTCCGGCATCGAGCGGTCGAGGCGTACCTGACCAGCGACTGGCCGCGGGTCTGAGCACCCGCTGCAGAAGGAGGTCCCCGATGCGTCGAGGCGGAGCGATGGCTGCGGGTCGGACACGCACGTGCTCCGCCGAGCGTGTCGGCATACCTCTGCGACGTAATATACCGATATGGGACCTGAACTTCCCGTTGTGCCTGGGGCGCAGCGGCACCTCGGAGCGGAAGAGCTCTTCCGCCGACTCGCGACGTCGATCGCCGACGGAACCTACGCGCCCGGCGCGAAGCTGAGCGACAAGGCCATCGCCGACGATCTGGGGGTGACCCGCACTCCCGTCCGAGAGGCCGTGCAGCGGCTCGCCCGTGCCGGGCTGATGGAGGTCCACGCGAATCGCTACTCGATGGTCACCGACATCACCGACGAGCGATCGCGCATCACCCGCGAATTCGCCGCGTCCCAGGGCGGAGAGATCATCCGCGAGGCAGCGCTCGCGCTGTCCGAGGCCGACCTCGCCATCGCGTGCGAGCTGATCGGCGATGCCATCCAGTCGGTCGAGTCCGGCGAGGGATGGATCGAAGCCCATGTCGAGCTCTTCGAGTTCCTCACCGACCGTGCTCTCAACGACCTCTACCGGCTCATGCTGAGCGACTTCTGGTATCTCGTCTTCCGCGACCTCTATCTGGGTGAGCCCCGGGTCGACACGAAGGAGTCGCTCGAGGAGCTCGAGTCCGCGATGCGCGCCCGCAGCGCGAATGCCGGCGTGAAGGCCGTGCAGCGGATGCTCCGCCTGAAGTAGGTCCGCACTCGCGGGGAAGTTGGTTCCGGTCCCCCGCGCCCGAACGGGGGGACCGGAGCAGCCGATGAGAAGGTCCGCAAGCGCACCCACCCCCATGTGGGCACTCAAGACCGAGAGAACTCGAGGGCACCGTCTGGTTCGACCGACGGAGAGCGGCAGATGCGGCTCGTCGTGATCCCAGCGTATGGCCGCACCCCGTCATGGCACCCATCGTGGGTCATCCGTTGACGGGAGACCACTCGGACTGCTAAGGCAGAGACCCCGCGACCGGGCGATGGCATCGACGCCCCTCTGGGCTGGATACGCTCGAAGCATGCTCGAGACGCTCACCGGATTCGCCGTCGTGGGGGTCGCGATCGCGCTCGGCTACCTGCTCGGCCGGATCGATCTCCTCGGCCCGCACGCCCGGCATGTGCTCGGGCGCCTGATCTTCTTCGTGCTGTCGCCCTTCCTGCTCTTCACCGTGCTCGCGCACGCCGACGCGAAGATGCTCTTCTCCTCACTGCTACCCGTCTCAGCGATAGCGGCCGTCGCGATCATCGGGATCTACGCCCTGGTGGCACGACTGTGGTGGAAGCGCCCGGTAGGCGAGACTCTGATCGGAGCGCTGTCAGCCGGCCAGGTCAACTCGAACAACATCGGCATCCCGTTGTCGCTCTACCTTCTCGGCAGCGCCGCGTACCCGGCACCCGTGGTTCTCATGCAGCTGCTGGTGTTCACCCCGATCTCGCTGACGATCCTCGATGCCGTCACGAGCGATCGCGTGTCGCTGCGCAAGACGCTCGTGCGCACGGCGACGAACCCCATCATCATCGCGTCGCTCCTCGGCACGCTCATCTCCGTACTGGGCGTCACGGTGCCGCCCATCATCATGGAGCCGGCGCAGCTGATCGCCGATGCGGCCGTGCCGGTCCTCCTGATCAGCTATGGCATCTCCCTGCACGGTCAACGCGTGCTCGGAGCCCCTGGCCACCGACGCGACATCATCCTCGCCACTTCGCTCAAGCTCATCGCGATGCCGCTGATCGCGTGGGTGGTGGCCGAGTTCGTCTTCGCTCTCTCACCCGCGGAGGTGCTGATCGTCGTGATCCTCGCAGCGCTCCCCACCGCGCAGAACGTCTTCAACTACTCGCAGCGCTACGACATCGGCGAGACGATCTCGCGCGACACCGTGTTCCTGACCACCCTCGGCTGCCTGCCCGTGCTGATCCTCATCATGTTCCTGCTGGGCTGAGCACTGCGTGAGGTGCACGTAGGTTGGATCCGTGGACAGCCCCGTCATCTACCTCGGCGCGATCGGCGCGATCATCGTGCTCGCGATCTTCCTCCCCCGATGGGTCCGCCGCTCCACCGACGCGGCCGGCGGCAGGGCCGGGCGGCGTCACGCGACGAGCCGCCTCGCAGGGATCCTCGGCGAACTGGGCACGACGCTGGTGCTGCGGACATCCGGGGCCAGGGCGAGGGAGATCATCGACCGGGTCGTGCGCCAGCAGCCTCGCAAGTTCACCCGACTGGACGACGGCGGCTACGGCATCCGGTTCATCGAGCCCGATGACGCGATCGTGCGGGTCGTCGACGCCGAGGACGGAATCCGCCTGGAGGTGGAGAGGATCCGCGAGCATCTGGGCGTGCCGAACACCTCGGAGTTCTGGGCCGACCTGCGCTCCGACGTCTCGGCCGCCGCCCGCGCCGAGGGCATCGAGGTCGCCCCGGGGCAGCCGTTGCGGCACCGGCGCGACGATGCCACCGGATCGTGGGTGCCGGAGTAGAGGGCGCTCAGTGCGTACCGGAACATCGGGTGCATCTCACAGCCGCCGCAACTAGGCTGTGTTACTGCCGATCGCACACCGGCCCGCTCACAGCCGGCCTCGCGACCGCACCCTTCTCCTCACAGCTCTCCGTCCCTGTGACCTGCGCCGGAAAGGCCGACCATGAGTGAATCCCCCGACAACGACCGGACCCCCGACTTCTTCGACAAACTGATCGAAGAGACGCCGCGCGAGCAGTCCGGCTTCACCGCCTCGTTCCGCGGATACGACAAGGGCGAGGTCGACTCGGCCCTCAGCGCGCTGCGCAATCAGCTGCAGCAGGCGAAGGCCGACCTCGCGGCCACCGAGGCGCGCCACGAAGACGCCGTCGAGGCGCTGCGCGAAGAAGAGCGCATCGCCCGCGAAGAACTCGAGGCGGAGCTCCTCGCCACCAAGGCGAAGGCCGCGGAGACCGAGCTGCAGGTCGCCACCCTCACCAACGAGCTCGTCGACACCCCGCGTGCTGACGGTCAGGAGGCGCCGTCGCGCGAGCAGTTCGAGGCGATCCTCCGGGTGGCCGAGGAGCAGGCGAACGTGCTCATCCAGAACGCCGCGGTGCAGGCCGATCGGCTGATGGCCGCCGCGCGCGAAGAGGTCGCCGCCCAGCGCAGCGAAGCCGATGCCGATGTCACACGCATCATCGCGCACGCCCAGCACGACGCCGACCAGGTGCGACTGAAGATCGACACCGAGTACACCGCCCACCAGGCGACGCTCGAGCGCGAGGCCGCTCACGCCGCAGAACGCGTGCACCAGGCGACGCAGGAGGCGACGGCGATCCGCACGGAAGCCGAGAAGGGCGCTGCGGCGCTCCGCTCGCTCGTCACCCGCGAGACCACCCAGCTGCGGGCCGAGGCCGAGCGGGAGGTGCGCGAGATGAACGCCCGCGTGCTCGAATTCGAAGAGACCCTCACCCGTCGCCAGGACGACGCTCAGCAGGAGTTCCTGGTGCTGCATAACCAGGCCGTCTCCCACGCCGAACGCATCACGACCGATGCCAACGAGCAGGTGGCCGCCTCGCTCGAGCATGCGCAGCGCATCTCGGCCAAGGCCGACGACTACGAGCGCCTGATGCGATCGCAGGCGCAGACGATCGAGGCGGACGCTCAGGTGCGCGCCCGTGACACGCTCGACCGTGCGCGCGTCAAGTCGCAGAAGATCGTCGATTCCGTGACGGGCCACACCTCCGCCGTGCTGCGCGATGCCGAAGACCACGCGCGCCAGCTGCGCTGGCAGCAGCAGCAGCTCGCCAGCTTCATGGCCGAGGTGCGCGAGCTCATCCGACCCGAGGGCGTCTTCAGCGACGACCTCACGGGCGCCGGCTCCCCCGCGACCGCGTCTCCCGCCGAGAGCGGACCCGAATCGGATGCTGCCGACGTCGCCGAACTGATCGAGTCCGACGACGCTGCCGACGACGAGATCACGGCCGACGACGAGTTCCTCGGCGACGAGGAGTTCCGCGGCGATGAGGCGCTGGACGACGAGCTCCTCGACGAGGATGCAGCCACCATCGACGGCAAGATCACCATCGAGGTCGTGGAGTCCGATCAGAAGCACTCGCGCTGAGCACCCTCCCCTGACGGTTCGCGACGCGGGCATCCACCGACCGGTGGATGCCCGCGTCCGTCATTCCACGGCTATCGCTCGATGAGCACACCGGGCACTCTGGGAACATGACAGAGAACGTGATCGAAGTGCGGGGTCTGCGCAAGGAGTACGGAGGATTCACCGCAGTCGACGGCATCAGCTTCGACATCCGGCGCGGAGAGACGTTCGCCCTGCTCGGACCGAACGGCGCGGGCAAGTCGACGACCATCGAGATCCTCGAGGGCTACCGGCACCGCACCTCCGGCGACGTCCGCGTGCTCGGCATCGACCCCCAACGCGGCGGCCTCGATTGGAAGGCGCGGCTCGGCATCGTTCTGCAGTCCACCGGCGAAGCGGGCTCGTTCACCGTGCGCGAGCTGCTCGTCGAATTCGCCGGCTACTACCCGAACCCGCGCGACGTCGATGAGGTGATCGCCGCCGTCGGACTCGAACAGAAGCAGCGCGTGCGGGCGGGCAAGCTGTCGGGCGGCCAGCAGCGTCGGCTCGACGTCGCGCTGGGAATCATCGGGCGCCCGGAGCTGCTGTTCCTCGATGAGCCGACCACGGGCTTCGATCCCGAGGCTCGCCGCCAGTTCTGGCAGCTCATCCGCTCCCTGAAGGCCTCGGGCACGAGCATCCTGCTCACCACCCACTATCTCGATGAGGCCGCGCAGCTGGGCGACCGGGCGGCCGTCATCGTGGGTGGTCGCATCGCGGCCATCGGAGCCGTCGACGAGATCGGCGGACCCGAGGCGCGCACGCCCGTCGTCCGGTGGACGGATGCGACGGGCACGCGACGCGAGGAGCGCACGCCCGCTCCCGGAGCCTTCGTCGCCGACCTCCAGCGCCTCAGCGGCGAGCCCGACGGCCTCGAGGTCGTCCGGCCGACACTCGAGGACATCTATCTGGACCTCATCCGGGCGGGAGACGATGCGACCGCACCCGACCCGACCGCGGGCGACGACCGCACCCCACTGAAGGAGTCGGCATGAGCACCGCGATCACGACGGCGAGATTCGGTCTCCTTCGCACGATCCGGCTCGGCATGCGTCGCATCGGCTTCGAGCTGCGACAGTACTTCCGAGCGGGCGACCAGGTGTTCTTCACCTTCTTGTTCCCCACCGTGATGTACCTTATCTTCGCGACGATCTTCACCGGCGATGTCGGTCAGGGCCCCGACCAGGTCAGTATGGCGACGTACTACCTTCCGGGGCTGGTCGCCGGTGGCATCTTCCTGTCCGGGGTGCAGGGGCTGTCGATCGAGATCGCGGTGGAGAAGAGCGACGGAACCCTCAAGAGACTCGGCAGCACTCCGATCGCGCCCGCCACATACTTCATCGGCAAGATCGGCGAGGTCTTCGTGACGGCGATCCTGCAGATCGGCCTGCTTCTCGCGGTCGCCGTCGTCTTGTACGGCGTCGAGCTGCCGGCCGACGCGGAGGCCTGGGGCCGCTTCGCCTGGGTGTTCGTGCTCGGTCTGCTCGCGTGCGCGCTGCTCGGAGTGGCACTCTCCTCGGTGCCCCGCTCGGGAAAGACCGCGTCCGCTGTGGTGATCCCCGTCGTGCTGCTGCTGCAGTTCATCTCGGGGGTCTACATCGCCTTCACGACGCTGCCCGAGTGGCTGCAGAATGTCGCCGCGGTGTTCCCGCTCAAGTGGATCGCGCAGGGCATGCGCGCGGCGATCCTGCCGGATTCCTTCCAGTCGGCTGAGCCGGGCGGAACCTGGGATCTGGGGCTCATCGCCATCATGCTCACCGCCTGGCTCGTCGTCGGGATCGTCTTGAGTCGTGCGACGTTCCGGTGGATCCGACGCAACGGATGACGTGGATGACGATCCGACCACGAGCATGAGAAAGGCCCCATCCGGAGGGATGGGGCCTTTCTCCCGGTGATTTCGGTCCCGCGGAGATTCCGGCTTCTACGCGCGGACGAACTGCGTGGCCGCGGGGCAGTCGAACGGATCGGCGCCGGCGGCGAGTCCGACACGGTTGAGGTACTGGATGACGATCGCGTACGACCGGCCGAGGCTGGTCTCGGTGTACGGCACGTCGTTCGCCGCGCAGTAGTCGCGCACGACCTCGCGAGCCTTCGAGAGGTGCGGGCGGGGCATGTTCGGGAACAGGTGGTGCTCGACCTGGTAGTTGAGCCCGCCCATGAGCCAGGTGGCCCACCATCCGCCGCGGATGTTGCGCGACGTGCGCACCTGCTTCGAGAAGAAGTCGAGTCGGGCGCTCGGGTCGATGATCGGCATGCCCTTGTGGTTCGGAGCGAACGAGGCGCCCATGTACACGCCGAACACGGCCAGCTGCACCCCCATGAAGGCGAAGGCCATGCCGAGCGGCAGGAGGAGGAACACCGGGACGAGCACGACGGCGAAGCGGAGGGCGATGAGCCCCAGCTCGATCCAGCGACCCTTGGCCTTCTTGCTGCTCACCAGGTGCTTGACGCCGAGGTAGTGGAGGTTCAGCCCCTCGAGCGTGAGGAGGGGGAAGAACAACCAGCCCTGTCTGCGGGTGATCATCTTGATCAGTCCGCGCGACTTCGCCGCGTCGGTCTCGAGGAACGAGATCGTGTCGACCTCGATGTCGGGGTCCTTGCCCACCTGATTCGGGTTCCCGTGATGCTTGGTGTGCTTCGAGTCCCACCATGAGTAGCTGATGCCGACCACGCCGGCGGCCAGGATCCGCGCGAGGCGGAAGTTCGCCGGCCCCGTCGAGAGGATCTGCCGGTGCGCGGCCTCATGGGCGAGGAACGCGACCTGCGTCAGGATGATCCCGAGCGCGCCGGCCATCAGGAGCTGGAACCAGCTGTCCCCGAGCAGGATGAAGCCGGTGACGACTCCCCCGAGGGCGACGGCGAGGCCTGCGGCCACGAGGATGTAGAACCATCCCGCGCGATTGAGCAGGCCCGTCTCTCGGACCACCTGCGACACCTGCTTGTAGGCGTGCGCCATCGGGGGGATCTCTGCATTGCCCGAATACGTCTGACGTACCGGCCCGAGAACCGCGCCGATCTTTTCGACCTGTGAAGTGGAGATGTTGCTCTCCCGTCGATAGGAGCCCTTGAGCTGTGGAAAGCCCAAGGCAGATCGCCCAACGCTTACCTCAACCTAACCCGCCGCGCATGCACCGCGAGGCATACGTCGCGGACTCTGTGGACACTCTCTGAGAGGTCACAGGGGATGGTCAGGCGCGGGCGCGACGAGGCCGCCGCATGAAGGCCCGACGCAGCCGAACGGCCAACGTCGACGGGTGAGGTGTCGCTCGCGTCCGCTCGAGAGCGGCGCGAGCGGCGTCGAGGGACTCGAACGAGCCGAGCTCGGTGCCGCGCTGGTCGCGGGCGAGGTGGGCGCTGCCGTCGAACTCGACGAATCCGGCGAACTCGCCGGCTCGGGTCGCTACATGCACATCGGTGTCGGCCTGTTTCCAGGTCAACGGATCGGACGGGGAGAAGATGGTCGTGCTCATGGTGATACTCATTGCTGTGTGACGGGCACGCTCGATGGCGACCCGCAAGATGATGAGATCGAGGGCGGATACCGCGCGCATCGATGCGCATGGTCCGTGATGGCCCTGATCAGTGGCTTCGCGGCGGCCTAGAGGGGGGCCAGAACACACGTAGCTTCATCAGTCTAGCAGGTCAGCGATCCGTACGCTCGCCTCAGTCCTCCGCAGGAACCCACACACGCCGCGGGTGGCCGGACGAGCCTGCCACCACCCAGGCACCCGCCGGCTCGAGCGTCGGGGCGTCTCCGGCATCCGGGTGTGCGGCATCCGGGTGCGCGGCATCCGGGTGCACGGCATCCGCGCCGGTGTCCTCGCCCGTCCTCCCGGCCGGCACCGACGTCGACGCCGCCAAGTCCCCGGCAGCCCAGGCGTCGCGGATGATCCGTCGAGGGTCGTACTGCCTCGGATCCAACGCGGTCCACTCCTGGCGGAGGCTCGCCACACCGGCTTCCTGCTCGGTTCGACGCGCCGCATCGCCGAGGGTCACAGTGAGCCGGCGAAGGAGCGCCCGGGCCCGACCGGCGTATTCCGGCAGGCGGCGGGGGCCGATGATCACCGACGCGATCAGCGCGACGACGAACAGCTTCTCGATCGTGAGCCCGAACATCGTCAGGTCCTCGTCGCATCTGCGACCAGCGCGTCGGAGCTGCGGTCTGATCGCCGGTCATGGAGCCACGAGATGAGCAGGGCGACCAGGAACAGCGTGGTCATGGGAACGGCGATGAGGAACATCGACAGCACATCGGCCGCGGGGGTGACGATCGCACTGAACAGGACGATGGCGACGACCACCACCCGCCAGCTCTTCGCGATCGCCCGAGCCGACACGACGCCGAGCAGGTTCAGCATGACGACGAACACGGGGAGCACGAATGCGATGCCGGTGGCGAGCACGATCTTGAGGATGAAGTCGACGTAGTACGACGCCTGCAGCAGGGTGCTGTCTTCGGTCGAGGCGAAGCTCGCAAGCAGCTCGACCATATGAGGGAAGAGAAGCAGGCCCGTCAGGCATCCGCCGACGAACAGCGGAACGGATGCCGCCAGGAATCCGAACGTGTACCTCTTCTCCCTGGTGTTGAGACCGGGGGTGAGGAATGCGAGCAGCTCGTACATCCAGACGGGGCTCGACAGGGCGACCCCGGCGAAGAGGGCGATCTTGAGTTTGAGGTCGAAGGCCCCGGTGATGCTGTCGTAGTTCAGGCTCGCGTCGCGCGACTCCGCGAGAGCGGCGATCGGCGCTCGCACGACCTCGAGGATCTGCTCCGAGAGGAGATAGCCTGCGACCACCCCGACCAGGAGCGCAGCGACCGCGCGGAGCGAGCGCGTGCGCGCCTCCCGCAGGTGAGACGACAGCGGCATCCCCGCCCGGGCGGGCGCAGTGCCCGCCCGGGCGGTGTCAGCGGCGAGCGCAGTCACGTCCTACTCCGCTGCTCGCAGGACGGGCCGAGTGACGTCGGCGGCATCGCGGGACTCGAGGCGGTCCTCGGCGCTCGATGCCGAGTCCTCCCGCGCGACGCTCTCGGGATCGGCGACCTCCGACTTGAGGATGCGCATGGACTGACCGACGCTCTTGGCGAGCGCGGGGAGTTTCGCGGCGCCGAAGATGAGGACGACGATGGCGAGGATGATCAGGGCGTGCCACCCTGTGAGGTTCTGGAGCATGGTGTCTTCTTCTTTCGTGGGAGGGTCTGTCGGGGCTTCGGTTCAGTCGGAGGGCGGCTCTCCGCCGCTTCCCGGGCCGCCTGCACCACCGGACGGCGCGGAGCCGGCGCTGGGCTCCGTAGTCGTGTCGACGCCGACCACGAGAGTCGCGGTGTATCCGCTGCTCGCGTCACCGGACACGGTGGCCAGCTGAAGAGCGCCGGAATCGTCACCGAAGACGTTGTCGCCGGCGAGACTGGTCTGCGACAGATTCTGCGTCGACCCCGGGTAGCGGGAATCGGCGTAGACGACGGCGCAGACGTCTTCGGGCAACGCCAGCTGGGAGGTGGCGATGGCGTTGGTCGAGTCGGTGATCGAGGCGACGTCCGGGTAGACCTCGAAGTGGATGTGCGGCCAGCGGCCCGAGTAGCAGCCGGGGAAGATCGATGTGAACGACACCGTGCCGTCGGCATCCGCCACCTGGACTCCACGCAGGTAGGTGACGTCCTCGAGACCCGAGGAGTACATGGAGTACTCCCCCTCAGCCGTGCAGTGCCACGCGTACACCGCGACTCTCTCGAAGGGCACGCCGCCGTTCGCGAGGTCGAGCACCTGGAACTCGAAGGTCAGCGGGATGCCGTCGGCCGTCGCCGACCCGTCGATCGACGTCGTGATGTCCTGACGCACGATGCCCGAATCCTCCAGGACGTCCGGGCCGTTCGACCCGTCTCCCGGGTAGGGGCCGGCCGTCTCGTCGGGGATCTCCCCCGACGCTGTCGTGGTCGAGGTCGCGGACGACGCCCCTGTGTCGGTCGTCGAGGTCGACTCGCTCGCGCTGCCGCCCTCCGACGGCGCGCATGCGGCGAGAACCATGGCACCCACCCCGAGCCCCGCGAGCCCGAGGACGCCGCGGCGGGTCACCAGCGTGCGGATGTCGAAGGCGGCGCCCTGATCCACGACCTCCTCATCGGCGCGGTCGAGCAGGCGCCCCTCGTAGGTCGGGCCCTCAGGTGTCTGGACGGGTTCGGGGATGCGGCTCATGATCGTGCTCCTCTCGATTCGGATGGGTGTCGATGCACCCATGGTCACGGAGGAGTCGATCAGCGAGCTATGTCGCGCCTATGGGGAGGCTATGACGTGCGCGCCAGGGGCGGATGCCGCACGAGCACGACGACGATCACCACGAGCACGACAGCGCTGATCGCCACGGGGATGGGCAGGACGGCGTCGAGGAGGACGACCGCCGCGCCGAGCGGTATCGCGGTGTTCACGACGCGGTCGGCGTTCTCACGGATGGCGATCCACCAGACACCGAGCAGGAAGATCGCGATCGGGATGGTCACGGTGAAGGACGCCTGGATGCTGGAGAGATCGCTCTGCCCTGTCAGGACGTCGAGCTCGACCTCGATCCCCGCCGAGAAGGCGGCTGCGGCGGCGAAGACGAAATAGTGCGCATACCCGTAGCGGATCGACCGGCCGAACGTCGTGATCGCCCTGTGGTGCGGCGCCCAGAAGTAGATCCACCACAGAGAGGCGGTCACGACCAGCGTCAGCACCGAGATGGAGATGAGCGGGACGAAGGAGTCGAGTTCGTTCTTCGCGTCGATGATCGCATTGGCGGACGCGAGGAGACTCTCCCCGAGCACGATCAGGGTGAACAGCCCGTAGCGCTCGGTGATGTGATGCGGATGCCAGGGTGTCTGCCTGCGGTACTCGGCGAATACGGGCACGCTGATCTCGATCAGCGCGAAGACCACGAAGGCGAGGACCTGCGGCGGACCCGATGGGATGAGCAGGAAGGTCACCCACAGCACCTGCACGCCGACGATGCCCGCCGCGTACCGCCGCGTGGCGCCCTTCAGTTCACCGGCGCCGCGCGACGCACGCAGCCACTGCGCGACCATGGCGACGCGCATGACGATGTATCCGACCACGGGGACCGTGAAGTCGCCGTGCTCGAACGCCGCGGGGATGCCGGCAGCGAGGACGAGCACTCCTCCCATCTGCACGATCGTGGTGACGCGGTAGAGCCAGTCATCGGTGTCGAAGGAGGTCGCGAACCAGGTGAAGTTCATCCAGGCCCACCACACCGCGAAGAACACCATCGCGTACGAGGCGATCCCGTGCGCGACGTCGCCATGGCTCCGCGCATGGTGCAACTGGGCGGACGCGATGCTCACGGCGACCACGAAGACGAGATCGAAGAAGAGCTCGAGCGTGCTGGCGGTGCGATGGGGCTGAGCCGGGTCCCGCGGCAGCATGCGACTGAGGTGGAATCGAGGCTGTGCAGTGGTGGTCACGCGGTCAGAATATCGGCGCCCCACGCCGCCCTAGCGGCTGTACCGGAATACAGGTTGATCCACTCCCGTGAATTATCTTCCGCTGAACGTCCGGTTCCGCTAGAGTGAACAAAGTCTGCAGAGCCTGCTGCCAGCACCACCGTGTGGGACGGTGACCGCTACTCGTGATTTGGGATCACGAATGCAGCAGGACCCGAGGGGTCGGGAACGCAGGCGATGCCATGGACGTGGGGTCCGTGGTCTGGGGAATATCTGGGGAAACTATGGCGCACTGGGGAATTCTGCGTACATTCACGGCTCAAGGGGCCTCGGCATGACTTCCGTCGAGGATGCCCTGAGCATCACTCGTACGGGCACGGTCTTCACGCCGGTCTCCGCCCCGCGAGCCGCGAAGTCGGTCACGCGCACGGTGGTAACACCTCGCGTGTCCGCAACGCTGGAGCGACGTCGCCAGTGGGAGCGGCGATATCGGATGCGGCTGAGGATCACGGATGCCGGGGTCATCCTGTTCTCGGTCGGGATCACCGCAGCGGTTCAGCTGATGACCGGAGTCGCAGGGGAAGAGGCCCTGCGCAACGGCATTCTGCTGGCCGCGCTCTGGTATCTGATGCTCGGAGCGCTGCACACCCGTGACGCAGCGCTCTTCCGCGCCAGCGCCACCGAGTACCGCGGTGTGGCACACGCAAGCGGGCTGGCGTTCGGGATCATCGCCATGCTCAGCGTCGTGCTCGGCTGGCAGACGATGCAGCTCGTGCTGCTCGTCGGCCTGCCGCTCGGTGTCCTCACCCTGCTCGTCACGCGTTGGGCGGGGCGGCACTGGCTGACGGCGCAGCGTGCGCGAGGTCGTTTCGCCTCGCGCACGCTCGTCGTCGGCAACCGCGACGACGTCGAGTACGTCATCCGCACCCTGCACCCGATCGGGGCCTCCGGATACCAGGTCGTCGGCGCCACGCTGCTCGACGGCAACGCGCGAGATGTCGAAGTCAGGGGCGAGCAGTTCCCGGTGCTGGGCAACGTCAACTCGGTCTCGACCGTCGCCGCCGAGCTGGGTGCGGACACGATCATCGTCGCGAGCCGCCCCGACGGCGATCCCGACTTCGTCAAGCACCTCAGCTGGCAGCTCGAGGGCACCGCCGCAGAGCTCGTGCTCTCCAGCCGTCTCACCGATGTCGCCGGCCCTCGAATCTCCTTCGCTCCCGTCGAGGGCCTCCCCCTGATCCAGGTGCAGATCCCCTCGTACGAGGGCGGTCAGCACGTGCTGAAGCGCGCACTCGACATCGCCGTCGCGTCTGTCGCGCTCATCCCGATCGCACTCATCACGCCGCTCCTCGCGCTCCTCGTGAAGCTGGACTCGCCCGGACCGCTGTTCTTCTCGCAGGAGCGCGTCGGTCGCGACGGCCGCACCTTCAAGATCATGAAGTTCCGCTCGATGAAGACCGACGCAGAGCAGCAGCTCGCGACGCTGAAGGACCAGAACCAGGGAGCGGGCCTGCTGTTCAAGATGAAGGACGATCCCCGCGTCACCCGGGTCGGCAGGATCCTGCGCAAGCTGTCGCTCGACGAGCTGCCGCAGTTCTGGAACGTCCTGGTCGGCGACATGAGCGTCGTGGGTCCGCGTCCGCCGCTGCCGAGCGAGGTCACCGCCTACGACGGCACCGTCTTCCGTCGTCTCTACATCAAGCCCGGAATCACCGGCCTGTGGCAGGTGTCGGGTCGCAGCGACCTCTCGTGGGACGAGAGCGTGCGCCTCGACCTCCGCTACGTCGAGAACTGGTCTGTCATGAACGATCTGCAGATCATGTGGCGCACCGCCAAGGTCATGGTGCAGCCCAGCGGGGCATACTGACTACATGATCAAGGGGAATGCCCTCACCATTGCGATGGTGGGGACACGGGGAGTGCCTGCGGCATACGGAGGATTCGAGACCGCTGTCGAGGAGGTCGGGCGGCGACTCGCTGACCGGGGCCACCAGGTCGTCGTCTACACGCGCGGGTCGAAGAGTCGTGAGAAGACGTACCTCGGGATGCGGGTGGTCCATCTTCCGGCCGTTCCGGTCAAGCAGGTCGAGACTCTGAGCCACACCGGATTCTCGGCGCTGCACCTCATCTTCCGGCGGCGCCCGGATGCGGCATTCGTCTTCAACGCGGCGAATTCACCGTTCGTGCCTCTGTTCCGCCTGCGACGTGTGCCCACAGCGCTTCACATGGACGGCTTGGAGTGGCGGCGGTCGAAGTGGGGCCCGCGCGGCAAGGCCTACTACCGGTGGGCAGAGCAGTTCGGCGTTCGCACGAGCGACGCTCTGATCGCGGATGCGCCCGGCATCGCCGACTACTACACGCACCAGTTCGACGTGCCCACCGAGATGATCCGCTACGGCGCGCCGATCCTCGACACCGTCGCCGACGCCCGCCTCGACGAACTGGATCTCCGCCCGGGCGGCTACCACCTGATCGTCGCGCGTTTCGAACCCGAGAACCACGTGCTCGAGATCGTCGAGGGCTACCGTCGCAGTTCTGCGTCCTTGCCCCTCGTCGTCGTGGGCTCAGCCCCGTACAGCAACGAGTACACCGAGCGGGTCCGGGAGGCCGCCGAGGGCGACGATCGCATCCGGCTCGTCGGCGGCGTGTACGACCAGGAACTGCTCGACGCCCTCTACTTCCACGCCCTGACCTACGACCACGGTCACTCCGTCGGCGGCACGAACCCATCGCTGCTCAGGGCGATGGGCGCGGGCACGGCGACCATCGCCTTCGACGTTCCGTTCAACCGCGAGGTGCTCGACGGCGACGGATGGTTCTTCACATCCCCCGACGAGGCCGCGGCGTCCTTCGAGCGCGCAGAGGCCGATGTCGACGGCACGCGCGCGAGCGGCCGACGCGCACAGCAGCGAGCGCGGGCGGCGTTCCGTTGGGATGAGGTCGCGGACGCGTACGAAGACCTTGCCCGCCGGTTGTCCGCCGGCCACAGCGTGCACCGGACCGCCCGCCGTGCGCATCGACGGGCGGAGGACTGGTGACCGGCCCCTCACCCCGGACGGTGCTCGTCGCACATCCCGGCGCCGAGATGTTCGGCTCCGACCGGATGCTGCTCGAGAGCGTCATCGGCTTCGTCGCCAGCGGTGCGCGCGTCGTCGTCGCACTTCCTGCACGCGGCATGCTCGACGTCGAACTCCGCAGAGCCGGTGCCGAAGTCGTCATCCTCCCGATGCTCGTGCTGCGGAAGGTCCTCCTCACACCGCGGGGCCTGCCCACGCTCTTCCGCGACATGTTCCGCGGCCTCGGCGCAACCTGGCGGCTGGTCGGTCGGGTGCGCCCGGACGTCGTATATGTGTCGACGATCATCGTGCCGCAGTGGCCCCTCATCGCACGCGTCCGGGGCATCCGAGCCGTGAGCCACGTACATGAAGCCGAAGCTTCAGGAAACCGCCTCGTGAACGCGCTGCTCTACCTGCCGCATCTCGCGGCTCACCGCACACTGGTGAACAGCCGCTTCAGCCTCGACACGATCACGCACGCGCTCCCGCAGCTCGCACGCCGAAGCGTCGTCGTCTACAACGGCGTGGCCTCGCCTCAGCTCACTGCCACGCCGCGCCGTAGCATCGATGGCCCTTTGCGGGTCCTCTACATCGGACGCCTCTCTCCCCGCAAGGGACCGGATGTCGTCATCGACGCCGCTGCCCGACTGGCTCAGTCGGGCCAGGACGTGCGGGTCACGCTGCTAGGTGCAGTCTTCGCCGGGTATGAGTGGTTCGAGGATGATCTGCGACGCCGTGCCGCTGATGCGGGCATCGACGTGGTCTTCGCGGGATTTCACCAGAGCATCTGGCCGTTCCTCGAAGACGCCGACGTGCTGACCGTACCGTCTCGCGTCGACGAGCCCTTCGGGAACACCGCGGTCGAGGGCATCCTCGCCCGCCGTCCGGTGATCGCGAGCGACAGCAGCGGTCTCCGTGAGGCCGCGGGAGGCTACCCCACATCGATACTCGTGCCGGCTGATGACCCGGAGGCCCTCGCTGCCTCACTCGCCCAGATCATCGAGCGCTGGCCGGAGATGCGGGACGCCGTCGACGACTCGCGTCGCATCGCTCTCGATCGCCACGCCCCCGAGCAGTATCGGTCGACGGTGACCGGACACGTGATCGACCCGACGTGATTCCTCGCGCCTTCGCTCGCGTCAGGGCGCTGTCGTGAGCGACCTGACAGCTGCGCCAAGACGAGTCGACGCCATCTCGACGGTTCGCAGGACGCGCTCGTGGCGCGCCCGGCTCGTATGCGCATCGGGGATGTCGAAGACCGACTCCGGCCTCGGGCGGCGCCAACGCGACGGCTTCGCGGGTTCGACGAGCCCGCGCTGCGCGTTCATCAGATCGGCGAGCGCCGAGAGGTCGAATGCCGCCGCCGCGACCCGCTCCGAGGCCGCGTGCTCCGCGAGTGCGGCAGCCTCGAGCAGGGTGAACGTACGCGTCCGCGCCGATGGCCTCATGAGCGCGACCGCCCCTCGCTCTGCCGCGGTCGCTGTGAGGATGAGCTCCGCCGCGTCGATGTGCTCCGGCACCAGTCGCACCGACCGGTATCCCGCCGCGAAGTCGGACCACCCTGCCCGCTCAGCCAACCTCGACCGCATGGTGTGGCACACCGCGACACCGCCGCGAGCGCTGGCCCCAGCCGAGGCGAACACCGACCCCTCGGGCGCGCCGAGCGCCGAGAACTCCCGAGCCATGAAGAACGAGATCACCGGTGATCGGCAGACATTCGCCGCACAGACGGCGAGCACCGAATCGGGCCGCATTCATTCTCCTCACATGCCGGTGCCCCTAGGCTATACAGCGCACCTGCGTGCCTGCTCTGTGCGAGTGAATCCTGTGGGGGGCGAATCGACACGGATCGCAGGCAGCTGGACTTGGTACGGGGGAAGAACATGGATCTGAAGGATTACCTCACGGCTCTGCGAGACCGGTGGTATCTGCTCGTCGCTGCGACCGTGATCGGCGGGGTCGCCGGTTTCGCGTACGCCACGGTGCAGCCCGACCAGTACGAGGCGACCACGAGCGCATACGTGTCCTCGCAGCGCGGCGACACCGTGAGCGAGCTGGTCCAGGGGTCGCAGTACACTCAGAGCCTCATGCAGTCGTATGCGAACCTCGCGACGACCCCCGCCGTCCTCGAGCCGGTCATTGAAGACCTGAAGCTCGACAAGACCGTCGAAGGCCTGGCCGAGTCGATCTCCGCCGAGGTGGAGCTCAATACCGTCATCGTCACCCTGACCGTCGTCAGCACCGATCCTCAGCAGGCTCAGGAGACGGCTGAGGCCGTCATGGACTCGCTCGCGACGGTCACCAGCGACCTCTCCCCGAAAGACGCCGCGGGGCGGCCGTCGATCGTCCTGACGACGGTGACACCGCCGAGCGTCCCGAAGTTCCCGTTCGCGCCCAACACCCGCTTGATCGCCATCACCGGTGCGGCACTGGGCCTGATCCTCGCCGTCATCTACGCGGTGCTCAAGCAGCTGCTGGACACTCGCATCCGCTCGGAAGAGGACGCCGAGCGTTCCGCCGGTATTCCGTTCCTGGGGCGCGTGCCCCGCCCGAGCGGCAAGCGCCGGTCTCAGCGGTCTTCGATCAGCGGCCAGTGGGACTCCTCCGCCTCGACGCGTGAAGCATATCGACGTCTCGCCGCGAGCTTGGACTTCGCGGACATCGACGGAGATCTCCGCATGGTCGTCGTGTCGTCAGCATTCGCAGGCGAGGGCAAGACGACGACGGCGGTGAACCTCACGCTCGCTCTGGCGGAGCGCCGCCCGCGCGTGCTTCTGATCGACGCGGATCTCCGTCGCCCGCGCATCGCGGAGGCGTGCGGACTCGACGGGTCGGTGGGACTCACCACAGCGCTCACGCACCAGGCCTCGCTCGCGGATTCCATCCAGAACTGGGGCACCCGGAACATCGATGTGCTCACCAGCGGACTGCGCCCGCCCAACCCGACCGAGATCGTGAGCTCGACGGCGATGCAGGATCTCCTGCGCGAGGTGCGCGAGAACTACGACTTCGTGGTCGTCGACTCCGCACCGGTGCTTCCGGTGAGTGACACGCTCACTCTCGCGCGCGCCTCGGGCGCGAGCCTGCTGGTCGGCCGCTACAAGGTCACACGCCGACAGTCGCTGCGCAGGGCTGTCGACACCCTGACCGGTGCCGGAGCCCGCGTGATCGGCTTCGTGCTGAATGCGGTTCCGCCCGAGCACTCCTCGTCGAGCTACTACGAGGATGCGGCGCCGGCAGACGTGGCGAGCGGGAAGAAGACACCCGAGACGCGCGCCTCAGAGAAGCAGGCCTCTGCCAAGAAGAAGTCGGAGAAGAACGAGTCGGCGAAGATCGCTCGGTGATGCGCCTCAGCTGAGCGACGCCAGCGTGTAGGCGAAGTCGCCGCCGTGTTCGCGGCGGTGGTGTTCTGCCGCGGTCACGGCGACGACGTCCATCGCGATCGTCGGAGTGAGGATCGACGAGTCGACTCCTGCGGCCGCCAGCAGGTCGCGCCACTCCTTCGCAAGATCGCCTCGCGACAGCGCGGCGCGCATCTCGCCGTCTCTGACCGCCAGCGACAGCGCATCGTAGAAGAACGGGGCGGGACGCGCGTCCTCGAAATCGATCGGTCCCCACTCCTCGGCTCCGTGGCCGAGAATGTTCTCCGGCGTGAGGTCGCCGTGTGAAACGACCCACGGCACGTCTCCCACGATTTCTGCGACTCTCGCCACGCGGTCCCACCGCGGCTCGCCGGACAGCGCGCCGAGCGCCGCACGGGAGTCGGCCACAAGGGGAGCGCGCGGAGTGTCACGCGTGAGACGGGCCGTCGACAGCTCGAGGACGACGCGCAGCAGTGCGATGCGGTCTGCCATGGCCCAGTACCGAGCGGGACGACCCGGAACGCGCGCCTCGGTCAGCAGCGTGCCCTCATCGTCGAGATGCCACTCCACGGCGGCGTAGACCTCGCCGAGCTCGCGACGACGCTGACGATACTCCGGAGGGAGGGGTGTGCGGCGCAGGTGAGTGACAGTCGAATCGGCGCGGTCGAAGCCGACGAGCCCGCCGTCCTTGGTCATCAGGACCCGGACCGGGAGGTGCGCGGAGTCCGTCCCCGCCTCCGGCCCATCGACGTCCGTGCGCCTCGGCGACGCGAGAAGGCGTCGGATGTCGAGCATCGCCCTCTTCACTCCGCGGCGCCGTTCCACCTGAGAGAAGATAGCCCACCAGCCCTCGCCCGGCGCGGGAAGAACCGCCGACCTGGTGTCCAGGATCCTCCAACGGCCCGGCGCGAGGGCGCCGCTGCGATCACGGAGGGCCGCGGCCAACGCGGACTTGGCCGCACGCTCGCGAGCGAACCCGTTCATCGCGACCGCTTGCCGAGCGAGCGACGGATGAACGAGACCACGGTGAGCAGATCCTCCCGGGTGCGACGCGAAACGAGGGTGAGGAGCAGCAGGTAGACGACGCTGGCGCCCACCGCGACGAGGACCGTCGCGATCGACGCCCAGCCCAGCGCGCTGATGCCCAGAGCGAGGAGACCGCACGGCACGGAGACGGTCAGGAGGATCCGGAGGATGTTGGAGATGAGCGGCTTCGCCGGGACGCCTGTCACTCGGGAAGCCCAGATGAGCGAAGCGATCCAGTGCAGCGCGTACGCTGCCGTGCTTCCGACCGCGACGCCGAGCGCACCCCATGGGAGTCCGGCCAGGATGATCACGATCATGATCGGACGCACGACGAGGAACATGCGCAGCTGGGCGCCGGTGTTCGCGGTCGCGAGGAACATCCAGTAAGAGACCTGCGCCGTAGCGCGAAGAACTCCGCCGATGGCCAGCACCGCGAAGATCGGAGCCATCGGAGCCCATTGCGGGCCGAAGAGCACATCGACGATCGCCGGGGCCATCCCCGCCGCGAGGGCGAAGAGCGTCGCCGTCGCGTATCCGCCGACGATCTGCGCTTTCAGCAGGTAGCCCGCGAACCGCTCCCGCTCCTCGTGGATTCGAGAGAGAACAGGAAGCGCGACACGCGTCATCGGCGCGTTGATCTGGTTGAGCGGCGCCATCAGGAGCTGGTACGCACGGTCGTAGTAGCCGAGCGGGCCCGCACCCCATACGACACCGATCGCGATGTTGTCGACGTTCTTGGTTCCGTACGAGATCAGCTGGGTCGCGAAGAGCGCCGCGCCGAATCTCATGAATCGCCGGATCGATGTGCGCCGCTGCGGAAGTCCGGGGAGCCAGCGGGCGATGGCGACGGACAGCACCAGGAGCACCAGCGACGAGGACAGCTGCTGCACGACCAGCGCCCAGTAGCCGAATCCCTGCAGCGCGAGGACGATGCCGACGGCGAACCCGACGGTGGGGGCGACGGCTTCGGTGACCGAGAGTCCGAGGAATCGCATCCGGCGGGTCAGATCGGCCCGGTACTGCGTCACCATGCCGCTCAGCACGAAGCCGATCGACATCACCACCACGATCGCCGGCACCTGGTCGTTCGAGTAGAGCAGACCGACCAGCGGCGCGGCAAGAGCGACGATGACGGCGCAGCCCGCACCGAGGGCGGTGTTCACCCAGAACAGGTTCGTGCGCTCACCGATCGAGACGTGCTTGGCCTGGATGGCAGCGCTCGACAGCCCGAAGTCACGGAAGAGCTCCGAGATGCCGATCACCGCGGCCACCATGGCGATCAGGCCGAAGTCGTCGGGTGTCAGCAAGCGCGCGAGGACGAAGATCGAGACGAATTGGAGGACCGTCCGGTACAGCTGTCCGGCGAGTGTCACACTCGCTCCGCGTGCGGCCGCATCCCCCAAAGATGCGCGCTGAGAGACCACTCCCGATACCCCCAGTATTCCGCCCCGATGAGCCCGTAGACTCGATGTGGGTAATACTACAGCCGCACGCGGACGAGGGGGGTCACGCACGATGACGATCGCGCCTGGACTCACACGTCTGCACCGCACCTTCTTCACCGATGCGGAGGCGGCGCTCGCCCTGCTGACCCTCTTCCTGATCGGCGCTCGCATCTTCGTCGGCTCCGGCGTCAGCGTCGGCCAGGTCTTGGCGCTCGCTCTGCTCCCCCTGTGGGTGCCGCGGCTGGCTGCGAGCAAGGCCGGCTTCTGGCTGGCGATCACCGCCGCTCTCTCGGCCGTGTCCGGCGTCTGGCTGACGGCGGTCGCTGCGCAGGACCACGAGAGCTCACAGAGCACGCTTATCGCTACCACCCTGCTTTTCCTGAGCGTGCCCATGGTCGCCGGCGTCGTGGTGTGGGCGCAGCGATTCGTCCCGCTGTGGACGATCGGCGTGACGTTCGGCCTCGGCATGGTCGCGGCAGCCGTCATGCGCCCTTCGACGTTCGCCGAGAACCCGTGGAAGTTCGCGATCGGGCTTCCGGTCGCGGTCATCGTGCTGTCACTCACCCTGCGATCACGACGGCGACTGTCGGACATGATCGCCCTCGGCGGTCTGGCTCTCGTGTCCGTGGCGATGGACTCACGCGCGTTCTTCGGAGTGTTCACCATCGTGCTGCTACTGCTCGTGTGGCAGGCGATGCCTCGGATCTCGAACAAGCGGATGTCGGCGGCCAAAGTCCTCGTCTGGGCGGCGGCCATCGGCGTCACCGTCTATGTGATCGGGACGAGTCTGCTCGTCGAGGGTTACCTCGGCGAGGACGCCCAGGCTCGTTCCGTCGAGCAGCAGGACCGAGCGGGTTCGATCCTCGTCGGGGGGCGTCCCGAGCTGGCGGCGACCGCGGCCCTGTTCCTCAGCCGTCCGCTCGGATTCGGTGCAGGCACGATCGCCTCCCCGACCGACATCCTCGTGGCGAAGTCCGGAATGCAGGTGATCAACTACGACCCCAACAACGGCTACGTCGAGAACTTCATGTTCGGGCCGACGAAGTTCGAGCTGCATTCCGTGACAGGCGACCTGTGGGCGTATTTCGGTTGGCCGGTCGTGATCTTCCTCGTGATCGCAGTCGTCGTCATGGTGCGCCGGGTCGCCGTGGAGTTGGCGCGCGGGACCGCCACGGCTCTGCTGCTGTTCGCGGTCATCATCACCGCATGGAACCTCTTCTTCAACCCGATCTACAGTTCAGCCCCCTTCTTCGGTCTCGCACTCGGGCTCGCCCTGGCGGGGCCCCATCTTCGCTTCGAGGAGTCACCGTGGCGCAGGAAGCTCCCTCTACGATGAGCACGAGACGCCTCAGGGTCATGATGTCGACACCGGCCATCCGGGACACGACGAATCCCTATATCGTGCAGCTCGTCGACGCGGTGGGACGCGAAGTGGACGTGCAGCTGTTCTCGTGGCGTTCGGCCGTCCTCGGCCGCTATGACGTCTTGCACGTCCACTGGCCCGAGATCTTCACATCTGCATCGAGCGGTCCGAAGCGCTGGGCCCGACGCATCCTGACGTCGACCCTTCAGACGCGCCTCGCAGTGACGAAGACCGCTCTCGTGAGGACGGCTCACAACGAACGACCGCACGAGTCCACCTCGAGGGTGGACGGCGCGATCCTCCGCCGATGGAACCGCCTGACCACCCTGTGGATCATCCTGAACGAACGCACGCACACCGAAACGGCAGCGGAGCGAATGCTGATCCCGCACGGGCACTACCGCGATCACTTCGCGTCGTTTCCGCGACTCGAAGCTACCGAGGGTCTCGTGAGCGTCGTCGGACACATCCGCCCCTACAAGGGCATGGAAGAGCTGGTGGCGGCTGTCGCCGACGACTCGGGCGACGGCGCCTTCCGGCTCCACGTGGCGGGGAAGCCCGCAGATGCCGCTCTGGGCGAGACGCTCACCGAGAACGCATCAGGATCGGATCGGATCACCCTGGAGCTGGACTTCGTCGACGATCGGCGGATAGTCGAGATCATCTCGACATCCTCACTCGTCGTGCTCCCCTACCGTCAGCTGCACAACTCCGGAGTGGCGCTCCTGGCGCTGTCACTCGACCGACCCGTGCTCGTGCCGGACAACGCGGTGACCCGGGATCTACAGCGGGAGGTCGGCGCGTCCTGGGTGCACCTGCTCGGTGCCGACACCGAGCTCACGCAGGACATCCGCGATGCGCTCGGCGAGGGCATCCCTGAGGGATCCCCCGACCTGAGTGCGCGCGAGTGGCCGCTGACCGCCCATCAGCACGCGATCGCCTATGCCCGCGCAGCAGAGGTCCGCGGGGGGGGGGGGGGGCCCCCCGGCCCGCGCGGGTGGGGAGGGGGGGGGCGGGGGGGGGGGCGGGGCGACGCGGAAAGGGGCCAAACCCCCCCAGGCACGCCCCCCGGGGGAGA